>NZ_CP092966.1:1259591-1464299 GCF_022557135.1 Staphylococcus coagulans
TCCCATTTTTTATTATGAAGTTGTAGGTCTAAGTGTGATAAAATAGCAAAGGTAAGGTATCGGATGTGTGAGGATAGTTAGGGTGTTGTATTTTATAGATGTGTATTTCTTGTTTTGAATTAATGGCACTTTACTAGATACAATGATGAGAATTGTGTAAACTATGCGACATCCTAAATTTATAAGCAACTTAAACTTTTATAATTAAAATTATACCTTTTATCGATTAAATAGTAATAATTCAACATGTGTAACAGGAGGAAATATTATGATTGGCATTATTGGTGCTATGGAAGAAGAAATAGAAATTTTAAAATCTCAGATGGTGGGGTTAGAAGAGATCAAAATCGCACACACTGTTTTCTATAAAGGCTTTTTAAATGACAAAGAGATTATTTTAACACAAAGCGGAATTGGTAAAGTCAATGTTGCTATCTCAACGGCATTATTAATCAACGAATTTAAACCAGCGTATATTATAAATACTGGATCAGCAGGTGCACTTCAACCTGGCTTGTCATTAGGGGATGTTGTCATTAGTTCGGAGGTGGCATATCATGATGCTGATGCACGCGCTTTTGGTTATGAAATAGGGCAAATACCTGGCATGCCAGCAACGTACAAAGCGGATCAAGAATTATTTGAAAAAGTAGATAAAGTTTTAAAATCTTTAAGCCAAAATGGTAAAGAAGGCCTTATTGTATCGGGAGATAGCTTTATTGGTACCAACGCGCAACGTCAAACAATTTTAGCTTCATTCCCACATGCTTTAGCAGCTGAAATGGAAGCTGCAGCCATCGCTCAAACGTGTTTCCAATTTAATACGCCATTTATCATTACACGTGCAATATCTGATTTAGCAGATGAAGAAGCAGGAATGACTTTTGAAGCATTTTTAAAAGTAGCCTCACAGTCTTCAAGCAAAATGGTTAGTGAATTAGTCAAAGAATTATAAACAAAGCGCTTTTAAGAAGATATTGTGTTATAATACTACGAATGAAGTATTTTAAAATGGAGGATTATAATGGGTATTATCAAGCGATTATTTTTGCCTAACCAATATGTCAAATCAATTCATGAAATCGACTTTGACGAATTACACGCACTAAATATTAAAGGTGTCATTACAGATTTAGATAATACATTAGTAGGTTGGGATGAAGCAGATCCCACACCTAAAGTTCAGGAATGGTTTAAAGGCCTTGAAGATAGAAACATGAAAGTAACGATTGTTTCTAATAATAATGAAAAAAGAGTGAAATCTTTTTGCCAAAACTTAAATGTAGATTATATTTTTAAAGCTAAAAAACCACGTGGAAAATCTCTAAGACGTGCAACACATCAAATGGGGTTAGAGAAAGATACGGTCGTAGTCATTGGAGATCAAATGTTAACAGATGTATTTGGTGGAAATCGCAGTGGTTTATATACAATTATGGTTGTCCCAGTTAAAAATTCAGATGGATTTATCACTAAGTTTAACCGGCTATTAGAGAGACGCTTATTAAATCATTTCAAGCGAAAAGGTTATATTAAATGGGAGGAATCTTAATTGACTGAAACTTTAAAGTGTATCGGTTGTGGTGCAGTCCTACAATCGACTGACCCTCAAAAACCTGGTTACGTCCCAAAAGCAAGCATGGGAAAAGAAGACGTCATTTGTCGACGTTGTTTCCGCTTAAAGAACTACAATGAGGTTCAAGATGTCGGTATGGATAGTGATGATTTTCTTGAATTATTGAATAGCCTATCGAACAAACCTGGAATTGTAGTTAATTTAGTAGATGTGTTTGATTTTGAAGGTTCGTTTATTAATGCAATTAAAAGAATTGTAGGAAATAAAAAAATTATTTTAGCAGCGAATAAAGTTGATTTATTACCAAAACAAATTAATAAGCGTCGTGTAACGGAGTGGTTACGAAAATCTGCTAAAAATTATGGCTTATATCCTGAAGATGTATGTCTCATTTCTGCACATAAAGGGTTCGGTATTGATGAACTTCTCCAAACGATTGAAAAGCATCGTGACGGGCAAGATGTGTATATTGTTGGCACAACAAATGTCGGGAAATCGACATTGATTAATCGCTTAATAGAACAAAGCGTAGGAGAAAAAGATGTTGTCACAACATCTAAAGTACCAGGTACAACACTTGATATGATAGATATCCCAATTGATGATCAAAGTGACATGTATGATACACCAGGTATTATACAGGCACATCAAATGACACATTTTGTAACAACAAAAGAGCTCAATATCATTATGCCTAAAAAAGAAATTAAACAGCGCGTTTATCAACTCAATGAATTACAAAGCTTGTTTATTGGAGGGTTGGCTCGTGTCGATTATTTAAAAGGAGGAAAACGACCTCTAGTTTGTTATTTTTCTAACGAGCTTCACATCCACAGAACTAAGCTAGAAAAAGCTGATCAATTATGGAAAACTCAACTTGGTTCACTATTAACACCACCGTCCCAACCTCAAGACTTTGATTTTGAACAACTCAATACGATTCATTTGAATACAGGAAATGAGAAAAAAGACATCATGATTTCTGGTTTAGGCTTCGTTACCGTTGACGCTGGTGCAGAGTTAGATGTGACGGTTCCTAAAAATGTTGAAGTGACATTAAGACCTTCCATTATGTAAGGAGTGAGCATGTATGAAATTTGCAGTTATCGGGCATCCAATCGACCATTCTTTATCACCCATCATGCATCAGACAAATTTTAAAAGTTTAAATTTAAACGATCAATATGAAGCGCTTAATATTCCAGAACAGGATTTTCACCATATTAAAGATATCATTTCCGAAAGAGATTTAGATGGTTTTAATGTCACTATTCCTCATAAAGAGCGTATCATCCCTTTTTTAGATTCACTTACTGAAGAGGCGCAAGCAATTGGTGCAGTGAATACTGTTCAAATTATCAATAATCAGTGGATTGGGCACAATACTGATGGCCTCGGCTTTGTTAAAGGATTGCAATCAAAATATGGAGATTTAAGTGACGCACAAATCCTTATCTTAGGTGCAGGTGGGGCGAGTAAGGGAATCGCGTATGCATTAAAAAAAGTATGCAAACTTCCAATTACGGTTGCCAATAGGACAATGGCACGCTTTGACAGTTGGAAATTTGATGTGCTTAAGTATACTTTGAATGAGGTTCATCCTCTATTGGAGACATTTGATATTATTATTAATACAACGCCAGTAGGCATGCATCAATCTACTGATAGTATCATTACTTTTCAAAAATTAAAGCCTAGTGTACTTGTATGTGACATCATTTATAACCCTTTACAAACTTCATTTTTAAAGCAAGCTGCTCAAAAAGGGTATAGGATATACAATGGTTTGGATATGTTTGTTTTTCAAGGCGCAGAAAGTTTTAAGATTTGGACGGGCCTAGAAAGTAACATTTCAGAAATGAGACAAGCTGTACTAAAGAAATTAAATGACACGAATTAATAAGGAGGCTATTATGGCGTTAACAGGAAAACAAAAGAGATATTTAAGGAGTCAAGCACATCATGTTGACCCTACATTTCAAATTGGAAAATCAGGTATAAATGAAAATATGATTGTTCAAATTAAAGATATTCTTGAAAAACGAGAATTAATTAAAATTCATATTTTACAAAATAATTTAGAAGATAAGGCCACACTTGCAGAAACAATAGCAAATGAAACTCAAAGTGAATTGGTTCAACTGATTGGATCTATGATTGTTCTTTATAAGGAATCTAAAGAAAATAAAACGATTGAACTCCCTTAATATGAAAAAAATCGTTATTTATGGAGGACAGTTTAATCCAATTCACAGTGGTCACGAGATGGTTGCGAGCGAGGTGAATGACCAGATTAGACCGGATGCGTTTTATTTTATACCGAGTTACATGTCGCCTTTAAAGACACCGACCGGTTTAATCGATGTCAAACATCGTTTAAAAATGGTCGAACTTGTCATTCAAAATCTGGGATTTGGCACACTTCGTTTAGACGAAATACATCGTAAAGGAAAAAGTTACACTTACGATACATTAGTCGCAATTAAAAATGAAGCGCCAGACGCGCAACTCTATTTTGTAATTGGCACTGACCAATATGAACAATTAGACAAGTGGTATAAAATTGGGGAATTAAAGAAAATCGTTACTTTTATTGTTGTTAATAGAGGCTATCCAATCCAATCACAATCAGAATCTATCCAACCGATTGATATTCCTAATATCGAAATCAGCTCAACTGAAATTCGTGAACGTTGTAAGCAAGACAAAACGATTCATATGTGGGTACCGTTAAATGTCGAACAGTATATTTTTAAGGAGGGGTTATATGGATCAAGCGTTTGCAATTGAATTGGTTAAGCAAAAGTTACCTAAAAAAAGATTCGAACATTCAATGCGTGTTGCAGAAACAGCTGTTAAGTTAGCAGATATTTATGAAGGGGATAAAGAAAAAGCGGAATTAGCAGGTATTTTACATGATTTTTGTAAATATGACGACCTCAGCTTTTTATATCAACAAGTGACGCGCTATCAGTTAGATCACGAGCTTTTAGGTTATGGTTCTGAGATTTTACACGGTCCTGTTTGTGCGGCATTGATGAAACATCAATATGGTCTAAACGATAAAGAAATTTTATTAGCAATCTATAATCATACAACAGGTCGTAAAAAAATGACGAAAACTGAAAAACTAGTGTTTATCGCTGACTATATCGAACCTGGACGTAAAACACCCGGTGTAGATGAAATACGCGATATGGTCTATAATGGTGTAGGCTTAGATAGAACAATATATGAAATATCCAAACGTACAGTATTGTTTCTTGTGAACAAAGATGTTAATGTTTTTCAATCAACTATTGATTGTCTTAATTATTACAATTTAAACGACTCTAATTAAAGGATGATTCAATGAACGTAAAAGACTTACTCATGTTAGCTGTTAAAGCTGCAGACGATAAAAAAGGCGAAGATATTATCTCACTTAATATGCATGGCATTTCTGATATTGTAGATTACTTTGTTGTTTGTCATGGAAACAATGAAAGACAAGTTCAAGCTATCGCAAGAGCTGTTAAAGAACAAGCGGAAGAACAAGGCGTTACAGTGAAACGTATAGAAGGTTTCAATGAAGGCCGATGGATTTTAATTGATTTAGCAGATGTTGTTGTTCATGTTTTCCATAAAGATGAACGCAGTTATTACAATTTAGAAAAACTTTATCAAGATGTAGAAATGATGGGATATAAAGAGGTTATGAGTTCATAATGCAATATGAGAATTTAAGTGTATTTTATGATCGATTAACTGATGATCAGCCTTATGATAAATGGCTTGCCATTATAAAGGATACGCTTCATGCCGCTCAAGCTCATTCCATCTTAGATATTGGTTGCGGGACTGGTAATTTAACACAGTTTTTACCACAACTAGCGACCGAGGTAGTAGGAATGGATTTAAGTCCTGAGATGATAGCACGTGCACAGCAAAAATCTGAACATGTAAACTGGATACAAGGGGATATGACAGCATTTAACTTAAATCGCCAATTTGATTTAGTGACGATTCTTTGTGACAGTTTAAATTACGTTGTAGAAGAAGCGGATGTAATGGCAACTTTTAATCATGTCTTCCATCATCTCAAACAACAAGGAAGTTTTATCTTTGATGTGCACAGTATTTATAAAATGGATACACAGTTCAACCAACAAGTTTATTTAGATGATCGTGAAGACTTAACGCTCGTATGGCAAACCGAAACTGGCGAATTACCTCATAGTGTTTGGCATGATTTAACATTTTTCATCCGAACAGAAGACGGTCAATATTTAAGAAGAGATGAATCACAGTTTCAACGGACGTTAGAAAAAGCCCAGTATATAGAAATGCTTAAAGCAGTTGGTTTTAAAGATATTGAAACATTTTATGATTTCGATTATAGTAATAAAAATAGTGAGAGTGATCGACTCTTTTTTATAGCAAAAAAATAGAAGTAAAACCATCCCTCTTTGCGTGTAAATAAACGCAAGGAGGTTTTTTTATGCGATCTACACAACATGTTTTTGATTTGCTTAAGCACTATAAGATTCACTTATGTCTATGTATTTCTTCATTAATCATTATTCTTTGTTCTATATTCTTTTTTACGGGATTTGACAGCAAAGAATCAAAAGATGTTATATCTCTGCCACATCAAAGTGATTTGATAGAGTCAAGTGTTGGGAAAGATAAGCAATCCAAGCCAAATGAACAGACGATGCCTTCAACCGTCATAGTCGATATAAAAGGTGCAATAAAGCATGCGGGAACATACGAAATGAAACCTAACGCGCGTATAAAGGATTTATTGGATAAAGCTGAGCCACTTAAGAACGCAGATTTATCAACGGTTAATTTAGCCGAAAAGTTACGTGATCAAAAGATGATTTATATTCCAACTGTTAACGATAAACAACAAGTTGGGGCACATGCTGAATCATTAGGTAAAGAGCATGAGACTTCAGATTCAAATCAAGTCATTAATTTAAATACAGCAGAAGAAAAAGACTTGACCCAAATTCCTGGAATTGGACCTTCGAAAGCCCAAACAATCATTAAATATAGAGAAGAACACAATGGCTTTAATGCTGTTGATGAATTGAAAGAAATTAAAGGTATCGGTGATAAAACGTTTGAATAATGAAAAGACCCCAGCTTTTGACATTTAAGATGTTTCAAGTCAAAGCGCCTCTTTTATTCAGTGTGTAGAGAAATCTGCACATCGTGACAGTACGACTGTCCAACAAAGAAATTGAATTGCTTGAAAACCCTAAAGCCTGCTTGACCACAACGTAGAGATAATCAAACTCAAGCGTGAAGGTTGCGAAACTGCAGAAAAAATAAGCAGGATGACATAAGGTTAAAACCTAAGTGTTTTTACAATGGGCAACTAGCAGCCAAGCCTAGAAATAGGAAGGTTCAACGACTATTCCTCTTGAGGGAAGTACACACAAGCGTGTGGAAGTGGTTTCGCCGTATTGGATAATGCCAACGGAAAAGATATAGTCTGTGCTTGTATGAAAATACAAGATGCACATAAAGGTGCTGACGGTGGTGTAGCGTCTACCGTTGAACAATCCAAACCTAAATAATCTCTCATAAAGTGTATGAGATCGAACCGTATAGAAACCGTTTTTATACTTTATCATTTTTGGTGAATTCATATGTAAAACCTATCTATATGCTGAAATCTCATTCAGATGTGTTATAACGGGTGATTATTGAGGTAAAACCAGAGAATCAAATCTTACTTTTCAGTCTGATTGTAGAATCTAACTAGTGAAATACTATAGAAAAAGTTATAATTTAATAAAGAATCATTTGAAATAACTTCGAGGAGTGGCTTAAATTGAAACGTATTCAATGGCATGACTATTTCATGGCACAATCACATTTACTTGCATTGAGATCAACTTGTACTCGATTATCAGTCGGTGCAACTATTATTAAAGACAATCGGATTATTGCTGGAGGCTATAATGGCTCAGTTTCAGGAGAAGTCCACTGTATTTATGAAGGTTGTTTGTTAGAAGATGGTCATTGTATTAGAACGATTCATGCAGAAATGAATGCAATATTGCAATGCGCCAAGCAAGGTGTCTCAACAGAGGGGGCTACAATTTACGTGACGCATTTTCCATGCTTAAATTGCACAAAATCTATAATTCAAGCCGGAATCAAAACCGTTTATTATGCCGAAGATTACCATAATCATCCCTATGCAATCCAGTTATTAAAGCAATCTGGAATTAATTTTGAAAAGATCGACTTTAATGCTCAAACTATTGCTAATTATCTTCTTAATACAAAATGACCTATCTCTTATTATGCTATATTATTGGTCAAATCGCTTATCATCATTTAATGGCTGCGCTTTTTCTATTTTTCATTATATTAATTACTATGTATAGGAAAAGAAAAAACAAATTATTGATGGTGATCAGTTTTTTAATCGTATCGATAGGGTATGGAATTGAAAAAAAGCAACATGCGCCTTTAGAACATATTCAACCTTCCTATACTCAACAACCAAATGAGAAAAAGAACGTATTGATTCATTTTTCTTCTCTTCCTTTAATCAAGGAAGGATTACTTACGGCAAATATATCAGACTTTAATAAACAGTTAGTTTTAAAAGCGCCTTTTAAAACTAAAATCAACGTTCCAAATGCTAATTTCTTTCTGAACCATGCTTGTCCGGTGAAGGGAATATATCGTGATCCTCAACACCTTTCACAATTGGAAGTTCTTTTTGTTAAAAAAATTGATTTTAATAGATGTATAAGCATGCAACCCAAATTTAAAGACTATATCGTGTATGCACGTAATAGTTTGATTGAACGCATTAGAGCGCATCATTTTATAGGCCAAGGTGAAATATTAGCAATTGCTACAGGCTCCACAGATGATATGTCTAGTGAAATCAAGGCACGAGCGAGAGACTTGGGTATATCACATTTATATGCGATTAGTGGGACACATGTGAGTATATTAATTGCGCTTTTTTATATGTTCACTAAGCGGTTACCCATTCCCATTTATGTGATTGAATCTCTATTACTTCTCTTTCTACCCTTATTCCTTATATTTGTTAATGCAAGCCCCAGTGCACAAAGAGCTGTATTAATGACAATGTTAATTTTAATACTTTCAAAATACTTTCATTTCACGTCGATACAAGCATTAGCATGTGTGTATATTTTCATGTCGTTTTTGAATATTCAATATCACCATCATCTAGGTTTTATCTATTCGTTTCTCATTAGTAGTGTTCTTATTTTGATGAAAGATCTTTTAAATAAGTATCAGTTCGTCTATTCGCTTATTTTAGCATCTGTGATTTCAATTGTTGCGGTTTTGCCAATCAACTATCTCCAATTTAATGAAATACAATGGCAGGGGATTATCAGCAATATTATCTTTATTCCACTATATAGTTTTGTCATCATCCCTTTCTCATTCATTGTAGGTCTATGTGCATTAATATATCCCTCTTTGTTATTCCTTTTTAAGCCTTTGTCGATGATTATTTTCACGATACAAAATTTCATTTTAAAAGGTTTACAACCGCTTACGCAGTATCATTTTCCCATTGCAGATTTTGGAGAAGTTGGGTTTTTAATGATTACAATCGTTACTTTTATTCTTCTTTACTTCCTTTCTAATGAAAAATATCTCTTGTTCTTTTTGACTGCTGTTTCTTTCCTATTTATAGCGACTCACTTACATCCAAATTATCCTAACCAAATGACGATTTTAGATGTTGGACAAGGCGATGCCATATTCTTCCAAAATAAAAATGGTAAAACACTCCTAATTGATACTGGCGGTTTAGCTGAACATGGGAGCATGAAAAAACAAAACTACAACATCACGGAAAAATCAACTTATCCGTTATTTAAAAAGAGGGGTATTCATCATGTTGATTATTTAATTATCACTCATGATCATAATGACCATTTAGGCGAACTTGCGCATATTTCAAAGTATATCAAAATCAAAAATATTATTATTAATCCTTCTCATTTTAACCAAGAAAAGTTGCAATGGATTCAAAATATTGCGAGAAGCCAACATACAAAATTACTGTCCTATAAAGACATTTCTTTTATCGATTTAGGCGCATTTAAATTTACTCTATTGGATACAAATATTGAAAACAGTGCTGACCCAAATGAACATTCAATCATTACTTTAGCATCGATTGATCAAACCCATATCTTACTAATGGGGGATGCTACAGAAAAAAATGAACTGAAGCTACTCGCTAATTATCGCTTACCGAAAATTCAAATCTTAAAGGTAGGACATCATGGAAGTCAAACGAGTTCATCAACATCCTTTATCAATGAAATACGACCTCAAATCGCACTGATATCAGCAGGTAGAAATAATGTCTATCATTTGCCACATCCAACTACTATTCAAAAGCTAAGGGCCATTCATGCAAAAGTATATAACACCGCTGATAATCATCATATAAATATCGAATTTAATGATAAAGGTAAGACATCGTATCAAATTCATACTGAGAAAGCTTCATAAATAGGAATCACCTTTACTTTTCATGATATAATGTATAAATACGATTGAGAAATAAGAGAGGAAGTATATGTATGTCAAACATTCACGTCATTCATGGGGAAGTCCCTGAGTTAATAGACCGCGAAACATATCAACTCATCGATCATTATCTTGATAATGAACCTAAGGATGATTTTAATTATGTAAAGTATAATTTATATGAGGTCAATATTCATACAATTATCGAAGAAGCTTTGACACTTCCGCTATTTTCAAATAAAAAAGTGATTGTTGTTCAAAATAGTTTCGTTTTTACAGGAGAAAAACCACCTAAAGATTACATTGCTCATACAGATGCGTTACAAGCATTTATAGAAAAATACGATGGGGAAGCTTTACTGATATTTCAAGTCCAATCAGCGAAATTAGATGAGAGAAAGAAGCTTGTAAAAACTTTAAAAAAGCATGCATCAATTAAAAAAATTGAACAAATGTCAGAACAAGAAATGTTGAATTGGATTAAAACGTATCTAAATACATCTTATAAGGAAATTAAACAAGATGCATTAGAGCACTTATTATCATTAACAGGCGTACAATATCGTGTTATAAAACAAGAGCTTGATAAGTTGCTATTATTTGTAGGAGAGCGCCCCGTCATAAATAAAGACGATATACAAATGATTGTTAATAGAAGTCTTGAGCAAAATGTTTTTCTATTAACCGAATATATTCAAAAAGGTCAAAAGGATAAGGCAATTCAACTCATTAAAGATTTAATTCAGCTTAAAGAAGAACCTATTAAATTATTAGCACTTATCACTAGTAATTATCGATTGTATTATCAAACCAAAATTTTGAGTCAAAAAGGATATTCTGGGCAACAAATTGCTAAAACTGTTGGTGCACACCCTTATCGAGTTAAATTAGCACTCAACCAAGTTAAAAGATATCAATTAGAATCATTATTATCGATTATTGATCGATGCACTGAAACAGATTATAAACTTAAGTCTTCCTATATGGATAAAGTTTTAATTTTAGAATTATTTATACTTAGCTTGTAGCGTATGGCGATTAGTTCCGCGACACTCTCAAATAGTTATGTGCTACGGTGCGTTTTCTTCATTCAACTTTTTATGGCGAACCACATTACATTTTAAGTGTTTATTTAATCAACCGTTAATATTTTTCTAATGGTTGATTAAATGACTAAGATTTTGTTGCAAAAAAATAAGGTTGAGACATTGGTAAGTCTCAACCTATGAAAGTTATTAAATTAATGAAATTAGCAATAAATAACCACATTAATGCTTAATAAAAACTTTTAATGATTAATGCTAGAGGGAACGAATGTCCCACACTCATAATCTATAACTTTCAAACAAATATTGAATTATTTTGCTGACATCAATTTAGATTTCATTCTATCAGCTTTGTTAGAATGAATTAAATTCTTTTGAGCAGCTTTATCAATACGTTTAATTGCATTGCTTACTAATTCTTGTTTATTATCGGCATTTGTCTCAATAGCTTTTTTAGCATTTTTGACTGCAGAACGCATATCATTCTTTTGAGAAATGTTTTTGCTTTCAGCTGTATGAGTTGTTCTCACACGTTTAATTGCAGATTTAATATTGGGCATGAAAGACACCTCCTATAATCATCTTGGTATCAAAATAATTTGATTACAACAAGATTCATTCTATCAAAACTCAAATCAATGTGCAACGATTAATTCAAGTGTAGCTGTATTTTTTGATAATTCAATAAAAACTCACGAAATATAAGGCCTATTCAGGATTGTTTAAGAAAATAGGTTATAATAGAAATATTAACATTAAACACCTCTAGACTCAGTTGCATTTATAACTTAAAAACGTTATTATAGCAAAGATGTAATCGTTAATTGACGGGTAATTTTATGAAAGTGAGTATGATGATATGGATAATCAAGAACGTTTAAATAGACGTAAATATATCAGGAATTTTTCGATCATAGCACATATAGATCACGGAAAATCCACTTTAGCAGATCGTATACTGGAAAATACGAAAACAGTAGAATCTCGCGAAATGCAAGCACAGCTATTAGATTCAATGGATTTAGAACGCGAACGTGGGATCACAATTAAATTAAATGCAGTTCGCTTAAAATATGAAGCCAATGATGGTGAAACTTATACTTTCCATCTTATTGATACACCAGGTCACGTCGACTTTACTTATGAAGTCTCTCGCTCTCTTGCTGCGTGTGAAGGTGCGATTTTAGTCGTTGACGCTGCTCAAGGAATAGAGGCACAAACATTAGCGAATGTATATTTAGCATTGGATAATGACTTAGAGCTTATTCCTGTTATTAATAAAATAGATTTACCTGCCGCAGAACCTGAACGCGTCAAACAAGAAGTAGAAGACGTCATCGGTTTAGATAAAGACGATGCAGTATTAGCAAGTGCAAAATCAAACATAGGTATAGATGAAATCTTAGAAAAAATTGTTGAAATGGTACCACCACCAGATGGTGACCCTAGTGCACCTTTAAAAGCTTTAATCTTCGACTCAGAGTATGATCCATATAGAGGGGTTATTTCATCTATTAGAGTCGTTGACGGTGTCGTTAAAGCAGGCGACCGCATTCAGATGATGGCGACAGGAAAAACATTCGAAGTGACTGAAGTCGGAATTAATACACCAAAAGAATTGCCTGTAGACGAATTAACAGTAGGCGATGTAGGTTATATTATTGCAAGCATTAAAAATGTAGACGATTCTCGAGTTGGGGATACTATCACACATGCGGAAAACCCTGCTGAGACACCATTAAAAGGGTATAAGAAAATGAATCCGATGGTTTATTGTGGCTTATTCCCAATTGATAATAAAGATTATAATGATTTACGTGAAGCATTAGAAAAATTACAACTTAATGATGCTTCTCTTGAATTTGAGCCCGAATCATCAAAGGCACTCGGTTTCGGTTATCGAACTGGATTTTTAGGTATGTTACACATGGAAATTATTCAAGAACGAATTGAACGAGAATTTGGAATTGAATTGATTGCGACAGCGCCTTCAGTTATTTACACTGTGGTATTGAGAAATGGTGATCAGCTACAAGTCGACAACCCAGCTCAAATGCCAGAGAGAGATCAAATTGATAAAATATATGAACCTTATGTAAGAGCAACAATGATGGTACCAAACGATTACGTAGGTGCAGTTATGGAATTATGTCAACGTAAACGTGGTCAATTTATCAACATGGATTATTTAGATGATATACGTGTAAATATTGTATACGAACTTCCACTATCTGAAGTCGTATTTGATTTCTTCGATCAACTCAAATCAAATACTAAAGGATACGCGTCATTTGATTATGAGTTTATCGAAAATAAAGAAAGCAACCTTGTTAAAATGGATATCCTTTTAAACGGAGATAAAGTTGATGCTTTAAGTTTTATCGTTCACCGTGATTTTGCATATGCACGAGGTAAAGTTTTAGTTGAAAAATTAAAAACGCTTATTCCACGTCAACAATTTGAAGTGCCTGTTCAAGCTGCAATTGGACATAAAATTGTGGCGCGTACAAATATTAAGTCAATGGGTAAAAACGTGCTATCTAAATGTTATGGTGGCGACATTAGTCGTAAACGTAAATTATTAGAAAAACAAAAAGCAGGAAAAGCGAAAATGAAAGCAGTAGGTAATGTTGAAATACCTCAAGACGCTTTCTTAGCCGTATTAAAAATGGATGAAGAATAAAATTTTGTTATATGCTCCCCATACATTAAGGTGTTTAGGGGGCATATTTTATGGGGTGACATGATGATAGTGAAAAGTGCATATATTCATATTCCTTTTTGCGTTAAAATCTGTACTTATTGTGATTTCAATAAATATTTCATTCAAAATCAACCAGTTGATGCTTATTTACAATGCTTAAGAGAGGAAATAAAGCAATCAAATGCCTCTACATTAGAGACTTTGTTCGTGGGCGGAGGGACCCCTACAGCTTTGTCAGTAGAGCAACTCACATACCTATTAGAAACGATTCAACAACAATTTAAAATTTTAGGAGAATACACTTTTGAGGCTAACCCAGATGAATTAACGGCTGAAAAAGTAGCTTTACTCAAATCATATGGGGTCAATCGTTTGTCACTTGGTGTCCAAACGTTTGATGATGATTTACTCAAAACTTTAGGGCGTAGTCATCAAAAATCCGATATTTATCAAGCAGTTGAAAATGCAAGATATTATGACATTCCATCTATTAGTTTAGATTTGATGTATCATTTGCCGGGTCAAACTTTAAAACAATTTCAAACTAGTCTTGATGAAGCTTTATCTTTGAATATTGATCATTTATCAAGTTATGGACTTATTTTAGAACCTCAGACCCAATTTTATAACCAATATCGAAAAGGAAAGTTAAAGCTTCCTAATGAAGATATTGGTGCTGAAATGTATAATTTCTTGATGAATCGAATCAAAAAAAGTGAATTACACCAATATGAAATCTCTAATTTCGCAAAAGACAATCATGAATCTGCACATAATAAAGTTTATTGGAAAAATGAAAGTTATTATGGGTTTGGTGCTGGCGCAAGTGGCTATATTGACGGGATTAGATATACAAATGTAAATCCCGTTAATCATTATATTAAAAAAGTCAACCAAGGTTTGAAACCAAGGTTATCTGAAACAGAACCTACTGAACAAGAACAGATTGAAGAAGAAATGTTTTTAGGACTTAGAATGAACCAAGGTGTCAATAAAGATACATTCCAAATGAAGTATCAACGACGTTTAGAAGACGTATATTCTAAAGAAATTTTAAAATTGGAAAAACAAGGACTCATTGAAAATTCACCTACGGAAATAAAGCTTACAGATAAAGGTCGAATAGTAGGAAATGAAGTCTTTGAAGCATTTATACAGGTGTAAAATCTTTTTTTGATATTTGATGCTTTAACATTGACTTACTTTGACCAATTTGATAAATTATAGTTAGCACTTGAAACAAAAGAGTGCTAATGAGGTGAAAAACATGATTACACGAAGACAATTAAGCATTTTAAATGCGATTGTTGAAGATTATGTTGAATTAGGACAACCAATCGGTTCTAATACACTAATACGAAGACATAATGTTGATGTTAGTCCTGCGACAATTAGAAACGACATGAAGTCTTTAGAAGAAAATGATTTAATTAAAAAAACACATTTTTCTTCTGGGCGCGTGCCCTCTGAACAAGGGTTTAGGCTATATGCCAATCGATTGTTAGAGGCGTCATTAGATTCAGATGAGCAAAGTCATCTCAGTTTACATGAAATGTTTGTCAATCATCATTATGATATTTCATCTACATTAGATAACTTTGCAAAAGTGTTTTCAATTCAAACACATTACACAACTCTTGTAATAGGACCTGATCATTCAAAGTCCACTATTTTAGATGTACATTTAATGAAGGTAAACCCTCATCATTTAATTGTTGTACTGGTTTATAAAACTGGACATGTTAAACATTTACATGTTTCCACACAGCAAACCATTGATGATCAATCTATTATCAAAGTTTCAAATTATCTTTCTCAAAGTATTCATACATTTCTCAACGATGGCCAAAATCATCATTTTGAAATGTATCGTATGTTAGGCTTTGATGATAAAGAAATCAACTTAATCATGCATATTTATCAGTTAATTGAACAATACAATAAAGACGAATCATCTCATGTCTACTTAGGTGGCAAACATCAATTAATTGAAGGGTTAAATGAATCAAATGTAGCATCCATTCAACCTATCTTGAAGTATATTGAGTCTGAGCAGATTACAGAATTTATTCATAAAGTTTCTAATCATCCAATCAATATACGCATTGGTACTGAAATTGAGAACAATTTGCATGGTGTAGCCATTCTTACTAGCCCATATCAAATCGAAAAAGATTTGAATGGCTATATCGCCGTCATCGGTCCTACAGCAATGCGTTATCAAAACGTGATACAATTGCTTAGTCGAATATCATAAAATAGGCATACACGCATGCTTATACGTAATGGAGGTTTGAAAATGTCAGAGGAAAAAGACATTCGTGATAACGAAGAAAAAATTGAACCGGAACAGAATGGAAATGAAAATTTATCTTCTGAACCTGTAGAAGATGTTCAAACTGAAAATGAAAGTAGTTCAGAAAATAGCGAAGAGACTGAAACAGTAGATCCAAGAGATGAAGAAATTGCATCTTTAAAATCTAAGCTAGATGAAAAAGAAGAACAGTATCTTCGTTTGTATGCTGAATTTGAAAATTATAAACGACGTATTCAAAATGAAGCACAAATTCAAAAGAAATATCAAGCTCAAAGTGTACTTACTGATGTATTGCCTGCATTAGATAATTTTGAGCGCGCTTTAAAAATAGAAGGTGATGATGAATCATTCAATTCACTTAAAAAAGGTGTAGAAATGGTTTATGATAGCCTTACTAAAGCACTTGAGGATAACGGATTAGAACGTATCAAAACAGAAGGCGAACAATTTGATCCGAACTATCATCAAGCTGTAATTCAAGATGATCATCCGGATTATGAATCTGGACAAATCACAGAAGAGTTACAACCAGGTTATAAATTGAATGACAGAGTATTACGTGCTTCAATGGTAAAAGTAAATCAATAATTTTGACTGAAAATACCATTTATGTAAAAATAACAATGTTTGAAATTTAGGAGGAATTAGACTATGAGTAAAGTTATTGGAATTGATTTAGGTACTACTAACTCTTGTGTATCAGTTTTAGAGGGAGACGAACCAAAAGTAATTCAAAACCCTGAAGGTGCGCGTACAACACCATCTGTAGTTGCTTTTAAAGGTGGAGAAACACAAGTCGGTGAAGTTGCTAAACGTCAAGCAATTACAAACCCAAATACAATTCAATCTATTAAACGTTACATGGGTACTGATCACAAAGAAAATATCGATGGCAAAGATTATACACCACAAGAAATTTCAGCAATGATTTTGCAAAATCTAAAAAGTACTGCTGAAAGCTATTTAGGCGAAAAAGTAGAAAAAGCTGTTATTACAGTACCTGCTTACTTCAATGATGCTGAACGTCAAGCAACTAAAGATGCTGGTAAAATTGCTGGATTAGAAGTTGAACGTATTATTAACGAGCCTACAGCTGCAGCATTAGCTTATGGTTTAGATAAAACAGAAAAAGATGAAAAAGTTTTAGTATTTGACTTAGGTGGCGGAACATTTGACGTTTCTATCTTAGAATTAGGTGACGGTGTGTTCGAAGTACTTGCTACTGCAGGTGACAATAAACTTGGTGGGGATGACTTTGACCAAGTCATTATTGATTATCTTGTTCAGCAATTTAAATCTGAAAACGGTGTAGACTTATCTCAAGATAAAATGGCATTACAACGTTTAAAAGATGCAGCTGAAAAAGCGAAAAAAGATTTATCTGGGGTTTCTTCAACACAAATTTCACTTCCATTTATTTCTGCAGGAGAATCTGGACCATTACACTTAGAAACAACATTAACACGTGCTAAATTTGAAGAATTAGCAGATTCACTTGTTCAAAAAACAATGGGTCCAACACGTCAAGCAATGCAAGATGCTGGTCTTTCAAAAGCTGATATTGATGAAGTTATCTTAGTAGGTGGTTCTACACGTATCCCAGCAGTACAAGAAGCAATCAAAAAAGAAATTGGTAAAGAACCAAACAAAGGTGTTAACCCTGATGAAGTTGTAGCTATGGGTGCTGCAATTCAAGGCGGTGTAATTACTGGTGACGTTAAAGATGTTGTACTTCTAGACGTTACGCCACTTTCACTTGGTATTGAAATCATGGGTGGCCGTATGAACACTTTAATTGAACGTAATACAACAATTCCAACATCAAAATCTCAAGTCTATTCTACTGCCGCTGACAATCAACCCGCTGTAGACATTCATGTGTTACAAGGTGAACGTCCGATGGCATCTGATAATAAAACATTAGGTCGCTTCCAATTAACTGATATTCCACCAGCACCACGTGGCGTACCTCAAATCGAAGTTACTTTTGATATTGATAAAAACGGTATTGTAAACGTAACTGCTAAAGATTTAGGTACAAATAAAGAGCAAAACATTACAATCGAATCTTCTTCAGCGTTATCAGATGAAGAAATCGATCGTATGGTTAAAGATGCTGAACAAAATGCTGAAGCTGACAAAAAACGTCGTGAAGAAGTAGACTTAAGAAATGAAGCAGATCAACTTGTATTCCAAGTAGATAAAACATTAAAAGACTTAGGTGAAAACGTAAGCGAAGATGATAAAAAAGATGCTGAAGCGAAAAAAGACGAGCTTAAAACTGCTTTAGAGGGTAACGATATCGAAGACATTAAAGCGAAAAAAGAAGCTTTAGAACAAGTTGTACAACAACTCTCTATGAAAGTATATGAGCAAGCACAGCAACAAGCTCAAGCTAGTCAAGACAATGCATCTCAACAAGGAAGCACAGTTGAAGACGGCGAATTTAAAGAAGTAAATGACGACGATCAATCACAAAAATAGGTCATGTCACTAAGTATATATTGACTGTAAAAAGTCGCTCAAAGGGGCTAGGACATTCAATCGTCCCAGCCCCTTTTTAATCATAATTTGCATATAAAGGAGAGATGGCATTGGCAAAAAGAGATTATTATGAAGTTCTTGGTGTAAGCAAAAGCGCAAGCAAGGATGAAATTAAAAAGGCTTACCGCAAATTGTCAAAAAAATATCATCCAGATATTAATAAAGAAGAGGGCGCAGATGCTAAGTTTAAAGAAATAAGTGAAGCTTATGAAGTACTTAGCGATGATAATAAACGCGCAAATTATGATCAATTTGGTCATTCTGGACCTCAAGGTGGATTTGGTCAAGGTTTTGGTGGCCAGGACTTTTCAGGATTTGGTGGAGGATTTGAAGATATATTTAGCTCATTTTTTGGTGGTGCTCAAAGACAGCGTGATCCAAACGCCCCACGTAAAGGTGACGACCTTCAATATACAATGACTATTTCTTTTGAGGAAGCTGTATTCGGTACGAAAAAAGAAATTTCTATCCGTAAAGAAGTTACTTGTCATACGTGTGGTGGGGAAGGTGCCAAACCAGGAACTAAAAAGAAAACTTGTTCATACTGTAAAGGTAAAGGCCATATAACAGTAGAGCAAAACACAATACTTGGACGTGTAAGAACTGAGAAAGTTTGTCCTGAATGTAATGGAACTGGCGAAGAATTTGAAGAACCATGTCCAACTTGTAAAGGTAAAGGAACAGAAATTAAAAACGTCAAACTTGAAGTGACTGTTCCAGAAGGTGTCGATAATGATCAACAAATTCGTTTAGCAGGTCAAGGTTCGCCAGGTGAAAATGGTGGTCCTGCTGGTGATTTATTTGTCGTATTCCGCGTTAAACCATCTGATAAGTTCCAACGTGAAGGCGATGACATTTTATATCACCATGATATTGGATTTGCACAAGCTGCATTAGGTGATGAAGTTAAAATCCCAACATTAAATGGGCATGTCATGTTAACCATTCCAGAAGGTACACAAACTGGCAAACAGTTCAGACTTAAAGGTAAAGGGATTAAAAATGTACATGGCTACGGATACGGTGATTTATTTGTAAATATCCGTGTACAAACGCCTACACGCTTAACTGAAAGACAACGTGAAATTTTAAAAGAATTTGCGAGTGAATCAGGAGAAAATATTACTGAACAGCCATCTAATTTTAAAGATAAAGCACGTCGCTTTTTCAAAGGAGATTAGTCAATGACATGGATTGAACTTTCTGTAACCGTAAACCAAGACGCAGAAGCCGTTGTTACTGAAATTCTTCAAGAAGCCGGTTCGAGTGGTGTTGCGATTGAAGATTCGGGAGAGCTTTCAAAAGAACGCAAAGATCGATTTGGAGAGATTTTTGCACTGAATCCAGAAGACTACCCAGAGAGACACATGATTATTAAAGCCTATTTTAATGATTTTCAATATGATGAAACCTTAAAAGAAAATATTAAATCCCAATTTACGCATGCGCCTTTAATTGATCAATCCATCCTAGCTTTAAGTGAAAAGACTATTCAGGAATCAGATTGGGAGAATGAGTGGAAAAACTATTTTCATCCGTTTCAAGCTTCAAATCGTTTCTATATAGTGCCGAGTTGGGAGTCAGTAGACCGTACATCTGATCATCTCTATATTGAGTTAGACCCAGGTATGGCATTTGGTACAGGTGATCACCCAACAACTAGTATGTGCTTAAGTGCTTTAGAGACAACAATACAACCTGAACATCGCGTTATAGATGTGGGCACAGGGTCTGGTATTTTAAGTATCGCCTCTTATTTACTTGGTGCTAAAGCAATTAAAGCAATTGATTTAGATGAAATGGCTGTAAAAGTTGCACAAGAAAATTTCGAAAAAAATCATTGTCTTGACGCTATACAAACAGGCACAGGCAACTTATTGGTCAATGAAACCGAACAATATGACGTTATCATTGCTAATATATTGGCACATATTATCGAAAAAATGATTACAGACGCTTATGCGCGATTGAATCCTAACGGTTATTTCATTGCATCTGGTATTATTGAAGAAAAGCGTGATGAAATACAAGCGCAAATGAAAGCAGCTGGTTTTACAATTATTAACACTGAGTTACAAGAAGGTTGGGTTTGCATTATAGCGCGTAAGGAGATTTAATATGCAAAGATACTTTATTCATAAAAACGCTGAACTTCATCAGCGTTTTTTTATCACAGATAAAAATGATATACACCATATTAAAAATGTTATGCGTTTATCAATAGGCGATGAGATTATCGTTAATTTTTTAGATGCTCAAACGTTTCGCTGTAAAATTATAGCAATATCTGATAGCGACATTTCAATCGAATGTCAGGCACAAGTTGATATAGCGAGTGAATTGCCTATTTCTATCACTATTTGTAGTGGTCTTATTAAAGGCGATAAATATGAGTGGTTGTTACAAAAAGCGACTGAGCTTGGTGCAAGTGCATTCATCACAACTCAAATGGACCGATCTATTGTTAAATTAAATAAGCAAAAAGCCGATAAAAAAGTAGAACGTTGGAAAAAAATCGTTAAAGAAGCAGCTGAACAAAGCTATCGTCAAATCATCCCTGAAGTTAACTTTACCTCGAATTTAAAAGACATTTATGGTATGATAAATCAATATGATTGTGTGCTTATGGCTTATGAGGCATCTGCAAAAGAAAATGAACGGGCATTTTTTAAGACTAAGATTCAACAATTAAAGCCAGGTGCTCGTGTCTTAATGCTATTTGGTCCTGAAGGTGGCTTTTCTGATGAAGAGGTGGCAGCTTTTGAAAAAGTTGCAACTTGTATTGGTTTAGGCCCAAGAATTTTACGTGCTGAAACAGCACCATTATATGCATTAAGTGCCATAAGTTATGAAATAGAATTGATGGGGTGAGTATATGAGTACAGTTGCTTTTCACACATTAGGTTGTAAAGTAAATCACTACGAGACAGAAGCAATTTGGCAATTATTCAAAGAAGAAAACTATGAACGTGTTGATTTTGAACAAAATGCAGACGTTTTTGTAATTAATACATGTACTGTAACAAATACAGGCGATAAAAAAAGTAGACAAGTGATTCGTCGTGCCATTCGACGTAATCCAGAAGCTGTCGTGTGTGTGACAGGATGTTATGCACAAACTTCTTCTGCCGAAATTATGGAAATTCCCGGTGTTGACATTGTTGTAGGTACGCAAGACAGACATAAATTACTTGGTTATATAAACGAATATCAAAAAGAACGCCAACCTATTAATGGCGTAAGTAATATTATGAAAAATCGTACTTATGAAGAATTAGATGTCCCATATTTTACAGACCGCACACGTGCGTCTTTAAAAATTCAAGAAGGGTGCAATAATTTCTGTACTTTCTGTATCATACCATGGGCACGTGGCTTAATGCGTTCAAGAGACCCTAAAAAAGTAATTGAACAAGCAACACAGCTTGTTAATTCCGGTTATAAAGAAATTGTTTTAACCGGCATTCATACAGGAGGTTATGGACAAGACTTAAAAGATTATAACCTTGCACAATTGCTTAGAGATCTTGAAACTGTTGATGGCCTTGAACGTATCCGAATCTCATCTATAGAAGCAAGTCAGCTGACTGATGAAGTAATAGAAGTATTAAAACAGTCACATAAAGTGGTGAGACACTTGCACGTGCCACTTCAATCTGGTTCAGACAGTGTATTAAAACGTATGCGTCGTAAATATTCTATGTCTCATTTTTCTGAACGTATTCAAAAATTACACGAAGCACTACCAGGCTTAGCTGTAACAAGTGATGTTATTGTTGGTTTTCCAGGTGAAACGGAAGCAGAGTTTCAAGAAACTTATGATTTTATTGTTAATCATCATTTTTCTGAACTACATGTTTTCCCATATTCACCGAGAATTGGGACACCTGCAGCCCGTATGGACGATCAAATAGATGAAGAAATCAAAAACGAACGTGTTCATAAGTTAATCGAATTGAGTAATCAACTCGCAAAAACGTATGCTTCTCAATTTGAAAATGACGTATTAGAAGTAATCCCTGAAGAAAAAGGATCGCACGACAATGTATTGGTTGGTTATGCTGATAATTATATGAAAGTTGAATTTGAAGGAGATACTTCTTTAATTGGTCAAATTTGTAAGGTTAAAATTACAAAGGCCGGCTATCCTATAAATCAAGGTTCTTTATTACGTGTGGTTACGCATGCTTCAAACGCTTCCGAACACGAGCATGTACTTATATAATTAAAGTAAGTTGTATCAAACTAACATTAATTTATAGATTTCCACAGATTATTAAAAACTTTAGTATATATCTTGTTCGTTTATACAGTTTTCAATGGACGTTATCCTTATCAAATAGCATGTTTCTATCCTTTTGTCTTCTATATCCTTTGTAATCGTATATTAAAAAAGATTTCGTTTATCTTTAAAAATGTAAATTTGAAGATTGACCGAAATAGAGATTTAATTTATACTATTGTGTATATGGTTCATAGCCATGTACTGATGAATAAAAGTTTTTTTGATATTTGGAGGGAGGGAAATACAGATGTCTAAAACAGTAGTCCGCAAAAACGAATCATTAGAAGATGCTTTACGTCGTTTTAAACGCTCAGTTTCTAAAAGCGGTACAATTCAAGAAGTTCGCAAACGCGAATTCTATGAAAAACCAAGCGTAAAACGTAAAAAGAAATCTGAAGCTGCTCGTAAACGTAAATTCAGATAATTTCATTGTGTTGAACTCCCTCAACGTTCAAATAATGATATATAAAAGCCTAGAACATCGTGTTCTAGGCTTTTTAACATTAAAAAATAAAAATGCATAACTACTACATGTCAGCTGTAATTTCATGTATACTACAAAGAAGAGAGTGAGGTGTATGAACAATTAAATTCGTCATACATAATTTGAATATGATTGATAAGGTAACAAATCAAAGCGGCTTTGAGCATATTGGCTCATGGTTAACCACACAAAGTATTTCGTTAGTACTAACCTGTCTAGTCTTTCTTGGTTTTTTATATCAACTTTATTCTCGTAAAATTAATTTTGCTGGTATTATTGCCTTGTTCGCTTTATTACTTATATTTTTAGGTTTTATCATAGAAGGTAGTTTATCTGTGATTACGATTATGTTATTTACAATTGGAGCAATTTTAGTAATCATAGAACTATTTGTTTTTGGTGCAGTTCTTGGTATCATAGGTATGATTTTAATCATTATCAGCTTGATTACGATGGGTAATGATTTGCCGATGATGCTGCTCAATGTTGTCGTTGCACTAATTTTGACATTAATTGAATGGGTGATTTTAGTGAAATTCTTTAAAAAGAGTATTTCTATCTTTGATAAGGTTGTTTTAAAAGATTCAACGAATAAAGAATCTGGCTATACTTCTCACAATGATCGATCAGACTTAGTGGGCAAGAAAGCCATTACGTATACCGATTTGAGACCTTCAGGAATTATTATATACAATCACGAGCGTATAGATGCTGTTTCAGAGGGCTCTTTTATCAATAAGGATTCTGAAGTCACAATTATTGAAGTCGAAGGTACGCGTGTTGTAGTAAGAGAAAACTAAATATAAAGGAGAGAATGCAATGTTAACAACTGGATTTATATCATTTATTATCATCGCTGCACTTATAATTGTCGCACTTATCATATTATTCTCATTTGTACCAGTAGGATTATGGATATCTGCACTTGCAGCCGGTGTGAAAGTCGGCATTGGAACTTTAGTTGGGATGCGCTTACGTCGTGTATCACCACGCAAAGTCATTGGTCCATTAATCAAAGCACATAAAGCCGGTTTACACCTTACAACGAACCAACTTGAATCACATTATCTAGCTGGAGGTAATGTAGACCGCGTTGTTGATGCCAACATTGCCGCTCAACGTGCTGACATCAATTTACCATTCGAACGTGGTGCTGCTATCGATTTAGCAGGGCGTGACGTTTTACAAGCGGTCCAAATGTCTGTAAACCCTAAAGTTATTGAAACACCTTTTATCGCAGGTGTAGCAATGAACGGGATTGAAGTAAAAGCGAAAGCGCGTATTACAGTACGTGCAAATATTTCACGCTTAGTCGGTGGTGCTGGAGAAGACACAATTATTGCACGTGTCGGTGAAGGTATCGTTTCAACGATTGGTTCAAGTGAGCACCATACACAAGTTTTAGAAAATCCTGATAATATTTCTAAAACAGTGCTAAGTAAAGGTCTTGACTCTGGAACAGCATTTGAAATTTTATCAATTGATATTGCTGATGTTGATATTAGTAAAAATATCGGTGCAGACTTACAAACTGAACAAGCAATTGCAGATAAAAACATTGCGCAAGCAAAAGCAGAAGAACGCCGTGCGATGGCTGTTGCTCAAGAACAGGAAATGAAAGCACGCGTACAAGAAATGCATGCAAAAGTGGTAGAAGCGGAAGCAGAAGTTCCACTTGCATTAGCTGAAGCTTTACGTTCAGGAAATTTAGGTGTCAAAGATTATTACAACCTTAAAAATATAGAAGCTGATACAGGTATGAGAGAAGCGATTAATAAAAGCACTCAAAATAATGATAACTCTACATCAGAACATTAATTGAGGTGATTCTATGAGTATAGGAGTGATCATATTTATCATTTCTGTCGTTGTTTCAATCATTAGCGCAGTTAATGATAAAAGTCATGAGAAACGCCAAAATCGTAAGCCTCCTCAACAAAAACATATTAAACCCGAAAACACGAATCAAAAAAGCTTTTTAGATAAAGTACAAGAAAAGCTAGAAGAATTTGAAAAAGAATTTTCAGAACCTGAACACGTCCCTCAGCAAGAAAAGCAATATCAACCTTCACAACAACCTGTACCTAAAATGCAAGTTGAGCCAATAAAACCTAAAGTGTCAGAACAAAAAAAGCAAGAAGATACGTCGAAGCAACTCAAAGAACTGTTACAATCTCAAATGGATGAAATCGACGCCCAACTTAATAAAGAGCGTCTTAAACAGTTTGAACGCATGGAACGTAAGGCAAAAGAAATTATTCAAGATGAGTATTTATCTAATCGTACTAAGCGAATGAAATTACAACAACTCACTGAGAGAAGAGAACCAGCCCCAGTTTTAAAAGGGGACTTAACCTTTTCAGAAAATGAGGTAGTAAACGGTTTGATTTGGTCGGAAGTTTTAACCAAACCTAAACAATTAAAATAAACTCACTCTAATAACCAAAGGGATTTTCCCTTTGGTTATTTTTATAAGTTCATTTTCTAATTGATATTATTACATTCATCGTTATTAGTTGGCCTTAATGGCCACAATGATAACAGTAATCTCCTGCTAACAAGCTGACAAGTTTATGTCATTTCATGTTAGATTTACGGTTGAAATATAGCAAACATGATATAATAAACCTATAGCGATAAAAGAACAATTGCAACATACAATTTAAATTTGATACATTTGTAATAACAATACATGTAAAGGAGCTACTATATGCCTGGAATTATTCAGATTGACGATATCAATCAAGCACAAGCTTTATTAGGGAATAATGATGAACATATTAAACTAATTGAAGACGCGTTTGATGTTGTCATACATGCAAGAGGACAAGAAGTAGCAGTCAAAGGTGAAAAGCTGGATGCTGTTACTGAAGCGGAATCTGTACTCATCAACTTACTAAAAGTGATTGAGCAAGGTGCATCAGTTACAATTAAAGATGTACAAGCGGCAATCAAAATGGCGAAAAATGGACAAATCGAACATCTTATTGATTTATACGAAGAAGAAATCACTAAAGATGCATTTGGAAAAACCATTCGTGCCAAAACGATGGGGCAACGTATGTATATTCATGCAATGAAAAAGAATGACTTAGTTTTTGGTATTGGTCCAGCCGGTACCGGGAAGACATTTTTAGCAGTTGTTTATGCCGCAAAAGCTTTGCGTGCTGGTCAAGTGAAAAGACTTGTACTTACTCGCCCAGCCGTAGAGGCAGGGGAATCCCTAGGTTTTTTACCCGGCGATTTAAAAGAAAAGGTGGATCCTTACCTTCGTCCTTTATATGATGGTCTGAATACAGTTCTTGGCGTTGAGCAAACCGCACGCTTTATCGAACGAGGTATTATTGAAATTGCACCTTTAGCTTATATGAGAGGGAGAACGTTAGATGATGCATTTGTCATATTAGATGAAGCGCAGAATACAACCCACGCTCAAATGAAGATGTTTTTAACACGACTTGGTTTCGGCTCAAAAATGGTTGTAACTGGAGATAAAACACAAATCGACTTACCTAAAGGCGTGAAAAGTGGCTTAATAGAGGCAGAACAACGACTTAAAAATATTAAAGGACTATCAATTCTACATTTAGATCAAGCTGATGTCGTCCGCCATCCTTTAGTTGGAAGAATAATCAGTCGATACGAGGAGGATTAATCCATGTTTACAATTGATTTTAGTGATCATACAGGACAAGTGAAAGCAGAATGGTATGAACAAATTAATGCGTTGTTAGATTACGCAAGAACTGAAGAAGGTATAAATGAAGAAGCTGAGCTATCAGTGACATTTTCAGATAAAGATGAAATTCAATCTATTAATCGTGATTATAGAGATAAAGACCGTGTCACAGATGTTATATCTTTTGCGTTTGAAGAACAAGAAGACATTTTTGAAGGCATGGATATGCCACGTATTTTAGGAGATATCATCATTTGTACTGATGTGGCACAAGAACAGGCGCAACAGTATAACCATTCATTTGAGCGTGAGTTAGGATTTTTAGCACTACATGGCTTTTTGCATTTATTAGGTTATGATCACATGACTGAAGAAGAGGAAAAAATTATGTTTAGCCGCCAAAAAGAAATACTAGAAGGCTTTGGTTTAACTAGGGATCAATGATGAATCGTTTTAAATACGCATTCCAAGGTGGTCTCACATTGTTGCGTAAAGATAGAAACTTTTTATACCATCTTATATTGGCGGTTTTAATTATAATTCTTGGAAGTTTCTTGTCGTTAAATCGAATCGAATGGATGTTAATCTTACTAGCAATATTTTTAGTTCTCATTACAGAAACGATTAATACAGCAATTGAGTACGCTGTAGATTTGACAACAGGTTCATTTCATATATTTGCAAAAAACGCAAAAGATATTTCAGCATTCAGTGTGTTGCTAGCATCTATTTTTGCTATAATTATTGGTTGTATGATTTTTATACCTAAATTGATATAAGAGGAGCTAAAAAACATGGCTTATACAGAAGAATACTACAAAGAAGTTAGAGCAGCGCAACAAAAAGCATATGCACCTTATAGTAAATTTAAAGTTGGTGCATATCTTATCACGAAAGATGGACATACATTCCATGGTGCAAACGTTGAAAATGCCGCTTATCCATCATCAATTTGTGCTGAGCGTTCAGCTTTAGTTGCTGCAATTTCTCAAGGTTATCGCCCTGGAGATTTTGAATCGATTACGATAACAGTGGATAGTCCTGAACTTGCTTCACCATGTGGTCCTTGCAGACAGGTGATGAAAGAATTATGTGATGATGATATGCCTGTGTATATGACGAATCAAACAGGAGAAGTAAGAACGTCTACTGTTGCTGAACTTTTACCTTATGGATTTTCTGGAAAGGATTTAAATAATGAATGAATATAAATCAGGATTTGTAACTATCATTGGCCGTCCCAATGTTGGTAAATCTACATTTGTTAATCGTGTCATCGGTCATAAAATTGCGATTATGTCAGACAAAGCACAAACGACACGAAATAAAATACAAGGGGTCATGACAGAAAAAGATGCACAAATCGTTTTTCTGGATACACCGGGTATTCACAAACCTAAACATAAGTTAGGGGACTACATGATGAAAGTGGCTAAAAATACACTTTCTGAAATTGATGCAGTAATGTTTATGGTCAATGTCAATGAAGAGATTGGTCGAGGCGATCAATATATCATGGAGATGTTAAAAACGGTAAAAACACCTGTTTTTTTAGTCTTAAATAAAATTGATTTAGTGCATCCTGATGCATTAATGCCAAAAATCGAACAATATCAAACTTATATGGATTTTGCGGAAATCGTACCTATTTCTGCGCTAGAAGGCCATAATGTCAAACATTTTCTAAATGTATTAAAATCTTATTTACCTGAAGGACCACAATATTATCCAGACGGTCAAATTTCAGATCACCCAGAACAATTTGTCGTGAGTGAACTCATTCGTGAAAAAATTCTACAAACAACTTCTGAAGAAATCCCTCATGCTATTGGCGTCAATGTTGAGCGTATGACCAAAGAATCTGAAGATCGTGTTCATATTGAGGCTACGATTTTTGTAGAGCGTGATTCACAGAAAGGGATTGTCATTGGAAAAGGCGGCAAAAAATTAAAGGAAATCGGTAAAAGAGCGCGGCTTGATATTGAACATCTACTCGGCTCAAAAGTATACCTTGATTTATGGGTGAAAGTCCAAAAAGATTGGCGAAACAAGGCTACATTTATTAAGCAAATGGGTTACGTTGAAGACGAATGATTTTGTAAATAGGGTGGTGGCGACATGTTAGTGAAACAAAAAGGCATCATCATTAAATCTGTAGATTATGGTGAATCTGATAAAATTATTACCATTTTAAATGAACATGGCGCTAAAGTTCCCCTTATGGTAAAGCGTGCCAAAAAAGTTAAATCAGGACTTCAAGCTACTACTCAACTTTTTGTACAAGGTTTGTTCATATACAACAAATGGAAAGGTATGGGAACGCTGACATCTATTGATGTAATTGATTTGAATTATGAATTGCGTCAAGATATTTATACTAATAGTTATGCCAGTCTTTGTCTAGAAGCGATTGATCGCTCAATGGAAGTAGATGAAGTCAATCGGAATATGTACGCATTACTTATTTTTGTATTTGAACGAATTCATAAAGGTGTCTCTCCACAGCTTGTAGCAAATATTGTGATGTTAAAATGTATGTCACGTTTTGGTTTTGATGTAAACTTGTCTCAATGTGTGGTAACAAGAGATACCCATCCAGGTCATTTTTCACATTATAGTTTTAAATTTAACGGCGTTTTATCCCAACAGGCTGCCTCTCAAGATGAACATGCCTATCCATTATCAAATAAAACAATCTATCTTACTCAAGTCTTAAAAAATTTACCCTTGAATAAAATCAAAGAAATTCATATTCAAGATGCCATTATTGACGAAATGTCTCAATTTATTTTACTCCTGTATAAGGAGTATGCTGGCATGTATTTTAGAAGTCAAAGGCTCATTAATCAATTACATCGGCTTGAAATGAATCAAAATTTTGATCGATGAAAGGTTTGTTTATTCACTAATAAGTGTAGAGGCATAAAGAAAAATTTAACAATATAAAAATGGGAGTGAATCACATCAATGTGATCCACTCCATTTTCTTATTTAAAATTTAACTTTTTCTGCTAAAAATGCATTTAATTCACTAATTGGCATACGAACTTGTTCCATTGTATCACGATCACGCACGGTTACTTGTTGATCTTCAAGTGAATCAAAGTCGAATGTAATACAGTAAGGTGTACCAATTTCATCTTGTCGACGATAACGTTTACCAATAGATTGAGATCCATCAAAATCTACTACAAAATCTTCACTAAGTTGTTCATAAACTTTAATTGCATCTGCAGAAAGTTTTTTACTTAATGGTAAAATTGCTGCTTTATATGGTGCAATGGCAGGGTGGAAGTGTAATACTGTACGTGCATCTTTACTTCCTTCAACACCTTCTTCATCATAAGCGTCACATAAAAACGCTAATGTTACACGATCGGCACCTAATGAAGGTTCAATACAGTAAGGGATATACTTTTCATTTGTTTCTGGATCATGATATCTAAAATCATCTCCAGAGTGTTCACTGTGTTGTTTTAAGTCGTAATCCGTACGACTAGCAATACCCCATAATTCGCCCCAACCGAACGGGAAACGATATTCGATATCTGTTGTAGCATTTGAGTAGTGAGATAATTCATCTTCATCGTGGTCACGTAATCGTGTGTTGTCTTTGTTAAGACCTAAATTAGTTAACCAATTCGCAGCAAATTCTTTCCAATAGTTTTGCCATTCGATTTCTGTACCAGGTTTACAGAAAAATTCTAATTCCATTTGTTCAAATTCACGTGTACGGAAAATAAAGTTTCCTGGTGTAATTTCATTACGGAAAGATTTACCAATTTGCCCAATACCAAATGGTAGTTTTTTACGCATTGAACGTTGTACGTTTTTATAGTTTACAAAAATACCTTGAGCTGTTTCAGGTCGTAAGAAGATTTCATTTGTTGAATCTTCAGTAACACCTTGGAATGTTTTAAACATTAAATTAAATTGTCGAATGTCTGTCCAATTCGCAGTACCACTTACAGGACAAGTGATGCCTTCTTCATCAATAATACGTTTCATCTCATCAAAACTTAAACCATCTGCAATAAAGTTTTCATCACCTTTTTCGTTTAACATATAGTCTTCAATCAATTTGTCAGCACGATATCTTATTTTACTGTCTTTGTTATCGATCATTGGATCATTAAAGTTACCTAAATGTCCTGATGCTTCCCAAGTTTTAGGGTTCATTAAAATAGCAGCATCCAAACCTACATTATAAGGTGATTGCGTAATGAACTTTTTCCACCATGCTCTTTTAATATTGTTTTTCAATTCAACACCTAATGGACCGTAATCCCAAGTATTTGCTAAACCACCATAAATTTCACTACCAGGAAAAACAAATCCTCTGTGTTTGGCTAATTGTACAATAGTATCCATGTTTTTATCCATTTCAGTTTACACTCCTTAACAATAAAAAAGCCCCAAGCCAAAGAATCAACTTTGCCTTGGGACGAATTATAATAATAATCCGCGGTTCCACCCAAATTAGTGTCGCCACTCACTTTTATTCAATTCAAATCATACGCCAAATCAGTGTGTTAAGCTTCCACCATCCTTAACTCGCTTTATTATTAATTTTAAATTATACGAATTAGAAAGGCAAGTAAAATCATAATTGTATCACTTTCGAATACAAGTTATAATGAATATTGTACTAAAAATGCAAAGTCAATCTAATTTTGATTGCATGCCAACTCAAAGTTTATATGAGGGACTATGTTTTACTTCTATAAACTTTCAATATATCGTTTTCCATAATCGATGCAATATTAACAATTTAATGTTACTGGTTTGCCAACAGATAAAAATATAGTGCTAGTATGCAAAAAGGAGGCACTTCTGCTATTTAATTAGCATAACCGTTTTCGGTTTTAAATAGTTAGAGACTCATATAGAACTTAGTCAAAGACAAGCCCATATTGTAGAAATTGTTAAGTCTTCCGGACCAATTACAGGTGAAAAGATAGCAGAACAGTTAAATTTAACTCGTGCTACGCTGAGACCTGACTTAGCTATCTTAACGATGGCTGGATATTTAGAAGCAAGACCTAGAGTCGGTTACTTTTATTCTGGTAAGTCAGGATCACAACTTTTAACTGAACAATTAAAACAATATATCGTTAAAGATTACCAATCACATCCAGTGATTTTAAAAAGCGATGTGACAGTTTATGATGCGATTTGCTCGATATTTATTGAAGATGTAGGAACATTATTCATTGTTAATAATGAAAATGAACTCGTTGGTGTTTGTTCGAGAAAAGATTTACTTAGAGCTTCAATGGCAGGGCAAGACATACACACCATGCCAGTCAATATTATTATGACAAGAATGCCTAATATTGTCTTGCTCAATGAGAATGATTTAGTCTTGTATGCAGCACGACAAATGATAACGAAAGAAATAGACTCAATACCTATAGTACGAGCAAAAGAAAATGGCAAGTTTGAAGTGACAGGTCGTATTTCGAAAACCACAATCACTAAACTATTCGTATCGCTATTTGATCATTAGGAGGATAATCTATGAAAAATGTAAAAGTAATTGTTGCTTCAGATTCAGTGGGAGAGACTGCTGAACTAGTAGCTAAAGCATGTATTTCTCAATTTAAACATAGCGATCACTCATCTGACATATTACGCTATCCTTATATAGAAACAAAAGAAAATATCGACGAAATCATTGCCTTAGCAAGAGAAGTCGATTCTATCATTATATACACACTTGTGCGCCCTGATATCCGCAGTTATATGCAAGAATTAATAGAGCAATACGATCTCAAATCTGTTGATATTATGGGTCCTATGATTCAAGTGATGGAAAAAACATTTAACCAAAAATCATTAAACGAACCCGGAATTGTACATCAGCTTGACGAAGATTATTTCAAAAAAATAGAGGCTATGGAGTTTGCTGTTAAATATGACGATGGCAAAGACCCTAAAGGGTTACCTAAAGCAGATATTGTTTTAATTGGGGTATCACGCACTTCAAAAACACCTATTTCACAGTATTTAGCACATAAACGATACAAAGTGATGAATGTTCCTATCGTCCCTGAAGTGACACCTCCTGATGCGTTATTTGAAATAGATCCGCAGAAGTGTATTGCGTTGAAAATAAGTGCTGAAAAATTAAATGCAATTCGTAAAGAAAGACTTAAACAGTTAGGATTATCTGATTCCGCACGTTATGCGACAGATCAACGTATTACAGAAGAACTTGAATACTTTAATCAAATAGTTGAAAAGATAGGCTGTCCAGTTTTAGATGTTTCTAATAAAGCGATTGAGGAAACTGCCAATAATATTATTCAAATCATTGAGCATAATAATTCCTTTTTTAATGGATAAATTGTATAATAATACAGCTGTCTTTTAATCATTCACAAAATTATGATGCAGTAAATTGTAATATAAGGTGATGAAATGAGAATTCCACAAAGTACGATTGACGAAATTAAGACACAATCGGACATATTAGACGTAGTGAGCGAATATGTCAAACTTGAAAAGAGGGGGCGCAATTATATCGGTTTGTGTCCTTTTCATGACGAAAAAACACCTTCTTTTACCGTTTCAGAGGACAAACAAATTTGCCACTGCTTTGGATGTAAAAAAGGAGGGAACGTGTTTCAATTTATCCAAGAAATTGAAAATGTTTCATTTACAGATGCTGTTAAAAAATTAGGCGCACGGGTCAATATTAAAGTAGATACCGGTGAATCAAAAGAGTTAGAGCACATTGCATCAGATGATTTAACAATGATTCAAATGCATGAATCATTGCTTGATTATTATCACTATTTATTGAAAAAAACCGTTGAAGGTGAGAAAGCGCTCAAATATTTATATGATCGTGGCTTTACAGATGAAATCATAGACGAGCGTAAGATAGGATTCGCACCAAATTCATCACATTTTGCAACGAACTTTATGGAAAAAAAGGGCTATGATTTACAACTTGCGTATGAAGCAGGTATATTATCACGAAATGAAACAGAATTTAACTATTATGACCGTTTTCGTGATCGTATTATTTTTCCACTTGCCAATGCTCAAGGTCGTATTGTTGGCTATTCGGGTAGAACGTACACGGGTCAAGAACCTAAATATTTAAATAGTCCTGAATCTCCTATATTTCAAAAAAGAAAGATGCTTTATAATTTAGACAAAGCACGTAAAAGCATCCGTCAAAATGATGAAGTTATTTTACTCGAAGGATTTATGGATGTCATCAAGTCTGATAGCGCGGGCTTAAAAAATGTAGTTGCCAGTATGGGTACACAACTATCAAATGAGCATATTACGTTTCTAAAAAAACTGTGTGGTCATATTACAATTATGTATGATGGTGATAATGCTGGGATAAACGCAGCGTTAAAAACGGGTCAAACGCTGCTACAGCAACAATTTAATGTTTATGTCGTTCAATTGCCCACTAAAATGGACCCTGATGAGTATATAAGTAAATTTGGTGCAGAAAAGTTCCGTGACTTTGTTAATAAAGAGAAAAAATCATTTGTAAGCTTTAAACTTCATCTTAACCAAAGCGAAATACAAAACAACGATTTATCTTATGAGAAATATTATAAAACTTTTATAGAAGATGCAGCACACATCAATTCAAAAATTTTAAGAAATAAAGTGATACAAGATGCTGCCCAAGTGTTTAAAATAAGTGCTGAGAGTCTAAATAAAGAAGTAGAACGAATAAATCCACAACAAAATGTTGCACCCAGACAAGTTCAGCATGAAACACCACAATACACAACACTTACTAAATATGAAAAAGCCGAGCGTGCACTTTTAAAACATTTTATCAGTGATAAAGAAGTATTTTTAAGCTTTTATCAAGATATTGAAGAAACAGACTTTACAAATCAACATTTTAAACGTATATTTAGTATTTTACGGGAGTTTTATTCAAATAATGATTCCTTTGTGATGAGTGACTTTATCACTTATGTTAATCAGGAAGAATTAAAAGAAGTGTTGATACATTTAGTAGATTATCCACTTAACAGTGAACCGTTTGAAAATGAAATCACTGATTATATTAAGTTGATGACTGAACATCGATTTTCAGAATCGATTGAAACACTCCATGAAAAGTTGCGCGAAGCAACCCGAATCGGGGATACAGAATCTCAAAAATACTATTTAGAGATGATTGTCAATAAAAATAGAGCTAGATTGAAGAGTCAAGAATAATTTCGGGAGGCCTTTTTATGTCAGATAACCAGGTAAAAGTAATAAAAAAAGAAACCATTGATCCGACACTCACATTAGAAGATGTAAAAAAACAACTTATTGAAAAAGGTAAAAAAGAAGGTCATCTAAGCCATGAAGAGGTAGCAGATAAATTACAAAACTTTGATATGGATTCTGACCAAATGGATGAATTTTTCGATATGATTAATGATAATGACATCCAACTTGTAAATGAAAAAGATAGTTCAGATACAGATGATAAATTAAATCCTGGCGACCTGAGTGCACCACCAGGGGTTAAAATTAACGACCCTGTAAGAATGTACTTGAAAGAAATTGGTCGTGTGGATCTTTTGAGTGCACAAGAGGAAATAGAATTAGCGAAACGTATTGAGCAAGGTGACGAAGTGGCGAAAGCACGCTTAGCTGAAGCGAATTTGCGTCTTGTTGTAAGTATTGCAAAACGCTACGTCGGACGTGGCATGTTGTTTCTTGACTTAATTCAAGAAGGTAATATGGGTTTAATCAAAGCGGTAGAAAAATTCGATTTTAGTAAAGGATTCAAATTTTCTACGTATGCTACATGGTGGATTAGACAAGCGATTACACGTGCAATTGCCGACCAAGCGCGAACAATTCGTATTCCTGTTCATATGGTAGAGACAATCAATAAATTAATCCGCGTACAACGTCAATTATTACAAGACCTCGGTCGTGATCCAGCACCTGAAGAAATTGGTGAGGAAATGGATTTACCTCCTGAAAAAGTGCGTGAGATTTTAAAAATTGCACAGGAACCTGTGTCTTTAGAGACACCTATTGGTGAAGAAGATGACAGCCATTTAGGTGATTTCATAGAAGATCAAGAAGCTCAAAGCCCTTCTGATCATGCAGCGTATGAATTATTGAAGGAACAATTAGAAGATGTCCTTGATACTTTAACAGACCGTGAAGAAAATGTACTTCGTTTACGTTTTGGTCTTGATGATGGACGAACACGTACATTAGAAGAAGTCGGTAAAGTATTTGGTGTGACACGTGAACGAATTCGTCAAATTGAAGCTAAAGCTTTACGTAAACTTAGACACCCAAGTCGCAGTAAACGTTTGAAAGATTTCATGGACTAAGACTAAAAGCACATATAACAATGGGATAGATGAATAAAGGCTTTATTTCAAATTCGACTAAAGTGCTTCATACGACTTAAAAAGAATTAATGCTTTAGTCAGCCTTGTTAAGGTGGGACTATGAAATTTAAATTCAGTTTAGATTTCTATCCCACTCTTTTTTTGTATCAACATCTAATTGATACGTCATTTTATTTAGCATTTTACATAGAGGAGGGATTACTATCATTCCAATAAATAAACGACTAAAAAAGGTCAGTGAATATGTTACCGGTGATGTCCTTGCTGATATTGGCTCAGATCACGCTTTTTTACCTATGTTTTGTATTGAAAATGGTTTGATAGATCATGCTATTGCAGGAGAAGTCATTAAAGGGCCATATCAATCTGCTGTTAAAAGTGTACAGCTTCACGGCTATCAATCTAAAATTGATGTACGCCTTGGAGATGGGTTAACTATTCTAACTGAGAACGACAAGATAGATACCGTGGCGATATGTGGCATGGGCGGGCCATTGATTGCTCGAATTTTAAAACAAGGTGCCGCATACATTCAAAATCAACCGAGATTAGTTTTGCAGTCTAATATTCAAAGTCAGCCTATACGCGAATTTTTACAAAAAAATGGCTATCAAATTACTACAGAAACATTAATGAAAGAGCGTGCGCATATTTATGAAATCATAGTTGCGGATCCCGGTAAAATGCAGCTGTCTGAACGAGATTTAAAATTTGGTCCATTTTTACACCCATCACCTAATGATTTATTTATTGAAAAGTGGGAAAGAGAGTTAGAGGCATTATCGGACATTAAGAAAAATCTCAATCCTGAAAAGCATAAACAACGTTGGAACGAGATAAACAATTTAGAAAGTGACATAAAAGAGGTGTTACCACAATGCAACTCAAAAAGCTTTTAGAAATTTTAAATAAAAATGTCCCATTCCATACTGCTGAATCATGGGATAATGTAGGTTTATTAATTGGCAATAAAGAGAGCGAAGTTACAGGTATCTTAACCGCGCTTGATTGTACGGGTGAAATTGTCGATGAAGCTATAGAAAAGAATATAAACACCATCATTGCGCATCATCCTCTTATATTTAAAGGCATCAAACAAATTATTGATGATGATGCATATGGGTCAATTATATACCGCTTAATTCAAAATAACATTAATTTAATTGCATTGCATACCAATTTAGACGTTCATCCTGAAGGCGTAAATGCCATGCTTGCTGAAAAGATTGGTCTAAAAGATTTTGAACTTCTTAACAAAGAAAAAGAGCATTATTATAAAATTCAAATATATATTCCTGAAGAAAATGCTGAGGCTTTTAAAGATACTTTATCACAGCATGGTCTTGCCCAAGAGGGAGAATATGCGTACTGTTTCTTTAATACAAATGGAAAGGGGCAATTTAAGCCTTTAGAAAACGCAAATCCTCATATTGGTGAAGTTGGTAGAGTTGAGACGGTGCAAGAACAAAAAATTGAATTTATGGTTCAATCTCATCAACGTTCTCTAGCAGAAGCATTAATTCATCAATACCACCCGTACGAAACACCCGTCTATGATGTCATTCTAATGACACGAACATCTCATCATGGTCTGGGGATGATTGGAAATCTTGAACATAAAATGACGGTCAATTCCTTCGTCAATCAGGTTAAAAATGCTTTACAAATGCCAAGTGTAAGATTTATTGGAGATATTAACGCTTCAATTCAACGCGTTGCAATTATTGGTGGATCTGGAATGGGTAATGAGGTGCAAGCACATCAATCTGGTGCGGACCTTTTTATAACAGGAGATATTAAACATCATGATGCATTAGATGCAAAAATAGCAGGTATCAATTTATTAGATATTAACCATTATAGTGAATATGTAATGAAAGAAGGGCTTGTTCATTTGTTAAGAAATTGGTTAGAGCCAGAACTGGAACATTCATTCAAAATTGAAGCCTCCGCACACAATACCGATCCTTACGATTATTTATAAAAGATAGTGTAAAAATCTTATAAAATTCACAACCAAAAGCTGAAAAGTTAGCTAATGGTCAATTAAAATCTATTTTTACTAAAGCAAAAGTCGAAGCAATTGTATCAAACTGCTTCGACTTTTATATGTTATTCCATAATTTTAACAGGTTTAGCTTTTTTAATTTTAGGTAGAATTTTCTCAACAGGCACATTAGAGTGAGTTGTATGAGTTTCAGGATTCATTGAATCGTAATCTTTCAAGAAGTTAATCACTTCTTTTACAATTGGCGTTGGCGTCGAAGCCCCTGCAGTAACAGCTACAGTCTCAACACCTTCAAGCCATTCAAGTTTAAGTTGTGAAATGTCTGCAATTCGATAAGATTGCGTATGTGCGATATCTTTAGAAACTTGTGCAAGGCGATTAGAATTATTACTTTTTGGATCACCGACAACAATTAGTAGGTCAGCTGCACCAGCTTGCTCAGCAACTGCTTCTTGTCTCACTTGCGTCGCTTGACATATCTCTTTATGTTGTTCAATGTGTGGGAACTTCTCTTGTAAATCCTCCATTAAATGTAAAACATCCCATTGAGACATCGTTGTTTGGTTGGTTACAATCAAAGGATAATCATTGAGTGTATCTGGTAAAGCTTCTACATCTTCTTTCGTTTCAACAAGATAAACAATATCTGGTGCAACACCGACAGCACCTTCTGGCTCAGGATGACCTTTTTTACCAATATATATGACATGATAGCCACTTGCCTTTTTCTCTCTAATCAAAGCGTGTGTATTCTCAACATCTGGGCATGTGGCATCAATGCATGTTAGCCCCTTAGCTTTAGCACGTTTTTTCACTTCTGGTGAAACACCATGTGCAGTGAAAATAACAGTACCTTCTGAAATCTGTTCTAAAATCTCTAATCGATTTGGTCCGTCTAATGTAATAATACCATCCGTTTCAAAAGCATCCGTTACATGCTTGTTATGAACAATCATACCAAGTATATAGATAGGCCGTGGTAAATTAGGGTCAAGCGAAGCATTTCTAGCAATCACCATCGCATCGACAACACCATAACAATAACCACGAGGGGTAATCTTAATAATTTCCATTTTTATACACGAACCTCCTTCGATACATCATTATATCAGTAACACCGTACTTTTAAAATTAAAATACAAATAAAATCTAGATTTAGTCTCACAACTACAAATGTAAAAATCATATTTAAAAACATGCACTTTGCTTATTTTCATTAAACATGATTTCATTTATAATATAGAGACGAATCTTTAAGGAGGCCAAATCATGGCAAATCATCCATTTGACCAATTTCGTTTTGATTCAAACTTAATTGAAGCAATTAAATCATTAAATTTTAAACAACCCACTGAAATACAACAACGTGTGATTCCAAAAATAATGAAACGTGTAAATCTGATTGGTCAATCACAAACGGGTACAGGGAAATCTCATGCATTTCTTTTACCATTATTCCAACAAATTGATCCCACATACGAGGAACCACAAGCCATTATCGTTGCACCAACACGTGAGTTAGCAACGCAACTTTACCAAGCTGCGCAACACCTTAGTCAATTTAAAAAGAATATAAAAGTAAGCTTATTTATTGGTGGAACTGATTTTGAAAAAGACAAACAAAAGACTACGGTTCAACCCCAATTGGTGATTGGTACACCAACGCGCATAAACGATCTCGCTAAATCGGGTGCGCTACATGTTCATTTAGCAAACTATTTAGTTGTAGATGAAGCTGATTTAATGATTGATTTAGGTCTCATCGAAGACGTGGATCAAATCGCGTCTAAACTTGATGAACAAGCAAAAATGGCTGTTTTTAGTGCAACAATTCCTAAGACATTATATCCATTTTTAAATAAATATTTAGAGCAACCAGAATTTATCGAAGTTAAGAGTGAATCGAAAAATAAAAAGAGTATTGAATTCTTCCTTATTCCTACAAAAGGTGCACAAAAGATAGATAAAACTGTTTCACTAATTGAACTTTTAAATCCATATCTCGCAATTATATTTTGTAATAGTAGAGACAGTGCGGATGCGCTCGCAAATGAGATACAGCAACAGGGTATTCAAGTTGGTATGATTCATGGTGGCTTGTCTCCACGCGAACGTAAACAACAAATGAAGCGAATCCGAAACTTAGATTATCAATATGTGATTGCAAGTGATTTAGCTTCAAGAGGAATCGACATTGAAGGGGTCAGTCACGTCATTAATTTTGATGTACCTAAAGACATTGACTTCTTTACACATCGTGTTGGCAGAACGGGACGTGGTAATTATAAGGGCATTGCAATTACACTTTATACACCTGAAGAAGAAGAACTGATTCATTTAATTGAACAAAAAGGATATCAGTTTGAAAATGTAGATATTAAAAATGGTGAATTAAAACCTATCAAAGCTCACAATACGAGAAAACTACGTCAAAAACAAGATGATCACATTACGCAACAAGTAAAACATAAAGTGAAACGTAATAATAAGAAAAAAGTTAAACCAGGGTATAAGAAAAAATATAAGCAAGAGCTTGAACAGATAAAACGCCAAGAAAAAAGACAGTTTAGCAGAAGTAAAAAACGACAAGCTAGAAAGAATAAAAGATAAAAAAGGACAGGATAATTATGTTAATAGGTTCTCACGTCTCAATGAGTGGTAAAAAAATGTTACAAGCATCCGCTGAAGAGGCACATCAATACGGGGCTTCAACATTTATGATTTATACTGGAGCACCCCAAAATACACGTCGCAAAGCGATAGAAGATCTTAATATCGAAAACGGTAAAGCAACAATGGAAAAATATGGTTTATCAAATATTGTTGTACATGCACCCTATATTATTAATATTGCTAATACGAACAAACCAGAAGTCTTTGAACTAGGTGTAAATTTCTTGCAGAATGAAATTGAGCGTACAGAGGCAATTGGAGCCAAAGATATCGTCTTACATCCAGGTGCGCATGTTGGTGCTGGTCCTGAAGTCGGTATTAAAAAAATTATTGAGGGACTTAATGAAGTCTTAACCAACCAAAACGATGTTAGAATTGCGCTTGAAACAATGGCTGGAAAAGGTTCAGAGGTGGGCCGAACTTTTGAAGAACTCGCTCAAATTATTGATGGTGTTACACACAATGAACGACTTTCTGTTTGCTTAGATACATGCCATATTCACGATGCAGGATATGATGTCGTTCATGATTTTGATGGTGTTTTAGACGAATTTGACCGTATTATAGGGGTAGACCGTATTAAAGTCGTCCATGTGAATGATAGTAAAAACCCAATTTCAGCTCATAAAGATCGACATGAAAACATTGGTTTTGGTCATATCGGATTTGATGCACTCAATTATGTCGTACATCATGATCAATTTAAGGATATTCCTAAAATTTTAGAAACGCCATACGTTGGGGAAGATAAGAAAAATAAAAAACCTCCTTATCGTTATGAAATAGAAGCTTTCAAAAACAACAAATTCGATCCTGAAATGAAAAATAAGATTATGTCAGTTTAATCTATAGCTCAGAATGATTTTTTGAACTGGCATATTGTGTCAGTTATCTAAATTCAAAAGTGCACTTGAGATATACAAGTTGCACAAATAGGGGTGAGCGCTAATTTTTTAGTCTCACTCCTTTAAATTTCGAATGAATTAGTACTAAATTTTTACATTATAAAAATCGCGTATTTAATGTTATAATAAATCGAAGTCGGAAAGATTACTATTTACATTGTATGCTTTAAATCAATATGGTGAAAATTGAGGTGAAAAGATGCCACAATCAGTCTTTGAATTAAAAGGAATAGACTTTTTTTATGACAATAAAAAAGTATTAGAAAATATCAACATTCGTATCAATAAAGGTGAATTTTTAGCAATTGTTGGACCTAATGGCGCGGGTAAGTCTACGTTGCTCAAATTAATTTTAGGTATTTTGCCAATTCAAAAGGGCGAAATTCTTATTGATGGAGAGTCATATCACAAAAAATTGACGACCGATAAAATCAGTTATGTCTCACAAAAAGCGTCATCTGTTACATCTGGTTTTCCAGCTACTGTAAAAGAAGTCGTTTTGAGTGGTTTAACTCGTAAAAAGCGTCTTTTCAGATGGTTTAGCAACTCTGATGATCAGAAAGTAGATCAGGTCTTGAATCGATTGAATATATCGCAATTAAAACATAAAAATATTGCACAATTATCTGGAGGGCAACAGCAACGTGTATTAATTGCACGAGCACTTGTCTCTGAACCTTCTGTACTTGTATTAGATGAGCCAACTAATGGTATAGATGCGAAACATGTCGGTGAATTTTATGAGACGTTAGATCACCTCAAAAAAGAAGGCGTTACAATTATTTTAGTAACACACGATATTGGTGTTGTTGTTGATACAGCAACTGAAGTGGCTTGTTTAAATAAACATTTGCACTTCCATGGGGCAACAAGTGAATTCAAATCACTTGATGAAGTTGAAATTTCTAAAATTTATGGCCACCCCATTAAATTTGTAGACCATAAACATGATAGGGATTGTTGTGTATGATTGATGCATTATTGAATTTTGAATTTATCAGGTATTCTTTTATTAGTGGTATATTGATAGGGGTTATTGCTCCATTAATCGGTACGTTTATTGTTGTAAGACGTTTATCATTAATTGCAGATGCTTTAAGTCACGTGACTCTTGGTGGGATATCATTCGGCATGTACTTGTTAACTGTCTCATCAGTATTTGCATTTATAAATCCGATATGGACAGGTATTATTTTTGCAATTATTGGTGCGTTGTTAATTGAAAAACTTAGAACATCTTATAAAAACTATTCTGAAATCGCTATACCTATTATTATGAGTACAGGTATTGGATTAAGTGCGATATTTATATCTTTAGCCAAAGGCTTTAACCAGGAACTTTTAGGGCTTTTATTTGGTTCTATTAGTGCTGTATCGCTGAGTGATTTGTTTACAATTATTACAATTACGGTATTAGTGTTATTATATATCATGTTATTTTATAAAGAGCTATTTATACTCTCTTTTGATACAGAGTACAGCCAAGTTATCGGTATACCAAAGTGGATTCAATTTTTATTTATCGTTATTGTCGCTTTAGTGATATCTGCTTCTATGCGTGTTATTGGTGTATTGCTTGTTAGTGCGCTAATTACACTTCCTGTTGCAATTGCAATGCGTTGGACAAAAGGGTTTAAGCAATTTATATTCTTAAGTATCACGATTGGTGAGTTTTCTGTCATTATTGGGCTGGTTACTGCATTTTATTTAAATATCTCACCTGGTGGTATTATTGTTGTTATTTTAGTCATCATGTTAATGTTAACGCTATTTTATCAGTCCTTTGTAGTCAGAAAATTTAAAGGAGTGAATGTGAATGAAAACAAATGAAGCCATTCGTATATTGAAAAATAATGGGCATAAATATACGAACAAAAGAAGAGATATGATTGAGCTGTTTATTAATGAGGATAAATATATCAATGCTAAGACCATCCAACAACACATGAATGCGCACTATCCAGGTATATCTTTCGATACAATTTATAGAAACTTACACTTATTTAAAACTTTAGGCATCATCGAAGGAACAGAAATGGATGGAGAAATGAAGTTTCGTGCGGCATGCACTTCTCATCATCACCACCATTTTATTTGTAAAGTATGCGGAGATACAAAAGTCATTGATTTTTGTCCAATGTCTGAAATCAAAGCAAAACTACCAAATGTTGACATTGAAATGCATAAATTAGAAGTTTACGGTATGTGTGAAAAATGTAAGCAAAAAGGCTACCATCTTGTTTAATTAGAGAGATCTCTATTTACTTTAGTAAAAAATGAAATGTATTGTAAAAATAGTAAAAACCCGAACGTTTGCTTTCTTTGACGTTCGGGTTTTGATATTTGTTCAGCAAAATAAGGTAAACACGTGATGTCTAGTTTTGATTTGCAGTTGCTTCTTTTTTCTTGTTTTCTTCCCATTCAGCAGCAAGTTTATCAATTTCCATTTTTAATTCATCCACCATTGTTTCTTCGGGTACTTTTCTCACTGTTTTCCCTTTCATAAATAACAAGCCTTCTCCACGAGCGCCGGCAATACCAATATCTGCTTCTCTCGCTTCACCTGGACCGTTTACGGCACAACCCAGTACTGCTACTTTTAAAGGAACTTGAAGTTTCTCAATGTATTCTTCTACTTCATTTGCAATTGAAATTAAATCAATTTCGATACGACCACAAGTTGGACATGCAATCAAAGTTGCCGCATTGCTTGCTAAGCCAAAAGATTTTAATAAAGACTTAGCAACTTTAACTTCTTCAACTGGATCTGCTGAAAGTGAAATTCTCATTGTGTTACCAATACCAAGAGATAAAATTGCGCCTAAACCAGCAGAAGATTTAACTGTACCATTAAATAATGTACCACTTTCTGTAATACCAAGATGTAATGGGTAATCAAATGCTTGTGCAGCCTTTGTATAAGCTTCAATTGCGAGATTAACATCACTCGCTTTCATTGACACGATAATGTCATGAAAATCTAAATCCTCTAAAATTTTAATATGATGTAATGCACTTTCTACCATACCATCAGCAGTAGGGTAACCATATTTTTTTAGAATATGTTTTTCAAGAGAACCCGCATTAACACCAATTCGAATTGGGATTCCTTTTTCTTTACAAGCTTCCACAACAGCTTCTACTTTTTCACGTCTTCCGATATTACCTGGATTAATACGGATTTTGTCCGCACCATTTTCAATCGCAATCAATGCTAATTTATAATTAAAATGGATATCTACTACAAGAGGGATATTAATTTGTGCTTTAATATCTTTAATAGCGTACGCATCTTCTTCGTTTGGACATGCAACACGTACAATTTGACAACCTGCTTCCTCTAAGCGTTTAATTTCAGCCACTGTTGCCTCTACATCGTGAGTTTTCGTCGTTGTCATACTCTGAATAACAACTTCATCTGCACCACCAATTGTTAAATTACCGACTTTAACAGGGCGCGTATTTTTACGATGTGTAATTTCAGCCATAATAGGAACTCCTTTATGAATAGTTTTAACTTGAAAATGCACTTCTAAGAGGCGATTAATTCAACGTTATTTCATATTATACAATAAGCCCACCTGCATATTCAAAACAATTAGATTGAGAATGTCATAAATTTTTCATAAACATTGTAAAGTGAATATTTACCATTAGAGCATTGAAAATATGTTTCATGATAACAATTAATTAGTTCAATAACATTTTACAAATAAAAAGTGTCAAGCAATTTAAAAAACTTTATATATAGATAATTTGATGATTAAAATGTTTAAATCTGCTGAAATTGCGCTATAATAAAGTATGTAGTCAAAATGATATTCATCAATTTGTAAGCATATTAATTGTGACAAGATGATGAATGTTGATACAATTATCATGGAATCAAATTTAGGAGGATGATTAATTATGGCATTTGAACTACCAAAATTACCATATGACTATGATGCATTAGAACCACACATTGACAAAGAAACAATGGTGCTACATCATGACAAACATCATAATACGTATGTAACAAAGTTAAACGCAGCAGTTGAAGGTACAGATTTAGAAAATAAATCTATTGAAGATTTAATTGCTAATTTAGACAGTGTACCTGAAGATAAACGTACTGCAGTTCGTAATAATGGTGGTGGACACTTAAACCACTCATTTTTCTGGCAAATTATTTCACCTAACTCAGAAGAAAAAGGTGAAGTTGTAGATAAAATTAAAGAACAATGGGGTTCTTTAGATGCATTCAAAAAAGAATTTGCTGATAAAGCTGCAGGTCAATTTGGTTCAGGTTGGGCATGGTTAGTAGTGAATAATGGTCAATTAGAAATCGTAACGACTCCTAACCAAGATAGTCCACTTACTAATGGCCAAACTCCAATTTTAAACTTAGATGTATGGGAACATGCATATTACCTTAAATATCAAAATAAACGCCCAGATTATATCAATTCTTTCTGGAATGTTGTTAACTGGGAAAAAGTTGACGAATTATATCAAGCAGCGAAATAATATGCGATATAGAAGGGGGTTGAGGCTCATGGGCCATCAACCTCTTTTTTTTATTTTAGAATGGACCTCGATACATAGATCAGCGTCATTCACATTATATTTCGGCAAATAAGTATAAGGAGATAGGGTTGCTATATTTTTATACTTTTTACCACAAAACATTAGCCAAATGTATTTTTATCATATATTATTTTAAGAAGAACTATGGTGAATAGAGGTCGGTTGTTTTGTTAAAACGATTAAAAGAAAAAACAAATGATGAAAAGATGCGTCTACGAATGAACAAGCGCGTCAATTTTATTTTCGCAGTCATTATTTTTGCTTTCGTACTCATTGTCTTAAGGCTAGGTTATTTACAAATTGTTCAAGGTTCACAATATAATCAAATGATTCGTGAAAGCGAGAATGTGACAGTGAACGAGTCTGTGCCAAGAGGCCGTATTTTAGATCGTAATGGTAATGTCATCGTAGATAATGCGTCAAAAAAATCAATTACATATACTAGAGGTAAAAATACAAATCAAGATGAGATTATGGATACCGCTAAAAAGTTATCTCAATTAATTAAAATGGATACTTCTAAAATCACGGAACGCGATAAAAAAGATTTTTGGATTCAAAAGAATCCTAATCAAGCCAAAAAATTAATGAAAAAAGAACAACAATTATATGAGAACGGTGATATTTCTCAAGATGATTACGATAACACATTGCGCCATAAAATCAGTGATAAAGATTTAGACACTTTATCTAAAAAAGATCTTCAAGTGTTGGCTATTTATAGAGAGATGATGCAGGGCTCAACATTAAGTCCGAGAACAATTAAAAATGATAAGGTCACTGATGAAGAGTATGCCTCTGTATCACAAAAACTTTCAAATTTGCCTGGTATTAATACAGAAATGGATTGGGATCGTAAATATCCTTATGGAAAAACATTAAGAGGTATATTAGGAAGTGTTTCAACTCCTGAAGAAGGTCTGCCAAAAGAATTAACAGATGAATATTTATCTAAAGGTTATTCAAGAAATGACCGTGTGGGTAAAAGTTATTTAGAATTACAATATGAAAATATTTTAAGAGGTAAAAAGAAAGAAATGCGCTATACCACTGATAAATCTGGAGCCATCATTGATTCGGAAGTGGTAAACGAAGGTTCTCGCGGTGATGACTTAGTCTTAACGATAGATATTAAGTTACAACAAAAAGCGGAAGAATATTTAGAACAACAAATTAGAAAATTACGTTCAGAAGGCGCTAAAGATATGGATACGGCAATGATGGTTGTGCAAGACCCTAATAACGGTGATATTTTAGCCATGGTCGGTAAAAAAATTGATAAAGACGGTTCACTTACAGATTTTGATATCGGCACATTCACGACGCAATACGCTGTTGGTTCATCTGTTAAAGGGGCAACTTTATTAGCTGGCTATCAAAACAATGTCATCCATGTTGGTGAACAAATGATTGATGAACCTTTAACTTTTAAAGGCGGCTCTACAAAACGATCTTACTTCAACAAAGATGGTAGAAAATTAATCAATGATAAAGAAGCACTCATGCATTCATCCAACGTTTTTATGTTTAAAACGGCATTAAAACTGGCTGGCCTTGAGTACCAACCTAACATGGCCTTACCAACAGATGTAACAATTCCTGGACAAAAATTACGAAAAGGTTTAAACCAAGTCGGTCTAGGTGTGAAAACTGGTATTGATTTACCCAATGAAGTCACTGGACAAATTGAACCTTTAAAAAATAATCCAGGGAACTATCTTGATCTCGCAATTGGCCAATATGATACTTATTCACCATTACAGCTATCACAATATGTATCAACAATTGCAAATAATGGTTTTAGAATTCAGCCACATATTGGTAAAGAAATTCGAAAAGCAACAAAAAATGATGATTTAGGACCTGTCAAACATAAAATTAATGGTAGAGTTTTAAACCGCGTCAATAACAAGCCGGACGAAATAAAAGAAGTTCAAGACGGATTTGATATGGCCTTTAATAAAGTTGCTGGTACAGGTTACGCGAGTTTCAGCAAAACAAAAGTTCGTTCTGCAGGTAAAACGGGTACAGCCGAAGTTTTCCAAGATGGCGAACCACGCGTTAATTCTACTTATGTTGGTTATGCGCCTGAAGATGATCCGAAACTTGCATTCTCAATCGTTTATACCAACCAACCTGTTCCTGAACCATGGTTGAATGGTGGCGACTTAGGCCGAGATGTTATTAATTACTACTTTAAATAAAGATAAAGACTTGCTTTGTAATCTCAAATACTTTTATATTAGTTACGAAGTCAAAACAGCTCTAAGATGATGAAACAATCATCTTAGAGCTGTTTTATATCCATCATTTTTAGTGATGCGTTGTCTAGATCTCATACTAACAACCTGTATTCAGTGATTAGACATAAATGATTGACTAATAGCGCAAATATGTGAGTACAATCTTAACGACGCGCAATCAAGGATAAAATCAGTGTATGTCATAAAGAAACACTACAAAATTTCATAATTAACATAAACTTTACATTACATTCATTCATAGTTAATAAATGATTTGTATCCTTAAGATGTAAACAATATGATAACCACTAATTCTAGGAGGATGTTTCAATGAAAAAATGGCAAGTATTGGGCACTACAGTTATCAGCGCTTCATTAATTTTAGGTGCGTGTGGCGGAGCTGGACAAAGTAATGATAGCAAAGGGAATGATTCTAAAGGTTCGGATGTTGAGGGCTCTGTAAAAGGTAATGGTTCATCAACTGTAGCACCTATCATTGAAAAATTAAACGAAAACTTTTCTTCAGATCATAAAAATATCACAGTTGAAAACGTGACTTCAGGAACTGGTGATGGATTCAAACAATTTATTGCTGGCAAAACTGATTTTTCAAATGCGTCACGACCAATCAAAGATGAAGAAAAAAATCAATTAAAAGACAAAAACATCGATTATACAGAATTTGAAATTGCAAAAGACGGTTTAACAATTGCAGTTAACAAAGATAATGACTTTGTAAAAGAATTATCTTTAGATGATTTGAAAAAGATTTATTCTGGCCAAGCTAAAAAATGGTCTGATATTAACTCTAAATATCCAAATAAAGAGATTAAAGCTTTTTCACCTGACCAATCTCACGGAACATACGACTTCTTCTCTGAAGAGGTTATGAACAAACAAGATATTAAAGCTGAGAAAAACCAAAATACAGATGTCATTGTTAAATCAGTTCAAGATAATCCAAATGGTATCGGATTCTTCGCATTTAACTTCTATAAAGAAAACGAAAAGAATTTAAAAGCAGTTAAAATTAAAGATAAAAATGGTAAAGCCATTTCACCTGATCACAAAACAATCCAAGATGGTTCATATCCTTTAAGTAGACCGTTATTCATCTATGCTAATAATGAAAAACTTAAGAAAAATGATGCATTTGCAGAATTCTTAAAATACACATTAGAAGATAAAGGTAAAGCAGCAGAATCTAAAGGTGTTGATTATGTCGCATTACCTAAGAATAAATATGAAGAACAGATGAAAAAACTTGATAAATTAACTGGAGATAAAAAGAAATAATCGAAGCAGTCATAATATGATAAGTTTTATATTCTGACAATCATGCATATTCATTTACGGAAGTGATTACAAAAATCCACCTTGAAGTTGTAATCATGATTGACAGTATCAAAGGGTTGAGTTTCATAATCAAATGATTATGTCTCAGCCCTTTTTAGAAAAGGAGCGCGTAATATGAAATCGCAAAACAATATTAGAGAGATGATCCAAAAGAAGAGTCATTCTGGTTCATCACTGAGTGATAAAATTGTGCCAATCATATTGGCTACGATTGCAGCAATTTCTATTTTAACAACAATAGGGATTGTCATTACATTATTGACTGAAACGATTACTTTTTTTACACGGGTCCCCATCTCTAAATTCTTTTTAGAAACCGATTGGAATCCATTTAGTTCGACACCAAAATATGGTATTTGGGCACTTATTCTCGGAACACTGAAAATAACATTAATCGCAACAATTTTCGCTGTTCCAGTTGGAATAGGTGCAGCTATTTATTTAAGCGAGTATGCATCAAAACGAGCACGTAAAATCATTAAACCTATATTAGAAGTTCTTGCCGGTATACCGACAATTGTCTATGGTTTCTTCGCATTGACATTCGTAACGCCTGTGATTAGAGCAATTTTTCCTAGCATTAGTAGTTTTAATGCAATTAGTCCAGGTCTCGTTGTCGGTGTAATGATTATTCCGATGATTGCAAGTATGAGTGAAGATGCGATGTCATCAGTGCCTGACAAAATAAGAGAAGGTGCACTTGGTTTAGGTTCAACAAAATTAGAGATGATACTCAAAGTGATTTTACCCGCAGCAACATCAGGAATTATGGCTTCAATTGTATTAGCTATTTCTCGTGCAATTGGTGAAACAATGATCGTATCCCTTGCAGCAGGGTCAAGCCCGTCGTTTGATTTATCTTTAACACATTCTATCCAAACGATGACGGCTTATATTGTCCAAGTCTCACAAGGTGATGCAACAAATGGCTCTGATTTATACTACAGTATTTATGCAGTTGGGTTCACATTATTTATTTTTACATTAATAATGAATTTTATTTCGCAAATGATTACAAAACGTTTCAGAGAGGAGTATTAAAATGAATTTAATCAATCAAGCTGAGGTTGAGAAAAAACTCTCTGGCCGTATGACAAAGAATAAGGTGTTTAAAACGATATTCTTGATATGTACACTTATCGGTTTAATTGTTTTAGCTATCTTAATTATCGATATTTTAAGAAAAGGCCTTCCAGTCATGACTGGTGACTTTTTCACAAATTTCTCTTCATCATCTGCGCATACAGCGGGGGTTAAAGGTGCTGTCATTGGGACATTATGGCTCATGATGACACTTATTCCTATCGCTTTAGTACTTGGTGTTGGAAGTGCCATTTATTTAGAAGAATATGCTAAAGACAATGCTTTTACTAAATTTATCCGTGTTAACATTTCTAACTTAGCTTCTGTGCCTTCCATTGTATATGGTTTATTGGGGGCAACAATATTTGTGGCTTTGTTGAAACTCGGTAATTCTGTAATTGCTGCTGCACTAACATTAGCATTGCTCATCTTGCCCGTTATTATCGTAGCAAGCCAAGAAGCCTTGAAAGCCGTTCCTAATTCAGTTAAAGAAGCTTCTTATGGTTTAGGAGCAAATAAATGGCAAACGATTAAAAATGTTGTTTTGCCAGCAGCGATTCCTGGTATTGTGACAGGGGTTATTTTAGCAATTTCGAGAGCTATCGGAGAAACAGCACCTTTAGTCGCAATTGGGATTCCGACTATTTTGTTAAGAACACCAAATAGCATTTTAGATTCTTTCCAAACATTACCTTTACAAATTTATGATTGGGCAAGAAAACCAGGGCTTGATTTTCAATCACTTTCATCTGCAGCCATAATTGTCCTATTAGCCATTTTATTAATATTAAACACAATCGCTGTCATTATCAGAAACAAGTATTCTAAAAAATATTAACAAGAAAAATTTTAAAATCGTTTTGAAATGAGGTTTTACTATGACTGAACTTAATACACTAGAGTCAGAAACAAACAAAGTAAACAGTAATAGCAAAGTTAAAAATGAAAATAAAAGATTTATTGCTACAACACAACAACAAGAGGACAATGTACTGAAAGACGCAGATCGTCAAATTGTTTATTCTACTCAGAATTTAGATTTATGGTATGGTGAGCAGCATTCATTAAAAAATATCAACTTAGATATTTTAGAGAAAAATGTTACTGCCATTATCGGGCCTTCTGGATCAGGAAAATCAACCTATGTAAAAGCATTAAATAGAATGGTGGAGTTGGTACCCTCTGTGAAAACATCAGGAAAAGTATTTTATCGAGATCAAAACATTTTTGACAAGCGTTATCCTGTTGAAAAATTGCGTACAAATGTAGGAATGGTATTTCAACAGCCAAATCCGTTCCCGAAATCAATTTATGATAACATCACTTACGGCCCAAGAATTCATGGGATAAAAGATAAAAAAATACTAGATGAAATTGTTGAAAAATCGTTACGTGGTGCAGCAATTTGGGATGAATTAAAAGACCGCCTTAACCAAAATGCATACGGTCTTTCTGGTGGACAACAACAGCGTGTCTGTATTGCTAGATGCCTTGCTATTGAACCAGATGTTATTTTAATGGATGAGCCAACTTCTGCACTTGATCCGATTTCTACTTTAAGAGTGGAAGAACTCGTACAAGATTTGAAAAAAGATTATTCAATTATTATTGTTACACATAATATGCAACAAGCAGCGCGTGTTTCTGATAAAACGGCATTTTTCTTAAATGGTCATGTGAATGAATACGACGATACAGATAAAATCTTCTCAAATCCTTCTGATAAACAAACAGAAGACTACATTTCTGGACGTTTTGGATAATCATGACTGTCATTAGGAAAAGATATGAAGACCAGTTAAGTGACCTATTTAAAGATGTTCGTCGATTAGGTTTAAACGTTTATGATATGATACAACAATCGATAAAAGTTTTATCAGATAAAGACGTTACCCATGCAAGACAGGTTATCAGAAGAGATGAAGACATTAATAAATTGGAGTCTGATATTAATGAGAAAGTTGTCATGCTAATTACACGGCAACAGCCTATTGCTAAAGATTTACGATTTATGATTTCAACACTTAAAATCGCTTCTGAATTTGAAAGAATGGGCGATAATGCTGCAAATATAGCTAAAATACGCACACGGGCACAATTTACAGATCATTATATTATGATGCGGCTCGAAGCTATGGGACATCTTTCTATGTTGATGCTCAAAGACTTAAAAGAGGCCACACGTCATAATGACTTAGAATTAGTTAAAGAAATCATTGAACGTGATATTGATATTGATGATTTATATAAGCAAATTATTAATACAACATACTTGATTGATAACGATCCTTTCGTTGCTGGACAAGCACATTTAGTCGCAAGATATTTAGAAAGAATCGGTGATCATGTCGTCAAAATTGCTGAACATATTTATTATTTTATTACAGGAAATCGATATGAGACTTATGAGAAATAACACTTTCCAATTTCTGCTTTAAATGATATGATAATGAAGTCGTATTTTGAAGAAAGAATAGGAGGGATACCGCTATGCGCGTTAATGTGACATTAGCTTGTACAGAATGTGGAGATCGCAATTACATCTCTACTAAAAACAAAAGAAATAATCCTGAACGAATTGAAATGAATAAGTTCTGTGCACGAGATAATAAAAAAACTTTACATCGTGAAACTAAGTAATCATTTCATGTAAGTGAGTTTGGAACATAAATAATTCAACTCATTTTAATGATTAAATCAGTTTAAATCACGGAGATTTCAAACTTCTAGACAAGATTTTATTACAAGTTTTAGACGTTTGTTTATCCAAGGGGGCAAAAATATCTATTAGTCATAGGTATTTTTAGCCCCTTTTTTTATTACTTTCTTTAGGAAACTGTTTCTGGCTCATTATTCTATAATCGGATGTTGGAACGTACCACTATAAATGTAGCTAAAGCACTTATTTTACGACATTAAATCAATTGTTATATACTTTATTCAATTGTCATATAATGATATTTCCATGACACCAGTTAACAAGCACGATATAATAGTGACAAAAGGGGAGTGATGTTAATTGAACAAAAAATCATTGAGGTTAGAAACTTTAAATAAGATGAAATCACTCTCACCCCAGCAAAAATGGGTAGCTGACGAATGGCTATTTCAACAATTAATTGCACATCCAAAGTATCAACATGCCAATCGTATCGGTATTGTAATGTCCATGCCTCATGAAATCAATACAGACCCGATTATTTTACATGCATTACAAAACGATAAATTAGTTTTTGTACCTTCTACTGACTATCAACAAAAAAAGATGGTATTTCAACAGCTGTTTGACTTAAATCAAGTTGATATGGATGAGAGAGGGATCCGATATGTTAAACATCAAACACCTATCAATCATTCATTAGATTTGGTAATTGTACCAGGAGTTGTTTTTAATCAAAATGGTTATCGTATTGGCTATGGCGGGGGTTATTTTGATCGATTTTTGTCAGAATATCAGCCAGTGAATCTAAGTCTCGTTTATGATATACAAATGACAGACTTGATGACCGTTGAGCCTCATGATTACCCGGTATCTGAATTAATCATCGCAGAAACATAAATAACTGGAGGATTTATATGTTTGAAGAAAAGCACTTATGGAAAGCAAGCTTTTTATGGATAAAATACTTAAACTACGAATGTATACACTTTGATCAAGATAAAGGCGAGATTTGGCTTGGCAATAAAAAACAAAATCATATTATTATATTTAAACAAGGTCATTTTACAACCCAAGAATTAGAATTTGATAAAGAGCGCCTCATTTCACATCATGATGATATCACAAACTTCATAGGTTATAATGCCAATCGTTATGATGTATATGTAATGACGGAGAAATCGTTTAATCCCACTCAATTCAATGTACATCAACCTGTTCGGGTTCGCTTTCATTGTATTGATTCAATCAAAGCATTTGATCAAATGAGTGACCACTTTCTAATCAAAAGAAATTTGAAACATAAAGATAATAAAACAGAAAAAGAGTACAAAAAGCGTGTATTGAATCCAAATATTATCGAACGTGCAATGTATCGTTTTACTCCGGTAACTTACGTTTTGATTTTTATAAATGTACTTATTTGGCTTATCGTAACTTTTTTTACACCTCATCATACAGATTATGAAATTATTAACTTAGGCGCATTAAGCCATTTTAATGTTGTCCATGGAGAATGGTACCGACTGTTGTCTTCGATATTTTTACATATTGATTTTCAACATTTACTCTTTAATATGTTGTCACTCTATATATTTGGGAAATTAGTAGAATCCTTTGTCGGATCACTTAAAATGCTTGGTATCTACTTTTTCTCAGGAATTTTTGGCAACTTATTATCGTTATCGTTTATTACAAAGGGATTTTCATTAGGAGCGAGTGGGGCTATTTTTGGATTAATTGGCGCATTACTTGCATTGATGATTATCAGCAAACGTTTTGAACGAAAAATGATGTTACAAATGATTCTTGCTGTACTCATTATGACGGGAATTACATTGCTCATTCAAAATGTTAACGTGGTCGCTCATTTAGGCGGATTAATAGGTGGGGGACTTATTACTTATTTAGGTTATTTATTTGTAGCAATGCGAAAATACTTTTACATTTTAGTCGCATTCACAATTGTGATTACCATTGGTATGCTCGTGAAAATATATACAACACCGGATATCAATATTTATAATCAAATCATTCAAGATGAGATGTATAGCAATCATTTTAGTGAAGCTAAAGATATGGTTAAGCAGACTTACCATAATGGCTATGCAGACGACATGACATATTATTTATCCGGCCTAATTATTGCAACACAATATTCAAAAGCCGAGGCTATGGCTGAATGGGAACACGGTGTCAAGCTCTTTCCAAATTCAACACCACTCAATTATGAATTAGCCATAGCAAACCGGTCATTAGGTGATAATAAAAAGGCAAAAAAATATTTATCACAAGTACTAAAAAATGATCCTAAAAATAAGGATTATATCAATTTAAAAAAAGAACTGGATGATTAACATGCAGACACAACTTAATACATTTTATGATGTACTTCAATTACTTAAAAAATATGGTTTTATCATTTATTTTGATAATAAAGATGATATGCTAGAAATGATTGAACAAGAAATTCAGACGTTATATCGACACAAATTAATAACTAGAGAAGAATTTCTCCAATCTAAATTATTAATTAACCAAAGAAGGATGAACAGAGATGAGTAAACATTTGATTTTAGCAGCAGATATTGGCGGTACGACTTGTAAACTTGGGATTTTTAATGATAATCTAGAACAACTTTCGAAATGGTCGATTGAAACCGATACGTCTGATCCTACTGGTCGTGTTTTATTACGACAAATATATGATGCTTTTGTAAACCAAATGGATAAATATAACTTTGAAATGAATGACGTTCTTGGATTAGGAATAGGCGTTCCCGGTCCAGTTATGTTTAAATCTGGGATTGTGAATGGTGCAGTCAACCTTAACTGGCCTGACCGTGTCAATGTTTCAGAGATCATGCAAGAGTGGGTTTCATTCCCGGTCTATGTCGACAATGATGCCAATGTTGCAGCATTAGGAGAAAAACATAGTGGTGCGGGCAAAGATGCTGACGATGTTGTTGCGATAACATTAGGTACTGGACTCGGCGGCGGTATTATTTCAAACGGCGAGATTGTACATGGCCATAATGGCTCAGGTGCCGAACTTGGACATATCAGAGTGGATCATGACCAACGTTTCCAGTGCAACTGTGGTAAATCGGGTTGTATCGAAACCGTTGCTTCAGCTACGGGCGTCGTTAATTTAGTCAATTTCTATTATCCTAAATTGACATTTAAATCATCAATTCTACAATTGATTAAAGATAATAAAGTCACCGCTAAAGCAGTTTTTGATGCTGCTAAAGCAGGTGATCAATTTTGTATATTTATTACCGAACGTGTTGCACAATACATTGCTTATTTAGCAAGTATTATCAGTGTTACGACAAATCCGAAATATATTATTCTTGGCGGTGGTATGTCGGATGCAGGAGATATTTTAATTGAAAATATTAAAACAGAATATCATCATCTTGCATTTACACCTTCACAAGAGGGTACAGAAATTGTACGTGCAGAACTCGGCAATGATGCTGGTATTGTCGGTGCAGCTGGTTTAATAAAAACTTATATTATAGAAAAGGAGCGCGTTTAAATGGCTATAGTAGATGTCGTAGTAATCCCTGTTGGAACTGAAGGACCAAGTGTAAGTAAATATATCGCTGAAATCCAAACAAAATTAGAGGCATTCAAACAAGAAGGTAAGATCGACTATCAATTAACACCCATGAACACATTGATTGAAGGCGAGCTATCTGATTTATTTGAAGTTGTTCAAGCCATTCATGAACTACCATTTGATAAAGGTTTAGATCGTGTTTGCACTAATATTAGAATCGATGACCGTCGTGATAAAAATAGAAAGATGAATGATAAATTAGAATCAGTGAGAAAACATTTACAGTAAATGAGAGGGATAAACATGAAAATTTCCAACCTGACTTTAGGGATAGTCAGTACAAATACGTATTTTATTGAAAATGATACCGAATTGATTTTAATCGACCCATCTTCAGAATCCAAAAAAATATTAAATCGTATTCAGCAATCTCAAAAGCAATTGAAAGCAATTTTGCTTACTCATGCACATTTTGATCATATTGCAGCACTAGATGATGTTTTAAAACAATATGACGTGCCAGTATATATGCATCCTGAAGAATTTGATTTTCTTTCTGAACCAGAAAAAAATGGCTCTGTTCAATTCCAAGCATATGGATTACCAATCATCACAAGCCATGCAAATCCTACTGCAATTGAAGAGGGTCATCATCAAATTGGACAATTTCAATTTGATGCATTGCATACACCTGGACATTCACCAGGAAGTTTGACGTATGTTTTTGATGAATTTGCAGTTGTTGGAGATACTTTATTTAATAATGGCATTGGTAGAACAGATTTATACCGCGGTGACTATGAAACACTCGTTGATTCAATTCAAGATAAGATTTTTAATTTAGATGAAACGTTGCCATTATATCCGGGGCATGGTCCATTCACGACTGTTGAAAATGAATATATGAATCCTTATCTTCATGGCTAAAAATTTTAAAGTAATTTAAACACCTCTTACGTGTATAGATGTAAGAGGTGATTTTTATGCAATTATTATTTGACCATGTCATTCAATATGCGATTCAAAGTGAAGCAAGTGATATTCATTTCATACCTTCACAATCACAAGTTGAGGTGAAATTAAGAGTTAAAGACCAATTAATCATGTATGACACATTGAATAAAGAAACCTATCAAAAATTGCTCACGCTTTTAAAGTTTCAAGCTGGACTTGATATTACAACACGCCACAAAGCACAAAGCGGTAGGTATATTTATGAGTATAAAAATTTATATTATCTCCGCGTATCTACATTACCACTTAATTTAGGTACTGAAAGTTGTGTCATACGCTTAACACCCCAATATTTCCAAACTTCAAATATAGACTCAGTGATAGATATTAAAACAACAATGGAAAAAAAGCAGGGCCTCATATTATTTAGTGGTCCAACCGGTGCAGGTAAAAGTACGCTGATGTATCAAATGGTCGTTTATGCAAAGCAAAAATTAAATCTTAATATTATCACCATTGAGGACCCGGTCGAACAGCTCGTAAACGGGATTACACAAATTTCTGTTAATGAAAAAGCAGATATCACTTATAGTTCTTCCTTGAAAGCCATTTTAAGATGCGATCCAGATGTCATTCTAATTGGCGAAATAAGAGATAAATATATTGCCAGAGACGTCATTCAAGCGAGTTTAAGTGGTCATTTAGTTTTATCCACAATTCATGCAAATGATTGCTCAGGTGTATTATTAAGACTAATAGAAATGGGACTGTCACAGCAAGACTTGTCACAATCTATTAATATGATTATTAACCAACGTTTAATTACAACTAAAAAAGATAACCGACAACTTGTTTATGAAACAATGAATCAATCTGAAATTCAATTTTTCTTGAAAAACAATTTTAAATTACCTGCAGCATTTGAAAGCTTAGTAGATAAGTTACATTCTTTAAACCAAGAAGGCGTGATCGATGAAAAAATATTACGAAAATATTCAACATAGGCGAACATTACGTCATATAAACTCAAATCATCTATTAATAATGGAACGCCTATCACAACTATTAGTGCATGGATTTACTTTCGCTGAAGCGATGAAGTTTATATATGATCAACTCCAAATCAAAAACAAACGATTCCATTCAATATTGATCAACGCCTTGAATCAAGGTGCTTCATGCTATGAAGTTTTCCGTATTTTAGGTTATCCGCAAACCGTATTACTCCAATTATATTTCGCTGAAAAATACGGTTCTCTCCCAGAAACACTGCAATTATGCCACCAATTTTATAGTAAAAACAGAAAGCTTAAAAAACAATTTGTTAAAACAATACAATATCCTATTGTACTTATTTTTATTTTTTTCGCGCTAATCACGACTTTGAACCACACCGTTATGCCTCAATTTAATCAAATGTATGACAATATGCAGTTAGAAGCCTCATTATTACAAAAAATCATAAAAGCTTTCATCCAAAACTTCCCACTCACTTCATTAACTCTACTTCTTTGTTTGACCGCTATTTTCTTTTTAGTTCGCCACTTTTTTAAGCAACTTACTGTTCGTCAGCAAATTCAATGGATTAACCGCTTCCCATTCCTCAGAAAATACTACAAACTTTACAACACCTATCACATTACAAATCATTTCGTTTTATTTTTTAAAAATGGCATCACATTGAATGACATTGTCCAAATTTATATCCATCAACAAGAAAGTTTATTTCTCACATATATTGGTCGTACTTTGCAATATCAACTTCAAAATGGCGTTTCCTTTTCAACTATATTTACCCAGCTCAATTGTTTTGAAAATCAGTTTATTCATTATATTCAACATGGTGAAATGCGAGATAAATTGGATGTAGAACTCCAAATGTATAGCATATTTTTACTTGACCATATTGAATATTTTTTACACCAACACATTAAATGGATTCAGCCCATTATGTTCACCTTAATTGGCTTACTCGTATTATGTGTTTATTTAGTCATGATGCTTCCCATTTTTGAAATGATGCAAACGATAAAAGAATAGGAGATATTGATATGATTAAAAATATAATGACAAAATTATTAGTTAAAAAAGGCTTTACACTCATAGAAATGTTACTCGTGTTATTAATCATTAGTGTATTACTAATTTTAATCATTCCTAACATTGCTAAACAATCTGAGCACATTCAGAAAACAGGCTGTAGCGCACAATTGAAAATGATAGATAGTCAAATCGAAGCTTATGCTTTAAAGTTCAATCACAAACCTGCAACGATCGATGATTTAGTTAGAGAAGGCTATATTAAAGAAAGTCAAAAGCAATGTAAATCCAGAGAAACAATTTCTATAAATGCAGGCGAAGCGATTGCGTCGTGATGGCTATACACTTGTAGAAATGCTAGTTGTGTTATCAATTATCATAGTTTTTCTATCCATTGTGATTACACATCCAAAATTTGATTTCTCTCATCTACAATGTGAATATGAAATTAAAAAGCTTACAAGCGAGATTGATTTCTATCAATCACAGGCGATAAAACATCATCAGTCCATATTGATGCTTTTTCGTAAACAATACAATGACATTAAAATAGTTACTTCATATCCTCAAACAACACGCTTGCTTAAATTAAATCCTCTTAACTTAAAAACGAGTTCTAATCTACCATATCTTAAATTTGATAAAAAAGGACAAATTTCAAAGTTTGGAACGCTATATTTTGAATATCAAGGACAAACGATTGCTCTGATTTTTCATATTGAACAAGGGAGGTACCGTATCAAATATTTAAAATAAAAAAAGGTTACTTATTAATAGAAGCGCTTTTTGCGATTTCTATCTTAGTTGTTTTAACGAATCAAATACTTCCGTTAAATCAACAAATGTTAGCCACTTACCGGAATCAAGTCGAACAATTGGAGCTAAAGCGAGCACTATACCAAATTGTTAGAAAAAATATTCCACATGAAAGGTTAAGAATAGCAAATTATGAAGTCATTCCTCAGAAACAAAGGATTTGTATACAAAATTTACAGTCACATCAAAAATATTGTTATATCAAAAAGGGGATTCACACTCATTGAAAGTTTGATTGCATTACTAGCGCAATGCTTAATCATGATGCTCATGCCATTTTTTATCATGACATTCAGCCAACTTAAACACACACTCTTTGATGATAGAACTTATGATTTAGAAATGATGATTAAAGATATCTCTGACCATTTGAACCGCACTGATATTAAAGATGTATTGATACTAAAAAAGGGGATTGAAATTCAAAACAAACAATCTAAAATTACTTATTATCTTCAAAATCAAAAGATTATTAAAACTGTAAATCATAGAGGAAATATTACGCTATGTAATGAGGTTATGAACGTAGTTTTCACAAAAGTTAGTAACAAATATATTTTAATGCATATAAAGTACCGTGAAAGGAATGGTTTTCACGAAAAAGAAATTCTGTTCTAAAAAAGGGTTCACACTACCTTTATTACTCGTTATATTTACTGCTTATTTTTCATTTAATGCTTTTTATTTAATGATTTATAGTCTAAAATTACAAGCAATAGATGCTATTTCTGATGATTATGAACATCACATTAGGCAAACAATAGAAAAAGGTGAGTAACGATTGAAGACAACTAGTAAAATGCCTATCGTACTAATAGGATTCATGGGCGCAGGTAAATCCACAATTGGCAAAATTTTATCACATGAACTCAATTGCTCATTTACTGATTTAGACAGCTTGATTGAAGCGCAATTGAATCAATCAATTCCAGAAATTTTTGAGTTAGAAGGTGAAAAAGCATTTAGAAAATATGAATATCAATATTTAAAACAGGCACTAGAAAAATATGATATTATAGCCACAGGTGGCGGTATTCTATCAGATGATCAAACATTCAATTTTCTAAAAAAACAGCAAATAACTGTTGTTTGGATAGACGCCCCCTTTGAAATATTATATGAACGCATCAAAAATGATGCGCATCGACCTAATGCAAACAAAAAAAGTCATGAAACCTTAAAAAGCTTGTATTATAGTCGTAATTCAAGATATAATGAAATCGCATTCATTAAGATTTCATCCAAAATATCATTGCGAGAAACACTTAATGAAATTAAAAACATAATATTTGCGAACGATCAATATTAGAGAGCATGGCATGGGCCATCGCCGAAGGAGCAAGTAACTTGGATTACGAATCTCTCAGGCAAAAGGATAATATTGTGACGCATTCCTGAAGGGATTTCAACAGGGGAGTAGTTCAACTACTCTTCTGTTTTTTTATTAAACAATTAGGAGGGTATTTTCATGTCTGAAGGTTTAAAACAAACCCCGTTATATCAACACTATGTTGATGCTGGTGCAAAAATAGTTGAATTCGGTGGTTGGGCAATGCCTGTTCAATTTTCAAGTATTAAAGAAGAGCATAACGCTGTTCGTTCTAATGTAGGGTTATTCGATGTGAGTCATATGGGGGAAATTATCATCGAGGGTCCTGATGCTGCAAAGTTAGTACAGTATGTACTTTCAAACGACACAGAACAACTGACACTTTCAAAAGCGCAATATACAGCATTGTGCAATGAACACGGTGGTGTAATTGATGATTTAGTTATTTATCAATTGAATACGCAACGTTATTTACTTATTGTTAATGCTGCAAATGTAGAAAAAGACTATCAATGGATTGTTGACCATAGTCAAGATTTTGATGCAAAGATTGAAAATGTATCATCAAGCTACGGACAACTCGCTGTACAAGGTCCAAACGCACGTCAATTAATCCAAGCACAGGTTCAAGATGATATCAGCGACATGAAAATGTTTGAATTTAAAAAAGAGGTAGAATTATTTGATAAAAAAGTCATTTTATCTCAATCAGGCTACACAGGAGAAGATGGTTTCGAAATATATTGCGATAGTACAGACGTTGTTACCATTTGGGAAAAGCTCCTTTCTCTTGATGTGGTACCTTGTGGTTTAGGTGCACGTGATACTTTACGTTTAGAAGCTGGCTTACCTCTGCATGGGCAAGACTTAAGTGAAACGATTACACCTTACGAAGGAGGAATTGCATTTGCCGCTAAACCTCTCATTGAAGCCGATTTTATTGGAAAATCAGTACTCAAAGAACAAAAAGAAAATGGTGCGCCAAGACGTACAATTGGCTTACGAATGATTGAAAAAGGGATACCTCGAACAGGTTATACCATTTACAATTTAGAAGGCAAAGAAATAGGTGAAGTCACGTCTGGAACTCAGTCCCCTTCTACAGGACATTCAATTGGCATGGGAATTATTCAACGTGATGAATTTGAAATGGGAAAAGAAATTATTATACAAGTTAGAAAAAAACAAGTAAAAGCGCAAATTGTTAAAAAAAATCAAATTGAAAAATAGGGAGTGAATCGTGTGAGTCATCGTTATATTCCATTAACTGAACAAGATGAGAAGGACATGTTAGAAATGATTGGGGTAAACTCAATTCAAGATTTATATAGTGACGTTCCTGAAAATATACTTCTAAACCGAGATTTAAATCTCGAAGAGGCTGAACCAGAGACCCAATTGCTAAAGCGATTAAATCGAATTGCAAATAAGAATACAACTAAAGAAACACATACAAGTTTCCTTGGCGCGGGTGTTTATGACCATTATGCACCTGCAGTGGTAGATGCCATGATTTCTAGATCAGAATTCTACACTGCTTATACACCTTATCAACCTGAAATTTCACAAGGTGAACTACAAGCTATATTTGAGTTTCAAACGATGATTTGTGAGTTAACAGGTATGGACGTAGCGAACTCATCGATGTACGACGGCATGACAAGCTTTGCTGAAGCGTGTTTGTTAGCTTGGGGAAAAACTAAAAAAAGTAAAATTGTGGTTTCAAAAGGCTTACACTATCAAGCATTACAAGTGTTACACACATATTCTGCAATTCGTGAGCAATATGAAGTTGTGGAAGTCGATTTAGAAGGTACAATCACTGATTTAGAAAAACTTGAAGCAGCAATCGACGATGACACAGCAGCTGTTGCTGTTCAATATCCTAATTTCTATGGTTCAATAGAAGATTTAGAAGCCATTCAAGCGCTTATTAAAGACAAAAAAGCTTTATTTATTGTCTATGCTAATCCACTTTCATTAGGTTTATTAACGCCACCAGGAGAATTTGGTGCAGATATCGTTGTTGGTGATACACAAGTGTTTGGAATCCCTTCTCAATTCGGCGGACCTCACTGTGGATATTTTGCGACAACGAAGCAATTAATGAGAAAGATACCTGGACGTTTAGTAGGTCAAACACAAGATGATGAAGGTAACCGCGGTTTTGTTTTAACATTACAGGCGCGCGAGCAACATATTCGACGTGAAACAGCTACATCTAACATTTGTTCAAATCAAGCTTTAAATGCTCTCGCATCCTCAATAGCGATGTCCGCTTTAGGTAAACAAGGCATTTATGACATAGCTGAACAAAATATTGAAAATGCAAATTATGCTAAAGCTCAGTTTAAAAGCAATGGTTTTAAAGTCAATGAAGACACTTCTTTTAATGAATTTGTCGTTGAATTCAACAAACCTATCGAAGAAGTAAACGCATCATTACTTGAAGAAGGTATTATTGGTGGCTTCGACTTAAGTGTCGTTGATCCCCAATACAAAAATCATATGCTTGTCGCTGTAACTGAACTAAGAACAAAAGCTGAAATTGATACATTTGTTAAGAAAGCGGGTGATTTAAATGGTAAGTAAATCTAGTCCATTAATATTTGAACGTTCAAAAGAAGGGCGTTTTGCCTATGCATTACCTAAAAAAGAGATAAACGAGAATGTCGCGGAAAAGTTACTAGATTCAAAATTCATTCGTAAAAATAAGGCGGAATTTCCAGAAGTATCAGAATTAGATCTTGTTCGCCATTATACAGAACTATCTCATAAAAATTTCGGTGTAGATACAGGCTTTTATCCACTAGGTTCTTGTACAATGAAATACAACCCTAAAGTAAATGAAAAAGCCGCACGCATACCTGGCTTTGCTGAATCACACCCGCTTCAAAATGTGAATCAAGTTCAAGGTTCATTAGAAATTATTTACAATTTGCAAGAAGAGCTTAAAGAAATTACCGGCATGGATGAAATTTCTTTACAACCCGCTGCAGGTGCCCATGGTGAGTGGACTGCTTTAATGATTTTCAAAGCCTACCATTTACAAAATGGTGACACACAGCGTGATGAAGTCATCGTTCCTGACTCCGCTCATGGTACAAATCCAGCATCAGCCGTATTTGCTGGCTTTAAAGCAGTCACTGTGAAATCTAACGAAAAAGGTGAAGTCGATATAGATCACCTTAAAGAATTAGTCAGCGATAAAACTGCAGCTATTATGTTAACAAACCCTAATACGTTAGGAATATTTGAAACTAATATTATGGAGATTCGAGACATCGTACACGAAGCAGGCGGATTGCTTTATTACGATGGCGCTAATTTAAATGCCATAATGGATAAAGTTAGACCTGGTGATATGGGCTTTGATGCTGTACATCTTAATTTACACAAAACATTTACTGGCCCGCATGGCGGCGGTGGACCAGGTTCAGGTCCAATTGGTGTTAAAAAGGCCCTTCGAGAATATTTACCAAAACCACTTGTTGTTAAAAATGGAGATCGTTTTGAATACGATAATGAAATTAAACATTCGATTGGTCGCGTTAAACCGTTTTATGGTAATTTTGGTATCTATTTACGTGCCTACACATATATTCGCTCAATGGGCTACCAAGGTTTGAGAGAAGTGTCAGAAGCAGCTGTGCTTAATGCAAATTATATGAAAGCGAGACTTAAAGATACTTTTGTCATTCCATTTGACCAATATTGTAAGCATGAATTTGTACTGAGCGGTACAAAACAGAAAAAATTGGGTGTGCGTACATTAGATATGGCTAAACGGCTTTTAGATTTTGGTGTTCATCCACCTACTGTTTATTTCCCTCTCATTGTTGATGAAGGTATGATGATAGAACCAACTGAAACAGAATCTAAAGAAACGTTAGATTATTTCTGTGACGCTTTAATTCAAATTGCTAAAGAAGCAGAAGAAGATCCTGATAAGGTTTTAGAAGCGCCACATACAACGATAATCGACCGGTTAGATGAAACAACAGCAGCACGTAAACCTATATTAAAATTTGAGAATTTAAAAGAAGAAAAATAAAAAGATAACCCTAGTACGTGCAAAGCAGCACACGCTAGGGTTCTTTTGATTGAATATAATGATTTGATTAACTGCAATAGGATACGAAGCATACACAGTTTGATTCGCAATCGAACTGAGTTAAAGCGTGCAATTAAAGTAACAGTAACATTTAAACACGATGACATATAACACAAGCTCATAGGGAGGATGAGCCCAACCTATCTGAGCATTAAAATAAAGCTAGAGCCCCCATCGTCAAGTTGGAGCATTCTAGCTTTAAAAATTACTTTTTAGACTTAATTTTGCCAGTCCACTTTTTGTAACCGCCTTTTAGCATGTATAAGTCTTTATATCCTTTTTTCTTTAACGTTCTTGCCGCACGATAACTTGCGATACCATTGGCATCAACCAAATAAATCGGTTGGTCTTTTCGCAAACCTTGATAGCGTTGACGGAACATGGTCATAGGTATGTTTCTTGCACCATTAATATGACCATAGTCATAATCTGCTTTTTCACGAAGGTCAATGACTTGTGCTTTTCGAATGCCTTGCTGAAAAGCTTCTTGATCCAATTCTGTAACAGATTTTTTATTAATCAAATAATTAATTACCATCCAAATAATGACGGCAGCCAACACAATCAAAACAATCCATGTTATGTTACTCATCTTGCATCCTCCCTAAAATACCGATATTATTATTATAAGACTGATAGACTGATTTATCAAAATTTTTATATTGTGACATATGTTAGTATTTTTATATAATCACTACATATGCCAAAGTCGTTCATAGGAGGCTTTAAGTCAAATGACAGAAACTTGGCATTTTATTAATACAGGGAGCCATGACCCATATTATAATATGGCATTAGATGAAGCATTATTAAACTTTGTCTCAAGAGGGGAAATCGACCCCGTCATCAGATTTTACACGTGGAATCCACCGACATTGTCGATTGGTTATTTCCAACGTTTATCAAAAGAAATCGATATCGACAAAGTAAAAGAAAAAGGTTACGGACTTGTAAGACGACAAACTGGAGGTAGAGGTGTCTTACATGATAAAGAGTTAACATATAGTGTGATCGTTCCTGAGTCTCATCCAGATATGCCTAAAACAGTAACTGAAGCGTACCGCGTCATTTCTGAAGGTTTATTGGAAGGCTTCAAGTCACTCGGTTTTGATGCATATTTTGCAGTACCTCGCTCTAAAGAGGAACGTGAGAAACTTAAACAACCACGAAGTTCGGTATGTTTCGATGCGCCAAGCTGGTATGAACTTGTTGTCGAAGGTAAAAAAATCGCCGGAAGTGCGCAAACACGTCAAAAAGGTGTTATCTTACAACACGGTTCAATACTACAAGATGTCGATATCGATGATCTATTTGATATGTTTATTTTTAAAAATGATCGATTAAAAGCCAAAATGAAGGAAGCTTTTGTAGAAAAAGCGGTTGCAATTAATGATTTGTCTGATAGTCATGTATCATTAACCGAAATGGAAGTAGCCTTTAAAGAAGGCTTTAAAAAAGCTTTAGATTTGGAATATCAACCGCTTGAATTGACCGAGGCTCAACAAGAAGAAGTAAAAGCGTTGGAAGAAAAATATCGCTCGGAAGCATTTTTATACAGAAAATAAAATCAATGAATAAAAAGCATGACACGAATTACTGTGCCATGCTTTTTATTGTTCTTAGTTAATATTTCTCGCTTAAAGGATTATCTGCGGCGTCGATAACGATTTTTCCACACTCTCAATTTATAATTTCTTTGATCGGGCGTTAAAAAGAAAAAGAAATAAATCAAATAAATCACAGCAATCATCACAATAAGCATGATAATTGATTTAAATATTCCAAATAAAACAAGATCTAAATTCAACACTAACCCGATTATCGCAATAATAATCACGATACCAAATAGGATTTTTTGCAAAGCACTCATCTCTATTTACACCTCTTTAATTTTGTTTCAAATTATCATTCTTTACTTGAATGTTTGTCAAATTTTGACGTCCTCTTTGAATAGAAGTCAAATCTTTTTTTGCATAACCTTTTTTAATTTCAGTTAAGGCTGTTTTGATGTCTTTTTGTACTTTCAACACTTGTTTATGTTGTTTTTTTACATTATCATCTTTTTTTACAATCGATAAATCATTCACGCTCTCTTTGTATTGATTAATCGCATCATCATGCGCTTCAATAACACCATCAAGTTGATCCATAACATCTTGATCCTTTTTATTCTTCATAATTTGATTATCAATCGCTTGATAGTCATTAATTGTTTTTGTTACTGAGCTATAATATTTTGAAGATATTTGTAAGTAATCTGCAATTTTTTTGTTTGTTTTAGCTTGTCCAGTATTTTCTGAGTCTTTTTTCAACGCATCTAATTGCTTTTGTTTTTTATGATTCTCATTTTTGAGTTCTTGATTTTCTAATTTCAAATCATGATTTTTGTCACTCAAATCCGTACTTTTTTCTTCAATAGGCAATAAATTTTGACTCCCACACCCCGCTAGTAACAACGTTAGCCCTAAACTCGCAAACATTCTTTTTTTCATAATAAACTCCTAAACATTAATAGTTTTTCATTATACTTGTTTATATTTTAAGGTATCATATAGTTAAGTACAAATATCAAGGAGGAAAATATCATGAAAAATAGAATAAATAAAGTAAGAAGTCTATTACAAGAAAAACATTTAGATGGCCTAGTTGTTCTCACAGATTTCAATAGACGTTATTTATCTGGCTTTACTGGAACAAGCGGCGGCTTATTAATTACACAGGATCAAGCCCGTTTAATTACGGATTTTCGCTATATCGATCAAGCAACTGAACAGGCACCATTATTTGAAATTGTTAAACAAGAAAGCGATCTTTATTCTGGTGTAATCACACAAATTCAAGAATTAAACCTTCAAAATATAGGCTTTGAAGGACACCTTGTTTCTTATGATGCCTTTTTAAAATTAAATCAAGGTCGTCACGATTTAATATCAATAGGAGATGAAATTGAAAAAATTCGTCGCGTAAAAGATGCGGACGAAATTAAATTGATTCAAAAGGCAGCGGATATCGTTGACCAAGCTTACGAACATATTCTGACTGTGGCAAAACCAGGTATGACAGAAAAAGAATTAAAAGCACATTTGGAAAGTAAAATGTTACATCTAGGTGCAGATGATACATCATTTGATACAATCGTTGCTTCTGGTAAAAGAGGCGCACTACCACACGGCGTCGCATCAGATAAAGTAATCGAATCCGGGGATATGATTACTTTAGATTTTGGAGCTTACTACCAAGGCTACAGTTCTGATATTACGAGAACATTTGCGGTGGGGCAACCTTCTGACGAAATGATCAAAATTTATAACATCGTATTAAAAAGTCAAGAAACAGCAATCCAGGCGATTCAAGCAGGTATGACTGGTAAAGAAATCGACTCAATCGCACGTCAAGTGATTACTGATGCGGGCTACGGCGACAATTTTGGTCATTCATTAGGTCATGGTATTGGATTAGATGTACATGAGCAACCAGCGCTTTCTCAAAAATCTGATACCGTTCTTGAAATCAATCACTGTGTTACGATCGAACCGGGTATATATGTAAATGGTCTTGGTGGTGTTCGTATTGAAGATGACATTTTAATTACAGAAAATGGCGGTCAATGCTTTACTAATTGTCGAAAAGACCTTATTATTTTATAAGAAGAGTGAATCTGAGGAGGAAACTGAATGATTTCTGTAAATGATTTTAAAACAGGTTTAACCATTTCTGTCGATAATGGTATTTGGAAAGTTTTAGAATTCCAACATGTTAAACCTGGTAAAGGGTCTGCTTTTGTGAGATCAAAATTACGTAATTTAAGAACAGGTGCAATTCAAGAAAAAACATTCCGTGCTGGTGAAAAAGTAGAACCTGCTATGATTGAAAACCGTCGTATGCAATATCTATATGCTGATGGAGACAACCATGTATTTATGGACAATGAAACATTTGAACAAACAGAACTTACAACACAATATTTAGAACATGAATTGAAGTTTTTAGTTGCTAATATGGATGTTCAAATTCAAACATATGAAGGCGAAACAATTGGCGTAGAACTTCCAAAAACTGTTGAACTACGCGTAACTGAAACAGAACCAGGTATCAAAGGTGATACTGCGACAGGAGCAACAAAATCAGCTACTGTTGAAACAGGTTATTCATTAAACGTACCATTATTTGTTAACGAAGGTGACGTCTTAGTGATTAATACAACAGATGGAAGTTACGTTTCACGCGCGTAATTGTATTCATCGTTCAATATCTAACATATACCTAAATAAAAAGGGCTTGCATCATGTTTTATACATCCGATGCAAGTCTTTTTTTGATTTAATGTTTTTCGATATGACAACACATGAATTACGACTTTTCTTGAATTGCCCCTTTCACTCAAGTAAAATAGTAAGGTAGAAATAATCAATCATAAGGGAGTAACCAAAATGAATTTTAAAGAGATTAAAGAATTAATCGATATTCTAGATCACTCTAACTTAACTGAAATTAATATAGAAGATAAAGGGACTATCGTTAATCTAAAAAAAGAAAAAGAAATTGTCACTCAACAAATTGCACCGACGCAACCTGTTGGAGCTCCTAATACATTTACTGAACAAGTATCATCAACACCTGATCAAAATATGAACCAAGCAACTTCAAGTGATGATCAACTTCAAACTATCAACGCACCAATGGTTGGTACATTCTATAAATCACCTTCACCAGAAGAAAGCGCATATGTTCAAGTTGGAGATCAAGTATCTAATGATACGACTGTCTGCATTCTTGAAGCGATGAAATTGTTTAATGAAATTCAAGCCGAAGTCTCAGGAGAAATCGTCGAAATTCTCGTTGAAGACGGACAAATGGTTGAGTATGGCCAAGCCTTATTCAAGGTGAAATAACATGAAAAAAATATTAATTGCAAACCGTGGTGAGATTGCAGTACGAATTATTCGTGCGTGCCACGAATTAGGTATCCAAACAGTAGCGATATATTCAGAAGGCGATAAAGATGCATTACATACTCAACTAGCTGACGAAGCCTACTGTGTAGGACCTAAGCAATCAAAAGATTCATATTTGAATATACCTAACATATTATCGATAGCGACATCGACTGGCTGCGATGCAATTCATCCAGGATATGGCTTTTTAGCAGAAAATGGGGATTTTGCTGAATTGTGTGAAGCGGTTCAACTTAAGTTTATTGGGCCAAGTTATGAATCTATTCAAAAAATGGGAATTAAAGATATTGCCAAAGAAGAGATGAAGCGCGCAAATGTACCTGTCGTACCCGGTAGTGAAGGATTAGTCAATACAATAGAAGATGCGATTCAAACTGCAGATAAAATTGGATATCCTGTTATTATTAAAGCCACAGCTGGTGGTGGCGGTAAAGGTATACGTATTGCACGAGACAAAGATGAATTGATTAATGGCTATAAAATGACTCAACAAGAAGCTGAAACTGCATTTGGTAATGGCGGTCTTTATTTAGAAAAATTTATCGAGAACTTCAGACATATTGAAATACAAGTTATTGGGGATGAACATGGCAATGTGATTCATTTAGGAGAACGCGATTGTACTATTCAACGGCGCATGCAGAAGCTAGTCGAAGAATCACCATCACCAATTTTAACTGAAGAAAAAAGGAAAGAAATGGGCGATGCTGCAATAAGGGCAGCAAAAGCCGTTAATTATTTTAATGCAGGTACCATAGAGTTTATTTATGATTTGGATGAAAACCAGTTTTATTTTATGGAAATGAATACGAGAATCCAAGTTGAGCATCCTGTTACAGAAATGGTAACAGGTGTTGATTTAGTGAAACTACAAATAAAAGTTGCCATGGGTGAGCAACTCCCTTATAAACAAGAAGATATCAAGATCAATGGGCATGCGATTGAGTTCCGTATCAATGCAGAAAACCCTTATAAAAACTTTATGCCTTCACCTGGCAAAATCGAACAATATTTGACACCAGGCGGGTTTGGCGTTCGTATCGACTCTGCTTGTTATACAAATTATTTAATACCTCCGTACTATGACTCAATGGTTGCGAAACTTATCGTACATCAACCTACTAGAGCAGAAGCCATTATGTCTGGTTTACGTGCTTTGAACGAATTTGTAGTTTTAGGTATTGACACAACAATTCCATTTCATATCCGATTGTTAAACCATCCTGTTTTTAATGAAGGTTTCTTTAGCACAAAGTTTTTAGAGATATACGATATCATGAATAATGAAGATTAATTTGAATGGAGGTATTTCATATGGTTAAATCAATTGAAAATTTTAACCCAAATCTAGGTACAGTCGAAATCGTTCCCGAAGTTATTTCCTTAATTGCTAGTATTGCTGTTTCAGAAGTAAAAGGGGTACATGGTGTATTTTCTGACTTGAAAAATTCCACATTAGAACGTTTTGGACGCAAAAATTTAAGCAAAGGTATCAAAATTGACACGAAAGACAATGAAATTTTTATCGATGTCTATTGTTCATTACAATATGGCGTTAAAGTGTCAGAAACAGCATTGAAAGTTCAAGAATCCATTCATAGTGCTATTCATACAATGACTGCACTTTCACCACAACAAATTAATGTTCACATTACACATATAGAAATGGCTAAAAAATAGTCACTAATTTTTTAAGAACGGAGCGTAATAAATTGAGTAGAAAACAAGCGAGAAGTCAAGCTTTTCAAACATTATTTCAACTAGAAATGAAAGATACAGAACTAACAATCGATGAAGCCATTAGCTTTATTAAAGATGACTATCCCGATTTAGATTTTGACTTCATTAAATGGCTTGTTTCTGGTGTCAAAGACCACCAAAATGTGTTAGATGAAAAGATTAGCCCACATTTAAATGGTTGGACAATACCACGTTTACTAAAATCAGACCGCATCATTTTAAGAATGGCGACATTTGAAATTGATCATAGTGACACACCAGAAAAAGTTATTATTAACGAGGCTGTTGAATTGGCTAAACAATTTAGTGATGACGACAATTATAAATTTATCAATGGCGTATTAAGTCATATCAAAAGAAATTGAGTGATAACATGGAAAAATATTTAACAATTTCTGCGTTAACAAAATACATTAAATTCAAATTCGACCAAGATCCACATCTCCAATCTGTTCTAATCAAAGGTGAACTTTCAAATTTCAAAAGACATAGCAGTGGCCATCTTTACTTTGCTGTTAAAGATGCAGATAGCGTTGTTGCCGCTATGATGTTCAAAGCCCAAGCGGCACATTTGGATTTTGAACCTAAAGAAGGCGATCAAGTCCTCATTGAAGCACGTGTCTCTGTTTATGAACGTCGTGGTAATTACCAAATCTATGTAAACAAAATGCAACTTGACGGTGTTGGTAACTTATATCAAAAATTCGAACAGTTAAAACTTAAGCTCACAAAAGAAGGCTATTTTGATCAATCACATAAAAAATTAGTGCCAAAATATCCGAAAAAAATTGCAATATTAACCGCAAGCACTGGTGCTGCAATTCGTGATATTCAAAACACACTCAATAGCCGTTATCCTTTGGCAGAACAGATTAAAATCAGTACCCTTGTACAAGGGGGTCAGGCTAAAAATGATATCATCGAAAAATTGCAATATGCAGATAGTTTAGATGTTGATGTCATCATTTTAGGTCGTGGCGGTGGCTCTATAGAGGATTTATGGAACTTTAATGAAGAAGAAGTGGTTAAAGCTATTTTTTCATGCCAAACACCTGTCATTTCTGCTGTAGGTCATGAAACAGATACCACATTAAGTGATTATGTGGCAGATTTACGGGCTGCTACACCGACTCAAGCAGCTATGTTAGCTACACCTGATCAAAAAGAGCTTTTGCAGATATTGGCAAAAAGTCGTCATTACTTAAATCGTTTTATAAAGCAATATTTAAAGCAAGCAACACAGCAATTGAATCAATATCAATCTTATTATAAATTTAAGCAACCTTCGCTTTTGTACGACCAACAAACACAAAAGCGCGACGACTTAGACCGAATGCTTCATCAGTCTATGCAATATCGTTTTCAATATGAAAAACAGCGCCTTCATATCATTCAGCAACGTATTCGCATCAAGTATTTTTATGATTATATTCAGCGTCAAAAACAGCAATCTTTAGATTTTAAAAGCGCATTGAATAAGCAAATGCAGCGTATCATCACACAAAAGAAGCAGCAGTTTGAACAAAAGTTGCTTACGCTTGATAATTTAAGCCCAACGAAAACAATGTTAAGAGGATACTCGATTGTGATGAAGGACGATAATGTAGTCACAAGTAGCCAAGATATTCACGAAGGTGACAATATTGAAGTCACAATGAAAGATGGGAAGCTAGATGCAACAATTAAAAAGGTAAGGTGGAATAATGACAACAGAAAATAATTCATTTGAAGAAATGATGCAAGAACTCGAATCAATTGTGAATCAGTTAGATAATGATACGATTTCTTTAGAAAAATCATTAGAACTGTATCAAAAAGGAATAGCACTATCAAAGTCATGTGAAACAACTTTAAAAAATGCAGAAAAGAAAGTTTCACAACTTATGGACGAAGAGGCAGATGAAAGTGATGAACCAAAATCTGAGTAACTTATTAGACCAATTTAACGAGGTATTGCATCGTTCAGTTAACGATACGAGTCTAAAAACCCGTTTAGAAGAAAGTATGCGTTATTCATTGGAAGCGGGAGGAAAGCGTATTAGACCCCTACTCTTGCTAGCAACCCTTCAAATGTTAAATCCAAAGCAATTAAAAAGTGGCTTTAGTGTCGCCTTAGGACTTGAAATGGTTCATACATATTCGTTAATACACGATGACTTACCTGCTATGGACGATGATGACTTAAGACGTGGTAAACCGACAAATCATACGGTTTATGGTGAATGGCTCGCAATACTCGCTGGTGATGCATTGCTTACCAAGGCATTTGAAATGATTACGAATAATGAAGACATTAGTGCAGAAAAAAAGGTGAAATTGATTCAATCCCTTAGTAAAGCAAGTGGCCATACAGGTATGGTGGGTGGCCAAGTTTTAGATATGCAAAGTGAAAATCAAGCGATTGATCTTAAGCAATTGGAACAAATTCATTCTCATAAAACGGGGGCACTTATTGTATTTGCAATTGAAGCAGCAACAATTATCGCACAACCCCCAGTTGAAGTAACTCAGCAGTTAATTCAATTTTCTAAGCATCTTGGCGTCATATTTCAAATTAAAGACGACCTTTTGGACGTTTATGGTGATGCACACCAGTTAGGTAAACCTGTAGGTAGTGATGAAGCCAACCATAAAAGCACATATGTTTCTTTACTAGGTCAAGCTGAGGCTGAAGTACAACTTCAAAACCATATTCAAAATGCGGAAACACTGTTAAATCAGTTGTCCACAAACTATAACACAACCGATTTAATGCAATTATTAACGCTTTTTTATCAGCGACAGAATTAATTTCAATCTATACTATAAAAGTCATGTAATGTTATAATCATAATGACATAAAAATTAAGGGTGATTTCAATGGACGTAAGAAATATACAGGATCCTTCATTTTTAAAAAGTCTTTCTGTAAGTGAGCTTGAATCATTGAGTCACGATATAAGACAGTTTTTAATCCAAACATGTGCTGTAACCGGGGGGCATATCGGTGCTAATCTAGGTGTCGTTGAATTGACGATTGCTTTACACAAGCATTTTAATAGCCCCGAAGATAAAATTATTTGGGACGTAGGCCACCAAAGCTATACGCACAAAATTTTAACGGGTCGTGGACATGATTTTAATACATTAAGACAATATAAAGGATTATGTGGATTTCCAAAATTAAAAGAATCTGAACATGATGTGTGGGAAGCCGGGCATAGCTCCACATCATTATCAGCAGCAATGGGCATGGCTAAAGCACGAGATATACTAGGTAAGCATAACCACATTGTCCCTGTAATAGGTGACGGTGCCCTAACTGGAGGAATGGCGCTTGAAGCTTTAAACAATATCGGCCATGATCGTACGAATATGACGATTATATTAAATGATAACGAGATGAGCATTGCGCCTAACGTGGGTGCAATGCATAATATGTTAGGCCGAATTAGAATGAATCAAAGCTACAATCGTCTTAAAATCGATGCAGAAAGCGTGTTAAGTCGATTACCTGGGGGGAGCCGATTACGTGAATCTGCTGACCGTATTAAAGATAGTTTAAAATATTTAGTTGTAGATGGTGCATTTTTCGAGGAATTAGGTATTCGTTATATCGGACCTGTTGATGGCCACAATTTTGAAGAGTTGGAAAATGCGTTGACAGCTGCCGACTCGATTAATAAGCCTGTATTAATTCATGTGGTAACAAAAAAAGGTAAAGGTTATCATCCAGCCGAAAACGATAAGATTGGAACTTGGCATGGCCTTGGACCTTATAAACTTGATACCGGTGAGCAAATAAAAGGGCAACCTGTAGGACCATCATGGAGTCAATTGATGAGCGACGAAATTCTTTCATATGCTAAAAAGGATAGACGCGTTGTTGCGATTACACCTGCGATGCCAGTCGGTTCTAAACTCACTAAATTCCAATCTGAGCTCCCAGAACAGTTTTTTGACGTTGGTATCGCAGAGCAACATGCGGTTACAATGGCTGCTGGCCTTGCAATGGAAGGTATGAAACCATACGTTGCAATCTATTCAACTTTCTTGCAACGTGCATACGATCAAGTGTTACATGATGTAGATCGTCAAAATTTAAACGTTATTTTTGGTATTGATCGCTCAGGTTTAGTTGGTGCTGATGGCGAAACACATCAAGGTATCTTTGATGTTGGTTTCTTAACGCAATTTCCAAATATGACCGTTATGATGCCTAAAGATGAAAATGAAGCGAAGGATTTAATTTATACTGCTATGCATTATGAGCAAGGTCCAATCGCAATTCGTTATCCTCGTGGCAATGGATTAGGTGTTAAAATTAATGAAAATCGCAGTCATATCCCTATTGGCTCATGGGAAACTCTAACAGAAGGGGACGACATTGCTCTCATTAGTTACGGCCCTACAGTGTCAACACTCACGGAAGTGGCGGATGAGTTATCAAAACTTGGCATCAAGGCCCGTGTTATTAATGCACGCTACATTAAGCCAATGGATGAGGCTACATTAAAGCAATTAGGTGAAATCAATATTCCAGTACTTACTGTAGAGGAAGGCATGCTTAATGGTGGATTGGGTAGTCAAATTGCTAATTATTTCACTGATCATTCATTTACAAATCGTGTCAAGCGCCTAGGTATTGATAATATTTATATCGAACATGGGAATGTAGACCAAATTCTTGAAGATTTAGGTTTAACATGCCAACCCCTTGTTCATACAGTACAAGAATTTTTAAATAAAAATCAGTAGTCAAATATGTATGGTTTAGCAGGGTTGGGACGCCAAGAAGTCTCAACCCCTTTTTGTTATTCTTAGTATGCATAAATGACTATACTTACGCATGTCTTGATTAGGTAAATCATATAAGATTATGGTAAAATCAATGTATAAATATTCGTTATGAGGTGTCAAATATGCCTAAAAAATCTGTGAGACATATAAAAATCAGAGAAATTATTTCTAATGAACAAATTGAAACACAAGACGAACTTGTAAAGCGCTTAAATGATTATGAAATGAATGTAACACAAGCCACTGTGTCTCGTGATATTAAAGAACTTCAACTGATTAAAGTTCCAGCCGCTAGTGGTCAATATATTTATAGCTTACCTAACGACCGACGCTATCATCCTTTAGAAAAGCTGGGTCGTTATCTTATGGATTCATTTGTAAAAATTGATAGTGCAAACAATTTGTTAGTATTAAAAACGTTACCAGGTAATGCGCAATCAATAGGTGCCATTCTCGATCAAATTGATTGGGAAGAAGTTCTAGGGACGATTTGTGGAGATGACACATGCCTTATTATTTGTAAAGACCATTTATCGGCAGATGAAATTAAGGCAAGAATATTCAATATGTTATAAGGGTGGATGTTAGATGTTACAAAGTCTCTCTATAAAACAATTTGCAATAATAGAAACGCTAGATATTCAATTTTCAGACGGACTTACAGTATTAAGTGGTGAAACAGGTGCAGGTAAATCAATTATTATCGATGCTATTGGTCAATTAATTGGTATGCGCGCATCGTCCGATTTTGTCCGACACGGTGAGAAAAAAGCGATTATTGAAGGCATTTTCGATATTGATCACGCTGAAGAGGCAATACAAGAATTAAATGCGCTGGGTATTGATATTAATGAAGACTTCTTAATTGTAAAACGTGAAATATTTAGTTCGGGTAAAAGTATTTGCCGCATCAATAATCAAACCGTAACGCTACAAGATTTGAGGAAAGTGATGCAGGCACTGCTCGATATTCATGGACAACACGAAACTCAAACTTTACTTAAACAAAAATATCATATCGAATTACTTGATCGCTATTCAGACGGACAATATGCAGAAGCATTAAGTCAATATGAAGAGACATTTAATCAACATCACTCAAAAATTAAAGAGCTTGAAGCACTTGAATCTGCAGACCAAGCTTTGTTACAACGTCTGGACTTAATGAAATTTCAATATGACGAATTAAAAGAAGCCCAATTAAAAGAAGGCGAAATCGAACAATTAGAAATTGATATTAAGCGAATTCAAAACTCAGAAAACTTAAGTGTTGCACTTAATGCGGCTTATGAAACGTTGACCGACGAACAAGCAATCCCTGATAGACTTTATACATTAAGCACACATTTGCAGACAATTGATGAGATATTACCAGAAACATTTCAAAAACTGAAAGAAGATGTCGACCAATTCTACTATACTTTAGAAGATGCAAAACATCAGATCTATGATGAAATTAATCGAACTGATTTCGACGAGCAATATTTAAATGAACTTGAATCACGTATGAATTTATTAAACAACTTAAAAAGAAAATACGGAAAGGACATTTCTGAGTTAATCACGTATCAATCTAAAATCGCTGAGGAAATTGATAAGATTGAAAACTACGAAGAAAGCACTTCACAATTACGAAATGAGATAAAGCAGTTATCTGCTCAGTTAATTGAGCATGGTCAGGTTTTGTCCAAAGAAAGAAGACTTGTCGCCCGACAACTGAGAGATCGGATTGTTAATGAAATACAGAATTTACAAATGAAGGACGCAAATCTCGAAATATCATTTAAGCCATACGACCAACCACAAAAAGAAGGCCTTGAACGTGTTGAATTTTTAATTAGTCCAAACAAAGGTGAACCTTTAAAAAGTTTAAATAAAATTGCAAGTGGTGGCGAATTATCACGTATTATGCTGGCATTGAAAAGTATTTTTGTGCGTTCTAGAGGACAAACAGCAATTCTATTCGATGAAGTGGATTCAGGTGTTTCAGGTCAGGCCGCTCAAAAAATGGCTGAAAAAATGAAAGAAATATCTGTTGTGATACAAGTCATCTGTATTTCTCATTTGCCACAAGTTGCGTCCATGAGTGACCATCATTTATATATCTCCAAACAAGAAAAAGAGGGGCGTACAACGACAACCGTACAAGAGCTAAACGGGGAATCTCGTATTACTGAAGTTGCTCGAATGATTTCAGGGGCGACTGTGACTGATCTTACAAAACAAAATGCGAAAGAAATGATAGAACAAAATCAAAGGCTTAAAGGATGATGTGATATGAATTTTAAAGCATTACTAAAAGGACATCAAAATTTTAGTGGAACCATTGCAATGATTAATGCAACTGAAGAGCCATTAATCAACGTGATTGTTGAAGTTTTGAATAAAACTAAAGCGGAATTTATATTATACAATTATCAAGATGCTTCAGAGATGATACGTTCATTTGACCTATCGCCAGAGTTATTAACACGCATTCATATTCATACATTTGAATCTCAAGATGAAGCAATAGAACACTGTTTAGACGATCTCTATCATCAAAAAGCACATATCTTGATGAAAGGGCAAATCCCGACTGCTCAAATTTTATCAGCAGTGTTAAAAAGAAATGCAGTGGATTCAAAACCTTTCCTCAATCATCTTGCAATATGTGAAATACCGACTTATCACAAATTACTCATGATTTCTGATGTAGCCTTAAATATCGACCCTTCAGTTGAAGATACGAAAGCAATGATTAATAATATTGTCCGTTTTGCGAGACAACTAGACTATGACTCATTAAATATTGCACTTTTATCATCCGTTGAAAAAGTCAGTAGCAAAATCCCTTCAACTTTAAAAGCGCAAACATTACAGCAATTTTATGAGTCGCACCCAATCGATGAGGATATCCTAATTGAAGGGCCGTATGCTTTAGATAATGCAATTGATAAGAAAAGTGCAATCCAAAAAGGGATACACACGAAAGTAGCTGGCAATGCTGATGTCTTAATCGTACCTGGTCTTGATGCAGGAAATGTTCTCTATAAATCGCTTACTTACTTTGGCCATGCAAAAGTTGCGAGCTTGATTTTAGGCGCACGCTTTCCTATTGTACTTACATCTAGAGCAGATAGTATAGAAAATAAAGTGAACTCAATATTGGTTGCGCTAAAATTTATTTAGCGTTCTGTTTCGCAACCATTATATAAAATGGAATTTGTTGAAGTTTTGAAAGAAGGTATTCTATGGTAACGACACTCGTTTTAAATCTTGGTAGTACATCGAGTAAATATGCAATCTACCGTAATGATGAATGTATTTTAAATGAAAATATTAAACATTCAAGTTCAGTTATTAATCAAACTTTGTTAGAACAAGAACAAACACGTCAACAATTGATTGAACAAGATTTATTATCTCATCATCAAACACTTGATAATATAGATATTATTGCCTGTCGTGGCGGTTTACTAAAGCCATTGTCAGGCGGAACCTATGAAGTGAATATAGCCATGTATAACGACCTTAAATCATTTAATTATGGTGCTCATGCTGCGAACTTAAGTGCAATGATTGGTTATCGTTTAGGTCAAAAATATCATATTCCTGTATTTACAACTGATCCTGTTGTTGTAGACGAATTAATCGATGAAGTACGTGTGACAGGGATACCGGATATCCAACGACGCAGTGTTTTTCACGCACTCAATCAAAAAGCGATGGCTCGCAAATATGCGAAAAGCATTAATAAAAACTATGAAGATGTCCATGTGATAGTCGCCCACATGGGTGGCGGGATTAGTATTGGTGCCCATCAACAAGGTCGTGTCATCGATGTCAACGAAGCACTATATGGCGAAGGACCAATGGCTATGGATAGAGCAGGAAGTATACCGAATGATTTACTGATAACTTATATGGAGAGGAATCAGTTATCTGCTGAAAAGTTAAATGCAATTCTCAGTCGTGAATCTGGACTGACTGCGTATTTTGGGACTTCAAATTTGAAAGAAATCATGATGTCTTACGATACGGATGAAAAAGTACGACTTTTCATTGGTGCAATGGCAATTCAAATTTCAAAAGTGATTGGAGAACGTGCTGCTATTTTGAAAGGAAAAGTTGATCAAATTATTTTAACAGGTGGAATGACTTATAATGAGCAACTCGTCGAATTGATCTCAACTTACGTAGATTGGATCGCACCTATTTCTGTTTATGCCGGAGAACATGAAATGACAACGTTGGCCGACCAATCACAACGTGCATTTAACCAAGAAATATCAATCCAAACGTATCGATAGGAGATAAATATTATGACAAAAGAAAAATATGATGTCGTTATTTTAGGTGGTGGCATTGCAGGTTATTCTGCTGCAATAAGGGCGAGTCAATTAGGAAAAAATGTGGCCTTAGTAGAAAAATCAAAAGTTGGAGGCACATGTTTACATAAGGGATGTATCCCAACAAAATCTTTTCTCAAATCAGCTGAAGTCTATCATTTAATGCAAAATGCCGATCAATATGGGATTCAAGCGGAACCTTCTACATTTCAGTTTAGCCTCCCACAAGTGATGGAACGCAAGAATCGAATTGTAGAAACAATGCATCAAGGCGTTCAAAGTTTAATGAAGCAACATAAAATCGATGTATTTGATGGGGTTGGTCGCTTGTTAGGTGCTTCTATTTTCACACCGCAAAGCGGAACAGTTTCAGTTGAATATGAAGACGGATCTTCTGAATTATTACCTAATGATTATGTTCTGATCGCAACAGGATCAAACCCACTGGCGCTGCCATTTTTACCTTTTGATCACGAACAAATTTTAAGTAGTGATGACATGATGACGTTAACCGCACTACCTCAGTCAATGACGATTATCGGGGGTGGCGTCATAGGGTTAGAATTTGCATCATTTTTGAGTAGCGTTGGTGTCAAAGTCTATGTCATAGAGGCAGGTCCAAGAATCCTTCCTAGTGAAAGTCAACAGAGTAGTCGTCTGATTCAAAAAGAATTAGAGCAACAGGACGTCACTTTCTATACAAATACAGCACTCAATGAGGAAGATATTGAAATTCATACTGATAAAGTAACTTTTAATGTTGAACATCCTTTCTCTACTGAGAAAGTTCTTGTTTCAATCGGTAGAAGTGTAAATACGCAGGACATTGGGCTTAACAATACAAAGGTTGAGCTAAATGAAAAGCAGATGATTTTAACGAATGCATGGATGCAGACAGCGGATCAACATATTTATGCTGCAGGCGATGTGATTGGTCATCTACAATTAGCGCATGTAGCTGCACGGGAAGGCGTTATAGCCGTTGAACATATGTTTAATGAAAATCCATTACCAATAGACTATAATCAAATGCCAAAGTGTGTTTATTCATCACCAGAAATTGCATCTATAGGGGTGAACCAAGAAACAGCGAAACAAAAAGGATTGAACTTTAAAATTGTTAAGGCGCCATTTAGAGCGAACGGAAAAGCGATGATTGAATCGGCCAATCAACCTGAGGGCTTTGCTGAACTTTTATTTGATAAAGATTCAGAAAGTTTTATTGGCGCTACACTCGTGGGTCCACATGTGACTGAATTAATTAATGAACTCAGCGTATTACAATTTATGAATGGTTCAGCTTTAGAATTGGGCTTATCTACACATGCACACCCATCGATTTCTGAATTAATGATGGAACTCGGTCTTAAAATGAATAATCAATCTATCCATATATAGATATAAGGAGGGAAATGAATATGAAAGATTATAAAAGTCTAGGACTAGAAGTTGATGATTTAAAGATAATATATCAAGCAATGGACTTAGGAAGAAAACTTGATGAGCGAATGTGGTTATTAAATCGAGCAGGTAAAATCCCATTCGTAATTAGTTGTCAAGGGCAAGAAGCAACTCAAATTGGGACTGCTTATGCACTTCAAAAAGGAGATGTAACAGCCCCTTATTATCGAGACCTCGCACTCGTTACTTATTTAGGGATGACTCCATTAGAAACAATGCAATCAGCATTCGGTAAAAGAGATGATATTAGCTCTGGCGGAAAACAAATGCCTTCACATTTTAGTAAAAAAGAAGTAGGGATTATGTCTCAAGGTTCATCTGTTGCCACTCAAATATTACATGCTGTAGGTGCGGCATTGACATTTAAAATGGATAACAAACAACAGGTCGCGTTGACAACACTTGGCGAAGGAAGTTCTAACCAAGGCGACTTTCATGAAGGGCTTAATTTTGCAGGCGTTCACGATTTACCATTTATTTGTTTAATAGAAAACAATAAATATGCAATCTCAGTTTCTAAAGAATTGCAGTATGGCGCTGAACAACTCTCAGACCGTGCTAAAGGTTATGGTATGCTTGGAGAAACAGTTGATGGAAATGATCCTATCGCGGTTTATGGTGCTGTTAAAGCTGCTCGAGAACGCGCGATTAACGGTGAAGGCGCTACACTCATTGAAGCAATGTGTACACGATTAACAGCACACTCCTCCGACGATGATGACCGTTATCGTTCTAATGAAGAAAAAGCGCAAGATAAAGAAAATGATTGTAATTTAAAATTCAAATCTTATCTCATCGATAATGAATTAGTCGATCGTGATTGGTTTGATGAAATCGAGCAAGAGAATCAAGCCATTGTAAATAAAGCAACAAAAGAGGCTGAAGCTTCACCTTATCCTGATGCATCAGAAACTTACCAATATGTCTATGAAGAAGGAGGGCTTTAAACATGGCTAAAATTACTTACTTAGAAGCAATTAAACAAGCGTTGGATCTTTCTTTAGAACAAGACCCTCAAACATTTATATTAGGTGAAGATGTGGGTAAAAAGGGAGGCGTATTTGGCGTTACAGCAGGTTTACAAGAGAAATATGGCAAGTATCGGGTATTAGATACACCATTGGCTGAATCAAATATAGTCGGTTCAGCTATAGGTGCAGCCATGATGGGCAAACGTCCGATTGCTGAAATACAGTTTGCCGAGTATATTCTACCTGCAACAAACCAAATTATGAGTGAAGCTGCAAAATTACGTTACCGTTCTAATAATGATTGGCACGCACCTTTAACAATTCGTGCCCCGTTTGGAGGTGGCATACATGGCGCTTTATACCATTCCCAAAGTATTGAAAGTGTGTTTGCGTCAACACCAGGTTTAACAGTTGTCATTCCTTCAACACCGTATGATGCGAAAGGTTTATTACTTGCTTCTATCGCAGCTAATGATCCTGTGCTCTTTTTTGAACATAAAAAGGCATATCGATTATTAAAAGAGGAAGTACCAGAAACGTTTTACACTGTACCGTTAGGCAAAGCAGATGTTAAGCGTGAGGGTAGAGACATTACAGTATTTTCATATGGACTTGCAGTTAATTATTGTTTACAAGCCGCTGATGTATTAAAAGATGAAAATATTGATGTTGAGGTTGTAGATTTACGGACGGTATATCCACTTGATCAAGAAACGATTGTCCGTTGCGCGAAAAAAACAGGTAAATGTTTGTTAGTTACTGAAGATAATAAAGAAGGAAGTATTTTATCTGAAGTGGCAGCAATTATCGCTGAAAATTGCTTATTTGATTTAGATGCGCCAATTATGCGACTTGCTGGTCCTGATGTGCCAGCAATGCCATTTTCGCCTCCACTCGAAGACGAATTTATGATTTATCCAGATAAAATAAAAAATAAAATGCGTGAACTTGCGCGCTTTTAAGGAGGATCATCATGGAAATTAAAATGCCAAAACTTGGAGAAAGTGTCCATGAAGGAACGATTGAGCAATGGTTAGTCAATGAAGGCGATCAAATCGAAGAATATGATCCTTTATGCGAAGTCATTACAGATAAAGTTACAGCCGAAGTGCCTTCTTCATATACTGGTACAATCACTAAAATTATTGCACAAGCAGGCGAAACAATCGAAGTCGGTGCAGTGATATGCGAAATGGAAGTTGTAAATCATGATGCAGATTCATCCGTAAGTACATCTATTGGACAGCAAGAAGAATCAACATCGACTGAAGCCATACATGCAGCTCAATCTGTAGCTTCTAATCAAGATAAAGCGGATACTAAAGTTAAAAATAACGGCCGTTTTTCACCAGTCGTATTTCGTCTAGCATCGGAACATAATATTGATTTAGCAAATGTAGAAGGTACTGGTTTTGAAGGTCGTGTGACAAAGAAAGATATTGAAGCGCATATCGCCGGCCAAGGGGTAGCATCTCAAGCAACGCAAACATCCGAAACATCTGGAACACACAACCAGACTGTTGAAGAACCAGTCATTCAGGAGCCAGCTACAAATCATGAAAATACGCATGTTTCTTCACATGACAAGCATTCACAAACCATTCCAATTAACGGTGTACGCAGACAAATTGCTAAAAAAATGGTACAAAGTGTTCAAGAAATTCCACATGCTTGGATGAAAGTAGAAGTGGATGCCACTGAATTAACTAAAACTAGAAATCACTATAAAGTACAGTTTAAAGCACAGGAAGGCTATAATTTAACTTATTTTGCCTTTTTTGTAAAAGCTGTTGCTGAAGCTTTAAAAAAATATCCACTTCTCAATAGTACGTGGCATGAAGATGAAATTATTCTTCATTCAGATGTGAATATTTCAATCGCTGTCGCGCATGAAGACAAACTATTCGTACCTGTTATTCATCATGCGGATGAAAAATCCATCAAAGGTATTGCGCGTGAAATAAATGAATTAGCGCAAAAAGCACGTCGCCATCAATTAACTCATGAAGATATGCAAGGCGGTACTTTTACTGTCAATAATACAGGGACATTCGGCTCTGTAAGCTCTATGGGCATTATTAATCATCCACAAGCTGCAATACTTCAAGTGGAATCGATTGTAAAGCGACCTGTTGTCATTGATGATATGATTGCAATCCGTCAAATGGTCAATCTCTGTCTATCTATAGATCATCGTATACTTGATGGTTTACAAGCAGGGCAATTCCTAAATGAAGTAAAACAACGTATTGAAAGCTACACTGTAGAGCATACGCAAGTATATTAATCTGAAAATAACGATTCAAATCTTATAGTACAAGCTAAATTCTTTCGTTGTACTAGGTCTAGGATAATACAATTTAAGTTATTTAAAAAAGCATCAGCATTTTATATAATAATCATAAAGAAAAGGTTGGGCATGTAGCGCTCAACTTTTTCTTTTTATGAAAAATATACATCTGCTTTTGATGTATTATATAGGGAATCATATCGGTTACCTTATGTATGAATATTTGCTCGACATTAAAAGCGGACATAGAATGATTGCAGTCCACATGAACGTTTAGTAAAATAAAAATAGTTCAAGCCTAATGTATGGAGGAATGTCAAAATGGATTTAAATTTTGATTTATATATGAATAATGTCGTTCAGCAAGCGCGTTCAGAAATGGACCATGCTGGTTATGAACAATTAACGACAGAAGAAGAAGTGGATCAAGTTTTCAAGCAAGAGGGTACAACTTTAGTCATGGTGAATTCTGTATGTGGCTGTGCAGGAGGAATTGCACGTCCAGCTGCAATGCACGCTTTACATTACGATGTGTTGCCTGACCGTCTTGTTACAGTATTTGCCGGTCAAGATAAAGAAGCGACTCAACGTGCAAGAGATTATTTCGAAGGGTATGCACCATCTAGTCCTTCTTTTGCACTGATGAAAGATGGCAAAATTACTGAAATGGTGGAACGTCACCAAATCGAGGGGCACGATACAATGGATGTCATCACTCAATTGCAACGTTTGTTTGATCGCTACTGTGTTGAAAAGTAGGGTGACGTCGCATGTTACGTTTAAATCCATACCGTATCGGATTAAGAACGATTAAAACTGCGATAGGCATGGCACTAGGTGTAATCATTGCACAGCTTTTAGGGTTGGATAATTACGCATCTAGTGCTATTTTAGTTGTTTTATGTATCAAAGATACAAAAATGAACTCTGTACATGCCATCGTTTCTCGTTTTATTTCCTGTCTTATCGCTATCGCCTTTGGAGCAACGATTTTCACTTTACTCGGTCAACATGCTTGGGTACTCGGCTTAATTGTTTTATTTTTTATTCCTACAACAGTAATGATTAACATGCAAGAAGGTGTCGTCACAAGTATTGTCATTTTACTTCACTTTTTTAATGCAAAAGTAATCAATTTTGACCTAGTAATCAATGAGATTTTATTGTTAATCGTTGGCTTATCCATCGCTTTTACAATGAATACGATTATGCCAAATCTCGATCACGCATTATCTAAATATAAGCGGGAGATAGAATCTCAAATTAAACGGATTTTCTATGTGTACAGCGATGCCTGCGCTCAACATAACAATCATCCTAATGTTTCATTTGTTTCTCTTTCTAAAACAATACAAGAAGCAAAATCACTCGCTTTTAGAGATGTTAAAAATCACTTTGTACGTAATGAAAATAGTTACTATCATTATTTCGACATGCGAGAAGACCAAGTTGAAATTTTAAAACGGATTAAGGATCATATCGAACATATTCATGCTGATGATGTCATGAGCGCACGTGTCTCTCATTTATTTAAAGAAATGGCGGAAAATGTGAATGAAAATAACTATACAGCGTTACGCCTTCACACACTTTACCAAATTCGTTTGGAAATCGAACAATTGCCTTTACCCACCACACATGAAGAGCTTCATACACGCTCAAGTATGATACAAATTTTATATGATACTGAAGAATATTTAACGATTAAATCTAAATTTGGATCACTAAAAATGCACCACGAAGTTCAATAGTCGCCTGAAATATTCGATAAAAGAAATATAAAAAGCTGATGTCCCCATGAGACATCAGCTTTTTAACATCCACTACATACTTAACAAAGGTGCGACACCTGTTAAAATAAGTGACGCGACGATTGCTAAAAGCATGACAATTAATAAAACTTTTCTAACCTTTTTATTTAACAAAATCTACGCCTCCAAGTCATCATCTCGAAATTTGACTATACATTCATGGTTTTAAAAATGACATCAACTGTACTTCATCCCTCGATGAAAACCATCGATAACATCACAATAAATAGCCAATTCATTGATACTTACGTTAAATACGTCACTATTAAATGAACTTAATACCGTTGACGCTTATCATCAATGACTAATAACGAAATTATAACATTCATTAATTCAAAACGCCAAAGCAATTTTAACTATGCTTCAAAATTAGATATTTTGCATAATGTGGGTTTTTCGATAAAATGACATTAAAGTTAAAAGGAAGGTGACATAATGGTTAATGAAGAAAGATTGTTAAATACATTTCTTGAATTAGTTCAAATTGATTCTGAAACAGGGCACGAAGAAATCATTCAACCCATCTTAAAACATAAATTCGAGACTTTGGGATTAAAAGTTGTTGAAGACCAAGCACGACAAGAAACAGGATTTGGTGCAAATAATTTAATCTGTACATTACCAGCCACTCATACAGAGTATGACAAAATTTATTTTACGAGTCACATGGATACTGTTGAGCCAGGTCGAAGTGTGAAGCCTGTTATCAAAGCAGATGGATTTATTTATTCAGATGGAACTACTGTTTTAGGGGCAGATGATAAAGCAGGTTTAGCCGTTATATTTGAAGTTCTTGAAGTGATTCAAGAGAAAAATCTTCCACACGGACAAATTCAATTTGTGATTACAGTCGGAGAAGAATCAGGCTTAGTAGGGGCTAAAGCATTACGAAAAGAGGATCTAGATGCTGATTATGGGTACGCTATTGATTCTTCAGTACCAGTCGGACATATCACTACTGGAGCACCTTATCAATCAAAAGTTAATGCAACAATTCATGGTAAAAAAGCACATGCGAGCACACCTGATGAAGGCATTAGTGCTATCAATATTGCAGCAAAAGCCATCAGTCAAATGAAATTAGGACAAATTGATCATGAAACAACAGCAAATATTGGAAAGTTCCAAGGGGGAGGTCCCACAAATGTCGTCACTGATCTCGTTAATATATGGGCAGAAGTACGCTCTCATTCAAAAGAAAAATTAGATGCACAAATCGAACATATGGAGAAAACCTTTCAATCGACTGCAGAGCAATTTAATTGTCATGCAGAAGTTGAAACTTCACTCTCTTATCCAGGCTTTCGAATTCAGCCTGAAGACAAAGTGTATCAAATTGCTGAACAAGCTTCCCGTGCGCTTGGCTTTGATATGCAAGCCAATGTCGGTGGCGGCGGTTCAGACGGCAACATCATTAATAAATTAGGTATTCCTTCTGTCATTTTAGGCGTCGGCTATGAAAAAATACACACGACAGAAGAACGTATTTCTAAACAATCTTTAAATGATTTAGCAAATTACGTTCTTAAAATCATTGAAATCGCTAAATAAGATTGCGAAAGTGTTTCATGACTTATTATATGGTACAATAAGTCCGTAATTTATAAATAAGAGAGGTTAGTAAAATGACACAACAAATTGGTGTAGTAGGTTTAGCCGTAATGGGTAAAAACCTAGCTTGGAATATTGAATCCCGTGGCTACAGTGTATCAGTATTTAATCGTTCTTCTGAAAAAACAGATTTAATGGTTGAAGAATCTAAAGGAAAAAACATTGTTCCAACTTATTCAATTGAAGAATTTGTAAATTCTTTAGAAAAACCACGTAAAATATTATTAATGGTTAAAGCTGGTGAAGCTACAGATAAAACAATCGAAAGTTTATTACCTTTACTTGATAATGACGATATTTTAATTGATGGTGGTAATACAAACTATTTAGATACGATTCGTAGAAATAAAGCATTAGCTGAAAGTGGTATTAACTTTATCGGAATGGGTGTTTCTGGTGGTGAAGTAGGTGCCCTAACTGGTCCTTCAATGATGCCTGGTGGACAAAAAGAAGCTTATGAAAAAGTGGCAGACATTTTAGAAGCTATCTCTGCTAAAGCGAAAGACGGAACACCTTGTGTGACTTATATTGGACCAAACGGCGCTGGTCATTACGTTAAAATGGTACATAATGGTATCGAGTATGCAGATATGCAACTTATTGCTGAAAGTTATATCATTATGAAAGATTTACTCGGTATGCAACATGAAGAGATTTCTCAAACATTCAAATCTTGGAATGCTGGCGAGTTAGAAAGTTACCTTATTGAAATCACTGGAGATATCTTTACAAAATTAGATGAAAATGGCGAACCCCTGGTTGAAAAAATCATGGACCAAGCTGGACAAAAAGGTACTGGTAAATGGACATCGATTAACGCTTTAGAATTAGGAGCACCATTAACAATCATTACTGAATCTGTATTTGCACGTTTTATTTCTTCATTAAAAACACAACGTGTCAATGCTTCAAAGCTTTTAAATGGTCCTTCTGCTTCATTTGATGGGGATAAAGAAGCATTTCTTGAAAAAATCCGTCGCGCTTTATACATGAGTAAAATTTGTTCATATGCGCAAGGATTTGACCAAATGAAATCTGCAAGTGAAGACAATAATTGGAATTTACAATTAGGCGAACTTGCGATGATTTGGAGAGAAGGTTGTATCATTCGTGCGCAATTCTTACAAAAAATTAAAGATGCTTACGACAAAGACAATCAATTACAAAATCTTTTATTAGATGATTACTTTAAAGATATTGTTACAGAATATCAATCTGCATTGCGTGATGTCGTGGCAACAAGTGTTCAAAACGGTATTGCAATTCCTGGTTTTGCAGCAAGTATTAACTACTATGATAGTTATCGTTCAGCTGAATTACCTGCTAACTTAATCCAAGCACAACGCGATTACTTTGGTGCGCACACTTACCAACGTAAAGATAAAGAAGGTACATTCCATACACATTGGACAGAGTAATTCATTTTGGATGATATAAATTGATTAAAAAAAGAGACTTCGCAAGCAATAAGTTGCGAGTCTCTTTTTAATATCTTTATTTAAACGCTATCTGTAACTTCAAATATTATTCATCGTCAATATTGACTGGTACGCAAAGTTGTACTTTCGTAAATGGATCCTCAAAAGAAATCTCAAATGGATAAATTTCAACGTAAAGGCTATTACGCTCAAAAGGTAAAGTCAGTTGTAAACTAGTTTCTATGTAATGCCAAGCTTCACTTGTGACATAATCAATCTCTCCTTGTAAATTAAACAATGCAAATTGACGTTCAGCAAAGAAACGATCTTCTAAATGTGCAGGCAAACGCTCACTTGGCACACCTACAAAAACTTCCAAGCCCTGGTCTAAAGGACAGCTTACAACAAATAATTCGCTAGGACTGCGATCATTATAGCGGATCATCTCTTTCAATCGGCCATCTGCTTTCAAATCCTCAAGAAAGTCAGGCACAATAAAATGATTATCTAATTCATTAGAAGGGATAAAACGAGAATGTCCCACTAAAGTATAGCCTCCCATATTATCAAGACGATAAGGAAGTGGGGGACGTGAAGTTGTTGATAATTTCAAATACAATCTTTCTTGCATTTTCAATTGATCTTGCTTCAATTTAGCTTGTAACGGCGAAACCCCATGATAATCACTAAAATCATGTGCAAAATCATTCACATCTTCATAATGATAGCGTTTAGCCACATTGATTAACCGATTTGCACCTTGAATTAAATCTTTGGCAGCTAACGTTAATCGTCTAGCTCGACAATATTCATGAGGGGTTTGGCCTATAATCATCGTAAAAGATTGTTCTAAATGATAAGGAGAAATTTCAACGTATTCACTTAATGTTTGCAAATCAAACGATTCTAAAAGATGATCTTCCATATAGACTATAGCACGTTGCAACTGTTTGATAACGTCCAAAATTTTCACTCCCTATACTCTTAAAACTCACGACATACGATTTTTCGTATCTAGTTATCAATTATATAACAAAAAACAGCTAAGTGATACTAAAACCGTATCTCTTAGCTCATTTTCTATTAACCTTATGTTTTTAAATTATTGAATGTCATTCCACCATTTAAAACCATCTCTGCTTAGCAATAAATCACTATCTAACGGACCATCTGTTCCAGATTCATAATTAGGAAATTCTGGTTCAAATTTATCCCAAGCTTCTTGAATTGAATCGACAAATTTCCATGTTGATTTCAATTCTTCCCAATGCGTAAAGTTTGTCGCATCACCTTTTAAGCAATCATATAGCAAGTTTTCATATGCATCGACCGTATTCATTTTATCTTGTGCACTCATCGCATAAGACAATTGAACGGGTTCAGTTTCAATTCCTTGTACATATTTTTTACCATTCAGATGAATAGAAACGCCTTCGTTCGGTTGAATATTGATGACAAGTAAATTAGAATCTAAATGTTTATCTTTTTGATAATAAAGGTTCATAGGAACTTCTTTAAATTCAACCACAACTTGAATTGATTTACGTTTTAAACGTTTACCGGTACGGATATAAAATGGAACGCCAGCCCATCTAAAGTTATCAATGAGCACTTTCCCAGAAACAAAAGTAGGGGTCTTAGAATCAGAAGCAACTTTATCTTCTTCACGATACGCTTTCACTTGTTGACCGTCAATCGTTCCACGATCATATTGTCCTCTAACAAACTGTTGACGTACTTCTTCTGGTTTTAACACGTGCATAGATTTTAAAACTTTAACTTTTTCTGCTCGAATGTCGGCACTATTCAAACTAATAGGCGGCTCCATTGCCAATAATGCTACCATTTGTAACATATGGTTTTGCACCATATCTTTTAAAGCACCACTAGATTCATAATAGCCACCACGATCTTCAACACCTAATATTTCTGATGAAGTGACTTGAATATTTGAAATATATTTATTATTCCATAAAGGTTCAAACATTGCATTACTAAAACGTAAAACTTCAATATTTTGAACCATATCTTTTCCTAAATAGTGGTCAATTCTAAAGATTTCTTCTTCTTTGAAAGAACGTCGTATTTGTTTATTTAATTCTTCCGCGGATTTCAAATCACTACCAAACGGCTTTTCAATGACTAAACGTTTAAAGCCTTCTGTATTTGTTAAGCCAGAAGATTTTAAATAATCTGTTACGATGCCAAAAAATTGGGGCGCCATCGCAAGATAAAAGACACGGTTACCCCCTAAAGAGAATGTACGATCTAAAGATTCACTTAACTCTAATAGTGTTTGATAACTTGCTTCATCATTCACATCATGGGGTTGATAAAAGATATGTTGCATAAATTTGTCTAAATGTTTTGTATCTTGGACATGCGCTTGAATAGATGCTTTTACTTGTGCTCTAAAATCATCGTTAGTCAATTGACGTCTACCGATACCAATAATCGCTACTCTTTCATCTAAATTATCTTGTTGATAGAGATGAAAAAGGGAAGGGAATAATTTACGGTGACTTAAATCACCAGTTGCGCCGAATATGGTAATAAGCGCTGGAATATGATTATTTGTCTTATTCAAGATTCAAAACCTCAATTCTTTTTATATTGAATATGTGTACATTATAAAGCATATCGTACATAATGACATACAATTCTGCTTTCATGCTATACAGTCAGATTTCGTTACCGATTCATTGGCAATTATGGTAATATAACGCTAAGGAGGCACGAAGCATGGAAATCACATTTTTTGGTACCAGTGCAGGGTTACCTACTAAAGAGCGTCATACACAATCTATCGCTTTAAAACTTGAGCCTTATTTAACAGATATTTGGCTTTTTGATGTGGGGGAAGCAACCCAGCACCAAATACTCCACCATTCCATTAAACTCGGAAAAGTCAGTCACATTTTTATCACACATATGCATGGTGATCATGTTTTCGGCTTACCGGGCATTTTGACCAGTCGTTCATTTCAAGGTGGAGAGTCGAAGCCACTGACTGTAATCGGTCCAAAAGGCATAAAAGATTTTATTGAATACAATTTATCATTAACTTATTCACATTTAAATTATCCGTTACACATTATCGAAATAGACAAGCGTCTTGATTTAAGTATTAATCATTTTGAAGTTAATGCTAGGCCCTTAAACCATGGTATTCCTTGCTATGGATATCGTATTAAGGCACCGAATACCCCAGGAAAATTAGACGTTTCGAAATTGAAAGCGTTAGGTATTCCGCCAGGCCCACTCTATCAAAAGATTAAGTCTCAAGATACATTTGAATATGATGGCAAAACCTATGATGCAAATCAATTCAAAGGTCCTGAAAAAACAGGGAAAACCATTGCTATTTTCGGTGATACAAAACCGAGTGAGCATGCACTCGAACTTGCACATCACGTTGATGTATTAGTTCATGAATCCACATATATTGAAGGCGATAAGTCTTTAGCCAATGCTTATCATCATAGTCATATTGAAGATGTCCTTCAATTAATGGCGGATGGTCAAGTTAAACATGGGTTGTTGACGCACTTAAGTGGACGCTACACTAAAGAAGACATTCAATTGATAGAAGCTCAAATCCAAGCAGAATCTGAACAATCGTTTCAGTTTGTTGAAGATTTTGATAGTTATACATTTTAATAGCGATCTCGCAAACAAAAAGTTGCGTCCGTGACATAAAATTCTTGAAAACCTTGTATTCATGAACTCGCTACATGAGGACTGAAATCTCAACTCAATTTGGCTTATTTGAAGCAGAATGGCGGGAGCAGGACATCCGAACTCTACAATCTAAGACAGTCGCCCATGAAAGCGAAGTCATACAATACGAGGTTTTATCATAAAAATGAAGCGCTAAGACGATTTTCAAGTAAAATTCATCTTAGCGCTATTTATGTGAAAATTAATATCCCAACTGCAACACTTATATATGAAACCTTTTGTAATTACAATTCATCTTCTTGCGCTGATAGCTCGATGCTACGATTGACAGCTGCATTTAAGCAATCTTCAAATATACCTTCTAAATTATATTCAGACAATGCATTTAATCCAGCTTGTGTCGTACCACCTTTTGAAGTGATATTTTTTCTTAATTGTTCCATACTCAAGTCAGAACGCTCAATCATCTTACTAGTCCCTATAATCAACTCGCGTATAGACTCTTCTACTTGAGCTCTTTCAAGACCTAATTTTGTACCTGCCATCACATATTGTTCGAATACATGATATAAGAATGCAGGACCACTTCCTGTTATCGCAGTGACTTGATGCAAATGTGCTTCTTGAACTTCGATTGCAGATCCAAATGCATTGATGACTTCTAAAACTTCTTCTTTAGAAGTTGGACCAAAATTCGAAGAGAAACTCACACCGGTTACAGAATGGCCAACATGTGCATTTGTATTTGGCATAATACGCGCAATCGGAGCATGCGTATCGAGTTTCTGTTTAATATAAGAAATCGGTAATCCTGCCATGATTGAAATGAATTTATTTTGATTATGAATATTTCCTTTAATGCGTGTAGCAAGTTGATCAAAATCATGTGGTTTTGATCCAAGAAAAACATAATCGGCATCTTTTAATAAAGCTTCATCATCATAACTATATTGAATACCTAAATCTTCTTTATAAGATTGCAACATTTCTTCATTAGTACGGTTCGTTAAATAAATATCCTCAGGCGCCAAAATTTTCGAATTAATAATACCCGTAAAAATGGCGTGTGCCATATTGCCGGCACCATAAAAAACGATTTTCATACGACATTTCACTTCCTTATTTAGTACTTTTACATTACAGTTATTCATAGCGCTATGGGAACGATTTAAAAGATAAAGGGTGATTTTATGCAAAAACCACATTTTATTATGACTGGTAGTACCAGTGGTCTCGGATTCGCATTGGCTCAAGCCATGCTTCAAGACCATTGTGAATTAACACTAATTGTACGAGATAAAAATAAAGCACGTGCGTACTTTTCGAATCAAAATGTCCATTTGATTGAATGCGACCTTTCTGATATCCGACAAGTGCGTGAGATCAATCTTCAATTAAATCCAGACATCCAATATGAGGGTCTTATACATTGTGCAGGTTTAGGCTATTTTAAATCATTGCTTCAGCATAAAGATGTAGAAGTGGTAGAGACTTACCAAATCAATATCGTGCATTTTGCGATTTTACTTAAACGATGTGCACCATTCTTTAAAGCCCATGCAACTGTTGTAGGCATCAGTAGCCTCGCTGCATTTGCTACACAACCTTACGCTGCTCATTACGGTGGTAGTAAGGCAGCGCTCAATCATCTGCTTAATGCGTTACGAATGGAACAGCCTAATTGGCACGTTATGACAGTTAACGTAGGGCCGATTCAAACACCTTTTCATGGTAAGGCGGATCCATCAGGACAATACGCACATCAAGTGAAACGAATCATGCGTCAACCCGAATTTGTAGCCGCACAAATCATCAAAGCGCTGAGACAAAAGAAAATTGAAGTCAATCTTCCAAAAGGGCTCCACTTAATGTTGAAATGGTATCAACTTGCTCCCCGATGGATTGAAAAATTTGCTAAACCTCTTTTTCTAGGTAAGAAAAGGAAGGGTCTGTAAGTTACATTTCCCAATGTTCTGCATAATGAAGGCGTTTCACAACATCCATTGCAGCTTGAAGTTGTTCGTTAGTAACCGTTGAATGATACTGTTGAATATTTTCACTCAGTTGCTCAGGTGTGCTCGCGCCAACGATGATCGATCCTAATACTGCGTGAGACTTTAAGAATTCAAAGGCTAGCGCAGTAAGCTGAGGATTCATCTGTTGAAGCAACTGAATTGTTTGTTTCAATTCTTCGTAACTGTAATCAAAAATTCCTTCTTTAAATTTATTATTCAGAGTGACTTCCGCTTTGTTGGTGAGCAATCCTTTAAAAACTGGGCCTCTAGCTAAAAGTTTCACACCTTTTTGATTGATTTCGTCAAGTAAATCGAGCGGGCGATTATCAATTAAATTAAATTGCGACATGATCGTTTCAATTTGACTATGTTTCAAATAATAGCGTATGACATTAGGGCGTATAGATGAAATACCAGAAGCTTTGATCAGTCCTTCTTGCTTCAATTCATCGAATGCACTAATCGTTTCATCTAATGGATCCTCAATTGTTCCACCGTGAAGCATGTAGAGGTCAAGCGTTTCTAAGCCAAGTCTTTTTAAAGATTGTTTAACATTGTTTTTAATGTGTTTTTTTGAAGGATCCCAAAAAGTTTCTCCATTATCTTTTAAGTGATTGCCGACTTTTGTGCCAATAACAATATCACTATTTTGTTGATATTTTTTTAAAACTTTCCCAACAATCTTTTCATTTTCACCTTTATCGTAAATATCTGCCGTATCAAAATAGGTAATACCCGCTTCAATGGCTGTCTCTATAATTTTAGAAGCATCATTTTCATCTGTACCTAGACTCATACATCCCAATCCTAATTCTGATAAAGTCAGACCACTTTTCAATGTGTTTTTTTGCATGTTAAAGCTCCTTCCGATAAAATTTATGTATACTAATGATAGCAAACTGTGAGAAAAATTGAAAAGGGGCATATCACTGATGAATTTTGAAGAAAAAACAATATCAAAAGAAACAATTTACGAAGGCAAAATTATAAATGTAGAGAAACATGAAGTTCGCTTACCCAATCAAAAAACAGCCTATAGAGAAGTCGTAAAACATAATGGTGCTGTTGCGATTTGTGCTGTAACACCAGAAAATGAGGTCATTCTAGTGAAGCAATATCGCAAACCTTTAGAACAAACATTATTAGAAATACCTGCTGGTAAGCTTGAACCCGGTGAAGATAGAAAAGAAGCAGCAATGAGAGAACTTGAAGAAGAAACAGGTTATCAAACTGACCGATTAGATTTGATTGGCGAAGTATATGGTACACCCGGTTTTGCAAATGAAAAAATATCTATTTATTTTACGGACTCACTCCAAAAGGGCACTGTTCATTTAGATGAAGATGAGTTTGTTGAGAAAATACATTTTTCAATGGCCGATGTTAAAAGTGCAGTAGAAACACATGAAATAGAGGATGCTAAAACGCTGATTGCATTCCAATACCTATTACTATATTATAATCATTCTAAATAAATAACCGCTATGAGTTGCTTTTTTTCTCAATTACTGGTAATTTATAACAAGTAAAACAATCAAATTGTAATAATTATAATTTTCAGTAGAGGGGTGAGGCTTCCGTGGAGGAAAGACTTAATCGCGTGAAGCAACAGTTACAGCAGTCTTCATATAAATTAACACCGCAACGTGAAGCAACGGTGCGTGTTTTAATTGAAAATGAGACTGATCATTTAAGTGCCGAAGATGTTTACTTAAAAGTAAAAGAAAAAGCACCTGAAATTGGTTTAGCCACTGTTTATCGTACACTAGAACTTTTAGCAGATTTAAAAGTTGTGGATAAGGTGAGCTTTGGTGATGGTGTTGCACGTTTTGATTTACGAAAAGAGGGGTCTAAGCATTTTCATCACCATCTTGTTTGTATGGAGTGTGGTAGAGTAGATGAAATAGAAGAAGACTTATTACCACAAGTAGAAGAACGTGTTGAAAATGAATTTAATTTTAAGATTTTAGATCACAGACTTACATTTCATGGTATTTGTGAAGCGTGTCAAAAAGAGGGCAAAGGCACAAAAGCGCAAATGTAATGATATTGACAAGAATTGAGGTCAATGCATGGAAGAAATTCGAGATGAATATTTAAGATTTATTCAAATAGAAAAAGGTTTGTCCAACAACACAATCGCTGCGTATCGTCGTGATCTTAACCACTATTTAAGCTATTTGAAAGAGCAAAAAATTACTCATTTAAATTTTGTTAATCGGCAAATCATTCAAGAGTGGTTTGGTTTTTTACATGACGAAGGACGTTCAGCGAAATCCCTTGCAAGATTCACTTCGACAATTCGAAGCTTTCATCAATTTGCTTTGAGAGAAGGTTATACGACACATGATCCAACTGTCCTTATCTCGACACCAAAATATGATAGAAAGTTACCTGATGTACTATCTATTGATGAGGTTGACCAATTATTAATGGCACCTGACACTTCAAAAATTAACGGTTATCGTGATAAAACAATGCTTGAACTTTTATATGCGACTGGGATGCGTGTATCTGAACTTATTCATATAGAAGTCCAAGATGTCAATCTTATCATGGGCTTTGCAAAAGTGTTTGGTAAAGGGAGCAAAGAAAGAATTGTGCCTTTAGGTGAAACGGTCATCGATTGTTTAGCGCATTATATACAAGAGATAAGACCACAATTGTTAAAACATACGACTACCCATGTTTTATTTTTAAACATGCATGGTAAGCCAATGTCAAGACAAGGCGTTTGGAAGATGATTAAGCAAGTTGGGCTTAAAGCGGGTATTACCAAAAGACTAACACCACATACATTACGTCATTCATTTGCTACACATTTATTGGAGAATGGCGCTGATTTGCGCGCTGTACAAGACATGCTAGGACATTCAGATATTTCTACAACACAATTGTATACGCATGTGACTAAAAATCAGATTCGTAAAATTTACCAAGACTATCATCCTAGAGCTTAGTCCTTAGTTTGAAGTTAGCGTTTGGTCTTTAGAGATGAAAGAATAAAAGGAATAAAACAGAAGTTCATTTAAGAATCATCTGTTTTATTCCTTTTTTCTTTGTGTTAGTGCGTGGTGACGTGCTGCGATCACTTCTGTCCGATCTCTCAGTTGATGATGATGTAAAATATAAGGCGTACTAACAACATGCTTTGTTACACAATAATTCGGAAACTCCCCTTTAATTTGTAGTTCCATTTCTTTTGTCAGAGGCAGTTGAATTGGAGAAAAAGGGATTTCTAGAGATGTTGCGTGTATTAAATGCTTTAATACTTCCTTATATTCTGAAATATTTAAACCTAAATATACCAGTTCATTCAGTTTATAGGATTGAATGATTTGATAAGCCTTATTAAAGGTTTTGTGGGCACCTTTATAGTTACCTCTACGATAGTGATAGCATCCTGTAGCCAATAGGATTAAACTTACAACAGCATCTTGTTTGGTAAACTCAGACTGCAGTTTCCACGCTTCCTCTAAAATATCATGGCACAAAAAATAATGCTGTTCATAATGAAATTGATAATAAAAATGAACTAAATCACTTTCTTTCATTTTATCACTCCAAAAATTTATTGTTATACATAAACATGCTATAATATTTTTTGTTATTATGCACATGACTTGCAATACGAAATGAGGATCACCCATGTATGAAGTAAAACTTGATGCCTTTAACGGACCGTTGGATTTATTGTTGCACTTGATCAATGAATTCGAAATTGATATCTATGATATACCTATGCGTGAATTAACAGAGCAATATATGCAGTACGTTCATGCAATGAAGCAACTTGAAATTAATATCGCAAGTGAATATTTGTTAATGGCTTCTGAACTCTTAATGATTAAAAGTAAAATGTTATTACCTGACACACCTCAAGAGGATTTATTAGAAGAGGATCCACGTGACGAACTTGTAGAAAAATTAATTGAATATCAAAATTACAAAGCCTATTCTGAAATGTTAAACGAGCAACGCGAACTTCGTGAGCATTATTATACAAAAGCGCCAACAGATTTGTCACACTATGAGCAATCTGAGCGCATGTCACACGATACTCAAATCGATTTAACTGAGTTGATTGTTGCATATCAAAAAATGAAAACGCGTGTTGCACTTAAAAAGCCAACGACAGTAGATATAAGAAAAGAAACATATACGATTCAACAATCCACCCAACACATATATGATCAGTTAAAAACATCTACTCGCATTTCTTTTTTTGACTTGTTTACATTTCATGAATCTATTGAACATGTTGTTACGCATTTCTTAGCTTTGTTAGAAATGTCTAAAAATGGCATCATTCAATTACAACAAGTCCAAGCATTTCAGAATATCGAAATCAGTAAAGGGGTTAATTATGACACTTAATACAATAGAAGCACTTTCCGCAATTTTGTATACAGTCGGTGAAGATGGCATTGACGAAGCACAATTACTCGAAACACTAGCTATTGATTCAGACACGTTAAACACGACAATCTCTCAATTAAATATACCGGGGCTTGAAATCCATCAATATGGTAATCGTTTTGTTTTAACAACGCAAAGAGAAGCTGAACCTTATATAGAGTCGCTGATTATTAATAAAGCATCAACAAAACTTTCACAAGCTGCCATGGAAGTCTTAGCCATCATAGCTTATAATCAACCTGTTACTAGAAATGATATAGAATTAATTAGAGGCGTCAGTTCAGATGGTCCAGTTAAAACGTTGATTGGTAAAGGCCTAATTGAACCTCGAAATAACCCTGAAGCCCGAGGTCAACAATTATATACAACTGAATTGTTTTTAAATGTGTTTGGCTTAGAAAACTTAGAAGCATTGCCTACAACTGATGAGGAAGAAGAGGAAATCGAATCCTTTTTTAGTCAGTTAGTGAATCAAAAAGGAGAATCATAATGAGCAAAGAATTAGAAAGACTACAAAAGCGGATCGCAAATAGCGGCTATACGTCAAGACGTAAAGCAGAAACATTAATCCAAGAAGGTAAGGTCCAAGTGAATGGTGTTACAGTCACTGAACTTGGAACGAAAGTCCGACCTTCCGATGAAGTCAGTGTAGAAGGGATTCCTCTTGAACTGAAAGATAAATTATATATTTTATTTTATAAACCTGCCCAAGTCATTACGAGTGTTTCAGATGATCGTGGTCGAAAAGTAGTCACTGATTATTTCGACGACCTTGAAACACGCATATATCCAGTAGGTCGCTTAGATTATGATACTTCTGGTCTGTTATTGTTAACGAATGATGGTGCTTTTACGCATCTAATGACACATCCTCGCTTTAAAATACCAAAAACTTACGTTGCTAAAATAGAAGGTTATATTTTAAGAGATCAGGTTAAAGCATTGGAAAAAGGAATTAAGCTTGAAGATGGACTCACACAACCTGCAAAAGTGAAAGTTAAAAAACAAAATAAAGAGAAAAACAGTTCTTTAGTAGAAATTACAATTACAGAAGGACGTAATAGACAGGTGAGACGTATGTTTGAACATTTTGGTTTTAATGTTCAAAAACTATCTCGCGTTTCATTTGGACCATTGACATTAAAAGGATTAGGTGCAGGAGAGGGTCGAATCCTATCACCGCATGAAGTTAAATCATTGAGACAACTCGCTGAAAGCGGAACGAATCAATAATTGAACGCACTTTGTTTGTATGAGGCCAACAAGCACATCTTATTAAATCTTTTGTTTTAAAAAATAATACTTTTTTAAGAATAAAATTACAGGCATACTCTTTTTTATGGAATTTTAATTCAAATTCATTGTTTTATTATCAAGCAGATATTTCGATATGCTATAATAAGCTTTAGGTTATAAATGTCACCATGTGTGGGAGGTATGTCATGATGACTAATGAAATCTTAGTCGTAGATGATGAACATCGTATTAGAAAATTATTAAAATTGTACTTAGAAAGAGAAGGTTACGAGATAGCTGAAGCGAGTGATGGTCGCGAAGCATTAGAACTAGCAACGAAATACGATTATGCATGTATTTTATTAGACCTGATGTTACCTGAATTAGATGGTCTTGAAGTTGCGATGAAATTACGCGAAACGAAAGATACGCCAATTATTATGCTTACAGCTAAAGGTGAAGAAAATAATCGTGTTGAAGGTTTTGAATCCGGTGCAGATGATTATATTGTTAAACCTTTTTCACCTCGCGAAGTCGTTTTACGTGTCAAAGCACTTTTACGCCGGACACAATCGGCAACAGCTGAACAAAATGAACCTCATGCGCGTGACATGGTTGAGTTTAAACACCTCACAATTGACAATGATGCGCATAAAGTTTTAGCGGATGAAACACCAGTGAATTTAACACCTAAAGAATATGAGCTACTCATCTTTTTAGCTAAAACGCCAAATAAAGTTTTTGATAGAGAGCAATTATTAAAAGAAGTTTGGCACTATGAATTTTACGGTGATTTAAGAACTGTGGATACACATGTCAAACGCTTGCGTGAAAAACTGAATCGAGTTTCTGCAGATGCAGCTAAAATGATTCAAACTGTATGGGGAGTAGGCTATAAGTTTGAAGTTATTCAGTCGGATGAAACGACTCAATAATGTCGTTATAAAACTGTGGTTAACTATTTTATTAATAGTAACGACAGTTTTAATTTTATTAAGTGCTGCGCTCATCACATTTTTCCAATATTATTTTACGCAAGAAACAGAACGCTCTCTCTATAAAAGTGCTGAAAATGTAAGTAAAGTGATTGAAAATAGTCATAATCGTAAAATTGCGATTGAACATAGTGAAGACCTATTGGAAAATAATAAAGGTCTCATTATCTTACCCGATCGCCTTCATATCAACGAGCACGATATGGTCAAATCTAAAATGTTAAAAGAAATCAATCACCATGCATTATTTGATAAAGTTTTAACACAAAACAAATCGAAACTTCAACATGTCATGTTTAATATTGATGGGAAAAAGCACACTTTTGTATTGCTTGGGTATCCGTCGAAAGATTCAACCGGCAAAGCTTCTGTTATTTTTATTTATCAAGACTTAAAAAGCATTGATGAAACAAATAACATTATTACCATCATTATTTTAATTACTGCTGTCGTCTTTTTAGCAGTTACGACCGTTTTCGCATTTTTCTTATCAACACGTATTACCCATCCTTTACGTCAACTTAAAACGCAGGCAAGAGAGGTCGCACGTGGAAATTATGATAAGCGTGTCCCCGTCCAAACAAAAGATGAAATTGGCGAATTGGCGATGACTTTTAACAAAATGAGTCGAAGCATCCAAAATCATATCGATGCATTAGTCACTTCTAAAAATATTCGAGATACATTAATTAATTCAATGGTTGAAGGTGTGCTAGGGATTAATCACCAACGACAAACTATCATCTCAAATCAGCTCGCGCAACGGATGTTGTCAGAAATGAACGCGCATGATAAAGAGATGTTCGATCAACAGATTGATGATACTTTTAAAAGTCAAAGTACAGAATTCAGAGAATATGAAATGAATCAACGTTTTTATGTGGTCATTATGAGTTACATTCATAATATTCAAACGAATGGTGAAGGTGGACTTGTGGTAATCATCAGAGATATGACGAATGAACATGAGCTTGAACAAGTGAAGAAAGATTTTATTGCTAGTGTCTCTCATGAACTTAGAACACCTATTTCTTTATTACAAGGCTATACCGAGTCAATTGTTGATGGCGTGGTCACAGAACCTGATGAAATTAATGAATTTTTGTCTATCGTTTTAGATGAATCTAAGCGCCTCAGTCGACTCGTTAATGAACTGTTAAACGTAGCAAAAATGGATGCTGAAGGCCTAAATGTAACGCAAGAAGTCCAGCCTATGAGTGATTTAATTAAAAAAATGGCGATTAAATATAGACAACAAGCTTATGAGCTCGATTTACATCTTGATTTTCAACTTGATGGTGAAATGGCGTCACCTTGGTATTATGACTTTGATCGTATGGAGCAAGTACTAACTAACTTAGTTGATAATGCATCTCGATACACACAACCAGGGGATACGATATCTATTCATGCGAAATCAACTGTAGACCAACAAATTTTGATCGTTAAAGATACAGGTGTGGGTATTCCATCCGAACATTTAGAAAAAGTTTTTGAACGCTTTTATAAAGTTGATGCCGCTCGTAAACGCGGAAAACAAGGTACTGGACTTGGGCTATTTATCACGCGAATGATTATTGAAGCGCATGGTGGCCACATCGATGTTGACAGTCGTATCAACGAGGGAACAATCTTTACCATCACACTGCCTAAAAAGAAGGCATAAAGTTTAAAAAATCATAAAGTGACCGTTTTCTTATCTACTTAATACTTATCACACTTTAGTAGACCAATAAGATTAGGACATCAAATCCAAAATCAATAGTACTCAGATGATTTTTAATAGAAATCGTCTGAGCACTTTCTTTTTATGATAAAACTTCATATTGTATAACTTCGCTTTTATAACGAAGTAACTTAGCCTATAGCTTTTGTCCTCTAAGCAAGCGCGTTCAAGAAGGAAAAGTGATTAAATATTGTATTTCCCAAATTCATATTTGATACAAAAAGCGCACAATCCTTTCTACAATTAGAAGTATCCGACAACTTATAATTAAAGAGATAATACGCTTATATCTGTTTTTTACGTCAATCACAATCGGCATTGCATCATAGTATAAATTTCAAATAAAACCATCCTCTCAAAGAAGCTCACTGTCAAATGATTGCAAAAACATTGTTTTGGACTGGATTCTCATGTACACTATACTCATTAAAATAGAAAAACGAATTCATCTTCGGGGTAGGGTGCAATTCCCAACCGGCAGTAAATTTAAAGCCTGCGACCTGCAAAAAATCAAAATCTTGATGTTTTGTGGCTGATCTAGTGAGATTCTAGAGCCGACAGTAAAGTCTGGATGGGAGAAGATGGAGGTTTATTTGTGTTGCTTTTTAATCCTCCTATTCAACTAAGATGAATTTAATAGGAGGTTTTTTCATGAAACAAAAGCAAACACGACATTTGATTATTGTGGGAATGTTAAGTGCCATATCGGTTGTCTTAATGTTTATTAAATTCCCTCTTCCATTTTTACCGCCATATTTAACGATTGACTTTAGTGATGTACCATCTTTATTAGCTACTTTTACTTTAGGACCCATTGCTGGCGTTTTAGTAGAATTAATTAAGAATTTACTTAATTTCTTCTTCAATGTGAGTGATCCTGTTGGACCAGTTGCCAACTTCTTAGCTGGAACAACATTGTTATTAGTGAGTTATTGGGTATATCAATCACGCCAAACAACACATCAATTAATCATTGGCCTCGTCGTTGGGACATTAGCTATGACTATTTTACTAAGCATTTTAAATTATTTCGTACTGCTTCCATTGTTTGGAATGATTATGAATTTAGCCGATGTAGCGAATAATCTAAAGCTTATCATTGCAGCGGGCATCATTCCTTTCAATATCATTAAAGGTGCGTTAGTATCAGTTATCTTTATATTGTTACATCGACGTATTGGCCACATTCTAAAATAAAAACATATCAAAACGAAGCGCATGAGTGGGTAGTCTGACACAAAGCCGAATCAACCTAGATGACTTTGCTTAACGTTGATGTTGTTATCAAACAAAAAAGAGATGCCTCTTCACAAATTGTAGAAGATACATCTCTTTTTTTATGCGGAAATTTTAATGACAAGTGTAGCTGAACGCACCATTTACAACTTTAAAATAAATAAGTTGAGTAGGATGTACAACATGAAAACATCCACTCAACTTCTGTCTATACTTAGACATTCAATTGTTTTATATTTATATTAAAGACATCTTGTCTCTAGCAATCATCTCTGTTTATTGTCTACTCAAATTTGAGTGCATCGCCGTCAAATGATTCCTCTTCAACTTTAATAGAATCAGTAGGGCAACCTTCAAAAGCATCTTCAAGGTCTTCATACAATTCTTCTGGTACTGGCGTTGTACCTTGGTTGTCATCTAAAATCACATATGCGATACCCTCATCGTCGTAGTCATAAATATCTGGAGCCGCTGCACCACATGCACCACAAGCGATACAAGTATCCATATCAACTATCGTATATTTAGCCAATTTTTTTCGCCTCCCTTTTCAAAGTGCCACACTAACATTATAATTTTATTGTAGTTCTGTGTACTTAAATTTTCAATATATTCGTTTTAGAATGAGGTCTAATGATGAAACACTTAATTAATTATGCATATCATCATGCATCAGCCTACAAAACTAAAAAAAGCATCTTTAATATTATCATAGGAAAAAAATCTCATCAAACTTTTTTTGATGCTGTCTCTTTAAATCTGTTGTCTTTATATGGTTGTGCACCTAAGCTTAAAATGCAAACTTTTGAAGAAATCATTAAAGAAGAACCCGTTACAACCGACCTAAAAATAACAAATCAAATTACTTTTCCATGTTTACAAGCTTCTTTTAATGCAATACAACTACTCATACAAACTTATTCATATGCCAGACACAATCAAATGACTTTTCAACCGATTTCTTCTCAAACTGAAGTCCATCATGTTGTAAAGCAAATTTATCAATCTGATCAAACAGAAAATATTTTATCTCAATTAGAGCAAGAATTGCGTACGCTTTATCAAAAATTAGAAGCACAACGAGAAAAAATTTGTACCCATTATTTATTAACAGGTTTTGATGAGCCGATGTATACTTTTACCCAAATCAGTATGATTGAATCTATCGAGAGCGACGATTTATTCAAAATGTTTTACGAAGAACTTGTTCAAATTTATATAATGATAAACGAAAGCGGTGACTTTCCTATACTTTCACAATGTGCACTGAGACTTGACGTTTCACAACCGGTTCATCGGACAGCGCAACTATTGAATCAAGGCTACACCCTCCAAAAAATTGCTCAAATTGAAGGTGTGAGAGAAAATACAATCGAGGATCATATTTTAGATTTATTTATGAAAAATCAAATGCATAACTATCAGGATTTTCTCCATCACTTTAATCAAGAATTTATTAATCAATATAATGCTGAACCGTATCAGCGTTTAAAACGTTATAAAGAACGATTTGATAACATGTCGTACTTCGAAATTAAACTTGCAATTGTAGGTATTGCTAAAGGAGAATTAGATGCTTAAAGCAGCTTTAAAACAATTTTTCGGCTTCACATCATTTAGACCAGGGCAAGAAGAAATCATTTCCAGTGTGTTACAACATCAGAATACGCTGGGTATTTTACCAACCGGTACAGGTAAAACACTTTGCTATCAATTGCCTACTTATATAAAACAACAGCCAACACTTATTATCTCACCTCTTATTTCTTTAATGGACGATCAAGTGATGCAAATGAAAATGAAAGGGGAGCAAAAGGTTGTTGCCATTCATTCTGGTTTAGAAGATGCTGAAAAAAGAGTAGCGCTTGCACAAATAAAATCTTCGCGTTTTGTTTTTGTGAGCCCAGAGTTCATTTTACAACCGCATAACTTCAACCAATTTAAAAATATTTCCTTTGGCATTGTGGTATTAGATGAAGTCCACTGTCTTTCTGAGTGGGGGTTTGACTTTCGACCGCATTATGCTTTAATCGGAAAGATAACGCAACAGTTTGAACAGGCAACTGTTTTAGCATTGACAGCAACAGCGACAACTCACTTACAACAAGATATTGAAAGGGTTATTCAACAACCGATGCACAAGATTCAATTTTCAATGGACCGTCCTAATATTTCTCTATCCGTAGAATTAATGGCTTCTCATGAAGAGAAAGTTACATGGTTAATTAACAAAATTGCGCATTCAGGACCAACCATCGTTTATGTCTCTTCAAAAAAAGTTTGCTTAGCGCTTGCACAGACTATTTATCAAGCTGGGTATTTAACAGGAATTTATCATGGAGATTTATCTTATCAAGAACGATTAACGGTACAACAGCAGTTTTTAAAAAATGATATTCGCATCATTGTAGCGACGAGTGCTTTTGGAATGGGAATTAATAAACCAGATATCCGGACAATCATTCACTTTCATCTTTCTCCAAGTCCTTCTAGCTATATGCAAGAAATTGGACGTGCTGGTAGAGATGGTCAACAAAGCCAAGCGATTGCATTGTTTCAGCCAGATGACCAATATTTAATGGAAACTCTGGCAACAGGAAATATTATAAGAGAAGAAGATATTCAACAATATGAACTCGGACAATTGATAGACTCAGAAATAATAGAGATTTTAGATGTTTTGAGCGAGGCATTTACACTCGCACAATTACGTGCCATTTTCAAACAAAATGAAGAAATAAAATTGCGCGCTTTCCGCCATATGCATCATTATGTTTTAACTCAAAAATGTAGAAGACAGCATCTCCTTTCTTATTTTCAAATGCCTAATGAAACTACGTCACAATGTTGTGATCGTTGTGAAACAATCGAACCTATATATGAAAAAAATAAGAAAAAAGTGAAGCGAAAGTTAGACTACAATGAAAAATTAGAAAATTTATTTCATTAGTTTTCACAATGCTTTACACAGCGTTTTTAAAACCGCTATAATCAATATAAATACTTAATAGCTATTTCAATCATCGGGATATGTAAACGGTTGGTAAATTTTCTTTAATAATTGAGGTTATCATGTTTTAAATTCCTTAAATATAGCTATATATTTAATATAAGTAGAAAGGATGAATGTATGTGTCAAAAGATAATTTTAAGGATGAATTCGAACAGAGTCGTCAAGAAATTAAATCTCATAATCATGATGAACCATCAAGTGAGATTCATGTAGACGATTCAGAACAACAAACTGAAAACAACCAACAATTCCCACCTCGAAATGCATCAAGACGTCATAGAAAGAGAGAACATGGTCCATCACCTGTAAATGACGAAAATCAAGCAGATCAACAAATTGATTCGAGCGAACAAGAAACTAATGAAAAATCTCAAAAAAGACCTGGGAAAGTAGGGGGCTTTGTCAATCATCAGGGTGAACATACAAAAGCGAAAAACGATCAACCTATCGCCAAAGATGAGGCAACAGAGCATTCAACGCAAGAGGCTCAACAAAATGACCAAAGTATAAAAGATCATAAAGCAGAGCAAACACATAATCAAAATCATACTGCGCAGACAGGCAATCACAAAAAAAGCAATACTAAAGACAAAGCTGCCTTAACAGGTGCTGCCGCTGTAGGGGGTGGCGCTATCGCTAAACATCATCACAATAAAACAACCTCTCATCATGAGTCTTCAGAAAGTGTCCATTCAAACCAAGATGATGCATCTTCAAGCGATAAAAAAGCGCAGCATGAAAATAAAACAGATAAAGAAAATGCAGTAAGTGGTGCAGCAGTAGGAGCAGGCGCGTCACAAACACATCAATCATCACATACAGGTACTGAAAACAGTCAACCCGCTTATGAGACACATGTTTCAAATGGTAGATCAGGCGGTGGTAGATTCAAGAAATTGTTACCTTTATTAGCAGCGATTATTTTATTAGGTACTTTAGCGATTTTTGGTGGTATTTATCTCGTTAACCATAATCAACAAGGCGACCATGCATCACACGTTGCTCAAAAACATGAAACGAAAGAGCACAGTAAATCAGATAAAGAGAAAGATAAATCGACTAAAGACGATGATAAAGCACAATCAGACAGTCAAGATGACAATAATAGTGCTGATAATGACAATGCCACTGATGACTCAAATGCTTCAGATCAAAATAACAACAGTGCACAAGATCCTACAGATCAAAATCAACAACAATATAATCAAAGTAATCAACAATATGGCCAACAAAATGGTCAAGCGAATAATCAACAAGCACAAAATAATACTGGCCATACCCATACGGTAACAGGTAACCAAAACTTATACCGCATTGCCATTCAATACTATGGAAATGGTTCTCCTGAAAATGTCGAAAAAATTAGACGTGCAAATGGTATCCAAGGTAATAATATTAGAAATGGACAACAATTGATTATTCCATAATTATTATATTTTATATGACTGGGAAGACGCATATACAGTACTATCATCCTCAGCCAATACAGATGATTAAAAATAAGACTAGGAAATCTAAATAAATTAAGATTTTCTAGTCTTATTTATGTTTTAAATTTTGAGGGAGTCAAAATTACAAGTCATATAAAAGAAGGAAAAAACGCATAAACCAGTATTCTAGTCACTTCATTAGCCTGAAAAATTTAACACTTTATACATACATTTCAATTTAGATTCATAAAAAAACTTGTTATAATACTTAAGGAAAATAACAGTTCTTATAATATACTGTGCTAGTATGTGAATTAGGAGGCTATATAGAACATTAAAGTAGCATAATATGTGGTAACTCACCATCATTTTTTAATGTTCTTGTTTAAAAATGAAAACTGTAGAGAGTATCATCATCGGTGGCGGTCCTTGTGGCTTAAGTGCTGCTATAGAACAAAAGAAAAAAGGGATTGAAACGCTTATTATTGAGAAAGGTAATGTAGTAGATGCCATTTATCATTACCCTACACACCAAACATTTTTCTCTTCAAGTGATAAACTCAGCATTGGTGATGTTCCTTTTATTGTTGAGGAGCTTAAACCTAGAAGAAATCAAGCACTTGTTTATTATAGAGAAGTCGTAAAGTATCATCAGTTAAATATTAATGCTTTTGAAGAAGTTTTAACAGTGAAGAAAATGGACGATCATTTCACTTTAACTACTACGAAAGATGTTTATCAATGTCGTTTTTTAACTGTTGCAACGGGTTATTATGGTCAACATAACACATTAGAGGTTGAAGGCGCTGAACTTTCAAAAGTCATGCATTATTTCAAAGAACCCCATCCTTATTTTGACCAAGATGTCGTTGTTATCGGTGGGAAAAATTCAGCAGTCGATGCTGCAATTGAATTAGAAAAAGCGGGAGCACGAGTAACCGTAATCTATCGTGGTGCAGCTTATTCACCTTCTATTAAGCCATGGATTTTACCTAATTTTGAATCATTGGTCCGTAGAGGAAACGTAAAAATGCATTTTAATAGTGTTGTCACTCAAATTACTGACAGTCATGTTACTTTTGAAAAAGAGGGTGAACGTATCACCATTCCAAACGATTATGTATTTGCAATGATTGGCTATCATCCAGATTATGAATTTTTGAAATCTATCGGTATCGAAGTGCATACAAACGATTTTGGAACAGCGCCAGTATACCATCACGAAACGTATGAAACAAATATCGAAAATTGCTATATTGCAGGTGTTATTGTAGCAGGAAATGATGCGAACACAATTTTTATAGAAAATGGCAAATATCATGGCGATGCAATTGCGCAAGATATTTTAACTAAAAAGCAAGCGCCGCTAGAATCATAAATGATACGCTGCCTTTAGCGTATCTAAACAGAACAGTAGTTGTCTAAGGCAAGCATGACATAGACAACTACTGCTCTGTTGTTTATTTATAATCTTCTCATAAATTCAGTTTTACGTATATTAACCCCAATTTTTGCTTATTTTAAATTAATCAGTCCACGCATTAAAGAACAAACTTATGTTCGTCAATGCGTGCGCGCATAACACCAGTTAGACTCATCCACAATCACTTTTATCCTATCTTAAAAAATCCAATTTATATGGTTTTATTCATTAAAATAGTTTTGTATTTGTGGATGCGTCAATTGATTACTTAATGCCACTAACAATTTAAGTCTAGCTTTTTGACCATTTAACCCATTAGAAAAGATAACACCTTTTTCATACAGTTGATGACCGCCACCTTCATACGCATACACAGCACTTACAATACCGTTAAAAGAACGTGAAACTAACACAATGGGTATACCTTGTGCTAAACATGCATTCAGCCCTTGCATTGCAGTATGCGGCAGATTACCTTGCCCTAATGCTTCGACGATTAATCCATCTACTTGTGTATCTGCATAAAATTGCAACATTTCACTTCCCATTCCCATATACGCTTTAACAAGTGGAATGTTCAGTGTAGAGTCAATCAAATGAAAATTTTGGCTTTCATAAGGTTTATGATGAAAGTAAATGCCTGCTTTCGTTATCACACCAAGCGGCCCGTGATTGGGACTTTGAAATGTATTCGTATTTGATGTATGTGTTTTAGTCACATTACGTGCCGTGTGAATTTCATCATTAAATACAACCATTACACCTTTATTTTCAGAGTCATCCGATATCGCAACACGAATTGCAGCGATAAAATTGTATAGACCATCGGAACCAATTTCATTTGAAGACCGCATGGCACCCGTGATAACAATCGGTTTAGAAGTAGCAACTGTTAAATCTAATAAAAAAGCAGTTTCTTCTAATGTATCTGTACCGTGAGTAATGACAAAGCCATCATAATAATTCAAGTTTTCTGGTGTTTCAATCGTATTTTTTAATATCTTCACATGCTCTATTGTCATATGTGGCGAAGGCACGTTAAAAGGCATAATTTCATCAATTTTTGCATATTTCGCAATGACATCCTGATGATGTGAGATAGGGTTGTCAGCAGTCGTACTGACTTTATTCGATTCATCTTCCGACATACTTATGGTGCCCCCTGTATGTATGACTAATAATTTTTTCATATAAGTTCCTCCTCGTAAAGCCATCCATTCTTATGATAAAATAATGTTAAACAAACGACAAGGAAGGTAACAAATGACAGCGATAAACATTGCATTAGATGGACCAGCGGCTGCTGGTAAAAGTACTATAGCGAAAAGAGTTGCAGGACAACTCGGAATGGTCTACGTCGATACAGGGGCTATGTATCGTGCGATCACTTATTATTACTTACAACATAAGGACCGCATTGTGCATTTTGACAAAATGATGGATCAAATTGATTTACATCTTGCATATGATCCAGAAAAAGGGCAGCGTGTCTATTTAAATGATGAAGATGTCACTGATTTTCTACGAGAAAACGATGTCACGCAAGAAGTATCCTATGTTGCTTCAATCAAAGAGGTACGTGCGTTTTTAGTACAAGCACAACAAAAATTAGCGGCTAAAAAAGGCATCGTTATGGATGGCCGAGATATTGGCACAACTGTTCTTCCTGATGCCGAAGTGAAAGTATATATGATTGCATCTGTTGAAGAGCGTGCTGAGCGCCGCTTCAAAGATAACCAAGAACGCGGAATTGTATCCTCAATCGAACAATTAAAAAAAGATATTGCCGAAAGAGATGCCTATGATATGAATCGTGAAATTTCACCATTAAAAAAAGCAGATGACGCTGTAGAAATTGATACAACAGGATTATCGATTGAAGAGGTCACAAATAGAATTATAGCGCTAGTAAATAAAGTTTGAATTATTTTATTCAAACTTATCTAAATTTCTTGACAATTCAACGCTTTTATAAGAAGTTATTATTATGTAGTAGTATAAGGAGGCATTCATGATGACTGAAGAATTCAATGAATCAATGATTAATGACATTAAGGAAGGCGATAAGATTACAGGTGAAGTACAGCAAATTGAAGATAAACACGTTGTTGTACATGTAAATGGTGGAAAATTTAACGGCATTATTCCTATCAGCCAACTATCAACTTATCACGTGGACAACGCGAATGAAGTTGTTAAAGTTGGAGATGAAATCGGTGCATATGTTACTAAAATTGAAATCGATGAGGAAAATGAAACAGGAAGTTACATCCTTTCTAAACGCAAGTTAGAAGAAGAGAAATCTTATGCGTACTTACAAGAAAAATTAGATAACAACGAAACAATTGAGGCTAAAGTAACAGAAGTTGTTAAAGGTGGCTTAGTAGTGGATGTTGGTCAAAGAGGATTCATTCCTGCATCGTTAATTTCAACTGATTACATTGAAGATTTCTCAGATTATGAAGGTAAGGTGCTTGAACTTAAAGTTGAAGAACTTGAACCTGAAAAAAATCGTGTCATCTTAAGCCGCAAAGCAGTAGAAGCAGAAGAAAATGAGAAGAAAAAAGCAGAACTTTTAAAATCTATTAAAGCTGGCGACATTATCGAAGGAAAAGTAGCACGATTAACTAACTTTGGTGCTTTCATCGATCTTGGTGGCGTAGATGGTTTAGTCCATGTATCTGAGTTATCTCACGAGCATGTAAAAACACCTGAAGAAGTCGTTACAATTGGCGATACTGTAAAAGTGAAAGTTCGTTCTGTAGAACAAGATTCTGAGCGTGTTTCACTTTCAATTAAAGATACTTTACCTAGTCCTTTCGAAACGATTCAAGAAAAATATAGTGAAGGTGACGTTGTAGAAGGTAAAGTTATGCGTTTAGCTTCTTTCGGTGCATTTGTTGAAATCGATCATGGTTTACAAGGCCTTGTTCATATCTCTGAAATCAGCCATAAGCACATTGGTACACCTGGTGAAGTACTTGAGCCTGGACAAACAGTTCAAGTTAAAATTTTAGGTATCAATCCTGAAGAAGAACGTATTTCATTATCAATCAAAGCGGCTTTACCTAAAGAGGAAACTGAAGAAGCTTCAGAGGAAACAACACAACAATACACGCAACAATCAACTGATGAAAATGAAAACAATCCTACATTAGGAGATGTTTTTGGAGATAAACTTAAAGACTTAAATTTATAATATAAATTTATTGAGATTACAATGCGTCAACATAGATCATTAATCAGATATGTGTTGATGCATTCGTCTGTATTTCTGGAGTAAAGTATGAGTCTAAGCAATTACAATTGACTTGTACTTTACTCTTTTTCTTTGAATGCATTAATGAAGAGAAAAAGACTGTTATACGTTCCATTTATATCCATTACTTCACATGATATAATACGATTGTTGTATTTAGCATAGTGCTTGTAGTCGATGCGCTTACACGGATATGTTAAAATAATAAAGATATTAATAGAGAGGAAGAACAATCATGACGAAACCTGTAGTTGCTATCGTTGGTCGTCCTAACGTTGGAAAATCTACTATTTTTAACCGCATCGTCGGCGAGCGTGTGTCCATAGTGGAAGATACACCTGGTGTAACACGTGACCGTATTTATGCAAGTGGCGATTGGTTAACACACGAATTTAATATTATTGATACTGGCGGTATCGAAATTGGGGATGCACCTTTTCAAACACAAATTCGCGCACAAGCCGAAATTGCGATTGATGAAGCGGATGTCATTATATTTATGGTCAATGTGCGGGAAGGTATCACTCAAAGTGATGAGATGGTTGCACAGATGCTATATAAATCAAAAAAGCCAGTCGTATTGGCTGTCAATAAAGTAGATAATCATGAAATGCGCAATGATATTTATGACTTTTACTCACTTGGATTTGGAGAACCTTTCCCACTTTCAGGCTCACACGGACTTGGACTTGGAGACTTATTAGAAGAGGTCGCAAAACATTTTAAACCTGAAGAAGAAGATCCATATGATGAAGACACAATACGATTATCATTAATTGGAAGACCCAATGTTGGTAAATCTAGTTTAATCAATGCGATTCTTGGTGAAGATCGTGTTATCGTCTCTAATGTAGCAGGAACAACACGTGACGCCATTGATACTGTATACAGCTATGAAGACCAAGATTATGTATTAATTGATACGGCGGGTATGCGTAAAAAAGGTAAAGTCTACGAATCTACTGAAAAATATTCAGTGTTACGCGCATTGAAAGCCATTGAACGTTCTAATGTCGTCCTTGTCGTACTCGATGCAGAACAAGGTATTATCGAACAAGACAAGCGTGTTGCGGGCTATGCACACGAAGAAGGAAAAGCTATCGTTATCGTAGTCAATAAATGGGACACATTAGAAAAAGACAGTAAAACAATGAAAAAATTTATGGATGATGTTAGACAAAACTTCCAATTTTTAGACTATGCACAAATCGCTTTTGTATCTGCTAAAGAAGGTACGCGTTTACGCACGTTATTCCCGTTAATTAACGAAGCAAGTGAAAACCATAAAAAACGTGTACAAAGTTCAACGCTGAACGAAGTCATTACAGATGCCATTGCCATGAATCCAACACCTACGGATAAAGGCCGCAGATTGAACGTATTTTATGCTACACAGGTCGCTATTGAGCCACCAACGTTTGTGGTGTTTGTTAATGATGTAGAACTATTACACTTCTCATACAAACGTTACCTTGAAAATCAAATTAGACAAGCGTTCGGTTTTGAAGGTACGCCTGTTCACATTATTGCTCGAAAACGAAACTAAATCGGAGGGGTTTATATGACAAGCATTACCGTGTTTGGTACAGGCAGTTTTGGTACTGCATTAGCAAATGTTCTAGCAGAGAATGGCCATAACACACTCATGTGGGGGAAAACTTTATCAACTGTTGAAGAGATTAACACGCATCATACCAATCATAATTATTTGAAGAACGTAGAATTAAATCACCATATTAATGCGACAACAAATATCGAAGCGGCAATTGACCATGCAGATATTTTCCTTGTTGCCTTACCAACAAAAGCTATCCGAGAGGTGATGACACAAGTCAATGGATTGTTAACGACTCGCAAATCGTTTATCCATGTTACAAAAGGGATTGAAAACGGAACATTTAAACGTGTATCTGAAATGTTAGCAGACACAATTTCTCCTGAATATAATGCTGGTATTGGCGTTCTATCTGGTCCGAGTCATGCTGAAGAAGTTGTCATTAAACAACCTACAACTGTCGCAGCTGCTTCAAGTGATCCTGAATTACGTAAATGTATCCAAGACCTTTTTATGACAGATTATTTACGTGTTTATACGAATGATGATTTAGTTGGCGTAGAACTCGGGGGCGCTTTGAAAAATATTATTGCTATTGCGAGTGGCGTATTAGTCGGTATGGGCTTTGGTGATAATGCAAAAGCTGCTTTAATGACACGAGGGCTTGCTGAAATAACAAGACTTGGCGTCAAACTGGGAGCTGACCCTCTTACTTTCCAAGGTTTAGGAGGCATTGGAGATTTAATCGTGACTTGTACTTCAACGCATTCTCGTAACTTCACTTTAGGTTATCAGCTCGGTAAGGGGAAAAAGTTGAAAGAAATTATGAGTGAAATGAATATGGTTGCTGAAGGTGTCTATACAACTGAATCTGTTTATCATTTATCCAATGCGGTACAAGTCGAGATGCCAATCACTGAAGCGTTATACCGTGTACTGTTCGAGGATGAGCCTGTTGAACGCGCAGTAAAAGCATTAATGGGAAGAACTAAAAAATCAGAATAACTTTCCTTGAAGGGTGTCATTTTAGTCATAAATCTCTAAAATTTAACAAAATGCGATTAAATCAACGTTTTTCGCATATAAATCGTTGCAGTCTTGTATGGGCTTGTGTTAAAGTCATACCATAATGATAATTGAATTATCATTACATAACCTTTGAGGAGGTGAATTGACATGAACAAAACTGACTTAATCAACGCTGTTGCTGATCAAGCTGAACTTACTAAAAAAGAAGCTGGTCAAGCAGTTGATGCTGTTTTTGAATCAATTCAAAAAACACTAGCTAAAGGTGAAAAAGTACAATTAATCGGTTTCGGTAACTTTGAGGTACGTGAACGTGCTGCACGTAAAGGACGTAACCCTCAAACTGGTAAAGAAATTGATATTCCTGCAAGTAAAGTTCCAGCTTTCAAAGCAGGTAAAGCATTGAAAGATGCAGTAAAATAATTCAATTATTTACAAGTAAAAAAGCCCTTTATAGGGCTTTTTGCTTTAATTAAGTCATTTTCCATATCTTTTCACAATACAACCATCTCAAAACCTCAATATCTCTTATAGAAAAGTAATTCAGATTTAATTTTTTGAATGATAGTGTTAAGATAGAGAGTGATTAAAAATAGAGGTGGGGCATATGGAAAATACTTTAACGTATTTACAACGACAAATTGATAATCGACTGAATCAATTGAATCAACCAGATAATATACATATTAATAAACCATTAAGTCATTTGTTAGATCAGTTATCAGTCCCTTTAAATGCGAAACTTGCATGCCTTTCAATTGATACATCAATGAAGCATCTAGATCGGATTAGCTTCTATCATTATGAACGGGATGCAATTTTAATAGGTGATTTAATGAGTGCCCACTATTATCAATTAATAGCGGATTTAAAAGATGTTCATTTTCAACTTAAAATGAGTCAGGCGATTGTTAAAATAAATGAACTGAAATCATTCATACAACATCAAGGCAAAGCGCTAAGCCAAAAAGAATTTTTGGAGACAATCATTACGATTGAAACCCTCTTAATTAAAGTTCTAATTGACCGATTCAGCAAAGAAACTGAATTTAATACTCTTCGTGCCTACCTGATTAATCATCTTGAAATTCAACATTTAACCTATCTCATCGATTTTGATACGACTGAAATTGAAGAGACGATTAACCAACTCCAAAATTATATTAAAGAATAAATGAGGTTTCTAAAATGGCTAAAAACAATGTAAACAAAGCCCATGTTCATGAGGTATTTCAAAATATATCCGGTAAATATGACCGATTAAACAACATTATTAGCTTTGAACAACATAAAGTATGGCGTAAAAAAGTGATGAAAGAAATGAACGTTAAGCCTGGTTCAAAAGCACTAGATGTATGTTGTGGTACTGCTGATTGGACAATTGCGTTGAGCAAAGCTGTAGGTCCAGAAGGCGAAGTCACAGGACTTGATTTCAGTGAAAACATGTTAAAAGTGGGCGAAGAAAAGACTGCACATATGGATAATATTCGTCTTGTACAAGGCGATGCGATGGCACTCCCTTTTGATGATAATGTTTTTGATTATGTCACAATCGGATTTGGATTAAGAAACGTTCCAGATTATTCAAAAGCTTTATCTGAAATGCATCGTGTCCTAAAACCAGGGGGCATGGTCGTATGTTTAGAAACAAGTCAACCAACTATTCCAGTATTTAAACAAGTTTATAAAATGTATTTTAAATTTGTAATGCCATTATTCGGTAAAATTTTCGCTAAATCAAAACAAGAGTATGAATGGTTACAGCAATCTGCATTTGATTTTCCAGATCGTAAAAAATTAAAAGGTCTTTTCGAATCAGTGCATTTCCAAAATGTTAAAGTACGTAGTTTTACCGGTGGTGTATCAGCTATGCACTTAGCATACAAACCGAAATCGAAATAATTAAAAGGTGATTATGCATGTCGAAAATAAATTTGAATCAAGAAATTAAAAAAATTGAAAACTCGTTAAAGCAGTTGGTTCAATCGGATGATTCAACACTTGAAAATGCTGCTAATCACCTCTTATCATCTGGTGGCAAGCGTATTCGACCTCTTTTTGTCATTTTAAGCAGTTATGTTGGTCAAAACCCTGCAAATACAGCTGCTTATCAAGTAGCTACATCGCTCGAACTTATTCATATGGCGACACTTGTACATGATGATGTGATTGATTTAAGCGACAAAAGAAGAGGGAAGTTGACGATTGAAAAAAAGTGGGATCAACCTACAGCCATATTGACTGGAAATTTTTTGCTTGCCCGGGCATTAGAACACTTATCTCAAATTGAAGATTATCGCATCCATCAAACGCTTTCACAAGCTATTATTGAAGTTTGTCGAGGTGAATTGTTTCAATTTCAAGATCAATTTAGAGCTACACAATCGATGACCAATTATTTGAGACGTATTAATCGTAAAACAGCATTATTAATCCAATTAGCAACTGAAGTTGGCGCAATGACAGCTGAAGCTGATACCGAAACTGTAAGAAAAATGCGCAACATTGGCCATAATATTGGAATGAGCTTTCAAATTATTGACGATGTGCTTGACTTTACGAGTACAGAGAAAAAATTAGGGAAGCCTGTCGGAAGTGATTTACGCAATGGACATATGACACTTCCTGTCTTATTGGAAATGAGAAACAATCCGACGTTTAAAGAGAAAGTTGTGGCTTTAAATCGACAGTCAGATACTGCTGATTTTGAGTGGTGCATAAATCAGATTAGAAATTCTGATGTCATTCAACAATCGCTAGATATTAGTCAAAAATATTTGGATAAAGCGACAAGCTTACTTAATACTTTACCTAAAAGTGATATTACACCGCATTTTAAAAAATTAATTAAACGACTACAAAACAGAATGCATTAGATGAGTTTGTTGTTGAAAGCGCTTCAAACTAATGATAGGATATTCTTGTACTATAAATACACAGGGGGATATCTCAACATGGAAAAAAGTTTTGTAATGATTAAGCCAGATGCTGTTCAACGTAAATTAATAGGTGAAATTGTACAGCGTATCGAGCAAAAAGGTTTAAAACTTGTAGGTGCAAAATTGATGACAGTTTCTAAATCACTTGCAGAAACTCATTATCAAGAACATGAAGGGAAACCATTTTATTCTTCATTAGTTTCTTTCATTACTTCAGCACCTGTATTCGCAATGGTTGTAGAAGGTGAAAATGCTGTTGCAGTCGCAAGACATATTATCGGTAGCACAAATCCATCTGAAGCTACACCAGGCTCAATTCGAGGAGACTTAGGCTTGACTGTTGGTCGTAATGTCATCCACGGCTCAGACTCTATCGCATCTGCTGAGCGAGAAATTGCCTTATGGTTTAACGAAGAAGAAATCAGTACATATCATACACCTGATGAAACTTGGTTGTATGAAGGTTAATTATTAAGAACCCGAGACTTTCGTGAAAACAACGGAATCATCTCGGGTTTCTCTTTTTGATTTGTGCCTCATTTGTATCAACCCACAGCCTTTTTATGTCTTTCAAATGAATATATAGTCATTGATACATCTTTCTACTATAATAAGCATTTGTTCGAGCAAAAGCAGTTGTCTTTGAGTAACATCATTCTAACTATTTCCATCAAATCAATTCATTTAACCTATGTATAGAGCGCTTAATACAGAGCCGCTTCAAAGAATACGATTAAAAAGCGTTATACTAACAGACACTTTAGCCATTAAAAGCGATAAACAAAAAAGACTGAATTGTATTAATTTATCTTTTATTTTATGCTATGATATGAGGCATACGAATTTTAAATTAGATCTATTAATCGCAAATTGATTAGGAATATTAATCTAAGGGGGCGTGTCAGTCATGTTAAGGTTTTTAACTTCTGGAGAATCACATGGACCGCAATTAACAGTTATTATTGAGGGATTGCCTTCAAATATGAAAATCGATATCAATCAAATCAATGAAGAAATGTTTAAACGTCAAGGTGGATACGGCCGAGGTCGCCGTATGCAAATTGAAAAAGACACAGTTGAAATAGTTTCTGGTGTGCGTCACGGCTATACTTTAGGAAGTCCTATCACCGTTGTCATAAAGAACGATGATTTTACACATTGGCGTAACATTATGGGTGCTGAACCTATCTCAGAAGAAGCGCAAGACAATATGAAACGTGTCATTACTAAACCGCGACCAGGACACGCTGATTTAGTTGGCGGGATGAAATACAACCATCGTGATTTACGCAATATCTTAGAGCGTTCATCTGCACGAGAGACTGCGGCAAGAGTGGCTGTGGGGGCACTTTGCAAGCAAATGCTTAAACAATTGGGTATAGACGTTTATAGTCGTGTTGTTGAAATTGGTGGCATTAAAGATCAAGGTATTTATGATATTGAAACAATTATAGAAAATGTAGATCAAAATGATGTCCGCGTAATTGATTCTCAAATTGCTCAAGCTATCCGTGATAAAATCGATCAAGCTAAAAAAGACGGTGACTCAATCGGTGGTGTGGTGCAAGTGATTGTAAATCATATGCCAATCGGTATAGGAAGTTATGTGCATTATGATAGAAAATTAGATGGTCGCATTGCACAAAGCGTCGTTGGTATTAATGCATTTAAAGGTGTTAGTTTTGGCGAAGGTTTTAAAGCTGGTGAAAAGTTAGGCAGTGAAATACAAGACCCAATTTTATTTTCAGAGGAAAAAGGTTACTACAGAGCCTCCAATCATCTTGGTGGTTTAGAAGGCGGAATGTCAAATGGGATGCCAATCATTGTGAATGGTGTTATGAAGCCGATTCCTACCTTGTACAAACCACTTGATTCAGTTGATATTGATACGAAAGCGCCATTTAAAGCAACGATTGAACGTTCAGATAGTTGTGCTGTACCTGCTGCGAGTGTCGTTTGCGAACACGCGGTATCTTTTGAAATCTCGAAAGCAATTTTAGAAGAATTTGGTTCACATGATTTCGCACGTTTAGTTCAACTTGTAACAGAGAGACGCGAACTTAACAAAACATTTTAAAAGAATAGGTGATTGACATTGGAATTGACAACCACATACGCACAAAATAATTATCCTATTATTGTCGCACATTCATCCTTAAACAAGCTAACCGAATTCACTTCGAGTTATCAGCACACTTTCGTCTTCGTAGATGCATCAGTTTATCAACTTTGGAAAAGTAAAATCGATCAACTTGTGACCACTCAAGCGATGACATGCATAACGATTCCTTCAGGAGAGCAAGTCAAATATTTCTCATATTATGAAGAGTACTTAGAGTTATTATTATCTTATCATCCCACTCGAAATACCTGTCTTGTCGCAATTGGAGGTGGCGCTACAGGAGATTTTGTAGGCTTTTTAGCTGCTACACTTTTGAGAGGCGTAGATTTTATACAAGTTCCTACGACACTTTTGGCACACGATTCAAGTATCGGAGGTAAGGTCGGCATTAATACAAAGCAAGGTAAAAATTTAGTAGGCGCATTTCATCGGCCAAAAGCGGTACTATATGATTTAGACTTTTTAGACACGTTACCTGAAAGCGAAATATTAAGTGGCTTCGCTGAAATATACAAACATGCTTTATTGAGAAATGAAAATGCAACAAAAGCTTTAGAAAATCAATACCCGAGTCAAATAGAGCTCAAATCTTTAAAACAAATCGAAACATACTTAATTCAAGGTATCCAAACAAAATTACAAATTGTCGTTGAAGATGAAAAAGAAAAGGGACAACGCCAGTTTTTAAATTTAGGTCATACTTTTGGTCATGCTGTAGAATATCATCATCGATTACCACATGGTTATGCTGTTATGATTGGCATATTATATCAATTTATTGTATCAAATATTTTATTCAACACTTCGTTTAATCTTCAACACTATTATCGTTACTTTGAATCATTAGGTTATCCGTTGGAAATCGTCACATCGTTCCAATTTGAACCGTTATATGCGCTGATGTTACACGATAAAAAAAATGACGCTGATGGTGTACGCATGGTTTTATTAAAAGGCATCGGTAGTCCTATTGCAGTCCACGTGAATCGTAACATTTTACATCAAGCATTTATGCAACTTAAGCAACTCCACAAAGAGGTGAATTAAATGGAAACCATAACATTAAAAGGTCCTCTAAAAGGGGAAATCACGGTTCCCGGAGACAAATCAATGACACACCGTGCAATCATTTTTGCTTCTTTAGCGAAAGGAACATCAGTCATCTATCAACCTCTGTTAGGTGAAGATTGTTTACGTACAGCCGAAATATTTGAAAAACTAGGGGTCAAGATGACCATCACATCAGAAAAAATAGTGATTGATTCACCAGGGTATCAAGATTTTAAAACACCCCATCAATGTTTATATACAGGAAATTCAGGTACAACAACAAGATTATTAGCAGGACTATTTGGCGGAATGGGGTTAAGAAGTGTGCTTTCAGGCGATGCATCTATTGCAAAAAGGCCAATGAATCGTATCTTACAACCACTTCAAAAGATGAATATCAATATTAGTGGCGTTGATGAAAACTATACACCACTCATTGTAATGCCAAGTCAAGTTCGAGGCATAGATTATCAAATGCCCGTTGCAAGTGCGCAAGTAAAAAGTGCTATTTTATTAGCGGGTTTGTTTGCCAATGAAGAAACTGTCATACATGAAATTGAAGTGTCTCGTAATCACACAGAAACGATGTTTGCCCATTATCAGATACCTGTTGAAACAAATCAATTAACAGTGACATTGCCACCGAGAGGGATTGACAACATTGTTGCACGAGATTTTTATGTTCCAGGCGACATCTCTTCAGCCTCTTTTCTTATTGTTGCTGCCTTAATAACACCGAATAGTGATATCACGATAAACAATGTAGGAATCAACCCCACACGTGATGGCATCATTGAAATTGTACAGAAAATGGGAGGCCGCCTTACATTAACTCAACAAACCGACGGACCCGAGCCTACAGCGACACTTCGTGTACAATATACACCTCATTTACAAGGTATTGAAATTGGAGGTTCACTCATCCCACGTTGTATTGATGAGTTACCAGTGATTGCATTACTCTGTACACAAGCTACGAGTTCAAGTATCATAAAAGATGCTGAAGAATTAAAGGTAAAAGAAACCAATCGAATTGATACGACAGCAAACGAACTGAGTAAACTTGGCTTAAAATTAAAACCGACAGAAGATGGGCTTATCATTGAGCCTTCAACAGTTTCCAAACTTTCAGATCTCGATAGCCATACGGATCATAGAATTGGCATGATGCTAGCAGTTGCTTCATTACTCACTGAACAACCTGTACGTATTCATCAATTTGAAAGTGTAAACGTATCTTTCCCGGGGTTCTTACCTATGTTAAAACAATTAGAAAATGAGGGATAATATGCAAGACATCTATAAATTAATCGATGATATCAATCTACAAAAATTAAACCAGCTTGATTCTCGAGTACAACAAGCATTGGAGTCTGACGATGATGATGCGTTGTTCGTTTTAGGTGAGACACTATACAATTTTGGTCTAACACCTCAAGGTCTTGAAGTTTTTAGAACTCTTTATATGAAGTATCCCGATGAAGATGAAATACTAATTTATTTTATTGATGGATTGATTTCCGAAAACCACACAGACGAAGCTTTAGAATATTTAAACGAAGTCCCCCTTACTCCTGAACGTTTAATGTTAGAAGCAGATTTGTATCAACAAATCAGTATGGTGGATATCGCAATAGAAAAAGTACAACAAGCGATTGATATGCAACCTGCGGATCCGATTATACATTTTGCGCTTGCGGAGCTTCTTTATTTCGATGGACAATATTTACGTGCTTCGCGAGAATATGACACTGTTCTTGAAAGCGGTGAATATGAAATCAATGGTATCAATTTGTTTTCTAGATTAGCCGACAGTAGCCTTCAAAGCGGTAATTATACAGATGCATTACGTTGGTTTGATGAAATCAACGAAAAAGAACTTCATTCTGAAGACTACTTGAAAAAAGCAATTGCTTATGAAAAAAATGATTTAACGCATGAAGCGATTAAACTCATGAAAACTTTATTACAAAAAGATCCGGATTTCATCCAAGCGTATTATTATTTACAACAACTATATGAAAATGAAAAAAGTTTTCCAGATGCCATTGAGATTGGGCAAGAGGGGTTGCGACTCAACCAATTTTATAAAGAATTAATGTATAGTACAGGCGCATTACAAATTGAACATGGCGACCAAAACGAGGGTGTCGAATTGTTAAAACAAGCCCTTGAAGTTGATCCAAGTTATCAAGAACCTTTATTGATGCTTGCGGACTTATTTAGAAAAGAAGAAGAATATGAAGCCATTATTGAGTTGGTGCAATTTGTCAATGAAGAAGATATGGATCCTCAATTTGTATGGCAATTGGCATATGCATTTGGAGAAGAAGAACGCGATAAGGAAGCGCAACATTTTTATGAACTCGCTTTTGATACGTATAAAGCAAATATCGATTTCTTAAAAGATTACTATTATTACCTCATCGAAGTCGGTCAGACAGGTCAAGCAAAAGGTATACTCGAAACGCTTATTGAAAAAGATAAAGGTAATACAACATGGATTGAAGAACAAGAACGTTTAATTTAAGGTGATGATTCATGTATGAAGTGCATTTAAATTACGAAAAAAGAAACTTTATTGATTATCTACTATTTCATTATCAATTTAAATCAAGAATTAGCGTTTGGATCTTAAACCTAATCAGATCAAATAGCAAAAGGCTCGAACGTATTCATTTTGTTGATCATATTGTACAGGGGCATCCCACACTTGAAATTGCAACTGAAGATGCCCCGTTTGTTGCAATTAAGTATCATGATACACATACGAATTTAATGAATTCAAACGAGATTTTTCACAATATCGTAAAGCACGATGACATTATTGATATAAAAATCCATTTTGGACATACATCTCAACGCGATAAGAGAATGGATCGCCTATTATTACATCAAATTATTACTTCTTACAATAACCATGATTACTTAAAAGATATGTATACTATTGAATTATCTAAAAATATTGAGCATCAGTTAATTCTCACCATTCAATCACAAATTGATTTAAGCCTTAACATGAACGATGTAGAGGCTTTTCATCATTATTCAAACGTTTTGAACTTATTAAAACTACGTCACATGAATGATTAATACGGTCAAATTCAATTTAATTACGAGAGGTTCCACCATGCTATGGACACAAATCCAAAACATATTATTTTACAATCGAACGCCATTTTTACTTCTTATTTTATTTAATATTTTAGGTACAATTTACGGCTATATTTGGTATCAACCCAGATTGGCCACGACACCTTGGTATTTTTGGCCATTTGTTCCGGATAGTCCAACTGCAACACTCTTTTTAGTAGTGTCACTTGTCCTACTGTATTTTAATAAAAAGAGTGCGCTTATCGATGCGCTAGCTTTTGTAACTTTAATTAAATACGGTGTTTGGGCCGTCTTGATGAATATCATTCTATTTGTGCATGACGAAACGATTTATGGGATGGGTGTTTTCTTGCTATTGATGCATGCTATCATGGCCATTCAAGCCTTTTTATTTTTACCCCTCTTTAAATTTACCGAAAGTAGTATTATTGTCAGTATCCTATGGGTCTTTCATAATGATGTCATTGATTATGTGTTCCATCAATATCCTGTATATGGAGGACTCTCACAATTTGAAACACAAATAGGTTACATGTCGTTTTGGCTTTCAGTCATTTCCATTTTGTTTTTGATTTATTTTACAAGACAAGGTAAAAAGATTGACCCTATTTGAAGTACCACGTAAAATATAGTCTAAAGGAGTGAGCATAATGTCTTTAATGTCTTTAATTATTTATTTTGTAATACTTATGATCCTCCCAATGTATGCACAACACAAAGTTAAATCTAACTATGAAAAATATTCTCAAGTTAGATCGACAAGTGGCAAGACGGGAAGAGAAGTCGCATTAGAAATTTTACATGCGAATGGTATTTATGATGTGGAAGTAAAAGAAGGTCAAGGTTTTCTAACTGACCATTATGACCCTAAAAATAAGGTAGTCGTTTTGTCACCCGCCAACTATAGTCGACCTAGCGTAGCCGGAACTGCAATTGCTGCACACGAAGTCGGACACGCGATTCAAGACTATGAAGGTTACTTCTTTTTACGATTCCGTTCTGCATTAGTACCAGTTGCGAACCTAGGAAGCTCATTGTCATATATTTTCATTATGGCTGGAATTGTGTTAACCGGATTACAAATGGCAATTGGTTCAACTGCTTTATGGATTGGGATTTTCTTAATGGCTTTTGCTGTATTATTTTCAATAGTGACATTACCAGTTGAATTTGATGCGAGTAAACGTGCCATGAATCAGATTCAAAAGTTAAGCATTGTAAATGAAAAAGAATATAAACACGCTGGACGCGTTTTAAGAGCCGCAGCAATGACTTATGTGGCAGCAACAGCAGTCGCAGTCGCTGAGCTATTACGATTTATTTTAATCGCGCGTTCATCGGATCAATAAAAATAGAATGCAAAAAGAGTTGGAGAAATTGCTCCAACTCTTTTTTGTTATGCTCTAAAAGCAGTGTTATGCCATGGTTGGAGGTGGAATAACATCAATCTCAAATGACCTATTTTTAAATCATGATGTATTGTGTATACGCATTCACTCATTTTTATTTCATTTAAATCGTATTGAGTTGTATCTTAAAATAGAATGAGTTTGATAGATTGCCCAAATCGATTCATTTCATGTAAGATAAAAGAGAATGAATTTAGAAAGGAAGTCATAAAATGACCAAGTCACTCTCTGAAATGCAAAAAGAAGTTGATACATATATATCACAATTTAAAACAGGTTATTTTTCTCCGCTTGCGAATTTGGCACGCTTAACTGAAGAAGTAGGGGAGTTAGCACGTGAAATCAATCATTTTCACGGTGAAAAGAAGAAAAAAGAGAGTGAAGCTGATAATACGATTGAAGCAGAGCTAGGCGATAATTTATTTGTATTACTTTGTTTAGCTAATTCTTTAAATATTGATATGACGGATAGTTTTAATCAAACGATGCGAAAATTTAATACGCGTGATAAAAACCGTTTTGAAAGAAAATCATAAAGGAGATTATTGACGATGAAAATTGGAATTACTTGTTATCCATCTGTAGGTGGCTCAGGTGTGATTGCAACGGAATTAGGTATATTAATGGCCGAGCGTGGCCACGAGGTTCATTTTATTACTTCAAATATGCCTTTTCGACTTACAAAACCGATTCCTAACATTACCTTTCACCAGGTTGATGTCAATCAGTATTCTGTTTTTCAATACCCGCCTTATGATATTTCGTTAAGTACAAAAATTGCGAACGTCATTAATGAGTATGATTTAGATGTATTACATATGCATTATGCAATCCCTCATGCCATTTGTGGTATTTTAGCAAGACAAATGTCGGGTAAAGATATTAAAATCATGACCACTCTACATGGAACAGATATCACTGTTTTAGGATACGATCATTCGTTAAGAAATGCGATAAAATTCGGAATTGAACAAAGTGATGTCGTGACAAGTGTAAGTCAATCACTTAAAGCACAAACAAATGAGATTATTGCGCCGAATAAAGAAATTATTCCTATCTATAATTTTGTGAGAGAATCAGAATTTCCGACAAGATATAATCCATCCTTTAAAGAAAGCTATCATATTGAGCAAGATGAAAAAGTATTAATCCATGTTTCAAACTTTAGACAAGTGAAGCGTATTGACACTATCATCGACACATTTAGTAAAGTTAGAAAACAAATGAAAGCTAAATTATTATTAATCGGAGACGGTCCAGAATTATTAGATATGCGAATGAAAGTACGTGAACTTGGCTTATCCGATGAAGTGCTATTTTTAGGCAAGCAAGATTGTATGAGTAATTTCTATCAAATTGCAGATATTGTTTTATTAATGAGTGAAAAAGAAAGTTTTGGTTTAACTTTATTAGAAGCAATGAAAACGGGTGTTATTCCAATAGGAACCTATGCAGGTGGTATTCAAGAAGTGATTCAACACGAAAAAACAGGTTATCTTGTAGACATAGGAGATAGTGATACAGCTGCGCAATATGCATTAAAATTATTAAAAGATCCAGTTCTTTATCAAACGATGCAACAACACATGCTAAAAGATGTTGAGACACGCTTTCATTCTCAGAATATCGCAGATCAGTATGAATATTATTATAAACAAATGTTAGGAGAGCTTTAATTCATGAATCGTTTTCAATTTGAAGTCGCTCAACCCATTATAAATCGTCTCACAGACAATGGTTATGAAGCTTATTTCGTTGGTGGCTCAGTACGAGATTACATTATGAATCGCTCTATACATGACGTTGACATTACAACAAGTGCGACACCTGATGAAATCGAATCACTTTTTGAACACACGATTCCTATAGGTAAAGATCACGGCACAATCAATATTGTATGGAATAAAGAAAATTATGAAGTGACGACTTTTAGAGCTGAAGGTACTTATGTTGAACATAGACGGCCTTCTGAGGTTTATTTTGTACGTGATTTATATCGAGATGTTGAAAGACGTGACTTCACAATGAACGCTATTGCTATGGATACTTCTTTTCAACGTTATGATTACTTTGACGGTGAACAAGATATTCAGCAGCGATTGATTCGAACTGTTGGCGACGCTGAGACACGATTTAATGAAGATGCTTTAAGAATCTTGCGTGCAGTCCGCTTCAAGTCGCAATTAGGATTTCATATCGAATCACAAACGTATGATGCGATGCAAAAACGGTTATCAGATATACAATTTTTATCAATTGAACGCATCACGGCTGAACTTACAAAATTACTTAATGGTACTTTTGTTGCTGAGACTTTCCCTTTATTACAAGCGTTGAACATTTGGCAATATATCCCTTTTTTCAAAGATATGAATATGTCTTCCTTGAAAATCGTCACACCACTTACGTTGGAAGCATTTTTAGCACTGATCCTGTTAAATAATGGGGAAGCCTCTCTAAAATCGTTGAAGCTTAGTAAAGCCCAAAACCAGTTGGTCTCAACAATGATCAAAGCGATAAACACAAGTCAATCGATTGAAACCAAAAATGCATTAAAATTATTTGTTTATGACTTTGGTTTGGATTTATCACTTGAACTTCTGCGTTTAATGGAAATATGGCAAGCAAACCAAATCTCATTACCCTCACCTTTAATTTATAATGAAGGCACACTTCGAACAGTATGGGATGAACTTCCAATAAAGGATCGTCAGTCTATGGCTATTAATGGCGCTATTTTAATGAATGCACTTCATTTAAAAGGTGGACCTTGGCTTAAAAAAGCCTTGCGGGAAGTTGAATGTGCTATCATTAAAGGCCAACTAGGGAATCAACAAGAAGAAATTATTGAATGGGTGAAAGAACATGTCGAAATATCGTGAAATAATATTAGAACTACTTACCGAAGCAAGACCTGACTATATCTCTGGCCAAAGCATTGCGGAAAAACTGAGCATTTCGAGAATGACTGTTAAAAAAACAATTGATCAACTTAAATTAGAAGGAATTTCAATAGATTCTGTCCATAATCGTGGGCATAAATTGAATGAGCTTCCAACCCAATGGCACGAAGGCGTCTTAAATGGGCTTTTTAAAGATTCTACATTTATAGAGAAATTCGAGTGTTATTCGACGGTTGATTCCACACAACAAATTGCTAAAAAATCGATTGTTGATTTTGATGGGACTATGTTGATTTTGAGCGATGCGCAAACTGCGGGAAAAGGGCGATTCAAACGCGTTTGGCAATCCCCAAAAGAGAAAGGGTTATGGATGTCTGTCGTTTTACGCCCAGAAATTTCTTTTTCAATGCTTACGACCTTTAATTTATTTATTTCACTGGCCATCTGTGAAACGATACAAACTTATCTCACAGAGCAAGTTCAAATCAAATGGCCTAATGACATCTATATTGGAAATCAAAAAGTCTGCGGTTTTTTAACTGAAATGATTGCCAATGCAGATGGTATAGAAGCAGTTATTTGTGGTATAGGTATTAATGTTAATCATGAAGCTTCAGACTTTGACCCAAGTTTAAATCATATAGCAACAAGCCTTAAAATACATAACGGCAAAGACACTAATCGTTATGACTTTTTGAAAGTGTTAATGCGTAATATTGAGCAACGTTATTTACAATTTTTAAATGAGCCATTCACTGCAATTAAAGATGAATACATTGCACATTCAAATATATGGAATAAACAACTGCGTTTTACAGAAGGTTCACAGCAATTTTATGGTAAAGTCGTTGAAATTGATGACCAAGGCTTTTTACATGTCGTTGATCGTCAAGGTAATCTTCACAGATTAATGAGTGCTGACATCGAATTATAAACGACAATCAGAGAAAGGAGGCAGCTTTTATATGGCGCAATCGCCTTGTTATGCCGTCATCGATCTTGAAACGACTGGCAATCAAACAAATTATGATGAAATCATACAAATTGGTATTACATTTGTACAAGATAAACAAATTATTGATAGTTATCATTCAATGATAAAAACAGATATTCAAATACCGACATTTATTCAAGCTCTAACCTCAATAGAAGAAGAAATGTTACAACAAGCGCCTTATTTTCATGAAGTGGCAAAAGAAATTTATTCAAAAATAAAAGATTGTATATTTGTAGCACATAATGTGAATTTTGATTTGAATTTTTTGAAACGTTCTTTTAAAAAGTGTCATATTCATTATCAACCAAAGAAAGTGATTGATACTTTAGAGCTATTTAAAGTAGCTTTTCCTACCGAAAAAAGCTATCAATTAACAGAGCTGTCAGAATCTTTAGGTGTGCCTCTAACGAATGCACATCGTGCGGATGAAGATGCCCGGACGACAGCGCGTATTATGATTTTAGCCTTTGATAACTTTGAAACACTCCCGCTCAATACTAAAAAGCAGCTTTACTATTTAAGTAAACAACTCAAATATAACCTGGATGACTATTTTTTCGAATTGGTTCGATTACACCAACCTTCATTAGAACAAAAGCAGTTACAACAATTTGAGCAGATTTTTTATAAGCCGCAATCCGAATTTCATGAAGCGACATTAAAGTTTGAAGGTGACTTAAATGACCTATATCAATTGATTATCGATCATTGTGGTTATCAATATAGAGAAGAGCAACTTTATATGGCACAAGTTGTTTTTGAGCAATTGATGCATAATGATAAAGCCTTGATTGAAGCAAACACAGGAAGCGGTAAATCTTTAGCTTATTTGATCGCTGCATTAATGTATTATATCGAAACAGGCGAACATGTGATGATTTCGACTAATACTAAAATGTTACAAAATCAACTTTTATCTCATGATATTCCGATGTTGAATGATGCTTTAAATAGTACGATTAACGCAACACTTATCAAAAGTAAGCAAGACTATATTTCACTGGGACTCATCAGTCAAGTGTTAAAAGATGAAACATCGAATTATGATGTGAATTTACTTAAGATGCAGTTATTAATTTGGATTTTAGAGACACATACGGGTGATATAGAAGAACTCAATCTACGTGGTGGACAAAAAATGTATTTTGAGCAAAAAGTTGAAACTTATGTGCCTATCCGTAAAGATATTCATTATTATAACCATATACGGACAAATGCTTCGAAAATTCAAATTGGTATTACAAATCACGCACATTTATTATATTCTTCACCTGACCATACAATCTATCAATTGTTTAATCATTGTATTATCGATGAGGCCCATCGATTGCCTGATTATGCGATTGATTGTGCCATGCGTGCTTTTGGCTATTCAGACATTAAATATCAACTGGGGCTCATTGGGAAAACAGAAAACGAAAAGTTACTCAAACAAATTGATCAGCTGGAGCAACAACGAATACTCGAAAAGTTAGATATTCCGCCTATAGATGTCTTTAACGTTAAACAAGATATTAATGCAATACATGATATGAACGAACAGTTTTTTGAAACCTTGTTTGAGATGGTCCATAATGCACACATATTTGACGATGAAACGTCAAAACTGTTTTATGTTTATGATATTGATGTCAATGTACTAATACCATCACTACATCACTTTATTTCACAGATTAATTTAACACTCGAAAACTTTAACAGTATGAAACATAAAGTGATTAAGACCATGCGTAAACATTTACTTTATATTGTCGATCAATTACGACACATTGAGAATGGTTTGAAAGAGGGACATATGGCTTATCTGTCGCTCAAAAATTTACAACAAAAGTCAACCATCAAAATTCATATTAAAGACCACTCTGTGAAACATCTATTATCAGAGAAAATTCTGAATAAATTTGACTCTATTTCGTTTGTATCTGGAACATTAACTTTTAATCAATCATTTAAAACTTTTAAAAAGTGGTTTGAAGATGAAACATCTTTTCAAACCTATCAAATCCAATCCCAACAAGCATTTCAACCGAATGGTCATATCTTTATTCCAAAAGATATCAAGCGTTACAACTATCAAAACCAAGATGAATATATCCAAACCATTGTCGATTATATCGCGCGATACGTGACAACAGTTGAAGGGAAATGCTTAATATTATTTACAAGTTATAAAATGTTGTATACCGTTATGGATTATTTAAATCAAATGGTTGAATTTGAAGATTATGTGATTTTAACGCAACAACAAAACCAAAATTATAAAATTGCTCAACAGTTTAATCATTTTGATAAAGCGATTTTATTGGGAACAAGCACATTTTTTGAAGGGTTTGACTATCAAGCAGAAGGGATTAAATGTGTAATGATTGCTAAATTGCCATTTATGAATCAACATGCAACGAAGCCTATGCTACTTGCGAATGAGTTTGATAATGTCTTTAAGGATTATGTGTTGCCAGAAGCTGTTTTACGATTTAGACAAGGGCTAGGACGTCTTTTACGAAACGAAAAAGATAAAGGCGTCATCGTATCTTTCGACAATCGCCTCGTTCATAGTCAATATAAACAATTTTTCCAAAACACATTAACACATTACAAACAACATCAAGGTAATATTCAACAATTTGAACGATTACTCAATCGAATGCAATCGAATGATTCGGCAGATTAGTCATTAGGTAGAAGTTCGTAATTACTTTTGTTAAAATAGTAACAGTATTAATAAATAGGAGAATGGTTATGAAAACAACGATTAAAGAAGCAAAAAATAAGATTGGCCAAGAAGTAACTATAGGCGCTTGGTTAGCAAACAAACGTTCAAGCGGTAAAATTGCATTTCTTCAGTTACGTGATGGCACAGGCTTTATGCAAGGTGTTGTAGTAAAAGCAGAAGTGGATGAAGAAACATTTCAACTTGCAAAATCTATAACACAAGAGTCTTCACTTTATGTAACAGGTGAAATCACTGAAGATCAACGTTCAGATTTAGGTTATGAAATGCAAGTAAAAAAAATTGAAGTTATCCATGATGCTCATGATTATCCTATTACACCTAAAAATCACGGCACAGAATTTTTAATGGATCACCGTCATTTATGGTTACGTTCAAAAAAACAACACGCTGTGATGAAAATTCGTAATGAAATTATTCGAGCAACATATGAATTTTTCAATAATAATGGCTTTACAAAAATTGACCCACCGATTTTAACTGCTAGTGCACCAGAAGGGACAAGTGAATTATTCCACACAAAATACTTTGATGAAGATGCGTTTTTATCTCAAAGTGGTCAACTTTATATGGAAGCTGCAGCGATGGCGCATGGTAAAGTTTTCTCATTTGGTCCAACATTTAGAGCCGAGAAATCTAAAACAAGAAGACATTTAATTGAGTTTTGGATGATTGAACCTGAAATGGCATTTACAACACACCAAGAGAGTTTAGAAGTGCAAGAAGCTTATGTTGCTTTTATCGTCAAATCAGTACTTGAAAATTGTAAAATTGAATTAAAAGCACTAGGTCGTGATACTTCTAAATTAGAAAAAGTTCAAACGCCATTCCCACGTATTTCTTATGATGATGCGATTAAATTTTTACATGAAGAAGGCTTTAACGATATTGAGTGGGGCGATGATTTCGGTGCACCACACGAAACAGCTATCGCAAATCATTATGATTTACCAGTATTTATCATTAACTATCCAACTAAAATCAAACCATTTTATATGCAACCGAACCCTGAAAATGAAGAGACTGTCCTTTGTGCTGATTTAATCGCTCCAGAAGGCTACGGTGAAATCATTGGTGGATCTGAACGTATCAATGATATTGATTTATTAGAAGAACGCATTGAAGCACACCATCTCGATGCCGAAAGCTATCAATATTATCTTGATTTACGTAAATATGGTAGTGTGCCACATAGTGGTTTTGGTCTTGGTCTGGAACGTACTGTGGCATGGATTTCAGGAGTAGAACATGTTCGTGAAACTTCACCATTCCCACGTTTATTAAACCGTTTATATCCTTAATTAACAATCGAATTGAAGTTGGGCGCACATGGATAAATTCACTTATCAATTTTCTTGCATGATAAGTCAGTTCGTTATTTTCATTTATCGTCTCCATGTGATAAAGGTCTCAACCTCGTTCGGGGGTGAGATGATGAAACCTGTTTTTGAGAGGTTTCTCACTCACTCTTTTTTTATCGCTCATGTTTAATAGATCAGCGCGGACTTCATTTAAATATAGTGAGGGGGAAATGGTATGAATGCACGTGAACTTCAAATTAGACCGGTTGTAATTCGATATGAACTCCTCGAGCATTATCAAAATTTAGGTTTGAATGAGAATGACTTAGTGATACTCCTTAAAATTTTGCATGCTTACGAGCGCTCGAATGAACAACCTTCTATAGATATATTAAAAAAAGGGACAACTATGAAAGCATTCGAAGTGACAACCATCATTCAAAAGCTCATTCAGCTGGGTTTGTTAGAAATGAGAGTTGAAAAAAATACAGAAGGTAAATTCACTGAATATATCAACTTAGAAGGTTTCTATGAACAATTTTCGCAAGTATTATCACAAGTTGAACAAACAACACAGTCTACATCTCAAGAAGAGGCTTTTAAACAATTGTTTCGTCGCATAGAAACTGAATTTGGGCGTCCTTTATCGCCTTTAGAAATAGAACATATTAATCAATGGCTAGATGTTGACCATTATGACATCAAAATTATTGATGCTGCACTGAACGAGGCACTTGCACATCAAAAAACATCATTAAAATATGTGGATAGAATATTATTAAATTGGCAAAAAAATAATGTGACATCAGTAGAAGATACTCAACCAATCCGTGCAAAATTTAAAAAGCAGTCTCAATCTCAACAACCTATTAAAAAAATAGAAAACCTTCCAAAATTTAATTGGTTGAAAGGAGAGAATCCTTTTGATAAGTAAAAAGAAAGCACTTGAAATGATCGATGTGATTGATCAAATGTTTCCCAATGCAGAATGCGAATTAGTTCATGATAATCCTTTCGAGTTGACCATTGCGGTTTTATTATCAGCGCAATGTACAGATAATACCGTTAATAAAGTTACGCATTCATTATTTCAAAAATATCATACGCCTGAAGATTATTTAGCTGTTGATTTGGAGGAATTACAACAAGATATTCGTTCGATAGGACTTTATCGTAACAAAGCTAAAAATATACAAAAATTAAGTCAATCTTTACTTGATCAATTCAATGGAGAAGTTCCACATACACATGCTGAACTAGAAAGTCTTGCTGGTGTTGGTCGCAAAACGGCAAACGTAGTTATGAGTGTCGCATTCGGCGAACCTGCACTTGCAGTAGATACACATGTTGAGCGCGTATCTAAACGTTTAGGCATTTGTAGATGGAAGGATAATGTAACTGAAGTTGAACGCCGATTAACGTCAATCATTCCAAAAGAACGCTGGACAAAGAGCCACCACCAACTTATCTTCTTCGGCCGCTATCATTGTCTAGCTAAAAAACCGAAATGTGGTGTTTGTCCTTTATTTGATGATTGTCGAGAAGGTCAAAAGCGTTATCGTGCATCGCTTAAAGCAGCAGGAGGGGAATAGGTGATGGAACAGTTAAATCAAATGACTAGTTTAGAAAAAGAATTAGATCAGTTCGCAAAAACTCGTCAAATAGGAAGCGAACAGGCCAAGCCATTACTTGATCATTATTATGCATTATTAATGGACTATTTTTACGTAATTAACCAAGTCGAACCCACTTCATTAGCACAACTTGATTTGGATTCGCTCACAATCGTTCCATTTAATATTGTTGATCGACTTGCATATATCGAAGAAAGAAAGCATCACTATATGGGTTACCAACAAATGAAAACACTCAAATCAGAACTGATTAAAATGCATGCCGCTTATCGTGCTCGACATCACATTGAGTAATCCTCCTTCTTCATATAATGATTTCAAACATAAATAAAAGACAAAAAATATCCCAGTTTCCTCGCATTGAGTAAACTGGGATATTTGTATGATTTATCGGTTAAAAAGATGACCGAAAAAACCACCATTATTATTTGAGTTATTGTTACCTTGTTGTTGTGGACGGTTACCATTATTCAAATTCTGGCTTTGATTGTTGCTATCACTTGATCCAGATGTTGAATTGGAGTTAGAACCTTCACTTGATTCTGTAAAGTTACTTGTCGTATGGCCATCCGGTGATTTTGATACATATAAACTTTTACCGCTACCACTGACAGAATCAGGACGTTTGAAATCCTCACCATCGTGTGGACTAATTTCACTCATGACATCTTTAAATAGAAGTTGAGGATATTTTTGTTCACTACTGCCGACGAATGAGTTTTCACCATATTGCTTAACTTTGTCAAAGCCCATCCATACTGACATTGTGTATTTAGGTGAGAAACCTGTAATCCAGACGTCTTTAGCGGCTGAGTCAGGTAAGTTATATTGTTGATAGGCTTCTTGACCATATGTGCCTGTACCTGTTTTAGCTGCCATGTGGACACCTGAAACACTGTTACCATAAGCTGAACCATAAGCTTCAAACGTACCTTTTAAAATTTCAGTAATCATATAAGCCGTATAATCACTCATTGCTTTATGGCTTGTATGATCAAATTCAACTGTATCGCCATTTGCCTCTACAACTTTCTTAATAGAGTGTGCTTTATTATAAGTTCCTCCATTAGCAAATGAAGCATAGGCCGAAGCGAGTTGCGTAGGTGAGAATTCAGAAGATGAACCACCTAGAACTTCAGATGGACCAATATTTGAATTTTCATATTCAAGTCCTACTTTCTCCGCAAAATCAGTTGGTGCTTTACTTCCTGCTTGTTCTTTTACTTGTTGCCAAGTTTTTAAAGCTGGAATGTTAAAACTTTGACGTAATGCATCATAAATCGAAACTGTACCGTGACTCTTCTGGTCATAGTTTCGGAATGTACCACCGTCAATATTGTACGACTGCTCATCTTGGATAGAATGGTTTGTCGCCCATTGTAATTTTTCGATAGCTGGACCATAAGCTAAGAATGGTTTCAACGTAGAGCCTGTAGGATGTGCGTCAGTCGCTTGGTTACGCTGAACAACATCTTTATAGTCTCTACCACCAGAAATAGCTGCAAGGGCACCTGTTTTACTGTCTACAATTGTTGAACCGACGAGCTGATCATCATTTTTATAATAGCCGCCATTATCAATATGACTTTGTAAAGAATTTTGAGCATCTTTATCCATATACGTATAAATCTTAATACCGCTATTTAATAAATCAGCTAAATTTTCATTTTTAAATTCAGGATTACCCATTAATTCCTGCTTCACAAAATTGACATAAGAATTGTATTGTTGTGAATCATCATCCGGTTTAACTTGACGCTCTTCAGCTGAACGTTGAACTAAGTTCGCTGTAATCGGCGTATCTTGTGCTTCTTTCTTTTGCTTTTCAGTAATACGGTGGTGATAAGCCATTAAATAAAGCACTGTGTCTTTACGCTTTTCAGCTTCTTTAGGATGATCGTATACATTGTATGTGTTTGGAACTTGTGGTAAACCAGCAAGATAAGCAGATTCTGCTAAATTAAGATCTTTCAAGTCTTTATTGAAATAGTATTTTGCTGCGGCTTTAACGCCATAAACACCATCAGAATAATAAATTTTATTCAAGTACATTTGAAAGATCTCATCTTTAGAGTACTCTTGCTCAAGACGATAAGATAAATATGCTTCTTGCGCTTTACGTTCGATGGATTTTTGGTCAGTCAAGAATGTCCGTTTAACAACTTGTTGCGTTAAAGTTGAAGCACCTTGTGAACCAAAACCACCCGATACATTTTTAAGTACAGCGCCAAATAGACGTTTATAGTCTATCGCACCATGGTCATAAAAACGGTTATCTTCAGTAGCAAGTACAGCATCTTTCATCGTATCTGGAACATCCTTTAAATCAACATGCTCACGTCTTGCACCATTATCAAGCGTCTTGACTAAATCGCCATCTTTATCATAAATTTTTGCCGGACTCGGATCTTGTAATTTTGATTCGTTAAAAGCAGGGGCTTTCCACGCATAGTAAGCGAAAAGCAAAACAGCTAATAACGCTAAAATGACAAATGCCAGAACTAAAAAGCTCAGCACCTTAATAATCGTACGCTTAATATTTTTATTCTTTTTTTGACCGGACTTCTTGTTGGCGTGACTAGAAGTCCCTTTCTTTTCCGTCATAAGCGGTCCTCACTTTCATCTAATATCAACTTATCAACTGCATTGAGGTAATCTAATCTGGGTTGATACTGATAAGGAATATAGTAACCATTTTCTTGAATTTCTTCAACCTTAATTGATTTTTTTCCATTTTTTATGTAACGCTCCCAAAATGGAATAAATCGCTTAAACGGTAAAAGATAGACTTCATCGATTCCTTTAAAACGAAATAACAAAAATGCAATACCGCCATGCGCCACAACTTGCTCCATATGTTTCACTTGATGTTCATGAATATTTTGTAATGGAAATGACGTTTTATTTTTTGTTTCTTTCGCTTCAAAATCGATATAAAAGCCTTTGTAAACACCATTATAGTCAGTGGTTGAAGGCGTTCTAAAATAAGCCTCTTTTATTACAGCTTGACTCCGCTTAGGATAATCGACTTGAACAATTTGCACAGGTGTCGGTTTCTTGTGTATCACAGCTTTATTCATTCTCAAATAGAACTGATTAGAACGTTCAATGTCATTTTCTAATGTCATCCCACGGCCACCGTATTTTATTTTACTAGAACTATGACGCACAGGGCTTCCGTCTTGAGTCCGACTTGGCTTGAAAGGCTTACCATTTGGATAATTCATTTTTTCACCTACAGTCCATGCTTGCTGTCCTATTAAACATGATAGGATAGGCGTTTTATAAATCAAAAAACGATTCATAAACTGTCATTATTGTAACATAGATAGGTCTTGACCGTTACCCCTAAACATATCTGGTTAAAACTTTGAATTTGAATATGATAAAATCGAGGTAATCTAACATGAGGTGATACCACTTATGCAATCTGCAATCGAAAAACTTCTTGATGACTTGAACCATATCTCATTACGTTATCAACAGGCTAGAAGAGGGCACCAATTTGAATTTTACGAAGACATTGCACCATTTGTTGCTCAAGTTGATCAAGATGTAGAATCTTTAAATTTGTATCAGAATCAAATTCAAAATCTTCCATATTTTAATCGTCAAAAATTTGTGCGTATGCAATCACTTATTTCAGAGCTTGCTGTCAGCTGTCACCAATCCACAACCAGTAAAAAAATATTTATAGATCGATTTAAAGCGGTTCAACACGACTTGAATTATCTCATTCAAAATGGTGGTCATAAACATGTATAAAACGATGTATATTACAGGTTATAAATCATATGAACTTCAGATCTTTGATTCTCAAGCAAAAGAAGTGACCTATTTGAAAAAATTTATTACTCAAAAGCTCATTCAATACATTGAAGAGGGACTTAAGTGGGTATTAATACAAGGACAGTTGGGAATTGAAATGTGGGCTGCAGAATGTGTCATTGAACTTAAAAAGGAATATCCAGAGTTAAAACTCGGTGTCATTACGCCTTTTTTAGAACATAGCTCTAAATGGAATGAGGCTAACCAATTACAGTACCAACAAATCATAACACAAAGCGACTATGTTAATAGTATTTACCAGTCTGCTTATCAAGGCCCTTATCAATTTCAAGCTGCAGATCAATTTATGTTGGACCATACGGATGTCACAGTCTTAATTTATGATGATGAACAAGAGGCAAGCCCTAAGTTCTTCAAGCAGAAGTTAGTTGATTTTGTTAAAAAAACAAACTATACTTGTGATATTGTGACGTTTGACGAAATTATGAGCTTTATCAATGATTTACAATGGTCAGAAGAAATTTAAATCAAATGAGGTGGAACAAATGTCAGATGTTTCGTTAAAGCTTTCAGCAAAAGACATTTATGAAAAAGATTTTGAAAAAACGATGGTACGTGGGTACAGACCAGAAGAGGTTGATGCATTTTTAGACGATATCATCGCTGATTATCAAAAAATGGCAGACCTAAATAATGAAGTGATTAAATTATCAGAAGAAAATCACAAACTTAAAAAAGAAATTGAAGATCTACGTATTCGTGTTGCTTCAAGTAGACCTCAAGATAATAAGAGTTTCGCTAACCAAAGTTCAACTCAAAACAATAACGTAGACATATTAAAACGTATTTCTAATTTAGAAAAAGCGGTCTTTGGAAAATAGTCATTGCTTTTAAGATTAAAAATGCTATAATTTTTAAGGATATTTCGTGTAATCGCTATATGGTTTACATATAGAGGAAAGTCCATGCTCACACAGTCTGAGATGACTGTAGTGTTCGTGCTTGATGAAACAATAAGTCAAGGCAATATCAATGATATTGACGGCAATGAACTAACCTAAGTCATTAGATAAGGTTATATTAGTTTGAAAGTGCCACAGTGACGTAGCTTTATTAGAAATAATAAAGGTGGAACGCGGTAAACCCCTCGAGTGAGCAATCCAAATTTGGTAGGAGCACTTGTCTAACGAAATTCAACGTATAGACGAGGAAAGGTAATGTCCCTTTCAGACAGATGATTACAACTGGCGTACCAGTGCTACTAGTGCACGTAATGAGTACAATAGTACAGAACATGGCTTATAGAAATATCTCAACTAGTTCGGGCTGGGACATCGAGTTCCAGCCCTTCATTTATGTAAAAAATAAATGAAGAAGCTTAATCGTATGTTAAAATAAAGTCGTGTTAAAAATTCACTAAAAAATTTTAATAGATTACAAAATAATAGTTAAAAATAAATCGCATACTTAAAAATAACGATTAAATTTTTAACTTGCTATGTTGTAGAAGGAAAGCATAGGAAAATAAAGGTTTATAGGACGCGCCTTTCTTTTGAATCATAATATTATTTCAGAAATTAAGGGCCGTTGACTTAATCACGTATACATTTAAGTCAATCTCTTCAAAACTCTAGTCTTCCTTACATGCCGGGGGAGGACTTGATATTTTATAGGCAGTTTAATTCCAATTATGTATGTTAGGAGAATGATTGTGTATCAATTATTAGCAGTATGTCCAATGGGGCTTGAATCGATTGTTGCCAAAGAAGTACAAGAGTTAGGATACGAAACGCGCGTTGAAAATGGGCGCATCTACTTTCAAGGTGATGCATCTGCGCTAGTTAAAGCCAATCTATGGTTGCGTACAGCAGATCGTGTCAAATTAATTATCGGTCAGTTTGAAGCAAAAACTTTCGACGATTTATTTGAACAAACTAAAAATCTTCCGTGGGAAAACTATATTTCTGAAAATGGACAGTTTCCAGTGCAAGGTCGTAGCTTAAAATCGACGTTACATAGTGTTCCAGACGTCCAAGCCATTACTAAAAAAGCAATTGTTGAAAGACTTAAAAAAGCGTATCAAGTGTCGGGCTGGTTAGACGAAAGCGGTGCGAAATATCCTGTAGAAGTTAATATTTTAAAAGACCGCGTTCTTTTAACAATTGATACATCAGGTTCAGGGCTTAACAAACGCGGTTATCGACTCGCTCAAGGTGAAGCACCGATTAAAGAAACGTTAGCCGCTAGCTTAGTCAAGCTTGCAAACTGGAAAGGTGATACACCATTAATTGACCCATTTTGTGGTTCTGGCACTATCGCAATAGAAGCTTGTTTAATCGCCCAAAATATTGCACCTGGCTTTAATCGCTCTTTTGTATCAGAACAGTGGGATATGATTCCTGAAGGGCTCTTTAATCAACTGAGAGATAAAGCAGATCAACAGGCTGACTATGATAAAGAAATAGAAATCTACGCTTCAGACATTGACCCTAAAATGGTTGAAATCGCAAAACGAAATGCTGATGAAGTAGGGATTGGCGATATCATTCAATTCGAAGTTAAAGACGTCAATACTTTAACAATAGCGCATGAAGGGCCAATTGGACTAATAGGAAACCCGCCTTATGGTGAACGTATTGGTGATCGCGATGAAGTAGAAGCTATGTATCGCTATTTAGGTACATTACTGCATCAAAATCCTCAACTTTCACTGTATATTATGACAAGTCATAAAGCATTCGAACATTTAGTTAATCGTAAAGCAACAAAACGACGTAAACTTTTTAATGGCTATATCGAAACGACTTATTATCAATATTGGGCAAATAAAAGTGAATAAGCAATTCATGAAAACTTTTTTAGAAAAGAGGGACTGATTTGTATCAAGATCAGGCGTTTAAACGTGGAATTTTTTATTCAGTAATATCTTATGTCATGTGGGGGACACTCCCACTCTATTGGACATTAATTCGTGGGATAGATGCGACTGAAACGTTAATGTTTCGTATTGTATTATCACTCATATTTATGGTTATTTTAATTCCGTTAATAGGCCAACAAAAGCAAGTCTATCAAGATTTTTCAAATTTAATAGCTAAACCACTCAAACTTTTTATCATTATACTAGCGGGATATGTTGTAGCAGTGAACTGGGGGACATTTATCTTTGCAGTTAACTCTGGTTATGTGCTACAAACAAGTTTAGGTTATTACATTAATCCGCTAGTCAGTATTTTACTCGCAATGATCTTTTTTAAAGAACGTTTTAATCGTTTAGAGTGGCTTGCAATTCTCTTTGCTGCTTTAGGTGTCGTTTATATGACAATCAAAGTAGGAGAATTCCCAGTCATTTCTTTACTTTTAGCTTTTTCATTCGGCCTATACGGCCTACTCAAAAAATTAGTACCTATGCCTGCAGTAAGTAGTATTACGATTGAGTCATTAGCAACTGCACCGATGGCGTTAATCTATCTTATTTATCTTGGACAAACATCAGGGTTAAGTGTCGGAATCAATACGTCATCATTTTGGCTCCTTTTTTCAGGCGCAGTAACGGCGATACCCCTTCTTGCTTTTTCAGAAGGCGCTATTCGTATTCCGTTGTCGCTCATGGGCTTTATTCAATATATCGGGCCGACGCTTATCTTTATACTTGGTATTTTTGTGTTTAAAGAGCCATTTAATATGGATCAGTTTATTACATTCTGTTTTATTTGGACCGGCATTCTGATTTATGTCATTTCTCAATTACTCAAAATGAAACGTCGTCCAAAGCCGCTTGAATTCCAAGAATAGATACTATTTGATGCTGTATATTAACTCATTAGCATATTCAATACGCTGCAACGTTACATTCATGTGACGTTGTTTTTTAATCTGCATTTTAATACAAATTAAGCGTTAACGAGATTGGGGTTAATAGGATAAATAAAAACCTTTCACAATGTTTTGACTTCATCATAATGTGTTCCTATCGTTATGCAGAACGCTTTAGGTAATAAAATAAGTATGACTGTACAATGTTACAATTAAATTCATATAATAGAACTAAAGAGTGCTTTATAAACAAGGGGAGTCAGTTTACATGCAGAACCAAGAAGAACTAGATATTTTATATAAATTAAAAAAAGAAGTAGAAAAATCAGATCATCATACGTTTGTTCAAACGATCAATCAAATGATTAAAAAAGTTTACTTAAATCAATATACCGTGACCTTTGTAGGCCACTTTTCATCTGGAAAATCAACAGTCATTAATCGCCTTATTGGTCAGGAGATATTACCCAGCTCACCGGTTCCAACCACTAGTAATACCGCACGAGTGACTGTTGCTGAGCAATCAGGTATGACCGCGAATATTGAAGGTCAAAAATACACCCTCCTTCAAAATTATGACGAAGTTAAAGCGATGAATCGAGAAAATTATCAAGTTGAATCCATTGATATTCAAATACAAAGTTCAAAGTTCAATAATGGCTTCACTTTTCAAGATACGCCAGGTGTAGATTCCAATGTACAATCACATAGTGCGCAGACCGAGCAATTTTTATATACCAGCAACATTGTTTTTTACACGGTTGATTATAATCACGTTCAATCTGCTTTAAACTTCAAATTTATGAAAAGATTAAATTATGCAGGTATTCCGGTTGTCTTTGTTGTTAACCAGATTGATAAACATAATCATCAAGAAATCGACTTTGAAGCTTTTCAACGTCGCGTACAACAGTCGATTCAAGAATGGGATATTCAACTTTTGAAAACATTTTATATTACTAAATTTGAGCATCCTTATAATGAATTTGATGCCCTTTCATTATTTATACGAGAACAAGATCAACATAGAGAACCCGTCAAAGATTATGTTGCTCGAATGAAAGACTTTATTCAACAGCATCAAACAGATTATTTACAGCAAGAAATGCAGTTGCTTCTAGAACGTTTGAATATCACGCCTGAACAATTTGATCAAGCGTATCAAACACATCAGAAAAATGAAATGATAAGTGAAGAAGCCCAACTTTTAAACACGCCTTCAGCCCTCAAGCAATATCTAAAAGATAAACGCAGATCTATTATCGATAATGCTTATATTATGACGCATGACATGCGTGAAACCATTCGTTTTTATTTAGAAAGTATGACTAAAAACTTTAAAGCAGGGGGACTTTTTAATAAAAAAAGAAAAACAGAGGAAATTCGCTCTACACGCCTTAATGACGTCATGCAACAGCTGCAGAAGCAGATTGCGCATCAAATTGAAAAGCCTATGCAAGATGACTTGTCATTTTTGACACGCTTTATCAATAATACACAATTGAATCAGCAAATTTTAAAGCAACACTTTGAAATTCCTGAAAGCCTCATCACTGAACTTTATCAAACACAAATAGAAATTACGAATCAGTATGTGCTTACTTTCTCAGAACACTTAATGAAAGAAATCAAGCAATATATTTTGAAAATGTCTGAGCCTTTAGATGAAGAAATTATTGCAAATGTTCACGCGGAAGAACATTTAGTTGAAGATTCCACTGATATTCAAGACTATAAGCGCTATATAGATTTGCGGAAATTAAAGCAATCACTAGAAACAGAAAACTATCGCCATTACTATATTCATATGTCAGACTCTCTTGACCAACTGATTGATCGGACACGCATTCATTTCCAACCGCAAAAGAACGTATCTGGCTTAACAAATGAAACCGATAATTATCAAGGTGCGATCACAAATGAGCGAACTTTGCATACAACTCAAATCCAACAAGGTTTAGACGTCGTTCGCAACATCCCACTCTTTAAATCGAGTGTCAAGAACATTGAAGATACATTAACAAGAATGACTCAACAAAAAATTAAAATAGGCGTTTTCGGTACATTCAGCGCTGGAAAAAGTAGCTTGATTAACGCGCTACTAGGTAAAGCTTATTTAACAAGTTCGCCTAATCCTACCACTGCCGCTACGACAGAAATATCATATGGGTCCCATCACAGTGTTACCTTTAAAACACCTGATGCCTTATTAGCAGACATTAATGATATGACCCAACTGATGGACGATCAATTTGATTCCATCGCTTCATTTTTAAATACAAATCTTGAACAATTAAAAACAAAGATTGATAAAAATAGCCTTGCTTTTATTAACGCAGTAGAAAAAAATTATGATTTATATCAATCCTATATCGAAAAGGGCATAGAACATCCCATAGATGCTTCAGAAATTTCAAAATGGAGTGCGGAAGATGAATTTGCTACCTTTGTACAAATGGTGCACCTACGTCTACCCATACCTTGGCTAAAAGACAAAGTGATAATTGACTCACTAGGTTTACATTCTAATAACCAGCGACACACGAATGAAACTGAAAAGATTTTGACAACATCAGATCTTATTTTATATGTGAGTTATTTTAACCATGCGTTTACACAAAATGATCAAGCTTTCATACAACATATGAAAGATATGAATCAATTGAAAGCCAATCAGTCCTTTAAAATGGTCATTAATGCTGTTGATTTAGCTGAAAACAATGTTGATCAACAAGCAGTATATGCATATGTCAAAGATGCGTTGTCTAAAGTCCAAATGAACCCTGATATCTTTATGGTATCGAGTCGCACCGCTTTAGAGACGGGTGATGAAGGGATTCACACGTTAAAAGAAAGTATCACACATTTTGCTGAAGTCGATTCTAAATCACTATTAGAACAGAAAATGTATGATCAATTTGCTTATATTAAGGAAGCTTACGAAACAATCATCAGTGATTTTGAAACCAATACGCAACAAATGCATCAGACTAAACAACAACTTGAACACATGCGCCGAGAAAAACTATTTAAAACTGAATTAATTCAATCAATTGCACAAAAGACCTTTAATGAAATAGAAGATCAAATTTATCATTTAAATGAGCGCTTAAAAATCCAATTAGCAGATGATGTTAAAGCGATTTATAATGGCCAAATGACAAATACCAATCATTTTAATGAAGAAAAAAGACGAAGCACAAAATCATACCTTGACCAAATACACCAAAAACTCTTTTTAGAACAAACATTGTTAATAGAAAGAATTAAGCATTTCTTTAATCAAGCATTACAACAAGAAATGGCACCTAAAATTAAAATACTTCAACAGTATCGAATTATTATACCTGATTACGAAACGATCCAGATTGAACCGTATGAAAAGTCCATTTTAACGCTAGAATTACAACAAATGGTTAATCAATTACCTAAGCAGCTGACGAAGCGAAACCTTTTACAGCCTAAAGTACAAAAACAAATCCAATCAGAAATCAAAGTACATACGATTAACTTACTTCAGCCAAAGTTGACTGAACTACGAAAAGTGTTAGAATCGCTGTTAGACCAACTCACTTCAAAAGCAATTGAAGCGATTGAAATGGCAGAATTAGAAGCACAAAATGAAATCAATGCTATCCTTGATTTCAAAGTTGATGATGCACTTATCAATCAATTAAAAATAAACACGCCAAAATTAGCACAAATTTTAAACTTAAAGGACTGAAACGATGACTCAAAAACTTTTACTTATAGACGGCATGGCCTTATTATTTCGTCACTTTTATGCGACGAGTATCCATAAAAATTTTATGCGAAATTCAGCAGGTGTCCCTACAAATGGGACACAAGGCTTTGTCAGACATGTTTATAGCGCGATTCGTGATATCCAACCTACACATGTCGCAATTTGCTGGGATATGGGGAAGGCGACATTTAGAAACGAAATGTATAAGAATTACAAACAAAACCGCCCAGAACCACCAGAAGAATTAATCCCTCAATTTAATCATGTCAAACATATTTCACAATCACTCGGCTTTTTAAATATAGGCGTTGAAAACTTTGAAGCCGATGACATTATCGGTACACTCGCACGTTCTTTTTCAGAGTCTGAAGAGTATCACGAAGTTTATATTGTGACAGGTGACCGCGATTTACTTCAATGTATTAATGAAAATGTCAATGTTTGGCTGATTAAAAAAGGATTTAATGAATATCACAAATATAATCAAGCCCGCTTTGAAGCGGAATATGGTTTAAAACCGCAACAGCTTATTGATGTTAAAGCTTTTATGGGAGACACAGCTGATGGATATCCTGGTGTCAAAGGAATCGGAGAAAAAACAGCTATTAAATTGATTCAACAATATGATTCAGTTGAAAATGTTATCGAAAACCTTGCAAAGTTAACACCGGGGCAGCAGAAAAAAATCCATGAACATTTATCTGAACTTAAACTGTCTAAACAATTGGCAACGATAGAGTGTTACGTTCCTATCGAATGGACTTCATTACTTGAATCTATGGCACATCAAGTCGAAATTAACCACGTCCTTTCAATTTGTGATCAACATGAGCTTTTTGTCTCGAAACGATTTATTCAGCATTTATAGCATATCTTCAGAATGAGGCATAGATGTCAATATTACAAAAAAGTACCGAGATTAACTTATGAAAAACAGTTAATCTCGGTACTTTTTCATTTGGATTAATCAGACTGTTGCTTAATTGTTTGGTATAACTTAACTTGCGCTAATTGATTTGCTGCTTTATTTTGCTTTCTTGGGACCCATTTCACAAAGCAAAGTGCAAAATGGTTTGATTCATTTAAGTAACGCTCAAGATAAGCTTTAAAGCGTTTATTTTTAACATATTCTCGATTCACAGCATCTTCGATAAGTTGTGAATCCGTATAGATTAGTGCAGTCTCGATATTTAACGCTTTGGCCTGTTCCATTGCAAACAGGAGTGCTTCCCATTCTGCAGTATGATTGTCCATCATCCCTAACACTTTAGTGGCTGTATAACGCTCATGTTCATCTACAATCACGACGCCACATGTGCTTAGACCCGGATTGCCTTTCGTTGCTGCATCAAAATGTATTTTCGCCAATAGAGCTCACCACACTTCAACTTCTTTAAGATTAAATACGATATCGTATTACATTATTACAGAAATATTCACCCGCAAGATTAATGACCAATTCAAAGTCATTTTCAATTTTAAATTAACACGATTGCTGATCAATAGCCATCATCTTTAATTTTACCTTTACGATAAAGTGATTTTGCCCAATAACCAAATGGCACATTCAAAATTGTAGAAAGCAATTTTAATAAATACGTTGTTATAAATATTTCAAATATAACAGAATTAGGTAGACTGCCATAAAAAGCGATGAGCACAAATAACGCAGTATCAAATATCGAACTAAACGTTGTACTTCCATAAGCACGTATAAAAAATGTGCGATCCGATTTAAATATTCTCTTAATCACATTAAATACGAACACATCAATGTGTTGGCCGATGATATAAGCAATGATTGAGGCAAATGCAATACGAGGTACGACATCAAAAATAGATTTCAATGCATTTTGTGCCATATCCGCATCACTTGGTTGAAATGCTAGGGAGATTTGCATGACGATAATCATCACTAAAGTGGATGAAAAACCTAACCAAACTGCTCTTTTAGCAACTTTACGGCCATAAATATCATTCAATACATCAGTTGCAAGATAAATAGAAGCAAACATAATGTTACCTAAAGTGGCTGAAATCATAAATATATCCACCGTTTTCAATACTTGGATATTCGCAATAATAGTTCCTATCGCGACCCACGCATATAATCCGGCCTTACCAAATAAACGAAACATTAAAACCATTAATATAAATGTAACTAAAAACGCGACTAAACCTAGCCATTCGTTATACAATGAGAATCCCTCCTAAATTTTGTTAAAGCGGGTGTTTAGAAACCGCTCAACGATATAACTTTACTATTATAAGCAAACCCTGTTGTATTTTCAAGATAGGTTTTTCTGAAAGGATTGAGGGAATCGATAAGTTTAAACACTTCAATGTACCTATCAATCATGTTAACATAGTGAATATTGTATGCATTATATTTTAAAGAGGTGAATTTTGTGCTCACTGAATCTAAGAGAAATGCTATTGCCGAGATTGACCAACTCTCTCAGCAATATTGTGAGCAATGTCTTGTTAAATCATACATTCGAAAAGTAAAAGGGAAGACACAAGCACATCACTTCTGCATCAATGAATGTTCAATTGGAAAGCAAATTCGACAACTTGGAAACGAGTTGCAATAAATGTCATGATTTGATGAGGAGGTTTTTTATGGAAATTGTTAAGGTAGAGCCTACGCCTAGTCCCAATACCATGAAAATTGTTTTATCTGAAACAAGGGAAGGTCGTCATTCTACGACTTATACGAAAGTTAAAGAAGGACAACCTCCCTTTATCAATGCTATTTTGAAAATAGAAGAAGTTAAATCTGTTTTTTATGTGTTAGATTTTATAGCGGTTGATAAAACACCTAAAGCAGATTGGGAGAATGTTTTGCCTAAAGTCACTGCGGCGCTCAATCATGATCAGCAAGATTCTCTTTCTGAAATTCAACCGGACTCACATTTTGGGGAAATTAAAGTAGAAGTACTAAAGTTTAAAGGAATCCCATATCAGGTTAAATTAACTACAGGGGAAAAAGAGTATAGAGCGCAATTAGAGGATCGCTTTGTCAATGCGATGCTTTCTACACAATTACCTGAAGATAACGTCGTATTTTTACGCAAATGGGCATCACTAGGTGTAAGATATGGTGATATCGAAGACGTTATGGCAGAAGTCATTGAAGAAATGCACGCAGTTTATCCTCAACATGTTTTAGACCAATTGGTTGAAGAAGCTAAAAATACTAATATCACCGTTCCTGAAAAGCATTATACTCATGTTTCTTTAGAGACATATCAGCAAACAGCGGATTGGAAAACACGTCTACGGATGCTTAAATCTTTTCCAACGCCAACCGCAGACGACTATCCTTTACTCGATGTGGCATTAACTGAAAGTAAAGTACCATTAAGAAGAGAAGCTGTTGTCTTACTGAGTATGATTGAAGACAAAGCCACACTTCCATACTTATATAAAGGTTTAAGAGATCAAAGCCCAGCAGTTAGAAGAACAGCAGGAGACAGTATTAGCGATTTAGGCTTTAAGGAAGCTTTACCAGAAATGGAACGCGCGCTCGACGATCCACAAAAAATAGTGAGATGGCGTGCTGCAATGTTTCTTTTTGATGAGGGCGGTCCTGCACAATTGGATAGTTTAAAAGCGCATCAAGACGATTCGGCGTATGAAGTAAAGCTCCAAATTGAAATGGCGATTACGCGTATTGAAAATGGAGAAGACGCGCTTGGATCTGTTTGGAAGCAAATTGCAAATCGAAATCAATAAATGATTAAATAGAGGGAGTGTATTTATAATGAATGCATATGACGCTTATATGAAAGAACTTGCTGCACAAATGAGAGGCGAGTTAACAGAAAATGGATTTGAAAGTTTAGAGAGTGAAGCGGATGTTAGTGAATATATGGCAAATGTGGAAGACGATTCAACGACATTTGTTGTCATCAACTCAACTTGTGGTTGCGCAGCAGGACTTGCGCGTCCAGCAGCAGTGGCTGTCGCTGAACAAAATGAAAACAAACCTAATCATAAAGTAACAGTATTTGCCGGTCAAGACAAAGAAGCAACAGCTAAAATGAGAGAATATATTCAACAAGTACCATCAAGTCCATCATTTGCACTATTTAGAGGAACACAACTTGTGCACTTTATGCCACGTGAACATATCGAAGGTCGAGATATTAATGATATCGCCATGGATATTAAAGACGCTTTCGATACACATTGCCAAGCATAATTTTTTAACAAGGATTGAAACATGCCAAACAAATGCTGTTTCAATCCTTTTTGACGTTCATATAGTAGCGACAGGATATTATCATCTAATGACTCATTGCGACAAAAGGAAGGTAAGGTTTCATTAATTAGAAGTAAGCAAAGGTGTCAGACAGGCAAGTAAGAGCATACGTTTATCTAGAAACCAATCACTGGCCAGTAAGCATCTCTTGTCAACAACGTTGTTTTTATTTTTCAAATAGTTAAAAATCGTCTATTATATATACTAAGAGAAAGAGGTGAATGTCATGAATCCATTTGATCAAGCGTATCACAGCTTATGTGAAGAAGTATTAAAAATTGGAAATCAACGTGATGATAGAACAGCCACAGGCACCATTTCTAAGTTTGGTCATCAACTTCGATTCGATCTTTCGAAAGGGTTCCCGTTACTCACTACTAAAAAAGTTTCGTTTAAGTTGATTGCTACTGAATTAATATGGTTTATTCGAGGCGATACAAATTTAAGATATCTTTTAAAATATAATAACAACATATGGAATGAATGGGCATTTGAAAAGTATGTCCAAAGTTCAGACTACCACGGTCCAGATATGACTAATTTTGGTCATCGTGTCCAACGTGACTCAGAATTTGCAAAAATATACCAACAAGAGATGAACAACTTTAAACATCAAATATTGAACGACGATGCTTTCATGGAAAAACACGGAGATTTAGGTAATGTCTACGGTAAACAATGGCGTGATTGGATTGGTGCCGATGGGCAGCATTATGATCAACTTAAAACAGTTATTGAACAAATTAAGACGCAGCCTAATTCGAGACGTCATATTGTGAGTGCTTGGAATCCATCAGAAATTGAAACAATGGCTCTTCCGCCATGTCATACGCTATTTCAATTCTATGTAGAGAACAATCGATTGAGTTGCCAACTCTATCAAAGAAGTGCTGACATCTTTTTAGGTGTTCCATTTAATATTGCAAGCTATAGTCTGTTGACGCATCTTATCGCAAAAGAATGTCAATTAGAAGTAGGTGAATTTGTTCATACTTTTGGAGATGCGCACATTTATAGCAATCATATAGAAGCGATTCAAACACAGCTTGAACGAACAAGCTACGCACCACCTCAGTTAAAAATTAATTCTGATTGCTCGATATTTGATATAGAATATGAAGATTTAGAGATTGTTAATTATCAATCACATCCAGCAATAAAAGCACCGATTGCTGTATAAATAAAGGAGCAAACAAATGACACTATCTATTTTAGTCGCACATGATCAACATCGTGGTATTGGATTCCAAGGGCAATTACCTTGGCATTTACCTAATGATTTGAAGCATGTCAAAAAATTAACCACAGGACATACACTTGTTATGGGACGCGCCACTTTTGAGTCAATTGGCAAGCCACTACCTCAACGTAGAAATGTTGTGTTGACTCGAAATAAGGACTTCCATCATGATGGCGTTGATGTGATACATGACATTGATGAGATACAATCCATTAAAGACGAACATGTTTTTATATTTGGCGGACAATCTTTATTCGAAACATACATCGACAAAGTTGACGACATGTATATCACAGTGATAGATGATGAATTTCAAGCAGATACTTTTTTTCCACCTTATACATTTGAAGAGTGGAAAGTCGTTTCTGCAGAAGAAGGTACAGTAGACGAGAAAAACAAGTACCCACATACATTTTTACATTTGACTCGAAAGTAAATCTTGGAGGTTTCATACTATGCAACAAATTATTGTTACTGATTCAACATCAGACTTAGAACTATCATTTTTAAAACAACATAATATTCACGTCGTTCCATTAAGCGTTACAATTAATGGCGATTCTTACGAAGATCAAACTGAAATTACAAATGAATCTTTTTCTCAATACTTGGGCCATGATGAAAATGATCTTAAAACAAGTCAACCTCCAATCGGAAAATTTGTAGAGAAATATGAGGAACTTGCTCAAACTGGTGCTGAAATTATTAGTATCCATCTATCTTCAGGTTTAAGTGGCACTTATCAAACGGCTGTCCAAGCAAGTGAAATGGTTGATGCTAAAATTACTGTCATTGATTCAAAATCAATTTCGTTTGGTTTGGGCTATCAATTGAAATGTTTAACACAATGGGTTGAAGCTGGCTTTTCAACAGAAGAAATCCTTAATAAACTAAAAAAATTACAAGAAAATATCAAGTTATATGTCATTATCGGTCAATTAGACCAACTGATTAAAGGTGGACGCATTAGTAAGGCAAAAGGCCTGATTGGTAACTTTATGAAAATCAAGCCAATTGGTGAACTTGTAGATGGTAATTTAGAAATGATTCATAATGCACGTACACAAAATGCATGTATTAAATTTATACTGAAAGATTTAAAATCATTTATCGGTGATAATGCTATTGAATCCATTGGTATATCGCATGCAAAAGCACAAGATTTTATGGATAAATTTAAAGAAAAATTAGACGAAACATTTAATATACAAAAATTTGAATTTGGACATACGACGCCCGTGGTTTCTACGCATACAGGTGCGGGTGCAATTGGTTTAGTTGTCTTGAAAAATTCTAAAGACTTATAAAACACGGAGGTGTCAGAAATGGCGATAGCAACATTAGCAGGCGGATGTTTTTGGTGCCTCGTAAAACCATTTACATCATATGACGGTGTTAAGAGCATCACTTCTGGTTATAGTGGTGGCACTGTTGAATATCCAACTTATGAAGAAGTGTGTACGAATACAACCGGACATGTTGAAGCTGTTCAAATTGTATTTGATGAACAAGTGATATCTTTTAGTGATATATTAGATATTTATTTTAAAACATTTGATCCTACTGACAAAAATGGACAATTTTTTGATAGAGGGGAAAGTTATCGACCTGTCATTTTTTATCATGATGAGGTACAGAAAGAAAGTGCACTGAAGAAAATTGATGCGCTAAATGAGGCAAAAATATTCGATAAACCTGTCGTCACACCGGTAGAACCTTATAAAAATTTCTATCCAGCAGAAGACTATCATCAAGATTATTATAAAAAACATCCCGTTCATTATTACCAATATCAACGTGGATCTGGTAGAAAAGCATTCATCAAAAAACATTGGGGTGATCAAGCATGATTAAAAAAGATAAAAAGGATTTAACTGACTTAGAATATCTCGTAACACAACAAGATGGGACAGAACCTCCATTCCGAAATGAATATTGGAATCATTATGAAAAAGGCATTTATGTGGATAAAATTTCAGGGAAACCACTGTTTACATCCGATGATAAATTTGAATCAGATTGTGGTTGGCCTAGTTTTTCAAAAGCCATTGATGATCAAGATATTATAGAACTTGTCGATAAATCTTTTGGAATGATTCGAACAGAAGTCCGTTCTGAAGATAGCAACAGTCATCTTGGTCATGTCTTTAATGACGGTCCAAAAGAACGTGGTGGATTACGTTATTGCATTAATTCAGCAGCAATTCAGTTTATTCCTTATGAAAAACTTGAAGCACTCGGTTATGGTGATCTCGTAAAACTTTTTGATAAATAAAGGAGTTAACAAGATGTTCAAAAAACTTTTCGGTAAGAATAATGAAGCAAGCAAAGATATTACGGTTTATGCACCTATTAGTGGAGAACTTGTAAAAATCGAAGACATTCCAGATCCAGTTTTTGCTCAGAAAATGATGGGAGAAGGGTTTGGCGTGCAACCTATTGAGGGTACAGTTGTTTCACCTATAGATGGTGTTGTAGATAATGTTTTCCCTACTAAACATGCAATTAGTTTAAAAGCTGATAATGGCCTTGAAGTGTTAGTTCACATTGGCTTAGATACTGTTCAACTTAATGGTGAAGGATTTGAAGTTTCAGTTGAAAGTGGTGATCGAGTGAAAATGGGTGATGCGCTCGTATCGTTTGATTTAGAATTTATTAAACAGAACGCTAAATCTACTGTTTCTCCAATTATCATTACCAATACTGCTAGCACGGAATCAATTCAATTTGAAGAGCCATCACATCTGAGCAAAGGTGAAACTTCAGTGATAGAAGTGAAAATGAAATAATGAAAGATGCATCATTTTATCAATTCGCATTAACTGTACGTGGCCGCAAAGATGCACAAGGAACACTCGCAGAAATGATTTTTGAAGATTTATCATTTCCTAAATATGAGAAAAGTTTCGATGTATTGTCCGAATATATTGAAACGGAAGGTAATTATACTTTACCTATGTCTGTCTTTGATGATTTATATGAAGAATATCAAGAATGGCTACAATTTTAATGTGATGTATATCTTTCCACATATGCGTTTTAAGGGTGCGGACGAGCAATGTCTCACCCTTTTTCCTTTTAGTAATCAGAAAATCAAATAAGAAGGTGAATTACGATTGAGTACGTCTAACAACAATAAAAAGCCGAAACGTTACATATCTTTTAGAACCTTTATTTTAAGTATCCTACTCACTTTTGTTTTAACCGTATTAGTCATCGCAGGGGGATTTTTTTACTATAACCATTCATCTCAAAACCAAAAAGTGACTGCGAATGCCCAGAAACTAAGTGACGTATACGAATTAATTGCGAATGACTATTATAAAAAGCAAGATAAAGATCAACTTCTCGATCACGCAATTAAAGGCATGACAAAAAGCTTAAACGATCCATACACTGAATATTTATCGCAAGATGAAACTAAATCTTTTCAAGAGGATGTTTCTGGAGATTTTGTCGGAATCGGTGCCGAAATGCAACAAAAAGGAAAACAAATTATTATTACAAGTCCAATGAAAGATTCACCTGCAGAAAAAGCTGGGATAAAACCTAAAGATGAATTATTAGCAATAAATGGTCATTCGACTAAAAACAAAGCGCTCAATGCCATTATTCCTGAAATACGCGGTAAAAAAGGAACTGAAGTCAAACTGACAATTAAAAGAGGCAATGACACAAGAGATATTACGGTTAAAAGAGATAAGATTCATGTAAAAAGTGTCGAATACAAAAAACATGGACAGATAGGTGTGTTTAAAATTAATAAATTCCAAGAAGGCACTGCAGGAGAACTTAAATCTGCCATTCAGCAATCACAAAAAGAAGGTGTCACACAAGTATTATTGGATTTAAGAAATAACCCTGGTGGCTTGTTGGACGAAGCTGTAAAAATGGCAAATATTTTCCTTGATAAAGGAGAAACTGTCGTCAAACTCGAAAAAGGCAATCAAAAAGATGCTGTTAAAACAGCAAACCAACCGTTAGATCATATTAAAGATATGAAGATTTCAATTTTATTAAATGAAGGTTCAGCGAGTGCTTCTGAAGTATTCTCAGGTGCGCTACACGACCATCATATTGCCAAAATTTATGGTACAAAATCATTTGGTAAGGGTATCGTACAAACGACACGTGAATTTAAAGATGGATCTTTATTGAAATTTACTGAAATGAAATGGTTAACGCCTGATGGTCATTACATTCACGGTAAAGGCATTAAGCCAGACGTTCCAGTTAAAGGTGCAGACTATGAAAATATTAAACCAATTCCGACAGATAAAACTTATCAACAAGGCGACCACGATAAAAATATACGCTCCATTAAAATTGGAATAAAAGCCTTAGGTTATTCAATAGATACAGTTGACGAATCATACGATGCGCAATTATCAACTGCAATTAAAGCATTTCAACAAAAAAATCACATAGAGGCAAATGGGATGTTTAACGAAGAAACAAATCGTCTATTTACAGAAAAGCTAGTAGAAAAAGCAACGAGTGAAGATCCTATGCTTGAACAAACGCTAAAGAAACTTGAGGAGTGATTTCATTGATTAGAAAAGCAACATTACAAGACCTTAATCAAATCGAAGCTTTAACAGAAGAAGCAAAACAATTAATGATTGAGGATAACAATCCACAATGGGATCATCGTTACCCACTTAAAAACCATTTTAAAACAGATATTGAAATGGGAGGCCTATACGTTTATGACGATTCAGAAATAAAAGGTTTTATCGTTATTGACCAAAACGCACCGGATTGGTATGATGCGCTTGAATGGCCAATTGATAAATCGAATGCTTATGTCATTCATCGCCTTGTCGCATCGCCACAATATCGTGGCATTGCACAACAACTGATGCAATTCGCAATGGACTTGGCAGAATCACATCACGTTCAAATTTTGTTGACAGATACATTTTCACAAAATAAACGTGCACAAGGATTGTTCAAAAAATATGATTTTGTCAAAACTGGTGAAATGACAAGTACTGAATTTCCTTTTGATAAGGGAAAACCATTTTATGCATATTATAAAAATTTAACAGAATAGAGGGTTAATATGGTTAAAATTGCATTTACAGGTGGCGGAACTGTTGGACATGTGTCGGTCAACTTGAGCTTAATTCCGACTGCAATAGAGAAAGGGCACGAGGCATTTTATATTGGTTCAAAAAAGGGAATAGAACGTGAAATGATTGAATCGCAATTGCCTCAAACACCTTATTATGTCATTTCTAGTGGTAAATTACGTCGCTACTTTTCTTTTGAAAACTTGAAAGATGTCTTTAAAGTGCTAAAAGGGATTTTAGATGCACGTAAAGTTTTAAAACGCGAAATGCCAGATATCGTATTTTCAAAAGGGGGCTTTGTCTCCGTGCCAGTTGTATTAGCTGCAAAATCATTGAAAATACCTACAATTGTTCATGAATCTGATTTAACACCGGGACTAGCCAATAAAATTGCAATTCAGTTTGCCAAAAAACTTTATACGACATTTGAAGATACATTAAAACATGTTCCAAAAGAAAAAGCAGATTTCGTCGGGGCTACCATTCGAGAAGATTTGAAGCGCGGCAATAAAACACGTGGTTATCAATTAACTGGATTTAATCCAAACAAAAAAGTGTTACTTGTGATGGGCGGCAGTATGGGAAGCCTTAAAATAAACGAGGCCATTCGTCGTCATCTTGATACATTGCTTGAAACTTATCAGATTATTCATTTGACTGGTAAAGGTTTAGTCGCGCCACATGTCCAAACTGAAGGTTATGTACAATTTGAATTTGTTAAAGATGATTTAACGGATTTACTCGCGATTACAGATACCGTCGTTTCAAGAGCGGGTTCAAATGCGATTTATGAATTTCTAGCATTACGTTTGCCAATGCTTTTAATCCCATTAGGTCTTGACCAATCACGAGGGGATCAAATTGATAATGCGCGATATTTCGAAAAGCAAGGTTACGCTACCATGTTAGATGAGTCTGAACTCTCTAGTGAAACATTGATGGCAGCACTCAATGAAATTGAAAAAAATAGAGCTCAATATATTAATAATATGGAAAATTTCAATGAAAGTTATACGAAAGATGATTTACTTGAAAAAATTATTCATGATGCACTTGGTTAAGGAGGTTAATCCATGTCTCATTGGAAACGAATTTCACTTTTACTCATTTTCACACTGATATTTTCAGTGATTGCCATGTTTCATGAATCTCGCATAGGCAAGTGGATTGATAATGAAGTTTATTCATTTATTTATTCTTCAGAGAGTTTTATATCCACTTCTATCTTTTTCGGTGCAACTCAAATCGGTGAAGTTTGGGCAATGATTACACTATCACTCATTGTTGTGACATTACTTATGCTTTATAAATATAAAATTGAAGCGCTCTTTTTTGCACTGACTATGATAATGTCGGGCGTAACTAATCCGATACTTAAAAATATATTCGATAGAGAACGACCAACTTTGTTACGACTCATTGATATATCAGGTTTTAGTTTTCCAAGCGGACATGCCATGGGAGCAACAGCATTTTTTGGAAGTTTAATGTTTGTTGCACACCGCATTTTAAAAGGGAAATCAAAAGCTTTTGTTATAAGTGCAAGTGCACTATTTATCATTTTGATTTCTAGTTCTCGTGTCTATCTCGGGGTTCATTATCCAACTGACATCATTGCAGGAATTGTAGGCGGTGTGATTTGTATTTTAATTACTCAACTCATCCTACGTAAACAATTGAATCTATAAAAGTAACAAAGCCGCCGCAAATGAATGCGACGGCTTTTATTTAACGTTTAATATCAACGAATTTTTATACGGGCATATAAAAGGGGATATTATTGAAAATGACTCAATCTTAAGAACGAATTGTAGTGGGGGGTCGTTGTGATTGATAATCATTTTCAATTACATTATAACTCATTGAGAATGATTGTCAATTAAAAATGCAAAATTTTTTAAAAAACTTTCCCGTTTTATAGTTTTAGCATATGATTATGGAAGAGGTGACAAACATGAAAAAAGTACTCATTGTAGAAGATGAAAAAAACTTAGCTCGCTTTATTGAATTAGAACTTAAACATGAAAATTATGATGTAGAAATTAGAAATGATGGCGCTTCAGGATTGAATCGCGCTTTACAACATGATTTTGATCTTATTTTATTAGATTTAATGTTACCTGAAATGGATGGTTTAGAAGTTTGTAAAAGATTGCGTACGCAAAAAGATACGCCTATCATTATGATTACTGCTAAAGGTGAAATAGAAGATAAAGTCACTGGGTTAGATTATGGCGCTGACGATTATATTGTCAAACCTTTTGAAATTGAAGAATTATTAGCTAGGAGTCGTGCATTGATACGACGGTACACAGATGAGCATGCAGCTAAATCAAATGTGATAGAAATAGATGGCATCAAAATAGATAAAAATGCTTTCAAAGTATGGTATGAAAATGAAACTCTCGAACTCACTAAAACCGAGTTTGATTTATTATTACTCCTTGCAGAAAACAAAAATCGCGTCTTGCATCGAGAACAAATTCTTGATCATGTTTGGGGTTATGCATCTGAAGTCGAAACAAATGTAGTAGATGTATATATTAGATATTTAAGAAATAAATTGAAAAAAATCGATAAACAAAAGCTAATTGAAACGGTTAGAGGTGTAGGATACGTGATCAGACAATGAAACAATCGACACTAAAAACCAAATGGACATTTGTGACGACACTCATTACATTTCTTATTATTTTCATATTTTGCTTACTCATTATCTATGCAATTAGTAGTTTACTCAAGCAAAATGAATTTCAAAAAGCAGAAAGAAGTGCTGATGATCTTTACAATCTTTTAGAGACAAAACCGGTAAAAAATATTACAGCTTTAGAGTATAGTTCCGTCACAGATAGCTCTCAAAAAGTCATTCTTTATGATGAACATGGACATAAATTATTAGAAAACTCAAATACAACGAATATCCAGTTCTCACCACCTTTTCACCCTCACGAAACACGAAATATTAAAATTATACGAAATGATAAAGGCTCATATATTACTGTTTCTAATCCTGTAGATACGAGTCACTTTAAAGGCTATGCTACGATTGTTCATTCTCTTGATGTTTACGATGATTTGCTCAATTTTATTACCTACTTAGCACTTATATTTGGTTTTATCGCATTATTTGTAACCGCATGTATTAGTTATTTCTTTTCATCGCAAATCACACAGCCGATTAATATTATTACTGAAAAGATGACTCAAATTAGACGTAATGGGTTTCAAGAGAAACTCGAAGTGCCTACGAATTACGAAGAAACAGATGCGCTGATTGACACATTTAACAGTATGATGGTCAAACTTGAAAATTCGTTTAATCAACAAAAGCAATTTGTTGAAGATGCTTCACATGAATTGCGCACACCGTTACAAATCATACAGGGCCATCTCAATTTAATTCAACGTTGGGGTAAAAAAGACCCTGACATATTAGAAGAATCATTGAATATTTCATTAGAAGAAATGAATCGAATTACAAAACTTGTCGAAGAATTATTATTGTTAACTAAAGATGACTCACGCTTAACTGACAATCAAACAGAAAAAGTAGATGTAAACGAAGAAATTAAAAATCGTATACATTCTTTACAACAAATTCACCCAGACTATCAATTTGACTTTTCATCTAATTTAGATTTTATCTATTTAGATATTAATTCTTTCCATCTAGAACAAATACTTTTAATCTTTCTCGACAACGCAATTAAATATGATACGAAAAATAAGCATGTATCAATATCAACAAAACTGATTAACAACCAAGTCTTAATTAAAATTACAGATAAGGGGATGGGCATACCTCAAGCAGATCAAGCACATATATTTGATCGTTTCTATCGTGTTGATAAATCTCGTTCTCGCCAACAAGGTGGAAACGGACTTGGTTTATCAATTGCACATAAAATGGTGAAACTATATAACGGTCGTATTTCAGTCAAAAGTGAAGTGGGTCAATTTACAACATTTATCATCAGCTTCGATTCATTGTAATAACTATAATTATCCAATTTTTTGCCTTTAAATGTTCACATTTTAATGCTATTATTGACCTGTAAGCGTTTTTATTTTTTAAAATGTGGAGGGTGGATTATGAAGAACGATAAACAGGTGACAGAGGCACCTGTAAACTTTGGAACAAATTTAGGATTAATTTTAGAACTTTATGATCAATATTTAGATGATCCTAGTTCTGTTACTGAAGATTTACAAGTTCTCTTTAGTACAATTAAAGACGGTGAAGCAACAGTTTCATCAAAACATCAATCAAGCTCAGGGGATAGCACGATAAAACGTGTCATGCGATTAATTGATAATATTAGACAATATGGTCATTTAGAGGCTGATATTTATCCTGTAAACGCGCCTCAACGTACGAATATTCCTAAATTAAATCCAGAAGACTTTAATTTAGACAAACAAACACTTGAGGGTATCTCAGCAGAAATCGTTTCTGACCATTTTAAGGATATTTATGATAATGCGTATGAAGCCATAGTGAGAATGGAAAAACGGTACAAAGGTCCTATCGCTTTTGAATATACACATATTAATAATAATAAAGAACGTGTATGGCTGAAACGTAGAATTGAGACACCTTATAAAGCAAGCCTCAACAAGGAAGAAAAAATTAAACTATTTAAACTTCTCGCGCACGTAGAGGGGTTTGAGAAATACCTTCACAAAAACTTCGTAGGTGCAAAAAGATTTTCAATCCAAGGTGTAAATACCCTCGTGCCTATGATTACTCAAACAATTAAACGTGCAGCAGAAGAACAAATTACAAATATTCAAATTGGTATGGCACATCGCGGGCGTTTAAATGTGCTAACCCATGTACTTAAAAAGCCTTACGAAATGATGCTTTCTGAATTTATGCATACAGATCCGATGAAGTTTTTACCTAAAGATGGCAGTTTAAAAATCACTTCAGGTTGGACAGGAGACGTTAAGTATCATTTAGGTGGCATTAAAACAATTAAAGACCATGGCTTTGAACAACGTATCACATTAGCAAATAACCCTAGCCATCTTGAAGTTGTGGCACCTGTTGTCACTGGACGTACAAGAGCTGCACAAGATCGCACTGACGCCTCAAGTCAAATTGAGACAGATTACAATAGTGCAATGCCAATCATCGTTCATGGTGATGCCGCTTATCCCGGTCAAGGTGTTAATTTTGAAACAATGAACTTGGGTAACTTGAATGGTTTCTCCACTGGAGGTACTTTGCATATTATTACGAATAACCGTATTGGTTTTACAACAGATCCAGAAGATGGCCGTTCAACAACTTATGCAACAGATGTCGCTAAAGGTTATGACGTTCCAATACTACATGTGAATGCAGATAATGTAGAAGCTACAATCGAAGCTATCGATATTGCTATGGAATTTAGAAAAACATTCAACAAAGATGTCGTTATTGATTTAGTTGGCTATCGTCGTTTCGGTCACAATGAAATGGATGAGCCAACTCTTACCAATCCATTACCATATAAAGAAATTAAAAAGCATGACACTTCAGAGGTTATCTACGGTCAACAATTGGTGGATGAAGGCGTGATTAGTAAAGACGAGATGGATGAAGTGATTGAAGGCGTACAAAAAGAAATGCGTCAAGCACACGACAAAATTGATAAGAAAGATACAAATAACAATACTGATATGGCAATGCCTGAAAGTATCACAAAACCGTTAGCAAATAATGATTCTGAATTATCGCTTGAAAGATTAAAAGAAATTAATGAAGCAATGCTCAATTATCCTGAAACATTTAATGTATTTAAAAAGTTAAATCGTATCCTCGAACAACGTAGAGAACCTTTTGAAAAAGAAGGCGGTCTCGTAGACTGGGCACATGCTGAGCAATTGGCATTTGCTACAGTGATGCAAGAAGGAATCCCAATTCGTATGACAGGTCAAGACTGTGAGCGTGGTACATTTAGTCATCGTCATGCAGTCCTACATGATCAAGAAAATGGAGAAACGTACATTCCGTTACAACATGTACCTGATCAAAAAGCAACTTTTGATATTCATAATTCACCATTATCAGAAGCTGCTGTTGTTGGCTTTGAATATGGATACAATGTAGAAAATCCATCATCGTTCAATATTTGGGAAGCACAATTCGGTGATTTTTCGAATATGGCACAAATGTATTATGATAACTTTATTTTCTCAAGTAATGCAAAATGGGGAGAACGTTCAGGATTGACATTCTTCTTACCACACGCGTTTGAAGGACAAGGTCCCGAACACTCATCAGCACGTTTAGAACGCTTCTTGCAACTGGCAGCAGAAAACAATATGACAGTATGTAACTTATCAAGTTCAAGTAACTATTTCCATTTGCTACGTGCACAAGCAGCAAGTTTAGCCACAGATGCGATGAGACCTTTAGTCTTAATGTCACCAAAAGGCTTATTACGTAATAAAACTGTTGCACAGCCTATTGATGCATTTACAAGCGGTGGATTTGAACCTATTCTTACTGAAAATCACGACGCAAATAAGATTAAAAAGGTCATTTTAGCATCAGGAAAAATGTTTATTGATTTGAAAGAACGTCTAAAAGAATCACCAAACGATGAAATTTTAATTGTAGCTGTTGAAAGACTTTATCCATTTCCAAAAGAAGAAATTGAGTCGCTATTAAAAACATTACCAAAACTTGAAACCATTGCATGGGTTCAAGAAGAACCGCAAAACCAAGGTGCATGGTACTTTGTTCACCCTATTTTAAATGAACTTGCAGGGGATCAATATCAACTCATTTATCACGGCAGAAAACATCGTGCTGCACCTTCTGAGGGTGATGGAGAGATTCACAAACTTGTTCAAAATATCATTATTGAAAATAGTTTAAATATTTAGGGGGCATATTTAAAATGGCAGAGGTAAAAGTTCCAGAGTTAGCAGAATCAATTACAGAAGGTACCATTGCAGAATGGTTAAAACAAGTAGGTGACACTGTTGAAAAAGGTGAAGCCATACTTGAACTAGAAACGGATAAAGTAAACGTTGAAGTCGTTTCTGAAGAAGAAGGTACAATTCAAGAATTACTTGTAGAAGAAGGCGATACAGTTGAGGTCGGTCAAGCAATCGCTGTTGTAGGCGAAGGTGGCGCAAAAGCATCAAATACAGATGATTCTAAAAAAGAAGCATCATCAAAAGAAAAAGATGATAAACAAGAAAGCCAGTCTGATCAAAAAGCAGTAGCAAAATCAGATAAACAAAATGAAGTCGCACAAACTGCTTCAAATGAACGAATCAATGCCACACCGTCAGCTAGACGTGCTGCACGTGAAAAAGGCATCAGTTTGAGTGAAGTGAGTAGCAAAGCGAACGATGTTATTCGTAAAGAAGATGTTGCTCGTGGCCCTCAAGAACAACAAGCAACAAAATCATCAGATAAGCAAAATGAATCAAAATCACAAGCACCACAAAATCCGAACAAACCAGTGATTCGTGAAAAAATGAGCCGTAGAAAGAAAACTGCAGCTAAAAAATTATTAGAAGTGAGCAACAATACAGCAATGCTGACAACTTTCAATGAAGTTGATATGACAAATGTTATGGAATTGCGTAAACGTAAAAAAGAAAAATTTATGGAAGACCATAATGGTACAAAGTTAGGCTTTATGTCATTCTTCACAAAAGCTGCAGTTGCCGCTCTTAAAAAATATCCAGAAGTTAACGCAGAAATTGATGGCGACTATATGGTAACGAAACAGTTTTATGATATCGGTGTGGCCGTTTCGACACCAGGTGGATTATTAGTTCCAAACGTTCGTGATTGTGATAAAAAGAACTTTGCAGAGATTGAAGAAGAAATTGCACGCTTAGCTGCTAAAGCACGTGACAATAAACTCTCTCTCGATGATATGGTCAATGGTTCATTTACAATTACTAATGGTGGTATCTTCGGTTCAATGATGTCAACACCAATTATTAATGGTAACCAAGCTGCAATACTAGGTATGCATTCTATTATGACAAGACCGATTGCAATTGATAAAGATACGATTGAAAATCGACCAATGATGTACATTGCTTTAAGTTACGACCATCGAATTATCGATGGAAAAGAAGCAGTAGGTTTCTTAAAAACGATTAAAGAACTGATTGAAAATCCTGAAGATTTATTATTAGAATCATAAAAAGAAACTACTTTACACATTAAAATACAACGGTGTCATGCACCGTTGTATTTTTACATTCGACCAACTTAATAAGCTTTATTTTATCTCTATGTCGCTATGCTATTCATTACATTGAATAGTGAAAAATGATAAGTATTTATTTTTAAATGAATAATCATTATATATTCAATTGTCAATACATATTCAAACTTTGCTATATACGTTACAATAAAAGATAAGTGCATTAAGAAAGGATTTGACAAATGAATCGTAAATTAATAGTGCCTGTATTAACAGGGGGCATTTTCCTAATTTTAATCAATATAGGGTTGATGATAGCAAGCCTAGTTGGTTCTATTCATTACTATCCTATTTTCCAAACGATAGGCTTAGCATTACTCGTACTATATGGTTTTGATATGATGAAATACAGTCATGCGAAGTCCATATATTTGTGGGCAGGAATTCTTTTTATTGTGTTTGGTATTTTCTTTAAATAATAATAGCGATAACGTAACTTTAAGATGAAATCTAAAACGGACTTAAGAAAGAAGGAGAATCATTTATGTCTCATATTCGAAGTATTACACTTGCGACTGAAAATATAGACAAAACGATTGATTTATTTCATAATGTGTTAGGAATGACTTATCAAAAAAAGAATCACACTGTTCAATTTGGTGATGCAGCAATTAATCCAGGAACAAGAATACAATTTGTTGAAGTGAATCAACCTATTCACCCAGAGCATCAGCATTTTCAACTGATTGGATTGCGTACACCTTCAGATGAAGGAATTCGGGAATATGAAGATATTTTTCATCAACATCGTCTTGATTTTCAAGAACCCACATTCATGAATGGTCATTCACACCTCGCTTTTTATGATTCCAATGAACAACGATTTGACATTTTTTCAAACGAAAACAATACGGGTGTGGGTCTAGGTATACCAAATGAAGAGAGTACCGTTAATCCACTTCATCAACTTCAAGGCGTGGGCCCAGTGATTATTAAAACAAATGAGTTGATGATTACGATTGCTTTATTAACGCAAATATTCAATTTTGAAGTTTTTGCAGAATACGTGACACCACAAACACAAATACGCACAGTTGTATTACAATCTCAAAATGGTGGCTTAGGCGCTGAAATTCACGTGTTTGAATCAGAAGAAACCGTAATACTCCCAGAATATGGCATTGTAGAGCAAGTCGAGTTTACTGCACAAAATATTTCTGAATTTAATGATGCAATTAATAAATTAAAAGCGCATCAAATGCCTTACGAAAATTTAAAAAATGATCAACAACATACACGTTCTATTCGCATTAATGATGCGAACGGTATTTCATATATCTTAACTTTAGAACAACAAGAGGAAGGATGAAATTAGATGTTACACGAAACTTGGAAAGAACAAACACCTCAAAAGCAAGTTAAAGTCATTCATACAGATGCAAAGAAATTTACAGTAAGTGATATGCTAACTATTGGTAATACATATCCAGTCGTTAATGAAACAGAAGAGTATTATCAAATTATTGATAATTCTGGTCATGTCGGTGGATACTATAAAACTTATTTTGAAGAAGTTTAATACAAACGGACATAGAAAATAGATGTGACAAAAAGCGGGGGTATCTTTTTACTCACGTCTTTTTTCATGCACTGAATTAGAAAGGATTTTGGGAATGATGAAAGAACAATTTACAAGTTATATAAACTCAGATGAAACAGTATTAGGAGATGCTGAAAAATTATTTGCTTTAAATAAAAACATTTTACTTAAAGGGCCAACAGGATCTGGTAAAACTAAATTAGCCGAAACATTAAGTCATATCACTCAATTGCCTATGCATCAAATTAACTGTTCTGTGGATTTAGATGCTGAAAGTTTACTCGGCTTCAAAACAATTAAAACTTCAGAAGAAGGGCATCAAGAAATTGTCTTTATTGATGGGCCAGTCATTAAAGCGATGCGTGAAGGACATATTTTGTATATTGACGAGATTAATATGGCCAAACCTGAAACACTACCGATTTTAAACGGTGTTCTTGATTATCGAAGACAACTTACGAATCCTTTTACTGGTGAGGTCATCAAAGCCGCACCCGGATTTAAAGTGATTGCTGCAATTAATGAAGGGTACGTCGGTACATTACCCATGAATGAAGCTTTAAAAAACCGCTTTGTGGTCATTAATGTGGATTATATCGATGGCGATACATTGCATGATGTCATTAAAGCACAAAGTCTTTTGCAAGACGACCGATTAATCCATCAAATTATTAAATTTAATGAAGATCTGCGCACGATGACACAACAAGGTCAGCTTTCTGAAGAAGCAGCCAGTATACGTGCTTTAATTGATATGAGTGATTTAGCAACAGTGATGCCAATTGAAAGAGCCATACAACGTACCATTATTGATAAATTAGAAGATGAACGTGAGCAACAAGCGATAATGAATGCAGTAGAACTTAACTTTTAGAGGGTGATTTGATGAGCGATCGTTTTATCATGTTTAATGATGAACAACTTGATGCAATGAAAGTGATGATGCTCCAAGACCTTGCAAGGTTGTTACTGAAAAATGAAGACACGCAAGTAAAAATTCATAAATTTCCATATTATGACGCTATCCAAAATGAAGTAATCTGTAGTTCTTTTTGGGCACATCGACCTAAAACCATCGAACATACAGGCCTGAAAACTGATATTTTACTTGCAACGTATAGTTATTTTCATATGGATCCGCAAGTGGTCAATGAAGTTTTAAATAATGAAGAAGATTTTAAACATCCTAAACTGTATCGTCAATTATTTAAAATGATTGAGGAAATGCGTATTTTAAACTTAATTATCAAACAACGACCGATGACACAACGGATGATACAAGTCAGAAAGCAGATTCGCAAACAGTATTGTGAGTCACAAATCAATGTATACCGCACTAAAACATTATTCACTGACTTACTGTTTCTAAATTTAGAATTATCATTTTTACAAGATGATTTCTACACTGTACCGGATATTCATATTGAGTTAGAAGGCATATTAAATAGAATGTATCAATATCTGCCTGATGCTTTTCAACTTCGTTCTAGTGAAGAGACAATGTACCTTGTACAACGGATTATGTTTCAAGTGGACGACTGGCTCAGTGAAGATATGCTCAATGAATATTATCATATTCCTCGCCATATTTATGAAGCTTTATCAAATCTTACACTTGAAGATTTAAAACGGACAGATGCTGCACAAACAGATGGCCATCGAGATGAAGAAGAGGAAGTTGAAGCAGAGCAGATCGAGTCTAAACATGCAGATAGCAACACTGCTGGTGGTGCCTATCTCGAAATGGAATTACACGAAGGTGAAAACAGTGAGGTGTTAAGTGATAATGACACCGCAAGAGAAGGCGATAGTACAGACGATATGACTGATATGATCAGTAAAAAGGGACGCGGCTCTAAAGATACGAAGGAAAATGAAGAAGGCGGCGAACAAGGTCCATCAAATCACTTACTCAGTTTATCGGGTATCAATCAATATGTTGATATTAAGTGGAATGTACCGGAGATACAACCTGAATATTTCAAGGCTTATCTTCAAGTTCAGAGTGAAGTGCAATATGAGATAAAAGATTTAATTCAAATTATTAAAAAAACTATCGATCGTGAGTATCAAGATGTTCGCACGCATCTCACTAAAGGCCGTTTACAACGCAATTTAGTGAATTGGTTTATTGATGATCAATATAAACTTTTTTATAAAAAAGCTGATCAGAGTCGAACATTCGATGCGACTTTTACATTACTCATCGATGCCTCAGCGAGTATGCACGACAAAATGGAAGAAACGATTAAAGGGGTCGTACTTTTTCATGAAACTTTGAAATCTCTTAATGTTAAACATGAAATTTTAGCGTTTAATGAAGATGCTTTTGAAGCAGATGCTGAATATCAGCCTAATATTATTGATGAAATTATTCATTATCACCAATCTACGTTTAATACAGAAGCGCCAAGAATTATGTCATTAACACCTCAAGATGATAATCGTGATGGAGTAGCTATTCGAATTGCGAGTCAACGCTTATTAACACGTTCAGAGCAACAACGATTCTTAATTGTATTTTCTGATGGTGAGCCTTCTGCCTTCAATTATAGTCAAGATGGAATTTTAGACACGTATGAAGCTGTAGAAATAGCACGTAAACTGGGGATTGAAGTTTTCAACGTTTTCCTTAGCCAAGAACCTATTACTGAATCTATTGAACAAACCATTCATAACATTTATGGTCAATATGCGATATTTGTGGAAGGGGTTCAACATTTACCGAGTATGTTGTCTCCATTATTAAAAAAATTATTATTGAAATCATTTTAATACAAAACTTGAAGTTACATTTGTAATTTTCAGAAATTTTATAGACGATGGCAAATTCTTGTGATAGAATGAATCATATTTATTTAAAGGAATTTGAAGGAGTAGCAATATGAATAAAAACACTTTAATCATTGGCTTTATGTTATTTGCCATCTTTTTTGGCGCAGGAAATCTTATATTTCCACCAAACTTAGGCCTCGATAGCGGCCAATATTTTTGGCCATCTATTCTTGCTTTTGTACTAACAGGAATTGGTTTGCCATTACTCGGCGTTGTCGTTGGTGCATTAGATAAACAAGGTTATATCGGATCAATTAATAAAATACATCCTGCATTTTCAGTCGTATTTTTAGTTTCTATCTATTTAACAATAGGGCCTTTATTTGCAATACCTCGAACAGCTTCAACATCTTTTGAGATGACAGTAACACCAGTTATCCATTCGAGTAATCCTTTGTGGCTATTCATCTTTTCAGTTATATATTTTCTAATTGTTTTATATTTATGTTTGAATCCAGGTAAAATCGTTGACCGTATTGGTGCCATTTTAACACCTTTACTTTTAGTGACAATTATCGCAATGATTGTTAAAGGTTTTATCGATTTTGGAGGCAAACCGCAAAGTAGTGCAAATCCTGAAACTTACACTTCTGCTTTAGGTGGTTTTTCAAAAGGATTTACAGAAGGGTATTTAACAATGGATGCAATTGCAGCGATTGCATTTTCAATGATAGTGGTGAATGCAGTTAAAGCAACAGGTCTTAAACATGCAAATGCTATTTTCAAACAAACAGCAATGGCAGGTATCATTGCAGCAATTGCCTTAGCCGTTATTTATATCTCACTTGGCTTTATCGGTAATCACATGATTATCCCTGAAGATACAATGAAACGATTAGTAGATAACGATCAAAATATTGGGGCTTATTTATTAATTACAATGGCAGATGCGGGTTATGGTGCATTTGGTAAATATTTACTAGGTATTATCGTTGCACTCGCATGTTTAACAACAGCTTGTGGATTGGTTGTCTCTGTCAGTGAGTATTTCAATAGCATTTTACCTAAAATCTCTTATAAAGCATATGTTTACATTTTTACTTTAATTAGTTTTGTATTATCAAACTTAGGTTTAAATGCTGTAATCAAAATGTCTATACCGGTTTTACTCATTTTATACCCAATCGCGATTACGACAGTATTGTTAATTTTAATCGCACGTTTTATTCCAACACGACGAATTACGCAACAAATCACTGTGGCTGTTGTCACAATTGAATCTGCTTTAAGTGTTATGAATACAAACGGATGGTTAAAATTAAGCTTTATTAATCAACTTCCTTTACATCAACATTCACTTGAATGGTTCCCAATTGCTGTAGTTGCACTAATCATCAGCTATGTCATTGGTGCATTTGTAAAAAGGTCTAATATTATCGTTTACGAAAAAGAATAATCGCGAGTCATAATGAAACCACCGCATTCCTATTATGGATGCGGTGGTTTATTAAATGTTTTCATGCTGATTATTGCTGGTTTCTTTGAACTTTAGCTGTCGTCAGTCTTTCTTTTAAGTCACTTTCTAATAGCTTCAAGTCCGCTTCAGCTTGTTGTCTTTTTTGTCTACCTTCTTCTTGAATTTGCAGTGTTTCTTCAATCGTTTGAATAATGTTATCTTGAGTTGTCTTTAACGTTTCAATATCAACAATGCCACGCTCATTTTCTTGCGCAGCAATATTAGCGTTTTGACGCAACATTTCAGAGTTACGTAAAAGCATTTCGTTAGTTGTATCTGTTACTTGCTTTTGTGCAATAGCGGCTTTATGTTGACGTTGTAAAGTAAGCGCGATCGCCATCTGATTTTTCCATAAAGGAATACTTGTTAAAATTGAACTTTGAATTTTTTCAGCGAGCGCACGACTCACATTCTGAATCATTCGAATTTGTGGCGCCGATTGTAAAGAAATCTGTCTTGATAATTTCAAGTCATAAATTCGCTTATCTAAGCGATCTAAAAATTGTTCCATATCTGCAACTTCTTGAACTTTCATTTGATCAGATGTGCCTTTAGCTTCTTCACGCATTTGAGGCAATAGCTCTTGCTCAATCTCTTTCTTTTTCTGTTCACAAGCTTGAATGTATAAGTTTAAAATATCAAAATAATCTTTATTTTGTTGATACAAGCCATCTAACATTTGGATATCTTTTACTAATAGTGATTTGTTTTTATCGAGTTCTATCGAAATACGATCTACTTGAGCACTTACCGATTGCATTCGTGAAAATAGTTGTTGCATTGAATTTTTTGAACGCTTAAAAATTTTCTTTAAAAATGAATCGTCTTTTTGAGATAACGACTCAGGGTCGACTTCTTTAAGTTTTTTCATCAATTGCTCTAGTGTATCACCTATAGGGCCTACATCTTTAGATTGTATTTCATTCAACATTTGATGCGAAAAAGTTGAAAGCTGTGTTTGCGCATTAGCTCCAAATTTCAATAAACTTTCATGATTTAAAGGCTCAATTTGTGCAGATAAACTATTAATCTTTTGACGATCTTGTTCTGATAAATGTTTATCTAACTCTGATGATGTTTCTAAAGCTTGTACCTGACTTTGAGACGTCATTTCTTGGTCAAAAGATTTGAAATAATCATCTAAAGGATGAGCTGTCATTTCTTTAGAAAGGTCATTTTGTGTCATCAATCATTCTCCATTTCTTTCATATTTCTTTTCTGATATAGCTGATTAAGTTTTATTTCAGTGTCTAGTTGATTATAATCTTGTTCATTAATTTGTTTTAGATCAGCAATCAGCGTACGTTTGACTTCTTCTAATGTAATACGCGTTTGTTGTAATTTTTGTTGTTCTTCTGCCGATTTTAAAGGCATTTTCGCAAGACGCGTGTAACTTTCAACAAGATTAAGCGCATTATCAATATGTGAATAATAAAAACTCTCTATTTTATAAAATTGAAAAGGCCGTTGCTTAACGAGCGCGTTAATCGTACGACTCAAGCGAAAGATGTCATTAATCAACTTGAAATCTTGTACAGACCGCACACTTATAAATGTTTTTAAAATTCTTTTGATTTTACTTTGCGCTTGGTGAATTTGATGCACGATATAACGATAGTCTTTGCGCGACAAATTCATTTCTTGTAAATATGCACGTGACGTGAGTCTTTGTGTTGGAACATAACCTACAACAAATCCTGTAAAGCCTATCAACGTGTCTAAAATAAAATTCAAATCTAAGGCAAAAATACTTGTCAGCAGTGCGATAATAGAAACCGGAATACCGACAAAAACACCCCAAATACGAGAAAATATATACTTCATATTCATCTTCCTTTAAGATATCACTTTAAAATCTCTAAAATCTTTTTCTATTTCTAGTTCGTCAACAGAATAGTGTGTAACCCTTGAAGCAGGGGAGGCACCCTTTGATACAGCCTTAGTAAAGCTTTCAAGTTGTGTTTCATTCCCTTGAGCATGAACTTCTACATAATCATCTTTATTTTTTACATTGCCAACGATTTCATATTGCATCGCAAGTCGTTCAGTAAAATATCTAAACCCTACACCTTGCACCCGACCATATACACGGATTAAATAGTGCTTCATTTAACATCACCTCTTACAGTTAATTATAAGGATTTTCAGCCTAAAACTCTAATAATAAAGCTACATCACATGCCTAAGCTTTAAGTGCTTTAACTTGATTTTTAAATTTAAAAATATTATTTTTGATGAAAGGCATTTCTTGTATTTAGGGGGATAATTTCATGTGGGAAGTTGCTAAGATTCGTGCAGACTACGAAGGTTGGTGGTTATTCGATGACTGGCCAGAACACATCGTAGATACACAGAAGTTTGATTCGTATGACGCATTTATACAAGCATACCAACAGTTGATACAACAAGCGAAAGGCTATTATGACAATTACATCGTTGGCAAGCATAATATTTACGCATTTTATAATAATTGTGACATGAACTATTGCGAAGACTGTGAGGAAGATCTTCAAATCTTTTATAGCTATATTACATTAAAAAACGAAAAAATTTATTTAAATTTACCAATAATAGACTAATCGATAAATTTTAAATTCTATATTGCAAATCATGCACAATTGCCTTATAATAAGGTATAAGCAATAGCATTATTCCATATTGCAAAAAATATTTTTTTAGATTATATAAATTAAAAATTAGTATTTTTTGTAATATGCGAATAGCGCATATTGAATTTTAGTCTTGGAGGTTTCACACATTATGAAACAAGGTACAGTTAAATGGTTTAACGCTGAAAAAGGATTTGGTTTTATCGAAGTTGAAGGAGAAAACGACGTATTCGTACACTTCTCAGCTATTAACCAAGAAGGTTACAAATCATTAGATGAAGGTCAATCAGTTGAATTTGAAGTAGTTGAAGGCGATCGCGGTCCTCAAGCTGCAAACGTTGTAAAACTATAATAAATAGATGCAATATTGACTTAGAAAAACAGTGAAGCATACTTCACTGTTTTTTTGTATGCTCAGCGATTCATACAGCAACAGCATGAGACTAGGTCACAATCACAAATCCAATAGCGCTAAGTTGACCTTTAATAGAAAATCATCTTAGCGCTTCCTTTTTATAATAAAACTTCATGTAATATGGCTTCGTTTACCGAGGGAACAGCCTCAGCTTGTAGTCTTAGGCTAGTCCCGTCTCTCATGTGAAGGTTATTAAAAATTTGATGTCCCAACTTCGCTAATTAACAAATCAACGTTATGGATACTATTTAACATCATTAATAATCAGTTGTCTTAAAGATTGGCGTTTAATGACTTCTCTCGCTTTTCCATCTTTCACAAAAAATACAGAAGGCTTTTGAATTTGGTTATAATTCGACGTCATACTATAATGATAAGCGCCTGTTGTTAAAACCGCTAAATAATCGCCACGTTTGACACTAGAAGGTAAGTTAGCCTCATGAATGAGAATATCACCGGATTCACAAAGTTTACCTGCTAATGTTACCGTCTCATCTGCTTCTTCTTGACGATTCACTAATAACACTTGATACTGTGCATCATATAAAGCTGTACGAATATGATCACTCATACCCCCATCAATAGATACATATTTATTCACATTTGGAATCTCTTTAATCGATCCTACCTCATATAAAGTGACACCTGCTTCTGCCACAATTGAACGACCCGGTTCAATACTTAAAGTTGGAATAGGGTAGTCAAGTTGATGACATGTTGCTTTAATGGCTTGAACAATTTCAGTAATGCCTGTCTCGATATTGAAAGGGCGATCACTTTCAACATACTTCACACTAAAACCGCCCCCTAAATTAAGCAATTCAATCGAAATATCATTTTCTTTTAACCAATGTAATACCATTTTCGCTGTTTCTATCATGCCCGTTGTTTCTTCAATTTGAGAACCAATATGAAAATGGATACCTTTAAAGTGAAGTTGTTGAGAAGCTTGTATTTTTTTGATAGCTTGTAAAGCAAGGCCATGTTTTAATGATAATCCAAATTTACTTTTTTCTTGACCCGTTTGTATAAATTCATGTGTGTGGGCTTCAACCCCTGGATTCACTCTAACTAAAACCTCGACTGTATCAGTAGCATAGCGCTCAATCAAATCAATTTCATCTAACGCATCAACAACAAAATAACCAATACCACTTTCAATAGCATAGCGAATCTCTTGTTTTGTTTTATTGTTACCATGAAAATGAATACGCTTCGGATCAAAACCCGCTTCTAAAGCTGTGTAAAGTTCTCCTTCAGACACCACATCTAAATCAAAATCTTCTGACTGTGCCAATTTGACCATTTGAATACAAGTGAACGCTTTTGAGGCATATGATAATACATAACCAATATCATTCTGTTGAAATGCGCTGTGATAGCGTCTCATTTGATTTCTTATTTGCGCCTCATCATATACGATAGTAGGGGTCCCAAAGCTTTGGGCCAAAGTTTTTAAACTTGTTCCTGCCAAAGTGAGTTCTCCACTTTTATTATAACTTACTGTCATTTATCTATACTCCTTTATCAGTGAATCCAAATTTAATGCGCTTAACTGCTCCGAATTCGCACCTACACCTTTAAATGTATAGTCATCGATGCGTAAATCTTCGTTATACAAAATGACTTTGTCTTTGGCTTGTACGTGTTCATCAACTTCAACAAACATATGACTCATCATTAAGGCACGAATAGGGTAAATACGTTGATTAATCATAACTTCATGTTGCGCACGTGTACGTAATATTCCATCTCCATAACCAATATCAACTACGGCTAAACGTGTATTATTTTCCTCCGCGGTATAAGCAAAGCTATAACCACAGTGATCTCCTTGTTGAACCTGTCTCACTTGGATGACGTTTGCGCTTACTGTCAATGCTTGCGGAAATGCCTCCCGAGAAAGTGAAGCATATGGGCGAGATCCATATAAAGCAATGCCAATACGTGCATGTGTATGATGTTCAAAAACATGGCCTTCTCTAAAATAACTGGCGCTATTTTGTGCGTGTATCAAGTCAAACGACATATCCATTTTATTGACTAGAACATCTACAACATTGAACCAAGCATCTCTTTCCTGTTGGTACATCGTAACGTCAAATTCATCTGCATAGCCAAAATGAGTCCAAAGCCCAGTTATTGTCATTTTAGGGCTATGCGTTTGACGATGATCTTCAATAACTTGTATCATTTCATCAATCGTTTTAAAACCAGAACGATGTAATAAGTTTTCGTATTCTAAATGCACTTTAACATCAAACAATGCTTCTTTATATTGTTCATAAAACGCCAAAGAGGGCAATGTCATATGAATATCATATGTACGTAATAACTCAAACTCATCCGTTGCATTCATTAAAAAAATCGTCGCATCAGCATCTATTTTGCGAATCGCAATAGCTTCGTGTAATGACGTTGTGCTAAACGTATCAATCCCCATTTCTTTGAATGTATTGATAGCAAAATCTAATCCGTAATTATATGCATTATTTTTAACAACAGCCATAATCGATTGATTGTCTTTGACTCGTTTTACATTTTCTTTAAAACGCGCTTCATTGATTTGCCAAACTGCAGTCATGCTTCCACCTCGTTATAATTAAATAACAATCTCTCATAATAATCTGCAATGCGAATTAATACATGTTCATCAAAATTTAATTGTGGCGTGTGAAGACCGCTTACAAAGTGTTTTTCATCATTTCTAGTCCCCACAAATACAAAGTAAGCAGGGGCAATTTGACGATAAAAACTAAAATCTTCACCAAACAAGTAAGGACGTTCATTCTCAATAACCGTCATTTGATGATAATTGAGACTTTCAACCACATATTTTTTTAATGCTGGATCATTCACAGTAGGGGGATATCCTTCAGCAAACTTCACTTCGCAAGAGACATCAAATAGTGTATGGGCACTTTGCACAATTTTTTGCATTTGCTTTTGTATTGCGCTCAGATCATCCATATCATAAGTCCGAATTGTACCTTCTAAATAGCCTTTACTCGGTACCGTATTAATCGCTTCACCGGCATGGAAATGCCCGATGTGTACAATATTGCGTTGTAATCCGTTAAGGTGGTATTGTTGGATTTGTGAAACTTGCGTTAAGATATGCTGTAAAGCTTCACCGGCGGATTTTCCTTGTTCTTTATTAGCGACATGACTAGATTCGCCCTCAATAAAAAATCGATATTCTGTCGCACTTGCTGTAATCTCATGATCTCTTATAACAACCGCACCTTCTTCAACAAAAGGCATGACATGTACACCATAAATCGCATCGATCTGAAACTTATCTAAAGCATGAGACTTGATTAATAAATTCGCACCGCCCCCTGATTCTTCAGCAGGTTGAAAAATAAACACAACATGATGGGGTAATTTACCTTCGTCAAATAACTTTTTACATCTTTTTACGAATAACATTAAAGCGGTTGTATGCCCATCATGCCCGCAAGCATGCATTTTATTATCCGTCTCACTTCGATAGGCGACATCGTTCTCTTCGTGTATTGGAAGGGCATCGATATCAGCACGATAAGCAATCGTATGTGCACTATTGCCTTCTAAATAGGCGATGATACCCGTTTCTAAAGGCTTTTCGTAGGGGACCTCTAAGTCTATCAAAAATTGTTCTAAATAACGTGTTGTCTCAAACTCTTCTAAACTCAATTCAGGATGTTGATGTAAGTATCGACGATGTTGTGTGACAAATTCTATTTCGCTCATAAAAAACTCCTTTCTTTGTGCTATGTATAAAAAGAGGGCCGAGTTGTTTGCTCCGCCCACTCATAGATTACTCGTCTAATTTACGTAATGCTGCGACAATCTCACGTTTTGAATCTTCAACTTCATGTGCTTGTTTAATGACTTTTGCTGGCGTACCAGCAACTACTGCGCCTGCAGGAACATCTTGTGTGACAATAGCTCCAGCTGCGACAATGGCGCCTTCACCTACACGTACACCTTCTAGAATCACAGCATTAGCACCGATCAAAACGTTATCTTCAATGATAACAGGGGAGGCGCTTGGGGGTTCAATTACACCCGCTAATACAGCACCTGCACCGACATGAACATTTTTACCTGTCGTTGCTCGTCCACCTAATGTTGCATTCATATCAATCATTGTACCTTCACCAACGACTGCACCAATATTAATTGTTGCACCCATCATTACGACCGCACCGTCACCAATGACTGCATGCTCTCTAATAAAAGCACCTGGCTCAATACGGGCATTCGTATTTGTTAAGTCTTTGAGTGGTATGGCTGAGTTACGACGGTCCATTTCAATTTCTAACTCTTCAATTCTCATTTGGTTTTCTTCATAGAACGTTGCCCAGTCAGCAGCTTCACAAAAAATCACTTTTGAATTTTCAGAGCCGAAAACTTTAAATTGTTCTGGAAATGCGATGTCACTTAACTCACCATTAATATAGACCTTTAACGGCGTAGATTTTTTTGCATCACTAATATATTGAATAATCTCTTCTGCTGTAAAATTTTTAACCATATTGTAAAAACGCTCCTTTATAAGTTATCAAATGTATAATACCCGGGTTGTTGATGAACTAACTTTTCTGCTGCACCCAATGCGCCATTCGCAAAAATATCTTTTGACTGAGCTCGATGTGTCAATGTAATTGTTTCATCAACGCCCGCAAACAATACATCATGTTCACCCACAATCGTGCCACCCCGTACTGTATGGATACCAATTTCATTATTAGTTCTTTTCGCATCTTTTTGACTACGATCATAAACAGGGGAAACATCAGATCTTAGCGATGCAATGACATCATACAATTTTTCTAACGTTCCACTTGGTGCATCTACTTTTTGATTATGATGCGCTTCCGTTAATTCGATATCATAGTCATTTAATAAAGGCACTGCTGCTTCTAATATTTTTGTCAAAGCATGTACACCATAGCTCATATTTGCACTGAAAAATACAGGCATTGTATTGCTGAGTGTTTTTAATTTCTGAGTAATACGTTCTTTTTCTCCTGTTGTCGCAATCACAAGGGGTAATTTAAAATGATCCTCAAGTAATGGCAATAACAAATTAGGATGAGAAAAGTCTATAGCAACATCAGCTTCTGTGACATCACTTATTTTTTCATATAATGGGTACGGTATATTCTCTTTTTTTCGATTGACAACGACACCCACAATTTCATGTCCATTTTCTTCAGCTAATCTTGCGACACGTTGGTTCATTGCCCCATAACCAATAAGTAAAATTTTCATTATTGAACACCTGCTTTAAATTGTTCGTATGCTTCTTTCAATGATTGTTGCTCTTGTTCATTTAATGTAACTAGAGGTAATCTCACTTCATATTGCCCAAATCCTTCTAAAGCACAAAGGTACTTGATCGGAATAGGGTTGATGTCAATGCTCATCGCGTCCAAAAGGGCACGAATCGGTTGGAATAGAGATTCACGCTGTGGCACCTCTGTGTAAACTTGTTGGAACTGCTTCGGAATCACATTTGCTACAACCGAAATCACACCGTGACCGCCTTGTTGATAATACGATAGAATATTGTCATCATTGCCACTATACAATGCAAATGAATCTGTATCAACCCGAGCTTGAATCTCTGCTAAGTAATCAAAGTCATTTGTAGCATCTTTTAATGCAACAATATATGGATTCTGACTTAGACGTTCAATCGTTTCAGGTTCAATTGTAGCGTTCGTACGTGAAGGAACATTATAAAGGACAACTGGCAAAGCTGTTGCATTTGCAATGGCTTCAAAATGAGCAATCAAACCACGTTGACTCGTTTTTAAATAATACGGCGTGATTAACATAATTGCATCAGCACCAAGCTCTTTTGCACGTAAAGAAGCTGCTATTGATTTTTTCGTATTATTTGTACCCGTTCCAACGATAATAGGTACACGTTTATCATTAACCTCAATAACTGTTTGAAGTATTTGGTCTTTTTCTTCCTCAGTTAATGTTGGATTTTCGGCTGTTGTCCCATTAACGACAATCGATTGAATACCATTATCGATAAGAAAATTGACATGATTACGAATCGCATTATAATCAACTTCATCGTTTGTAAAAGGGGTAATTAAAGCAACACCTGTTCCTTCAAAAATATGTCCCATTATAATTCTCCTTTCAATTTTAGTACTTGTTCTAATATTTGAACCGCATTCAGTGCCGCACCTTTTAATAAATTATCTGAAGTTACCCATAAGTGAAATGTATTATCTAAAGAATCATCTTTTCGAATTCGACCAACAAACACTTCATCACGTCCTGTGGAATGAATGGCTAAAGGGTACACATTATTTTCTGGATCATCGACCAAAACAACACGCGGATCTTTTTCAAGTACATCTTGAATTTCTTTCACCGTTGTAGGTTGGTCTAAAGTGACGTTGATGTGAACACTGTGACTATCTTGAACTGGCACACGAACACAAGTCGCTGTTACATTTAATTCTGGCTCAGTTAAAATTTTTCTTGTTTCATCAATCATTTTTTGCTCTTCTTTTGTGTACCCATCCTCAAGAAACACATCAATATGTGGTAGTACATTATTATAAATTGGATGTGGGTAAGCTTCAGGCGATAAACCTTTGGCCCCATTTTCTAAATCTTGTTTACCTTTCATACCTGAACCTGAAACAGCTTGATATGTTGTATAAGCAACTCGTTTTAAACCAAACTGTTCTTGCAACGGTTTCAAAGGAACTACCGATTGGATTGTAGAACAGTTCGGATTAGCAATAATACCTCTCTTGAACGTTGGGGCATTCACTTCAGGAACAATCAAATCAACATCTTCTGTCATACGCCATTGACTTGAATTATCGATGACTGTAGCACCGTTAGATTCAAAAAGTGGGGCAAATTGAGCACTTGTTCCGCCCCCTGCGCTCATAAGCACATAATCAAAGTGATCTTCAGTGGCTTGCTCCGTTAATTCCTGAACAGTATATGTTTGTCCTTGAAAATCTACTTTTTGACCTGCAGAACGTCGTGACGAAAAAAGTACGAGTTCATCAAAAGGAATATTTTTTCGGTCAATTGTTTCTAAAATTTTTGTACCTACTAATCCTGTTGCGCCTACAACTGCTAATTTTGTCATCTTATCTCACTCCAATTTTAAATTCAAAATCATTTTTCATTAAAGCCTGATTTAGCATTATCTTCACACAATTCAGATAATAATTGATGTTTTTAATCTTTACTTTACAACGCATCCACTGAATTGACAACTTAAATCAAATAATTAAGTCGAGACTATACAAAAATGGGGACACATATAAACAAAAAAAGCAAGTTCGGCGTGCGAACTTGCTCAATCTATATACAAGTGATGCACTCCATTATTGTAATAATAATGACAGACTCTCAGCTCTTAACCAAAGAATCCAACAAACAAGTAACTGCAATACTGTTTGTTTCGGCATCTCACCCTTTCGATATATGTGCTTGCAGGCACGCTTAAAATATATCTACTTATGATTGATGCGCCTCATCAGTGATATTCAATTATTATGAACTTCATTATACATATAAACGTTTAATGTGTAAACCTTTATGTGAAAGCTTTTCATTATAAACACATTGAAAGGGAATTAGGCTTTTGATTTAAGTACACCTTTTTCTTGCAAGTATAACTCATAACTTATTTCCTTAGAAAGGCCACCTTCATAATCTAAATCAATCACACGATTGGCAATAGTATTGATAAACTCAAAGTCATGTGAAGTAAAGATCAATGAGCCTTTAAATGTTTTCAATCCTTCGTTTACTGAAGTAATACTTTCTAAATCTAGATGGTTAGTTGGCTCATCTAATAATAAGACGTTCGCACTTGATAGCATCATTTTGCTAAGCATACAGCGTACTTTTTCTCCACCAGATAAAACGTTCGCTTTTTTCTTCACTTCTTCACCGCTAAATAGCATACGACCTAAAAATCCGCGTAAAAAAGTCTCCGTTTGTTCATCCTCTGGGGCATATTGACGTAACCAATCGACTAAGTTCATTTCCACACCTTCAAAATATGCAGAGTTATCTTTAGGGAAGTAACTTTGAGAAGTTGTCACACCCCATTTAACTGTACCCTCATCTGGTTCCATTTCACCAGCAAGTATTTTTAACAATGTCGTTTTTGCGATTTCACTTTCACCAATTAACACAGCTTTATCACTAGGGTTCATTGTGAAAGAGATGCCATCTAATACTTTTTCGCCTTCAATCGTTTTAGAAACATTTTCAACAAATAGTAGGTCATTTCCGATTTCACGTTCTGGCGTGAATTTAACAAACGGATAACGACGAGATGAAGGTTGAATATCATCTAATTCTATTTTCTCTAATTGCTTCTTACGACTTGTTGCTTGTTTCGATTTCGACGCATTCGCAGAGAAGCGCGCAATAAAGTCTTGTAATTCTTTGATTTTTTCTTCTTTTTTCTTATTTTGTTCTTGTGCCATCTTCTGAGCCAATTGGCTAGATTGATACCAAAAATCATAATTCCCTACATATATTTTAATCTTACCAAAGTCGAGATCAGCGATGTGTGTACAAACATTATTTAAGAAATGTCTATCGTGGGAAACAACAATCACTGTATTTTCAAAATTAATTAAAAAGTCTTCTAACCAACTAATGGCTTGTATATCTAATCCGTTGGTCGGCTCATCGAGTAATAATACATCAGGTTGTCCAAATAAACTTTGCGCTAACAATACTTTAACTTTTTGATTGTTTTCAAGTTCAGACATTTTTTTATCATGTAACTCTGCCGCAATACCAAGTCCTGAAAGTAATGTTGCCGCATCCGCTTCAGCATTCCAACCGTTCATTTCAGCAAATTCGCCTTCAAGTTCAGCTGCGCGTATACCATCTTCATCACTGAAGTCAGGTTTCATATAGATTGCGTCTTTCTCTTGCATCACTTCGTATAAACGCTCATGCCCTTTAATGACAACATCTAATACACGTTCATCTTCATACGCAAAGTGATCTTGTTTTAATACTGCTAAACGTTCATCTTTGCCTAACGAAACATGACCCGTTTGAGAATCTAACTCTCCTGATAAAATTTTTAAAAACGTAGACTTTCCTGCACCGTTTGCACCGATAAGTCCATAACAATTTCCCGGTGTGAATTTGATATTCACATCTTCAAATAATTTACGATCACCGAAACGTAAACTCACATCTGTAACTTGTAACATGGATTTTCTCCTTTATTTCATTTTCATCTAATGGATGAATTATATCATGAGAAAGGGCTATAAATCTAATTTCTTTAAAAATTAATCGAATAGCACCGCATGACTTTTAAATGTAACTAACCCTTAATGCTTATACCACTATAAGATGCTATAATAGAAATAACTTAATTATAGAGGAGTACGTTATGTCATTTAAAGAAAATGAAATTATAGGGACGATTGAATTTTTAGAAGTAAAAGCCCTTGAAGGTTCTACATATCATTTGGAAGGGCCGAATCAAGAATTTGTGAAATTGAATGCGTCAGAAGTCAATACTGATGATGAATTAGAAATAGGGGAGTCATATAGCTTTTTCATTTATCCAAACCGATCTGGTGATTTATTTGCGACTCAAAATATGCCCGATATTACCGTGGGGCGTTATGACTTTGTTCGTGTACTGAGCACTGATCGTGATGGTGCACGCTTAGACGTGGGGTTACCAAGAGAAGTTTTAGTACCATGGGAAGATTTACCAAAGCTTAAATCGTTATGGCCTGTAAAAGGAGACTACATTTTATGTACATTGAGAATTGACCGTGAAAGACAAATGTTTGCACGACTTGCATCGGAAACAACTGTCCAACAAATGTACACACCTGTTCATGATGACGCACTTAAAAATAAAATGATTCAAGCACGCCCTTATCGTTTATTACGTGTAGGTACATTTCTTTTATCAGAAGAAGGCTACAAAATTTTTGTGCATGAGTCAGAACGTAAGGAAGAACCACGTCTAGGACAGCAGTTAGATGTGCGCATTATTGGCTACAATGATAAAGGCGAATTAAATGGTTCATTTTTACCTTTTGCGCATGAACGTTTGGATGAAGATGGCGAACGTATATTTAATCTACTTGTTGAATACGAAGGCGAATTACCATTCTGGGACAAATCTAGCCCAGAAGCTATAAAAGAAGTTTTTAACATGAGTAAAGGCGCTTTTAAACGCGCTATCGGTCATTTATATAAAAAGCGCATTATCAATATTGAAACTGGTAAAATCACATTAACGAAAAAAGGTTGGTCTCGCTTAGAAGATTAACTCACATAAATTTTTTAACATAAAGTCATTTCAAATAAAGCCTTGTCGTCATAATATCACATGATGATAGGGCTTTTTTTCATATATTTATTTAATGTCAATGTATCCTTATTTATGTTTCGTCATATTAAATTTATATTGACATTTAAATTGAACAGCTTTATTATTATCATAAAGAACAAAAACGGACATTTTAAAACATTTCCATGGATCGTGACTATTGAATTAGGCGAAACCACAAATCAATTTTGTATCAGACGAATTGATTTGTGGTTTTTTTATTTGAGTTTTGGGAGGTTTATAAATGATTATTCAACAGGTTTTGAACAATAATTGTGCAATTGTCAAATCACACGAGCAAGAAGAACTGATTGTCACTGGCAAAGGTATCGCCTTTAAAAAGAAAAAAGGGGACACCTTAGAACGTCAAAGGGTTGAGAAAATTTTTCGTCTAGAAAACGAAAATATGAAGCAGAATCTGACTTTTTTAATTAAAGATGTTCCGATTAAATACATCTTAACTAGCTTTGAAGTTGTTTCAACTGTACAAAAACATTTTAATCTGACGTTTCAAGACTATCTTTATGTAACATTAGCTGATCATTTATATGCAGCACAACATCGTATTGAAAATAACCTTTGGCAAGAAACCGTTATACCAGATATGCAGTCACATTATCCACTTGAAATGGAGGCCGCAGAACTAGGGTTAAAAATCATTAATCAAAACTTAGCGCCATCGTTTCCACAATCTGAAATCGTCAGTTTAGCATTACATTTTCTCAATGCCAAGTTGGATGTAAACACGGCTCAAATAGAAGATAATGCACGATTCATTCGTATCATTAACTTTGTAAATCAGTTTTTAAATGACCACCAAATTGTTCGAACTCAACGTAACCATTATCACTACGACCGCTTTTTCACACACATGAGTTACTTTTATGAGTCTCAAAATGCAAATAAAGATGAAAATCAATTAAGTTCGATTGATGTTGCTATTTTTTCTGGATTAAAACAATCTCATCCAGTCTCGTATAAACTTGCAAACGAGCTGGCAGAAGCTTTAGAAAATCAATTTCAGCTCACCGTTCTAGAAACTGATAAATATCATTTTCAATTGCATTTAGAGCGACTCATTTAAGTCGATAAGGGAGGAAAATTTATGTCTAAGGAAGATAACATGATGATTGGATTTACCATTGTTGCTATAGCAGGTGATGCACGCGCAGAAATTATGCGTGCATTCGAGGCGGCCAAAAGTAAAAACTTTCAAGAGGCACAAGCACACATTGAAAATGCGAACCGATTTATTAATGAAGCACATGTGGAACAAACACAGCTCTTAGCAAAAGAGTCGCGTGGCGAAGTCGGAGAAATGAGTTTTGTCATGGTTCATGGACAAGATCATCTCATGACGACAATGGCTTTACGAGATATTGCAAAATACTTTATTGATGTCTATCAGCAATTAGAGCGTTTTGAAAGGTAGGTGGATATATATGAAATCCATTATCAAGTATATAGAACGTATGAAACCTTTTTTTGAAAAAGTTGCAGCTAACCCGTATTTAACTGCAATTCGTGACGGATTTGTCGCAGTTATGCCTGTTATTTTATTTTCTTCATTGTTTATTTTAGTTGCGTATGTGCCTAATATATGGGGATTTCACTGGCCAAAACATATTGAAGAAATCATTATGAAAGTTTACACATTTACAATGGGAATGATCGCCGTTTATATTTCAGGGACTGTCACCAAATCACTGACTGATAATAAAAATATCAAGTTACCTAAAACAAACCAAATCAATGTTATCTCCACATTTATCGCTGCCGAATCAGCACTATTAATTTTAGCGATGAATCCTGTAAAAGATGGTATTAATATTGATATGTTAGGTACCAAAGGATTGATTGCTTCTTTCTTAGTCGCATTTATCGTTCCTAACATTTATTACGTTTGTATAAAAAATAATATTACGATTAAGATGCCTCCCCAAGTTCCAGGGAATATTGCACAAGCGTTTAAGGATATGATTCCTTTCGCCTTATCGGTCTCTTTTTTCTGGATCATTGATATTTTAGTGAGACATTTAACAGAAGGAAATTTAGCTGAGCTTGTGACAATCTTACTTTCACCATTATTTACGGCTGCCAATGGTTACTTAGGCTTTGCCATTATTTTTGGGTTCATTGCTTTCTTTTGGTTTATTGGTGTACATGGCCCATCCGTTGTGGGTCCTGCTGTAGTTGCGATTATGTATAATAACCAAGCTGAAAATTTACGTCTTTTTAGAGAAGGGCAGCATGCAAGTTTTGCATTAACACAATCTACACAGGATTTCGTTGCACTGATGGGCGGTACTGGCGCGACCTACAATGTGCTAAACCATACATGTTAAAAATGCAAATCTATATTGTTTATTTTTAGCGTATTAGGCGTTTTATTCACTTTGCTTTTGGGAATAAAATCGAAGTCTATTTTTTTGATTGACTGTCGAACAAACTCTTCTTTATCTTCACGAGACACACTAGGGCTGTCCCAAATATGTCTAAACAAATTTTGAATAGCTTGTACTTGTTCTTTTGTAATGTGATCGTCCACATCTTTTTTGTTTTCCATTCCCTCGTATTCATCAATCAATTTTTGCGTTTCAAACATTTTTTGCTTAAATTCATCTTTCGTCATCAATCCATCGCCATAGGCTTCTTGAAATCTAGACCGTTTACGCATTATTTTATTAATGTCTATTTTGACAACTTCATTTCTAGGTTCTACTTTGATGCCGTAATTATCACTCAATCTTATGTTGCTCATATACTCAATAAATTCACGTTCAATTTCAGAAAAAGTTATCGCAATATTACGTGCTGTTTTATCTGTGCGACAGTAATCACAACGATAGCCCTCACTATAATAAGTCTTGCTTTTATTTTTAAGCTTTGTTTTGAAATAATGCAACTTATGACCACACTGTGGGCATTCAAGTACGCCTCTAAAAACTGAAGTATGTGTTTGCTTTTTATAATTAACACGTGATGATAGTCGTTCTGAAATTCTTTTATAATCATGTTCTGTAATAATCGGCTCGTGTGTATTTTCTATAAACAAATCGCCGTGCTTTGTATGTCCACGCATTACAGGATTATTTACAAGTCTGATAACTGTTGTTTTACTCCAGTTTTTTATAGTTGGCGGATAGTTATTGGCGTTATTAAGTCGTCTAGCGATTTCTGTCGCTGTCACGCCCTCTAATAATTTTTTAACAATATATTCGATAACTTTTTTATGCTCATTTGGCACAAGTTTGCCATCTATATTATCGTAACAAAAAGGAGCTACCCTAATATAATTACCCTCACGCACTGCGGCGTGACTACCGAATAAACTACGTTCACGTATTGTAGAGCGTTCCCATTCCGCCATAGCGCCTACAATCGTGATAAATAGTTTACCGATAGCAGAGGTAGTGTCAAAAACTTCTGTCGCACTTCTGAAAGATACACCATGCTCTTCAAAAGTCTCTAATAAAGATAGTAAATCTCTAACCGATCGTGTTAATCTATCTAATTTGTAAACTAACACTAAATCAAATTTATCTAAATTAGCTAGTAAGTTATTAAAAGCAGGGCGGTTTATTGTACCACCTGATACACCTGCATCCACAAACACTTTATAATTTTTCCAGTTATTCACTTCACAAAACGATTTTAATTTACGCTCTTGCTCGTGTATTGAATAACCCTCATTTGCCTGCTCTTGCGAACTAACACGGCAATATATGGCTACATTCATTCTATTTCCTCCTCAAAAATAGTAAAAAATAATAAGGGTAGGCGTGCTAGCCGTGAAACTGTATAAAAAAGACGTCTGTATAAACTACAGACGCCACTTATAATTATAAGATTACATGGTTAATTACCAAAAAGGTAACAAATATATACGTGTTTTAAAGAGTAACCCTTTAATATATTTATATTATATCATCTTATATCAGGAATCTGCAATATGTTGTTATTAAAGGGTAGGCATGCTACCCTGGAAATTATTCATAATGTCCAGGTTCTAATCCCATTTCCCTCAATATTGCATCGCTATTCTCTTGTGCACGTCTTGCTTCATCTTCTGTATAAAAGTGTTTGTACTCGCGTTCATAAATCGGGTCGGTTTCTCCTTCAACATATTCCTCTTTAACCGGATTATTAGTCGTTGTGTGTGATTGTCCGTTGTAATATTCTGTAACAGTATTTTTATCAACTACTGGAGTTTCTTGTTGGGGATCATAATTTTGTGCCTGCTGTTGTGTTTGTTGATTTTGTTCAATTGTTTGCTCTTGTGAATTTTCATCTGATTGTTGCTGGGGTTTCTTTACGACTTCCTTTTTCTTCTCTTCCTTCTTTTCCTTATCAACTTTCTTTTCTTCTGATTTTGTCTCTTTTTTAGGTTCTTCTTTTTTCTCATTATCTCCACACGCTGATAAGACTAACAGGCTTGACAGTAACAAAAATAACAATCTTTTCATATCGCACGCTCCTTAAAATTGTTTTTATATAAAGCACCTCGAGGGTGCTCATTATATTTTTGTACGATCAGTAATGTTAGATTCCATAACTCTCTTATGTTTTTCATTTGTTTCTTCAATCATCTTTTTGAATTCGTCACTGTGCATAAAATCTTGTGTTTCTTTTAATTCCTCTTCTGATAATTTTTTGCCACCTGTATTAACGTGGAAATGTTCAAACTCCTCAGTCATATTTAATTCCTCCTTAAAGTATAACTTTTCCTGCTACTTTAATATCGTGACTACTATCAAAATGTAAATCAGGATATTTCGAGTTTAACGAAACTAAACGTATACCTTTATCGCTAATAAACACCTTTTTCAAATAAGCTTCCCCATCAATAACAAAGATACCGATTTGACCACTGTTGATTTGTTTCGTTTTATCAACAAAGATAATCTCTTTATCTTCAAATAGAGGTTCCATAGAATCACCGTTGACTTGAAGTGCAAAATCGTGATTAGGTATGTAACCGTTGTACTGCGTCTTGAACTCGACACCATCTATTAATGTTTCTCCAGTACCAGCTGAAGCATAGCCATAAACGGCGACCTCTTCTGAAACTATGTTATTCGAATTTATTTGTAAGACTTTGTTGTTTTGTTCGTCTAATTGTTCAGTAGCGAAATCTAGTACACGCTTTTGACGGGGAGGTGTGAGTTTGTCGTATATGGAAGTGATGTCGTTATTTTCCTTATATGTAGTGTCAATGTCACTTTTAACAATATCAAAAACATCTGCGATTTTTTGTATTACTCCATGCGATGGATTAGAACGTAAATTCAAATAGTCACTCAATGTGGATTGTTTAATGCCGATTAATTCAGCTAATTGCTTTTGCGTCATATTAGCTTGTTTTAAATATTTTCTTATATTATTAGCAATGATTTTGTTGCGTTCTTTATTCATAAGTCACAACCTCCTTATTTCGTATTATACGAAATTTTCATATCATAGTAAAGAAGTTTACGAAAAAAACGTATTTTGTGTTGACAGTACGAAAATTTCGTATTATATTGGTATTACTGAAAGGCGGTGACAACATGAAAACATTAAAAGAGTTGAGAACTGATTCCGGGTTGACACAAGAAGAGTTAGGAGATTTATTTAGTGTTTCATCACGTACGATTCAAAATATGGAAAAAGACTCCACCAACATTAAAGACAGTTTGCTTTCCAAATATATGAGCGCTTTTAATGTTAAATACGATGATATTTTTTTAGGGAACGAGTACGAAAATTTCGTATTTATGAATGATAAAAAGAAATCAATCATTTTAGCATTTAAAGAAAAACAAAAACAAACAAGTTAATCGAACATCTCAGCACCCGCATTGAGTACATGCAAGCGAGAGTGAGCCACGATACGAGCCACGCCATAATACATTAGGTCATTGCCAAGACCGTGTACTGAATGTAGGTGCTGAGACACCAAACCTAAAAGGAGGACAAATAATGCAAGAAGAAAACAAAAAACCTCAAACTACTCATGGCAGTGAGCAGAATGAGGAAAATAATATTGTTTTACCTGTTGATAAAGGAAGAGTTAAAGATTCTATTCTCCTTTTAAAAACTTATGAACAACACTGTAAATAAGCGTTTCGTTATGTTTTTTAGAGCATTCATGTAATGCAAGTAAATAGATGTACTCATCTGAGAATTGACCATTCGATTTTGATTTTAATTCGTTAACAGTATTTTTGAAGTACTCACTGTTGGGGTCGAATTGTTCATCTATTTCATTTGTTACTTTTCTAAAAAACTTTTCGAATTCATTCCAATTCATTATTTATCACCTCCTTTCGATAGGAGTTGAAGTAAGTATAGCACAACAAAAATAAGAGGAGGAATTACAATGACACAAGAGCAAATAGATGAATTGACACAACGCATTGTCAATCTCGGTTTAAAAACTGGTGCTTTGAAAGACATCATTGAAAAGGAGGGAATTAAATGAAAACTATTACAGCATGGTTTATGGCACTATCGGTAGCATTTATCTTAGGTACAATCTTAGCGTTCAGTGGCGTGTACTTTACCACAATCTTATTCGTGATAACTGTTGCCGAAATCGTCACGTACTACGGTACACAGCACACTATCAAATTATTAACGGAGGAATAAAAAAATGAAAAATTTAACAAAAGAAGAGGTCATCGAAACACTTAGAAAGAAAATGGAGGAGCTTTACGAGTTAGTGAACGAGATAGATGCGAACACTGGTTTTGAACCAAGTCTTATCGCGTTAGTTGGATTGGATGAAGGCGATAATATGAATCTTTTTAGTGAGTCTGTTATAGGAACACCGAAAACTTTAAGTTACATGTTAAATATGTCAAATCATTTGAAGAAACCACTAGCTGTTGCACAAATTATGGAAATGATAGAAAAAGACTGAGTGCTAGCAGCAACTAGCAAACAGTCAAAGCAATTAAAAATATTCACGGATTAATTATATCACAATTTTAGGAGGAACAAACTATGGAATTAGTGACAATACATTATACCGAATTTAAAAGACTCGTTGGGCAAGAGGTTCGGCTAAAAGCTAGAATTGCTGAATTAGAAGATGAAATTGAATATTTAGACGATAAAGCGCGCCGTTTAGAAAACGAATTATTCGATGCCGAAAACCAACTCGTCGAAGATTAGGGGGATAAAAAATGAAAACAGAAAAAATGTTAGAAATCGCAAGCGAATTGAATCGTTGTCTTGCTTATTCAGACATAGAAGGGTCGGTTGAGTTCGGAACAGACGACAACAATAGAACGCATATTAACTTTATTCATTACGACAAACGATATAAGCATAATAACGGAATTTTGTTTATATACAGTTGGTTAGATGACGGAATTATTAATAACTTGGTCGATAAAGTTAAAAATGTTATTGCAGGGGAGGAGTTAATAAATGACTAACCTATTCGATCTAAATCAAAACGAGCTAGCAATTTTAGAAATGCTTGAAAATGAAGAATTAAGTTTTGATGATGTGAAAGACACATTAGATGCCATTCAAGATGAGCAAAAACGTAAATATGACGCTATGCAAAAGATGATTCTATCACTAAAAGGTGACATTAACACTTTAAAAGAACGTGAAACGGCACTTAGCAAACGTCGTAAATCGTACGAAAACAAAATCAAATCACTTCAAAATTATATGTTAGATTCGATGAAATACAAAGGAGAAACGAAATTCAAAACAGAGGAATTCACATACTTTATTCGAAAATCTGACTCAACTCAAATTGATGACGAAAATGCGATACCTGATAAATACAAAGTAGTACAAGCGCCTAAAATCAATAGAACGCAAATCAAGAAAGACATCAAAGCAGGTGTTGATGTTGCGGGTGCCTCACTCGTTGAGAATGAAAGTTTAGGGGTGAGATAGATGGCTTTTACTATATCAAACGCTAAAAACATTGCAACAGATAATTCGACTTACCTTATTTACGGCAAACCTGGTAGCGGTAAAACTCACACATTGAATTATCTGCCTGGTAAAACGTTGTATGTAAGTGTGGATAAATCAGAACGTCCATTGAAAGGTAACGAAAATATAGAAATCTTAGATTTTAACTCCCACGAGGCATGGACAGAGTGGGGCGAATTGATGAAGTGGTTTGCAGAAAATGAAGAATTACTAAAAAAATACGACAACATCGTCGTAGATAACCTATCAGAATTGTTTAGGTCAATGCTAGCAAATCTTGGACGTACTGGTAAAAACGAAAGAGTGCCCGAGATGTCACATTATCAACGTGTGGACTTCTTTACAATAGACAGTCTGCGTTACATGCAATCTCTAAAAAAACGCCTTGTGTTTTTAGCATGGGAAACAAACTACGACTTCTACACGCCTGCAGGACAGCAAATCACACAATCTGTACCTGATATTCGTAAAACGATTCGTGATAACGTTGCAGGATTATGCCAGGTAGTCGCTAGATTAATCGTAAATAAAGAATCGGGCAAACGAGGGTTTATCTTAATGCCGACAAATCAAATATTTGCAAAGAATCAATTAGACAGCAGAGAACACTGTCTGCAAGAAGATTTGTTTAAGGTCGACGGGGAGGTGGTCGATAATGGCGACTAACTTCCAATTACGCGATTACCAAATAGAATTAATCAATGGTATTTACGAATCCATATCAAAAGGTAATCAAAACATAATGGTGCAATCGCCTGCATAGCTGGCAGTGGTAAATCAGTCACAATGTCAGAAGTGGCTAGACGTGCCACAGATAAAGGCAATAGAGTATTGTTTTGCGTCCACAGAATAGAGTTAGTGAATCAAATAAAAAACACGTTTCGTTTGAATAACGTTGACATGGATCTATGTCACGTCGGAATGGTTCAAACAATCAAGAATCGTGTTAAACGTGGTGCAGAACCTGAACCGTCAATCATTTTAGTAGATGAAGCACATCACTCGTTAGCTAAAACATATCTTGATATATTTGAAAGTTTTCCAAACGCCTATGTATTTGGGTTTAGTGCCACGCCGTGCAGATTAAACGGCAAAGGTTTTACAAGTGTGTTCACTGATTTAATACCAGGCAAAACAGTCGAGTGGTTAATCGACCACAAACGATTAGCACCATTCAAATATTATTCGGTAAATTTACTCGACGCTAATCAGCTTAAAACAGCAAGTACAGGTGACTATCGTGCTGACTCAATTACAAACGCGATGAAAACAACTATCTACGGCGACGCTGTTGAGAATTACAGAAAGTTTGCAGAAGGTAAAAAAACAATTGTATACACACACAACGTTGAATCAAGTAAACGAGTGGCGGAAAAATTCAATCAGTCAGGTTATAAAGCGTTACAGGTTGATGGTAAAACACCTAAAGCTGAACGTGATGCTGCGATGGAAAAGTTTAGAAATAACGAAGTGCAGATTCTCGTCAACGCAGAATTGTATGGAGAGGGTGTGGACGTACCAGATTGTCATTGTGTCATATTGTTACGCCCCACTAAATCACTCACACTGTTTATTCAACAGACGATGCGTGCTATGAGATATCAAGAGAACAAGTCAGCAATCATCATAGATCATGTAGGCAACTATCTTACACATGGATTGCCCACTACTGAACATGACTGGCACGAGCATTTTAAAGGTGTAGACAAGAAAAAACGTGAGGAAAACACTATTTCAGCAAAGCAATGCCCCGAATGCTTCAGTGTAGTAGCTTCTACACATTCAGAATGTCCGTATTGTGGGCATGAGTGGCAGTCAGAAGAACAAGAGTTACAACAGGATGAAGAAACGGAACTCGAAGAAATTACAGAAGAAACATTTATCAAACTAAATTTTAAAGAACCTAAAGATTGCAAAAGTATGAAAGAACTTTACCAACTCGCTAACGACTTAGGATATAAGCCTGGTTGGGCATACTATCAAGGCAAACATTTAGGACTAATATAAAAATTCGGAGGAATTATAAATGACAAACTTTACTTTAAATATGGAAGATACTTTCGACGGAGGTATCCAAGACGGAACTTACGAAACGGTAATTACTAAATGTGAGGAGAACGTGACGCCAGGTGGCGCAGAACACGTAGACATGCGCTTAACTATCCGTAATGATGTTAATCAAAAATACAAAAACAATATCATCTTCCATAAAATTTGGAAATCAAAAGCAACAGGTAAATATGACATGCGATTCTTTAACACTATTGGTGCAGCAGCACAGTTACAACAAGGAAAAGCGTATAAATCAATTGAAGAATTGTTTGCCGACTATTTAGGTAAACCCGTTAAAGTCACGGTTAAAAATGAAACGTCTGATTATAACGGCAAAACGTACGAGAACCTTAATGTTAAACGTTGGGATAAAACAGCATTGCCTGAAATGACACATCAATTTAAAACAGAAGATGGTGAGAATCCATTTGCAGGTGGAATCGATATCGATGAAGACTTGCCATTTTAATTCGTAAAAAAATAAGGAGGGTTATTATGTACGACAGTATACCTTACGAATTGAAAGAGTTAGATCGTTGGTGTTGCTTTAGGATTGAACAGGGTACAAACGGGCGTAAAACAAAACGCCCTTATAACCCTCTTACAAACCAAATGGCAAAATCAAACGATGAAAACACATGGGTATCTTTCGAAGTTGCTGCAAGTCTATCAGTCAATTATGACGGTATCGGTTTTTTCTTTAAAGAACCCTATATCGGTGTGGACTTAGATGGTATCGGTTCAGAGATTACCGAATTTTTAGAAAACAATGAATCGGAAAATATCGTGAGTGAGTTTATAGAAGTTTTAGAAACGTATGCAGAAATAAGTCCTTCTGGCAATGGCATACACCTCATCATAAAAGGAGAATTACCTGAAAAAGGCCGCAGACGTGGCAACGTCGAAATTTACAATCGTGGAAGATTTTTTACAATGACAGGCAAACACATCGGTGGTTACAACCGTGTAAACGATGATGAGATGAATAAACTGTCTTACCTGCACGGTAAATACATTTTAAAACCTGACACTGAAAAGAAAGTTATTAATACCAGTAAAGGTTTCGGCAACGATTTGTCGGAAGAGAAGATAATCGAAATTGCTAAAAAATCAAAGAACGGATTACGTTTTACCACATTGCATGAGGGAGACTGGTCGCAGTTTTATAACTCTCAATCAGAAGCAGACCTTGCTTTTTGTAATGATTTAGCGTTTTGGACTGCACGTGACCCCCATAAGATGGACTCGATTTTTAGAAAATCGGTTTTGTATAGAGATAAATGGGATGAGCAGCACGGAGATGACACATACGGCAATCAAACGATTAGTAAAGCAATCGATGGTTGTCACAGTGAGTTTATTCCAGAAGTGTCCACAGATAACGATTTTCAGATTTACATTATGGACCAAGATGTTAAACCTGCTAAAAAGGATAAACGTTACTCTTATGATGATACAGGTAATGCAGAACGTTTGCGTGATCACTTCGGCGATTATATTCGATACAACTACACAGCAAATGCATGGTTTTATTACGACGGCAAACGTTGGAAAAAAGATGACGCAGGTAAGATGAAACACTTAGTCGATAAAGTAGTGGATAAATTGAAAGACGAAAAACTTTTTAAGAGTGACGATGTTGAAGAAGAGGATATGAAGAAATATCGTTACAGACATTGGAAAGACTCACGCAATCATAGCAAAAAGGTAAACATGCTGAAAGAGTGCCAGCACTTATTACCTATCAATCATCAAAGTTTTGATAACGACTTTACATTATTTAACTTACAGAATGGTTTTATTGATTTAACCACAGGTGAGTTATTGGAGCATGAGAAAAATAAATACTTTACAAAAATGAGTAATACCGAATACACGGATAAAGCAGATTGTCCGATATGGTTAGATTTTTTAAACGATATATTTTTAGGACGACAAGACTTGATTGATTATATCCAACGTGCAGTAGGTTATTCGTTGTCAGGGTTTACCACAGAGCAAGTGTTGTTTGTGCTGTACGGTAACGGCCGTAATGGTAAATCGGTATTTTTGGACATCATGAATGAAGTGTTTGGGGATTATGCAACGAACATTCGCCCACAGGCTATTATGGCAGGCAAAAACAATTCTGATGCATCGCCAGAGATAGCTAAACTAGATGGTGCTCGATTCGTTACCACAACAGAACCAAACGAAGGAGATCGTTTCGATGAAGGTTTGCTTAAGCAGCTAACAGGTGGCGATAAAGTATCGGCCAGACGATTGTATGAGAACGAATTCGAGTTTACACCACAATTAAAACTATGGATGGCAACTAACCACAAACCATACGTACGTGGTACTGATGACGGGATATGGCGTCGTTTTGTCATCATTCCGTTCGAAAAGCAGATACCACTGGAACAAGTTGACAAGGATCTTACAAAGAAACTTAAAAAAGAACTCCCTGCAATCGTAAAGTGGTGTGTTGACGGTTATCTCGAATGGCAACGTATTGGACTCGCTGAACCTAAAATCATCAGAGAGCAGAGAGAAGAATATAGAATTGAAATGGATAGTACAGAGTTATTCATACAAGACGTTTGCGAAGTTGGAGAAGGTAAATTTATTAGAACTCCTCAATTATTCAAAGCGTATGATGAATGGGCGAAAGATAATCATCAATACAGAATGAGCAGCAGGAAGTTTAGAAAAGAAATGGAAAAGAAATTTTCAGTAAAAAAATCAAGTTATGAATATTATCAAGGAATTCAAGTTAGTGATACAGATTATGCACCTGGTTTTACTATTAAAAATTATTAATTTGGGAGTGAAAATAACAGCTTGGGAATGTTTTGGGAGTTAAATTTATAAAATACTCCCAAAGCAAAATCCCATGAAATCAATACTTTTACTACTCTTTTTATTCTTTTGGGAGTAATGGGAGTAAATAAATAAAAAGTAATATAAGTAAAAATAAACTACCCTATATTTTAAAAAGTTTCTAAAGTTTACTCCCTAATTCCCAAAATCGACTTGAACCCTTGATATGACTGGTTTTTTTATTCCCAAATAGTTAAAAAAGTAATTCCCAACATTCCCAAATTAAGAGGAGAGATTAAAAATGAACGATAAATATGTACAAATAATGCCTGCACCACCAAATTTATATGCAATTTATGATGAAGATGGAGAAGAAATAGAATCTAAAATAATCATTTTTGCCTTAAGAGAAGATGGCGAAATAGATATGTTGGATATGGATATTACTGGTTGTATTGATGATGTTAGAGAATCGAGTAATTTCAAAAAGGTTAAATACAAATGACAGAGCAAGACATACAAAACTTAATTAGAATTGCAGTTTCTAAAAACAATATGATTTTTAGAGCAAATGTTGGAAAAGTTAAAACAGCAGATGGTCGGATATTCGATACAGGATTACCACCAGGATTTTGTGACTTATTCGGTTTTAGACCTGATGGAAAAATATTTTTTATCGAAGTAAAAAAACCAGGTGGACGTGTTCGAGATGTGCAAAAGCATTTTATAGATGTGGTTAAACGTAACGGCGCTATCGCAGGCGTTGCATACACTGTGGAAGATGCACTCAAAATTATCGAGGAGGAATGAGAATGTACACGATTGCGTTAGGACGTAATGGCGATAAAGTAACAGAATCAACACAAGATAGTTTCGATAAATTAAAAACTGATCGTGCGTATAGAGCGTATAAAAATAGTCGCAAGGATAAATCGCACTTATCTAAATATCCGCAGTCAGTAGAACCTAGCGACTACTATAAATACTTAGAAAGTAAGGTGTTGTGGAATGCATGACACAACTTGGAAAGACATTAAATTTATAGGATTTACTAGGTCACAAAAAGCAAAAATGATACACAAAGGTATCACACCTAGCATTGTGTTAAGTCGATACAAGAATTACTGGAGTATTGACGAGATTGTAAATACTAAACCATATATGAGGAGGAAACGATATGAAAGTTAAAGATTTGGAGATTGGAGATAGAGTTCAAATAATAACTGGTGTCCATAGATATAGAGCTAACGAACGATGGGATGAAGAGCCTATTGGTCAAACGGGGGAAGTAAGATTTAAGTTTGCTGATGGAAGCGCCAGAGTTTTATTGGATAAAGGTCTCGGAGTGTTTATTTCAGATGACGACGAATGGTACCTGATACCGAGTAGTACAAAAATTGCAACACACAAAGAAGATGTAGTTAATAATCCAAGCCATTACACATATGGCGATATAGAGGTTATCGACTATATCGAACAGGTCATTAAAGATTATCCGCCACACTTAGCGTTTGCGATTGGTAATGCGATTATGTGTATCAACCGTGCAGGGCATAAGAATAACAAAGAAGACTTAGCAGAGGCGCGTTGGTACTTAGAACGGGCGTATGACAAGTGGGAGGTTGCTCGCTGATGGGTGTACCAAAATATGAATACGTGATTTATAAAGGCGATGATGTTGTATGCGGTGGAACGAGGAAAGAGATATTAAAAAAGTTGGATATGCCATTATCGACATTCAAACGAATTGTAAACCCCTCGACGCAAGTGGAGGAAGCTAAAATGTTTAAGAAAAAGGGTCACAGTCAACGCATGGTAGGCATAAAAGTAAGTATTGCAGAAATTCAACAAGAACTGGGGTTGACGTGATGGTTGTGAGAGATTTAAGCGACACTGTAAAGCAACGCTACCGCATTAATACAGCTGGCAAGTCGCCGACGCAGTTACAAAAGGAGTTGCACAAGCGTGGTGTAAAAGGTTTTGTGGTTGGTGTAAATCATAATCGTGTAGCAATGCTGATTGATCCACGCGATAAAAAACGGAATAAGGAGTGCATGCTATGAGTATTTTTGATAAATACAATCTATTCGACCAAGACGGTCGCAAGGTAATCAGTGTTGTACCAATTAAGGACAGATACAACGTTGCAGGCGTGGCGAACGCTATCTTTGCAGGACAAATGTGGGATATGAGCGAAGTTGAATTGATGCGGTTTAAAGCGACGCATAACTTGTTCCTAGAGCAAGAGCTAGGTACGCAAAAGACGATATTTGATTATTGAGAGGTGCGCAATATGAGTATCAATTTAAAACAAGCGTTTTTAGAACGAGACGAATACATCGAGCACAAAACTTTGTACGACGGTATTCAATACATTTTTAGTACAGGGACAGGCAGAAAGTTAAGTGTGGTTCAACATTGGGCATCGTATGGAAGCAAAGAAGGGTTGTATGAAATGGCAGTCATCACAGACGAAACTGTTGAAGACGTACAAGGCTATTTAACACCTGAAAGAGTAATTGAAATTCTAGAGGAGGAAAAATGATGAAAATTAAAGTTAAAAAAGAAATGACGTTACCACGGTTAATTGAGTGGGCGTGGGATAACGATGTTAGAAGCAGAATGTTTATTGGGAGCGGAGATGGAATAGTGAAGTTCGACATTGGGGGTATGGTTACAAATTTGGAATATGTAGATTCAGACGAAACTTTCAGGGTAGAGGTCGAGGAAGAAATCACAAAGGATACGGTTATTCCTACTTTGATAGAGGTGTATAAAAATGGGTTAGGAAATTTGTCTGCTGAAGTATATAAAAACAAAACTATTAGACACATTATTGAAATAGACGCATTCAGAGTTGACATAAAAGCATTCTACATTCTCAATGACGACATGACTATGACGTTAATTTGGAAAGATGGGGAGATGGTGGAATGATAGCAAATTTACTGTCAGAAATCGAAAAGTATAAGCAACAGTGTGATAGCCTTATCGACGACATTACAGAACTAAGGAAAGAGCATTACAAGTTGCAACGTAAATTAGATGAGGTGGTTGATTTATTCAACACACACCTAGCGTATAAAAAG
>NZ_CP092966.1:1464399-1507717 GCF_022557135.1 Staphylococcus coagulans
CAACGAAAGCACGTGAGAATCAGTCGTTTGCTGTTGTGGAAGCAGATAGTAAGGAAGAAGCGATTAAGAAGTATGAGAGCCCTAAAGTTAAACAGCAAGTTATTACATGCAATATGCCGGATTGGGCTTAATAAGGAGGAAACAGAATGGGATTAGCTGAATTATTAACAATTGTATTTGTCGTTTTAAAACTAACTGGGGTTATTGATTGGTCGTGGTGGTTAGTACTTCTGCCTGAGATTATAGCAATCTTGATTTATACTGTATTGTTTATTATCACCGTTGTCTATGCAAGAATGCAGAACAAAATATTCATGAGTAAATACGAACGCGCAGCTAAACGAACACGTAATAAACATGAAGAATATTTAAAGCGACGTCAAAAATGGTTTGAGAATCATAAATTAGATAGAGGTGAAAAGAAATGAAATACATCATTACAACAGCAATGATTTTATACATTGCGTACGACTATTACATTCGTTTAACCGCTAACGACGACATAGACATGTTTAACGAGTACGATCATATACATTTAAATAATATACGCGCGGAGGTAACAGACTAATGATGTTAACTATAACAACAATAAACAATAAAACATACTATGCGTTTTATAATGTGCGGTACGAATATATTGTGTTGAATGATTTGAATAATGAAAAATTCATAAAAGTCATTGATTCTAATGGACATAAAAACTTTCTACAAACATCTGTAATTGAAAATGTCGAAGTTGATGCTAGTAAAGATGCACTTAATAATTTTAAAAAGCGTGCAGAGGTGAACAGTTAATTGAGAAAGGATTTTAATAAAGAGGAATTTCCTGTAGCGTACGCAATTAAAATACTAATCGATGAAATAAGTCTAAAAATTCACGATAAAAAATATATATCTTTTAGTGAAACCTATGTATTAACTTATCTTGAATGTATACTACAGGACAATGTTAATAATGATTTATTAGAGAGAATTAATAATTTAATTGATAGTTATTAGAGGTGAACGACTAATGTGGATTATCATCTCGGTAATACTCGGATTAATAGTATTAATACTATTGGCAGACAATAGCCTCTTACGTAAAGAGAACGAGGCCCTAAAGTATACCAATATCTATTTAAGCTTTAAGTTTAAAGACGATGTTGATGCTAAAGATTTTGAAAGTTTTATTGAAAGATATAAATAACGGAGGTAAACATGACTGATATTAAACCTGGTACTTTTAGATATATAGAATCAGAAATATACAATCTTGATAATACAAAAAAAGACATACAACGATTAAGATTAGAGATACTTAATCCAACTCAACCCACCGATAATAATATCATCTATGGTCCGCTTCAGTCAGGAGAACCTGCAAGAACAACAGAGATTATGGCCACGCGGTTAATGACAAATAAGATGCTGCGGAATCAAGAAGAAATGGTTCAAGCAATCGAACGTACGTATAGCAAACTACCTGTCGAACATAAGAAGGTTATACAACTTAAGTACTGGTCGTCTAATCATTTGAAGATGGAACACATTGCTGATGAGTGCCACATGCACCGTAATACTGCAGGCAAGATTCGTAAGAACTTTGTAAAGGCTGTCGCGTTGGAAGTAGGAATGAAATAATGGTGTGTGCATAGCGTGTGCATAGAGCGTATTATTTAATGATATTATGATATTATCAGGTACTATATTATAGAGCGTTTAGGTTCACCCCTTAGCCTAAGCGCTTTGTATATTGATATGAGTCACATAATATGTGGTTGATATGAGTGTACAACTCAAATAAATATCAAAACAAAATCACTGACACTGTTAACCGCAGTGTCTTTTATTATGCAAGGAGGTAGACAATGGAATTAAATAAGTATCAATCACTAAAGCAACCAACTGATCAGCAGACACATCTACTGTCGCTTATGAATGTGGTAGGACAACTCACACACAACAATGACATCGATACGTTAACTGTATTGCTTGGTGATGCATTAGAACATATTACATCTATTGCTACACTCAACAACATTACACTTGATACTGTTGCAGGTATCAATGCTAATTCCTATCAACCTAACTTGCATAAGATGATTAACAAAGGCGATACGATTATCTATCGAAAAGATAAATACATTGTGCATGATGTGATTGGTAATCAATTACTTGTGGCTAATCAAACAAGGGATATGGTGATTGATATAAACGATGTGAGCTTATGCCAGTAATGCGACGTTGTAGTCATCCAACATGCAACAAACTAATTACCTTTAACGAAAGCTATTGCGATAAGCATAAGACGTACACAAACGCTAAATACAACGATGTAAGGCAAAGGAATGACCCAGAATACCTAAGGTTCTATAAATCAAAACAGTGGCAGAATTTGAGGGAAATCGTGATGATGGAGAACGATTATATTTGTCAATCGTGTGGAAGACAAGCAAATGTCGTTGACCATATTATCCCGACAAAAGTAGATTGGTCAAAACGATTGGACAAAAATAATTTGCAACCATTATGCAACGAATGCCACAACAGAAAAACGAAAAACGAAGCCCCCCACAACAAAAGACGGGCGCGATGAGCAAAGGGCTAGAGAACGGCGCAGAGTTTTCTTTTCAAAGATTTCCCAATATTATTTAATTTTTAGTAGGAGGTGCTAATTTATGGCCGGTAGACCTAAAAAACTGCTTAATAATTCGACTAGGAACAACACGAAAGAAGAAATTTTAGAAAAAGAAAAACAAGAAGCTGAATTAAGTAAGTTTTCAAAAATAGACTCTGAACCACCCGACTTTTTAGATGATATTGCTAAAGAAGAGTATCGACGTGTGATTCCTTATATGCAGGAATTGCCTATTTCTAATTTAGATCAAGCGCAACTTGCACAATATTGTAGTTTTTACAGTGATTTTGTTCAGGCAAGCGAGCTAATCACTAGAACTGGCGGTGTGGTTATTGATACGGATAAAGGTCCAAAGGTCAATCCTGCATTTACAGCAAAAGAAAAAGCAGGGACCCGAATGCAACAAGCAGCAAACACATTAGGATTAACGATTGATAGTCGTTTGCGTATCGTTGTACCAGAAGATAAAGAGGATGACGACCCGTTTAAAGAGTTTGTGAGTGATGACTAATGATTGATTACACAACACTCTACGCTCAAAAGGTCGTAAGTGGCGATATTCTAGCGAGTGAAAAGAATATAGGTGTCGCTAAACGACATTTAAAAGATTTGCAGAACCCGCCAGAGAATTGCTACTGGGATGTTAAACAGGCAAATAAGGCAATAAAGTTCATTGAAATGTTGCCAGACCCTAAAACAAACGAACCGATGCCGTTAATGCTATTCCAAAAATTTATTGTAGGTAGTATTTATGGTTGGCGTCGAACAGGCGGTTTTAGAAGATATACGAAAGCCTATATCAGTATGGCAAGAAAGCAAGGTAAATCACTGATTGTATCGGGTATGTCACTAAACGAATTACTTTTTGGACAATATCCTAAATACAATCGTCAAATATATGTGTCATCATCCACATACAAACAAGCGCAAACGATATTTAAGATGGCAAGTCAACAAATCAAATTGCTACGTTCAAAAAGTGATTACATTCGTAAATCGACAGACGTTCGTAAAACAGATCTAGCACATATTGATTCAACAAGCGTGTTTGAACCACTGTCAAACAATCCTGATGCTGTGGATGGTAAAGACCCCACTGTCGCAATCTTGGACGAGTTGGCGAGTATGCCAGACGATGAGATGTATTCACGCTTTAAAACAGGTATGACGCTGCAAAAGAACCCTCTCACTCTACTGATTTCGACAGCGGGCGACAATTTAAACAGTCAAATGTATCAAGAATATAAATACATCACTAAAATATTGTCTGGCGAAGTTAAAGCAGATAACTATTTTGTATATTGCGCTGAAATGGACTCGGAGGAAGAGGTTAACGATGAATCACTATGGGTTAAAGCGATGCCGTTACTTGAATCTGATGAGCATAGGGATACGATATTACGGAATATTAAATCGGATATTCAAGACGAGCTCGAAAAAGGTACGTCGTTTCATAAGATTCTGATTAAAAACTTTAATTTATGGCAGGCGAACAAAGAAGATAGCTTGATTAACGTTAAAGAATGGGAATCTATTGAAGTTAATAAAGATGACTATAACCTTTACGGTCGTGATGTTTACATTGGTGTCGATTTATCACGATTAGATGACTTGACTTCGGTCGGATTTATATTTCCGACTGAAAATGAAGACGTCTTAATTGATAGTCATTCGTTCATAGGATTAAGAACTGATTTAGAACAAAAGACTAAACGCAATAAGATAAATTACGAATACCTTGTTCAAAAAGGAGAGGCGGAGGTCACCACATCAGAAAGTGGCATGATTAATTACAAGCGTGTCATTGATTACATCCTAGAGGTTGTGGAAGAGTATGACCTAAACGTATTAGCGGTGTGTTATGACCCGTGGAACGCACAATCTTTTGTTACAACAATTGAAACGATGATGCTAGATTGGCCTTTAATTGAAGTAGGTCAAAACTTCAGAAGTTTATCACAACCTATCAAACAGTTTAGAATGTGGGTCGCTGAAAAGAAGATTAAACATTTTGGTAACGATCTACTCACGATTGCTGTAAATAACGCGATGTTGATTTATGACGGTGAGGATAATGTAAAAATCAATAAGAAAATAAACAGACAAAAGATTGACCCTATCATATCGGTCATAACAGCTTTTAGTGAAGCTCGCATGCACGAATTCGAGATAGATTGGTCGTCAATTTACGAAAGTGATGAATTTGGCTTTTAGGAGGTGTGTCATGAATTTAGATAAAATATTCATATTTTTGAAATTATTGGTTGCTAATATTGTTAGTATCCTTTTTTTATTGGGATTAATCACGGTTAATATTGCAGTTTTCTTTGGCTATGGGCTTGTGCTTGGATTGATTGTATCAGGCTCATTCCTGATTTTAATCGCACTGATTATTGACCGTGAATCTAAAGAAAGGAGGTAAATTGATTGGGTATTTTTTACAGAGAAAAACGTGAATTACAGTATAACGAAGATGATTTACAAATGATGGTACAAACTTTACCAGGCTTTCAAGGTCAACCATTGAGGAAGTATACAGATGTGGAGGCTATTAAGCACAGTGATATTTTTACAGCTGTCATGATGATTGCATCCGACTTAGCACGTATGCCTATTCGGTTAACAAACAACGGCGAGATTGATTTTAATAACAAGATTACAAAACTTTTGAATATACGCCCTAATCCTTTTTATAACGGCTATATTTTTAAGTTAGTCGTGTTTGCTAACTCTCTACTCACATCGCATGGTTACGTTGAAATATCGAGAGATAACAACGGCAATCCGGTTAACCTTGCGTTTCGTAAGACTTCTGAAATCGAGATGAAATTAAGCCCATCTGGCCGTTATTTTTACGAATTCAAAAAAATAGACGATAACGGCAAATCGACATCACGCAAAATTAAGTTTGAAGATATGCTCGACATTAAATTTTACTCATTAGATGGTATTAACGGACTATCGCTACTTGATACATTGAGCAAAACTATCGATTCAGACAACAACGGTAAAGACTTTCTAAACAACTTTTTAAGAAACGGTACACATGCAGGCGGAATACTTAAGATGAAAGGTGTACTTAATGATAAAAAAGCACGCGAGAGAGCAAGAACAGAATTCCACAAAGCATTTAGCGGTACAAAGCAAGCAGGTAAAGTCGTTGTACTAGATGAGTCGATGACGTATGACCAATTGGAAGTTGACACGGAAGTTTTAAAACTGATCCGTGAGAATAAATCATCCACACGTGAGATTGCAGGTGTTTTCGGCATACCGTTGCATAAATTCGGTATTGAAACAACGAATATGAGTATTACAGACGCAAATCTTGATTACTTATCGACTTTAAAGCCTTATACAACGTGTGTATGTGCGGAGTTGAACTTCAAGTTTAATGATGAAAGAACCGATGTCGCACGCGAGTTTAAGTTTGATACGACTGAAATACGTGTGGTTGATGAGAAAACACAAGCCGAGATTGACAAAATCAATCTTGATAGCGGTAAAACAAACATCGATGAAGTCCGTAAACGTGACGGATTACCACCGGTGCCGGGCGGTTATGGCAGCATACACCGTGTTGATTTGAATCACGTCAACATTGAAATGGTTGATGACTATCAGATGAATAAATCACGAGGCACAGACAACAAACTGAAAGGTGGTGATGAAGATGGAAAAGGAAACAAGAGCAGGTAATATTACTGAGGTACGTTCTAATGACGATAATGATATGTTTATCGAGGGTTATGCTTTAAAATTTGATACATGGTCTGAAAACTTAGGTGGGTTTAAAGAAACAATATCGAAAAGAGCATTGCAAAACACTGACTTATCAGATGTGCGTTGCTTAGTCGACCACTTACCTTCACAAATCATTGGACGCACAACAGCAGGCACGCTTGACTTAACTGTGGACGATGTAGGACTAAAATATCGTTGTAAATTACCGAATACGACATTTGCGCGTGACCTTTACGAGAATATGCGTGTGGGTAACATTAATCAATGCTCATTCGGCTTTATGCTCGATGAGAAAGGCGACGATATGCGTTTTGATGAAAACGAAGGTATCTACAAACGTACTTTAAAATCAATCCGTGAACTAACTGATGTATCAGTGGTAACTTACCCTGCTTACAAAGATACAGATGTGCAACCAGCATTAAGAAGTATCGAGAACTTTAAACATGAGAAACGCAAAAATGAAATTAGGCAAAGAATCGAAAAATTAAAAACTCGGTGAAGTTGAACACCATAAAAAATACAACCACAAGACGTGCATATAATGCGACGTCTATTTTTTATGCAAAAATTTAGGAGGAAAACAAATGGACAAAATTCAAATTTTGCTTGGGAAAATTGAAGATACCAAGCGTCAAATTGATTTAAAAGTTAAATTTGCAACACGTGCACTTGATAACGATGAATTGGAGAAAGCTGAACAATTGGAGGAAGAAATCTCTAACTTACGCTCAGAATTAAAAGCAAAAGAAGATGAGCTTGCTAAATTAAAAGATGAGGAAGATGGCGCAGGGGCTGAGGATGTACCGACTGTTGACGAACGTGCTGTTCGCTCACAAAACTTTAATGCTTTTGATCTAGGCGTTGTGCCAGAAACAAAAGTTACATCACAAGAGGTTCGTGACTTTACGGCTTACCTTGAATCACGCGACCAAGATATTAAAGGTGGGTCGCTTAAAACTGACTCGGGTTTTGTTGTGATTCCTGAAGAAATCGTTACTGACATTTTAAAGTTAAAAGAAGTTGAGTTTAACTTAGATAAATACGTAACTATCAAAAAAGTTAACAACGGTTCTGGTAAATACCCAGTTGTACGCCAGTCAGAAGTCGCTGCGCTTCCTGAAGTTGAAGAGTTAGCAGAAAACCCTGAACTTGCTGTAAAACCTTTCTTTGAATTAGCGTACGACATTAAAACACGTCGTGGATATTTCCGAATCTCACGCGAGGCAATCGAAGACAGCAAAATCAACGTATTGCAAGAATTAAAATTGTGGTTAGCACGTACAATCGCAGCAACACGTAACAAAGCGATTATCGATGTAATTCAAAAAGGTGGACCAGGTGAAAAAGGCGAACAAACTAAATTAGAAACAATCCCTGCTACAGGTATCGATGGATTAAAAGATGCTGTGAACTTACACATCAAGCCTAATTACGAGCATAACGTTGCAATCGTATCACAAACAATGCTTGCTAAATTGGACAAATTAAAAGACAAAAATGGCAACTACTTAATCCAACCTGATGTGAAAGAGAAGTCTCAACAACGCTTATTAGGCGCTAAAATTGAGATTTTACCTGATGAAATGTTAGGCGACAAAGGCAATGAAAAACTTATCTTTGGTAACTTAAAAGACTCTTTAGTTTTATTCGACCGTTCACAATATCAAGCATCATGGACAGACTACATGCATTTCGGGGAATGTTTAATGGTTGCTGTACGTCAAGATGTACGTATCTTAGATTACAAATCTGCAATCGTTATCGACTACAAAGACCCTAAACCTGAAACAGAAGAACTTCAATCAATCTAAGGAGGGGCTAAGTAATGGCTAAATACAAAGTATTGACTAGCTATAAGGATAAAGCACTCTCTCGTGTTTTAAACGTTAATGACGAGGTCGAGATGACGGTTAAACGTGCAAAAGAAGTTAATGAGAATCTAAAGCCTAAAAATGGCATTTTAGAACGTATCGATAATAAGTAGGTGGTTGCAGTGAGTGATTTAGAGTTGTTAAAAAAACATTGTAAAATCGACCATTCTTACGAAGATGATTTGTTGATAATGTATTACGATTGGGCAAAACAAGACATTGCAGACGCGGTTACTGATGATTTAGATTGGCTCGAGGAACAGACATTGTATAGAGCAGCGGTTTTTCCACTCACTGCATATTACTTTGAAAACCGCCTTGCTTACACAGAACGTAATCTTAACTATGCACCGCACATGGTTTTAAGTGTTGTGCATAAATTGAGGGACGCCTATGCGGTTCAATCCGAACAGATTAAATGAGCGCGTAACGTTTTGTGAAGATGTCAGCCAATCAATTAGAGGGTTACCTCAACGACCTATTACAAAAGAGTTGTACAGTTGTTTTGCTTGTATTCAAGATTCAAAAGAATCAGATACACAAACAAGTTTAACAACAGGTACTCAATTCATTAAAACAGTTATCATACGTGATCCACGTGGCGATTATCAGCCGAATAATAAGCACTATATTATTCACGGTGGCGAAAAATACCCGATAAAATACGTTAAAAAGGATTACCAAGACAAATCTTACTTACGTGTTTATTGTGAGGTGGTGCTATAATGCCTGCAAAAATTGAAAAGAATAATGTTGAAGAAGGTTTGTTACGTAAAAAGGTTGAGTTTAGCGCAAATCAAAGTCGAATTTTGAAAGCAGGTGCGCGTGCTTTAATACCAATACTCGTAAAAAACACGCCAAAAAGTGATAGACGAGGACATGCACGCGACCATATTGCTATATCTAATGTAAAAACCGACAGAGGTTCGGGAGAAAAATACGTAGACATTGGATATACAAAAGGTTATGCGCACCGTATACATGCGACAGAATTCGGAACGATGTATCAAAGACCGCAATTGTGGATTACTAAAACTGAAAAAAGTAATAGGCAGTTAGTGTATAGTGCCATGTTAACCGCGATGAAGAGGTCATTAAAATGAATGTAACCGATAAAATTTATGATGCAATCGTCAGCGATAAAAGTGTCACTGTGGAAGATAATATTTTTAAGTACGTTGTACCTGAAAACTTCCACACGCGTACAAATCAGCCAATCGTAAGAATTACTCCATTGCCATATAATCCTAATGATTATGCGGATGATGAAGAATTAACGCGTGAGTATGACTATCAAATCGATGTTTGGTGGTCTGAAAACGAACCTGATCAGCAAGCAGAAAGTATTGTGAAAGCATTAAAACAATTAAATTTTAAAGTTTATTACAGAGAACCCTTGTACGAAATCGAGACTCTAACTTTTAGAGAAATCATTCGTGCGAACGGTTCTCTTTTTATTTAGGAGGAAGATTAATGGAAAAATTAAAATTAAACTTACAACATTTTGCAGAATCAACTGGCGTATCTGGTATCGCTATTGGTGTAACTAACTTTTATTGGGCACCAATCGAAACTGATACAGATAAAGAGTGGAAAGTAAAAAGCGGACACCGTACACGATTTTTAAAAGAAATCTCTGTAGACAGACCTCAGGAAACAGAAGAAGAATATGGCGATAACATCGTTGCTGCAACAGCAGTGTCTAACGGTAAATTATCAGTTAAAACGACATTCGTAACTATCCCTGCCGAACAAAAAGCATTCTTAGCAGGTGCTAAAAAAGGTAAAGGCGGTTTTAAATACGGTGCGAAAGACATTCCGCCAGATGTAGCAGTTGTATTTGAACGTACTAATCATGACGGGTCATCTGAATGGGTAGGTATTTTTAAAGGTAAATTCACTCGCCCAGATATTAGCGGTCAAACAAAACAAGATAAAATCGAGTTCCAAAATGACGAGGTTGAAGGGTCATTTATTGACCGTTTATACGATGAATGTTCACACGTCACTGGTTTCGATAAAAAAGGTGCGAATGATGGACGCGATTACGTATTTATGGAAACATTCGGTAAAAGCTATGACAAGTTTATGGAAGACGTTAATGGAAACTTAATGATTGACGAGGTTGCAAAAGAAATGCCGGGAAAGAAATCTGAGGAGAGCGTTAAAAGTGTAACGCTTTCCAAAGAATCTACAGTAATCAAAAAAGGTATGACAGAACAGTTGTCAGCGACTACTGACCCGCAAGGTAAACCAGTTACTTATCGTGTTACTGAAGGCGATGAGTACATCAGCGTTAACGGTAGTGGTTTAGTTACAGCTAATGCAGTAGGTAACGGTGTGGTTACAGCTACATCTGGCGAGCAAAGCGACACGATCAGCATCGAAGTACAAGACGAATTACAATCTATCTAATTCAAGAGGGGGTAATCCCCTCTTTTATTTTTGCGCAAAAATAAAAAAACGAAAGTAGGAATCTATTATGGCAAGACCATCAATTGAATTAATTACAGGATATACAAAAGCAGGTAAACCACAGACAAAAAAATACTTAGCAAAACCTATCATCACACTATTTGACACAATTCAAGGCACTAAATTAGCAAAAAAAATGCAGAATCTTTATGCAAATTCTGATTTTAAAGAATTAACAGAAGAAGAATATGCACAGTTATCAGAAACAGAAAAAGCGGAATACAACGACAAGTTGTTAGAACAAGAGAAGGTTACGCTCGAAATGTTTGATGCAATCGAAGAAATTACGACTTTTATTGCTGAAATGTTCGGTAATCAGTTTACATCAGAAGAATTGCAAAAAGGTTTAGAAAGCGGAGAGAAGGGTTTTGAAAAACTTTCTGAAGTTCTAGGCACCCTAATTGCAGGAGATGTGGACGAAACAAAAAAGTTCGTGAACGAGAAAACGAAATAGACCCAGAAGACCTTACGCCAGAGGGACAATATAAAAATTACATGAAACTAGCAAAAAAGTTGATTGAAGAAGGCATGGACCCCGATAAAGTCGCAAACATGCCTATTCACTTCTTTTTAAATATTGTGGCTTCTGAAGTAGAAACAAAGAAAAAAGCCAAAAGTTTTGCAGAAATCTTTGGCTAGAAAGGAGGTTACGCTATGGCAGGACCTATTGGCAATATGGTTATACGTGTTGATTTAGACGGTAGTGGCTTTAATAAAGGTATTGCAGGTTTGAATCGACAAATGAGGGCCGTTTCTAAAGAAATGAGCGCCAACTTATCAAAATTTAGCCGTTATGACAACTCTTTAGAAAAATCTAAGGTAAGAGTTGACGGTTTAACCAAACGCCAACAAGTGCAAGCTCAAAAAGTTAGAGAGTTAAAAAACAATTACGATCAGTTGTCAAAAGAAACAGGAGAAAACAGTGCAAAAACACAAGCGGCTGCCGCTAAGTATAACCAAGCATATGCCGAATTAAATAAATACGAACGTGAACTAAATGAAGCGACGTCGGAAATGAAACGTTTAGAAACGCAACAACGCGCTTTAAACACAACTATGGGTAAAATCGGTTCTAAATTCAGTCAGTGGGGACCTAAACTACAAGACATCGGTAAAAAGATGCAAGCTGTGGGTAAATCAATGACTCTACACGTTACTGCCCCAGTAGTAGCAGGTTTTGGTTTAGCCGCTAAAAAAAGTATAGACTTTGACGACTCTATGCGTAAAGTTAAAGCCACATCAGGTGCAACAAGCGGAGAATTCCAACAACTTCGCGATAAAGCGCTTGAAATGGGGGCTAAAACTAAATTTAGTGCCAGTCAATCAGCAGAAGCTTTGAATTACATGGCCTTAGCCGGGTGGGATACCAAAGATATGCTTAACGGTATCGATGGCGTCATGCAATTAGCAGCTGCATCTGGCGAAGATTTAGCCGAAGTTAGTGACATCGTTACAGACGGTTTAAGTGCATTTGGTTTAAAAGCAAAAGATAGTACACATTTTGCCGATGTGTTAGCCCAAACAAGTTCGAAAGCCAATACTGACGTTCACGGCTTAGGTGAGGCATTTAAATATGTTGCACCAGTTGCAGGTTCGTTCGGGTTCTCTGTGGAAGATACATCCATCGCATTAGGATTAATGGCCAACTCTGGTGTCAAAGCATCACAAGCAGGTACAGCACTAAAAACTATGATGACTAGGCTGACAGGAACGAGTGGCGAGGCCAAAAAGACAATGGAAAAACTAGGCATTACAATCACTGATAGCAAAGGTCAAATGCTACCTTTCAGGGATATTATGGACCAGTTAAGGAAAAGTATCGGTGGATTGTCTGAGGCACAACAATCAGCTGCAGTAAAAACGTTATTCGGTCAAGAGGCTATGAGTGGTATTTTACCAATCATCAACGCGTCCGACGAAGATTATAAAAAACTAACTAAGTCTATTGATAATTCAACTGGTGCATCCGAACGCATGTCTAAAGAGATGGAAGGCGGTATCGGCGGCTCTATTCGCCGAATGAAATCGGCTATTGAATCAATGGCCATAAGCATAGGCGATGTTTTAGCACCCCATATACGTAGAGCGGCAGATTTACTTGCATCTTTAGCAGATAAATTTACAAGTATGCCAGGTTGGGCAAAGACGGCCGTTGTGGGTATTGGTGTTTTTGCTGCAGCATTAGGTCCATTAATACTAACAATGGGGGCATTTACAGCATCAATTGGTAGTATTATAGGTACCTTAGGACCTTTAATGATAAGCATCAAAACAGCAGGTGGTTTAATGGGCTTTTTAGGTACAAAAGCACCATTAGCAGCTAAAGGTTTAACTTTGGTTGGTACTGCATTTAAATTTATGTTAGGACCAATTGGATTAGCTATTGCAGCAGTAGCGGCAATCGGTACAGCATTTGTGATAGCCTATAAAAAATCAGAAACTTTTAGAAATATCGTAAACAAAGTAATTAATCCAGTTGTAAATGGTTTCAAAAAACTTTGGGGCGTTGCACAATCGGTATTTAATTCATTAAAAAGTTTACTATCTGGCAATACACTACCAACTGTCGATTTACTCTCTAAAATAATGCCTAAAGCAAGCGCTAAGAAAGTCGCATTAACATTACTCCAAATTAGACAAACTTTTAAAGATGCGTTTGGTGCCATTTGGAGTTTTGCTCAAGAGATAGGTAACAAGCTCACTCGCTTTTGGAAAGACAATGGCGAGGACGTTATCCAAGCGTTCAAAAATATAGGAGAGTTTTTTAAAGGGTTTTTTATTGAGGCTAGAAACCAAATAGGGCCTAATCTAAAAGAGTTTGGCGACTTAATAAAAACTATTTTTAACGGCGTAATTGTTCCAACCATTAAGGTTGCCATGAAAGTGATATGGCAAATTATGAAATTTACATGGCCGCTTATTAAAGTGTTGATTGTAGATACGTGGGAGAATATTAAAAGTATTATTAAAGGTGCTTTAGATGTCATACTAGGCATTGTCAAAGTATTTAGCGGTGTATTTACAGGACAATGGGGCAAAGTTTGGGAAGGTGTCAAACAGATATTTAAAGGCGCAGTTGTATTAATTTGGAACCTTATTCAATTATGGTTTATGGGTAAAATACTCAAAGTCGTTAAAATATTTGGTGGATTTTTTAAAGGTATTATCAGCAAATCCTTTAATGGCGTCAAAGGTATTATAGGAACATCATTAAAATTTATATGGTCGATAATCAGCACCATTTTTAAAAGGATACTTACCTTTACAAAAGGCATCTTTACTGTTTTAAGAGAGTTTGTCAGTTCGATATGGCGGAGTATTAAAAACGTCATTACCAACCACGCCAAAGGATTATTCAACAACATAAAAGGTGTATTTACTTCCTTGTACAGATTTACTCGTAGCATTTTTAGCAGTTTAAAAAATTGGCTATCTAATATATGGCGGAGTATTAAAAATACGGTAACGCGTTATGCATCAGCCTTATGGTCTAACGTCAAACGTATATTCACAAATTTATTTAACGGCTCACGTAGCATTTTTAACCGTTTGAAATCATGGTTAATCAGTTTGTGGTCGAGCCTTAAAAATCGAGTAGTTAATATTGCATCAAGTTTATGGTCGAATGTTAAACGTATATTTACTAATTTGTTTAATGGAACGCGCAGTATATTTAATCGTGTTAAATCGATAATAGTCAATATTTGGAATTCTATTAAACGTAGTGTAACAGGAATTGCATCAAGTTTATGGAATGTGGTACGTCGTACTTTTAATAATATGGCTGATGGATTAAAGAGTATAATCGGTCGTATTAAAAACCACATTACAGGAATGGTTGATGCTATTAAGAAAGGGTTAAATGGTTTAATTAAAGGGTTAAACTGGGTCGGTTCTAAATTAGGATTACCAGAGATACCTAGATTATCAACAGGAACGCAACGTATTAATCGACATATCAAAACGACTCAAGATGGACGATTAAAACAAGGTACTATGGCTGTTGTGGGGGACAAAGGACCAGGTAATGGTAAAGGTCTAGATGGACGTCGTGAGTTAATACAGTACCCTAACGGACGCACAGCGTTGACTCCTGCAAAAGATACAACAACATGGTTACCAAAAGGATCACGTGTAATAAGTGGTGGTATGCGACAACAGATGATGCCACGTTTAAGTGTAGGTACATGGTTTAATAACGCTAAATCTTGGGTTGGAAATAAAGTTAAAGGTGCTGGTGAATGGCTCACTGATAAAATCGGCGATGTAATGGATTATATCGATAATCCTGCCAAATTATTTAATAAACTTTTATCAAATTTAGGAATAAATTTTGATTCTATAACTAAAGGTATGGGAATTGTCGGTCAAATTACACGAGCGGCATTCGAAAAAATTAAAAAAGGCGCTATTGATTGGATGAAGGGTGGATTTGATTCTCTTGGAGGAGAATTGGTTGGTGGTATTTTAGACCCTGATAAAATTAATTACCATTATGGTCATACTGCTGCATATACAGCAGCGACTGGGCGTCCTTTCCACGAAGGTGTCGACTTTCCATTCATCTATCAAACAGTTCGTACCCCTATGGGCGGACGTTTGACGCGTATGCCATTTATGGCGGGCGGTTATGGTAACTATGTAAAAATAACGAGCGGTGCAATAGATATGTTATTTGCCCACCTTAAAAACTTTAGTAAGTCACCACCTTCCGGCTCAACAGTTAAACCAGGTGACGTAGTAGGGTTGACAGGTAATACTGGCTTTAGTACAGGACCACATTTACATTTTGAAATGAGACGGAATGGTAGACATTTTGACCCTGAACCATATTTGAGAAGAGCGAAAAAGAATGGTCGTTTATCTATTGGTGGTGGTAAAAGTGGTAATTATCCAAGTGGTTCGGGCGCAGCATACGCAAGTCGAGTAATCAGTCAAGCTCAACGTATATTAGGTGGTCGCTATAAATCAGACTGGGTACATCAACAAATGATGCGTCTTGTAAAACGTGAATCAAATTACCAACCTAACGCTGTAAATAATTGGGACATCAATGCGCAACGAGGTACACCGTCAAGAGGTTTATTCCAAATGATTAAACCGACTTTCGATTACTACGCTAAGCCAGGATATACCAACTTTAACAATCCGTTACACCAAGCTTTATCATCTATGCGTAATATCGCAAGGAAATACGGTGGTATTTATGGTTTTAATGGAGCATTTAAACGTGCTGCAGACTATGCTTACGCAACTGGCGGTAAAGTCTATAACGGCTTGTACCATTTGGGAGAAGAGGGTTATCCAGAATGGATTATCCCAACTGATCCATCGCGTGCAAGTGACGCAGCAAAATTATTAGCATTGGCAAGTAAGGATATTAGCAAGAATAAACGTCCTAAAAACTTTAACAGTGGTAGTATCGGCAACGATGATACCCGTAATAGTAAATTAGAAAGTAAGTTAGACACAATGATAGGTTTACTTATCAAGTTAGTCGGCAGTAACGAAGAAATCGCTGACAAAGATTTTAGTCCAGTTATCGACAACTTTGGATTAAGTGATTTTATCAATTCAACAGTAGATAAACGTGAACGTAACAATTCACGCAAATCAAGATTCAAGCCGGGAGGTGCTTTAATTTAATGAACGACACAATTTTAGTTAATAATAAGTCACTTCCGTGGCTATTTGTGCAAAGAGGGTTTAAAATACCCTCTTTTAATTTTGAAATAAGTACAGAGAAAGTGGAAGGTAGACCAGGTTCTGTTTTTAAACGTAAAGGATTGAACGAATATCGATTTGATTTACCTTTAGTCGTCCACAATGATAGATTATCGAGTGGTGGCGTTAAAAATCACGACTACATTTTAGAAGAACTTGTTAAGTTCTTTAATTATGATGAACCAGTTAAGTTACAACTGAAATCAAAGAAATGGTACTGGAACGCTTATTTTGAGGGACCGTTAGAAATAAATAGCAAAACTGAAAACAGTATTAATGTGGTTACTGTAAAAGTTGTTTTAACAGACCCATATAAGTATGCGATTGACGGTAGTAAAAACACAGCTATCAGTGATCAAGTAAGTTTAGTTAATACTGGAACAGCAGACACTCCTATTCTTGTGGAGGCAAGAGCATTAAATAACGCAAACTATTATATGATTACAAAAAAAGATGAAGATTACTTTATGATTGGCGATGATGATGTTAACAAAGAGTTGAAAGACTACTCGCCAAGTATTTTAAGTGATGAATCACGTACATTGAGTGGTTGGAATAAGCAATCAAATATCAACTTTACTGATAACCACACAGGTGGCGCAGTAGGTGGTAGTTTCAGCCAATCATCTACTAAAGAAAGCTTTGTATTAAACACAGGCTCTGTAAGTGGTAGCGGTTGGAATGGTGCAATGTATAAACGTCAATTTAGTAAGCAGGCACAAGACTTTACCACAACTGTAAAGATAGGTGTCGGACAACGTAAAAAAGGTGCTATACGGTTTGCACAGTACGTTTATGATTCAGACAACCGTGTGATTGCATCAATCGGATACACTAACCCAAATGCCAATCAAGCCATTGGTCGTATCATTGTGACGTTATTTAATCAATCAGGCGACCAACAAGTAATATATAACTACAAAAACAATCCTAAGCTATACAAGATGGATGACTTTGTAATCTATATCAAACTTACACGTAAAGGTAATGTGTTTACTGTAAAAAGTTGGAAATATAAAGAATTCCCATACCCTGAACGTAAAAAAGCGTTTGACGAAGATGAAAAATCTTTTACAGACAGCGGCGATTTTTACAAACGTCCCGTCGTTGCAGCGTCTTTATATATTGCAAAGAATGGCAATAACAACGTAATGCCATTATATATTTTTGGTACTTATACACGTGAATTATTACCTAAACCCGTTGGGGCTAGGGATATGATTATTAAAAAAGGCGATTTAATCAGTATCGATATGGCAAATAAAAACGTTTTTGTCAACGAAGAACCTATGCTTTCAGAAAAGACATTCGGTAGTGACTTTTTTACTGTCGATAGAGGACATACCGAACTAATTATCTATCCTGCTGGTGTATTTGATACCACAGTTAAATGGCAAGACAGATACTTATAGAAAGGAGGTTAAAAATTGATACACGTAATGAACTTTAAAGGCGAAATCATTGATTATATATCTAGAGATGATAACGCGTTAGTCAAAGCGGTACACCACAGAAATATTAACGATCGGACAGAAACTTTTGATTTTACAATCTTATCTGAACGTACGATAAACATGCAGGAACGTAATCGTATCATTATACAGGATAAAAACGGGCAGTATAGAGAGTTTATCATCGACCACATCTCACAAGACATCGATGGATACACTGAAATCGAAACAGTAGCGTCATACTTAGAAGATATTGCAAAGGCTAAGCCCTATGCACCACATAAATTCGAAAAGATGACAACAAGACAAGCACTATCTGATGTGTTAAAGGATACAGGTTGGTTGGTGTCAGACGCTACTGAATATGGTGGTATCCGTACAACATCATGGACGTCTTATCAAACCCGTTACGAAGTGCTATTACAGCTATGTACAACATATAAGATGATGGTCGATTTTTATATCGAAATTGGTAGCAACAGTGTTGAAAAACGTTATGTAGTGTTACGTAAACGCCAACCATTGTTTAACGGAAAAGAAATCACATACGGTAAGGACTTAACCGGTTTGAAACGTACTGTGGATTATTCGGAAGTTAAAACCGCGTTACTATGTGTTGGGCCCGAAAAAGAAGGTGGTAAACGTATAGAGCTCATCGTTAAAGATGACGATGCGCAAGCACGAATTGGTTTGCCTGGCAGATATAATTGGGGTATATATGAACCAGAAACCGATGATGAGAACATGGACGAAAAACGTTTACGTACGTTAGGGACAACAGAACTCAACAAACGTAAAAAAGAGGCTATTAGCTATGAAGTGACCGCACTTGATATTCAAAAAGCTTATATCCATGAAGTCGTGAACCTCGGCGATATGGTACGTATTAAGAACCGCGATTTTACACCACCGTTGTATGTGGAAGCAGAAGTTATATCTGAAGAGTACGATATGATTGCCGAAGATGTGGTATATGGTTTTGGCGAGTATGTAGAGTACCGAGAAAAAGATTTACGTGATGAGTTTACAAAAAAACTCGATGATATCAGAAGTAAATTAAACGATAGTATTAGTAATATTAATACGATTGTAAAAGACAGTGTGGACGGACAATTAGAATACTTTGAAAGAAAGATTATCAAAAGTGCGACCCCACCAGAGAACCCCGTCAACGATATGCTGTGGTTAGATATTAGTAATCCTGATGTACCCGTATTAAAACGTTACTGGAACGGTCAATGGATACTCGCGTCTGTTGATGATGTTGAAAAAATAGGTGGTATCACACGTGAGAAAGCGTTATTTAGTGAGTTGAAAAACACGTTTATTAATCTATCCATACAGCACTCTAAATTGCTTAAAGAGATGTACGAGATACTTTCTAGCGAGTACCTAGTCGACGAAGATTTAAAAACTGAAGTTAACACTAAATTAGACGCAACGATTGAAGTTTACAACCAAATTAAAGCTAATTTAGAAAATATGACAGAAGATACAGCAACAATCGGCAAACTCATCGATACACAAGCATTATTCTTAACGTATCGTCAGAAGTTACAGGACTTATATAATTCTGTGGAAAAAGCAAAACTTGCAATCGAAAAACGCTTTAAGTTACTGCAGTCACAGTACACCGATGAAAAGTTTAACGATGCAATGACCGAGATTGCTAACGTTCTACCTAACGGACACTGGGACCCCGATACTAAGCAATTGACGAGTGATATACCAAATAAAGATGATTTAGAACAGATGAGATTAAAGTTAATTGAATCATTGGAACCGATTAACGACAGAATCGAATCTATTCAAAAAGAAGTGAAAAATTACGAGAATGGTATGGAATTAACGATAGATAAAAAAATCAAAGAGTACAACAACGGTAGCGGTAATATCTATCGATACTCTAGCCCTCCCGCCTTTAAGGATGCGGAGTATTACGAGGCTACGTCGATTACTGAAGGCGATGAGAAAGCGATAGAATACGATAATCAAGAGAGTGTTTATTTTGGACCACTTGATTATTATAGTTGGGAATTAAAAGAAAATTATACAATGAGTTTTACAATAAAAACTGATACTCCAGATGCAAGCGTCCGATTGCTAATCCATGAAACTGGCACTGTAAACCTAACGCTACCAATTCCACAAGGGGAATGGGTACGTAAGTCTATTACCTTTAAACCAAACAAAAACCCGATTGAACGAGGCATAGCAATCAAATTCAATAAAGCACCAAACAAAGTTTGGATTAAAGATTTTCAACTTGAAAAAGGCGATAAAGCAACACCACAAAAAATGAATGGTGACGACCAAACAGGTATAACCAATAAAATTATAGAGAACTCAGCAAAAATCAGTGCTTTTGAAGATAGAATCAACCTCAAAGCAGATAAATCAGAAGTCGCTCAAACGCTCGACGAAAAACTTCAACCTATCAAAAACGAAGTGCAACAACAAAACGCTAATATTGAATTACTACCAAATAAGCTCACTGAACAGGTATCTCAACAAATTTATGAGACTACAATTAGCGGGCTTGTAAAACGATTAGAGGCAGAAGAATCAAAGCGAGAAACGTTGGCTAATCAAATCAACGATACCGTTTCTATACGCCAGTATCAAGCAGGTATACAAGAAGCTAAGGAATATGCAGATGAACAACTAAAAGACGTTGCCAATGCACCTGGCATCCGTGAGGGCATCGCGCAAGCGAACAAAGAGGCACAAGAATCGTTAAGACAGTATATTAATACGCAGGATGCACTCAAGCAACAAGAATCACAGGCTTATATCGACGGTCAAATATCGGCAGAGGAACAGCGTGCGATTGAAGAAGCACGTCAAAAGTTAGCAGAAGCTAAACGACATGCAGAGGATAAAGCGAACGAGGCACAACGCTTATCTAATTCTTACACTGACGGTCAAATCCGTAACGCAAATAGAGAACGTGACCAAATTCTTACACAATACGATTCACGCATATCTCAAAATGGTAGAGAAATTGCCTTACGTACGACTAAGAATGAATTCAATGCTACAAACCGCACTCTCTCTCGTGTCATGTCCGAAATCGTGCAGAACGTAACCACAGGTGCAACAATCCGATTTGATGATAATGGTACAGCGCAATCGTTGAATGTAGGTCCTCAAGGTATACAACTTAACGGCGATAAAATTAATCTAAATGCAAGCAGACAGTTTAATTTACTTGTATCTAACATGGATAGCAAAGTTGATAAGAATGCAGTTATATCATCGATTAACGCATCACCCGAACGTGTAGATATTAATACTCAAAATATCGGTATACGTGGCGGTTCAGGACAATCCTATGTGGAAATTAGGAATGACCAGATAGAGTTAGGTGGCGGCTTTAGAAGAACTTGGAGAGGTCGTTCGACAAGACACAGCATATTCACACGATTAAAAGATGGTCATTTACGGTTCAGAAACAATGCTCTTGACCGTTCTCTATATATGTCCGAATTTGGAATATCCACATATATAGACGGAGAAGGAGAAGGGCAAGGTTCCTCAGGTACAATCCAATGGTGGGACACAACATATTCTCAATCAAACGCAAACGGAATTACTATTAATAGTTATGGTGGTGTGGTGGCATTATCGAGTGATACTAACAGAATTGTTTTAGATGCTTATGCGTCATCGAATGTCGAAAGTAAAACAGCTGCAGTATATATTCACCCGCACAAAGATACACGGCCGGGTAACAATAGATTCGCATTTACTGTATCAAATGCAGATCACTCATCAAATACAGATGGTTACATCATGTATGGGTCAGACACAAACTATAATTACGGTGCAGGCCTACGGTTCAGTAAATCTCAAAATGGAAAGACAGTTCAAGTTGTAGACGGTAATTATTCAACCGGTGGCGACACAACAATCGAGGCCGGATATGGTAGTTTTAACACTATTTCTAAAAGAGACGGCAACAACTATGTAAGAATCATAAGTGATGATGGTTTACTTGTCGGACGTGATAACGCAGGGAATCGTATAGCATCAAAATTTATCTACAATAGAACATATTCTGGTTCGCCAAATTTACACATTACGGGCGAAGGGACTTTAGGTCGTTCAACGTCTGCTATGAAATACAAAGCGTTAATTGAAAAGCAGTTTGATGACAATAAAAGGCAACTCGAACACTCTCAACACATTTTAGATTTAGATGTTAAATCATGGTTTGATAAGCATGAAGTGGAAAATTATGCTAGAGAAATTGTTGAGGGAGAAAAATTAGACGAAGATAAATACAAAATATCACGGCACGTTGGTTTAATTGCTGAGGACTTAGCAGAGGCAGGCTTAACTGAACATGTTGTGTATGGTTATGACGGAGAAATTGAAGGCATCGAATACGATAGACTGTGGATACATTTGTTGCCAGTCATTAAAGAGTTAAAAGACAAAATTAAAGTATTGGAGGAAAAACAAAATGAATCAAAATAGTCAAGGGTTGCAAGCAGACCCTCATCTCGTGATCAACAATTTGACACAGGAAGTGGCAAGGCTTTCGCAAGAGAATGCAATGTTAAAAGCAATTATTCAAGAACAAAATAACGATAGTAAAACGTCTGACGAATAAACGTTAGGCGTTTTTATTATAAATAAAAAAATTAGGAGGAATTATCATGGAACAAATTACAGAATTTTATTTAGTTGAGGTTAATTCGCAAGGGGAAGAAAGTTGTTTAATGCAAAACTATTCAAACAGTTTTGTACGTGGTGCGTCACCAAATAGCGCATACAAATTTAAAGATGAGGAACAGGTTAAAAAAGTATGTAGTATGCAAAACATGCTTGCTAGCATCTTTAACAACGGTACTAAAACGTACTATGTGAAGCAAGACATTACACGTAACAGTTTTGATGAAAAAGGCGAACCATATACAGCTGAAAAAGAGTAGGTGGCATGATGTTTGGTTTTATCAAACGACGAGAACACGAATGGCGCATTTTGCGATTGGAAGAAAATGATAAAGACATGTTTAAAAAACTAGATAATATTGAACATAGTCTTAGAACACAAGAAAAAGTTTACGACAAGCTTGATAGGACTTTTGAAGAATTAAAACGCGATAGATTAAAAGATGAGCAGAATAAGAAAGAAAACGCCAAAAACATTAAAGATTTAAAAATGTGGATGCTGGGTGTTATAGGCACGATTGCAAGTACGATCGTTATTGCTATCCTGCGTACATTTTTTGGCATTTAAAGGAGGTGATTGTTATGAAATTTGCGTACAGTTTTTGGAGTTGTTTTTGGTTCGGCAGATGTAAACGATAACTAAAGCGTATTAAGTCGGCACTTATGTGTCGGCTTTTTATTTTGCTAAAAAAGGAGATAACAATATGGATAAAAATATGATTTTAAGAACTGCTGTTTTACTTTTAGCTTTAATTAATCAATGGCTAGCTAATCATAATATGTCGCCACTTCCGACCACAGAAGATGACATCAACACACTTATCTTAACAGGTGCAGCACTATGGACATGGTACAAAGATAATCCCGTATCTAGAGAAGGCAAGTGGGCAAATCAAAAGTTAAAAAAATACAAAGCCGAAAAGAAATATATTAAAGCAACAGGACAAGCGCCGACAAAAACTGTTGTTGAACCTACAAATCAAGATCATAACATTTAAGGAAGTGGCTAACGATGAGAACTTATGATGAGGCAGTAAAATGGTTAGATAATTCAGTTGGCAAACAATTTGATTTTGATAAAGCATACGGGTACCAATGCTATGATTATACCAATGCTTATTTTAACTATATGACAGGCAAAGTCTTATACGGTATGTTTGCAAAAAATATCCACACAGATAATAAAGCCACACTTGCACCTATCGCGACAGTTTATGAAAATACAGAACACTTTCTACCACAAAAAGGCGATATTGTTATTTTTAACGGGAGATACGGTGGCGGTTGTGGTCACACTGCTGTGGTTAATCAAGCTACATTACAATCTTTCGAAGTCATCGAGCAAAACTGGTTAGAGGGTGGTTGGGTAAACAACAGACCCGGTTGGGAGACAGCAACACGTAGATGGCATTATTACGATAACCCAATGTACTTTATTAGATTACATTATGCATCTAAAAAATCTATCAAAAACATGGTCGCGTCTGTACTGCCTTCTAAATCGAATGAAACTAAAAAAATGAAGATAGCACTTGTTGCTGGTCATGGATATAACGACCCAGGCGCTGTTGGTAACGGCACTAACGAGCGTGATTTTATACGCAAGAATATTGTGCCAAATATTGCCAAACATTTACGTACTGCAAACCATGATGTGTACTTATATGGCGGTTCTACAATGAATCAAGATATGTATCAAGATACTGCATACGGGCAAAGTGTAGGTAATTATAAAGACTATGGTTTGTACTGGTTAAAAAATAATCAAAAGCCAGATGCAATTGTAGAGTTCCATTTAGACGCAGCAGGACCACAAGCGAGTGGTGGGCACGTTATTATATCAAGTCAATTTAAAGCTGATAGTATAGACAATAAAATACAGTCCGTTATTAAGTCTAATGTGGGTCAAATCAGAGGTGTGACACCACGTAATGACCTCTTAAATGTAAATGTATCAGCACAAATTAACGTCAATTACAGATTGGCTGAACTAGGTTTTATAACAAGTGGTAAAGATATGGATTACATTAAAAAGAATTACGATAAATATGCTAAAGATATTGCAGGGGCTATACATGGTAAGCCAATCGGTGGTACGGCAGGAGGAGCTAAAAAAGCGAAATCAAAGCAAGATAAAAAACCACCCGTACCAACAGGATATAAACTCGATAAAAACGGTGTGCCATATAAAAAAGAAAAAGGCGTATACACACCAACAACAATAAAAGGTAATAATGTACGTAAAGGGTATTCCCTAACGTCAGAAATAACAGGCGTGTTGGCAAACGGACAAAGGATCACTTATGACGGGGCTTATGTTTTTAATGGCTATCGTTGGATTACTTATGTATCAAATAATGGTAGACGCTATATTGCAACAGGTAAAGCTGATGCAAAAGGAAATCGTGTTGATTATTATGGTAGATTTAGCAAGGCGTAAAGAGGGGCTATCCTATATGGGTAGCCTATTTTTTATGCTATAATACAAATAGATTACCGGTAACCAATCCGGCTTTATTTACCACCACCTATACTAGTTAAGGGTGGTGTTTTTGTATCTAACTAAAGTCAGCGAAAACCAACTAAATTTAACAAAATGCGAAAAAATTAGTCATAACTATTGCGTATAGACAACAGAAAGTATTATCATGATTAAGAGGAAAGCAATTATACCAAAAGAAAGATGTGAGTAGTATGGCTACAATAAGTATTACTACAGATTACAAATTTACACAAAAATCAGCTCAAAAACTTTTAAATGCGATGGATATTAACGAGAATAAAAGAGTCAATAAAACAAATGTGAACGCAACGAAAATTAAATCAAAAGATGAAATAAACGACATTTTGAAAGGCTTTCAAGATAATTGAGTTTAAAAGTATTATCTCTTTCTGAGTTGTTAACAGGTACTAAGCAAGAAGTTAATGATAAAATCCCTGCAATTCAGAATATGTTGAACACATTTGAAACAATTTCTATAACGGGTAGTAAATCAGCACATGACGTTGATAACTTTCTGAAAAATAAATCTGTTTTATTTGATAGACAAGGTTTGTCTAGAACTCATTTGGTTTTTTCTAGTTATAAAGGGGAAAGTGTTTTAGTTGGCTACTTCACTATTAGTAATAAACCTTTAGTTTTCACAAAACGAATGCTAGATAAATGTAGCAAAACATTAAAAAAGAAACTACAACAAAAAGGTGAGACTCATAGTGCTAACGATAACCTTATTATTCAAGGTTACTTGATTGCTCAAATAGGAAAGAATTATTCTAAGAAAGCATTGGCAACTAAATCGTTAAACGGTAAAGATTTACTTACGTTAGCCTATGAAATGGTTGAAAGTGGTTCCAAAATTTTTGGCGGTTCATATATTTGGGTTGAGTACGAAGATAATGAAAAATTAAAGAAATACTATAAAGGTTTTGGATTTACTGAAATAGAGAATCATACGAGCCAGAATGGCTTGAAAATGGCAATTATGAAAATATAAGTTTTCAATATTATAACCCACCACACCCTAATCGGTGTGGTATTTTTTTATACGAAAAATCAAAAAAAGTTTACGAAAAAGGTTGTTAAAAGGACAATTGTCCTGTATAATAATAAGTGTAGTAAGGAGGTGACAACATGGATAGGCTGGAAAGAAAAGAAAAAGAAGCAATAATTGCAGAAACCAAAAGCAGAACATTCCGAAACTACTGCTTAGGCATAGCAACCATTGCTTCAATCATTAAATACTGGTGGGGGATTTAATCCCCTCCCTCATAGTATAAAACGAGGTGAAAGATATGACAAATTTAACGAAAATTAGAATTAGAACACTTTTAAATTATACAATCGGTATTGTTGTTTTGTTACTTGCTATCTATATAATTCTCTTTAAATAAATTTAAAGCCTATCCATGTTAAATATGGAAATTCAAACAGTAAAAAAATTAATTAACTCAAATATTGATGCAACCACAATTGAAAAGAACACAAGTGTTGATGCTTCGTCCATCAGAAGAATAAGACGTGGCGAAAGAACTGTAGAGAAGTTAAGTTTTGAAAAGGGAGTTGCACTATATAATTATCAAAAGGGGTTGGAAGTAATGAAAAAATCAATCGAAATTAAAGACCAAAATAACATAGTATTAATTGACAGTTTAGGACAATTCTTTACTGACATTGAAAACGACAATAACGGTCGTTTTAATGTGGAATATGTTCTTCTTAATGAAGTAGAACATGACAACGGAAGCGTATATTATGAAGTAGAATCGAACAGAACTGAAGAAGTTCCGTTTGGCGAAGAGGTTACTGAAGATAATATCGAAGCTTTAGAGTCTAAATGGCTCGAAGTAGATCAATCGGGAGAGAATTATATCGAAAGCGTCTTTTTCGAAAAAGAAGAAGATGCGAGAGAATATATCAAATTAGTTCTGAAAGGTTATAGCACATTTAAAGAAGCAGCGGAAGCGATTGGCGTGATTAAATAATAAAGTAAAGAGGGGTTATTAGCCCCTCTCTTTTTTTATGTATGGTTTGTAACAATATCCACTTTGCTCGTTCCTTATTTATTTATATTTCTTTGTAAATCAAAAGAATTAAAAGCTGTTGGAAAAGCATCCGTCGTTCCAACTACTTTTGCAGTAAACGAACCTTTACTCTTCGGTGCACCGATTATCTTAAATCCAGTATTTATGATTCCTTTTATCATTACGCCTATTATTAATTCATGGATTTTAAAATTCTTTGTTGAACAATTAGGGATGAACGGTTTTATGCACTTACTTCCATGGCCTACACCTGCACCGATTGGTATATTCATGGCTAGCAACTTTGCGATGCTTTCTCTTGTCTTAATTGCCGTATTATTGATAGTAGATTTTATTATTTGGTATCCATTTGTACGTGCATACGACAAAATCAAGCTTGATGAAGAACACAGTACTGTAACTGCTGAATTAAGCAGTGATATGAAATCTGTCTCTGATACAATGACTGAACAAGAAAATGAATCCTCACATGACCAACAGATTCACACCTTTAGCGCCAATGTTTTAGTCGTCTGTGCAGGTGGCGGAACAAGTGGTATCCTAGCTAACGCACTTAACAAAACAGCAAAAGAAAAAGGCGTTCAGTTAGAAGCAACCGCTCGTGCATATGGTCAAGACATGGATTTGATTCGTGACATGGATGTTGTAATCCTTGCACCACAAATGGATTCAATGAAAGATGAAATGAAGAAAATAACGGATCAATATGATGCGCAACTAATGACTACAACTGGACGTGAATACATTGCCTTAACACGTGACGGAGATGCGGCATTAACAAAAATAGCTAATTTGATTCGTCAGAAAAATCAAACAAAATAAATATAAAGGAGCGATTTAAATGATAGCATTACCTAAAACTTTTATCTTAGGTGCCGCAACGGCAGCATATCAAGTTGAAGGTGCAAGCAAAGAAGATGGGAAAGGTCGCGTTTTATGGGATGCATTTCTAGAAAAAGAAGGGCGATTTAGTCCTGATCCAGCGAGTGATTTTTATCATCGTTACGAAGAAGACATCCGTTTAGCTCATGAACATGGCATTACAGCGCTGCGGATTTCGATTGCATGGTCACGCATATTTCCACATGGAAGTGGCGAGCCGAATGCTAAAGGAGTCGAATACTATCGTAAAGTATTTGAAACATGTCTTCGATACAATATAGAGCCTTACGTTACTTTGCATCATTTTGATACGCCTGAAACATTGTTTTTACAAGGAGACTGGCTCAATAAAAATCAAATTTCAGCATTTGAGGATTATGCCGCTTTTGTTTTTGAAGCATATCATGATATCATTAAACATTGGATAACGATAAATGAACCTATTGCCTATGCACAAGGACAGTATCTTTCTGGTGCGTTTCCGCCAGGTGAAAAGTATGAGCGACTAAAATGTGTCCAATCTCAACACAATCAACTCGTTGCACATAGTCGTGTTGTCAATTTGTTTAAAGAGAAAGGCTATCAAGGTGAAATTGGACTCGTACATGCATTAACACAATTTTATAGTATTGATCAACAACCTCAAAATATTGAAGCAACACGTAAACATGATATTTTCATGAATGGGTTCATGTTAGACGCAACATTTTTAGGATATTATACGGATGAAAAACTAACAACAATAAAAACTATATTAGCAGATGAATTTGAGCAATTAGATATTCGAAAAGAGGAGTTGGATACCCTTAAAATTGCAGCACCGCAACTTGATTTTATTGGTATAAATTATTATCAAAGCAATTGGATTCAATACCATCAGGATGAAAGCTATATTTTTCATAATGGAACAGGTGATAAGGGGACTTCTGTGTATCGCATCGCGGGCATTGGTGAAGTCGTCAAGAATGATAAAATTCCAACGACCGACTGGGATTGGTATATTTATCCAGAAGGTCTCTACGATATGATTCAACGGATTCAAAATGATTATCCAAATTATAAGAAAATGCTCGTAACAGAAAATGGACTTGGTTACAAAGATCAGTGGATTGATGAAGAAACACCTATCAATGATCAAGTACGTATTGACTATATAGCAACTCATTTAGAAGCAATTAGTAAAGCGATCAAAGAAGGTGCACGTGTCGACGGTTATTTTGTATGGTCACTACAAGACATGTTTAGTTGGTCAAATGGTTATAATAAACGGTATGGACTATTCTATATTGATTTTGAAACGCAAAAAAGATATGTCAAAAAAAGTGCATTATGGTATCGTGAATTAGCAAAAGCGATTGCACAACAATCTTAACATACGTAAATAAGAGAAGGGATATCACGTGATATCCCTTCTCTTATACTATAATGATTGAATAGGTGTGGCTGTCGTCTCTAATACTTTATTTAAAGCTTCTATATTTTTAACCCCTTCGTTTGTAAGCCACGATTGCGCTTGGCTCATGTTTCCATCACGATACCATTGTGTTGCGCCTGCCCATGTCGCTCTTCCACAAAGCACGCCATTAAATGTTGAGCCAGATTTATGAGCAAAAATCAATGTTTCTTGGAACAACTGAGCAGATACACCTGCACTTAAGAAAATATATGGTAGAGGCGTATGATCCGCCTGTGCTTTAAAATGTTGCGCTGCCTCAGATTGTGTATAAACGACTTCTTTTTCACTAAATCCTTCAACATAAGCCATGTTAACAGGAATTTCTACTTTTAAAACATCAACTTGAAAACGTGGTTGACTGTATATTTCCATCGCTCGATTAACTTTATGTGGCTTTAATTTTGCGTATTCAATACTTTGGTTGTCTTCAATAGTCGCATCATAAGTCAATATTTCTAAGAAGAAAGGTATATTTTCAGAATGACACTCTGCGCCCACACGTTCAACAAATGCTTCCTTTTTAATATTTATGGCTTCTGATTCATCTACGTCAACATAAATCAGTAGCTTAATAGCATTTGCGCCAGCCTCTTTTAGACGCTTAACAGACCAATTATCAAGTAAATCTGGAAGTCGACCTGGTTCGGTTTTATCATAGCCCGTTTTTTCATAAGCTAACATTAAACCACACGATGCCTCTCTGCTTGCGGCAGCTGGAAGGCCATATTCAGGATCTAATAAAATGCTAGATGCATAAGGTGTCAAAGATTCAGAAACGATCACTTTAAATTGCTCGATGGCTTCATCTGAAATATCATTTCCTAACATTCGCTTTAATGCACCACGTTGATCAATCGCCAACGCTGCAATAAAGCCTTTATCATTCACTAAATGAGATAAGTCTTTTACCATTTTATTCGCCTGCGGATAAAACATATACAAATCTTCTCATGTTGACTATTGTATAGTGATGCTCGTTTATCTCGCAGGTACCTCCTAATCATTACACGCGCACCTAGTGATATTATTTTTACTTTTTCAACTTAAATGTCATAGTCGTCAATAATGTATCTCCACATCCCCAGAGATATCATTTAGTAACAGTGCTTATTTTAACCGCTATAATCTTTAATCTTGGTAAGCCCCTTCATTCCATTTTTCTAAATACAAATCAAACATATCGTCAGTGTAATGAACATCTTCTGACTCTAACACATGATCAATTTGACGAATCAATGCTTCGTTTTCATCTGTTTGCGTATATGCGGTGTTAATAAATGTTTCGACAATATTTTTGATTAGGTCTATCCCCGTCACTGCACCTCCAACCGCTATAAGGTTACAGTTATATTGTTGCTTTGCAATTCGTGCACTTGTAGTATCACGAACAAGTGCAACACGTGCACCAGGTGTTTTATTTGCAGAAACACTAATGCCAACACCCGTTCCACATAAAACAACACCTAAATCTGCTTCTTGTTTAACGACACTTTCTGCCGTCAATTTTCCAAAAATAGGGTAGTGCGTGCGATGTTTATCATAAGTGCCAAAGTCAATGATTTCATGCCCTAAATCCTTTAAATGTTCAGAAATTCTCATTTTTACATCTGTAACAATGTGATCACAGCCAATCGCTATTTTCATAATTTTACCTCCCAGTTTTTAACACATATGATTGAGCATATCGATTCTGATTTGATGACGGCCTGCATCGTAATCAGCTTTAAAAAAGGCGTCCGCACAATTTTGCGCAAGTGTTGCACCTATAATTTCTGAACCTAAAACGATGATGTTCGTATTATTATGACGTCTTGTCATTTTAGAAGATTGCTCGTCGGACACACTTGCACAAATAATGTGTTTATATTTGTTTGCAATGATAAAAGGGGCAATGCCATAGTCATCAATAATAATCGCTTTACTTTCTAAATCACTCTGAATCTTCATAACAGTCTGTTGGGTTACTTTGAAAACATCGTTCCCATCCTCTGAACTTGTTAAATCCACGACGTCATGACCTTTAGCTATCAAAAAAGAAAGCAATTTTTCTTTTAATGCTTGTCCTTTTGTTGTCGCATTAAGGTACAATTTCATATCCCTCACTCCTTAAAAATGTTCGATAAAGTCTAATTATGTTCTAAAATGTTTGTTTATAGTTATATTATACACAACAAAGTATTTTTTACAATATTTATTATGCAATACTGTTACATTTTAAGTAGAGGGACAATATTAAAAATTATTTTGTGGTAAAAGTGCGATAAAATAGGGGGTTAATCATTGTTTTTATAAAAATGATGATGAAAATAAGCACTCAAAAGAAAAAAAGAGTATAAGAGAAATCATTTTGCTTTCTCTTATACTCCAGTTCGAGTTAACGTAATGTTTGCATATAGCCACTTTTTATCAAATAAAAAGCGTAGGATTTTGTTCGATTCTCGCAACATCATCTGTGATGACAGCTGTAACTTGATTCAATGTAGCGAATGTAAATAAAGCTTTGACATCAAATTTTGTTCGATCTGCATTAATATAGACTTGCTCAGCAGTTTCTATAACGACTTGATGGCAAGCACCTTCAGCTTCATTTGCTGTCGTTATTTCTTGGTTTACGATACCATTTGCGCCGATGAATGCCTTTGTAATTTCAAATTGATGTATCATATTTTCAGCATATTGGCCTACAAAAGTGCCTGTTTTTTCTCGATATCGACCACCAACTAAATACGTATCAATATGGGCCAAGCCTTTATATTGCATAAATATATCCATAGAGTTCGTTACAATCGTTAATCTTTTATCCTTGATATAATCAAAAATGGCTTCATTCGTCGTGCCTGAACCAATAAATACAACTTCCTCATTATCATCAACAACATCATGAATCAGTGTACTACACTTTTGCGCGATAATTTTTTTAGCTGCTGTATTCATTGCTTTCTTATCTTGCCTTGATTGTTCTTTATAAATCGTTGGGTTAGGGGAGGATAAAGCTTTAGCGCCACCATGTATACGTTGCAAATAACCTTGTGACTCAAGTTCTTTTAAATCGCGACGTATCGTCATTTCGGCTACATTTAAATCTTTCGACAAATCTAACACACGTGCGATTCTTTTTTGTTCGATTTGATCAAGTATATACTGATGACGTTCATCTTTCAATTTCATCTCTATATCCTCCGCATTTCTTTAAACATTCTTCTTAAAGTTTATTTTAATATTCTTTTACTTTTCGCTATCAGTTGTAGCCTCAATTTCATTCGTTAATGCTTCTAATTCATCAACTAATTGACCGATATATTGTATCGTTTCTTTAAGCGGTTGATCCGTCGTAATATCGATACCGGCTATCTTCGCAATCTTTGTTGGAGAAACACTGCCACCAGCTTTTAAGGCAGTTAACCAATCATCTACAGCAGGTTGACCTTCATTTTTAATACGTTGTGCCATAATTGTTCCAATTGTTAAACCAGCTGAATAAGTGTATGAGTATAGCCCCATATAATAGTGAGGTTGACGCATCCAAGTTAACTCTGCGCCTGGTGTATACGTGACTACGTCTCCCCAGAACGATTTAATCACATCTAACTTTATTTCATTTAACGCAGGTGCATTCAATGATTCACCTTTATCGACACGTTGATAGACTTCTCGTTGATAAGCTGCTTCTAGTAAATGCGTAACCATATTATGATAATATGTGCGTGCTAAGATGGAGCCAATTGCCCAACGTTTAAAACGTGGGTTATGACTATTTTTAAATAAGTAATTAAGCATTAACATTTCGTTCATTGTTGATGGTGCTTCGACAAAATACATAGATGCTTCAGATTGTAAGTAATTTTGATGCGCTTGTGCAAAGGTAAAATGGCCTGCATGACCTAATTCATGAGCTAGCACAAATGCCTCAGTCATTTTACCTGTCCACGAAATAAAAATATAACTATGTGACGCATAAGGGCTCGCACAATAAGCACCCGTTTGTTTACCTTTGTTTTGTGGGAAATCTATCCATCTATCATCATAAGCTTGATTTAACATTTTAACATAATCAGCACCTAAGACATCTAGTGCACCAAAAATATATTTTTTAGATTCTTCAATTGTAATTTCAGGTTCATATTTAGGATCAACCGAAATCTTTAAATCTTCAAATCGAAGCTCGTCTAATTGATTTGTTCTTTGAATGATTTTCGCATATTTACGCATAATAGGCGCTAAATCAGACATAATCGTATCAATTTGGCGATGATACATCTCTAAAGTAACATCTTGTTCTTCTAGTAGGTACTCAATGACTGAATCGTAACCTCTCAAATCAGCTTCTAATTTTTCTCTTTGGACCTGAGCATTGTAAACTGCAGCCGTTGTATGTTCATATTTTTTAATCGTGTCACTAAAGTGACGGAAGCTCTTGCGACGTAAATCCGTGTCTTCATGATCTTCATAGTAACCTTCAAATGTTATGTAGTCCATATCATATTGCTGTCCATTCACTTCAAAACTTCCAAAATCAATATCAAGCATCTTTGTGATTCCATAAATTTCACTTGCTGATGAAAATGCGGGTGCCATACTCGCCAAAGCTTCTTCAGCTTTGGCATGTAATTGATGGGGTTGTCTTTTTTGCAATTGCTTTAAATAATAACCATAAGGCAACTCATTAATCGCAACATCCATCGTTTCTTTATCTAAAGATAGCAACTCAGATTCAACAAAAGACAGTTGGCTTATAATCTTACCATAATTCGTTGAAAATAGGGCGCTTAACCGTTGTCGTTCTGCGTCTGTAGTATCGACACTTAACAATAGTTCTGCATAATTCCCTGCGCGATCTAATTCTATTAATATTTGAGAAAAGGCTTCTAATCCTTTTTTAATGGTATCTAATTGGTTCAATTGCCCTTCATACTGCGCTTTAAAGGATTGGGCATCTTGATATAATGCGTGAATCGCTTTTTCGTAAGCCGCTGAATCAGCGTATAAATCACTTAAATCCCAAGTTTCAGCTGTAGGGACTTCCGTTCTATGTGGTAATTTTTGAGACATATGTCATCATTCCTCCTTTAAATATGTATGTAACTATATTATAACGTTTTTATATGCATAAACGCATGTCTAAAGATTTCGATAACTTAATTTGACTTTTAAAACTGATAAAGTACAGTAATTTTAGTATAATGAAATCTAAATCAAAGCAATTGAAGGAGACTAACCCATATGACGATACTAGAAATGCCGAACTATTTGTGGGTGACTTTACTCATTATGGTCGTCCTCACATTATTTTGTACTTTAGTGCTTAATAAGTGGTTTTTTGCAGCAATAACCATGTTTGTTGTTCTTGGTGTATTGGCATTTATCATACCCAATTTTTATGACATCACGTATGAACCGTTATTAGGATATGCAGCATTTGTCGCAATTCTAAGTTTAATCATTAGCGCATTGTTATGGTATTTTACACGCAATTGGCGAAAACAGCGTCAGCTTAAAAAATATGAAAAAGAACGTGCACGCTTCGAAAGAAAACATTATCCGAAGTAATATCTAATATCCTTAAACCGCTGATGTTATATATCAACTTGTTTAAGGATATTTTTATTTTTTATAAGGAAAAGGGCTCAATCCCTTTTAATGCATAACTTCCTATAATATATATTATGTAAACTAAAAAAAGATTCTTGAAATACAGCGGTCTTTCTATACATATCTATATTGATTTGCGTATTTACATATCAAATACATCATTTGCCAACGTTTATTATGATTTAACCGCTAGTATTATGTTATAGCGTTTTTCACATGCAGCTTTATCAGCTTATCTATCACTTAAAGATCGATACAGCAAATGAATTTGCTATGAATGCATGGTATATATCAATTCATGCTTAAAGATAATGAGACAAATTTGAAGCTAAAACCATCCATAGTAGCATAACCATGTACAAGAACGATGTTTAAACACCGATAAAAGCTTGCAAATGTATGTTACATCAGACAATCACTGAATTATCATAATAACAGCTAAAAAACTATTGCTATAGACTTCTAATTTGCACTATATATAACAGAGCCATACATTATTTAAATAGACCCTAAAATGAAAGCGCTGTCAAAGGTCCTTATTTGCGGTTTTTAAAAATCAAACTAATCAATAGGTTTACATAACATAAATATGGTTAATCCTATTTTTGTAAAAAATTCGCGCTTTTTAGCTCAAAGCGCGAATCAATTGTTATTGTTTTTTAATTTTTGTACGTACTTTATTTAATGTATTGAATACAAAGTATTTTACTTTATGGATAGGTTTGTAAAAGTCGCCAATGAGTTCTTCAATTTGCACATTGAATCCTCTTTTAAAGCGGTATACACCATAATCTTCACTGTTTTCGGTAAAATCACCGGACAATCCGTAGAAGTTGTAACGCTCATATCCATGTTCAAAGCAATAGTTAATCATAAACCAATGCATCGCATACGGTCCCATAAATTGATTATATTTCTCACTTGAGCCGCCTGAAAAATAATTGATTTCGTAAGCATTTGCAAAATATACACCCGAAGCAAGATGAAGAACTGCACCATCTGTTTGACGTAATTCGCTTGCTCTTAACAATTCTTTTTGGTCATGATCAATTTGCGTATCTAACTCTGAAATTTTCTTAATTTGCTTGTCTGTTTTATTCTCTTTAGACATCATTTGATCACGTCTTGATTCTTTATCATTCAAGCTCTCCTGTAAGGTCGTTATATACTCATCAAGATCGATGTATGCTAATGGAATCAACACTTTATGGCCATAATGATCAATAAAGTTTTTGAAATAATCGTCTGTTTTTGACACAAAGCCTGCACGTTCTTCAGTTTCTCTATAAAGCTCTAAAAAGAGATTAATTTCCTCTTTTTCTAAAAATCTAACTTTCACACCAAAATTGTTCGCTTTATTGATATTTCTTTTACGCTGACTATCAAACGATTTTTTTAATGTTTGTGGCGTTTGATCTTTTAAATCAAGTACGCCCATCCATCTCACTTGACTTGATGTATCGTATGTAGTTGTAAAACCATGATGACGGTAACCGTGTGATTTGAAAAGTTGTACCAGTTTATCATTACGCTCTCGATTTGGAAACGGTTGGATATCTTTATCGTATATTTGGTAAATCCAATATGGATCTATTTTGACATAAAGGCATTTATTTTTCGTTAAATATTGTTCTAATTCTTTTAAATAGAAGTCTACTAATCCTAAATCACTATAATCCATGACCGGACCACGATTTGAGTAATAAACATAACTACCTGCTGTAGGAATTTTTGAAAATAAGCTGGCTGCAAGGATTTGATTATTGTCATCTTTCACGCCAAGCAACACAACTTGAAATCCGTCCGCTTCTCTTGTTGCAATATTTTCTTTTACTTGAAAATAGTGGCTTTCTAAAACAGGATTTTGAACAAATTGGTCGTATTCTTCAACTGTTAACTCTGTAAATTTCATACCAATAAATCCCCTTCTCTTTGCTATATCTTATCTTTTTATCTTGTCTTTTAATTGCTTTAATTTTAAGTAGACTGTATAGGCAGGTTTGTGTATAGGCTTAATAAAATCACCGACATATTCTATTACTTCTGCATTATAGCCTTTTTTAAACTTTATCACACCTGCATCTTCTGCCTCTTCTGAAAAATCACCACTAATGCCATAAAAATTATATCTTGGAATTTGATAATCAATCGCATAATTAATCATTTCCCATTGAATTGCGTAGCTTCCAGCAAAATGACGAAATTCGTTTGCCGTACCACCTGCGTAATAAACAACTTCAAACGGATTTATAATAAAGAATCCAGCCGAAATCGGTAATGTATCACCGTGTTTAAGTTGCAATGTTTCTGCTTCTTTTATTTTAGCTTGATTCGCTTCCAGTTGTTGCTCTAAGTTTTTCTTTTTATTTATGGCTTTCTGATTTTCAGGGCGCTTGTTGATGTCTTTGTCTGCTTTTGCAATTTCTTTTTTAAAGTCTTGCGCTTCAGCGTTGAGCTCTGCTAAATATGCGTTAAAATCAATATACGCTAGTGGCACGCGTACACGATCTTTATAGTATTTCATACGATGATAATAAAAATCGTCATCTCTATCTACAAAATCTTTTGTTTCAGACGTATCTTCCATAAACGAACGGAAAATATGTAATTCATCTTCGTTTAGATAGCGGACTTTAACACCGTTTTTCTGTACTTTTTTCGTATTTCTTTTCCTTAAATTATCCATTTGATTTAAGATGTCTTTTGATGTTTTATTTTCAACATCGAGCACAGAATGAAAACGAATTTGTCTTATTGTATCGAACCCAGTTGTGAAACCTTCATGTTCAAAGTTTAATTCAGCCATTTTATCAAAAAACCAGTCACTGCCGTATCTTTCAATCACTTCACCATCATGGTTTCGCTTTAACATTGGTAAATAAGGGTCTACTCTCAAATACAATGCATGATATTTCTTAACATATTTTGAAAGTTCATTAAAAAAGAAATGAACGAGCGCTTTATTTTCGTAATCCATAACTGGTCCGCGATTTGAATAAAAATATTTAAAAAACTTCATTACTGGCACCGCTGTCAGTAAACATGCTGCTAGTACGTTATTGTTGTTATCTTTAATGCCGACAAGATGTGTTTCAACACCTTCAGCAACCTTTAATTCATAGTTCCCTACCATTTGCGTGAAATGGCTATATGGCATTTGATCTGTAAACGCACCAAATTCAGCCGTCGTTAAATTTGTAAACTTCATTTTAATACTCCTATTTCTCTTTATATCTTCCAACCATTTTAATTTGTTCTGCTTTCCCTCTTATGGCATACCTAGAAAAAGCAACAGTGAAGTTTTAAATCCCCAGATTGTTTAAATCTCTATCACCGTTGCGATTACGCCATATTCACCCTTTTATTCTTTCTACATTTTAACTTATTCCCTTCAAATTCGCCAATATGATGGTATTAAATTTAAACTAATTCTGAAAAACAGTATGCTTCTAAAAGCGCTTGAGCTGCTTTAATTGAATCTATATGTGTCCGTTCCAATGCATGTGAAGACTCAATTCCTGCCCCAAACAAACCGTGTTTGACATCTGCACCTGCACTTAAAGCGGCAGAAGCATCAGAACTATAATATGGATAAATATCTACTTGATACGGAATGTGGCGTTCACGACATAAAGACACAAGATGATGACGCAACTTTTTGTGGTAAGGGCCCGAAGCATCTTTCGCGCATATTGACACTGTGTATTCATCTGAGGATTGACTGTCACCTAATGCACCCATATCAAAAGCGATAAATTCTTTAACTTTTGGATCAATATTCGAGTTTGCACCGTAACCAATTTCTTCATTATTAGAAATATAAAATTGAATTGTATAAGGGAGCCGCTTCGATTGTTCTTGGTACCATTCCAAAAATTCAATAATAACTGCTACACTCACTTTGTCGTCTAAATGACGTGACTTTACAAATCCTGAAGCTGTAACTTCTGTTCGAGGATCAAAACTGACAAAATCACCTACTTCAATACCTAAAGCACGTGTTTCCGCTTCAGATGTCACCTTTTCATCTATTCTAACTTCCATATTAGTCTCATCACGCACAATTTCATGATTATTACGATAAACATGTGGTGTCGTCTCATGGATTAAAATTGTACCTCGGTATGTTTGTCCTGTTGCGGTTTCAATCGTACAATATTCGCCTTCAATTGCATTATAACGAAAGCCACCAATAAGGGCTAAACGTAAACGACCATCTTTTAATATCTCTTTAACCATTGCGCCAAGTGTATCTACATGGGCTGTGATACACTTTTTCTTCTCATCATTGTCGCCCTTAACTTCTATAAGTAATCCGCCTTTATTAGTAATATGTGTCGTGTAGCCACTCAATTCCACACGCTTTTTAACATAATCGATGGCACGCTCAGCACTTCCAGACGGACTATTGATAGCTGTTAATTCAGTTAATGTTTCAATAACACGTTCATTCATACTATTCATCCCCTTCTTCTCTTTATTCTATTGTAACGATGATATGCTAAAATCTCACGTATTCTTATCTCACTCTTGCAATTAAACGCGTTAAAATGATAAACTAGCCATTATTTATTATAAACTAAAGGGGGGCTTTGATGACTCACATCTTTTTTGTTGGTCTTGGTTTAATCGGTGGAAGTTTAGCCAGTAATATGAAGTATTTCCATCCAAACGTAACCATTACAGCTTTTGATGCAAACCCCGACCAACTCGAACGCGCACAGTCTATAGGTATTATTGACCATGCCTCTTCAGATTATGAAACGACACTTAAGCAAGCAGATATCGTGATTTTTGCAACACCCGTACAAACGACAGTTAAATATTTAAAAGCGTTGCCCCATCTCGAAACACAACCCGGTTTAATTGTCACTGATACTGGAAGTACGAAAGCAACGATTCAAGCATTTGAGTCGACATTATTAGCTTCTCAAATCCACTTAGTCGGTGGGCATCCGATGGCAGGAAGTCATAAATCAGGTGTGCTCAATGCGAAAAAGCATCTATTTGAAAATGCTTACTATATTCTCGTTCATAACCTTGCAGAAAATAATGATGCACGTCAAGAAATTCAGCAATTACTTGAACCAACGCGTGCACACTTTATACATTTAACTGCTAAAGAACACGATCGTATCATGAGTATCGTTAGTCATGTTCCCCATTTCATGGCCTCTAGTCTTGTTCATCTCAATGCTTTTTTCGCTTCTGAGTCTTCTTTAATTCAAGACTTTGCTGCTGGAGGTTTTCGCGACATTACACGTGTAGCAAGTAGTAACCCTGAAATGTGGCGTGATATTTCAATCGAGAACAAGTCCCATATCATTTCGTCACTTAAACATTTGCAACATCAGCTTTCGAATACCATTCATTTGCTTGAAACCGAACAGCAAGACGCTCTATATGATTTTTTTAATGATGCAAAATCTTATCGCGATGCCCTGCCAATACGTCAAAAAGGGGCAATGGATAGTACTTTTGATTTATATGTAGATATTCCAGACCGACCGGGCATGATTTCGAAAATTACAGAAATATTAAGTACGCATCAAATTTCTATAAGAAACTTGAGGATTTTGGAGGTTCGTGAAGACATTTACGGTGCTTTACGTATTAGTTTTAAACGTCCGGAAGATCGAGATGCAGCGCGCATTGCATTAAAAGACTTTGATACTTACCTAAGCTAAAAAACAGGAAATATTAACGCATTTTGCATTTCTTTCCTGACTCATGTTATAATAAATTCAACAAGAACTTCGTGCATGATATGCACCAATCCCCTCGCTACTTCCGATAGCGAGGGGATTTTTTCGGCGCTAGCTTATCATATCGCCTATTTTTTCTTATTGTTGCGTACACGTAGCCAATGTGCAAATAACGCAACAATACAACCACTGACAACCGTGGTTGTGATGTGAACAAGAACTTCGGTCATTCATATGCACCTCCTCTCTGCGTCGTCATTGACGCCTGAGAGATAGGCGACTTTTTAATTATACCATCTTCATTTTTACAATCCTAGCTTGCTTCTTATCCATCCATAAAATAACAATAAACACTGATATCGCAATCATACAGCCACATCCATACATCATTGATACTTTAATCACACAGTTACATTTTATGCCCTGCCATTAAGCCTAATCTTCCATACTTAGTCCCCGCTTCAGTATAGGATATCGCTTTTGAAACGATGCCTTTACCATATTTCTCTTGTAAATGATCAATCGTTTTCGCCAATTTTTCTTGACGTAGCCTTTGGAATTCATCCGCAAACAAATCTAACTGTCTTTCACTTTCAGGCGACATTTTCGTCAACGCCACACTCAAGGTCCGATATAATTCATTTTGGTCACAATACGTTTCAGCCAAACGCGCAACAACGTTATAAATATCTTGCTCTAAGTTGGTACCGACTTGTAACGTATATTGTTTAGAGATACCACCTCCATCTTTGTAACCAAATGAAAAATGAATTGCCTTTGCGAGTTGTTGACGTTCTCGCAAGCGCCGTGCCACATCTTCAATGAGCTCTTGCATAACAACCTTTGCTTCTTGAAATGTATAATCACGCATCAAAATTTGGCTTTTACAAATAGAAGGGTTCATAATTTGATACGTTTCATTCATACGACTTTGATCAATCCCATTCGCATGTAAATGAAGGTCTACACCTATAATCCCAAAGTCTCTTTTTAAGTAAACGTATGGATACTGTGCTAATTGTCCAATTTTAAAAATTCCTCGCGCATTCAATTTTTTCTCCGTTTGTTTACTAATCCCCCAAAAAGAGGTCAAAGGAGAAATCTCCCATACTTTATTTGGCACATCTTCATAACGCCATTCAGCAATATAGCGCGGATTATTTTTAGCTTCATTATCCAATGCGAGCTTACTGAGTAACATATTAGAACCGACACCAATCGCACACTGTACTTTAGTTTCTTCATATATTTCTTTAATTAAACGCTCACAAAATGAATGTAAAGTCGTATTAAAACGATAATAACTCTTCGTCACATCCATAAAAAACTCATCAATACTGTACTGATGAAAATCTTCTGGTGGCACATAACGTAACGCGATTTTAGAAATCTTTAGTGATATATCTAAATACTTACGCATACATGGATTAATAATATAAATATCGTTGCGATGCGGAATTTCAAATAGACGTGAACCTGTTTGAATGCCTAACTTTTTAAGGGGCTGCGTTGCTGCAAGCACAACCGATCCTTGTCTTTTCGTATCTGCAACCACTGCTAACTTTGTCGTTAAAGGATCTAATCCTTTTTCAATACACGACACGCTCGCAAAAAAACTTTTTTGGTCTATACACAAAATATCCTTGTTTTCTAATAAATGATAATCATACATCTCCATTCACCCTTACCTATCTGAAGTTATATTTCTATCATACACGAACATATGTTCTTAAATCAATACAAATAGTACATATGTTCTAAATAAAGCGTTAAAAAGCGATGTTGCGCCTTTAATCAGAGGCAACATCGCTCAATTGAATCCTTACTGCTTATGAATGATTAACGTCGGTAAGGTATAACAGCTTCCATCTCTTCATCCAAACCGTACTCAATATAAACATGAGTATGCAAATAAATATGGCTTTTAAGTGATTTAAACGTTAATGACTCCGGTTTAAAACTAAAGTCTATTTTTTTATCTTCACCTACATCGATAGTAAATGCTTCATCAATCACAAAGCGGTCTAGTTCATGCGTTAAGTATGAAAAGTCACTCGTTTCATCATCATTCGGATATTTTTCAATCATCGTCAATACAATATGTGTGACTTTTTGATCGCTTTGACCCGCTTTGAGATGCACACACCCCGAAATTGTATCCGAAAGATCATATTCTCGCTGATTTAAACGAATAAATACTTTCATACCATTGATACCTAAAGAAGTTAATACATTATCAAAACCCATAAAAACCCTCCATGTCTCTTGTTGTTAACCTTATCATAGCCAAAAATGATTCTATCGCGCAACCGATATCAAAAATGCTATAATGAAATAAAAATTGAGGAGGTCTTATCATGCCTATTGTTACAGTTAAATTATTAGAAGGTCGCACGGATGAACAGCTTAAAAATTTAGTAACTGAAGTGACAGATGCCGTAGAGAGAACAACAAATGCGAAGAGAGAAGCAATTTCTGTTATCATTGAAGAAATGAAAAAAGAACACTTTGGCGTTGCTGGTGTACGTAAATCAGACCAATAATACTAAAGTCTGGGATATAAACCCCAAAATAAA
>NZ_CP092966.1:1507817-1597570 GCF_022557135.1 Staphylococcus coagulans
TCGAGCCAAACAATACGAATTATTGTTAAAAGAAAAGCGTAGAGGTGATTCGATTATGAATCATCTCTACGCTATTATTTTGGGATTTATGTCCCAGGCTCTTTTTACGATAAAACTTCGTATTGTACATGTAATTATTCGCTATAATGCTTAAAAAGATAAGTCACTGTTGAAAATACATTCACTTTGATAGGACTCTATAATTTATGAGATTTTGATTTTCTAAAATACTTTCATCATCTCATAAAATGGTCCTCTCCACCTACATGATTACGGCATGATTGTCACTATGAACGTGACACTTGAGGGAAGAGCTGAAGCCAAATTTAGTTGAGACTTCACCACTAAACAAGCGAGTTCATAAAGGCAAAGCTATCAAAGATTTTATGCTCCGAACGCTTTAACATCATTTTAATCATTCAAAAATGCTTGAATTCGTTTTTTATTTTCAGCTTTATCTATACCTAAAGCAGAGCCACCATCATTCGTCGTAATATTTTCATAGCTTCCTTTAACAGGCACACTTAACGTCTTAATATCTTTATCACCACGGACAATAAAACTGAAGCCTGTTTGATAGATTGCTGAATCTGGCATGTTCGTACCGACATAACCACGCATAATACCCGCTAATTTAGGCGCCTTCATAATAGATGAAGGTTGTACGAGTTGTTGTTTCAATGCCGACATCACTTGTTGTTGACGACGTACACGTCCAAAATCTCCTTCCGGATCATTACGAAAACGTGCGTAACCTAGTAACTCTTTCCCGTTTAGGCGATGATAGCCCTTTTTCAATGACACACCAATTTTGGCAGACATATCTTTTTCAACGTGAATTGGTACACCTTTAGGCTCAAGTTCATCAATCATCGCTTCAAAACCATTAAAGTCTAGTGTTGCATAATACTCCGGCTCAATACCTAAGTTTGATTTTAACGTCTTGCGCAGTAGTTCAGGTCCACCTAATGAATAAGCCGCATTAATTTTATAGCTGTTATAGCCTGGAATATCCGCATAAATGTCACGCATGATAGACACAATCTTCATATCTTTTTTAATATAGTCGTATTGTGCAACCATAATCGAATCGGTACGAGACACACCGCCGTCTTCACGGTCCGCACCTAAAATTAATACAGTGGCTTTCCCATCATTTTTAATTGCACCATTAAATTTATGTATTTTCGGTGCTTGATTATGTTTTTTAGCCACCTCAAGACCTGACTTATAACTAGAAACACAATACATCACAAAGGCAAAAAGCAGAATGATAAACGCCAAGATAAACAAAGGCCATTTAGGTATCTTTCTCTTTTTCTTACGCTTTAAAGTTTTCTCAGAAGCATTCGAGGTACTACGGTTTAAATTGTTTTCATTCATCTTATCAACCTTATATCTTCAAAATTATGTATCTATGTACTATAATAAATACATATTAACGTTATATAAATTTATTTTAAAAATCAAGTGAAAACTATAAAGTCATACCAAGTTCTTATATGGAAGGGTGTTTAAATGAATATCAATACAGCATATTTTGCAGGTGGCTGCTTTTGGTGTATGACCAAGCCATTTGACCAAAACGAGGGCATTGAGCAAGTCACATCAGGTTATATGGGAGGCCACGTTGATCAACCAACGTATCAGCAAGTAAAAACAGGAGAAACAGGTCACTATGAAACAGTTAAAATCGAGTATGATGTCGCACTCTTTTCATACCAAAAGCTGTTAGAAATCTTCTTCTCAGTGATTGATCCGACTGATGACGGTGGACAGTTCCAAGATAGAGGTGCACAATATCGCACTGCTATTTTTTATACAAACGAAGACCAAAAAGAAGTCGCTGAAGCTTATATCACTTCACTCGAAGGCACTTTTGACCACGATAAAGCAATCGCCACTAAAGTTCTGCCTGCTTCCGAATTTTATGAAGCTGAAGCATACCACCAAGATTTCTATAAAAAGGACCCCGAACGTTTTGAACAGCAAGAAAGAGAACGTGAAGCTTACGCGCAATCACATCAAATTAAATAAACATAAGCATACCATTGCTAATTTGAATAAAAGTTTTTTATATCCGACTCATCATGATTGGTTTAAAACCACAAAACACCGACAAAGTACTTATGACTTTGTCGGTGTTTTTATTTTTCAATTACAATTATTTTTTACGTCGAATCACTCTTGTCACTTTAATAAGACTCTCCCAGACACTTTGACCACGATGATACACTAAAAAGCGTGACTCCCAATCTGGATTGAACTTGCTTTTATATTGACGTAAACCTTGGAAGCTATACAAACCATTAAAGTGTTCATAAAAGCGACCTGCAAATTTCTCTCTAATATGACCATAAGGCACTTGTCCAACGTTGGATAATGTCGCCATCCCCATATTAAAACGTGAATAGCCTTCTGATTGTGCCCATAAAATCATATTTAAATATAACGCATCCATGAAAGGTAAGCCTAATGATTTATCCCAACGAATCAAATCGACGGAAATGGTGTCTGCACCTTCAACAGGCATTAATGTACAAAAGGCATCAATACGACCCGCCTCATTTCTCAACACCCCAACTGGCGCTGCGTTAATATAAGCAGGCGTGAATCGACCTACTGAAAAGTAAAACTCTGATTGCTGACCTAGCCACTCTCGACTAATTTGATGCAATCGATCATACGTTTCATCGTCTAACGGCGTCTCTAAAATTTCAAATTGATAACCTAATGATTCAAGTTTATTTAATGTCGCTCTAAAACCACGCCGTTTTTTACCTGCAACTGTAAAGTCTGTAGCATTGATTAACGCCTCTTCACCCAATTTGAAGAATTGGTTACCAAAGTCATGATAAAGCGTCAAATAATCTTCAGACACTTGATAAAAAATGACGTCTCCACCTAAATAGGTGGCATACTCATAAAACTCTGTCAGCAACGAACGGAAATCGGATTCTAAACCTACAGGATCACCTAAAATGATATAGGCACTTCGGTCATAACGATACATAACGAAAGCCGTTTGTTGTTCATTAACAAATACAAGCTTATCACCACTATATAATAAATGACTTAATAAATGCCCACCATACTGTTTCAAAATTTGACTGGCCACTTCTTTATCATGATGTTCTCGAGGACGACGATAATTCCATTCGAAAAGATAAATAATGACAACAACAATTAATGTCATACCAATGACAGACAACCAAAAAGTTGAACGTAATAAGAAAAAGTCAATTTTAGGCGGTTGTACTTCAATTAAGTATAAAAATTGCTTCACTAATAGCTGATTGAAATAAAGGACAATCGCACTAATGACTAAAATAATCGTTAATTTTTGAATACGGAGCGGTCGTTTAAGTACACGTGCTTTACGATAAGCAAAGATCAGCGCTGCAAGTATTAAAGCGATAACGAGTAATAATAACGTCGCACCGTAGACGTAAAAATTAGATAATAATAAGATTACGAGTGCTACAATCGCAAACAATATCGATCGCTTACTTCTAGCAATAATCCCACGTAAATTCAACAGTAAAATCAAACTTGCACTGACATTTAAAATATACAATAAAATAAACAGTGTATGATGCTTCGTATTTAAAGCATCGAATATAATGGAGAAGTTACTAAAAAATAAAATCGAACTCATCATTAATACTAGAATACTCAACGCAAACGATGGCACTAACGCAACAAAGTCTTTTTGGAAAGACATTAAAAAGCCTGAAACCTCTTTTGCTGGTAAAAAGTATTTTGATTCAGAAACATATTTTTTCGCAAGTGAACCAAATTCAAAAACAGTTAACACAAGTGCAATTAATAATGGGAAGAAGTAATATGCAAAACGATATAAAAGTAACCCTAATACAACTTTTTCTTCCGCAATACCTAAATGTTGTAGACCTAACAGAACAATTAAATCAAATGCACCGAAACCACCCGGTATGAATGAAATAAGCCCTGAAATCGCCGCAACAATAAAGACACTGAGAATCACTGGATAAGAGACGTGCACACCTACAAGTTGGAATGCACAGAACAGAACGATACTTGCTAATAACCATTCTGAGCTAGACACAAGTGTAAAGATAGAACCTAACCAACGTGCCGCACGATCAATAGGCCAAATCCATGAAATAATGATAAATACAGGTAATAAAAAAGCGATAACGTATAAAAAGACGGTAAACCAAATCGATGTGCGGTATAAAAAGCTAACATCTAACACATGTGTCACGATTAATAGTGACAAAAAACTTAAACCTGTCAGCATCGACGTCAACATATAAGAGACAAATTGGACGAGTTTTTTACGCTCATTTGTATAACTTCCATAAAACCACATACGAACACTCGCGCCAATAAAACCACCGAATCCAATAATATTATTAAACGCATTGATAATATAGCCGACGCGTAGTGCTTTAAAAGGAGAAAGGTCTAATTTAAAACGACTAGTTAAAATCACGTCATAAAGTGATAACAAAATGACTGAACTTCCCCCTAATAAGAAGAGAATAATCATTTCCATTGGGCTAATATGATTGAATAATAGGAAGACTTTCTTAAAATCAATAGCCGCAAGTTCTTTGACTAAAATCACTGTAATCGTTGTGATTAAAAAAATGATAAATGCAATTTTAAGATATTTAAGCAAGTGATGTTTTTGTTTTATCATACAAACTGTTCCTTTCTCTAAGTGTGAATCCATGTCTTAGAAAAAGAGATTGAGACACTTTATGATTGCTCAATCCCTCTACCTTTTATTGTTCTTTATTATATTCTTCCTCAGGCATCTCGTATCCACCTGCATCATCAGCGTAATATTTGTTATAACGACGCTTGAATAATAAGAAAATGTGAGAAACTAAAACTTTGATAATCGCATAGGTTGGAATACCTAAAATGACTCCTACAATTCCTAAAAGATTACCTGCAGATAAAAGGACAAAGATAATCGTTAACGGATGAATTTTAAGTGTTTTCCCCATAATATTTGGCGAAATAAAATGACCTTCTATAAATTGAACTGCAGTCCAGACAACAATCAATTTTACCAACATAAACGGAGAGGTAATAATAGAAATAATAATCGCTGGTGAAATCGCAATCGTTGGTCCTAAGTAAGGAACAACACTCGTTACTGCGGCTATACTTGCCAAAATCAAAGCATAATCTAAGCCGATAATGGAGTAACCGATAAATAATAAAACCCCTATACAGAAAGAGACAATAATTTGTCCTTGTATGTAAGATCCTACTTGTTCACTCATTTTATCTAATAAATCATGCACATCTTTACGAAACTTTGGCGGGACAATTCTGTTAGAAAATTCTTTAAAGCGATGTCCATCTTTTAACATGAAAAATAGAACAAAAGGAACTGTCACAATGACAACTGTGATATTCACAACGGTTTCAGCAAAAACACGTATTTTTGAACTTAAACCATCCGCTAAGCTTGGGATTTTTTCTTGTAAACCATGCAGTGTTTTTTCAATTTGCGAATAATAATCAGACAAAAATGGAATGTGCATCATATTATCGGCAAAAGAACTGAGTTTACTAATGTACTTTGGAAAATTATGCATTAAGCGTTCAAATTGAATCGTGACAAGTGGTATTAATAAATTAACAACAATAGTAATAATACCGACGATACCTAGAAATAATATTGTAATACCCCATAACCGATTAATATTATAACGTTCCATCAAATTGATAATCGGATTAAACAAATAGTATAGGATGAGCGCAATAATAATGGGCGCCGCTATAGTATTAAAAATAATGATGAAGGGTTGGAAAATATAAGATACACGATCAAATATAAAAATAACAACCCCAATTAAAATAAATACCAATAATGCAAAAATTAAGTCTTTGCCACCGAAAAATTTCATAAAGCGACTTTCATGTATATTCAAATTTCGATGTTCTAATTGATCTTTTTGTTGCTGTTTGGTCATAGATTTCACCAAGCCTTTTAGAAATTAGTTATAGTTTATCGCTTTTCCACAAAAATTTAAACTTAAATCTATAATAACAAACTAACATACGAATTTGTCGCAATGATATGTAAACATGTCTTTAAATTTAATTTTACCCAAACGATGCCCTTAATACGTCCCATTATACCATTAATATTGCCAATACTCCTCAGACCTTAAGCCGAAAAATTCAAATAATGGGACATGATTTTCTGTTGAACGATATTTTCCATAGAAAAATAAATCACATGGATAACATAAAAAAGCTCTAAGATGATTATAATCAAATACCATCTTAGAGCGATTTCTACTTAACGCATCTGTTAATATGCAATTTCGAGTAATGACATCAAGTCAAATGCAACTTGACCCTTAACCCAAACTTATCTGTTAAATTTCAAAAATTTTGTCACCATGCTGAACCGTTTGCGCATCTGTAAAATTAAGATGTTTAATTTCAGATTGCGTTACAATGATTGGTGTAATATCACTTTTCGCTGATTTTCTAATTAATTCTAAATCAACAGTCATTAAATGATCACCTGCTTTAATTTCTTGCCCTTCTTCAACATGAACAGTAAAGCCTTCACCATTTAACTTCACCGTATCTAAACCAACATGGATAAGCAATTCTAAACCGTTATCTGAAACGAGGCCTAATGCATGCTTAGTTGGGAATACGAGTTGAATTTTACCATCAAATGGTGCATAAATTTCACCTTCACTTGGACGAATCGCAATACCTTCACCCATCATTTTCTCACTAAAGACTTGATCGGGCACTTCTGAAAGTGGCACAATTTCACCATTCATTGGTGCAGATACGAGACCAGAATGTGTCACTTCAAGATCTGATTGTGAACCATCCACAACAACTGTTTCATCACTGTCATCAAGTGTCACAGGATCTCTGACCACTTTACCGTCCATAATTTGTTGCATTTCATGTTTAATTTGATCTGATTTTGGACCAAATATCGCTTGCATATTATTACCGACTTCGAGTACACCTGATGCACCTAAATCTTTCAAACGTGCGACGTCTACTTTAGACTTATCATTCACTTCTACACGTAGTCGCGTGATACATGCATCTAAATGCTTGATGTTGTCCTTATCACCCATTGCTTCTAAAACTTCATAAGGTAAATCACTTGTTGCTGTTGTCGTTGCTTTCGTTTGTTTATCTTCACGTCCAGGTGTTTTGTAATTGAACTTGACGATAAGGAAGCGGAACACAAAGTAGTAAATCACCGCATACACTAAGCCGACTGGTATAACAAGCCACCATTTCGTTTGATTTGGTAAAATACCTAATAATAAGAAATCAATAAATCCACCAGAGAATGTATAACCTAAATGTAAGTCAAGTAAGTATAAAATTAAAAAGCTGAAACCGTCTAATACAGCATGAATAAAGAATAATAAAGGTGCCACGAATAAGAATGAAAATTCAAGTGGTTCTGTAATACCTGTTAAAAATGATGTTAAAGCAGCAGAGCCCATTAAACCTGCTACAACTTTTTTGTTCTCCGGTTTAGCTGTATGATAAATCGCTAACGCAGCTGCCGGTAAACCGAACATCATAACTGGGAACTCACCTTGCATAAACTTACCTGCTGTTAAGTTCGCACCTTCACGGATTTGTTCAATAAAGATACGTTGGTCACCACGGAAAATTTGACCTGCACCGTTTGTATATGACCCGAATTCAAACCAGAATGGTGCATGGAAAATATGGTGTAAACCAAATGGTATTAGTAGTCGTTTAATAAATCCAAATAAGAATACCGCTAAGCCTGTATTCGAGTCTAATAGCCCTTCACTAAAAGCATTTAATCCAGTTTGAATAATAGGCCAAATTAATGCCATTGGAAATGCTAATAAAAACGATGTTGTCGCCATCATAATAGGTACAAAACGTTTACCTGCAAAGAATCCTAAGTATGATGGTAGCGAAATATTATAAAACTTGTTGTAACACCAAGCCGCAAGCGCACCGATGATGATACCACCAAAAACCCCTGTTTGTAGCGTCGGAATACCGAGTACACTTGCATAACCTTTTGCAGTGTCGCTAACATTATCAGGTGTAACACCTAAAAATTCACCCATCGTTTTATTTAAAATAATAAAACCTACAAATGCGGCAATGGCAGCTACACCATCTCCACCTGCTAAACCAATGGCCACACCCATCGCAAAAATGATAGGCAAGTTATCAAAGATAATACTCCCCGCCGCAGCCATCATTTCAGCTACATTTTGAACACCTTGGTTCTGAATAAAAGGTAAATACGATTGTAACTGATCACCTTGTAATGCTGCACCAAATGCAAGGAGTAACCCTGCAGCTGGTAAAATTGCAACCGGTAACATTAACGCTTTACCAATACGTTGCAATTGTCCAAACAATTTCTTTCTCACTACATAAACCTCCCTATATTTATGACACATCACACTTCAAACGACATAAAAAAAGGCATGAGTCAACGACATGTGAAAGCTGTTCACAATGTTTAAACTCATGCCTAATCTAACTTAGTAACACGTTTTTATGCTTGTTTTTTTGACGCGAGCGACAGCTGATGAATATGCATTGTTAAGTATGCCACTTCAGCTTCATAGACGCGAACATCAATTTGTGATTGAATCATTTTAACTATTTTAACAGCTATATTGTAACATAACGGGTATTGTGCCTTCAATAGATTTTCAAAATTCAATTCAATAGTTGTGCCTTCACCTTTTTTCAACCGTTGCAACAAGAAATGGATATGTCTTACAAAACGTTGATATGGAATAGATGCTTCTGGAATTTCAATCCCCATATCATGTTCAATCATTCGAATAGCATTATTAATTAATTTCGGCACGGTTTGCATTTCTCCAAACTCAACATCATTGATCTGCGAAGCGATATGAAGTGCAATAAAACCAACTTCATCTTCCGGAAAATCAATATTCAGTTGCAAGTTGATTCGCGTCACCACTTTTTTCGCAATTTGATAGGCTTCAGGATAACTATATTTTGTCTCGCTTAAAAATGGATTAGTAATTAATTGCCCATTTTCCATGCGCTTTAATGCAAAAATCAAATGATCTGTTAATGAAACGACAAAAGATTCTTCATGACTCAAATCAAAATGCGTCATAATCATTTGAACAGAGTCAATGACAACACGCAACACTCGTTCATCAGTGTTGGCAATTAACATTTTATAATGATCTTGTTCAGATTTACTTTCTAATTTGAAAACTTTCTCAATCGTTTCTTGATCCTGAATCGTCATGCCTGGCTTTTTATTAAACCCCAATCCTTTTCCGATGATAATCACTTCAGATTGTTGATGTTGGCAAATGAGTACATTATTATTGAGGACTTTTTTAATTGTATATTGATTCACTGTCTTCACCTCTTACATCCAATTCAAATCATACCGCTTATTACCGAAGATGGAAAGCACAAAATTATGGCTTATTCACAAAAAGATACGTTTAAATGATTAATACGATACCATTTTAAAATAGCGTCTTCGCTTTTATCTACACCACACTAAAAATTTTGATAATAAAGGGCTGTAGACATTCATGCCTCAGCCCTTATTGAAACTAATCGTGTTTTTTATTTTTATGAATTTCGTTACCCCAACATTCAATACCAAATAAATTAATTTCTAATTCTTCTGGTCTGAAAATCGGGCGTTTCCCTGCTTTTCGTTGCTTCTGATAATCTTTCATCACTGCAAAAGCAATATTAGAAAGCCCAATGATCGCCACGATATTAACGATTGCCATTAATCCCATAAAGACGTCTGCAGTATTCCAAACTGTCTCAGTTTTAACGACTGCACCAACAAATACAAGTAAAACAACAAAACAACGAAATACAAAAAGTACCATTTTATTTGTCGATAAGAATTCGATATTGGATTGACCATAATAGTAGTTACCAATTACAGATGAAAAAGCAAATAATGTAATCGCTACTGTAAGGAAAATTCCACCGGCACTACCTAAATGCTCGTTCAATGCTGATTGTGTCACAGCCACACCCTGTGGTTGACCTTCACCGAACCTCAAACCTGTATATAACAAAATCATAATCGCTGTTGCAGTACAAACTAAAATCGTATCAAAAAATACACCGAGTGATTGAATCAACCCTTGCTTAACCGGATGTGAGACTGCAGCTGTTGCTGCAGCATTTGGTGCTGAACCCATACCTGCCTCATTTGAAAACAGGCCACGTTTAACACCCTGTAATACTGCAAATCCGACAGCACCACCTGCTGCTTGATCAATACCAAAAGCACTTTTAATAATCGTTGAAATCATTGGCAAGATTTGATCAAAGTTTAATAATAAAATAATTAATACCATGAAAATATAAATAATTGCCATAATCGGAACGATAAATGATGATAATGTTGCAATACTACGCACACCACCAAAAATAACAATCGCAGTAATGACTGCTAAAATTATCCCTGTAATCACAGGACTTACGTTGTATTGCGTATTTAACGATTCAGCAATTGTATTGGATTGCACTGTATTAAAAACAAATGCAAATGTAATTGTAATTAATATCGCAAACAAAACACCTAACCAACGTTGATTGAGTCCTTTAGTAATATAATATGCAGGGCCTCCACGGAAACCGCCTTCTTTATCTGGCACTTTATATACTTGTGCTAAAGTGGCTTCAATAAATGCACTCGCTGCACCTATGATTGCTATAATCCACATCCAAAAAACTGCACCAGGGCCACCTAATACGATTGCAGTTGCAACACCAGCGATATTACCCGTTCCCACTCGAGAACCCGCACTGATTGCAAAAGCCTGGAATGGTGAAATACCTTTTTCACCACTGTCTAAAGTTTCCGATTTTTCAGTTAAAGCTCTAAACATTTCTGGAATCCATCTGATTTGAACAAACTTAGAACTAATTGAGAAAAATAAACCTGCTGTTAAAAGTAAACCAATTAAATACTGAGACCAAATCAAATCATTCCCGACATGAATAAAAGCCTTAAACCACCCCGGAATTAAACTATCAAAATCTCTCACACAAATCCCTCTTTACTTTTTAATTTCAAAATGTAAACAATCAAGTTAAAACAACTAGTCCCATTTTATCATCAAAGTATAACAGTGACTATAAATTTTTTAGTGCTTATTCAACAAATAGATTCTCTATCTCGCCAAATACTGTGGTATCGACAACGAAGCTACCGTTTGTATATTGCTCTGATAAATGAATATCTTTAATTTCGCCTTCAAAAGTATCATTTTGAGAAATAAGTTTGTAGCGACTTTGATCAGGTTGGCACACGCGCGCTGACACAATACGATGTGGCTGTTTTTTTAATTCTTTCAACAGTGTAATCCCACGTTGTGCACGTTTCGCTTGTTGTAAGACTTTGAAAGCGATACGCTTGAGTGAACCGCGCTGAGTTGCAATTAAAATTGTGTCTTGTGGTGAAACGGTATTAACCATTACAACATGGTCATCATTTTTTAAATTAATTCCCTTAACACCTGCAGCACGTAAGCCCGTATCAGGTAATTCTTCAAGTGCATATGTGAGTGACATCCCTTTGAAAGTTAAAAATGTCAACAATTGCGAAGGTATCTTCGTTGACACATGCATGACTGAAATCAATTCATCGCCATCTTTAATTTTAGCTGCTACGAGTGGTTTATTCGTGCGTGTTGATTTAAAACCAGAGAGCAAGCTTTTTTTAATCATACCTTGACGTGTCGCTGTAATGATGGCACTTTGATCATCGAACTCAGAAACAACATAGCAATCAATAACTCGCTCATCCTCATCAATTGGCACAATCTGAGAAACATGTTGTCCTAAATCTTTCCATTTGATATCTGCAATTTTATGAACAGGAATGAACAAGTAACGCCCTTTATTTGTAAAAACAAGCGCATTGTCTTGCGTATTGACTTCTAAAATTTTAAGTACACCATCTTGCTCTTTCAATCCGATTTCATCTTTACCACTTGCATTGAAACTACGTAATGATGTTCTTTTAATGTAGCCTTCTTGCGTCATACTCAACATGACAGTTTCACTCGGTACAATGACTTCTTTGTCGATTTTGATTTCTGCTATTTTTTCTTCAATCACTGAGAGACGTGGTGATTTAAATTGCTTTTTAATCGCTGTAAGTTCTTCTTTAATGACATTTAACAATGCATCATGGTGATCCAGAATGTGGCGTAACGCATCAATTTTTTCTTTTAACTCTGCATGTTCTTCTTGAAGTGCCACAATGTCCGTATTTGTAAGGCGATATAATTGCAACATCACAATCGCTTCAGCTTGAGCTTCTGTAAAATCGTATTTTTCAACTAAATTATCTTTAGCATCACGCTTATTTTTTGAATTTCTAATTAACGCAATCACTTCATCTAAAATCGATAAAGCTTTCATTAGTCCTTCTACAATATGCATTCTCTCTTCCGTATGTTTCAAATCATAACGTGTACGTCGACTCACGACTTCGATTTGATGGTTTAAATAACTATCGATAATCGATTTAATACCCATTAATTGTGGACGCCCTTCGCGTATGGCAACCATATTGAAATTATATGCAACCTGTAAGTCCGTATTTTTAAATAAAAAGTTTAACACTGAAGTCGCATTGACATCTTTTTTAAGTTCGATTGCAATTCGAAGACCGCTTCGATCCGTTTCGTCACGTACTTCAACGATGCCGTCGACTTTTTTATCAGCACGAAGCTCATCTATTTTTTTAACGAGACTGCTTTTATTCACTTCATAAGGAATTTCGGTAACAACAATTTGATGACGTCCATTTCTCAACGTTTCAGTTTCAGTCTTCGCACGGACAACAACCTTGCCTTTACCTGTCTCATAAGCTTTTTTAATACCGTCAATCCCTTGTACTATACCACCAGTAGGAAAATCAGGGCCTTTAATATGTTTCATTAACTGATTCACTGTAATATTAGGATGATCGATATACTTTAACGTCGCTGTAATCACTTCTGCTAAATTATGTGGTGGAATATCCGTGGCATAACCTGCAGAAATACCTGTTGAGCCGTTGACCAATAGATTTGGAAAACGTGCCGGTAATACCATAGGCTCCATTTCAGTATCATCATAGTTCGGAACAAAATCCACTGTATCTTTATGAATATCACGCAAGATTTGTTCAGAAAGCTGACTCAATTTCGCTTCAGTATAACGCATCGCTGCAGGCGGGTCATTATCAATACTACCGTTATTCCCATGCATCTCAACTAATACATGGCGTAATTTCCAGTCTTGGCTCAAACGTACCATAGCATCATACACAGATCTATCGCCGTGTGGATGTAATTGACCTATCACATCACCGACTGTTTTAGCACTTTTTCGAAAATGTTTGTCATACGTATTGCCGTTAGAATACATCGAATAAAGGATACGTCGCTGTACTGGTTTTAATCCGTCACGTACATCAGGTAAAGCACGCTCTTGAATAATGTATTTACTATAACGACCGAATCGATCTCCAATAACATCCTCTAAAGGTAAATTTTGGATGATTTCACTCATTATGCATCCTCCTCTTCAACTGTCTGGTCTGACAAAACTTGAATCTCATCATTTTCTAAAATGCTTTGATCTTCCTGCATTCCAAATTGAACATGACGTTCAATCCAATCTCTACGTGGCGCAACTTTATCACCCATTAATGTTGAAACACGTTTAGATGAACGCACCTCATCATCAATTTGAACACGAATCAACGTTCTTGTCTCTGGATTCATCGTTGTTTCCCACAACTGGTCTGGATTCATCTCACCTAAACCTTTATAACGCTGTAAAATAAAACCTTTACCCATCTCTTGTTGTAATTTTTCTAGCTCTTCATCTGTCCATGCATATGAGACCTGTTTATTTTTACCTTTACCTTTTTCCAACTTATAAAGCGGTGGTAACGCAATATACACACGTCCTGCTGCTACAAGCGGTCGCATATACTTAAAGAAAAATGTCAGGAGCAGTACTTGTATGTGGGCACCATCCGTATCCGCATCAGTCATAATAATGACGCGGTTATAATTACTATCTTCTAAACTAAAATCATTACCGACGCCAGCACCAATTGTATGGATGATCGTATTGATTTCTTCGTTTTTGAAGATGTCTTCTAACTTGGCTTTTTCTGTATTAATAACTTTACCTCGCAAAGGTAAAATAGCTTGAAATTTACGATCACGTCCAAGTTTAGCAGAGCCCCCTGCAGAATCTCCTTCGACAAGATAAAGTTCATTTTTCTCAGTGTTTTTACTCTGTGCTGGCGTTAACTTACCAGACAATAATGTATCTTTACGTTTATTCTTTTTACCTGTTCTCGCTTCTTCTCTCGCTTTACGTGCTGCTTCTCTTGCTTGTTGTGCCTTAATCGCTTTTTTAACTAACGATTTTGACAATTGTCCTTTTTCTTCTAAGTAATATGGTAACTTTTCAGAAACGACAGCATCAACCGCACTTCTTGCTTCGGGCGTACCTAACTTTGATTTTGTCTGTCCTTCAAATTGCAATAAATGCTCAGGTATTCGTACAGAAATAATCGCAGTTAAGCCTTCACGAATATCATTACCTTCCAAATTTTTATCTTTTGCTTTTAAATCACCAATACGTCGCGCATAATCATTAAACACACGTGTCATAGCTGTTTTAAAGCCCACCTCGTGTGTACCACCATCTTTCGTACGGACGTTGTTAACAAAGCTCATAATACTTTCAGAATATTGATCGTTGTATTGAAAAGAGACATCCACTTCAATTTCATTCGCTGTTCCTTGAAATAAAGCCACATCATGTAAGACTTCTTTGCCTTCATTCACATAGCTTACAAAAGCTTTAATCCCTTCTTCATAATGGTAAATTTCGCTGCGTTCTTTTCCTTTACGTTGATCATCCAATGTAATCTTTAATCCTTGTAATAAAAAGGCAGATTCTTGCAAACGTTCACTTAACGTATCAAAATTAAAGCTCGTAGCATTTTTAAAGATTTCAGAATCCGGTTTGAATGTCACTTTTGTTCCTGTCTTTTTCGTTGTGCCTTTTTGAACTAATTTTGTCTGCGGCACACCTCCATGGGCGAAGTGTTGCTCAAAAATTTTTCCGTCACGATGAATTTCAACGCTGAGCGATTCACTTAACGCATTCACAACTGACGCCCCTACACCATGCAAGCCACCAGATGTTTTATAACCACCTTGTCCAAATTTCCCGCCGGCATGTAGCACTGTGAATATCACTTCGACAGTAGGCTTGCCAGAACGATGTGTTCCTGTTGGCATGCCACGTCCATTATCGGCTACAGTAATACTTTCATCTGCATTGATTGTGACGTTAATTTCGTCACCATAACCATTTAAAATTTCATCAACAGAGTTATCAACGACTTCATATACTAAATGGTGTAAACCACGCTTATCTGTAGATCCTATATACATCCCCGGTCTTTTTCTTACAGCTTCAAGTCCTTCAAGTACTTGAATTGCATCATCCGAGTAATTATTAACTTTCTTTGCAGACACTCAATTCCCCTCCTACAAACATACGTTCGTTCATCAAACTATACAATAGCTATTCTTATATAAAATCATTGAAAATGCAAGCGCGAATCTATATCATGACTAAAATAAATATTATTTTTATCAATCCTGTCATCTATTTAGAAATTAGGGAATATGTCAAAAAAACAAGGATTTATTGCCATTTTTTTAGTCCGACTTTTGATTAAATGTGCAGAAACGACTATAAAAATACATGACTCTTTGTGAAATTATGTTAAAATAAGAGCAGGTACTAAAAGGATGTGAATACTTATGGTGATAGCCCTACTATTCATTGCAAGTTATTTAATTGGTTCTATTCCAAGTGGTTATTTAATTGGGAAGATTTTCTTTAAAAAAGATATTAGGGAATATGGGAGCGGCAATACAGGTGCAACAAACAGTTTCCGTGTACTAGGTAAACCAGCTGGGTTTGCTGTCACATTTTTTGATATATTTAAAGGGTTCATCGTTGTATTCCTTCCAGCATTATTCAATGTGGAAATACACGGTTTACTCGTAGGAATTTTTGCAATTATCGGTCATGTTTACCCTATCTACTTGAAATTCAGAGGGGGAAAAGCAGTAGCGACAAGTGCCGGTGTCCTACTCGCTGTTAATCCGATTTTACTATTAATACTTGCTTTGATTTTCTTTATCATTTTAAAATTAACAAAATATGTTTCATTATCAAGTATCATTGCAGCAATTTGCTGTGTGATCGGCTCATTTTTCATTAGTGATTATGTATTATTAATAACGAGCATCGCTGTTTCAGTTTTACTCATTTATCGACATAGTAGTAATATTAAACGCATTATTAAAGGCACTGAACCTAAAATCAAATGGATGTAATACTTAATATTTGAATTTAGTTTAAAACCCATTAAAATAAGGTAAACAAATCATATCCTTATACTGGGAGGAGAATTCAATATGAAAATAGAATTTACGAATGATGCCATTACTTGGTTTAAAGATGAACTTGACTTACCAGAAGACGGAAAAGTGTTACGGTTCTTTGTTCGCTATGGTGGGGAGTTCCAATTAAAACAAGGATTTAGCCCAGCTTTTAATGTAGATTACACACGTGATATAGATGAAATTGGATACGAAGAAAAGTTTGATGGCATACATGTCATCGTAGCAGAAAAAGATGTTTGGTATTTTGAAGATCATCATATAAAAGTAGATATTAAAAATGATGATGTACTCTATGAAGCTGAACTTATTGAATCATAATTGAATTAACAACAAAAATCGAGGTGGAATCGTAATTTCCTAACCTCGATTTTTTTGATGATTACGTTGAAACAATTTCTATGACGAAACAATTAAGTCAACAATAATCATTACTATAAATTTTAACAACCTCATTTGACACATAATATGCTAATGCACAAACGAGATGATAAAAACAAATTGATGTTTTTAAATAGTTGAATCTTGTGTGACTTCTAACTCTTCACCTGCTTCATTTCTTTGCTGAACTTCATGATAAACTTCATACCAATTTGGAAAAGCTCTATCTAAACGAACAGGTTTGCCTTCATTTTTAGTGATAATGACATTATCTGTGTAACCCGTAGTCGCAAGTTCACCGTTTTCATTATAAACTTCATATTGATAACGAGAGCGTAATTTTGAAAATTTAGATACCCATGTTTTAATTGTTACTTTTTCTGGATAACCAATACTCTTTTTATAATTAATATTGAGTTCTGTTACAGGAGAAACAATCCCCGCCTCTTCCATTTCTACATAGTCTAAGCCGAGTTTACGTATGTAGTCTGTACGTGCAACTTCAAACCATGTCGCATAGTTACCATGGTAAATCACACCCATTTGGTCTGTCTCTTGATAGCGTGCTTCGATTTCAGTTAATGCGTAGATCATTATTTTACCTTCTTTCTCTTAGCGCTCATGCCACTCATTTTACCATAAAAAAACAACCCAGAAACTTATAATGAATTCTGCAATAGATGTACAAAGGATATTAACCTCTTCATTTCAAAAAAAGAAAGCCCGGTACATCAAAATGACCGGACTTGATATAATATTTTCTTAGCTATTCATTAAAGCAAAATAAAATTATCACATTTTCTAAAATTGCTTAAATCACCTTATGAAGAAGCTAATTTTTTACGTAAAACAAGTTGTAAAATACCACCATGACGATAGTAATCAATTTCTACATTAGAATCGAAACGTGCAATGGCTTCGAACTCAACTGTAGAACCATCTTCTTTCGTTGCAGTCACTTTCACTGTATCTCGAGGTTGAACAGATTCGCTAACTTCAACTGAAATCGTTTCTTTACCATCTAAACCTAACGTATCCGCTGATTCACCTTGCTTAAATTGTAATGGTAAAACACCCATCATGACTAAGTTAGAACGATGAATACGCTCATAACTTTGTGCAATAACTGTTTTTACACCTAATAAGTTTGTACCTTTCGCAGCCCAGTCACGAGATGAGCCCATACCATAGTCGTTACCTGCTAATACAACAAGGCCAGTGCCATCTTCTTTATATTTCATAGCTGCATCAAATATTGGCATTACTTCTCCAGTTGGCCAATATGTTGTGAAGCCACCTTCTGTTCCTGGTGCTAATTGGTTTTTAATACGAATGTTGGCAAATGTACCACGAACCATGACTTCGTGGTTACCACGACGAGAACCATAAGAGTTAAAGTCACGTGGAGAAACACCATTTTCTGTTAAGTAATGTCCTGCTGGCGTATCTTTACCAATTGCCCCTGCTGGAGAGATATGGTCAGTTGTAACCGAATCGCCAAATTTACCCATGACACGTAAATCTTTTAATGGTTCAATGTGACCTGGTTCTTTAGATAATCCTTGGAAGAATGTTGGGTTTTGAATGTACGTTGATTCAGGATCAAAATCATACAATGGTTGATCTGTCGTATCGATTTGGTTCCATAATTCGTTGTTATCATAAACACTCTTATATTCTTCTTTAAACAATTCTGGTGTAACAACGCTTTCTACAGCATCTGCTACTTCTTGAATAGAAGGCCAAATATCTTTCAAGAATACATCATTTCCTTGTGCATCTTGACCTAAAGCTTCTTTGTGTAAATCAATATCAACAGTTCCCGCTAAAGCATATGCCACAACTAATGGTGGCGAAGCTAAATAGTTCGCTTTAACAAGTGGATGGATACGTCCTTCAAAGTTACGGTTACCTGATAATACAGAAGTCACTAATAAATCTTCTTTAGCAACAGCTTTTTCAATTTCTTCTAATAGTGGACCTGAGTTACCAATACATGTTGTACAGCCATAACCGACTAAGTTGAAACCAAGCTTGTCTAAATAGCTTTGTAAACCTGAGTCCCGCAAATAACCTGTTACAACTTTAGAACCCGGTGCTAAAGAAGTTTTAACATAGGCTGGAACTTCTAGTCCTTTTTCAACTGCTTTTTTAGCTAATAACCCAGCACCTAACATCACATAAGGGTTAGAGGTATTTGTACAAGAAGTGATCGCTGCAATCGCAATGTCGCCCGTCGTCATTTCAGTTGTTGAACCATCTTTAAATTCGATTGTTGCCTTTTTATCGAATTCTGATGCATCTAAACCATGACCTTGGTTACCTGCAGGTGCAGTCACTGATTTTTCGAACTCTTTTTTCATATCGCTTAAGAAAATTAAATCTTGTGGACGTTTTGGACCCGACAATGAAGCCTCAACTGTAGATAAATCAAGTTCCACTACGTCTGTATAATTTGGCTCTTCATTTACATCAAAGAACAGATGATTTTGTTTTAAATACTTTTCAACTGTTTCAATATGTTCATCAGAGCGACCTGTTAAACGTAAATATTTTAACGTTTCGTCATCAACAGGGAAGAAACCACAAGTTGCTCCGTATTCTGGAGCCATGTTGGCAATTGTTGCACGGTCAGCTAAAGGTAATTTATCTACACCTAGACCGAAAAATTCAACAAATTTACCTACTACCCCTTTTTTACGTAATAACTCTGTTACACGTAATGCTAAGTCTGTCGCATTTGCACCTTGAGGCAGTTCATTGGATAAACGTACACCAATAACTTCAGGAATTGGGAAGTATGATGGCTGACCGAGCATGCCCGCTTCTGCTTCGATTCCACCGACACCCCAACCTAAAACGCCAAGGCCGTTAATCATTGTAGTATGTGAGTCAGTTCCCACTAATGTATCTGGAAATGCAACGTCTTCCCCATTTTCTTCACGTACATGAACAACATTAGCTAAATATTCCAAGTTAACTTGATGTACAATCCCTGTTGCTGGAGGTACAGCATTATAATTTTTAAACGCTTTAGTAGCCCAGTTCAAAAATTGATAACGCTCATAGTTACGTTCGAATTCTAATTTCATGTTGCGCTCTAAAGCTTCTGGATTTGCGTAACTATCAACTTGTACAGAGTGGTCAATCACTAGGTCTACTGGAACTTCTGGGTTGATTTTAGACAAGTCTCCACCGACATCGTCCATTGCTTTACGTAAAGAAGCTAAGTCTACAACCGCTGGTACACCTGTAAAGTCTTGTAAAATAACACGTGAAGGTTTGAATGGCACTTCACCTTTACTATTTTCTTTACCAAATGTTGAAAGCGCTTTAATATGTTCGTCTGTAATAACAAAACCATCTTCTTGACGCAATACTGATTCAAGTAATACACGAATAGAATATGGTAAGCGACTTACTTGAGTAAGTCCTTGTTCTTCTAACGTTTTCAAATCATAGTACGTTAAGTTTTTTCCGTTTAATTGAAATGACTTTTTAGCTTGTTCTTTTAATTTTGAAGCCATCGAATATCCCCCCTGATATTTTTATATGCCGTTGATTTAATTGTATAATTAACGCTTTATGAAAACAACTAAATGATGATTAAAACTGGGGTTTTGAAGTTTTGACTTTCTAATCGGTTATTATAACTAAAACTTATGACTTTCATCAGGTGTAATAAGTATATATTATTAATTGAGAATGATTTTCAATCAAGTATTGGTCAATAAAAAAAGACAGGTCAATTCACTGTATTTTCATTTCAGTGAATTGAAACCTGTCTTTTAATTAAATAAATTTATTTTTCTTGATCTCGCAACGCTTTACGTTTTGAAATTAATTCTTCTTCATAATCTTGTTGTGAACTTGCGACATATTCTTTCAAACGATGCTTATTAGGTGTTAATGTTAAGCCCAAGAACTTACGCTCTTTATTCGCATCTTTATAGAAACTAATCATCATCAGGATGACAATCAATGAGAACGGCAAAGCACTAATAATCGCTGCACTTTGCAACGCATTTAATCCTGCCGCACCATCGCCTCCGCCAGATAATAATAACACAAATGCGATAAGTGATTGTGCAACACCCCAAGTCACTTTAACAACAGCACTTGGATTGAGTGAACCGTATGTCGTCTGCATACCTAGCACAAATGTTGCTGAGTCAGCTGATGTAATAAAGAATGACGCAATTAAAAGTAGTGCGATGATTGAAAGCACCATGCCTAATGGCACATGATGAAAGACACCGAAAAGCTGTGTTTCAGGTGACATTTTGAAAATTTCTGTATGTTTTTTAGCCGTTTCAATACCTAAAACGCCAAACACACTAAACCAAACGAAACTTACAATAACAGGCACTAACAGTACCCCTGAAATAAATTCTCGAATTGAACGCCCTTTTGAAACACGTGCAATAAATACACCTACGAACGGGCTCCAGCTTAGCCACCAGCCCCAATAGTAAAGTGTCCAATTTGTCATCCATTCACGTTTTTGAGGATTTGTTGGTGCTGCATCAAAACTGTTAAATAAGAAAGAATTTAATAAGCTTCCTGTTGAACTTGTAAACATGTTTAAGATTAAGATTGTCGGTCCTACAATTAATCCGGCAATCAATAATAAAGTCCCTAAACCGATATTCAAGTTACTTAAGTATTGAATTCCTTTACTTAAACCGGACCAAGCACTCATAATAAATAAAATCGTTACGACCACAATGATAATAGATTGCATAACAATATTGTTAGGCGTGCCGAATAGGTAATGTAAACCACCTGAGATTTGAAGTGCACCCATACCTAGAGAAACAGCTACCCCAATAACTGTCGCAAATACGGCTAAAACATCAATGATCGTACCAACGAGACCATCTACATGATCCCCTAAAATAGGACGTAATGTTTTAGATAATAAGCCCGGTTCACCTTTTCTAAATTGCGCATAAGCTAATGCAAGTGCGACAACACCATATACTGCCCATGCATGGAATCCCCAATGAAAGAACGTCGCGCGTAATGATTCAGTAAATGCTTCCGTTGATTTCGGATCAGCGTTAGGTGGTGCCGCAAAATGAGAAATTGGCTCTGCTGCACCATAAAAGACTAATCCAATCCCCATTCCCGCGCTGAATAACATCGCAAACCAAGAAATTGTGTTGAATTCCGGTTTATCGTGTGGTCGGCCTAACTTCAATTTCCCTATAGGGCTGAAGATTAAGAAGATACAGAAGAATACGATAATCGTCGTTAAAATAAGATAGTACCAACCCAGTTTATCTGTAATCCAAAGTTTTATCGTATTCGTAAATTCACCAAACTGCGTTGGGATGAATACACCGACTAATACAATGGCAAAAACAATAATTGCACTAATCAGGAATACCGGAGAAAACTTCTTACCATTTGGTTCTGGAGTTGAAGAACTCATAAAATAACATACTCCCTTTCATATATTAAATTTTAAATAATCACGCACTTTATATTAACAATGTACAAATATTTTAAAGCGCAATCAACATATATACAATAACAAAACATTATCGTATAATCAACGAACTAAGAATCATATCAATTTCTTTATTAATTAAATGTTGCAATATTTTATGAGTAATGTATAATCAGTGTGCCATTAAATTTGTTTATTTGGAGGGGAAAACGTCATGTTAAAAGAATTTAAAGCGTTCGCATTAAAAGGTAATGTTCTTGATTTAGCCGTTGCGGTTGTAATGGGCGCTGCTTTCAACAAAATCGTGTCATCATTAGTCGAAAACATCATTATGCCTTTAATTGGATTACTATTTGGCGAAGTTGATTTCGCTAAAAATTGGGCAGCGTTCGGTATCAAGTATGGTATATTTATTCAATCTATTATTGACTTTATTATCATCGCTTTTGCATTATTTATCTTTGTTAAAATTGCAAATACGCTTGTAAAACCGAAAGTAGAAGAAGAGGAAGAAGCTATCGAAGAAAACACTGTACTCTTAACTGAAATCCGTGATTTATTACGTCAAAACCAAAAATAAGTGGGCATTAAAAATGACAGGCGATAAGGTAGAAAAGAAGCTCTATCTTACCGTCTGTCGTTTATATTTTAAACCAATTTCATAATATAAGTCGTATACTTATTCATTGTAACGTAATAAAGTTGTACTTTGATAATTTTTAGAAACTACATCTAAAATAACAGGAATTCGATTTTTTAATTCTGTGACATGAGAAATAATACCCACTAATCGTCCACTCGATTGAAGTTGAATTAATGTATCTAATGCTGTCTCTAAAGTTTCTTGGTCTAGTGTACCGAAACCTTCGTCAATAAACATTGCATCAAGCGCAATGCCCCCTTGCTCATTTTGTACCACTTCACAAAGGCCCAAAGCTAGCGCCAATGACGCTTGAAATGTTTCTCCTCCAGATAATGAGGTGATATGACGTGATTGGTTTGAATAATAGTCAAAGACTTCAATTTCTAAGCCACTAAAACCTCTCCCTTTTTTCTCATTTCTAATCAATTCATACCGCTGTCCTGTCATACTTAACAATCTTTGATTCGCTTTAACGAGAATTTGTTCTAGAAAATGCATCAGTACATAATTTTCTAAAGTTAAATTATGCTCATTTTTTCCATTTAAAATTTCGGCAAGTTGAAAGAGCTCAATTTGTGCTGACACCGTCTGCTTTAAATGTGCTATCTCCCGTTCTATTCGTTGTATCGTCTTCTTATTTTGATCTACTTGAAAAGCAAATTCATTCAACCGCTTTTGTACAGAATCATATTGTATTTGTATTTCTCGTTGCTCTTTTTTTAAAGTCTCTATATTATTTGGTTCAATATTTAAAATTTGAGTCGTAACATCTTGAAGTTTAAATTGAAGCGCTTGTATTTCATGGTGAAATTGTTCTACTTCAGACGTATAGTCTGATTTATTTTCACTTTCGTTTGAAATGGTCATTAATGCCGCTTCATCCGCAATATCTAATTGCTTCATTGCTATTTTCAACTCATCGTCGAGTCGATTGAGTTGAGTTGTAACATCATCGATTTGTTGTGCAATAAGGCGCAAATCATAATGATGATTTTTCACTTTATTTTGTGTATTTTCTAATTGTTGTGTTAACGCTAGTTTTTGCTCCTCAAAGGCTAGAACTTCAGAATCAATTCGCTCAAATGCGTTTTGAAACTTCACAATATCATCGTACCCTGTTATTTGTTGAAAATTTTCTAATTGTTCTTGAATATGTTGTTGTTCTTTTTCTAAAAGTTGCTTTTGACGCGTATTTTCATCTAATACCTTATTAATACGTTCAACTTGTTGTTGTAATGCTTCAATCCGTTTATTTTCATGATCAACCGCTTCTATATCATTTTTAACATTTAAAAGTTGTGCTTCATTTTCATTTAATAAATTTTTATTAAATTGAATTTCTCCAATTTCATTTAATCTTTCCTTTGTATTCGTGATATCCGCTCCGCAATGAATTCTTTGCTCAGTGAGTTCTCGAATTTGAGTTTCAATTTTCACATTTTCACTTTGCAATGATTTAATGGCATCGATTTCCGGACCATAATCGACATGTGAAACGTTTTGTCCACAAACAGGACAAGGTTCATCAACTTGTAAAACTGTTCTTAAAGTAACGACCGCTTTTTCATGATCGAGTAAGTGTTGATCTTGACTTGAAATCGTATGCAACTGTGCACGCTGTGCTTCAATTTCATGCGTTAAATTTTCATATTGTTTGTTTAGCTGTTCAAGACTTTCTTCATGTTTTAGCTTGAGATGCATACGCTTTTCAGATTCTATAAGTGACGTATGCTGTTCAGTGAGCGTCATTTGCATATTTTGTAACTGTGATTTTTTCTCATAATCCGGTTTTTTCTCAATATCTTCTTCACTCATTTGTTGTAATTCATTGTTCGCTTTATCCATTTCTTCTACTACTTGCTGATGCTGTGCATTAATTTGTTGATCACGCTGTTCTTTTTGTTTGAGCTGATCGACTTGTTGAAAATAATGTCTTGTATTTTGGATGAATTGTGATTGTTGGTCTATCCGTTCTTGTTGAGCTAAATGTTTTTCAAGCAAAGTTGCATCTTGTACTTCTATCTCTTTCAATGCATCAAATTCTGATGTTAAAGTAGACTGTTTACTTTTTTGAGAATTGAGTGTTTTTTCGTATTCAAGCTTATTTTGATACGTTTTGATAGCGAATTGACTTTCAGTTATCAATTTTAATTTCTTTTCTAGCTCTGTAATTCGAGGTTGTTGTTCATTTAATTGATTTAATTTGTGTTCTAAGTCCGCTTTTTGTTGCTTTAATTGTTGACGTGATTCTTCACGTGCAACCGCTTCATTTATCTTTTTCAAAGCGCCTTCACGCTTACTTTTCTCCACTGCTGTTTCGTCAACCTGTTGTTGTCCTATACGTTGAAACACCGGCAATGCATTAAGAATCAATTCATATTGTTCACTTTTCAATTGTTTTTGCGCTACCAATTCAGCGTCATCTAATGTATACATTTCATCCCAACTGCTTTGGATTTTTGTATAGATTTGATCAATTTCATTCTTCATATTTTTAGTTTTACCTACCAACTCATTTTTAAGAGCGTCATACAGTTGCGTATTAAAAAGCGTTCTCAAAATCGCTTGCTTATCTGTGCTATTTGAAACTAAAAAGGATTTAAATTCACCTTGTGGCAAGATAAACAGCTGTCTAAATTGATCTTGCTTAAGCTTTAAAAGATTTAAAATAAATTGGTCTCCTGCTTGAATTGTACTTTCAACCAGCTCAAAAACCTCACCATTTAAATGGTAAACTTCAAGTTTAGGTTTTGTCTCATTTTTATTTCCCGGCTTCAAAAATGAAGCTTCTCGAACGACCTTATAACGACCACCGTTGATTTCAAATTCAAAGGTAACCGTTAAAGGTTCTTTAGGTTGCGCAAAGTGACTTCTCAAATGTTTCACTTCTCTTTTTTCAGTAGACGCACGTCCATATAGCGCATAAACCATTCCATCAAATATCATCGTCTTACCTGAACCCGTTTTTCCGCTAATTAAGAAGAGTTGATTCGATTGTATATTTGAAAAATCAATGGTTTCATCTAAAAAAGGACCAAAATTTTTAAGATGAAGGCGTATCGGTTTCATCTTTTATTCCTCCCCTTTTATCTTTTCTAACAATGCCATTACATTTTCTTTTTGCAATTCCGATAACTTCTCAGTCGTCATTTCACTATAGAACTTCTCTACAATATCTATTGGATGCATTTTTTTTACATCTTTTAAAGCTTTAGATGTGTATTGGGAAGTCTGTACTTGTTGGGTTAATGATAAAGTGTTGGGATAAATTTGTTTTAACTTTTGCATTGGATCCTTTACATGACTGAGTTGTTCAACAATAAAGTGAAAATAACTTTCGTTACTTTTACGCTCAAATTCACCATTCATTAAATCATCAAATCTTGCTTCGACCACTTCTAATTCATGCTTAGGTTTCAATGGGACAAAAGACTGTTTTATTTCATGAGGCTGTACGTCAAAGATTCGAATCCCTTTTGCCTGGCCAGCTTCCGAAAAAGAATATTGCAAAATTGAACCACTATAGACGATATGCTTAAATGGCGTCGCAAACGGATGATGAATATGACCTAACATTACGGCATCAAAATCATTTAAAAATTGGGGCGATACCGCTTCAATAGTACCTACAGTTATTTCACGTTCTGAATCACTTTTGGGCGCACCATTTAAAGTGAAATGTCCCACTAAAATATTCGTCTTATTTTGGTCTAGATGTGGTTGAATACGTGCAATCAATTTCTTAACAGCTTGCTCATATGTTTCAATCGGTTCATTCAGAAATTCACGCGCTTCCGATACAGTAAAAAAAGGCATAGTGTAAAGTGCAACATCATCAAATATGTAGGGCGTTAAGCACTGCTCTAATTCTGTAGCAATGTAGAGTTGATTGTGCTGAAACCATGAGGCGCCATAACGTAGACGCTCTTTACCATCATGGTTGCCATTAATCATGACAATAGGAATTCGTAAATCTAGATTTATCTTTGCGATAGTATTTTCCATTAGTCTAATCACATACTTATTAGGGTATGTTGTATCATAGATATCACCAGCTATAACAAGTAAATCTGGTTTTTCTTTTATAAGCACTTCTATCAATTGATCTACAATATACTGTTGATCTTCCAAAAATGAATGGCCATTTAATACTTTTCCTAAATGCCAATCCGCGGTATGTATTATTTTCATATTCATCACCTCAGAACAAACGTTCGTTATTATTGTATAGGTGTTTTTATTGGATTTCAAGCGTCCAATTCTAATTTATCATTTCATCATTTAACGATGATATCAATGTACTCGCTTTAACTCAATAAACCTAAAAAAAGAATGAGATCGATATCAATAGATTTCATTATCCCACTCCAGCATATTGATTATGATTAAAAAATGGATTGAGGCTGAAACATTCAACTCAATCCACGACGGTTAGTTTATAAATAATAGCGATTCAACGATGCATGAATATATCGCTAAACTTCAAGCATTTTTTATTAAAACAAACGACACTTACTATACATAAATGAAACTTTTCATTTTAATGACATGCTCTTTATTGTACAAGTTGGTGCTTAATTTTGCGATAGCGACGTAACATCGCAAGGCGCCATGGCAATAACATACTAAAAGCTAATAAAAAGAACATACCTGCTAACTCACCCGGATCAATATTACTGCCTATAAACACTTTTAATACTGTTCTCACTAATAGAAGCGTGATGAGCACAAGCGGGAAAGCTTTAGATTTTTTTAAATAGATTTGACTCCCTTTTGTTTCAAAGTGTGATGTCATAATGAGTACACTCGAAAAAATCACACCTAATACAACTGACTCTAATATTTCAAAATTAGAAAGTCTAAAATAGGGAACGACGTACATTAATGCACCTGTTGCCATAAAAAAAGGAGGTAAAAGAATTTTCTTTTCATTCACTGGATATTTTTGCGCTTTCATTCTAATTACAATGACCGCTGCCCCCATGACAAATGCAATAAGAATCGATAATACTAAATACGTCAATGTTGATCCTCCTCATTTCTCATTCGATACTCAATAGTATAGCACATGACATTTAAATTCGTTAATTTTCTTACTTCGACGCATTATTTAAGGTTTCACTTCTAAACATGTGCTTTTTCATAACTCATCTTATACACACGTCTATCAATGCCTTTTATTGAAACTACTGACTTATCTTATAATAATATATGTAAAAAGAGACCATCAATAATAAACTTATCACGAACAAAATAAGACTAATAAAAAGATGTGTTTCGATTAAAGCAATTGTCAATATAAGACTTAAACTAGTCAACCATAACATTACTATAAACAAATAAATCAATTTAGTTTTTAAATGCGCAGGCACCTTTTGCGCATCAACTGAAGCGATAATATTCACATCTTTTGTTATCCCCAAATAAATGGTCACGATCGTTGATATAACAATAATGAGTATGATACCTATCATATATGTCACACCTCCTCTTATCCATTAAAATAAACTAAACCACAGTTTGATCACATTTATTTTAAAATCTTTCTATATGAATAAACTGGACGTACACCATTACTCAATTTGGTATAACATAGACCCTACCTCTTTCAGTTAATAGAGTGGAAGCCACTTGTCTTAAAATAAAACCAAATGTCTGGTATGGCTATGCGCTTAAAGTCCTTCTTTATTTTAACTTAAAAAAATAGCAAAGTTTAGTACGATTTTTATTACCGTACTTCTCTTTGCTATTATCAACATCATGGACATTACATTTTTTTGTCCATGTTTTTATTCATCATTGTCATCATTTGATTAATTTTCTTTTGAGATGGTTTTTGACCCATTTGCATCATCATCATGCGCAACATTTCTTCATTAATAGGTGGGTTCTTTTTTAAATAGTCCATCATATATTTACGTGCTAAGAAAAAGCCCCCCACTAATCCACCGATAAGTGCAATAACAATTAATAAAATTGCTAACCATGTAGCCATAGTTTCACCCACTTTCTGTATCCTTTTGCATTTTACTAAAATTATGTATTCTTTTCAAGATATGAAAGCAAACTTATATGAATAACTAAAAGAAAAGCCGAGCTCAATTTTGAACAATTCAAGCTCGACTTTTAAATGCGATCATCAATTATAACTTTTCAATTTCAGATAATATGTTTTCTTTTGTAAAACCATATTTTTCGACAACTAAGTCGCCAGGTGCACTTGCGCCGTAACGATCAATACCTACAACAAGACCATGCATACCTACATATTTATGCCAACCGAGTGATGATGCCATTTCAACAGCAACACGTTTTCCTACTTGTGGTAATAAAATTTCGTCTTGGTACGCTTTTGATTGCGCTGCAAATGCATTCCAGTTTGGCATTGAAACAACACGAACACCTTTACCTTGTTCTTCAAGTGCTTTTGCAACTTCAACTGTTAAACTTACTTCAGAACCAGAAGCTAATAAAACATACTCAGGCGCTTTTTCACTTTCATAAACGACATATGCACCTTTTCTAACGCCTTCTTCTACTACAGATTCTTCTACATCTAACACTGGTAAACCTTGACGTGTTAATACTAAAGCAGTTGGGATACCGTTTGATTCAACAGCAACTTTCCAAGCAACACGTGTTTCATTACCATCAGCTGGACGAATCACGTTAAGATTTGGAATTGCTCTTAAGCCTGCCAATTGTTCGATTGGTTCATGTGTAGGACCATCTTCACCAACAGCGATTGAATCGTGTGTAAACACAAACGTAGAACGAAGTCCCATTATTGCTGCTAAACGTAAAGCAGGTTTTAAATAATCACTAAATACAAAGAATGTTGCACCGTATGGATGTAAACCACCATGTGCAGCCATACCATTAACGGCAGCAGCCATCGCAAATTCACGCACACCGAACCATACGTTTTTACCTTCGCCATTTTCAGCTGAGAAGTCTGTTTCTTCTTTTACATTTGATTTATTTGAAGAAGCTAAGTCAGCAGAACCACCAAATAATGTTGGAACAGCTTTACTTAATGCTTGAATTACATCTCCAGAATCTGCACGTGAAGCGCCTTTATGACCTAATTCGAATTTTGGAAGTTCAGCTTCATAACCTTCAGGTAAACGGCCTTCTAAAGCGTCTTTAAACTCTTTGTATAATTCAGGATATTGTTGACTGTAGACTTCAACTTTTTTATTCCATTCATCTTCATTTTCATTGGCACGTTTAATCATTGTTGAATTGAAAATTTCATAAACTTCTTCGTCAACATGGAAATATTTAGAACTGTCTAATTGATAGTTTTCAAATGTAAGCTTACGTTCTTCTTCGCCTAAAGGTGCACCATGAACAGAATTGCTATTTGATTTATTTGGTGAACCTTCACCAATAATTGTTTTAACTTCAATGATTGTCGGACCATTTTGTTGTTTAGCTTCAGAAATGGCTTTGTCGATAGCCTCTACGTCATTACCATCTTTAACAAGTATATGGTTCCAACCATATGCCTCAAAACGTTTTTTAATATCTTCAGAAAATGATTTATTTGTCTCACCATCTAAAGAAATGTTATTAGAATCATAAAGCGTAATGAGTTTATCTAGTTTTAAATGTCCTGCTAATGATGCCGCTTCATGAGAAATACCTTCCATCAAATCTCCGTCAGAAGCTAAAACATACGTGTAGTGGTTGACTACTTCGATATCTTTATTAAATTTAGCCGCCAAATGTTTCTCAGCCATTGCCATACCTACAGACATTGCAAAACCTTGCCCTAGGGGACCAGTCGTAATTTCTACACCTTTAGTATGGTGATATTCTGGATGTCCCGGTGTTTTAGAACCCCATTGTCTGAATTGTTTAAGCTCTTCTAATTCTAAGCTTCCTGAAACATGTAGCAAACTGTATAATAATGCTGAACCATGACCCGCTGATAAAATGAAACGGTCTCTGTTGAAATATTCATTTGAATTAGGGTTGAAATTCAAATGACGTGTCCATAAAGTATAAGCCATTGGTGCTGCGCCCATTGGTAATCCAGGGTGTCCTGAATTCGCTTTTTCGATGGCGTCAATACTTAAACCACGTAATGTATTAATCGCAAGTTGATCTTTTGTTTCTGTCATATTATTACTTCCTTCCTTTCGAATGCTCATCATATTTTCATTATAACCGAAATGGTAGTATAAAGCCTAATAAATCAGCACGCCAATCACCAAATATAAGCCTAATTTTAAATTAGTGACGTAAATGATTTTTCTTTTGGATTTCTTTAAGTTTTTCAGGTGTAACATCATTACCCTCTGGATCAATGACCTTAGTGTTCTCTATTTGGCTTTTGAAGCTACTTCTAAACATCTCTAAGTACTCACTTCTTAATTGTGATTGCTCTTTTGCTTCACTTTCTGTTAAGCCCTCTTGCTTTTTCTTATTAGCTAATTCATTGATTCGATTCAATTTTTCTTGAGTAAACATCATCAATTCCCTCCGTCATTTTCTTTACAAAAATATAACAGATATAATGGATAAAACCAAACGCTTAAACTTGTATTACAATTAAAGTGGAATAGCGTCCGTTTTTTAGCCGAAACTTTCTTATCTTGTGGAAAATAGGCATATAGAAAGAAACAATTTATTAAAAAATTAAAATGCCTAATTCAAAAAGAGGTTGTCTTTTACATTTATTGAACTTATCAAGAGTTCGTCTACAAGTCTAATTGACCTCGAGCATATTTTGACTCGAGGTTCAAATGAGACTGAAAACTTCGAAGTGTCATAATATATGGGATATCTAATTGGAAAAAATTGGAAGTAAAAATGGAGATTGAAAGTATTTCGTACGCAGAAAAAGTTGATTTTGATTAACGGCCAAGTGTTGTCGCAATCGCTGGCTGATTCGTATCGATGTGTTCGTGTTTTTGAACTTTTTCTGTTTGGTTTGTTTTCAATTGGTGATCTGTCATTTCGTACGTTTGTTCTGTATGACTGCTATCGCTTGCTAATACAAAGAATGTAAAGAAAAGTAGTATAGATATGATAAATACCGTTAAAAACAGGTATATTTCTGAAATTTTAACATGAATCATTACTATCACTCCTAGAACGTTTGTTTGTATTAACACTCTAACAGAACGAATGTTCTATGTCAACACCAAAACGAACAAACGTTTGTGATTATTTCATCAATATGTTATACTAACCTCAAACCAAACGAAGAAGGAGTGTGCGAAATGAGAGAACTCACAAAGAGACAAAGCGAAATATTTGAATTTATAAAGCATGTCGTGCAAACAAAAGGGTATCCACCGAGTGTTCGAGAAATCGGTGAAGCAGTTGGTTTAGCTTCTAGCTCAACTGTGCACGGTCATTTATCTAGATTAGAAGAAAAAGGGTATATTCGACGAGATCCAACTAAGCCTCGTGCCATAGAAATTGTGAATGAACTCATGGGAGAACCTGTCAATATGGAAGAAACTATCTATGTGCCTGTCATTGGTAAGGTCACAGCAGGGACACCTATATCTGCTATTGAGAACGTTGAAGAATACTATCCATTACCAGAACATTTCACTTCAACACATAATGGCCAAATATTCATCCTAAATGTTATCGGAGAGAGTATGATTGAAGCTGGTATTTTAGACGGAGATAAAGTTATTGTTAGAAGCCAATCAATCGCTGAAAATGGCGACATCATTGTAGCTATGACTGATGAAGATGAGGCTACAGTAAAAAGATTTTATAAAGAAAAAAATAGATACCGTCTTCAACCAGAAAACAGTAGTTTAGAACCTATTTATTTAGATAATGTCACTGTACTCGGAAAAGTTATTGGCTTATTCAGAGAAATGTAAAAATGGCATTTGATCACTCCTTCTAAAAAAAGCAAGCGACTTAATGAAGCACATTCACTAGTCGCTTGCTTTATTTTTTTATTTTTTATTGAGTAATTTTTTAATACGATCTAAAATATCTTCCGATTGATTTAAAGGGGGATTATTTTGTTGATTAATTTCATTTTTCCAAATCATATTCACTGTTAATCACTTCCAAAGAAGCTATTCCCCTTTATCTCAGCATCAAACATTACCCGATATAATTTTCGGTGAAAAACGGTTGGCGCTCTGAATTAAAATCAACACCAATACCTATTGTTTTCACACTTCTATTTAATATATTTTTTCGATGTCCTTTAGAATTCATTAATCCATGATGGGCATATATAGGACTCGTTTGACCATATGCTAAGTTTTCCGCAGCAACTTGATATTGATGACCATCAGCTTTAATACGATCAAATGGTGTTTTACCGCTTAAATCATTATGATCAAAGTAATGATTTTTTGCCATATCAGTACTATGTTTTCTAGCTGTTTGCGCAAGAGAATCAGAATAAGCTAATGGCTTTAAGCCTTTTTGAACTCTTGTAGCATTTAACAAGTTATAATCACCTTTTTCAAAACTATCACTCAAAAATTTTGAAGGGGCAGCGTACTGCGCATTTAATTTATATTCCATCGTATGACTGATTTGCATCAACCCCATGAGTTGATGGTTGTCATATTTATCATAGAAAACAGTCGTGTAGATACCATCTTTATCAAAAATATCATAATCTTGTTGTTCTTTTTTATAAATGGTATGACCTTTTTTAATTTCATCTACAGGTGTTCCTAGTTTTTCACGGACAAAATCTTTAGGGCTTCCATATTTAATCCCATTTTTAGAAGTAATCATATTTTGATTCGTATACAACCCGTGTACTTTATCATTGATAAAACTGACCATGACAAACTCATTAAAATCATGATGATAAACATACCAGCGCGTACCGTATTCGTTGCCTATTTTGGAAACTGGTTGCCCGAGTTTTGCATCAACTTGCTTTTTGGTCATATTCATTTGAATATTTCTCATCGCAAAAACTTGCTGTTCTGGTGTTTTTAACGTGGTTTCATTTGTTTTGCCATCGACGAGTTGATCAATTTTTTCATTAGCTGGCTTTACAAAATCAGATATTACTGTACTCGGTTGAATTGGGACAAAAAGAATAATTAGCAATCCTAAAAGAAAAAACAAAAGGAATTTACGGATAATCAACAGCTCCTTTAATCTCTGTCACCATTAAAAATAGAATTGCGAACGATGACGTAGTCTACCTTTCTAAGCGCATCAATGTCTTTTCCACCTGCATATGAAATTGAACTTTGTAAGTCTTCTTTCATTTCAGTGAGGGTATCTTTTAATGCACCTTTATGTTCGACAAACATTTTTTTACCCTCAACATTTTTACGTTCACCTTTTTGAAATTCTGATGCACTACCAAAGTATTCCTTGTATGTTTTACCGTCTATTTCAACCGTTTCCCCTGGTGATTCTTCATGGGCAGCAAATAATGACCCTATCATTACCATTGAAGCACCAAAACGGATTGATTTGGCGATATCACCATGTGTACGAATACCACCATCTGCAATAATCGGTTTACGCGCTGCTTTACTACAGTGATTCACTGCTGCAAGTTGCCATCCACCCGTACCAAAACCAGTTTTAATTTTAGTAATACACACGCGACCTGGACCGATACCTACTTTTGTAGCATCTGCACCTGCATTTTCAAGTTCTCTTACACCTTCAGGGGTACCCACATTCCCTGCGATAACAAATACATTCGGCAATTGTTTTTTAATATGCTGAATCATTTCAATAACTTGATCTGAATGACCGTGTGCAATATCGATTGTAATATACTCAGGAGAAAGACCTTCTGCTTTTAATTGATTGATAAAATCAAATTCACCTTGTTTTACACCTACTGAGATTGATGCAAAGTATCCTTTTTCATGCATAGATTTAACGAATGGCAGGCGTGCTGCTTCATCAAATCTATGCATGATATAAAAGTAATCATTTTGAGCAAACCACTCTGCCAATGATTCATTCATCACGGTTTGCATATTTGCTGGGACAACAGGTAATTTAAAACGCTTCGGTCCAAATTGAATGGAAGTATCGATTTCTGAACGACTTTTAACTACACTTTTGTTAGGGATGAGTTGTATATCTTCATAATCAAAAATTTTCATAAAAAAAGCCCCTTTATATATTTATTCCTATGATAATATACTATCTTTAGGAAACAAAGTAAATAAAGGGAGATCGGTTTTACCAGCTTGATTTTTTAACACCAGGGATTTGTCCTTTGTGTGCATGTTCTCTAAATGCGATACGAGACATTTCAAATTTACGCATAACACCTCGAGGACGACCTGTAACTTTACATCTACGAGTTAAACGTGTAGGTGATGCGTCTCTAGGTAATTTTTTAAGACCTTCATAGTCACCTTTTGCTTTTAATTCTCTTCTAATTTCAGCATATTTAGCGACCATTTCTTCTCTTTTTTTCTCTTTAGCTATTTTAGACTTCTTAGCCATTTATATGAACAACTCCTTTGAATCGTAATTATTACGTTTTACATCATAGCACATTCTTTTCCCTATTCGCAAGCCTTTAAAATATAAAAAAGTAAAAAAGAGTTGGCAAAAATGGAGTGACATGCTAAAATATTAAATCGTAATAGTTTCAATTTGAAAAGGAGGTCCTACCCATGCGCGTAAACGTTACTTTAGCATGTACTGAATGTGGTGATCGTAACTATATCACAACTAAAAACAAACGAACTAATCCTGAGCGTATTGAAATGATGAAATACTGCCCAAGATTAAACAAACATACTTTACACAGAGAAACTAAATAATCGTAGTGCTTATATCATAACACTACGATTATAAAGTATAAAAGAAAATGAATCTATCATTTCTTTAACTTAAATCACAAGTGTCATTGCCTTGTCATATTTTCGAGGCAATTAGACATTCATTGAGAATTCTATATTTAAACGATTTGATTATTAATTTTGAGTTGAATTATTTATGTCCTAGGCTCGTTTGATAGTAGAGCAGGATACCTATCTTTTATTTAAAATACGACACCAGTCAAATTACGTTACACACGTGAATACGTAATTTGACTTTTTTTATGCGCCTTAAAGGCTTACTTAAGTCAATTGAGTCACTTCAAATTATCTTCATAATGCATTTATTTTGTAATACATACCATTTTAAATTTTGAGGCTCCTCATATTTTATTTAAACCATTGAATGAAATGTTCATTTACTATATTTAATTTTGTAAAAGTAAAACTGAATCGTAACTTTAACGCCATCCATGCTATTTGTCATATGCCACTCTGAACGTATATCTCTAAAAACCTTATTTTTTATCACTTTAAAGTCTTAAATTCCTATTGAAACTATACTATTTTAGAAGTAAAATAAATGAAAATCTAAATTATGAGGAGAAATTGTTTATGGAAGAAAAGAATTTGAGTAGAACCCTCCAATCAAGGCATATCACAATGATTGCCATTGGGGGCGCTATCGGAACAGGATTGTTTGTAGCAACCGGTGGCGTTATCGCACAAGCTGGCCCAGGAGGTGCCATTCTCGCGTACATAATTATAGGTATTATGTTGTACTTTTTAATGTCATCAATCGGGGAAATGGCAACATTTTATCCAGTGTCAGGTGCTTTTAGTAGTTATGCAACACGTTTTGTTGATCCGTCACTTGGTTTCACGATGGGATGGCTTTATTGGACTATCTGGTCGTTGGTTACAAGCGTAGATGTCATCGTCGCATCTAATGTAATTAGTTATTGGGATACCTTTCATTTCTTCTCACCTCTTGTTTGGAGTTTGCTTTTTCTAACATTACTATTCTTAGTTAATGTATTCACTGTAAAAGCTTTTGGAGAAGCTGAGTTTTGGCTCTCATTAATCAAAGTCATTACAATTATTATTTTCATAATACTCGGTATTTTAATGATTTTTGGTATTCTAGGTGGGCATTACTATGGTCTTAAAAACTTTACGGTTGGAGAAGCACCGTTCGTAGGAGGCATTTCAGGATTTTTAAGCGTGCTGTTAATTGCTGGATTTTCAGTTGGTGGTACTGAAGTTGTTGCGGTAACTGCAGGGGAATCTGACAATCCGAGAGAATCTATGCCTAAAGCGATTAAACAAGTGTTCTGGCGAATTTTACTGTTTTATGTGTTATCCATCGCTGTCATTTCATCCATTTTAGCTTATACTGATCCTACATTACTCAACGAAAATGGGTCAATTGCACAAAGTCCATTTACTATTGTATTCGACAAAGTAGGTATTGCTTTTGCTGCTTCTGTCATTAATGCGGTCATTTTAACTTCATTACTTTCAGCAGCTAACTCTGGTGTTTTTACTACAAGTCGTATGCTTTATTCATTAAGTCAACATGGGCAAGCACCTCAATTTTTAGGCAAAATTCATCATCGCTCAAAATTACCTTTAAATGCTTTATTTACAACTTTTGTTTTTATTGCGATTGTTACTCTCTATGCCAACTACAATCCAAAAAGCGTCATTGGGTTGCTAAATATTATTGGTGCACTTGTCACATTTGTATGGGGCTCAAGTTTAATTGCACAAATCCGAATGAGACGTGCAATTAAGAAACAAAATAAAAATATTGATCAACTACTTGCATATAAAGCACCATTCTTCCCTGTGGGACCTATTATCGTTATTGCAATCTTGTTGTTCTTAATATTTGGTAGCTCAGCAGAAGCTATTGTTCATTTTGAAGTTTCTAAATTACTTCAAAGCTTTTTACCTATTATTGTGCTAATTGTTGTTTATTTCGTACACAAAGCAATCAATAAAACAAAAGTGATTCCTCTTGAAGAAATAGATTTAAGTGAGCATGAGTCCTATCGTGAATCGTAAATATCACTTTAATCACTTTTTTGTATTACAACCTATACACGATGACTATTTTCAGTAGTCATCATACACTATCATGGAGTGAGACTTAAAAAGTCACGCTCCATGTTTCTTTTTATCCCACTATCTCTTTTAACTGCCCTATATTGATGTGAAAACTTATTTATCTCCCATTTACTATAAATCGGTAAATAATGTATAATTAAGTTAATAAATTGTAAAGGTGGTTATTGTATGGTCGGTCAAACAAACCTTTTCGATGATGTTTTAAAGCCGGATGAACGTTTTGTCATCGTCGTTCAAGCTTTAGAAAATAAAAATGGGCAGTTAGCAAAACGCACATTAAGAGAATATAGTAGCTTAACCCATGATCAGATGAACAATTTATTTCAACATTTAAAAGAATTATATTTAGACTCTGAGTTTGAAGCGAATCAATCTGCATTCACAATTACGGTCTATACGAACTTAGACTATACAGCGGATCAAGTGTATGCCCATATTAAACGTCATCGTGGCAAACACGAGTGGACACATACTGCAAAATAGCATCATCAATTTGTTCCATAAAAAAAACAACACAAGTTACAACGATAACAGTTGAATTTCACTTTATCTTCAATGTGTTTTATCGTTATCTAAAGACTTGTGTTGCTTTTTAAATTTTTTTATGAAAACAACAAACGACTTTAATCTATTAAATCTCACGAGTCCGAGTATTGCTTATTTGTTTATAAGTTGCTCCAACGCGTATGGAATTCCATCCTCATCATTACTTTTGGTTACCATATCTGCTTGTTCTTTTACTTCATCAGATGCGTTATCCATTGCAACTGCAGTACCGGCAGTTTTAAACATTTCTATATCATTGGCACTATCACCAAAAGCAACAATATGATTCACATCAATATCCAACCGCTCCGCTAAAGCTTCAATGGCTGCACCTTTTGAAACGCTTTTTCTCATGAATTCTAGGAAAAATGGTTTGCTTGTCGTCATGTCAATAGCTTTATTAAATTCATTTCCAAATTGTTTAATTATTTTTTCAATGTTTTCTTCAAAGTCAACACCCATTACTTTCGGAACTGATTTTTGAATGTAACTTTTCAAATCATCTACTTTTTCCATTTCTAAACCAGTCAGTTCAGATTCTCGATTCATATATTCATGTTCACCATCATAGATAATCTTTCCGTGATCATACGTAAGAACAAATAAATGACGTTCTCGACAAAAATCTACAATTTTATCAAATTCTTCCTTCTCAATATCTTTTTTCGATACAATTTCATCAGCGGCTAAGTCTGTTGTTTGAGCACCGTTATAGCTCATTATATAACTGCCATATTGATCCATTTTAAGTTCTTTCGCTGTCGGTAACATGCCTTCAGTCGGACGACCTGAAGCTAAAGCAAGTTTATAACCTTCATTTTGTAGATTAAGCAAATAAGATTTTGTTTTTTCTGAAAGATGGTTTTCAGAAGTCATTAACGTATCATCCATATCCATTACAATTAATTCAATTTTCATCTAACAATCTCCTTTCAACTTGTTTATATCTTACAATAGTCTTCTGAACATATACAATAAAACCGTTTGAGTAACAACAAATAAAGCCCTTTTATAGTGTACAAATGAATCAATGAAGATAATAAAGAAGAGTGAGACAGAAATCGATTTGGATTCGTCTCACCCTTCCCTAGCTAAGATAACTAAGTATGTACAAACTTTCATACAAAAGCGCTCTTAAACAGTACATTTATGCACCTTATATTTAAAGTTCTCTTTTAGACTAAATGTATTATATTTCAATCTCAACTTTCCATCTTATTTGATACGTAAATCAAACGCGACACGATACATGTTTAATAATGATGAATGACGTCACTCACCACACCTGTTGTATTAACAGTTGCTAATTCTGAATGACAACTTTTAACTTCTTTGCGTAATGCACGCACAAGTGGACCGCTGTTTTCTTTTTTTACCATTGTTAAAATAGTTGGTCCCGCCCCGGATAAAACAGTGGCATAAGCATGATAGCGATGGGCAATTGTTTTAATTTGATCAAAATCTTGAATGAGATGTTGACGAAACGGTTCGTGCAGGCCATCTTGTTCCATCATTTGACCCGCGAGAACATAATTATGCTGAATTAACGCACTTATCATTGTATTGCTAATAGCGCTATATTTCACCGCTTCTTTATGCGTCAATGTCTCTGGCAACACTTTTCGTGCTGTTGTTGTCGCTAACTCATAACTTGGTATTGTGACAATAAAATCAACATCTGGTACATCAATATGTGCAACACTTGTGATATGTGTTTCTACATTATGATAGCCCACTACTAATCCGCCATAAATCGTCGGTGCGACATTATCAGGATGGCCTTCAATATTAGTGGCAAGTTGTAAAAGCTCATACTTAGATAACTCTATGTCTCCAAAATAATTGGCGATGTATAAAGCAGCAACAAGTGCAGATGCCGAAGAGCCAAGACCTCGTGCTAAAGGGATATCACTAAACATTTTTATTTCTAAAGCAGGTAAGGTCACTCGATACTTATCCGCCACTTTTTGAGCAATCTGATACATATAGTGCGCCTCATCTTCAGGTAAACCAACCAAATGCGGTCCTTCATGAACAAAACGCCATTTTTCGCCTGAAATGATTTGCGCCTCAATATATAAAAACTTGTTTAATGCCATACCAATTGAATCAAAACCACAACCTAGATTCGCAGTCGATGCGGGAACTTTCAAGCTCAATTTATTTTTTGTCATTGTAACGCATCCTTAATATATTGAATAATACTTTCCTTATTATTTGGTAATGCTTGAATTGGGTTCTCCAATAAACCAATCGCAGTGTCTGGGTCTTTTAAACCATTTCCGGTTAATACCGCAACAACACGTTGACCTTGTTTGAGTCGACCTTGACGATGTAATTTAATCAGACCTGCAATGGATGCATTACTTGCTGGCTCACTAAAAATACCTTCTTTAGACGTCATCAATTGATAAGCTTCTAAAATTTCTTCGTCTGTGACAGCATCAATGAGCCCATGTGACTCATCAATAGCTTGTACCGCTTTGTCCCAACTTGCAGGATTACCAATACGAATCGCCGTTGCGATAGTCTCTGGATTTTTCACTACTTTATTTTGCACAATAGGTGAAGCGCCTTCTGCTTGAAAGCCAAACATCTGTGGTAATCCAGATTGATTTGCATCATGATAAGTTTTAAATCCTTTCCAATATGCGGTAATATTGCCTGCATTACCAACAGGAATCGCTAAAACATCAGGTGCTTGTCCTTCAAGTTGGTCGACAATTTCAAATGCTCCTGTTTTTTGACCTTCAATACGGTATGGATTGACAGAGTTTACTAATTCAATTTCACCGTCCTGCGCTACTTCTTTTACGATTTCTAAAGCTTCGTCAAAGTTTCCTTCAATAGAAACAATTTCTGCACCATACATCACAGCTTGTGATAATTTACCTAATGCAATTTTGCCTTCTGGAATAACTACAATTGCTTTTAAACCTGCTCTTGCTGCATAAGCGGCTGCCGAAGCGGATGTATTCCCCGTTGATGCGCAAATTACAATTTTACGCCCTTGTTCCTTGGCTTTAGTGACTGCCATCACCATACCTCTATCTTTAAATGAACCTGTAGGATTGGCACCTTCATATTTGACATAGAGTTCGACACCTAACATTTCTGAAATTGTATCGCAATAAATTAAAGGCGTATGCCCTTCATTTAATGTCACTTTAGGTGTATCATCTGTGACTGGTAAAAATGATTGATATTCTTCAACAAGACCTTTCCATAATTTCATTCTTATCAAACTCCTTCAACTGGATATACTTTTTGTACGTGATAGCCTTCTTCTGATTCGACGTAAGTTGTTGGATGTTGATCAACACCAACAACAACCGCTGCTACACTATTAGACGATAACGTTTCAATCTGAAGAGACTTATGAAAAGGTAGCTTGCTTTTCAATGTCGCTTCGACTTGCTTTTGTGAAACTTCAGGTGTATTAATCACTAAATAATAACTTTCCTTTTCTTTTATCGTTACTGTTTCGCCATCGTCCATCATTTCTTTTGTTTTATCAGTTTTTAATTCAAAATGCGGTGGCAATGTATGAAGATCAGACTCAAATTGAAGTGCAACATTTAATAAGTCACTCACGACTGCTGAGCCTGTTGCTAAACTGCCGGCACCTTTTCCATAAAACATTGTTTCGCCTACAGCGTCTCCGATAACATATATCGCATTGTATTCATTTTCAACCGCTGCAAGTTGGTGTGAATGTGCAATTAAAGTTGGTTTCACGGATGCTTCCACTTTACCGTTGACATAGGCACCCTTCCCGATAAGTTTAATCTTGTAGCCTAAAGCTTTTGCAGCATCTATATCTTGGGTCGTTACACCACTAATCCCTTCTGTTTCAACATCTTTTAAATTAATTACTTGGTTAAATGATAAATAAGAAGTAATAACGACTTTACGCGCTGCATCGATTCCCTCAACATCATCTGTTGGATCGGCTTCTGCAAATCCTAAATCTTGCGCTTCTTTTAAAGCATCTTCATAAGGTGTGCCTTCTTCTGTCATTTTAGTTAAAATAAAATTCGAAGTACCATTAAAGACACCCATGAATTTACTGATATTATTTGCATTCAATCCATTATTTATTGCATTGACAATCGGTATACCCCCAGCTACACTCGCTTCATATTTAAGCGCCACTGCATTTTGTTGTGCTAGGTCTTCTAAAACGCGCAAGTGAACAGCCAATAAATCTTTATTTGCCGTAATGACATGTTTCTTTTGAGTCAATGCTGCTTTTAACCAATCCACAGTCGGCTCAATCCCACCCATTACTTCAATAATAATATCAACATCATTGTCATTTAAAATGTCATTGATATCCTCGGTTAAGTGATATCGAGAAATGTTCAATGGACGTTTTTTTGATGTGTCTCGGACCAAAATATGTTTAATGTGGATATCTTTTTGGATTGTATCTTTAATTTGTTGATGGTTCTCTTCAATGATTTTTACGACACCTGAACCGACAGTACCTAATCCTAATAACGCAACATTGAGTTGTTTCATCTAAATCCCTCCGCTTAAATTCTCTCAAAAATTATTCAAGTACAGTTGAAATATATGTAAATATGGTTTAGTATAAATTCATTCACAAAGTTTGTAAAGTTCTAAAAATTTAGAAATATACCTTTATATTACCATTAGTCTTTATCAAACTAAATAGGCAAAGCATCATTAAAGAAAGGTTGTCAAAATTTATGAAAGTATCAAAATTTGGGGGAAGTTCAGTAGCGTCTGCTGAACAAATCAAAAAAGTTTTAAACATTGTAAACAGTGACAATGATAGACGCATCATTGTTGTTTCTGCACCTGGTAAACGGAATGATGATGATATCAAGACAACCGATCTTCTCATTAGGTTGTACGAAAAAGTAGTTAACGGGTTAGATTATATACATAAAAAAGAAGAAATATTAACACGTTTTCAAGATATTATTGATGGACTGTCACTCAAAACAGACGTCCTAAACGAAATCGATCAAACATTAGAACACCATATTTCTACATTAAAAGATCAGCCTGCACGTTTATTAGATGCGCTGAAATCTTCAGGAGAAAATTTCAATGCACAAATTATCGCTGCATATAATAATGAACAAGGCATTCCAACGACGTATTTGTCACCAAAAGAAGCGGGTATTATTGTGACAGATGATCCGGGTAATGCTCAAATTCTTGAATCAAGTTACGATCAAATCAACCAACTTAAAAACTATGATAAAAAAATCATTATTCCTGGCTTTTTTGGCTATTCTGAAACAAATCATATTGTGACATTCCCTCGCGGTGGCTCAGATATTACTGGTGCCATTGTTGCTCGAGGTGTTAAAGCTGATTTGTATGAAAACTTTACGGATGTTTCCGGAATTTACCGTGCAAATCCAAAAGTGATTTCAAAACCAGAAATCATTAACGAAATCACCTATCGTGAAATGCGAGAATTATCTTACGCAGGATTTAGCGTCTTTCATGACGAAGCATTACAACCTCTTTATCATTACCGCATACCTGTCGTTATTAAAAATACAAATCGCCCCGATGATCCAGGGACTTATATTGTGCATGATCGAGAAATTGATAGAAAAAATGTCGTAACCGGTATCAGTTGTGATAAAAACTTTACAAGCATTAACATAAAAAAATATTTAATGAACAGACAAGTGGGCTTCACAGTGAATATTCTTGATATTTTGGCTAAACATCATATTTCATTTGACCACATGCCATCTGGAATCGATAATATTAGTATTATCATGCGTTCAGCACAACTCGTTGGAAAAGAACAAAAAGTATTAGAAGAAATCCGTCAACGTTGTGAAATCGACGAGTTAAGTGTTGAAAATGATTTGGCCATTTTAATGGTTGTCGGTGAAGGGATGAGCGCAGCGGTAGGCACAGCAAATAAAATTACTGACGCACTCGCACAGGCCAATATCAACTTAAAAATGATTAACCAAGGTTCATCTGAAATCTCAATGATGTTTGGTATATCTACTAAAGATGCCGATGACGCAGTCAAAGCGTGCTATCAACATTGTTATCAAAAATAAGTAAAGAAGAAGTACTTATCCCCCCTCTCTAATGAGGTGTTAACGATAAGTACTTCTTTCTGTAAGTACCTTTCTTAATAAATCTTCACCTACTGCCACTTTTAACGTAATAAATTGATAATAACTCATGCGATCTATTAAGTGACGATAGTATTGAACTTGTTTTTGATTTAAAGGTTCATGTAATAAATACATTAAAACTATTTCAGGTTTTATATAATCCACATTCCATTTTAATGAATGATAATATATTTGTTTTTCAGGAATTCTAATATTATTATTTAATCGAAACATCCACTCTTCATTATATACATCATAAACAATTATATTGAGTAATAATATTTCATTTTCATAAACTTCTACAGATGCGATTTGATGTAGACGATGTTTCTCACAATTCAGCGTTTTCCCATGTTTATCCAAACCCTTAATTCGATAATTTTGAGGAATTACACTTAAAACAGTCAACAAATCCATTCTGTTAACACATATTTCTATCCCATCTTCCAAACATAATTGATCATTTAAAAATAAATTAGTCGCTGCTTCTCCGTGAAATTTAAAATCATTCGGAACGCGTTCAATTAATGTGTACATCAGTTGGTTGACATGACATTTCTGATTTTCTTCCATTAATTCACACCTCCATGGAAAACGCTTACACATGACAGTAATTATACAAGATAAGCTTATACTTATCAATCAACATACCTTTTAAAAAACATTTGTTGCTACTTTTGTCACAATTATTTTGATATTTTTTTATTAAGTATAATAATTATAATCTTTAGGCAATGCAAATCCATTATTAAATTATAATACTAGTAATAGTTGTTTAGTTTCAGAAAATTTAATAACAAAAATCTTTAATATTCATACTTTTACGTTGAATTATATATTATTTCATTGTAAGCTATTAAATATATCACTCCTACATTTGAACAATAACTATTTCGCTTTAAAAATAATTGAATTCCTATTTAATAACAGTTAAAATTTTACATGTATGGATTGGATATTTTGTGTACTTTTAAATGACATAAACAGTTTTTTTGAATTTCCTTAAGAATATTCTTTTAAAACTATAAAAATTTTAATATAATATGACTTAGGGTATTAAGAATTTAGAAAAGGAGTGAAATTATGAACAACCATTTTAAAATGGAAACTGAAGCTATCTTCTTTTATGAATCAAATAGAAAGAAAATTATCAGTGAATTAAAAAAGCAACATGGTCTCAAGTTAAACGACATCTTGTTTTTATATCACTTAAAAACGACAAATAGCCGCCGTATTTCTTTGCACAAAGTCAAACAATCGATTGACTTCAGTTTAATGGAGATACATAAATCTTTAACGGCGTTGACTGAAAAAGACATCATTGGTAAAGAACGTTCTACAGAAGATGAAAGAAAAGTATTTATTACTATTGATGACAAACAAGCTAAGAAGATGGATCAATTATTAGATGATTTTAATCAAATCCAAAAAGAAGTGCTTCAATAGGCCTTCTACCCCAACAAAATGACCGTACGATATAACAGATATCATTCTCCGTGGTATCTGTCTTTTTATTATTCAAAAATATTTTCACTTTACACATGCATGAAATTAGACATTCATTTAAAATTAACATAAGATAAATATTAACTTATATCTCATTACAACAAGGTTATGAAAGGAGGATAAATGCCATGTCAATTATGATTTGGGTTATCATATCTGCCTTATTTATTATTGTCTTGCTCAGTATATTGCGTGTTAAATTTTATCAAAATAAATTAGAAGTTGAGCTTTATACAAAGAGTCAGCTATTAAATAAAATTTCTAAAATGAAGCAAGAAAAATATCAATTCCAAACTAAAGAAAAAGATTCAAGTGAATACCATCTCGACTTGCGCCGCGCCAAACAGACATTAACTCAAGATTTGGATGCACTTGTTGATGATGAGAAAATCCGCCATTATCGTATATTTACTACAAGTCAAATTGCACCTAAGAATACGATATATCCTTTTATTTCGCAGTTTGATATCCTTGTAGTCACAAATATTGGTTTAATTCTATTGAATCTTAAAGCTTTAAAAGCAAAAACATTTTATCACTTTGAGGGACGCTTACCTTTAAAAGATGAAAGTGACATTCATCAAATTGTCGGTCATTACATTGCCCACCAATACCACAACCAATTTCAATCAGAATTAAGAACACACTATACATTTAGTGAAAACATTCATGAGAATGAAGTGACGTATCAATTTAACAAATATGATCCATATGAAATGGCTGAAAAAGCAACACAAAACCTGCAAACGCATTTTGAATCCTTAGTAGATGTACCAGTTTCTACAATTGGGGTTATTTACTGTGCGAAACAAAATGGAGAGCGTATCGATGGCGATGCGACACCATATAGTCAAGTTTATACTTGTGAAAACAACCAAGATTTCAAAAATGCTTTACAACAATTTATTGCCACAACACATAGTAACCTTTCAAATGCATCATATGAACAAGTAATTAACAATATTGAACATAATAATTAAATTCTGAATTTTAGTGTATTCATTCTACAAGTACTTTAAAAATAAAAGCTCATTGATGTATATAGCAGATTCACATCAATGAGCTTATACTTTTATAGACAAAGCTACCGTATTGTTTATGTCACAACGTTTGCCAGTAGCAAGAATACTTGTCAATTGATTTTAGTATTATTGTATTTTTCATATATTGAATTATATGAGTCTTGAACAATTTTAAAATTTGTTCTAATTTGTTTGCTAAACTTACAGTACTACATAATTAAGATTCTTGTCTCTTTTTAATATCAAATGTTAAAAACATTCACAAATTTTTCTCTGCCTTTTTGTACTATACAATCAATAAAAAGCACGAGGTATCTTAGAAAACATCTCTGTCTTTATTATAAACAAATTTTATAACAATCCGTGATTAGTATTCATTTAAAATTGCAGAGTACTAAAACTCGCAAGAATAGAAACAAACATTAAACTGTGTTTCATTCATACCTAAAATTACAGAGTACTAAAACGCCAATTTGTAAATAGTTTAACAGTCGCATGTTTCATTTATACCTAAAATTACAGAGTACTAAAACTTAAATAACGGTTGGCGTTTACGTAACACTAGTTTCATTTATACCTAAAATTACAGAGTACTAAAACGTAAACCCTGCATCAATTTTTCCCGTTTCAGTTTCATTTATACCTAAAATTACAGAGTACTAAAACATATGTACAATATGAATGTGAGTATTTTAAGTTTCATTTATACCTAAAATTACAGAGTACTAAAACCATCTTGTCCGTCTTTAAAACGAACGATTAGTTTCATTTATACCTAAAATTACAGAGTACTAAAACTAAGAACTCTTATATATTCTTCGCTCAATGGTTTCATTTATACCTAAAATTACAGAGTACTAAAACACGCGCGTTATCCAGTCTATAGTGCTTCAGGTTTCATTTATACCTAAAATTACAGAGTACTAAAACGTTTCTCTTCTTCCGTTAAATCATAGATCTGTTTCATTTATACCTAAAATTACAGAGTACTAAAACCTCTAGCTATAATTATAGCTTATTTTTATGATTATTATAAGCAAGTTTATGCTAGACATTTTTAAATTTTCGTTTAATTTTGTTTAAAATAATCTAGAAGCGCTTGATTAATCGATTGATTTACAAGTCAATTGACCAAGCGCTAGAACCTTTCCCTTTAATAGGCGTTTAGATTTATTTATTAAACTTCAAATCATACATTCTGATATATTTCGCTACAGCAATCGGTAAATTATCATAATGGATATCCAATTCAAAATCTTGTTTTGCATGTTTAAGGTATCTTACGACAACATAGATATCTATTGGCTCAAACACAATGATATCAGCTAAATTATAATTTGAAATCTTCGGAGTTAATTCAATGACCTCTTGATATAATTGAATAATTTTTTCTAAGCTACGTTTAATTTCATGCTTTTCAAAATTAAGTGGTGCATCCCACACCAAGTGATCAATAAACTCTGCTGTCAATAATTGCTTTTCATTTCTAATATAATTCATATGCGCTAAATCATGAGCTATAAAATGTTTAGACCCTGTTAATACAATTATTGGAACCCCTAATCCCTCTAAAATATTTCTAAATCGAATTTGTTCTTTCGGACTTAGATTAGATTCGGGATAGCAATAAATCAATAATGTTTTATTATTAGATTGATAATTTAACTCTTCAACAATTAAAGGTATGAGTGATTCTAATCTGACAATTAAGCGACTATATTCATGATCTAAATCATATGCAAACTCTATATTTTTAATAAAGGATTTTATATCAAATCGCTTTGTTTTTAAGGGTAAATCGCTTTTAACAAGGTTTAACAAATCTTCTAATAAAACGTTAATAGAGTTCAAATAGCTCTCTCGTTCATATTGTTCTGATAAAAGCCGATTGATTTTTTTAGTTATTAAAGCATTGGCAGACAAAGTATGTTCCTTATTAATTTCTTCATGACTTAACATGTAACATTGATAAAGAGTGTAAGGCAATTGTTCTTGGTTGATTCTTTCATAAATGCTTACTTCATCCTTATTTGAATGGCGCTTTTGAAAATAATCACATATGATATTTAATATGTCTTCTTCCTTAGTCTCAAATTCATTGTATATTGATGTGTACATCCCAATGTTCATTTCAGTCTTTGGGATAAGCGTACTTTTTATCTCCCAAATCATATTGTTCATTATAATTATCCTTTAAAATATTATTGTTCGATTATCACCGAGTAAAGCTATGTTTTGATCTTCCTTACCTAACAAAATTTGCATTTTTTCGTATTGTTTCTCGGTTATAATTAAAGATCTTACATGGCCGTCTTGAGGTAAAAATTGTTTTACTTGTAAAACTGAAAAATCTGCAGCATCTTTATTGGCAACACTTTTAATATAAACTGAATATTGCATCATCAAAAAACCATTTTCAAGTAACCTTTTTCTAAATTTACTATAAATTCGCCTCTGCTTTTTCGTCTCAACTGGTAAGTCAAACATAATCATGACTCTCATAAACCTATAGCTCATAGAAAGTAAATTGCTTAATATCTGGAAATTTAAGCAATTGTTTTTGACCTTCTCTAAAATAATCAATGATAGATTGTATCATGATTTCAATAGCGCGTATAACTGTTTGCATCTTACCATCTATAAGCACTCTAGCATGTAACAAATTCACAAGCTTTAATCGATATGCTTTTGTCAAAAAATCTTCAGGCGGATGTTTGAATAAGAATAAATCTACTAAAGGTCTAAAGGGTTCAATAAAGTCTGATGCGAGATTAAAATGATTTCTTCCACCTATATGGTGAATACCTAACGCGGGAATGAGCCCTTTTGCTACGATAGTTCTTGCAATAGCTGCATTCAAAATCGTGTATCCATAATTAAGAACTGCATTCTCTAATGAATTGTCATCGTCACGTCTGAATTCTTCAAAAAAGCTATTAAAATAATATTTTGCAGCTTGTCCTTCAATATTGTGTTCATCTTTTAATTGAACAACATCTCTCAATTCATGCATTTTACGTATCCTAGCTTCGTGTATATTATTATGTTCCATGCACGTAATTTGATTCAATATTTTTTGCTTCACTATTTGCTTCCATAGTTCTTCTTTACTTAATTCATCCCACGACAATTGCGCTTTCATTTGTGCATACTGACTGAAATGACCAGAAATAGGTTGTAATACACATTCTGGCAAATGCTTTTGATTGCAAAAAATTACTAAAATATTATAATCAGATAATTCAACTAATAATCTAGCTGTTACCGTAACAGTCAAATCTTCAATGACAACCGCAAAAATATCACTCAGAGGTACTTTAATCTCCTGGTCTCCCTTAGCAACTTTCAAGCTATTCAATGATAAAGATAACTTAGTGACATCACTCGCATAAACGATACGCCAAGACATTATAAGACACGTCTTTTAAAGATAAGTTGTGGACTTTTTGAAGGTTTAACTTTAAATTGATTACCTAAAATGTCAGTTGAATATTTTTCAATCTTTTCAGTTTTTTTAGTTATTGTTTTAAAAATACGTGGTGTTTTTTTAATTCCCATCAGGTCACAATAGTCTTTATAATTAATATCAACCATATTTAATTCCACTACATTTCTTGTAGAATTGTTTACTCCAATTACTCTGAACAGTTCATCGTTAATAGAAATCAAGTCATTATAATAAAAACTACCAATAAATTGAGCATCACTTGGTACTTTATATCTTTCTTTCAATGCTTGATATTCATTTTTTAATATTTGATAATGCTTCTCTTTTTTCTTTATATCCATATAAGTTAAAGTAAGCATATGATAGCCTGCTTTTGAGTGAAAAACATCGAAGCGAAAAGGCTTAATAGAGAGCTGTACGACCTTTCTTTTTGCGCCCGAAAAATTTGTGCTTATATCTAGATGAGTCCCTACTTTTTTTCCAATATACTTTAATCTTTTAATAGTGGGTCCTTTTTCATTTTTGGCATATTTAGTAAGGTATTCACCATTTTCTTCATAATACTTAGCAAATGGATTTTTCTCTTCTCCATATTGTTTAATCACTAGCATTAATTTTTCAAAAGTTTGAGGATCATGTTGATACATAAGTAACTTCTCAGGCGTTTTTAAAAATAAATCTTTAATTTTAGTATTATCTTTGGCATATATATCTTTAACAGTTTGAACAATATAATGGTTTTCATTCACTTCTCGTGTAGAATACAAACTATCATTAATCAATTGTCTATTTGGTTTCTTATCTACTCGATGTGAATATTTAAAATCTTTATAATCTTTAATATCTTGGACTTGCTTAGGAATTTCAAACATTTTGCGATAGTCTTGTTCAGTTAGTAAATTCTTAGAACCTTTATTTTTATTTAAACTTAAATTATTATTTTCTAAGATAGCATTAGCTTCTTTAAGTTCTTTAGACTGTTTGAATAAATAACTTACATTGGCAATAATTAACGCATCTTCCGCATGATGTTTAAAACCTTTATTTCGAGATTTATCAAACTTCCAAGCTTTTCGCAAATAGTTTGTAAAACTTCCATTAATCGTTTTAACTTTAACGTCTAAATCATTAGCACTAAAGTAAGATTTCAATAATTGTACTAACTCTCTTGTTGCATAGCGTGTATCTACCAAATTACGATTAATAAACTCTTTTTGAATTTCAAATTTATTAATATCACGTTCTTCTAACAAATACTCTCTCTTTTTCTTAGATATTCTCTCCTTAGATTTACTTAGGTTGAGTATGTGTTGCTTAAATTGCACGTATGATAAAGCGCTTTCATTAGAATTCAAATACTGATAAGGTGTACGGTTTCCTTTCTTACTATTTTCTTCTTGCTTTACTAGAACTTTATTATTAAAAGAGTTATCAAACGAAACTGATCTCGGAATAATATGATCGATTTCATAATGTGATGGATTTCTAAGTAAATCATCTAATGGAATATTTTGTAAAGAATATAAACATTTTCCTTCTTGCATTTGATGCAATTTTATTTTTTCAACTAAGCCTTTCGCATTGCGATTTCCGTATTCTCGAATTACTTCTTCTACTTGTTTTCTTGTATTCTCATTTTCTTTTTGTATACGGTTAAGAAACTTTCTTCGATCTTCACTATTTTTTTCTCGAGCTAATTCAATAATAACCTCTTCTGGCAATCCGTACTTTTTAATTATTGTATTTACGATTTCAATTGATTGAATAAAAGACCGTTTTACGACAGGTGACAAAATGAACTCTTCAACCATGTTCTTAGGAATTTGCTTCTGTTTAGAAAGCTGATATTTTTGAGGCTTAAGATTTAGAGCAGTAAATACTTCCATTTGATTTCGAGATGTCTGCCACATTTCCTCGATTAATAGATGTAAACACTTTAACGATAAACGATGTGTCCCCGTATAACCATTCAAATGAGCAATTGCTTCTTTCTCAGACTCTGTTAATAAATCCTGCAGTTGATCCAAGGCTTCTTTAATACTTAAAGGATCTTGATAAAGCGTTAAAATAAATGCAATTTCATCTAATAATTCAATATTTTCTAAGTTTTTCTTATCCAAAAATATTTTATTTAAATCATGATACAACTTAAATGATGTAAATTGCGGCTTTCCATTTTTGGTGATTCTGTATCCTTTAATATCAGATTCTTTAACATCTATTTCTTTAGCAATTTGTTTTAATGTTGGTGTTTTCTTTTGTTTGAAAACATTTTCAATAATATGATACTTTTCGAAATATTCTAACTTTTCATTTTCATCTCTTGCGATTACTAAATTATTCAAATCATTTAGTGCGTTAAATAAATCTGCTGTATATGCGTACTTAACACTTCTTAATTCCTCTGGAAAGTAAGTACATCTTCCCATTAACATTTCATACCATTGTTTCAAATCGCCCTCCCAACCGTATTGACTACCTTTGCCCGGGCCTTCATAGTATTCTCTTCTCGTTTCTAATAAATGTGTGTACTGTTCTATAAAATGTTCATCAATGTCATGGTATTTTTGTTGGGTTGTTAATATTTGTCTTGCTTCTCTTACAAAATCCTCAGTTTTAAATCTGTTACGTTCGCCTCTTACTTTATACTGTTCATTTAACCTATCTAATTGAAGTTCACAAACATATCGATTTTCTAATTGCTTTGCATTTTCTTTTAATTGCTCTTTTGTCGATAGTTCATTAGCGCTTTCATTCTCGTCCATCACAACATTTACATTATGTATCCCTCTTCTTTTAGCCAAATGTAATAATGCAATAACTAGTTCACTTTTAGATAATGGTGATGATAATCCCTTGACCCTGATTGCGTATGGGTTTGTACTCTTAGGAATCTTGTCATCAATGATTAAATGGTATTGTGCTAGTAAATTTTTAACTCGATCTAATCTATGAATTCTTCTTCGTTTTAAACGTCTTGAACCCCTTTTAGCTCTTCTACCCTCATTATTTTCAACATTTGCTTCAGGAAATAATCTCACACCCGCATCAATCACTGATTTTGAATCACTATGAATTAAACCGTATCCAACTGATGCGATACCAACATCTAAACCGAGAATATAACTATTTTTCAAATTTTTATCCTCCTTTTATTTTATTTATTACATTATAATACACTTTAAAACGAAAAAAAATCCCACTAATAAATTAGTGGGATAAACACGACATTTTGTCTTGTTTTAGTAGATTCTGTAATTTTAGGTATAAATACAATATATATTGTGATTTTATATTACACGATTTCAGAAATTTATGCAAGTCTTTTTATTACTAAAAAATCATATAGAATAAGTTGATCTTCATATCTTTTGATGATACGGCTAGATGAAACAAAATAAATAAACAAATAAAATTTATCAGCTTATCAAAATGCTTTATTTAATTTATTATCTATCAGTGATTTTACTTTGGATATGTGCACTCTTAAAAATTTCTATTGGATCTTAACTAATTACCTATTTAAAGCAGCTTAATTAGATAAAAATTTATTCAAAAAACAAATGTAAGTATCATGCTTTTGGGTTAGACTATGACAGCCCTTCTTCCTTATTAAAAACTTGCTCCCTAACGTTTGGAGAGAACAAGTTTTATAATTGATTATCAGTTTTAATTAAATCGTTTCAATAGAATTTTCATTCTTTTATGTCACTTTGTTGATATCTCATTTTGTTAAGTATAAATAAAATAGCTGGTAACACAATATAACCAATGAACATAGCTGTAATTGCGAAATAGTTCAAAGTGGTATGCTGGCCTTCAACGATTGAAAACTGCCCTTTCCAATTGAATTTAACTAATAATATGATTGTAAATAAAAATGAAATGGTAGGAAGTATCACATCTGTAAAGACATTTTTCTTAACGTTTTCTAATACTGTCCCTTTATTTTTATTGTAATAAAATACAATCACCCCTATTGGAACGACTAAAAATTGAATAAAACGTGAGATTGAACTTAACACAATAATACTTGTCATATTATATTGAAACGCCATAGGAATAATAATAGCAATTAAAAAAGTAACGATAAAGGCATTAAACGGAAAATCATATTTTGTACGTTTTTTAAACCATGAGGAAATTTGTTGTTGATTCGCAATGGCTTCAATGATTCTTGGTGTAGAAAATGAAGCAGCTACGTTAATTCCAAACATGGATATAAGTGCACCATATAAGATGATATTTTGGATGATTGGTGAGTGAAAAACAGCTACTAAGGAAACAACTTGCTTTGTTTCAATTAACGCTTGTGGGTTCAATGCCATTGTAACTAAAATAATCCCTAAATAAACAGTAGCAATCGAAAGAATAGCTAATGGGATAGCGCGTGGTAAATTTTTCTCTGGATTTTTCATATCTTCAGATCCACTCGCTACACTTTCGAAGCCCGTAAAAGCATAAAATGCAGCAACAATCGCCAAAACAAAAGTTGTGGTATCGATTTTAGAAGTGTCGACGATATGCGTAACTTCCGAAAAACGAACTTCACCGGTTGTTACAATTACAACAATACCAGCTACAATTGTTGTAACGAGTGCGAGTAATTTACCAATCGTTGATAAATTATTAATAATCTCAAAGAGTTTATTCCCTGTAATATTAATTAATAGTAGTGTTACCATTAATATTAAAAAGCCAATTGTAATTAGTGTGGTGTTTGTATTGTCACCCCCGAATATTGTGATGACTGTTTTCACAACTGCTGTAGACATAACTCCCCATGCGATACATGCCGCTATGAAGCGTGTAATACCTACATAGAAACCAATATTGTCGCCAAAAGCCGCAGTTGCATAAGCATACGCCGCACCACTTTTATTTACATATTTTGAAGCAGCGGCAAATGTTACTGCCAATATAGAAGCAAATATAGCTGCTAATATATAGACATAAGGCGTGTATGACCCGGCAATGGATATGACTGCACCTGGAGATAAGAAGATCCCTGATCCGATAATTGAGTTAATTGCTAATAAGACGATTGACCAAAATCCTAATTTCTTCATTTTTAACCACTTTCTTTCGCATTTTTAATAAAATCTATAAATAACTTATCCATTGCTTTTTCTCGCCATAACATTTCAGGATGCCACTGCACCCCCACTAAATAAGGGTAGTTCTGAGCTTCGATACATTCAATCACACCGTCACTTGAACGAGCAGTACCTTTGAAGTCCGGTGCAATATCTTTAATTAATTGATGGTGAAATGAATTCACAAAAATCTCTCGTTCTTCAAACACCCGAGCTAAATGACATTGCTCTAATATTTGGATACGATGTGTTTTTTCAGTCGGATTCACACCTTGCCAATGTCTTAAAGTTTCGCGTTCACGATAAGAAACATCTTGGTACAATGTACCACCATGGTATACATTGATCAGTTGAGCCCCTCTACAAATACCTAAAATAGGAATGCCACGTTTTTTCGCTTGTTCTAATACCGTATATTCAAATAAATCGCGCTTTAATAACGTTTCTCCTATTAAGTTTCTCGGATCTTCTCCATACAAATGAGGACTGACATCATAACCACCACTTAAAATCAGACCATCTAATTGTTCGACCTGTTTTACGATTGCATTTTTATCTGAATGTATAGGAAGTACAACTGGCACACCTGCATGCTTAGTAACAGAATAAACATAATCTTGGTTGATATAGCAACGTTCGTACCCAGGAAACATACCGTCTTTATCACGTAAAATATTGGCGGTAATTCCTATTATAGCTACCATATACATCCCTCCATTACAATTGAGTTATTTTAATTATAATGTGGGTGTCGATTTTGTCAATAAAACTTTCTGATTTTTCTGACTTTTTAAGTCAGATATTTCATTTTTTATCAATAACCGTTCAATGTGTAAGTGTTTATAAAACAAAAAGCTGAAGTTATCACAGTATAAACTCAATCTGTAGATAACTCAGCTTATTTGTCAATTTGCACATGAAAAATTAAAATATTCCGCTCGTCTTGTGATTTAAAAATCGGCCTCACATGAGCAATTTATCCAATTACGCTTCACTCCAAATGTTGAGCTTTTTCTTTTGTGCTTCTTTTTGTGCTTGTTCGATTTGAGGACGATATTTATAGTTTGGTGAATAGAATTTTGCTCGTGCTAATCCTTCTTTTGCAAGTCTGACATTAAACATTTTATCGCCTACCCAAACATAAGCAAGTGTACGTCCATATCTGTCTTTCGGCGCGCGATCATATTCTAAAGTGACACGTTTACCTGTAAGATGCTTCTTCGTAAAATCAGATGCTTCTTTACCATAAGGTTGAACTGGCGTATTAGGTTTAACCGTTTCAGGGGTATCAACACCAATCATACGCACACGTTCTTCTTTTCCATCTTTATTGACTATAATGGTATCGCCGTCGATGACACGTGTAACTATGTAAGAGTCACCTTTTGTACTGCCTTCCGTCGTTTTAAACGGTCCTTGTCCATTTACATATTGTAATGTTAAGACAAAGATTGCTACTACAACAATTAATAAACCAGATGTAAATTTCTTCATTATTTCCTCCTTATTATTTATAAATTAATACTTTTATATTATTATATTTATATATAATTCTCCATAAGTTTTCTTGCCCTAATTGTGACTTTTTATCTACAAATGCTATAATGTTGACATTAGGAGTGAAAAAAATATGAAAACATTTAAAAATAATTATCTATCTTTAGTGATTATCATTGTAGCCATTTTAATCGGCTTCTTTTTACAACATAAATTCAACCTTCCACTATTTGCTGGTGCATTCATCGGTGTCTTCCTCGGCATGCTAGGTGGTTTTATCACACAAATTTTAATGCCTAAAGATCAAAATCATGACGCTGACCAAAAACATCGTCAGTAAATACAATGATAATCCATAAAAAGTTCACTTAAACTATAACTGAACACACATATGTATAAATCATAAGAAAAGACTACACTTTTAAACGCACAAATGATACAACTCAATCTTTAACAGATTCTCCACTCACAGCCAGTCTGTGCAGTGGATTTTTTTGAAATCGTACAATAATTTTGGAAATACGTTTTTAATTTATAAACCCTTGATAGCAAATCATTATCTGTCACAAATCATTCTATATTACAATTGTAATATAAAATTCTTTTATTAATGAAATAATGGTCTAGAAATACTTGTTGAAAAAGTGTTTCTTTATCGAATAATAGAGGTGTCATTGACCCATGCCCATAGTCTTGTTTATGCTTAGTTTTTTGACCTCCAATGCGTTATTAATTTTATTTATTTCCATATCACTTAATAACCAAATTGACTTTCAATTTATGATTGATATTAAAAAAAATAAGCATTTAGAAAAATATAACCGCCTATTTTTTATTACGGGTATTGTTTTACTAATCTTTTCTATGTATATGTTGTTACAATTTTTACAACAGTTATAGCAAAATCCAATTGAATCAGTAGCCTTTGTTGTCATAGAGAAATTCCAAATTCGAACCTTTACGTTCAATGTGAGTTTCTCTATTTTGTTTATTTAATCCAATAGATTTTTAGTGACGATATAATGAATTTAACACAAAATTTAATCAAACTCTAAAATATCTTAAATACATCTTATCATTTTTATATTTAATGGTAAAATTATATACAAAGATTTCTAAAAAAAATAGGAGGTAATTATGAAATTAAAACCATACACGCTTATACTGTTTTCAGCTTTATGTTTACAAGGCTTGAGCACTGATGAGTCATACGCATCTGAAGATAAAAGAGAGTTAGTGACTGATATATTTAATACAAGTAAAAGTCTTGAAACTGCTAAATATGAAGGGGCAGATACACATCATTGTACAGCTATTATGATTTCACCAAAAGTAGGATTAACAGCTGCACATTGTAAAGATGGTGGTTTTGAGCAAAATAAATCACTAGGTACTATCTATCCAGGTTCATCAGGCTTGTCTACGAACGCCGGAAACATGACCATTTCAACATTTAATCCATACGACGGTGCAGATATCGCCTTAATAAAAGGAGAAAATCCTTCAACAGCCTACACACATTATATGAGAAATGTCGATATTGATGTAAAAGGTTTTAACCTTAGTGATTTAGAAGGTAAAAAAGTTTATTCCATAGGTTACCCTATTGATAAAGGAGGACGTAAACAATATAAAACTGAAGGTGTAATAACTAGTACATACAATAATCAATCTATGATGACGACTCTACAATCGACAGGAGGCCAGTCAGGATCAGGTGTATTTTTAAAAGAAAATGATCAACTCATTGGAATTATTTCTCAAGGTAATTTAAATGGAACTATTGTACAACCAATAAACAGAAGAATATCTGATTGGATATCGATTAAAAAATAAGATATATTAATTTTAAAAATTTTTATAATATAATTTTATTTATGTACATTTATAAATCTGTTTAATGCTCTACGTCATTAATAAAAGAAATACGGCCAAAATAAAGCTATCTATGTAAAGAAATCTATTACAACTAATTGCTGTGATTAAAATGCTAAGTGATGATATATCAAATCAAGAAAATAAATACTGTTTTTGAGATTTAATAAAGATTTGATAATAAATGTATTTTTTGGTATATTACGACTTATAAACAAGTGGATAATTTTACACTCTGAAACTTGTTTACCTCATATTTTTATTTCTAAAATAAACTAAAGTTGTGCTTTATTTTTTGATAGTTTCTCATTCTCAACTTACCTTTTGACACTTCGTTCGTAACAGCAATTCAGTTTTGAGCTTTGTATCATTAAGAATTATTTCAACTAGGAGAGAAAAAATGGGAGAGTTAAACAAAAATGAATTAGAACAATTAGAAAAAAGAATTAATCATAGATTTGATGATTTAGAAAGACACTTACATGCGTTACCGATGCACTTAGAAGATAAGATGAAACTCATTTTTCAAATAGAGAAAGAAATTCTTAGAGGTGAAAGAATAAAAGATCGAGACAAAATTATTAACCGAATCGCTGTTACTTTAACAGTGATTGGTACGATTTTAACGACAATCATCGCTTTATTCACTTTTTTCTGGCGGTAAAAGCAAAGCAAACAGGATAAAGTGATGATATCACATACAAGAGCTTGGTATCTGCTTCTTTTTGCTCATCTTATTCATTAAAGGAAATACGATGAAATCGAATTAAGATTAATCGTATTTCCCTTTTTATGTTTACGATTTTCTTTTCAGGTGTGAACGTAAAATAAGTCCTGTCGATATTATATTCACTTCGATGTTAATGATTGTTAATGTATTTGATTTTTTCTTCATATTGTCATCCCCTTTATACAAATTAATGGCTTACTTCAATTTATTATAACTTTAAATTAACTTTATTTTAAAATTTCATTTTATAACACATAATTGTTTTATAACTACATAATGGCTTAAACTGCTTTTATACACTTGATATCGTGTCATTCTTCGTAAGCTATTGAATCAAAATCTTAATTTAGGCTTATTTTTATATTAAAGCTTTATACAAATTTTACGCATATATGTGCATATCTTTATACTAAAACAGCTTAAAATTCCACTCATTTATTCCTTATTTGAGCAAAATCTTTTAAATCACATAAATGTTTTCGACATATTTATATTTAAATCTTTAATTATATTTATCACTATCGATTTTAATGCTATAATTGTGCTGTTCATTAATATCTAAAAATAATAATTCGTGATGATTTCAGTTCATATTTATAAAATTTGATTTGTAACTGTATGACATCGTCTTACATTTATCATCTTTTGAATAGTTTTCTAACCTTAGATTAACCGGTTGATAGATGAATTAAAGTGATGTTTACTCCTTTTTAATGACACATCATAAGAAGGTTTAACCCAGCATGAATTCAAAATTTAGATACTAGAATAAGATTATAGTAGAAGGAGTCAACCAGATGAAACAACGTCAGTGGTATCAAACGCAATGGTTTACAATTTTAATGCTTATTTTTGTTTTTCCAGTAGGTCTTTTTTTAATGTGGAAATATCAGTCTTGGGGTAAGTGGATTAAAATTATCATTACAGTCGTAGTCTTAATCATATTTATGATTAATTTTCAAAATAATAAACAACCACAAGATTCCCATTCAACAAAGCAAGAAACAACTCAAGAGCATGCGAATAAGGAAGAACACAAAAAACAAACTTCTAAACACAAAGATGAAAAAAATGAAGCAAAAAAAGAAAAAGAAGATAAGGAATCATACGAGCCAGGAACTACAGACCGCATACCTGTTAAGTTAAGTGCAGCGGTAGATGGTGATACCGCGAAATTCGTTTACAATAATAAAACTGAAACATTTAGATTCCTACTTATTGATACACCTGAAACGAAGCACCCTCGTTTAGGCAAACAGCCATTTGGTCAAGAAGCTTCTGATCGGACAGCTGAACTACTTAGAAATGCCAAAAAGATTGAAGTAGAATTTGATGTAGGTCAAAAACAAGATAAGTACCAAAGATATCTGGCATATATTTATGTTGATGGAAAAATGTTAAACGATATTTTAGTTAAAGAAGGCTTAGCGAGAGTCGCTTATGTCTATCCGCCGAATACAAGATATTTATCTGAGTTAGAAGCTTCTCAAGAAAAAGCAAGAGAAGAAAAGTTAGGCATATGGAGTTTGACTTCTGCTTTTGAGGAAGAAAGTCATGAGCAACCTGCTACAACACCAGCACCTGCTAAAAATGACAACACAGCACAACCTGCACCTCAACAATCACAAACAGAACCAGCTCAAAGCACTCAATCATTTGCCAATTGTACACAGTTACGTGCGGTTTATCCAAACGGCGTTCCTCAAGGACATCCTGCATACCAACCAAAATTAGACAGGGATAACGATAATTTTGCTTGTGAACGCTAACTTAGTATCCTAATTTTTAGCTTATCAAAAAGTTATATAAAATTATTATCACGTCAAAAAATAACTAGCTTTAGTTTATTTATTTATACATTAAAAGCAGTTGTGAAAGATTTAATATCTAACACAACTGCTTTTATTTTCAATCTATTATTTTAAATTCTCGCCACTTCTCTTCTGTCATCATTAAAATCTATGCAGGAGATTTGCGGTTTAAAAAGAGTAACAGTAAAGTACATAAACTGCCTAAAAATGAGACGATAATGCCAATTTCAAATATCATACGATATGCTGTAACAACATTATCTTGATGCGCATCAAGGAGCTTACCATTCATCGTATAAACCCAGAAAATAGGCGCATATGCTGCGAACGAACCTACACTCATTGCTGATCCAGCATATTTTTTAGGAATATCAAACTCAGCAATAGGCGCTAATATTACACTTTTAGCTAAAAACGTTGACACTGAAAATACAATTAAAAGTGCCATGCTGATAAAGAGATTTCCTTCGATAAATACAACACCTAGTAAAACGAATGATGATAAAATAAGCGCTGAGAAAATCATTTTCGAAGATGACTTAAATACATAGTCTGATATTAAACCAGCAGAAACACCCATAATGACGCCCATAAGTCCTGTATTAAAGATTCCGAAAAGTGCAGTTTGTGTTGTTGAAAGTTCATAAGTTTTTTGTAAATACGGCACGCTATAAATTAAAATGATATAACCCCAATAAATCGACATCGCACTCATTGATGCCAACCATACTTTAGGCTGTAACAGTACATAGAATAAACCTTTAAGTGCTTCAGCTGATTTATTAAGATGCATCTCTTCTGTTTTTTCTTCATCAATTGCAGCAATTCCATTTTTTGGCACGTATTTGATAATTAATAGAATTAAAGGAATAATCAATAAATTATATGCGAGCATGCCTCCTTTAAATACAACAATCCCACTGATTAAAGACATGATTCCAACAATAATTAAATTCATAATCATTTCTTCAGCACGTCGAATCGATTCTAATAATCCAAAACCCATACCTCGATTACTTTGGTTCGTGAATAACATAACACCGTTAAGTACAGCTGGCCAAAAAAATGAGTCCACAATACCCCAAATAATCGCAATTACTTTTAACATTTGAAAAGTAGGGCTGAAGAAAATGATCACTGAAATGGTTATAAAGCGAATTACCAATCCAACAATTAAAATAGATTTCACCGAAAAACGGTTATTAATCCAACCCGCAGGAATGTAAAAGAATATAGAAATACCAATGAGCCCAAATATCGCTCCTAGCTCTGCATTACTTACTTGTAAGACATCGAGTAATAAATTATAAAATGTCCCTTTGAATGCTTCGAAACTTGAGTAAATCAACTGCCCTGCTGTCACAACAGTTAAAAATCCAATAAGCGTCTGTCTATCTTTAAAGTTCAATTTGTCCATAATACGTTTCATATGACGTACCCCTTCCACTTTGTTGTAAAATCTATTGTTGCTGTAAATGAATAAGATCATCAGCATAATCTGTAAATATGCCGTCTACACCCCAATTGATCAGTGTATTTGCACGATCTTTATCATTTACTGTCCATACATTCAATGTATAACCAGAATTTTTAATTTCTGAAACGAGTTCTCGTGTTAAGTTAATATCTTCTAAATGGACAATAGACGAGCCACAATAATCTACTACTGTACGCCAATCATTATAAAACGCACATTTTTCAAATAAAACCGCACGCTTATATTGTGGTATATATTGTTCTGCTAATTTGAGCAAACTAAAGTTAAAACTAGAAATTAATACTTCTAGCGCGTCATCTAATTTCTCAATTTGTGTCTTCATTAATTGCAACATGCGTTCACTTAAATAGGTCCCGTTTGGACCTGTAACCCCTTTAAGCTCGATATTAAGATTTATTTTATAATGATTTGCAAATGCTATAAGCTGCTCAAATGTTAAAATACGTTCATTTGCAAACTCTGGATGAAACCAAGCCCCAGCTGATGCATTCTGAATTGCTTCATAACGCGTTTCACTCACTTCTCCATATGTATTCGTTGTTCGATCTAAGTCATCATCATGAAATATAATTAAAACTTCATCCTTAGTGATAGCGACATCGAGTTCAAGCCATTTCACCCCTTCAATTTTACGAGCTAAATCAAATGCTGCAAAAGTATTTTCAGGTGCTTTACTCGACAATCCTCTATGTGCGAAAATATTCGTCATAATTATCCCCTTTACTAAATTTGAAAATTAAATCTACAAAACTTTGGTATCACTTGCATTATTATTGTACAAAATCATAGCAATTAATAAATTGCGTATTAGATTCGATAATACACCCTATCAATCGTAATTCGACATTATCCACACTTATAAAAATTAAATTAAAAACAATGATTAATCGCTGCCAATAATAATGATACAATGGTTTTATACAATAATTTTTGTAGACCTGTTCATTATTATAAAGCGTTTACATTATACTGACAATATGATATTAATAATTTTTTAATTCATTTTAATGTCTACTGCCACCTTATAGATAGAAAGACGTATTAATCACCTTTACTGTTTACTCACCTTCAAAACGTATTCTGAAAAAGAGTATATTGGCATTATTGCATAAGTAAAAACGCCTCATTCGTTTTAATGCCAGACAACAAGTTAAGTTTTATAAATTTATTATTTATGATATTTTTTAATACTTACAAATGTTTTGTTAGAATATAAATAGTGACAATGCTAAAAATGAATACCTAACTTAACCCGCTTTGAGGGCACACTATATTGAAAAATCTTAATCATGATCACGCTAAAATTCAGAGCGTCGAAATTTATTGCGTTCTACTTTAACAATTGAGTAACGTTATTACGTTTGAATTAAAAAAAAGAGTTATTAAAATAATTGGAATATCACGATTAATGGCAAAGGTATATATGAAGCTGTTACGAATGAGGATACTTTATTGATATTACTAAAATTACTGTTCGTAGAAAGGCGCAACTTCTACTTTGGATTAATATTTACTTTCGGTGTCACTTTAACTATTTTGGCATCTATCTATTCTTTAGCTGATAAAATAGCAAAAATATCACCTAGTGTAGGCAGTATCGTGTCACTTTTTATAATTTCTTTTTTGTTCTTACATTTTTATTTTCTGTTGTATATTTAATATTCAATACATTCGTAATGAATAAAAAAGAAGGCAGAAGTCCAACAGCTATACAGTCTATGTTATTAAGAATAAACATCTTTTTTATCTCACCCCTTCCAATTGGGATAGATATATTAAATGGGACACAAAAAGAACAACAGCAAAGAAAAGACATTGCAAAGAAAACATACAAAGTTGGTGATTCTATTAAAGGAGATGGAGTAACTTATACTTTGGAAAGTGTAGAATACGCAGATACTTCAAGCGAATATGCTTCAGAACCTGACAACGGTGTTGCTTTAAAAGTAAACTTGAGTTTTAAAAATGAGAACGATGAGCAAGTATTAGTTGATAGCAGTGACTTTTCAATTAAAGTCAATGGAGAAAATTTTAAAGAGTGGTATGGTACAGATGATACTAATGCTGATTTTTCTCATCAACTGAAGAAAGATAATACAGCTAATGGATATATTTATTATGATGTACCTGATTCGGAAATTTATACCTTAGAACTTAATGCTATGCCTGATTTAAATCATGTAAAAGGCAAATGGAATATAAAAAAATCAGATATCAAATAAGAGTAATTTACGAGTCAGTATCTATTATTTGGCATCAGCGTTGTGGAAATTAATATAAAAAAGGAAGGAATATTTAAAATACAAAGTAATCCTAATTCATGTAACATAATATTAGAAGTTTTCAAAAGAGAACAAATTTTGATAATTTTTACCACGCTTTGAGTTAACTAACTTCTAACACAAAAAAAACAAATTGCTTAAAATTTCTATATGAAAAAGTAAATGCAAATTTCAACCCAAATTGCTCAAAACAATCAAGTCATTAAATTACTTATGGATCATGACCAAAAATAATAGGGTAGCTTATCTACCCTATTATTTTTTACTTTTTATACGTTGAAGAATGATTCTATGCCAGCACCACTCTATTAATACTGCTTCATATATTGCTCGACTTTCCCATTTATATACTAGCGAGCAATTATTCTATCCTTTGAGTTCTTCAAATTATTAGGTAAAAATTACCATGATATCAGCTTTTTTAATATATTAAAAATCTATAAACTCAACCTAATGGGATCCATAGCTACCGTAATTAATTTTTGGTCCCATACTTGATAATTATTAATCTTTAACCCCACCTAATTTTACACGTAGGGTAATTCATTAATTTTTTTCAAGTTGTTTTTGATAAGCGTAAAGTTTTCCTCAGCGACTAATGAGATGCCTCCTAACTCTCTAACACCTCTTCTTAAATCAGAAATAAGGCCTTGTGATATACCCGTATCTTTAAAAATTCTATATTCTGAAATGTCATATCTAATAGTATTTGGATCGCATCTTTAAACTTATTCATTTTTTCTCGCATTTTTTCTATCTAGATTATAAAAATGTATTTTTCTTCCGATAAACAACAATAATGGTAGGCTTAATATAAATAATGATAAATACATTTGACCTGTCATATTTGAAAACCTCCAAAATTTATTATATACTTCAAGTGTAAGGAGGAGCCAAAAGGCTCCAGATAATTTAATCTTTGTTGTTTGGCTTTCGGTCTAGGTAACCGAGATGCCACATTCTAAGTTGTTTTAATGTTCCTGGAATAGCCAGTACCGCAAATACTGGATGCTCTAGGAGCATTTTTATTATCTCTTGCATAAGGCTTTCACCTCCCTACACAAAACTTGTAAGTTGTTAATTAACTTACATATATTATTATGCTATCCTAAGGGGATGTAATCAATCTTTTCCCGTAAATTTTTACATAAAAAATACCATACCAATTCGAGTATGATTACGACTTATGAACTTTGTCTTAGATGAAGTTTTTACTCAAAAATACCCCGATACCGGAAATGGACTACTTAAAAGGGAGTGAGAGCGTAGTCGTTATGCTCAAATCATAATGTATAAAATATTGAATTTCAATCAAAATAACCATCTTTGACTAATATAAATAATCGAAATATCGTGTAATAAAATTTAACTTTGTTTTAACTTTATCAAGATAAGAAAAAACTTGTTTCAATCATTTAAAAAAGGATAGACCTTTAAAGTCTGTTCTTTTTCAGTTTTGTAATTTTTAAAGGTAAAAATATACGAACTAAAATCATAAGCAAAACAGCAAAAATAAAAGAATAAATAACAATCTTGATAATACCACTAGGCATAGGAACAAAGTACAGAATAGAAGGAACGCTAAAATACCAATTTTTAAAGAATATTTAAACCTATCCATATAATCATCCATACTGATAGCCTCATTTTACCGGCGTTAAAACATATACTCGTTCAGAATTCTATTTAGACTTAAATTATATATATGCTTTTACTAGTGTCAACATTTGATGCTGCTATAGAACCAAAGAAATTCCCTACACTTGCTCCAAGTATAACACCAGTCAATTCAGCAATTTTATTTAATAGCACCAGAACCTAATGCAACTATCTTTTTAGTATCTGAAGAAGAAAAGTACAATGTTATTTTATCTACTTCTGTTACAGTTTATTTAGTTTTACCCTACCTTAATTGATCTTTAACTTTATACTTTTTATTTCTTCTTTTGTGAATATATTTTTTAAATTATGACCTTTTTCTCAAACTCTACAATCAAATCTTAATTACTCAAATATTTAACTTTCACTTGAAAATAATCTAATTTCTCTTCAGCAAGAGCCAGAACAAAGCCAGATGAAAATGCAATATCATTTGTATCATCGTAGTACCAATTATTATCGATTGGCGTATCATAAATCACATAGCATGCTTTTAAGACGTGCGCCGAAGCTGTTGTATCCCATCCGATATTATGAGTATATCTATAATAATTCATATTTTGTCGCACAGTTTAATCTCTATTACTTACATCGTAGCACACCGTAAATTGTTGAATACTTATAAATTAACACATACACATGCCACATTTTTGTTAGAAATGAATCATAAGGCAGAAGAGAACTTTGAAAAATTTATTAATGACAGGAAGATATCTTAGTGTGGAGTTGCCCATTTTCTGCCCAACGCATCAATTTTCAGCCTATTGGGCAACTTCAAATCCCAAAAACAAAAACCCTCAAAGCCAATAGCTTCAAGGGTTCCTTCTATTAATACTGCTTCATATATTGCTCGACTTCCCATTCAGACACTTGCGTGCGATAGTAATCCCATTCAATAGATTTAGAGTTAATAAATTGATTATAAATGTGATCTCCTAATGCGTCTTTTACAATTGGATTTTCACGCATTGCTTTTAATGCAGTGTATAATGTTGAAGGTAAGTCTTCGATACCGACAGCTTCGCGCTCTTCACGATTCATTTCATAAATGTTTTGATTTACAGGCTCTGGAACTGTTAATTTGTTTTTAATACCGTCTAAGCCAGCTTGTAAAATTGTTGCTAATGCCATATATGGGTTTGCGGATGGATCTACTGATCGAATTTCAATACGTGTAGATAATCCACGAGAGCTTGGGACACGGATTAACGGTGAACGGTTTTTACCACTCCATGCAATGTAACTCGGCGCTTCGTAACCTGGTACTAAACGTTTGTAAGAGTTAACTAATGGGTTACACACTGCAGTAAATCCGCGTGCGTTTTTCAAAACACCTGCAATAAAATGACAAGCGTCTTCAGTTAATTGCATATCTCTGCTTTCATCATAAAAAGCATTTTCTTTTCCTTTAAATAATGAAACGTTAAAGTGCATACCGCTTCCGTTCACACCAAATAATGGTTTTGGCATAAATGTTGCATGTAAATTATGTTTACGTGCAATTGTTTTAACAACTAATTTAAATGTTTGGATATTATCACAAGCTGTTACTGCATCTGCATATTTAAAGTCAATTTCATGTTGTCCTGGTGCAACTTCATGGTGCGAAGCTTCAATATCAAAGCCCATGTCTTCTAATTCAAGTACGATATCACGACGACAGTTTTCACCAAGGTCTGTTGGTGCTAAGTCAAAGTAACCCCCATGGTCATTTAATTCCATTGTTGGCTCACCTTTTTCATCTAACTTGAATAAGAAAAATTCTGGTTCAGGCCCTAGGTTGAAATCTGTAAATCCAAGTTCTTCCATTTCTTTTAATACACGTTTTAAATTATTACGAGGATCCCCTGCAAATGGTTGATGATCAGTTGTATAAACATCACAGATTAAACGTGCAACTTTTCCTTGTCCTGCTGTCCATGGAAAAATCACCCAAGTGTTTAAATCAGGATATAAATACATATCTGACTCTTCAATTCGAACAAACCCCTCGATTGAAGATCCGTCAAACATCATTTCATTATCTAAAACTTTCTCTAATTGACTCACGGGTACTTCAACATTTTTAATGGTCCCTAAAATATCAGTAAATTGTAAACGTAAGTAACGTACGTTTTCTTCTTCTGCAAAGCGTCGGATGTCATCTTTAGTGAAATTTTGTTTCGGCATGGATAATTGTCCTCCAATTTTAATTATTTAAAAAATCGTGATAAGTCTCCACGGTTAAGTGGTATCGACTCGCGCTGTGGCTTTTGTGTCGTATCCACTAGCATTTGCTTTCTTAACCGTTCTTCCTCTTCGTTTAGCGCGTATGTACTTTCTGACAACATGATTTGTTTAATTCCTTTCATATTAAAGCCTTTTTCTAAAAGATGCTTAATTGAAAGTAAAGTTTCCAAATCATTCAATGAAAACAAACGCTTATTGCCTTCAGTTCGTGAAGGTTTTACAAGTTCATGTGTTTCATAATAACGAATTTGTCGTGCAGTTAATTCGGTTAGACGGCTGACAACACTCATCGGAAATACAGGCATGTTACGTCGAATTCTATCGTTGTCCATATCCAGCATCTCCTTAACTTTGAACTTGTATTAACAATAGCACATCATTTCAGGCATTTCAAAAATATGTAAGAAAACCTGACATGAAAGCGCAAAGCCTTGTCATATCAGGTAATCAGAAAAGTCAGACAATCAGTTAAATTTTCATATTTCACTTAAATTGTAAAACTTTGTATTTTAAATGGCAATTAATCCTTTTTGCATTAATGTTTTAACAGCACGAATGACTGCGATTTTGACGTGTTCGTATGTGAGGCCACCTTGAACATAAGCTTCGTATGGTGGACGAATTGGTCCATCTGCTGACAATTCAATAGATGAGCCTTGTACAAAAGTGCCAGCAGCCATTATCACGTCGTCTTCATACCCCGGCATATAACTAGGTTCCGGACTAAAATGGGCATTAATAGGTGAAGCATGTTGAATACTTTGACAAAATTGGATCATCTGTTCAGGTGTATCAAATGACACAGTCTGAATTAAATCCGTACGCTGCACATCATATCGAGGCGTCGTACGCATATTGAGACGCTCTAATAACAAACTTGTAAATAGCGCACCTTTAAGACTTTGACTGACAACATGGGGACTCATAAAAAAGCCTTGATACATTTCTTGTAATGCATATAATGAAGCACCCGCTTCCTTCCCAATTCCAGGGGCAGTTAATCTATAACCACAGCGTTCTACTAAGTCTCGTCGTCCAGCAATATAGCCGCCAATTTTCGCGAGGCCTCCTCCTGGATTTTTAATTAAAGAGCCTGCGATTAAATCTGCACCCACTTCGATAGGCTCTTTGGTTTCTACAAATTCCCCGTAACAATTATCGACAAAAACGATAATATGAGGGTGTTCTTTTTTTATACTTTGAATCGCACGACCTATTTCATCAACGCTTATAGAGGGTCTTTGACTATATCCTTTAGAACGTTGAATCGCAATCACTTTTGTTGTTTCGTTAATTGCTTGTAAAACACGATCAACATCAATTTGATCTTCTTTTAAATCAACCTCTTGGTAATGGATACCATATTCTTTTAAACTCTCAATGCCATTTCCGTTTTCACCGATGACTTCGAGCAATGTGTCATACGGTTTGCCTGTTATATACATTAAACTGTCTCCAGGCTTTAACATACTTTGTAAAGCAACAGTAATCGCATGGGTCCCTGAAATTAACTGTGGGCGCACGAGTGCATCTTCAGCCTTGAAAGTATGCGCATAAACCGCTTCTAAATGATCACGACCAAAATCATCATAGCCGTATCCCGTAGACCCTAATAAATCTGATTCAGTGATTTTTACATGATGAAATGCATCAAGGACACGTGCTTGATTTTCAAGTGCACGTGCTTCGATTTCTTTAAAATATGGGGTTATTATTGTTTCTACTTCATTAATCAATAGTTCTAATTGCTTCATTTTTCTGCTTCTTTCTATTATTTTTTATAACCTTCTATAAGATACTCGTTTGTTGTTTCGTCAAATTCTAATTTCGTAACTAATGTGTGTTGTTTTAAGTAATATAACGTATCAGCTTCATGACTCTCTATGCGTCTTTCATAAAAATGAAGTTGATTCTGAATTGCTTCTATTAATATGTCTTTCACCACTTGAATATCATCGTGATTTTTAGCGGATACAAAAACAGAGGGCTGTTCCACAATTGGCTCTATGCCTTCATGCAAGTCCTTTTTGTTAAAAATAACCACTTGCGGAATTTCAGCCATATCTAACTCTTTAATAATTTCATTGACAGTATCATATTGAATTTTATATTCTTTATGGCTCGCATCCACCACATGGATTAACAAATCTGCACCGCTTGCTTCTTCTAGTGTGGATTTAAAAGCTTCAATTAACGTTGTGGGTAATTTTTGAATAAAACCAACTGTGTCTGAAATGACCAACTCGAAGCCATCATTAATTTTAAGACGTCGTGATTTCGGATCTAGCGTTGCAAATAGTAAATCGCGCTCATAAGTTTCTGCATGGGTCAACGTGTTAAACCACGAAGATTTCCCTGCGTTCGTATAACCAATGAGTGCAACTTGGAAAGATTGGTTCTCTTCTCTTTGATGACGATAACGTGCACGATGTGCTTCGACTTCTTTTAATTTACGTTTAATTTCATTCATACGTGTACGTATATGACGACGATCAGTTTCTAGTTTTGTCTCACCCGGTCCCCGTGTACCTATACCGCCACCTAAGCGAGATAAACTTTTTCCATGTCCCATTAAGCGAGGCAAAAGATAATTAAGTTGTGCATATTCTACTTGTAATTTACCTTCTTTACTTTTCGCTCTCAAAGCGAAAATTTCAAGAATCAATTGTGTACGGTCAATAATCTTAATGCCTAAATATTCATTTAAATGTTTAGATTGTGCTGTCGTTAATTCGTCATTAGCCACAAGGACATCTATTTCTTGGGATTCGACAAAAGCTTGTATCTCATCTAATATTCCTTTACCAACATAATATTTATGATCCACTTGATTTTTATTTTGTGTGACTTCACCTTTCACCTCAAGATCACATGTATACGCCAGTGCATGTAATTCTCTCATCGTACTGTCAAAATCATAATCTGATTGGTAAACATCTACACCAATTAAAAGTGCTTTTTCTTTAACTTTTTTGGTAGAATGGAGTTCATTTTTTTGCATTACATCACCATTTTCTTTAAACATATCATCACGTATTCTAACATAGTGTTTCAATTAAGACTATGTTGAATAATTATGTTATATTTTTATTAGAGGTGAGGACAATGCATTTATATGATATAGAAGTCACAAAAATCGATGGAACAAATTACCCTTTATCTGAGTATAAAGGCGATGTTTTATTGATTGTAAATACTGCAAGTGAGTGTGGTCTAACACCACAATTTGAAGGTTTACAAAAGTTGTATGATACTTATCATGAAAAAGGATTTACGATTCTTGGTTTCCCATGTAATCAATTTGGAAAACAAGAACCGGGTAGCGGGGAAGAAGCAGCGACAAACTGCCAACTAAACTATGGCGTTACTTTTCCAATGCATGAAAAAATTGAAGTTAACGGCGAAAATGCCCATCCACTTTTCAACTATCTCAAATCACAACAAAAAGGTGTATTTGGAGATAAAATTAAGTGGAATTTCACGAAGTTCTTAGTTGATCGCGAAGGAAATGTGGTTAAGCGCTTTTCACCACAAAAGACACCAGAAAGTATTACAAAAGAAATTGAAAATGTTTTATAAATTAAACATCACCCTTTCATATTACTAGTGAAAGCGGTGATGTTTTTATATTTAATGATTTAAAATTGAAGTACACCCTATAAATGAACAGATCAATCAAGGATGATAGTAGAGATGTATGCTAAATACACCAATCTATTCAATATGATTGCGTATTGAAAAGATGGTCATCATATGGTCAACCTTTCAGATTGCACATTTAACATGCATCCCCACTCCGCCATTGTGGATTAATAAATTAGTTTGTGCCTTCTAAGAAAGTACTAATCGCATGTTTGTAAATTAAATGGTGACGTCCTTGAGAGAGTATATCAATTACATATTGGTCAAAATCAACAATTGTACCACGTAATTGGAAACCATTCGTTAAAAATACTGTGAGTTCCTTACCCTCGTTTTTAAAAGTTTCTAGGTACTCATCTTGAATGTTGCGTTTCTCAATCATGTTCATTTCTCCTTTTATTTATTAGGGTTTTGAGCTCAGATAACATTGAAGTAAGTGACATCTTCTCTCTATCTAACCAATGAACATTAAGTTTGTTTTTAAACCAAGTCATTTGCCTTTTTGCGTAATTACGTGAATGCTGTTTAAGTTGATCCACGGCTTCGTTAAGTTCTATTTCATTATGAACTACCGGTATGATTTCTTTGTAGCCGATAGCTTGCATACTTTGACACGATTCATAACCTAATTCAATAAGTTCTTGCACTTCATCCAATAAACCATGAGACAACATTATGTCTACGCGTTTATTTATTCTTGCATATAATGTATCGCGCGACATTTCTATCCCTATTAATAATGTATCATAATTTTCAGTCAATTGGGTACTTTTCTTTCGATTACTTAAAACTTTTTTTGTAGTTAAATAGTAAGAGATTGCACGTTCTACTCTTTGACGATTGTTCGGATGGATATCAGCGTATGATTGAGGGTCAAATGTTCCTAAGTATTCATGGATCGCTTCATTTGAATATGATTGGAGTTCTGCCATTTTTTTCTGAACTTTTTCTGCAACCTCTGAAGATACTTCTTCTTTGTCAAATTGATAATCATATATTACAGATTGAATATAAAGACCTGTGCCCCCAACAATGATAGGTGTTTTCCCTCGATTTGTAATATCCGTTATGAGTGTACGTGCCTGTTGCTGAAAATCATATGCAGAATATGTTTGGTCTGGATTTAAAATATTAATTAAGTGATGCGGGATGCCTTGCATTTCAGACTCTGTCACTTTTGCGGTACCAATGTCCATACCACGATAAACTTGCATTGAGTCACCACTAATGACTTCCCCATCAATTTCTTTCGCAAGTTCCACACCTAATTCAGTTTTACCACTCGCAGTTGGACCTACGATTACTACAATGAAAGGTTTCTTACCTATCACTGAGTTCACCTACTTTTCTTTTTTTAATAATCTGTCGACTCATCCATTCTAACATATGCTTCCAAACTGTCTCTTTATCAATTTCAAACAGCACTTCATGTCGTTTGTTTTTATATAATTGAACAGTGATGTGTTCAATACCACCTTTTTTTAATAACTTACCTAAGTTTCTGATCGCATTTCCAAAATCACCAAATGGATCATCTTTTCCTGAAACTAACAAAATTGGTAATTGTGGATTCATCTTTTCAATGTTTTTAATACGTGCTGTTTGCATCATTGTATTAACAACACTATAAATCAATTGATTAGATACGAGAAAGCCTGAATATGGATCTGCGATATAAGCATCCACTTCACTTTCATTTGAACTAATCCAATCGCTTTCAGTACGCAGTGGCTTAAATGTTTTATTAAAGCTATTCGTCATCACATTGTTGAGCCACTTCATACGGCGTTTTTTACCACAAATTAATGTAATACATTTTAATAATGGTACAATAGTGAATCTATAAAATGATGGAAACAAGCCTGTACCACTTAATATGAGTCCTTGACAGTCATTAGGGTAGATTTGCACATACTGACGTGCAATAATTGAACCCATTGAATGACCAAGTACAATCAAAGGTAACGTATCATCAAATTGTGCTTTCAATGTCGTTTGTACTTCATGTGCATCTTTAACCACTTGTATCATTGAATCATAATGGCCTCTTTCACTATCAATATCAATACCATGACCTCTATGGTTATGTCGAATCACATGATAGCCTTGCTGGTTTAATTTTTCAACAAGCGCATTGTACCTTTCTAAATGTTCTGCCATTCCGTGGAAAATATGCACAACACCAACGGCCTCACAATCCGTTCGATCTACTTTTACTTCTAATATTGTGCCGTCTGTAACTGCTATTTTCATAGCTTCTGATTTAACCATTGTTATCCACCTTTCCGCATCTCTTCACTTAATTCAACTTTACCACAACATCGGAATAAACACACACGAATTAAAATTAAACTGCATACTATAAATTGAGGATACCTTTCACTTGTCACCAAGAAACTATCAAGTGAAAATTTTAACTTCTTCAAAATCATCGTCTACAAAATGTATAAAATAGGTGCTTGTTTGGATAAGGTGAAATACGCGGATAAAGTGGAAATCACTGATTTATTTGATGATAAAAATAAAAAGTAACACAAGCTAAAAACAACTTGTGTTACTTCATATCTCATAAATTGCTTACTAATGTCTTATTTTTCAGCAGGTTGGTGTTGACCATGTCTTGCTTCTTGGATCGCTTTATCTAATTCAGCATGGTAAGTTGCTTTAGTATTTGCATCGTAACCTAATAAGTCAGCTAACACATCGACAACAATATCTTTATATTCTAATACACGATTAATATCAAAGTATAATGCACCCGTACGACGTACAAGGAAGTCTGTTGGTTTTACAACTAATTCATTTTGAACGCTATATACAAGTTCTACATATAATTCTAATGGTAAACCTGTTGTTTGATGTTGTGCAGCTTGCGCAATCGCAAATAAATCATCAACGTTAGAACCATATTTTGAAGCTAAGTGACGTGCTAATTTTTCATCTAAATTGAATGCTTTCGCAGCTTGTACTTTTTCTTCAACGAATTTATGGAAGTTTGCACTACCACCAACATCCCCACCAGAAATTGGAATGTATTTTGTATCAACTTTATTGAATTTCAATTTATATTCTTGTTTTAATCGTTTTTCAACTAAGTTTACAATTTCTAATGCCATATGACGGTAACCTGTTAATTTACCACCAGCGATTGTTAATAATCCTGATTTACCTTCCCAAACTTCGTCTTTTCGTGAAATTTCAGAAGGGTCTTTACCTTCTTCTAAAATTAACGGACGAATACCTGCCCATGTAGACTCGATATCTTCATCTTTAATTTGAACAGTCGGGAACATATAATTAATGGCATCAATTAAATAATCTCTATCTTCTTGGTTAACAAGTGGTGTTGATTTTTCATTATCATAGAATGTATCAGTTGTACCAACATAAGCTTTGCCTTCACGAGGAATAGCAAAAATCATACGACCGTCTTTTTCTGTATCAAAATAAACGGCTTGACGTAATGGGAATTTTGATTGATCGATAACAACGTGCACACCTTTTGTTAAACGCAATTGTTTGTTGTTTTTAGAGTAGTCTGCGCTACGTACTTCATCTACCCATGGACCTGTTGCATTAACGACTTTTTTACCTTTAATTTTAAAAGTATCATTCGCTAAGCGATCGATCACTGTTACACCATTTACTTTTTCATTGTTATCATATAAGAAGTTGTTTACTTTCGCATAGTTTAAAATATCTGCACCTTGCTCAGCTGCCTTTTTCATCACTTCGATTGTTAAACGGGCGTCATCTGTACGGTATTCAACGTAGTAACCGCCACCTTTAAGGCCGTCTTGTTTAACTAATGGTTCTTTGTCAGTAGTTTCTTGTACAGTTAACATTTTTTTTCGTTCTGATTTTTTAACACCAGCAAGGCGATCATACATACCTAAACCGATTGAAGTTGAAAACTTACCAAATGTACCACCTTTATGCATTGGTAATAACATCCACTCAGGTGTAGTGACATGTGGACCATTTTCGTAAACGATTGCACGTTCTTTACCAGTTTCAGCAACAACGCCGACTTGGAATTGTTTCAAGTAACGTAAACCACCATGAACCAATTTAGTAGAACGAGAGCTTGTACCTTGTGCAAAGTCTTGCATTTCAACTAAAGCGACTTTCATACCTCTTGCACTTGCATCTAATGCGATACCTGCGCCAGTGATACCCCCACCGACAACAACTAAATCATATTCCTCATTTTTCATTTTGTTCTTTACTGAATCACGTTTAAAAGTTGATAAACTCATATATTCCGCCTCCTAATATCATAAAAAAAGAGAGACTTCTCCCACAGCTTAAATAAAGTTGTACGAACGACGTCTCTCACAATCTCGTATGATGCTATTAACTTAACTACAGTATATCACACCACTTATTCTTCGTCTAATTTGAAAACTTGAGTGGCTTCAACTGCTTTTTTCCAGCCTTTATATAAACGACTGCTTTCTTTTTCATCCATCGCTGGTTCAAAGGATTTTTCGAGTTTCCATTGACGACTAATTTCTGATTTATCTTTCCAGAATCCTGTAGCAATACCAGCTAAGTATGCTGCACCTAGTGCAGTTGTTTCATTTATTTCTGGTCGTTCAACATTGATATTTACTAAATCTGCTTGGAACTGCATTAAGAAGTTATTTTTAACTGCGCCACCATCAACACGTAAATTGTTAACATCAATGCCGGAGTCTTGTGCCATCGCTTCTATTACGTCACGTGTTTGATAACATAAAGACTCTAAAGTTGCTCGAATAAAGTGTTCTTTTTCTGTTCCTCTCGTAATACCAAAAATCGCACCACGTGCTTCAGAATCCCAATAAGGTGTACCTAAACCTACAAATGCAGGTACAACATAGACACCTTCTGTAGAATCAACACGTTTAGCATAATCTTCTGATTGAGGAGCAGAGTTAATCATTCGGAGACCATCTCTTAACCATTGAATGGCTGAACCTGATACGAAAATTGAACCTTCTAATGCGTAATTAACTTTACCATCAATTCCATAAGCAATCGTTGTTAACAATCCATTATCAGATACAACTGCTTCCTCACCTGTATTCATAAGCATGAAACCACCTGTGCCGTAAGTGTTTTTCACATCACCGCGTTCGAAACATGCTTGTCCGAATAGAGCAGCCTGTTGGTCACCCGCAATACCAGCAATCGGTACTTTTTGACCAAAGAAGTGATAATCAATTGTTTCGCAATACACTTCACTTGATGGTTTTACTTCAGGTAACATTGCTTTTGGTACATCTAAAATTTCAAGCAATTCGTCATCCCATTGTAAATCATGGATGTTATACATTAATGTACGACTTGCATTGGAATAGTCTGTTACATGCGTTCTACCACCAGAAAGTTTCCAAACTAACCATGAATCAATTGTTCCGAACAAAACATCGCCTTTTTCAGCTTTTTCACGTGCACCTTCAACTTTATCAAGTATCCATTTGACTTTAGTTCCTGAAAAATAAGGGTCTAATAATAAACCAGTTTTGTTTCTAAACGTTTCTTCATGACCAGCGTTCTTTAATTCATCACAAATATGTTGTGTTTGACGTGACTGCCAAACAATCGCATTGTAGATTGGACGGCCTGTGTTTTTATCCCAAACGACAGTTGTTTCACGTTGGTTTGTGATACCAATCCCTTTAATTTGTGATGCCGATACATTATTTTCGTTTAAAACAGATGCCATCACTGATAAAACTGATGTCCAAATTTCGTTGGCATCATGCTCTACCCATCCGCCTTTAGGAAAATGTTGTTTAAACTCACGCTGTGCTACGCCTGCGATTTCCCCATTTTCGTTAAATAAGATTGCTCTAGAACTTGTTGTCCCCTGATCAATCGATAAGATATAGTTTCCCATAACATAGTCTCCTCTCAACTCTTCACTGATATTAACTTGTAAAGTATTACGATAAGGTTATTATAACCTAAAATGCTGTTATAAGATGTCAAATACAGCTCATAGGCACTAAAAAACAACAATACGTCATCACCATGTTATTAATGCCTCTATGATCACAACGTATTGTAAAGTTTTGCGTGCCTTACTTTAACATTCATACTTATGACAAAAACAGTAATATGAATTATATTTTAGCAATCTCATCCTGTGGCAATTTTTTATTTAATGCCACACCAAGTAATAATGTTAAAACTAATACAATAATCGTTACAATTGTCCAAACATCAAATGCGCCTTTAAAAATCAAGCGATATACAACCGTACCTAACATACCACCAACCATTGGTCCTAATACAGGTACAATCGCATAACCCCAACCACTGCCACCTTTGCCATGGATTGGTAAAATAGCATGCGCGATACGTGGCCCTAAGTCACGAGCAGGATTAATTGCATATCCTGTTGTACCACCTAAGCTGACACCAATCGCTACAATCAAAGCACCAACGATTAATGGATTTAATCCTTCAGAGAACTTATTTGCCCCGATGAATAAAAGACCTGAAGTTAAAACTGCAGTACCTATAATCTCTGAAATAAAGTTTGCAGTATAGTTTTTAAGCGCTGGCGCAGTTGAAAAGACGCCTAATTTTGTTGCTTTATCTTCAGTTGCACGCCAATGTGGTAAATACATTAACCATGTCAATACACCACCTAAAATACCCCCTAGCATTTGCGCAATGATGTATCCAGGCACTTGTGACCATGGGAAATCACCATTCATTGCAAATGCAAGTGTCACTGCTGGGTTAAGATGTGCATTTGAAAATTGACCAACGGCATAGACACCTAGCGTCACACCAAGTCCCCATCCAATAGCAATGACAATCCAGTCGGCACCATTACCGTTCGTTTTTTTCAAATTGACGTTGGCACATACACCACCACCCATGAGTAGAAGTAATGCAGTACCGAAAAATTCAGCTAAATAAACATTCATGCTTTTTCCTCCCTTTATTGAAAAAGAGACTTCCTTTCGCATAATAAAAATACGCCAACAGAAGTCTCTCAATCTCTCATAATTTATCAACTTGACTTAATATTACAGTTTGATGTAAGCGTTGTCAACCATTATTTTAAACGCTTTCATAAATAAATGAAAATTTAATTTTAGTGAAAATGAATTAACTATCTATTTAATTGTTTTTTTAAATCTAAATAACCATCACTTTAAAGATAAAATGTTTTAAAAACTGCTATCAAACGAATATTGAGCGCCTGATCATTATTACTCTTTTTGACGTTTCTCACGTGCCTCTTTTTCACTTACAGCCGCTTCATCAATACTAAATGTTAAAGGAGATGTACTTATTGATGCTTTTACACCATATGGAATCGTACATTTAGGTTCATTGTGACCAAAACTAGCGTTACCGATGACCGGTAAATCCTCTTGCTTAAACTCTTTTAAAATGCTTTGAATAATTTGGTGATATTCATTTTGATATATTCCATTTTGAGGACGTCCCAATATAATCCCTTTAATACGATCAAAAATGCCTATATATCCAAATGAACGAAAAGTATCTTCAAAAGCCCACGGTTCAATATTAACTTCAGAGTTTTCTAAAAACAAAATTTTGCCGTCAAACTGTTCAAGTATTGGAAAATACTGTGAACCTCTGAGGTGGTCTAATGATTCAAAACAACCGCCGATAAGTTCTCCAGAAACGTTACCCTCGCCGTTTACTAATATGTAACTTTCATTTTTCTTTGTTTCACGCGCGATATTTTTATTTTCTTCATCCCATCTCAAACCAAAAATCCGCACATAATCCGATGTGATCAACTTTCCAAATGGCTCCGCTTTAGAAACGACATCAAACATATGATCAAGTGTAAAGTCATCAAGCGCTACATTTTCTGCAAAGTCCGTGAGCAGCGCTGGACCATAAAAGCTAACGATTCCTAATTGGTTTAAATGCAAATGAAGTGGTGTGATATCTGAGTAACCTATAAAAATCTTAGGATGCGCTTGAATGATTTCATCATCTAAGTATGGGATAATTCTTGCTGATTCTTTACCCCCAATCGTACAAAGTATGGCTTTTACTTCTGGATCTTTAAACGCCGATGTCAGTGTCTCTGCACGTTCTTTTGGATGATTATAGTTCCATTCAATCGTGTTAAGCGCTTGTTCCATAACTTTAACGTGATAACCTAAATTTTTGATATTCTCTATACCTTGTTGTGTACGCCATTGAATATTCGGCTCACCAGCAAGGCCAGAAGACGGGGAAACAATCGCAATTGTATCCCCTTTTTGTAACTTCTCTGGTTTTTTCATCATTTAAATCCCCTTTATTTTTTACTTACCATAATGATGCGTCACTTGTTGTCACATAGGCAGCACCACTATTAATGGCGTTTTCAACTTCTTCCTCTGTGTTAATCAAACCTCCCGCTATTACCGTTGTACCTGTTTTCTCGTGTATTTCTTGTATCACTTTATCTGCGATACCGGGTAAGACTTCAACATAATCTGGCTCGATACGTTGAATGAGATCGATACTTCTCTGTAAAGCGTGACTATCAATAACAAATACTCTAAAAATCGTAACGACACCAAGCGCTTTTGCCTTTTTAATCACTTTAGTTTTAGTTGATACAATCCCTTTAGGTTTATAAGTTTGAATAATATATTCACAAGCAAACTCATCATGACTCATCCCTTTAATGAGATCGATGTGCATAAAAGGTTGTAGTTCATGCTCTTTAATTAATTGCGTCATGCCTTTCAAATGACCAATATGCGTATCAAGTATGACACATTTTTTATAATCTGTTTTAAACAATCTTTCTAAATCTCTCATCGAACGAATTGCTGGTAAAATATGTTTTTTCATAACATTCTCCCTCTTCATCGTATTATTGAATTCTCTTAAACAGACGCTCTAATTCATAATTACTAAAGTTGATAATCACAGGTCTTCCATGCGGGCATGTAAATGGATCTTCCATTTCCCCTAATTGTTGGATTAAATCTGCCATCTCATTTATTTTTAAATAATGATTGGCTTTAATCGATTTTTTACAACTCATCATTATCGCAGCTTCTTCTCTAAACTTTGCAATATCAATCTTCTTGTGTTGAATCACATATTCGATAATATCTTTAATGATTTCTTCAACTTGCTCACTTGGGAACCAAACCGGATAACTATTCACAATATAATCATATCCACCAAAAGGTTCTAAAAAGATGCCTGCCTCTTTTAATGTATCACGATATTGCTCAATAATTAACTGTTCATCTTTTGAAAAGTTAAATGTAATTGGAATGAGCAGGTTTTGGTTTTCATTTTCCACTTCTCCAATTTTATCTCTAAAATACTCGTATTTTATACGTTCTTGAGCAGCATGTTGATCAATTAAATACATGCCTTGATCATTTTGGGCAATAATATATGTGCCATGTACTTGTCCTACAACTTCCATATAAGGCACACGTCTTTTAGGTTTTTGAGGTTTGTTATGAGGTCGTGCATCATCTTGACTTTGAGTTGATGGCTCAGTGAACAAGGGACGCGCCACATCTTGATGACGATCAAGTTCATTTAAAATCGCTTTTTGTTCCACTTCAAAATTGTCATCAGAATGTATTGAATGATTGGCTGATGACGGTTCGTTTGAAGTTGAAAAGTACTCCGCTTCCTCTTGAACCTCGAAATCTGGTTGCGACGGTTGTACGTCGTCTTTATCTGTTGTTGTTTCATGCTTCTCATGTTGGTGCGCTTGCTGATCAAAAGCTATTTTTTGTTGCTCAAATTGTTCAAGAACCTTTTTAGGTGCGTATTTTTGTTTCAAATCATTTTGAGGTATGAGTACCTTATCTTTAAAAGCCTCACGTATTTTATTCACAATGAGATCAAATAACTGATCCTCTTTAGATAATCGCACTTCCAATTTCGTAGGGTGAACATTCACGTCGACTAAAATGGGATCCATTTCAATATTAATATAAACAATTGGATATCGACCGATCATCATTAATGTATGATAACCTTCTTGAACAGCTTTATTTAATAGAAAGTTTTTAATATATCTACCGTTGATAAATATAGACATATAATGCCGATTACTTCTTGAGTGCTCAGGTTTTGCTACGTAACCTGAAATACGATAGTCACTTGTTTCACCTTCAATATGCACTAAATCACGTGCCACTTTCATTCCGTATATTTCTGCCATCACTTCGTTTGTACGTCCCGAGCCATTCGTTTGGAGAACGGTTTTACCATCATTTTTAAGCGAAAGACGGATATGTGGGTGACTCATCGCCATTCGATTCACAATATCTGTAATTTTTCCTAATTCCGTGTAAAGACTTTTAATATATTTTAATCTTGCAGGCGTGTTATAAAATAGTGAATCTACACGAATGTCTGTACCTTTACGCGCTTTAGCTGGTTTTTCTTTCAGTATGGCACCTTCTTCAGCATACACTTCGTAACCATCAATACCATCCGTAGACGTTTGTAATGTGACTTTTGCAACTGAAGCAATACTCGCGAGTGCTTCGCCACGGAAACCTAATGTTCTAATATGGAATAAATCATCATCTTCTTGTAATTTACTTGTTGCATGTCGATGAAATACAAGTCCCAAATCATCTGCTAATATACCCGAACCATTATCAACAACTCGAATAGAAGATACACCTGACTCTAAAACTTCAATATTAATTTCAGTTGCACCTGCATCGATACTGTTTTCTAATAATTCTTTCACAACAGAGCTCGGACGTTCCACTACTTCACCTGCAGCAATTTTATTCGCTAAAGACGTTTGTAGCGTTTTTATTCTTCCCATCAATTTCACCCTCTACTGTAATCTATTTTGAAGTTCACTTAGCTTAACTAATGCTTCAATTGGGGTCATTTGTGATAAATTCATCTGTTTAATTTCAAGTTCAACTTCACTATTTTGTGTTTCTGATTCAAATAAATCGAAAACAGGCTGTTCGAATTGGGGCTTTGTATCTGAATGTTGCGCTGATGTTGCTTGTTTAGGTGTTTCAAGACTGTGGTTTGTGAATTCAGCCATTTTTTCAGCATTTGCTTCTGAGTTAATCGCGGCTTGTTCTTTCGCTTCAAATGCATCTAAAATGACTTGCGCACGGTCAATCACCTGTTTAGGTAACTCGGCTAATTGTGCAACTTGAATGCCGTAACTATTAGCAACAGCCCCATCTTTAACTTTGTGCAAGAAGATAAGCTCACCTTGATATTCATCTGCAGCGACATGCACATTCTTTAAGCTTGGAAGTGCTTGTTCCAATTCTGTCAGTTCATGATAGTGCGTTGAAAATAAAGTTTTCGCTTGAGATGTTTCCGCAACATATTCAATCATAGCTTGAGCTAACGCAAGACCGTCATAAGTTGAAGTACCTCTACCGATTTCATCAAATATAATTAAGCTATCTGGTGTGGCATATTTGAGTGCTTTTTGTGCCTCTAACATTTCAACCATGAACGTGCTTTTCCCAGATACAAGATCATCTGCAGCACCAATTCTTGTGAAAATCTGATCGAAAATAGGGAGTACAGCAGATTCACAAGGTACAAAAGCCCCCATTTGTGCCATAATACTTATAATCGCCACTTGACGCATGTATGTTGATTTACCTGACATATTAGGTCCTGTAATTAAGTAGATAAATTGTGATTGATTTAATTCACAATCATTTGGTACATAATCATTATAATCCATCACACGCTCAACAACAGGATGACGTGAATCTTTTAATACTAATGTTTTGTCTGTGCTGAATTGTGGTCGGACATAATTATATTGTTGCGCTATCTCTGCAAAACTTTGCAAGCAATCAATTTCAGATATAATTTTAGCTTGTTGTTGCAAGCGTTCTGTATATGTTTTTACTTTTTCACGAAGCGCTACGAACAATTGATATTCGAGCTCTATTGCTTTATCTTGAGCACCCAAAATCACAGCTTCTTTTTCTTTTAATTCATCCGTAATAAATCTTTCAGCATTGGATAATGTTTGTTTTCGTTCATAGCCAAATTCAGCTGGATCAAATTGCGTCAAATTGGCACGTGTAATTTCAATATAGTAACCAAACACTTTATTAAAGCTTATTTTCAAAGATTTAATCCCCGTTCGCTCACGTTCTTTCGCTTGTAATTTAGCTAACCACTGTTTTCCATTTTTTGAAGCATCTAAATATTGATCTAATTCTTCGTTAAATCCTGATTTAAAAAGGCCACCTTCTTTGACAGATAGTGGAGGTTCATTCACTAAACTATCCTCTAACAATTGTAAAAGGTCATCTAAGGGTTCTAACGCATTAAAATGTGCGATCGCTTCATGTTCAATGGTTTGTAAGAGTGTTTTTATAGAAGGAATCTGTGCAATCGAATGCTTGAGTTGTATTAAATCTTTTGCGTTCACATTTCCAAAACTTACTCGACCGACTAATCGTTCGATATCGTAAACTTCTGTTAAATAGTTGCGCAAAGTGTCTCTCTCGATAAAATATTGTAAAAATTGATCGACGGCATCATGGCGCTTTGTTATTTCATTTCGTTGAATAAGGGGGCGATCAATCCATTGTTTCAACCGTCTTGCCCCCATAGGTGTTTTGGTCTTATCCATTAGCCAAAGCAATGTGCCTTTTTTTGATTTAAGTCGAATACTTTCAGTTAATTCGAGATTTCTTTTAGCATAAAAATCCATTTTCATATAATCTAACGCTTGGTATTCAATCACATTCTCAATATGCGACATATCTCTTTTTTGCGTATCAAATATATAATCTAATAACACCTGCACTGCCTGAAACATGCTTGGATCGGACAACTGATTAACGGCATAATGTGTATCCGAAATACGTTCAACAACTGTAACTGTTTCTGTAATCATGCTAAATTGACGTTTAAGTGTCTCTGATAACGGTTGTGTGACAACAATTTCGTTAGGTTGAATGGTCGTCACTTCATTTACAAGTGTGCTTTCATCTTCAAAGTGTGTCACTTTTAACTCACCAGTCGAAACATCACAATAACTGAGCCCATAGCCATCTTCATTATGGATAAAGCTTAAAATATAGTTGTTACGTGTATCCTCCACGCCACCTTTTTCCATCACTGTACCTGGTGTAATCACTCGTACAACTTCTCTTTTAACCATGCCTTTGACTTGTCTTGGATCTTCCATTTGTTCACATATGGCCACTTTAAAACCATTTTGTATTAAAGTTTCTATATAACTATCCGCAGAATGATATGGGACACCTGCCATAGGAATAGGATTTTCTTTTTTAGCATCACGTTTCGTTAACGTGATTTCAAGGACGCGAGAAGCAGTAATTGCATCATCATAAAACATCTCATAAAAATCACCAAGTCGAAAAAAGAGCAACGCATCTTGATGTTGCGCCTTAATATTTAAATATTGTTTCATCATTGGTGTAACATTTGCCATATACTTTCACAATCCTTTTGTACAAAATTTTCTATATTTCATTTACTTTTTGAAGGTATTTTATGTATGCGATTTAAATATGTATCAAGGCTGAGAGTATAAACTTCTGTTTAAACCCCCAGCCCCTCAATGATTTAATAATTATTTTAATCTTCTTTTATTTTTATCTAACTTTAAGTATGCTAATAAACCTCGTCGCTTAAGTACAAGTAAAAGAATGTAACTAATACTTGCACCAATCAAACTCGATGTAATAAATGCAGCCATTAACGGTTTAATAAGAAAATGATCTAAGTGGAGTATCCACGCAATTGGAATACAGAACAAACTCCCAATAATGCCTGTACCAATCACTTCTCCTATCGCCGCAACAAATAAGTGCCGATTTACATAATAAAACAAGCTCGCTAGCAAAACGCCAATCATACTCCCAGGAAACGCAAACGGCGTACCTGTTCCAAACAATACACGAATGATTGAAGAAAGGAACGCTTGGGCCAGCCCATACCACGGTCCAACTAAAACAACGCTTAAAACATTGATAAAGTGCTGCACTGGCGCTGCTTTAATCGGACCAATGGGGATGACAATCACTGAACTCAACACTACATTAACGGCTATAAATAATGCAGTCAGTGTCAATTTACGTGTATTCACACATATCACTCTCCACCACGGTTGAAACAATTATGTGCTCTACCATATTTTTAGAATAGAAACTCAATTTTACTTTAAAAAGCTATGTCCTCATTCACAACTTCTCATTTAGTTACACAATGTTAAACGTCTAGAAATCTCAGTCATCAGTTGAACTTTCAATTCGCGTTGATATTGTGTCTACAACGAGATGGAGCAACTCATTTGCCTCTTGCTGTGCTGTTCTAAATTCATTGACAATAGGAATATCATCTATTGTCGTTCTGATTTGATCTATCTTTGCTTCAGAACGTGCATAGGCATTCGGCTTATTATAGTTCTGTAGATTTACAGATTGCTTTTGATTCTGTTTCAACTCTGACATGTGTTGTGCAATCTGTTCATTTTGATGAATTTGTGTTTCAATGCGTCTATAATCTTGAATCGTATCTAAAGATTGAAATGCCTGACCCAATGCTTTAGCAGCTTCCAAAATCGACTCTTTTGAATACATCTTATGGTGTCACCACAGCTGCTTCACTGACACCTACAAATTCACCATTAAGTGAGAATTGTTTTGCTTCAACAATCTTAACATCTACAATTTTACCGATAACTGATTTAGGTGCTCGGAAGTTAACGAGTTTATTTTTTTCTGTATAACCTGCTAATACTTCATCATCTTTTTTACTTGCGCCTTCACATAATACACGAACAGTTTGTCCCTCATAAGCCGCTAGCGTACGTGAAGAATAATCGCTTACTAAACGATTCAAACGTTGTAAACGTGCTTTTTTCACTTCATTTGGTACATTATCCTTCATTTTAGCAGCAGGTGTACCGTCACGTTGAGAATAAATATATGTGTAAGCATGCTCAAAACCAACCGCTTCATATAAGGATAAAGTTTCTTCAAATTGTGCTTCTGTTTCATTTGGATAACCTACGATAATATCTGTTGTAAGCGCAACATCTGGAATGGCAGCCTTAATTCTATCCACTAAATCTAAATAACTTTCTCTTGTATATTTACGCCCCATAATTTTCAATACGTCATTATTACCAGATTGAACAGGTAAATGGATATGCGGCACGATATTTCCGCCTTCAGCAATGACTTCTATCATACGATCTGTAAAGTCCCAAGGATGACTTGTTGTAAAACGGACACGCGGGATATCTATTTTCGAAATATCAGCCATTAAATCACCTAAACCATAAGTGATACCTTCTAAATCTTTACCGTAAGCATTCACGTTTTGACCTAATAACGTAATTTCTTGATAACCTTGACGTGCTAAATCACATACTTCTTCAATGATGTCTTCTGGACGTCGACTACGTTCTTTTCCTCGTGTAAATGGCACGATACAGTATGTACAGAACTTGTCACATCCATACATGATATTGACCCATGCTTTAATTTTGCCGTCTCTTACTTTAGGAAGGTTTTCGATAACGTCGCCTTCTTTTGACCATACTTCCACAACCATTGCTTTAGAAAGATAGGCTTCTTCCAAAATTTGAGGTAAACGATGAATGTTATGTGTTCCAAAAATCATATCCACATTTTGATATGATTTCAAAATTTTATTTACCACAGACTCTTCTTGTGACATACAGCCACACACACCGATTAAACAATCTGGGCGTTCTTGTTTAATGTGTTTTAGATTCCCAATTTCTCCAAACACTTTATTTTCAGCATTTTCTCTAATCGCACATGTGTTCAATAGAATGACGTCTGCCAAATTGATATCCTCAGTAGGTGTATAACCTAAGGCAGTAAAAATTCCCGCCATTACCTCTGTATCATGAGCGTTCATTTGGCAACCATATGTTTTAATTAGGAAAGTGCGTCCTTTCCCCATACCGCGATACTTTTCATCGATTTGAAAATCACGATTATATTGAACTGATTCTTTTCCACGCTTTTTGGCTTCTTTTAAGCTTGGCGGTTGATAAACATGCTCAAAATCAAAATATTTACTATAATCTTTTTCTTTATTATTACGTTGTGCTAAAACATCAATCGTCCCAGCTTTTCTTTGTTCTTCGTTCACATACAAAACCCTTTCTGCCCATATATCATTAGTTCATTATATTAAAATTCTAGACAAAGTGCAAAATGATATTTTTCGAAGTCAATATAAATCGTTACACTATTTTTCAGTATCGTCATATTTACCAGTTAGTGTTTCAATACTGATGCCTTCAGGAACGTGATAAAACTTTATTTGATGAATAACACTAGGTGCTTCTAATTCAACCATCCGATCATTCATTTTTTGGATCAAAATAAGCAAGGCATTCATATCGCCTTCGACATTTGTTTCTAATGCACCAACACGATATTTCAACCCGGATGCCTCAATCACTTTAATTGCTTCATCAACAAAAGGAATGACATCCTCTCCGTGAGGTGTCTGCGGAATGATTTGTATACTCATCAATGTATCAACCAATGACAAAACCTCCTCTTTTTTTATATTATACCTGATTACAATTAAAATAAAAAATATCCCTAAGTTTGTGGTGAAAATCAACCTGCACTCAAAATACATTTTATAGCCTAGTCTTGATTGTAGCCTTTTAATAAACGTGCTCTTTACTAATCAACAATTTTTTCAGCAAACTTTTAGATTTTTAAATAACAAAGCGTTTCTAGTCATCTTGATAAGCGTGTTCAACCCTTAATGATGAAATTGAATCTTTATACTTATACTTTAATTGAAAAAAACAAAAAAGAGCCTGGGACATAAATCCCAAAATAATAGCGTAGAGATGATTCATGATCGAATCACCTCTACGCTG
>NZ_CP092966.1:1597670-1710990 GCF_022557135.1 Staphylococcus coagulans
CTTATGCAGAATATATTTTATAATCAAATCAGCAAACTTTATAGATAAAGCTTTATACAAATTGTTTTGTAAAAGATTCGAACTGTGCTTCACTTAAACTTAAATCATGTTTTGCTAAAGGTGTATCGCCTAACGCTTCAATTTGAGATTCATATGATGGCGTTTCAGTATCTTGATAAACAATACCTTTAATTAATGAATCATGTTGTAGCACGGTTTGAATAGCGCCTTGTTTATCTGTCACATCATAGCCCTCTATATCCTCAATTGCTGTTAAATTCTCTTTGAACCAATCGTACGTATTCACTTTATTGTACGTCACACATGGAGAAAAAACATTTACAAATGAGAAGCCATCATGATTAATCGCATCTTCAATCATTTTTGTTAAAGCTTTAATATCGCTTGAAAAACCTTGCGCTACAAACGTTGCTCCTGATGATAAAGCTAATTCAAGAGGTGCAACATTTTGTTCGATATTCCCTTTTGGTGTCGTTTTTGTAACAAATCCTGGTGCTGAAGACGGAGAAGTTTGCCCTTTTGTTAAACCATAAATTTGATTATCCATAACAATATAAGTAATGTTCATGTTTCGGCGTAACGCATGAATGGTATGTCCCATACCAATAGCATAGCCATCTCCATCTCCACCTGATGCAATGACAGTTAAATCACGATTGGCCATTTTAACACCTTGTGCGAGAGGTAATGCACGACCGTGAATCGAATGCACACCGTATGAATTTACGTAACCAGAAAGTCGCCCTGAACAACCAATCCCAGTGATTAGAGCAACCTCATCAGGCTCAAGTCCCACATTTGCAGCTGCTTTTTGAATCGCCGCTTGTACAGAGAAATCACCACAACCTGGACACCAATTCGGTTTTACATTATTTCTAAAATCTTTAAAAGTAGCCAATTACACTCTCTCCTTTAATGCATTTACGATTTCTAAACCTTTTTCTTCAATCTCATAAGGTAAAAACGGTGTTCCGTCATATTTCGTTTGCTTAACAAGTTTATCGCCTAAGTTAACATTCATTTTGATAATGCTTGCAAGCTGGCCTTGATAGTTATGTTCAACAACAACAACTTTTTGCGCTTTATCAGCAGCTGCTTGGATCGCTTGAGTTGGAAATGGATGAAGTTGACGAATTTGGAGATGGTTTACTTTAGCTCCTTGCGCTTCAAGTCTAGCAACACCTTCTTGAATTGCGCCCTTCGTTGAAATGAAACCAAGGAATAAAATATCCGCATCTTCATATTTCAATTGATCTTCAACAGGTTTTTCAATCAATAAATGTTCCGTCTTACGCATACGTTTTTCCATTTGATCTTGACGGTTTTGAGCGGCTTCACTCGGTTTTCCTTCTTCGTTATGTTCAACGCCCGTAACATGGTGAATACCACCTTTTACACCAGGAATAGGTCGTGGTGAGACACCTGATTCTGTTAAGGCATAGCGTTTGAAGTACTCTTTATCTTCTGGATCGCGCTCGATATCCTCTGTAATCGTTGAACCACGTCGAATCGCAATTTTTGAATGATCTAAGTTTTTGACTGTTTGCTTACCTAAGGAAAGTTGTAAGTCACTTAGTAAAATAACCGGGCATTGATATTCTTCCGCTAAGTTAAATGCTTCTACTGTAAGGTAAAAAGCATCTTCTGCATCCGTTGGCGCAACGACAATTTTAGGAATATCTCCGTGTGTTCCATATATCATCTGCATTAAGTCAGATTGTTCTTGCTTTGTCGGTAAACCTGTAGAAGGGCCACCACGTTGCGTATTCATGATGACTAATGGTGTTTCAGTCATCCCAGACAAACCTATCGCCTCCATCATTAACGAGAGACCTGGACCAGCAGAAGCAGTAAATGCACGAACACCACCATAGTTCGCACCAATTGCCATCGTTGCGGCTGCGATTTCATCTTCGGTTTGAATGACTGTTCCGCCCACTTTCGGTAAATTTTCAATCATATATTCCATAATTTCAGAAGCTGGCGTTATCGGATAAGCAGCCATAAATCTAGAGCCTCCTGAGATTGCACCTAAGCCAATGGCATCATTCCCTATCATATAAAGGTGAGGCGTACCTGCGCTTTCTTCAAGCATAAAATCCCCATGAATACCAGCCAACTCATCTTGCATAATACGATAACCTTCATTCAATGCTTGAATATTAAGTTCAACGACTTTTTCTCCCTTTTTCTCAAACATATTTGTAATGAGCGCTTCAAATGTGTCAGTATTTAAATCCATTAACGCTGCTGTTGCACCAATGGCCACCATATTTTTCATTAATGTAGTCCCTAATGATTTTGCTGTTTCTGTAAAGGGCAGCACAATCAATTGCGCTTTACAGTTTTCTGGTTTTTCAGGCTTAGCCTTACTATCTGCTAGGATGACACTGTCTTCTCGCATTTCATGATGATTTAAAACAATTGTTTCTTGATCAAATGCAACAAGAATATCTAAGTCATCACTAATTGCGTGAACAGGTGTTGTAGAGACACGGATTTTATTATTGGTATGGCCTCCTTTAATTCGGCTTGAAAAATGACGATACCCATACAAATAATAGCCTTTTCGATTCATTGCAGTGGCGAAAATTTCTCCCGTTGATTCAATTCCTTCGCCTTGCTGACCTCCTACTTTCCATGACAATTGAGCTTTCATAGATTTAGCCTCCTACACGATTAAATTCACTATTTATCATATCAAAATAACCCATTATTTGCTCTATTAAATAATGGGTTTTAAAAAAATTCATACTAATGGCGGATAAGGCTTATATCCTTTATTAGGTCTATTAACGTTAAATGAAATTACGCTTCGAACGGATGATCATCATTGATTAAAATGCGTTCAATATTTTTAGCTGTTCCATCTTCTTTTAAATCAACTATAACGCCCGACAACACACTTCGTCCTTCATCAGGAACAACATGACGTTGAGGTAAACTAGTAAGAAATCGTTTAATAATTTCATCGCGATTAATGCCAAGAATACCATCATAATAGCCTGTCATACCTACATCGGTAATAAAAGCAGTCCCTTGAGGTAAAATGCGATTATCTGATGTTTGAATATGAGTATGCGTTCCAACTACAGCACTCGCACGTCCATCTAAAAACCAAGCCATTGCATTTTTCTCAGAAGTGGTTTCAGCATGAAAATCAATAAAAATATAGTCCGTTTCTTTTTGCGCTTCTTCAATTAATTGATTGGCTTTTTTAAAAGGATCATCAATATCTGGCATAAAACTACGTCCTTGCAAATTGATAACTGCTAGCTTTTTATTATTTAAATTAATAATACGCATACCAATCCCTGGTGCTTCATCAGGAAAGTTTGCAGGTCTCACAAGGCGTGTTGCATCTTGTATAAAATCGTAAATTTCTCGTTGGCCATAAGTATGGTTTCCCATAGTCATAAAATCAACGCCATTACGTAATAGTTCTTTATATATTTTTTCAGTTAAGCCTTTACCGTGCGCCGCATTTTCTGCATTCACTATCGTCACGGTCGGATGATAACGTTGTTTCAATTTTGGCAACCATTCTGATATCGCTTGGCGTCCAACTTTTCCGACAATATCTCCTATAAATAAAATTCTCATTATGTTTCGTCCTCTCTAAAAATGGGCATTTATGTATATTTCAACTGTATCATTATTTAAAAATTCTATATACAAAGCATACGCAACATATAAAAAAGACGAGCTATGAAAAGAACAACCTTCCATACAAACTCTTGGCATTGTTCATTCTCATCTCGTCTCATAATGATATATTAAAAGTATGCATTTCATTCATCAATGCTAGACATAACGATTGTGGTGCATTCGCGAAAAGTTATTTCTATTTGAAAAGATTGTATAGTATTTAACGATGTTGATTTATCTCTTATTGTATCTTTCTCAATAGAGATGTCAACCGTTCTACATGATTAGACTTCATCTTTCACATAGAGCAAACGAATCGCATTTAATGCCACAATCAAAGTTGCACCCATATCTGAAAAAATAGCAATCCATAACGTTAACCAACCAGGTATAACTAAGAGTAAGGCAATTAATTTAATACCAATCGCAAAGACAATATTGGCTTTGATCACATTCATCGTTTTTCGACTTAACCGGTAAGTAAATGGCAATTTAGACATATCATCGCCGAGTAAAGCAATGTCAGCAGTTTCCAGTGCTGTATCTGTGCTCGCACCACCCATTGCAATACCGATAGAAGCACGCGCTAGAGCAGGTGCATCATTCACACCATCACCAACCATTCCTACTGGACCATTTAAAGCTTCTAATTTTTCTATATGCTTTAATTTATCTTCTGGCATTAAATCTGCTTCAACATTTGTCAATTTCAATTTTCTATTGATGGCTTGTGCACTATTTAAATTATCGCCTGTCAACATGACTGTGTGTCGTATCCCTAATTTTTGAAGTGCTTCAATGGCTTTTTGAGACTGTTCACGTAATTGATCTCGAACAGTAATTAAAGTGGTTAAAGTATGGTTAATTGACATTAAAATAACAGTGTCGCCTTGCTTTTGCATATCATTGATTTGTTCAACAAGTTCCTCATTGGTATTGTTATGAAATAATTGGGGTTGACCGATTAAAATATCGTTTCCTTCAATAATGGCATGCACCCCTTGCCCTGTTTTAGATAGAAAATCTTTAACCTGATATTGTTGATAGTCAATATGCTTTTCTGTTGCGTATGCGATCACTGCTCTCGCGATAGGATGATTTGATAAGTTTTCAACAGCAGAAAGATAACCTAGTGTATCTATTTTTTCTTTTTGGTTTTGATTTAAATGGATGACCTCTGTAACAACTGGATGCCCTACTGTTAGTGTGCCTGTTTTATCAAACGCGAGTGTCTGAACTTTGCTCAATTGCTCAAGGTAAATCCCGCCTTTAATAAGAACGCCATTTTTAGCAGCATTTCCTATACTTGAAACAATAGAAATCGGAGTCGCAATAACTAAAGCACAAGGACAGCCTACGACTAAAACAGAAAGCCCTTGATATATCCATGGTAAAAAAGCATCATTTAATAATAAGGGTGGAAGGGTGGCTACTAAGAAAGCAATCATCATAATACAAGGCGTATAATATTTTGCGAATTTCTCTACAAAGGCTTGGGCGGGTGCTTTTTCAACTTGAGCCGCTTCTACCAATTGAATCATTTTTGCTAATGCCGTATCTTTGGATGCTTTTGTTACTTTGACTTCAAGAACGCCATCTTCGTTTAAAGTCCCTGCATAGACTTCATCGCTTTCTCGTTTATCAACTGGCATTGATTCACCAGTAATGGCAGCTTGATTGACTGAAGCATGACCTGAAATAACAATACCATCTAAAGCGATTTTTTGACCCGGCTTAACATACAAAGTATCATTAACTTCAACTTCTTCTGTAGCTAAGCGTAATAATTGACCCTGTCTAAGTATTGTCGCCTCATCAGGCGCAATTTCCATTAAAGAAGCCATAGATTGACGGGCTTTATCCATAGAAAATTGTTCTAACGCTTCACTGATTGCAAACAATATGACTACAACAGCAACTTCTCCCCATTGACCGATTAATACGCCCCCGATAATCGCAATCGTCATCAAAGTGCGCATATCAAATTCAAAATGGAGGAGATTTTTGACCCCTTGAATAATCAACTGGCTCCCACTTAAGACGATAGATAGCGTAAACAATATGAGCGTCATAGCATTGTTCGTACTGTTTAGCCATTGTGAAATATAACCGAGAATAACAAGAATCGCAGCAAAGATAATCGTTTCATGTTGATGATAAAATGTTTTGATTTTATCTAAAAAGTGCATCTCTTTGACAGGTGAATGCATCGTACGAGATTGAGCATTCACTTGCTGATCGTCAGGAATAATTTTTAGATTTTCAAATGAACCCGCATGTTCTAATTCATCTAAAGTAGGTTGTCCCGTTACATAAATTTTCGAAGCGCCAAAATTAACTTGTGCCTTTTCCACTGAAGTCAACTTGTTCACATTCTTTTCAAATTTACCCGCACAATTGGCACACGATAACCCTTCGATTCGATATGTTTTATGATTTTGTACCATCTTCATCCACTTCTTTCTTATGCTCAATAGATATTGTCATCATTTGACGGATATGTTCATCATATAAGCGATAAAAAGCACGTTTACCTTCTTTCCGATAGGTCACGATACCATTTTTGTACAAAGATCTTAAATGGTGCGACGCATTTGCAACAGTAATATTGAGTATTTCTGCGATATCACAAACACACAGCTCTTCATGTTCACACAAAGCAAATGTAATTTTTGCACGATTGACATCAGCAATACTTTTAAACATTTGACTCACATGTTCAATATTAGAATTTTCAATTTCCTGCTTGGCTTCGCGTACGACTTCAGCATCTATACTAAATGTGTCACATGTTGGAATTTGTTGTTTTGTCATTTATCTCACACTTTCATTCAAGTATTCGTTTGAATAAATTATAACTCGGTTCATTTCTTTATTCAAGTATATATTTGAATGTAAAAACATATGATTAAATATTATCAGTTGGGGTATTGAAAAAATTAGGAATGCTTATTGTTTAATAATCAATAAGTATGGATTTTCATAAAAACATTAGGAGTTGTTTATTAACTTATGTCAATTAATATTGATCCTGAAAAATTTGCAGAACTTGTTTTGAGCGCGAATCCATCTAAAAAAGAAAACCCTGAAGATATTGCAAAAGAAAGTATCGAGTTATACATCAATGCGTATCGAATGGCAGAACGTTATGCAAATATTTCCTCAAGTAGTTATGACACATCTAGTGCTTTAGAAGAATTAAAAGAAACTGAACTTCATCTCTGTAAATAACTTTGATTGATGACTGAAAGTTCAAATGGAAAAATTAATCATTTAGGATATGAATATAAACAAAAAAACAGGTTTCGTAATGTCCATGACATTAGGAAACCTGTTTTTATTTCATACACTGTTACTTCGCATATTCAATTGCTCTCGTCTCACGAACAACTGTCACTTTGATATGACCCGGATATTGTAGTTCATCCTCAATCTGATTTTTAATATCTCTCGCTAAGCGATGAGATTTTAAATCATCTATTTCTTCTGGTGATACAATCACGCGTATTTCACGACCTGCTTGTATAGCAAAAGCTTTTTCCACGCCATCATAACTTTCAGAGATGTCCTCTAATCGTTCTAAACGTTTAATATAATTCTCTAACGTTTCTTTTCTAGCGCCAGGTCTTGCAGCTGATAAAGCATCTGCAGCAGCGACTAAAATAGATATAATCGATGTCGGTTCAACCTCTCCATGGTGTGAATGAATTGCATTGATGACCGTCTCAGGTTCGCCATATTTTTTAGCTAATTCGACACCAATTTCAACATGGCTTCCTTCAACTTCGTGATCAATCGCTTTACCAATATCGTGTAATAAACCAGCTCTTTTAGCCAGTGTTACATCTTCGTTCAATTCTGCAGCGAGCATTCCAGATAAATATGCTACTTCAATAGAATGTTTAAGCACATTTTGTCCATAACTTGTTCGATAATGCATGCGCCCTAAAATTTTAACGAGATCAGGATGCATATTATGAATATTTAATTCAAATGTTGCATGTTCACCTGCATCACGAATAATTTCATCGACTTCTCGTCTTGCTTTTTCTACCATATCTTCAATACGCCCTGGATGAATACGACCGTCAGAAACAAGGTTGATTAACGCTGTTTTGGCGATTTCTCTTCGAATAGGATCAAAACCTGATAAAATTACCGCTTCAGGTGTATCATCAATGATTAAATCAATACCCGTTAATGTTTCTAATGTACGAATATTTCTACCTTCACGACCGATGATACGTCCTTTCATCTCGTCATTAGGTAAGTTAACAACTGACACTGTTGACTCTGAAGTATGATCAGCAGCAAAACGTTGCACTGTCATAGCGAGTAATTCTTTTGCTTTTTGGTTTACTTTTTCTTTAGCTTCACGCTCTTTTTCTTTAACAAGTACTGCAATATCTTGTGACAACTCTTCTTCTACACGTTCCAATTGCTCTTTACGTGCTTCTTCTTGTGTGAGACCGGAGATGCGTTCTAATTCTTGTTCGTGCTTCATTATTATTGATTGAACACTACTCTCTTTTGCGTCTACTTGTTGTTGTCTTTCTTCAAGTTTAGATTCTTTTTGCTCTAAAATCTCATCCTTTTTATCGAGTAGATCAGATTTTCGCTCCAAGTTCTCCTCTTTTTGAAGAAGTCGGGATTCTTGCCTTTGAAGCTCTCCACGTCGTTCCCTTAGTTCGCTTTCGATGCGCTCTCTTAGAACTTGGTTTTCTTCTTTAGCTTCGATTAATTTCTCTTTTTTAAGATTCTCTGCTTCTTTGTTTGCTTGTTCAATAATATCTTTAGCAGTACGTTTGGCTTGTGACTGCTTTTGATATATTAAATTCTGGGCGATTAAATACCCTACAACAACTCCTAGAATTATACCCAGCAAAATGAGTAAGAGGCTTAATAAATTCACACAAACACCTCCTTTTTCTAGGATTTCGTTCTGTATGTTAACCAATCTATATGATTATATGACTAAAAATAAGAATCATACAAGTTCAATTGTACGTTTTGAACAATGAAAAATCAAGGTATCCAACACTATTGAATAAAAAAGATGATACATTTCAAAACGAAAAATCATCATGATATCATATTCTATTTGAAATTTTGTTGCAATTAGCCTTTCCAAAACAAAAAGTGAAACCGAATCTCATTTTGATTTAGATCCATGTTTCACTTTTAATTTTATATCGAAATACGATTATTCATCAAATAATGTTTGTGGCTCTTCTTGCTCTTTTTCTTCCACATCACCGTCAAAAATACCTAATTTTTCACGGAGTTTTCGATCGATTTCATCTTCTAATTGTGGGTTTTCTTTTAAGAATTGTTTGACATTCTCTTTACCTTGGCCCATACGTTCGCCGTTATAAGAATACCATGCACCAGATTTGTCTACAATGTCATATTGCACACCTAAATCAATTAATTCACCTTCACGAGAGATACCTTGACCATACATGATATCGACTTCAGCAACTTTAAATGGTGGTGCTACTTTATTCTTCACGACTTTGATTTTCGTACGGTTACCTACGATGTCTTGGCCTTGTTTCAATTGTTCTGCACGTCTTACTTCTAAGCGGACAGAACTGTAGAATTTCAACGCACGACCACCTGGCGTCGTTTCAGGATTACCGAACATAACACCTACTTTTTCACGAATTTGGTTAATGAAAATTGCAGTCGTATTTGATTTTGAAATGGCTGCTGAAAGTTTACGTAATGCTTGAGACATAAGACGCGCTTGTAAACCTACATGTGTATCACCCATTTCACCTTCGATTTCTGCTTTAGGTGTTAAGGCTGCAACAGAGTCCACAATAACAATGTCCACGGCGCCACTTCTAACGAACGCTTCAGCAATTTCTAAACCTTGTTCACCGTGGTCAGGTTGAGAAAGGTATAGATTATCGATATCCACACCGAGCGCTTCAGCATAGACAGGATCCAACGCATGTTCAGCATCGATAAACGCAGCAATACCGCCATTTTTTTGCACTTCAGCAATCGCGTGCAACGCTACAGTCGTTTTACCAGAACTTTCAGGGCCATAAACTTCAATAATACGACCTTTTGGATAGCCGCCAACCCCTAATGCATGATCCAATGTAACAGAACCTGTTGAAACACTAGAAACACGGCGATCTTTATTTTCACCTAGTTTCATAACGGCACCTTTACCGAATGACTTTTCCATATTTTTTATTACTGTGTCGAGTGCTTTTTGACGTTCATTATCCAATATAGGACCCCCTAATAAATAAAAATTTCCTTTTAATTTAATTCTACTATACATGCTTCCAATTAAAATTACAAGCATTTTACGAATATTTGTTCGCTATTTTGTGATTTAAATACTAACAAAATAGAACGCATGTGCTTGTGTTTTGCTCAAAACCATATAATATTAGTGCTGTTTTAGTTCATTTAGCCATGCAATCAGTACATAATTTTGACTTCGATCACGTTGTAAATTTCTGTGATGACTCATTTTAAATGTTTCAACTCGGAAGTGATCATGATCTAGAAAACCAATATAGATTGTATTGCCATGTGAAAGAAGGCTCATCGCCTGTTCAGTGTCATATAAAGATTGCACAAATACTGCTGATGCATATAATTGGTTCTCAATTGTAGCTGTTTCATCTACAAATTGAGGATGATGCATCATATACCCTTTTAATAGATGTGTTTGATCCTCTTTTTTTAATCTAGAGTAAAGTAAACCTTCTGTCACTTGATCATATATCGCAAATGATTTCTTTTGTAACGCCATAACAGCGCGCTCAGGTGTCGTGTCATTGGAACCATAATAATAACGACCCATTCGACTTAATATTTCATCTTTTATCGGCGCTATTAACTGTTGACTCGCTTTTTCATTATCCGCGCTTGCTGTCAATCTGATTGTGACTTCGTGCGTACCTGCAAGTGGTGCAATTGTAGGGTTTGTTTGCGCATCGATTAAGTCAAGTAATTCTGTTTCAACTTGTGATTCACCTATCCCACAAAAACGTAACACTTCAGAGAAAATTGTTTTTCCACCTTGTGAAAAGTAAGGCATGAGTTCATTCACGACCATCGGTTGCATTTCTTTCGGTGGTCCTGGTAGCATAACAATGTGCTTATTATTTTCATTCAAATAAATACCAGGTGCCATCCCTACACGATTGGGTAACACTTTTGCACCTTCAATCACAAGTGCTTGCTGCTTATTATTCGGCGTCATTTCTTTTTCATGTTGCTTGAAATAATCTTCAATGTAATTGAGCGCTTCTTGATCTGTTACGAGTTTTTTATTTAAAACAGTTGCAACCGTTTGTTTTGTTAAATCATCTTTTGTGGGTCCTAAACCACCCGTGAAAATTAGTGCATCATATTGCTCTATCGCTCTTTTTATGACAGTTTCAAGTCTTTTTTCATTGTCACCGACCACGATATGCTCCAAGACATGATGACCTGCTTCATTCAACTTTTGTGATAAAAATTGAGCATTCGTATTTGTAATTTGGCCTAAAAGTAACTCTGACCCTACTGCGATAATACAGACTTTCATAATATTGCCTTCTTTCTGCCTACAAAATCTTATTCACAACTTTATTATAGCTTGATATCCCTTTGAAATGGAACTAAACCGTTTTTTGTTTTACAGAATAATCCTTTTCAACTAAGTCTTCATTACAGAAGACTTGATCCATATATGAGCTTGTTGTTACAAGCAAAATAAAAGAAGAGTAAAACAAACAGCCCAATTCAACATTGTTCTCTTTGTTTCACTCTTAAAAGTTTATTCATCCTTGAGGTAATCATAAAATTAAGCTTTTTTATCTTGTAAAAAAACATCTCTACCTTTATAGAAATACTCAATACCTGATAAAATTGTAAAAAAGACACCAATATACAATAATATTTGACCTAAAGAAAAACCAATCCACTGGCTCAAAGGTTCACCTAGTAAAATGAAAACTAAGGCAACCATCGTTACTGCCGTTTTAATTTTTCCAAGTTGACCTGCCGCACTAACAAAGCCTTGTTCAATTTGTAAGAGTCTCAATCCTGTCACCGCAAACTCACGTGCAATAACGATGATGGCAACGACAGAATTCGTCAATCCAAGTTCTACTAAAACAACTAAAGCTGCAGAAACAAGAAGTTTATCAGCAAGTGGATCTAGAAATTTCCCCATATTTGTTACAATTTGCCATTTACGTGCTAAATAGCCGTCTAAAAAATCACTTAATGATGCGATGATAAAAATGATTCCACTAATTAAAAATTCAATTCGAATCGAGTGTCCCCCTATGAAAGAAACATTTCCCATTCCAAAATCAACAAGTGCAAACAACATAAATATTGGAATTAAGATGACTCGAAACAATGTGATCTGGTTAGGTATATTCATAATTATTCCTCTCTCCACTTATCTGTTTCTCTTATTGCTATTATAGCACAATGGTTAATAGCCCCCAAAGTACAGCTGTAATACCAATCAGCATACCAATAATAATCGCAACTTTTTTCGGTTGCACATCTGTATTAGAAAATACTAATGCATCTTGATTTTGTGAGATTTGTTGTAAAATATCATGGGCTTGGTGTGTCATGGAAGGCAACTCTTCTTTATGCTTATCCATGAGTAATGAACCATCAACATTCACGGATTGCGCATATTTTTGTATAAAACCTCGTATATGATTGGGATGTTCAAATTGCTCAAATTGGTTGCGTTCAATGGCAACTAATGTTTGTCGCTGAATTTGTGTTCTTTTTTCTAATTCAGCTAAAGTCATTCCTAAACCTTCTCTTTTACTTTGCAGTACTTCACCGATTGTTTTCAACTTGTGCTCTCCTCCAAACGTTAGAACGAACCAAAACCATCACCAAAGCCGTCTCCGAAACCACCAAATGTATCTCCAAAATCTAAGTTATTTTTACTTCTAACGGTTTGCTTTTTCATTTCTTCATATTCGATGGTCTGATTTTCTTCGGTTCTTAATTCAATAATATAATCAAAATCATCCATAATATAATCGCTTGCTTCAACAAATAAATCAGGATGTTCAACGACTTTTACTGATGGCAACGTCATGACTTCTTTAACAAGCTCTTGGTGCTTTGGATTTGTTTCTCTTGCAGTAACCGCACCATCAATAATATACACATGATCTTTATCGTATTCACCTTTAATTAGTGAACTACGAACCGTTTGTTTAATTAAAGTTGAACTGATGAATAACCATCTCTTATGCGCAGATACACTGCCAGCTACAATAGATTCCGTTTTACCAACACGTGGCATACCTCGAATCCCAATTAATTTATGACCTTCTTCTTTAAATAATTCAGCCATAAAATCAACGAGTAAACCTAAATCGTCTCTTTCAAAACGAAATATTTTTTTATTATGCTCATCTTGTTTTACAAAACGGCCATGTCTCACAGCAAGCCTGTCTTTTAATTCTGGCTCACGCAAGACTCTCAGAGAAATGTCATCAATTTCTTTAAGTAAAGTTTCAAAGCGTTTTACTTTCTCTTCACTATCGGATCTAATAATAAAAGCACGAATGGACTTATCAATACCGTTAATTGCACCAATATTAATTCCCATCATCCCAAGTAAACTTGAAATATCACCTAACAAACCTGCTCTATTAATATTGATACTATACTCTAGATACCATTCCCTCTTTTCACGTGTAATCATGAAAAACCCCCTTGCAACGCTTGCCTATACGTTATTTATTCATATTATAGCAAATTAACAATACCAGCCACCATTAATACGTTGAACTGTACCCGTAATGCTTTTCGCCTCAGAAGATAGTAAGTATTGCGTTGCATGTGCAATTTCTGTTGGGTCTATCCATCGATGCTGTGGCAATGATTCGAGTAAATCCTCACGCGCTTCTTCTGATAACGCATCCGTCATACGTCCTGCAACAACGCCCGGCGCAATCGCATTCACTGTGACGTTCGTTCGAGATAATTCCTGTCCGAGTGCTTTGATAAATCCGATTTGCGCTGCTTTCATAGAGGAATATATGGTTTCAAAACTCGCCCCCATTTCACCCCAAATAGATGAAATGACGATAATACGCCCATTCTCACTTTGTCGCAATTGATCTACAAAAAATTGGGACATTTTAATAAAATGAAATACATGCACCATATAAGCATCGTGAATTTGCTGATCTGTCATATCTTGGAGCATGCCAAATAAACTTTGTCCACTCGTATAAATTAACACATCTAAATTTTGAATAAATTTTAATTTTTCTTCAAGTTGAATGGATTTTGTCAAGTCGAGTTGCACAAATTGAACCGGCTGGTTTTCGTACATTGTGACTAACTCATCAATAGATGTATTATGATAAGTCACTATAACTTCATAGCCACGTGAAAGAAGGTCATGCGTAATTGCACGACCTATATTGCCCGATCCACCAACAACTAAAGCTTTCACGATTTTTCCATCTCCAATCGACTATCGACTATCGCATCTAATTGAACACGTTTTTTAATAGTCGCATTCATCGTTTCTAGCGTAATACCTTCAATGATTTCCAACAATTCAAATAAACTAACACCATCAAAATAAAACTTTGTAGATTGATTCGCAATATATTCAGGGGCATTTAAACTTGAAATATACTCCCCTATAAATTGACGTTTCAATAAATCAAATGCTTTTTGATCTTTGACTTGGCCCATATTTGTTGTTAACTCATCAATCAATAATTTTTTTAATTGCTCAGGTTTTGATGTTGCAGAAGTAATTAATGAAAAACTATATGAGGGTTCTATCACCGTTTGATAATTAAATGTATCATCAATCAAGTCTTGATTAAGTAAGGCTTGGTAGAAATTCGTCTCTTCGCCATAAATCATCTCAAAGAAAAATGACATTTCAATATCTTCTTTAACACGTTGGTGTTCTGTGAAATCATCAACTGGGTGTTTAAGTCCAATCATTAATCGAGGTGATTGAATATGCATGCGCTCACTGACATTAGCCTGGACGACTTCATTACTTTCATTGAGCGGATCTCTTTCAATTTCCGGCTGTGCCTCAATTGCACGTGCATCTTCATGTTGTTTCACCAATTGCCCTATATGTGTCGGTTCAACATCACCAACGACAAATAAAACCATATTTGACGGATGATAAAAAGTTTCATAACAAAGATATAAATCTTCTTTAGTAATTTGATAAATACTTTCGACTGAGCCTGCGATGTCCACTTTAACAGGATGATCATGGTACATTGCGCGTAAAGTATTGAACATTAGGCGATAACCTGGCTGCTCTTGGTACATTTTTATTTCTTCAGCAATAATGCCTTTTTCTTTTTCCACTGATTCTTCAGTAAAATAAGGAGTTTCCACCATTTTCAACAATCTCAAAATATTGTCATCAATGTGATTTGTTGCACTAAATAAGTAACTTGTACGATCAAAGCTCGTAAATGCATTGACTTGCGCATCGTGCTCAGCAAATTCCGTAAACAAGTCGCCTTCTTCTTTTTCAAATAATTTATGTTCTAAAAAATGCGCCACCCCATCGGGTACACTAACAAATTGGTCTGACTGATGTGGTTTGAATCGATGATCAAGCGACCCAAATTGTGTTGTATACGTCACAAATGTTTTTTGAAAATCTTTTTTTGGAATGACAAAAAGGTTGAGTCCGTTTTCTAATGTTGTATGATAAACTGTTTCATCAATTTGCTGATAATACGTATGGTTCATATTAAGCTTCCCCCTTTGTCAAAATATAAATGGTATCTAAATGTGCATTTTGACATAGACGTTGAACATCTTGACGTGTCACCGCTTGAATGCGAGATTCAAATTGAGACTCACTTTCCGGTTCTTTAAGTAACAATTGGTTATGCATCGTTTCAATCATATGCTTAGGTCGGTCTTTTGCTTCTTTACGATTCGATAAAATAATTTTTTTGGCCAATGCCATTTTATCTTCCGTAAAATCTCCTGACTTGAATCTATTGAATGCTTCGATAATCGTTTCTTTTGCGAGTTCATAATCATCAACTGAAACGCCACTTAATACAAATAAGAAGCCATTTTTACCGTCTATTTGCGAATGGATGGAATAGGCTAAACTTTTTTGTTCACGCACTTCATTGAATAATACAGACGAAGGATCGCCACCAAACATCATATTAAAAACAATAAGCGTGTAATAATCAGGCTCACCGTATTGGGTTGGAAATCTAAATCCTATATTTAATTTGGCTTGATCGACTTGATCAGTTTCAACGATTTCCTTTACAGGTTGATCTTGGTTTATATCTTGACCAAATGAAGTTGACGCATATGTAAAAGGTTGAATATTGAACTCAGATTGAATATGTTGTACTGTAGCTTCTTCATCTACGTTACCTACGACGTAAACTGAGCAGTAATCATTTTCTAGCATAGATTGATATGTATGATAAATATCTGTTGCTGATATGTCATCAATATTTGCAAGCTCTCCTGCCGCCATATAACGATAAGGATGATCACCAAACATATGTTTAAGTAACTGCAAGTATGCAAGTTGTGATTTATTGTCCTCAATGGCTTTAAGTTTTTTCTTTAATAAACGCTTTTCTTGCGCTAGAAAGTTTTCATTAAAAGCTTCATGAGAAACAAACGGATTTAAAATGACCTCTTTTAATAAAGCGACACTTTTTTCAAATAAAGGCTCATCATCTAATAGGTAACGTTCATTCACGATTTCTAAACTGATGGTGATCACATGTCGATCTTTATATTTAGATACATAGCTATTCACATAAGCACCGTATAATTCTGACAAATATTGGTTAAATGCTTTATCAGTAGGATAGTTTTGTGTCGCGCGAACTAATAATTTACTCAATAATGCACGTTGTGTCATCGTTTCAACATCTAATGGCGCCATAAATTTAAAAGTCACTGTCGTCGTTTTAAATTTGTGCGTTGACATGACAAAAATTGAATTTGATGGTTCTTGTTGAAGCTGTTTCAAAGCAACTCCTCCTTTTAAAAAACTATAATTATTATGTTATAGACGTTTTCTTATCGTCCGAAACTTCACAAGGCTACTCTTGAAATAGTTTAAAGAGTATAAAATAGGTGTGCCGTCTTCAGTGAAATGAACTTGGCGTAAAAGCATTAATCCATCTTGCGGGTCTGACTCAAGGGCATCTGAGATATAAGGTTCGTAACTAATCGCTTCCATCTCAGTTTCTGCATAAGCAATTTTCTTTTGACTCACTGTCTCAACCGCTTTCAAAATAGAAGTCTGTTGATTATGCGTCCCAAAATGTTCAAATACATTTGTTGCCACCTTGTCTAAACAATAGACAACTGGGTGACCATTAGCCGTTCGAATACGTTCAACAACAGTAATTTGTGATTTAGGTTCGAGGTTCATCACTTTACAATCATCAAGCGATGCTTCTTCTTCATCGAGGCTTAAAAAGACGGTACCATTTTCATAACCTTTATCAGATATCATGCGTCCAATACTCATTAATTCATCTAAAGGATAAAAGAACGGCTGAGGTACTTTAACTCTTGCGCCCTCTTCAAAATTTTGTGTGACAATTTGTTCAGTGACGAGTTCATGAATCGCAACCTGAACGTCATCTGTCTTTACATTACATTTACGTGCAAGTGCCAATAAACCCGGTAAAGATTCACCAGGTTTAATGCGCTCTTCTTCAATTTCTTTAAGTATCCATTCTTTCACAATATTAACGTCAGGATTTACCGACATGTCTTACACCTCTCCATCATTTAAATCAACTAAAATTTGTCTTGGCTTGCTCCCCTTTTGTGGTCCGATGACCTGATTTCGTTCTAGATCATCCATGATTCTCGATGCTCGATTATAACCAATTCGAAACTGGCGTTGTAATAACGAGGTACTTGCTTTTTGTTGCTCAATAACAAATAAATAAGCATCTTTGTATAATGGATCATCACTTTCCATATCCGCTTCATCCACTTGTGCATCTGGCTCCATCTCTTTAACGTAATTCGCTTTTTGTTGTGCGACGACGTATGAAACGATTTTTTGCACTTCATTGTCACTTAAAAATGCACCTTGCACGCGCGTACGCGTAGAGCCACCATTTTTAATAAATAACATGTCCCCTTTACCGAGCAGTTTTTCCGCGCCACCACTATCGATAATTGTTCGTGAGTCCGTTTGAGAGCTCACCGCAAACGCGATACGTGATGGAATGTTATTTTTTATTAAACCTGTAATGACATCTACTGAAGGTCGTTGTGTCGCTATAATGAGATGAATACCAGCTGCACGCGCCATTTGTGTGATGCGTGTAATAGCCGTTTCAACATCTTTACCTGCTACCATCATCAAATCTGCAAGTTCATCTACAATTACGACAATATAGGGTAATAATGGTTCTTTTTCATCCAACTCATTATTTTTTTGATTCATTAATGCGTTGTAACCTTCAATATTACGTGTACCTGAATGTTGGAATAAATCATATCTTCTTTCCATTTCTCCAACCACTTTTTCTAATGCTTGTGCCGCTTTATGTGGGTTAGTTACAACGGGAGTTAATAAATGAGGAATTCCATTGTATACATTTAATTCTACCATTTTTGGATCAATCATCATAAGTTTTACTTCATGTGGCTTTGCATTCAATAAAATACTTGTGATGATGCCATTGATACAAACCGATTTCCCACTTCCTGTTGAACCTGCGACTAATAAGTGTGGCATTTTATTAAGTTCTGCAGTAATCGGTTCTCCAGATATATCACGGCCTAATGCTACTTCTAATTTATTTTGTGTTGGGAATTTTTCATCTAATACTTCTTTTAAAGTTACCAACGCAATTTTATTATTAGGTACTTCAATACCGACAGCCGATTTTCCTGGGATAGGTGCCTCAATTCGAATATCTTTTGCCGCTAATGCTAGAGCGATATCGTTATGTAAATTAACGATTCGACTTACTTTCACACCTTGTGCAGGCTGTACCTCATATTGTGTCACAGCTGGACCGATTTTAATTTGCGTCACTTTCGCATTGACACCAAAATTTTTCAAAGTTGTTTCTAACAATCTTCCTTTTCGTTGGACTTCTGCTTTTGAAGTCGTCTGTTGTTGTTTTGGGGCATCTAATAAAGAAAGCGGCGGAAGTTCATACGCATGATTGGCCACCTCGCCCGCTTCAGATATACTGCCTTCAGCATCTGTTTGGTCTGAAGGGATGTCAACATTTTCATCTGCCTGATTAATCCGTTGAATTGGATTAGATTTTGTGTTGTTTTCTTGTTCATTTTTAGATGTTTGATGCCCGACATTCGAAGCCGTTTTATGTCCTAAAATTGGAATTGAAGGATAATCTGTTTGTATTTCATCTTCTGCTGACGAAACCTCTGGAAAATCAGATACGTCTTTGATTTGTTCATTTTTGGATTGTACATCAGCAAGTCGTTTTTGTTCTTTTTTCTCTTGCTTTTGTAAGCGTCGTTGCTCTCGATGATGACCATAACGATCATACGCATGTGTTGTCGTCTGTTTAATATTTTCTAATCCAATCTTTGCCACATCTCTATGACGTTTTTTCAATAACAAAACGACACTCGAAATTAATAATATTAATGTGAATATGACGATACCTACGATAGAAATCAATGGCGTTAAAATATGAATAAACATATAGCCAAGCAAACCGCCACCAAAATAGTTAAAACCATCCTTCTCATATGTGTGGTATATATAAGATAAAACAGGCTGACGTCTCGCTGCTGCATCCCCAATCATCATATAGTGCAATTGGGCTACAAATAATAGTGCAATTTGTAAAATGATTGACCCCGTTAGCCTTCTTGTTTTAGGTAACTTTCCATTATAAGCAAAAAAACCTGTCCCTAGTAATAACAATAGATAGGTCAGATAACGTGTTACGCCAAACAGATAATTAAAAAAGCTATCAATTGCAATACCCACTAATCCTAATTGAAAAATACCTAAAGTTAAAATAACTACAAAAACAATAGACAAAATAAATCTGAGTGGTGTATCGTTTTGCTTTTTTTTAGAAGTTCGTTTCTTGCTGCGAGACGTTTGTGATTTTCGTTTTTTCGTTTGCGGCATTCATCGTCACCTTCTACTTTCTATTAAATATGTAAAATACCTGTATGATGAAAAAAGCGAATCTACTCTTTAAAATGCGAGTATTTCAAAGAGTAAGATTCGTTTTCTTGTTTGAACATCACACTGGTTTAAACGTTTATATTTCTGAAATCACAGGAATAATCATTGGACGTCTTCGTGTGCTTTCAAAGAGCAGTTTACTTACCTGATCTCTCATGTTTTGTTTCATTTCAGACCACTCAATACGTTTCTCTTGTAATCCCGCTTCCACAATTTCACGCACTTTATCTTCTGCTTCTTTTAATAAAGCTTCACTTTCACGAACATAAACGAAACCTCTTGATTGAATTTCTGGACCGGCTGCAATGCGTCGTTTCTTTGGATCAAGTGTTACGACAGCAATAAAAATACCATCCTCTGCTAACAAATGTCTATCGCGTAAAACAATATTTCCGACATCTCCAACACCGATACCGTCGATTAGAACATTACCAGCATTAACTTTTTCATTTAATGCCATGTCTTCCCCATCAAAATAAATAACATCTCCAGCTTCAGCTAAAAATATCTTTTCTGGGTTGACGCCTGATTCACTAGCGAGTTTAGCGTGACTAATTTGCATTTTAAACTCACCTTGAATCGGTATAAAATATTCCGGCTTCATCATGTTTAACATTAATTTTAATTCTTCCATGCAACCATGACTTGAAGCGTGAATTTTTTTATTATTTGGAATCACATATGCACCCGCACGCGCTAACTCATTAAGTGTATTTGCGATAATCACTTCCATATTGGCAGAAGCTGTAATAGCTAAAAAGACTGAATCGCCTTTTTCAATATTCATGATTTTATGTTTTTGGCGTGCCATCTGACTCAACGCTTCAACTGGCTCACCTTGCATACCTGTTGCAATAATTATGACTTCGTTTTTAGGATAGTTTTCGACTTCACTTATCGGTATTAACAAGTCTTTTGGAATATTAAAATATCCCATTTTACGAGCAATGCTAAATGAACTTTCTAATGAACGGCCTAAAAATGATACTTTTCTATTTAATTTGCTCGCAATATTTAAAACTTGTTGTATACGAATAAAGTTAGAAGCATAACATGAGACAATTAAACGCCCTTTTACTTTTGCAAATGCATCAAACATATGGCTTTCAATGACGTTTTCTGGCGTATTATAACCTGGTTTTTCCGCTTCAGTGGAGTCACTTAAAAGTGCAAAGACACCATTTTCGCCGATTTCTGCCATCTTTTTCATATCCGGGGCATATTGGCCATGTAAACTCTGATCAAACTTAAATTCACCTGTATAAACAATTGCACCGTAAGATGTATGGATACATACACCTAAACTATCCGGAATACTATGTGTTGTGTTGAAAAATGTCACATTTACACCTTTAAAACGCATCACCGATTCATTATTAACTACATAATATCTAATTTTTTTATTAATTTGACGTGCTTTTAAGTTTTCTTTTACAAGTCCTATTGTTAATTTCGAACCATATACCGGTGCGTCTACTTGTTCTAATACGTATGAAACCGCGCCAATCGCATGTTCATGACCATGTGTTAGAAAAATACCTTTTAATTTATGTTTATTTTCTAATACATATTGAATATCAGGAATCACTATATCGATACCTAACATTTCATCTTCAGGAAACTTTAATCCTGCATCTAACATAAACATTTCATCATCGACTTCAATGATATACATGTTTTTGGCAATTTCTCCTACACCACCTAGCGGTATGATTCGTATATCTTTATTTTTCTTTTTTACTAAATTCAAAATTTTACCTCCTACTCAATATATAGCCCGTCCATTTTACATTCATATTTTATTATAGTTGATTATACAAACTCTGTACACTATTAAAGTGTTACGAGTGGAACAGAAAATGATTTGCTTTCTGCCACTGAACCCATCAAGCATAACGTATGTTGTCATCGAAATGTTTTTAAAATCATTACAGCGTTGGTGTTTGTATTTGCTTTTGATCAAGTTAGCGCTATCAATGATTTCACCCATAGTTACTTTAAGTTGTTTTTTCGATGTAATATAAATACCCCTAAAGCTAAAATTATGCACTTCAGCTTTAGGGGTTCGCTAAACAGAAACGACGTTGGTGGTTTGACACACCAATGTATTTCTAAAAACTTATTGTGAAATTAACACTTTATGAGATGCATTCACACGGCCTTGCTTGTCAATTTCAGTCACTTTTACATTTAATGTATCGCCGATTTTTAATACATCTTCTACTTTATTAATACGCTCGTTTGAAATTTGAGAAATATGAACTAAAGCATCTTTACCTGGGAATAACTCAACAAAAGCGCCAAATTTCTCAATACGTTTAACTTTTGCATCGTAAATTTGTCCGACTTCTGCTTCTCTCACAATATTTTCAATCCAACTACGCGCTTGATTGATCATATCTTGTTCCGTTGAGCCTATAAATACTGTACCATCTTGTTCAATATCTAATTTAACACCCGTCGCATCAATAATTTCATTGATTTGTTTACCGCCTGGTCCAATTACGTCTCGAATTTTTTCAGGCTTAATTTGCATTGTTTCAACTTTAGGTGCATAAGCACTTAGTTCTGTTCTAGGTTGATTGATGGTTTGCATCATATGATCTAAAATCGCTAAACGTCCTTTACGTGCTTGTTCAAGCGCTTCTTCAATCACTTCTTTAGTTAAACCATCTATTTTAATATCCATTTGAATCGCTGTGATACCTTCAGTCGTTCCCGCTACTTTGAAGTCCATATCACCTAAAGCATCTTCCATGCCTTGGATATCCGTTAAAATCGTATATTGATCATCACGTGTGACAAGACCCATTGCAATACCTGCAACTGGTGCTTTAATCGGCACTCCTGCGTCCATTAAAGCTAAAGTAGAACCACAAATAGAAGCTTGTGATGAAGAACCATTAGATTCTAAAACTTCACTTACAATACGCACAGTGTATGGGAAATCTTTTTCATCTGGAATGATATATCTCAATGCACGTTCACCTAAAGCACCATGACCAATTTCACGTCTCCCCGGTGCTCGAACAGGACCTGTTTCACCTACAGAGAAGTTCGGGAAGTTATAATGATGCATAAAACGTTTATGCTCTTCTTCACCCAAACCATCAATGATTTGATATTCTGAAATTGAACCTAGTGTTAAAACAGATAACGCTTGTGTTTGACCTCGTGTAAACAAGCCAGATCCATGGGCACGTGGTAATAAACCAACTTCTGATGATAAAGGTCGAATCTCATCTGGCTTACGACCATCTGGACGGATTTTTTCGTCCGCAATTAATCTTCTTACCTCTTCTTTGATTAACGTATTAATAATCGCATTAACTTCTTTTAATAAAGCCTCATTTTCAGGATCTTCTTCGTCTTCAAAGTTTGCAAGGACACGTTCTTTAATCGTATCAAGGTTTTCTTCGCGCTCTTGTTTTTCAACCGTTTGAATCGCTTGATTTAGTCCTTCATTTTGAGTCATTTCAGTTACAGAATCAATAAGCGTTTGATTTTTTTCTTCTGGAATAAATTCTTGTTTTTCTGGTTGTAAATGTGCAATGATTTCTTCTTGAAATGCACATAAGCGTTTAATCTCTTCGTGACCAAATAATATCGCTTCTAGCATCTCAGCTTCAGTAATCTCACTTGCACCTGCTTCAACCATGTTAACAGCATCTTTATGGCCTGCAACTTCTAAGTCTAGACGTGATACTGCTTTTTGCTCTAAGTTTGGATTGATGACATATTGGCCATCTACTAATCCGACATTTACCCCTGCGATAGGACCTTGAAATGGGATGTCAGAAACACTCAGTGCCATTGAAGAACCAATCATTGCTGCCATTTCAGGAGAACAATTTGGATCTGCACTTAATACTGTGTTAATGATTTGGACATCATGACGATAGCCATCAGGAAATAATGGTCGTATCGGACGATCAATTAAACGTGCAGTTAATGTAGCTTCATCACCTGGACGTCCTTCTCTTTTTTTAAATCCACCCGGAATTTTCCCAGCCGCATACATTTTTTCTTCATAATTAACAGTCAACGGGAAAAAGTCACCATCACGTGGCTCTTTTGAAGCTGTTGCTGTAGATAGTACAACGGTATCACCGTATCGAACGAGTACAGCACCATTTGCTTGTTTCGCCAATTGTCCAGTTTCTATTGTTAACGGTTGGTTTGCCCATTCCGTCTTGAAAACCTTTTTTTCTTGAGACATGATAAATCTCCTCTCCTACCTCTTTACATTTCGTACCCTTTTACTATCAATATTATAGCTTACATTTTTGCCATTTAATAGTAAAAAAAAGAGCCGGGTACGATAATTGTCCCAGCCCCATTGATTCGTCTTAATTTAACTCTCTAAAATTAGCGACGGATACCTAATGATTTAATTAATTCACGGTAACGTTGGATGTCTTTGTCACGTAAGTAGTTTAATAAGTGACGACGACGGCCAACCATTTTTAATAAACCACGACGTGAGTGGTGGTCTTTTTTGTGAATACGTAAGTGATCGTTTAATGCACTGATTTCTGCAGTTAATACAGCGATTTGTACTTCAGGTGAACCTGTATCTGTTTCGTGTGTACGATATTCTTTAATTAATTCATTTTTACGTTCTTGTGAAATTGCCATTTGTCAATTTCCTCCTTTAATTTTTAATTGTGCCTCTATCTGAGTCAGGCGTCGGAGTCTCAACCTACCAAGATAAAGGTCTCTATCCTAATATCAATAGACTTAACTATTATAAGATACTTCATCGTCAAAATCAACAGCCAATAAATATTTTGCACGTTCTTTATCCTGATTCATTTGGGCAACAAGCGGGTCTATGCCATCAAATTTCAGCTCTGGTCGAATAAAATGATGCCAATAAATAGTGACACGTTCACCATAAATATTTTCTTCAAAATCAAAAATATTTACTTCAATAACGACTTGAGGCAAATCTTCGTGAAATGTAGGTTTCACACCAATATTGCATACCCCTCTATACACTTTTTCTTTCGAACCAATGACTAGACTCACTGCGTAAACGCCTTTTGTAGGAAGAACGTAATCATCACTCGGTTCAATATTGGCAGTTGGAAAACCAATCGTTCTGCCTCGTTTTTCTCCTTGAACAACTGTTCCTTTAATACGATAACGATATCCAAGTTGTTCATTAGCCTTTGCTAAATCACCTGATTTTAACGCGTTTCGTATAGCAGTCGTTGATATTTTCTCATCATTCAATTCTTTTTTTCCTACTGTAATACATTCGAATTGCGATTGATATTCTTGCATCATCGCCATGTTCCCTTTGCCATATTTACCAAATGTAAAGTCAAAGCCTGCAATAATTGCGCGTGCATGATTTTTTACTAAATAAGACTGAACAAATTCATCAGGCGATACTTCTGCAAAACGAGATGAAAAGTTAACCACGAGACAGTAATCAATATCATATTCGCCCAATAAAGCAACTTTGTCATCTAAAGGGGTTAAATAAGTAGTTCTTTTTTGTTTTGGATTCAATACAACTGATGGATGTGGATCAAATGTCATAACCGCTTTTTTGAGTCCCTTTTCTTTTGCAGTCGCTTCTAATTGTTCTAAAAGTGCTTGATGACCACGGTGTAGGCCATCAAAAAATCCCAAAGCCAACGCAATATCTTCTTGTATATATTGGTTAGGTTGGATGGGATGTGTAATTTCAATAACTTCCATAATCGATAATCTCCTTTAATTAAAAACCTTTTTAGGCTTTATTTCCTCTTGACGAGATGGATGTCTTTCATAAATGGCCATAACACGACCTGTTTCACCATCTATCATAACAATTTGGGAGTCAAAAGAAACATCAAATGCATTTTTTAAAAACTTCTGTCCATTTTTAATTTTTAATTTTAAAACTTCATCCATGACTTGATATATAGGTAAAGCTTTCAGACCATAGATGATCGGCAACAGTTTTTCTTGTAAACGTTCTTCTTCATGTAGCATTTCAATTTCACTCAAACTTAAGGCTTGTTCTAAAGATAAACCACCACTCACCGTTCGGGTCAGACGTGACATATGTGCTGGGACATTTAATGCTTTTCCAATATCTGTAGCTAGTGTACGGATATACGTTCCTTTACCACATGTCACTTCAATTTCAAAACGTATCATTCCATCTTCAAAATGCAACTCTGACAACCGTGCAATGTGTTCAATATAAATTTTTCTTTCCGGTCGCGCTACGGTTTCACCTTTTCTTGCATACTCATAGAGTTTTTTTCCGTTTACTTTTACTGAAGAATACATCGGAGGAATCTGTGTCGTCCAACCTTCAAATTTTTGCAAAACTTTATCAATTTGCTTAGCATTAATATCGGATGGTTGTAATCTAACTTGCTCTAATACATCACCAGTTTGATCTTCAGTCGTTGTGGATAAACCGAGCGTGACCTCAGCATGATACGTTTTACCCATTTCCATGACATAGTCACTGACCTTTGTGGCTTGTCCAATACAAACGGGCAAAACACCATCCACTTCAGGATCTAATGTGCCAGTATGGCCGATTTTCTTTGTATTTAGAATTTTACGCAACTTAAAAACGACATCGTGACTGGTTAATCCGCGTGGCTTATTTACTGGTAAAATGCCGTGGTACATTTCATCTACTCCTTTTCACAAAAAAACTAGAATACGTTGATCCCTTCAGAAAATCAGGCTACGTATTCTAGCGCATGCTGTTAATCTCTCTTGTTTAAATCTTGAATCAACTGCTCAATACGATTACCGTATTCAATGGATGCGTCATATTCAAATTGCAAATCGGGTACAATTCTAAGTCGCATACGTTGACCAATTTCTGATTTAATAAAACCTTTTGCTTTTTCAAGACCTTTAAAAGTATCTTCACGTTCTTTATCATTGCCTAAAACAGTCAAATAAACTTTTGCTAATGATAAATCATTTGTAGGTTGAACATCAGTAATTGTTAAAAATCCAACTCTTGGATCTTTCAATTTGTTATTGATAATGTCCATTAACTCTTTTTTCATCTGTTCACCAACACGTTCTGCTCTCATATTCATAGTTATGCCTCCTTTCACTTTATTCGTAGCGTTTTCCTCATTTACACATTATAAAGGACATCCTAAATATGCGTCAATCTAGTTTACCATCGCCCTAGTCTGCCTTGAAATAGATAGTAGGTCATCTTTTATATTCTGCACTAAAGTCAGACTTGAACTTCCACATTAAAAAATACACTTTCCTGTATTGTAAACATATTAAACAAACAGAAAAGCGTATTGCTATAACTCATTTATACATTATCATGCTATTTGTTCGTCGTTTTTACTTCCTTCATTTATTATAATTTATTTTACATTTATCCTTTCAGCTTGTTAGTCTTTGTTTTAATTTATTTTCTCACGTAAAAACTGCACTTACTTAACCATAAGCGCAGTATATACTAGGGCAATTTTCACATTTCAACTTACTTCTCAAACACTCTAAATTTAAAATGAATATTTTTTTACTTTTATAGATTAGTAATTTATCAGCATACAATTTCTTCATATTCCTACTAACTGTTTCTCTAGTCAACATAGATAGTTCTGCTAATTCTTTATGTGTCAAATCTAAATCAATTAATATTCCGTTTTCTTTTTCTAATCCAAATGTATTTGCAAGTTTTACCAAACAAGCAATTAAGTTTAAACTCTTCTCTTGAAAAGATGTATCTCTTATTGTCATGTTCATTCTTGAATAAAGAATTGTTATCAACTGTCGTAAATCTTTTTTACTTTCTACTCCTGCATTCCTGTTGAAAAAGTCTTTGTTGATAATTTTCATGCGCATTTTACTTTTAGCTTTTATTGACATATAAGAACTTTCAATATATTGTACTGAGCCTGATTTTAGAACGTTTATTATCCTACTTTCACCGTTATTATAATAATGTTTTACAAATAACACCCCTTCATCTACAGCTATTATCACATCATTATCAAATTTAACTTCTTGCGATTTGTTTAATTTTAATGTATCACCGGCAACTGTAATAAATTCTAATAAGGCACCCATTTAATCCCCCTTATGTGTTAAATCTTTTGTAACGAAACACTATAAATAAAAACAATAATACTATAATAGATAACACAATTGCACCGTTCATATACAAATTAAAACGACTTATTTCTTCTATATTACTATTTAAAGCTACAAAATTAGGTAAATAAATTTTTAAATCCTTTATACTAAGAAAAACAGACATAATTATATCAATTACTATTACAACTATAACACTACTAAATGATTTAATAAATAATGATATTAAAACCATTGTTAGCATTAAAACAATTAAATATAATACTATGAAAAATGATTGAGTCAGTATTTCTGAAAAATCACCTTTTTCAAATTTATCTGTTAAATAAATATCACTATTTTTTACAAATAATTTATACGCTAAAAACGAAATAAGATTGAATATAGTTACAAAGAAAAAAGGTATCAGTATTAATAAAACCATTTTCACAGTTATATTTATAACTCTATTAGGGAATCGTACAAGTTCATATATTATTTGTCCTCCCACGATATGGTTTGTAAACTGCGAATATACGAACAAAATAAAAATATAGTGCAATTTGAAAGTAAAAAGTAGTTGAACCATTGTTAATATAAAAGTTGTAATTCCAACTTTCCCTCCTATTTGTAGCCAACTAGGGTTACTTTTTATAATAATCCCCCAAACAATAGGATAAAGTAATATTAAAAGTAAAAATAAGGTTATTAAACTATGTTCCATCTTATTGAGTTCAAAACGTAAGAGTTTTAACATAATGAATACCTCCTGCTATTCGATGTATTGATTGATTTTTAAATCAATTTTTTTCATTTCTTCTTTTTTAAACTTTGACAATACTTCATACAGCAGTTCAGTGTCATTGTTTAATATCAGTTCGTTGTTATTAATAATAACTCCTTTTCTACTTTTTATTTGTTCTAGGCTATCAAATGTTTCATACGTCAAAATAATTTTTTTAGAGATTAATTTTTTTGTTTCAGTTAATTTTCCATCTGATAAGTAAACAAATCTATCACACATGCCATCTATCTCTGATAATTGATGACTTGAAATTATTATTGTCACACCTTGATTCCTTAAATCAATCAGTCTTTCTTGTAGTTTTAAGACTCCTATTGGGTCTAAACCTACGTATGGTTCATCTAAAATCAATAAATCATAAGGGTAATTTAGAACTATAGCTAATCTTAATCTTTGTTTCATACCAAAAGAGAAATTTTTAACTTTTCTTTTATAAGGTAAATTATATTCATCTAAAATGCTTGTATATTTTTCTTTAAAACTAGCATTATTTAATATATCAATCATTCTCAAAGTTTGTATTGCATTTAAATTCAAATATGTATCTTCTTGTAACAACATTCCAATACGTTGCATTTCAACTGAATTTTTTTGAAAAGTTGTGCTTCCTTGAAATTCTATTTTACCATTATAATTTATTAGTCCGAGTATCGCTTTCATTAGTGTTGTTTTCCCTGTTCCATTGTTTCCTATTAACCCAACTATTTCTCCTGTTTTCACATTTAGATTTATATTCTTTAGTATATTTTTTTTTGAAAAACTAACACTTAAATTTGTAATTTTCAACATTTTTCTCACCTCTTAAAAAAAGTGAGGCGCACAAAGCACACTCACTTTTTAAACTTTTAAATACTCCACGATTTAATATTTTTACCTGCGGAAATACAAATTCCTATAACGCCACCAGATGCACAACCTTTTTTGTTACTAAATAATTTCGTACAAAATAGCATAGTATCACCTCCTATAGTGCTTCTTCTAACTCCTTAATTAAGTTGTTATAAAATTTATAATAAAAACCACAATAAGGGTCTTTACCATCTTTTTCACCTGTATGTAAGTATGCTCTTGCTCTACAACCTCCACCACATAAATACCTTACATTACAGTTTTTACAGCCTTTTAAGTCGTCTACAATGTAGTTTTTGAAAAATGAGTTTTGTTGAGATTCTATTGCATCAGATAAGGTAATATCTTTCAAATTGCCTAAGATCATACCTTCCAACATAAGCATATGACATGGATAAATGTCTCCATCTGAGCTAATTGCAATAACTCCATCGCCTACACCACAAGACTTATTAGTTTCTAAACTTTTATAAGCATTAACATCACAAGTAACACCATTTAGTTCTGATAAAGCAATAGACAAATCATTCAAACCTTCTTTATTAAAAATTAATGAGCTGTATTGATTTGAGTTGTCAGTTGTTATCATACTAAAAGATATACTAACACCAAGCCTATCTGCTAATTCTTTAAATTTATACATATCCTTTACATTTTTTTGATGTATAGTAGGAAGTATATTAACTTTAAAATCGTGCTCTAAAAATTTATTTATATTCTTAATTATTCGGTCATGAATACCGTCATCACGAATATATCCCTTTGTTTTATTATCAAAAGTATCTATAGAGACTGAAATCTCATCAACATATTTATTAAGATGTTTAAGTACGTGATTATTCACTATAGTTCCATTTGTAATCAGAATTAACTCTTTGACTTCTCTATCTTTTATATACTTACAAATATCTACAATATCTTTTCTAATTAAAGTTTCTCCCCCGGATATTACTATTGTCTTCACATTGTGTCTTACTAATTCGTCTACTTCTTTCTTAATGAAAGCTAAACTTTTGTCTTTAGCAATGTTTCTGCTGTCATTCATTGAGTAGCAGCCTACACAATTTAAATTACATCTGTTTGTTACATGTAAATACGCTGAACCAACAGAGTTATCGTCTTCACACTCATAATCGTCAAGAAAGCCATTACCTTCCATATGTTTAAATAGAAAATTAATATTATCGCTAAACCCATTCAACTCTTCTTTTTCATATGGCATTCCTTTTATAAAAGAATATCCCTCATTATCAAGCCCTATTATCAAGCTATTACCCAAATTGAAAAGCATCGGGATCTCATTTACAGTTTGAAGTTTGACATTTTTGTTTAGTTTAACGACCATAATCTTCCCCTCTTTTTCTCATCTTTTTAGCACGCATGTTTATTCCGAAATAAGATATACCGATAGTAATACCTAACAGTATTAAATATGAAAAAAATAGTTGAAATGGTGAGTTTGATTGATTACTAACTTTTACATCGGCAGAAAGTATATTTTTTGAGTTTTCTATGACTTTGGCTATGTCGTCATTTTTTATCACGCTAGGAATATTTAGCAAAGCTGTTGAAATCACTGTGTTTAAAATTAAAGCTACATGATTTATTTTTTCTGAGCTAAAAATTAAAATATTAAAAACAATAATAACCACCAAAGGTATAATTATTAACATCAACATAAAAGTAAAGACATTTAAGCTGGGAAATATGGAAATATTTATCGCTATTAGCGCAATCATTATCCCATACATAATTATAATTTTATTCATTTTAAAATCCTCCTTAAACTAGTAGATTGTATATTGTATGTATAAATACTGTGTCTTTAATATCTTTAGTTTTGTAAGCAATAGCCCCTAAAATTAAACCTAAAAACATGCGTAATGTGATATTTATAATAAAACTTTCTGAGTTATGTAAAATAACTGCGAACAAGAGTGAAGAAATTATTAATGAAGTAGAGACATTGAAAATTTCTAGTAATCTACCTAAAATAATCTTTCTGTAGAAAAACTCCTCTGACAAACCTACTATTAACATGGCAACCAGAAATTCTATATTTTGATAATTCAAAAAAATCAATGTAATATAAAAGATTAATCTCACTAAATATTTCCAGTTAAACACATTGTTAAAAAATTTAATAGGCAAATTGAACTTTCTATATGTCAATGTCGGTAATAACAAGAAAACCAACAGCATTGACAAGGAAGTACCAGAAATATATTCAAGTCTTTGCCCCAATAATATTGAAAACACTGTAGCAAAAACAACAAACAAAAAGATAGTTGTACATGAAGCAGTTACAACTTCCAAAATTACCATTTTTTTACTTTTCATTGTTTACCACCTAAATAAATTATCCCATTTATTTAAATTCATTTCAGTGATTTCTATCACAAATAAATAATTATTTTTAGTTGTTTTTAATAATTTACAAGTAAAAACTAATTTTAACGTGGTGTATCACAATTAGTTATTTTCATTTTGCGTAAATCGAACTTAAGTTCTATAATATATTCTGAGGTGCCACCATGATTGATAAAAACTTACCACCAGAATATCAATATGAAACTGATTACAGAAAAATACCGAGACGATATCTTAACCCCAGAATATCTAAGGGTCGAGGTATGGTTAAATGGCATCCCTTTAAGACTATACCTGACCAATACAGACTGATAAGTGAGTATGAAGAAAATCAAAATAAAGTACATAAGCCATTGCTGACTGATGAACAAGTGTTACATTTAAATCAACAAATTCAGTTTGCTATATACAACAATTTTTACGTTTCCGTAGACTATTGGAAAGACGGTTATATGCGAAACATAAAAGGATTTATTAAGAATATAGATGAAATCAAAGAGTAAATACAAATCACTCATGAACGTGGTACTGATTCTCGTTATCTTTTTACGTTCTATATAATATCGAAAAGAGCCTGGGACATAAATCCCAAAATAATAGCGTAGAGATGATTCGTGATCGAATCACCTCTACGCTTTTCTTTATCTGCCGTGATATTTGATAAATGCGTAATTTGTTTGTTGGTTATCGCTAGCCATCTGATTGTAACTTAAAACCATTTCTTTAAGCAAATCTCTCTTTTGCTTTGATAAATTGTCTTTAGCAACCAAATCCTCATTTACATATTTATCTCCCAAACTATTTTGAGATATGTATTTTTCCATATCGTTTATTTCTTGTATTATTTCAGCATAAAGTTCTTAGTCTTTTTTATCTATGCGTCGTCAATTACTGTTTGCTTTGCGCTAACTGGTTCCACAATAAAAGTAAAACATAATATCAAAGAGATAAAAGAAAAAAGTATTTTATTAATTTTATTCATATTATCTGCTCCCTGAAAAGTATCCTAATCCGAAAAATAGTAAAAAAATAATCAATGGTATCAAAACAAATAAATTAACCATATTTACTATAAACCACGTTAACCCAACTTTTCTCAGTTTTGTATCTGCGGCGCTAATATGCCAACCAGAAAATACACCAGCAGCTAATGATGTTGCGCCAAAATAAATCAATAAGTCTCCAACACTTTTCGTAAAAATTAAACAAATAACTATTCCTAAAATTAAAAATAAATAGTTCAGAGCATTAACGATACGTATTGCTCTATCCATGAGCCTCACCTTCCTATAAAATAATATTTTTCTCTTATATTGTATAAACATAGATTTAAATCAAAACCACCCGTGTGAACGGGTGGTTTGTTCTTCGGCTGAAAGCTTCTGTTACTGACCAGCCCTTATAAGGGCACTGAGAAAATCAGCCAACCATATCTACATAGAAACCTTTACACCAATATTTTCTATTTCCATACCTATTATAAATGCTAATTTAAAAATGTACACTCTCGCTTGAATAAGTATGTACAAAAACGACTGTTTTAATCATAGTTTGATTGAGCTGAAATTATGAACTATACAGTCAAAATAGATACAGAAATTAAAATTACAAGCCTTTCAAGCCTTTCAAGACTTACCAAAACTGAAAGAAATGATGGAGAGTGCAAAAATGAAAATCAATAAAAGTAAGTTAGCTCGTGATCTTGGTAAAGATAGACGGACAATCGACAAATACTTAAAAGGTTTCACACCGTCAAGTTCTCGAAAAAGAACTTCAAAAGTTGATAAGTACTACAATGTGATTCAACTACTTTTATCAGAAGAAATGATATGCCCCCATTACACCGGACACATAAAGTGAAAAGTTGAATGGAGGCATTTTTTGTGATTGGTAAAATATCAAATGAAGATTTTAAAAAGGTATTTAACACATATGCTTTCTTTATTTATTCGACTGGTAGTGTTTACCATGTTAAAATTTATCACAAAAACATGGAAATGTGTATTTTTTCACGTCAAAACTACTACTTCTTTAATAAGTCAAAAAGTTCTTGAAACCGTTGATATTCCTATCTTTCGACTTCTACCATTACGAAAGCTTCAATAATATCGCCTTCTTTAATATCATTAAATTTTGCAATCGTGATACCACATTCATAACCTTGGGCCACTTCTTTTGCATCGTCTTTAAAACGTTTTAAAGTATCTAATTCACCTTCAAATAGGACAACCCCGTCACGAATAATGCGGACACTTGAATCACGTGTGATTTTACCTTCTGTCACATAACTTCCGGCAATTGTACCCACTTTAGAAACTTTAAATGTTTGACGCACTTCTGCTTGACCAATGACTTTTTCTTCGAATTCTGGATCAAGCATACCTTTCATTGCTGCTTCAATTTCTTCAATAACATTATAAATAACGCGGTGTAGACGCATATCTACATTTTCAGCATCAGCCGCACGTTTTGCACCTGCATCAGGACGTACGTTGAAACCGATGATAATACCGTTTGAAGCATTAGCCAACGTTACGTCGGATTCGTTAATAGCGCCCGTAGCAGTGTGGATAATACGCACATTTACGCCTTCCACATCAATTTTCATTAATGAAGCGGCTAAAGCTTCAACAGACCCTTGTACGTCACCTTTAATAATTACGTTTAAGTCTTTCATTTCACCTTGTTTCATTTGTTCAAATAAATTATCAAGGGAGACATTTTTGCTTTCTTGACGTTGTTGTAAAATGCTTTCTTGTTCACGCGCTTCACCAATACGACGCGCTTTCTTCTCGTCTTTAAAGACAACAAAACGGTCACCTGCTTGTGGTACATCGTTTAATCCTGTAATTTCAACTGGTGTAGAAGGGCCAGCAGATTTGATTCGTTTACCTAAATCATTAACCATTGCTCTCACTTTACCGTGTGTATTACCAACGACTAATGCATCACCTACATGTAATGTTCCGTTTTGAACGAGTAATGACGCTGCTGGACCACGAGATTTGTCTAACTCCGCTTCAATCACTGTTCCAACTGCTGGTTTGTTAGCATTCGCCTTTAATTCTTGGACTTCAGATACTAAAATTAACATTTCGAGTAAATCATCAATACCTTCGCCACTTAATGCTGATAGCGGTACAAAAATCGTATCGCCACCCCAGTCTTCAGGAATTAAATTATATTCTGTTAATTCTTGCATAACGCGATCAGGGTTTGCAGTTGGTTTATCAATTTTGTTTACTGCAACAATAATTGGCACATCTGCTTCTTTAGCGTGATTAATCGCTTCAATCGTTTGTGGCATAACACCGTCATCTGCAGCAACAACTAAAATAGTAATATCTGTCACTTGGGCGCCACGTGCACGCATTGTCGTAAATGCGGCATGTCCAGGTGTATCAAGGAAAGTAATCTTTTTACCATTGTTTTCTATTTGGTAGGCACCAATGTGTTGCGTAATACCTCCCGCTTCACCTTCAGTGACACGCGTGTGACGAATCGAGTCTAATAAAGTTGTTTTCCCATGGTCAACGTGGCCCATGATTGTAACAACTGCAGGTCTTACTGTAGCATTTTCGTCTTCTTCAATGTCATCAAAGTAAATAGAAAGATCATTATCATCTACAATGACTTCTTCTTCTATTTCCACACCATAATCTGATGCAACAAGCTCTAAAGCTTCAACATCTAACGATTGGTTAATGTTGGCCATAATGCCTAGCAAGAATAATTTTTTAATAATCTCAGATGAATCTACACCTAATTTGTCAGCTAATTCTCCAACTGTAATACCTTCAGTATACGTAATTTTAGATGGCATTTCTTTAGGTTCACTTGGTTGTTGTACTTTTTGATTCTTTTTGTTTTGTTTATTATTTTTAGAACCTTTATTATTCTTTTTATTTTGTTTTTGTTGCTGGTTTGGTTTACCTTTTTGGTTTTTACCTTGTTTTTGGTTTTTGTGATTTGATTGAGTATTTTTTTGCGATTTTGTATCCTTTTGTGCTTGATCTTTTTTGAAAACTTTATCTAATGATTTAACTTGATCATCTTCTAAAGTTTGCATATGATTCGATACTTCTACGCCCTCTTTTTTCAACTCATCAATCACATCTTTACTTTTTATATTTAAATCTTTTGCATACTCATAAATTCTTTGTTTACCCATTAAACCACTCCTAACATTATTCATCTATCATTGACATCAACTTTTTTGCAAATCCTTGATCAGTGATACCAATATTAACACGTGCACTTTTGCCCAATGCGTCGCCTAAATCATCACGATGGCTGATGATTCGATATGGTGTTTGATAACTATGACACTTATTTATCAGATTGTTTTTAGTGTTATCTGATGCATCACTCGCAATTAAAACAAGCTTTAATCGATGCTTTTTTAGTTCAGCAAGAATAACAGACTCACCCGTTTTTACTTTACCTGCACGCATCGCTAAGCCTAAGAAATTCAAAATTTGTTGTTGATTCATTTGGTAGGTATCTCTTCTCTATAAATTAGACGAATAATTTCTTTATATACTGGCTCTAACGTTTCTTGAGACGCTTTAAAAAATTGTTCTAACTTTTGTGCTTGTTGTGCCTGTTCTATTAGCGCAATATCTTTTGAAACATAAGCGCCACGGCCTGGTAACTTTCCAGTTGCATCTGCAGATATTTCGCCTTCTTTATTTTGCACGACGCGGATCATATCTTTTTTAGGTTTCATTTCATTTGATAAGATACACTTTCTCATAGGAATTTTTCTCTTTTTCATTCAAAATCCCTCCTATTTTTCGTTGCTTTCATCCTCTAAATCAACCAAAACATCGTCATGCTGTTCATCTTCAACATGATTTGATTCTGAAACAGTATCGTTTGCTTCACCGATACCAAGTTCTTTCGCATCTGATTCAGATTTAATATCAATTTTCCAGCCAGTCAATTTCGCGGCAAGACGTGCATTTTGTCCACGTTTCCCAATAGCAAGAGATAATTGATAATCTGGAACAATGACCGTTGTAGATTGATTTTCTTCGTCAACAATAACATCGATTACTTGAGATGGACTTAAAGCATTTCTAACAAATACTTTAGGATCGTCACTCCATTGTACGATATCAATTTTTTCTCCACCGAGTTCTTCTACAACCGCTTCTACACGCGCACCTTTAGCACCAACACAAGCACCCACTGCATCAATGTCAGGGTTTTCTGAGTAAACACTAATTTTAGATCGGTCTCCCGCTTCACGTGCAACAGATTTAACCTCAACAGTACCTTCAAAGATTTCAGGTACTTCTTGCTCGAATAAACGTTTTAACAAACCGGGATGACTTCTAGAAACAAAAATTTGTGGTCCTTTTGTCGTTTGCTCAACTTTGTTTACATAAACTTTAATGCGTGCATTCGGTACATAAGATTCATTAGGGCTACGTTCTGCTTCAGATAACACTGCTTCAGTACGTCCTAAATTAACGTAAACATAGCGATGATCGACACGGTCAATAACACCTGTCATAATGTCTTCTTCTTTATCAATAAATTCTTCATATAAAATTTCGCGTTCTGCGTCACGTAAACGTTGCATCACAGCTTGTTTCGCTGCTTGTGCACCTACACGTCCAAAGTCTTTCGGTGTTACATCTTCTTCATAAATGTCCCCTACTTCGTATGCTGGATTTTTAACTAATGCAGTTGACAAGTCGATTTCTTCACGGTCATCAAATACTTCTTCAACAACTTCCTTACGTGAAATGACACGGAAAGTCCCACTGTCCAAATTAAGTTCGACACGTACGTTACGCGCACTATCATAATTCTTTTTATAAGCTGTAATTAAAGCAGCTTCAATTGCATCTACTAATACCGCTCTTGGAATCTTCTTTTCTTTCTCTAAATATTCCGTTGCTAACAATAATTCATTACTTTTCACTCATTTTCCTCCTCACATTTAAAGCATGACTGCATGGCGTGCTTTTGCAACTTTATCACGTGGAATTGTGACCGTTTTTGTTTTAGATTTAATTTTCACTTCGATTTCAATCGCTTCATCAGAAACGGATTCCAATCGTCCTAACCATTCTTTTTCACCTTCAATTGGTGCATAAAGCGACACAAATACAGGTTGATTTATCGCATTTTGAAAATCTTTTTCATTTTTAATTGGTCTTTCAGCACCTGGTGACGCAACGTCTAAATAATAAGCTTGTGGGATTGGATCATTTGCATCCATGACCTCACTAATACGTTCAGAAGCTAATGTACAATCATTTAAATCCACACCGCCTGGCTTATCAATTGCAATGTGCAAATAATGATCTTTACCCTCTTTTGTAAACTCAACATCAACTAATTCAAAATTTAATTCGTCAAGGACAGATTGTATTATTGTTTCAACTTGCTCTGTAACTTTACTCATACGAGCCCCCTTATCACTGACAAACAAATAGAAAAGAGCGGGTGATACCCACTCTTTCTACTTGAGTCTAATTTTATAAGCATGCTTATTATACCACAGTTTTGATAAGGCGACAAATGAATGTTACATATCAAAAATCGAGAGTTGTGCTTTATCTGGCATATCATGTAAAGTTCCTAAATCATCGAGGTATTCAATAATTTTTTGAGAAACCCCCGCTTTTTTATTTAAATCCTCTTTGGATAGAAACGGACCATCTTCTCTCGCTTCCACGATACGTTTTGCAACGTTTTCACCAAGTCCAGGAACAGCAACGAAAGGCGGAATCAACGTATCCCCTTCGATTGTAAATTCATAAGCTTGACTTTTCTCAAGGCTCACTGGTTGCATACGGTAACCTCGATGTGCCATTTCATTCATAATTTCAAGCACGGTTAAAATGTCTTTTTCTTTTTTACCGAGATCCATATAACGTGAATACATGTCTTTCACTGTATTTCGAATACTTTCTTTATCTTTTACCATCGTCAATAAATCAAAATCGGATGCTCTTACTGTAAAATAACTTGCATAATAGAATAAAGGATGATGCACTTTAAAATAAGCAATTCTTACAGCCATAAGGACGTACGCTGCTGCGTGGGCTTTCGGGAACATATATTTAATTTTTTTACAAGAATCGAGGTACCAATCAGGCACGTTATTCTCTTTCATAACTTGTTCAAATTCTTCTGTTAACCCTTTACCTTTACGTACCGCTTCCATAATTTTAAATGCAAGTGAGGGTTCAAGACCTGCATACATTAAATAAACCATGATGTCGTCACGACAACCAATACAGCTCGAAAGTGTACAAGTTCCACTTCGAACAAGTTCTTGTGCATTTCCTAACCATACATCCGTTCCATGTGATAAACCTGAAATTTGGACGAGCTCGGAAAAAGTGGTTGGCTTCGTATCTTCTAACATTTGTCTTACAAAGCCTGTCCCAAATTCAGGTACACCAAACGTTCCTGTTTTCGCTAATATTTCTTCTTCTGTTACACCTAATGGCTCAGGGGAGCTAAAGATGCCCATCGTTTCTTTATCATCTACAGGTATTGTTTTAGGATCAATACCTGATAAATCTTGTAACATACGAATCATTGTCGGATCATCGTGTCCGAGAATATCTAGTTTCAATACATTATCGTGTATCGAGTGGAAGTCGAAATGCGTCGTCATCCAAGGCGAATTTTGATCATCTGCAGGATATTGAATCGGTGTAAAGTCATAGATATCCATATAATCTGGTACTACGATAATACCACCTGGGTGTTGACCTGTTGTTCGTTTAACACCGGTACAACCTTTAACTAAACGATCAACTTCTGCGCCTCGTTTATGGATACCTTGGTCATTTAAATAACCTTTCACAAAACCGAATGCTGTTTTTTCAGCAACTGTACCAATTGTCCCTGCACGATAAACGTAGTCCTCTCCAAACAATACTTTAGTGTAATTATGTGCTTGCGGCTGATATTCGCCACTAAAGTTCAAGTCAATATCAGGTACTTTATCCCCTTTGAACCCTAAAAATGTTTCGAATGGGATATCTTGGCCTTCTTTGATCATTTGAGTCCCACATTCACAAGTTTTATCAGGCAAATCAAAACCAGAACCAACTGAACCATCATTAAAGAATTCACTTTTTTTACACTTAGGACAAATATAATGCGGTGGTAATGGATTTACTTCTGTAATTTCAGTCATTGTCGCCACAAAGCTTGAACCCACTGATCCACGTGAACCAACTAAATAACCATCTTCGAGCGACTTTTTCACGAGTCTTTGTGAAATCAAATAAATAACTGCGAATCCGTTCCCAATAATACTTTCTAACTCTTTTTCTAATCGATCAATAACGATTTGCGGTAAATCCTCACCATATAGTTTTTTGGCATTATTGTAACTCATTTCACGAATTTCTTCATTGGCACCATCCATATTTGGTGTATAAAGTTTATCTTTAATTGGTACAACTTTTTCAACACGCTCTGCTAAAGCTCTTGTATTCTCTACAACGACTTGATAAGCCCGAGATTCACCTAAAAAGTGAAAATCATTAAGCATCTCATCTGTTGTTCTGAAATGCGCTTCAGGTAAAGTAGATCGGTTCAATGGATTACCGGGTTGTGAAGCAATTAAAATTTTCCGTGCGATACTATCGTGTTCGTTTAAATAGTGCACATTACCTGTTGCGATGACTGGAATATTGTTTGTTTCGCCCACTTTCAAAATTCGTTCGTAAATTTCTACAAGCGTTTCATTGTCGCGAATTAATTCACGATCAAGTAAATCTTGATATAGTGCAGGTGGCTGTATCTCAATATAGTCGTAATACTTGGCAATCCGTTCGACTTCAGATTGATCTTTTTGCATCACCGCAGTGAAAACTTCACCTTCATCACATGCGGTTCCAACTAAAATTCCTTCACGATATTGATCTAATAGTGAACGTGGAATTCTAGGTGTACGATAATAATATTTAACAAGTGAAGCGCTGACGATTTTGAATAAGTTCTTTAAACCTGTCTGATTTTGAACAATCAGCGTAACGTGTTGTGGACGCGCTCGCTTATAAGCATCCTCATTTGATAATTTTTTATTAATATCTTGATGGTTGTGTACATCTAATGCTTTAAGTTGCGCTAACATTTTAATGAAAATATAGGCAGTTGCTTCAGTATCATAGATTGCTCGGTGATGTTGTGTCAGTTCAACACCATACTTTTTAGCTAAAAAGTTCAATCCATGCTTACCATAACTTGTATTAATCGTTCTTGAGAGTTCAAGTGTATCAATAACCCCATTAGTTGAAGGACCGAAGCCAAGTCGCTCATAGTTTGTGTCTATAAATCCCATATCAAAAGATGCGTTATGTGCAACGAAAATGGCGTCTCCTACCCATGTTTTAAAATCTGTTAGCACCTCTTTTATCTCTGGTGCATCTCGTAACATGTCATCGGTAATGTGGGTTAAATTTTTAATCGTTTCAGACAGCTTTTCGTGCGGATTACTAAAACGTTCAAACTTGTCTATAATTTCACCGTTTTTCACTTTTACTGCAGCTAATTCTATAATTTTGTCGTATTGGTTGGATAAACCTGTTGTCTCGACGTCAAACACTACATATGTGGCATCGCTTAATCGTATATCGGTCGGTTTATAGGCAATAGGTACACCATCATCAACGAGCATCCCTTCCATACCATAAATCATTTTTATGCCATGTTTTTCTGCTGCAGCATGCGCATCTGGATATGCTTGCACAACATTATGATCTGTCACTGCAATCGCTTCATGCCCCCATTTAGCCGCTTGTGCAACATATTCACCGATATGTGTCACACCGTCCATTTGGCTCATAGAAGTATGCAGATGGAATTCGACGCGTTTTTCTTCAGCCTTATCCACTTTCGGCGTACGCTTGATTTCTTCAATATCTGACATCATCATCACAAGATCTCGAATAAACATATCTTCTTCGATACGTCCTTGTGCTCTTATCCATTTACCTTCAGATAATGCTTTGAAGTGTTCTAAGTCGTCTTTATTTTTACGTGTAAACATTTTAAGTACTAATGAGTCTGTATAGTCCGTCACCTTAAGTTCCACAATATGGCGTCCACTTTTGAGTTCTTTAAGATTTATATCAAAAATGACACCTTCAATAGCGACTTTAAACTCTTCCTCAATAATACTTTCAATCGGTCGCACATTTTCAACTTGAATTGGTTTACCAATTTGACAGCGCGTTACGGATGCTTCGTTATCATCTTTTGTACGTTGCTCTTTCATCTTTTCTATTTTTGCTGTTGCTTCTCTCACACTTTGCTCATCCTCTTGTTGAATGTGTGCCTCAAGAGAAGCTAAATCATCGTCATGACCATGCACATCAGTTTCAAACACCACTTTTTCAACATCAAAACCACATCGTTGCATTGCTTTGACCAGGCTTCCGTTGCAGACCTTATTAAAGTGTTGGCCTTCGATATCATTTTGAACGAGCACTTTAACAACATTGCCAGACATCACAATACGTTTTTGTTTAAGTTGACCTTTGACTTTAGGAGATAGTTGCGTTTGGTCGATACAATCTCCAAAATATTTTAATAAATACTCATCTTGACCTTGATGCGTTGCAACTGTAATTTTCCAAACAACATTTGCGATATCTTGAAAGCTCTCTTTCATTGCATGAGTCAATACAGCATAATCATCATATTTTAATAATCGTGGTAATTGGATATGAAAAATCCATTCACGAGATTTTTCAGAAACATCGATGCGTGTCAATAGACCTTGTTCGATAATATCTTGATCAAAATAATCTTGCATATGAATTTGTTTTAAGAGAATCTTAAACTTTTCTTGATCCTTTAATGCCACACTCATAACCACCTTATTTTAATTGCCGTACATCCATTTGTATTTAAAAATGACTTTCAAACCATTTTATATTTCATACGGGATAAGGCTGAGAAATCAATAGATTCCTCAGCCTTCTTATTGTTGTTGCATCATCAATAGAACCCAATCGGTTAACCCATCGTGAAGCAATATGCTTATTTTTATTATAACAAATGATTGGCATCTTCTTACTGAATTTGTTCATTACATTTTTCTAAATGCGCTAATAAAGCATCAACATGGATTTCTTCAGTTTCACCATTATCTCTTCTTTTAACTTCTACAATACCCTCAGCTGCATTTTTTCCGACTACCACACGAAGTGGTAAACCAATCAAATCTGCATCATTGAATTTCACGCCTGCACGCTCATTTCTTTCATCATACAACACGTCATATTTTGTTTGTAATAAATCATATAAACGGTCTGCACATTCACGTTGATCTTCTTTTTTAGGATTCACTGTAATTAAATGAATGTCATAAGGTGATACTGCTTTTGGCCAAATGATACCGTTCTCATCATGATGTTGTTCAATAATTGCACTTAATGTTCGAGATACACCAATACCATAACAACCCATTGTAAGGTTTTGTTCACGTCCTTGTTGATTTAAAACGGTCGCATGCATTGACTCTGAATATTTTTCGCCTAAAACAAAGACTTGTCCCACTTCAATACCTTCCGCAAAACGTGCCGGACCGGATCCATCTGCTAGAGGCTCACCTTCCAGAATAAAACGAAAATCGCCATAAGCTTCAACTTTAAAATCACGATCTACATTGGCATTGACATAGTGATAGCCATCATCGTTAGCCCCTACAATTAAATTGTTTGCAGATTGAACAAATTGATCTGCATATACTTTGATATCTCTATCAGTAATTGGTCCTAAAGAGCCAGAAGTTGCATTTAGCAAATTACGTATCTCTTCATCTGAAGCGAGAGCAACATCGTCTGTTTTAAAGTAATCTTTAATTTTAACTTCATTGAGTTCATGATGTCCTCTAACTAAAATTAAAACGAATTCACCATTCACTTTGAAGACCATTGTTTTAGTGATGTTTTCTAAAGGCACACCTAAGAAATCAGCGACTTGCTTCGCTGTTTTCATATTCGGAGTCTCTACCTTTTCTAGGTCTTTTTGTGCATCTAATGTCGTATTAGACGCATAGTAAGGAACTTCTGCTTTTTCGATGTTTGCTGCATAGTCACTTTGTTCACTATAAACGATTGTGTCTTCACCAATTGCACTTAAAGCGTGGAATTCGTGCGTATGATTGCCACCAATCGCACCTGAATCAGCAACAACCGGTCTTACGTTTAAGCCTACTCGGTTAAATATCGTTTGATAAGCATGAAACATGTTTTGATATGTTTCCATTAAAGAAGCTTCATCCGTGTGGAATGAATAAGCATCTTTCATAATAAACTCTCTACCACGTAATAAGCCAAATCTCGGTCTTTTCTCGTCACGGAATTTTGTTTGGATTTGGAACAATGTTAAAGGCAATTGTTTATAAGAACGCAACTCGTCACGAACAAGTGATGTCACGACTTCTTCATGCGTCGGTCCAAGCGCAAACTCACGTTGATTACGATCACGAAGACGCATCAATTCCATGCCATATGCATCCCATCGTCCTGACTCTTTCCATAATTCAGACTGCTGTAATACAGGCATGACAACTTCTACAGCATCAATACGCTCCATTTCTTCACGAATAATTTCAGAAATTTTATGGATTACGCGTGTCGCAATCGGCAAGTAACTATATACGCCTGCTGCATTTTGTTTAATTAAACCTGCTTTTAATAATAGTTGATGGCTTTTTGCCTCTGCTTCAGCAGGTACTTCTCTTAATGTTGGAATAAAAACTTTTGATTGCTTCATCCTTCATTGTTCCTCCCTAGTCGTTTTATAAGAAATAACGTTGTATATCATTCCAAGTGACGAGCACCATAACAATAAGTACAAACACTGCACCCGCTGCTATGATCACTGTCTCAGCTTTTTTATTGGCTGGTTTTCTAAAGATGGCTTCGTAAAATACAAATAAAATACGTCCACCATCAAGTGCCGGAACAGGTAAAAGGTTCATAATACCTAAGTTCACACTTAATGCTGCAGTCCAAGTGATTAAATTAATGATTCCTGTTTTAACAACGGTGTCGACATTTTTATAGATACCGACTGGTCCATTTAACATATCAAAACTAAATGTCCCTGTGAAAATACTTGTAATCATACCAATAACTGCAACAAAGATGAGTTTCCCAAAGCGTAACGTTTCTTCAATACCAAAAATTAAAGGTTCGAATAGAGATCTTTCTTTTGTTGGTGTAAACCCTAGTTGATAAGACGTTTGTTTGGAAGTTTTAGAAGTTTGAATTTCAACTTTTTTCGGTTCAAACTTTTTATTAATCGTTTTACCGTTACGTTCAACTTCGACCGTCGTTTCGGCTCCTTTAGTTTGATTCAATGCTTTACTCACATCGTCAAAGCGGTTAATTTCTTGGTTTCCAATTTTTTTGATTGTGTCACCTTTGTGAAGACCAATTTGTTCTGCGGGTGAATCTTTTGCAATTTGATCAATTGTCGTACTTGGCACACCTTGATAATAGGCTAAACCAATTAACAGTACGAAAGCTAAAATGAAATTAAATAACGGTCCTGCAAATAAAGTTAAAAACTTTTGATACGGTTTCTTGTGTGCAAATTGTCGATCTCTCGGTGCAATTTGTATTAAGCTTCCATTTTGTACAAAATAGGCTTTCTTCGCTATTGAATAATGATGGCGCTCTTGATCATCGGCAGCAACACCTTCAATATACAATTGTTCTTGTAAATCAATTTTCTTTACTTCTATAGCTTCTATTTTTTGAAATTTATGTTGATCGTCTAAAATGATATGCGTTACTTCATTTTGATCGTTCACTTTAATTTTAACATGCATACCCGGCTGTACAGGCGCTTCTTCTAGTCCATCTCCAGCCATTCGAACATATCCACCTACTGGTAATAAACGAATAGTATAAAGGGTTTCATCTTTACGAAAACTGAAGATTTTGGGTCCCATACCAATCGCAAATTCTGGACACATGATACCTGCTCGTTTCGCAAAAAACATGTGACCGAACTCATGCACGAATACAAGCACACCGAATACGATAATAAAAGCGATAAGTGTTATTAACATAGGCACTACACCTCATATGATTTTGTTTTATAATAATGGTCGATTTCTAATATTTCTTCTAAAGATGGATCTGGAATCACTTCATGTGCTGCCATTTCACGCTCAATCATATGCTCAATTTCAAGAAATGTAATCTCATGGTTTAAAAACTTAGCCACTGCAACTTCATTGACGGCATTGAGTACAACTGGCATTGAACCACCTATACGCAGTGCATCATAAGCAAATTTCAAACATCGATATCGATCAAGATCCATTTCTTGAAAGTGCAATTGCGCCACTTGCGCTAAATCTAATGATGGCGCTCGATGTTCAATTCTCTCTGGATAAGTAAAGGCATATTGAATCGGCATACGCATGTCAGGGGTACCAAGTTGTGCCATCACACTCGTATCAACGAATTCGACCAGTGAATGGATAATACTCTCTTTATGCAAGATTGTTTTTATTTGATCTATTTTCAAATCAAACAACCATTTTGCTTCAATCACTTCAAAGCCTTTGTTCATCATCGTTGCAGAGTCAATCGTGATTTTATTCCCCATTGACCAATTGGGATGGTTCAATGCATCTTCCACAGTGACATGTTCTAATTGTTCACGCGTTAACTCTCGGAAAGAACCGCCACTCGCAGTAATTGTAACATTTTTAATTTTATGCATATCTTCACCATTTAAACATTGGAAAATTGCAGCATGTTCTGAATCTACAGGAAGGATATCAACACCATAACGCTTTGCGTGGGTCATGACAAGTTTTCCAGCCACAACTAAAGTCTCTTTATTCGCAAGTGCTATGTTTTTCCCTGCTTCAATCGCTTTCATTGTAGGCTCTAACCCGACACTTCCTAGAAGCGCATTTAAAACTAAATCGTTTTTTTCATATGTTGAAACATCGATTAATCCTTGGCGTCCACTCACTATGTTAGAATGATAAGGTTTTAAGCGTTCAACATCCGCTTCATCTTGAACAGAAACAATCTCTGGTTTAAACTTTTCAATCACTTCAATTGCAAATTCAATATTTTTCCCAACGGTAAAACTAATCAAGTTAAATGATTCTGGATGATGCGCAATCACATCAATCGCTTGCTGACCTATTGAACCTGACGCGCCTAAAATTGCTATATTTTTCATTAATGTTCCTCATTTCACTTTACATTTGAATTAAGAAAATATTCATTAAAGGTAAAACAAACATGAAACTATCAAAACGGTCTAAAATACCACCATGACCGGGTAATAAACGTCCAGAATCTTTCACACCAAAATGGCGCTTAAATCCTGATTCTACTAGGTCACCCAACTGTCCAAAGACACTGAGCACAACAGTTAATAAAAGAATTAAACTGATGTGATACTCAAATGATACAAAAAACATAAATGTAAGAGGTACGATGAGACTACAAATCAACCCCCCAACGAAGCCTTCAACGGTTTTATTTGGACTAATAATCGGCCATAGTTTATGTTTTCCAAAAAGTCGGCCAAAAATATACGCCCCTGTATCTGTTAACCAAACGATCAACAAACCAAATAGTATATATTGCAAGCCGGATTCTCTCGTTTCATAGAAGTACATGAATCCTATCCCTACGTAGGCAACAGACATTAAACAAAATGCTGAATCCATGAAACTAAAGCGGTTTTTGGACATCACCGTATAACTTAAAATAACAAAGCTCATCGCTATCAACGATTTCTGTTGTAATACGGGCACCCATGCGCCTAAATCTTGTGGAATCATAATAATAATCAGAGCCAAGGCACTGATTATCCCTGGTATTGACAGCAATTGAATTCGATTCATGTTTAAAAGTTCTTTTAAAGCAATTAAAGCTAATAAGAATGTAAAATACATCCATACTGATCCGCCAATCAGTAAAATAGGTAAGAAAACGATTAATGCGACAATCGTTGTGATTGTTCTTACTTTCATCCCACTACTCCTATCTACAATCCTCCAAATCGTCTTTGGCGTGATTGATATGTTTTTATACATGCTCTTAATTCTGCCTCATCGAAGTCAGGCCACAATTTAGAATTAAATATAAACTCACTATAAGATAATTGCCAAATCAAAAAGTTGCTTATACGTTGTTCACCTGAAGTCCGTATTAATAATTCTGGATCTGGGTAATCGTGTGTCATTAAATATTTTTGGAAATGCTGCTCAGTAAGTGCATCAATATCATCATCTGAAGCGTCTCGCATCTCTTTCATCATATTCTGAATACCATTGATAATTTCAGCTCGACCCCCATAATTGATTGCAAATATTAATGTCAATCCAGTGTTGTCAGCTGTTTTATTTTTAGCCTCATCTATGGCTTGAATTGTTTTTTCGGGTAAATCATTTATAAAACCAATCGTTTCAACACGTACGTTTTTTTCAATCAATTCGGGTAAAAATGTATTTAAGAAGTTAACAGGTAATCCCATGATATAGTTAACCTCTTCATCAGGACGTGACCAATTCTCAGTTGAAAATGCATAAAGTGTTAAATATTTAACATTCAAATCACTAGCTGCTCGCGTAATGGTTTTAATCGTCTGCATTCCCTGATAGTGACCTTTAATTCGTGGCATTTTTCGTTGCTTTGCCCAACGACCATTGCCATCCATAATAATCGCTATATGTTCAGGTATATTATGTAAATCGATTTGATCGACATGTTTTTGACTGTCGATTTTCTTCTTAAATTTCTTAAACATGCGCGTTCCTCCGAGCCTATTCCGTCTCTTAAAATATTATAATCTCTTTAGCGTACAATTATCTACCATTTTATCACACTCAATCAGCGCATTGAATAAACAAAGAAAAAAACTGTACCAAAGTCGTATTCGGTACAGCTCAGTGAGAAGGCAAACCATTTCTACAATTTTACTATGAAATTAGGGCGAGGAATCACGATATGATAAGAAATAAAACTTATAATATTGATTTTAATTTATCAATATAGCGCCTCTTGTAAATAAAGAAAAGCGTCAATTTCACCCTATTCATTTGATTGATTCTTGTCTACTCGTCGGTAAGTGTAAAACTTAAACTGACATAATATCTTTTTCTTTATCAGCAACTAACTGATCGATATCTTTAATTGATGAATCAGTTATTTTTTGAACTTCATCAGAACCATTTCGTAATTCATCTTCAGAAATTTCGCCATCTTTTTGTTGTCTTTTTAGATGATCATTTGCATCACGACGAATATTACGAACTGATACTTTTGCGTTTTCACCTGTTTTCTTTACATCTTTAACCAGTTCTTTACGACGTTCTTCAGTGAGTGCAGGCACCATAATACGAATCACTTCTCCGTCACTCGTTGGATTAACACCTAAGTTTGCGGCAATAATGGCCTTTTCAATATCACCAATAGATGTTTTATCGTATGGTGAAACAACAAGAAGACGTGCTTCAGGTACATTAATACTTGCTAATTGTTGGACTGGTGTTGGTGCACCATAGTAGTCCGCTTCAACGCCAGCTAATAAGTTAGAGTTTGCGCGTCCTGCATTAATTTGTGCCAATTCACGAGATAAATTCTCAATTGATTTTTTCATACGACTTTTAGCATCTTGAATAGTTTCTTTCATTTTTTTGCACCTCTATATTATTTTGTAATAATTGTCCCTATATCTTCACCTTGAACAGCACGTTTAATATTACCTTCTTCCATGATAGAGAACACTTTTAAAGGTATATTGTTGTCCATACAGAATGAAGAGGCTGTCGAATCCATGACTTGTAAACCTTCTTGTAACAATTGAATGTATGTTAAACGCTCATATTTTTTAGCATTCGGGTCTACTTTTGGATCTGCTGAATAAACACCATCAACATTATTTTTGCCCATTAAGATGACGTCTGCTTCAACTTCAGCAGCACGTAATGCAGCTGTTGTATCAGTTGAGAAGTATGGGTTACCGATACCCGCTGCAAAAATAACAACGCGTTTTTTCTCTAAATGACGAATCGCACGACGACGAATATAAGGTTCTGCAACTTGCTTCATTTCTATAGATGTAAGGACACGTGTATCACAATCAAGTTGTTCTAAGCTGTCTTGTAATGCAAGTGCATTCATCACTGTCGCGAGCATACCCATATAATCAGCAGTTCCTCGATCCATGCCTAAGTCACTACCAGTTTTGCCACGCCAAATGTTACCGCCACCCACGATGACAGCAACTTCTGTATCCATTTTTGCGACTTCTGCTACTTGTTGTGCAATGCTTTTAATAATCATTGGATTAATTCCAAATCCTTTGTCCCCTGCTAATGCTTCTCCACTCAGTTTCAAAACTACTCGCTTATATTTTGAAGTTTCAGTCATTATTTTAACCTCTCTATTCGTAATATGTAAAACAATACAAGTAAAGAAGACACAATAAGCATCACCCTTCTACACGGCTTCAATCTTGCATTGAAGTCCTGCAGAGGAGGACACGAAAGGTGTCTTCTTTCTTATACAAAACCGTGTCGATTATTTCATTTGTCCTTTTACTTCATCAGCAAAGTTTTCTTCACGTTTTTCTAAACCTTCACCAACTTCGTAACGAACGAAGTCTACTAATTGACCACCTTTTGATTTAAGGAATTGTTCAACTGTTTGGTCAGGGTCTTTAACGAAGTTTTGGTTAACAGCACAAATTTCTTGAAGATATTTGCGTAAACGACCTTCAACCATTTTTTCAACGATGTTTTCTGGTTTACCTTCATTTAATGCTTGTTGTTTTAATACTTCTCTTTCATGGTTGATTTCTTCTTCACTTACTTGGTCAGATGAAACGTATTTAGGGTTGATTGCAGCGATGTGCATTGCAACGTCTTTTGCTGCTTCTTCGTCAGTTGAACCTTCAACAACTGCAAGAACACCAATACGTCCGCCCATGTGTAAGTATGCACCGAATGCATCACTGTCTGATTTAGATTTGATTTCGAAACGGCGTAAGCTTAATTTTTCACCAATTGTTGAAATCGCTTCAGTCATATGTTCAGAAACTGTTTTACCGTTTGGTAACGTTGTTTCATTTAAAGCTTCAACTGAATCCGCTTTTGTTTCAAGAATTTGGTTAGCAATTTCTTTTACAAGTTGTTGGAAGCCTTCGTTACGTGCAACAAAGTCTGTTTCTGAGTTGATTTCTACGATAACTGCATCGTTACCTTTTACTTCAACATGCGTAATACCTTCTGCTGCAATACGGTCTGCTTTTTTAGCTGCTTTAGCAATACCTTTTTCACGTAAGTAGTCAATGGCTTTATCAATGTCCCCATCAGTTGCTTCTAATGCTTTTTTACAATCCATCATACCTGCGCCAGTTCTTTCACGTAATTCTTTAACAAGTTTAGCTGAAATTGCCATTCATGATTCCTCCAATATTCAATCAATATTTATTTTAAAAAAAGGGGCTGGGACATATTCACGTCTCAACCCAATGAAAATACTCAAAATGATAAAGTGGCAGTAGATGACGCGTTTGATTCTACACTTTAAATCAAGCTTTTCTCAATCCAAGTCATCTTTGCCATTAGTGGGTCGATGAAAACAAATAAGTTTCTATCCCACACCCATTTCAAGATGCGACTTAGTTAGATTCAACAGATGTTTCAGTTGTTTCTACTGCTTCAGCTGATTCGTTGTCTGCTTTTTCATCTTCAGTTAAGTCGATGTTTTGTTCAGCAGCTACTTCATCGTTTGATACACCTTGTTGTCCTTCTAAAATTGCGTCTGCCATTTTACCAGTTAATAATTTAACCGCACGAATTGCGTCGTCATTCGCTGGGATTACGTAATCAATTTCATCCGGATCACAGTTTGTATCAACGATACCAACGATAGGGATGTTTAATTTACGTGCTTCTGCAATTGCGTTGCGCTCTTTGCGTGGGTCAACGACAAATAATGCTTGTGGCATTGATTTCATATCACGAATACCGCCTAAGAATTTAATTAAACGGTCATATTCTTTTTTAAGTTCTACAACTTCTTTTTTAGGAAGAACATCAAATGTTCCATCTTCTTCCATTTTTTCAATTTCAGAAATACGTTGTACACGTTTAGAGATTGTTTTATAGTTTGTTAAAATACCACCTAACCATCTTTGGTTAACATAGAAGTGGCCAGCGCGTTCTGCTTCAGCTTTCACTGATTCTTGCGCTTGTTTTTTAGTACCTACGAATAAGACTTTACCGCCTTCTTCAGATACTTGTTTAATAAAGTTGTATGCTTCTTCAACTTTTTTCACTGTTTTTTGTAAGTCGATAATGTAGATACCGTTTCTTTCAGTGAAGATGTACTTTTTCATTTTTGGGTTCCAACGGCGTGTTTGATGACCGAAGTGAACACCAGCTTCTAGTAATTGTTTCATAGAAATTACTGCCATAATATAAATTCCTCCTATTGGTTTACATCCGCCACGAACACTCATATAAAAACGATGAAATTCATCGCACCCTTTTATACTTCGGTGTTGCGTGTGTGTTTTGACTTTTATAGCCGCTAATTAATATATCATAACATGCGCGAGTTTGCAACAAGGCAATCCAATTATTCTGCACGTGTTAATTCGTCTAAGAATGCTTCTTTCTTGACTTTAATAAAAGTCCCTTTCATACCTAAAGAACGTGATTCAATAACGCCGGCACTTTCAAGTTTTCTTAAAGCGTTAACGATAACCGAACGTGTAATGCCTACGCGGTCTGCAACTTTTGAGGCAATTAAGAGACCTTCTTTGCCACCGAGTTCTTCAAATATATGATCAATCGCTTCTTTTTCCGAGTAAGATAAAGAGTTAATTGCCATTGAGATTGCTGCTTTATCACGAGCTACAGATTCAATCTCTGAATGTTTTTCACGTAATATTTCCATACCAATTACTGTTGCAGCGTATTCACCAAGGACAAGGTCGTTTTCACCGAAATCATCTGCAACTCTGCCTAGCACAAGTGTAGCTAAGCGTTCGCCTCCACCAATAATTGGGAAAATTGTTGTTCTTGAATTTTTGAATAAATCTTCATTTTCTGGTGGGAATACTGATAAGTCACTATCAATTGTAATATTTGATGACGTTTCGTATACGTGCATTAATTTTTCTGTGTAAGCCTCTGGAATATGACGGTCCTCTAACATTTGAATAATACGTTCATTTTTAAGTAATTCATTCAAGCAAGATCCCAAAATTTTACCACGGCGAGAAACAATAAATACATTTGTAACTGTAACTTTACTCACCGTTTGTGCAACATCTTTGAAGTCGACAGAGATACCTTTATGTTTTTGTAACAAACTACTTAATTCTCTCGTTTTCGATAATAAGCTCATGTCATTTCTCCTTTTTTTCTTATAAAATAAATTCGCTTAAATCTTTGTTCGTTGAAATTGTTTTTAATTTATCGTCTACATATTGTGGCGTAATATCCACTTGAGCATGTGGCATATGTGGCGCTTCGAATGACAAGTCTTCTAACATTTTTTCTAAGATTGTATGCAGTCTACGGGCACCGATATTATCCGTTTCTTGATTGACATGATATGCCATCTCTGCAAGTCTGTATATCGCTTCATCTGTGAAATTCACTGTGACTTCTTCCGTTTGCAATAGCAACTCATACTGTTTAATCAGAGATAATTTTGGTTCTTTTAAAATTCTTACAAAATCATCTACAGTGAGATCTTTTAATTCCACACGAATTGGGAAACGGCCTTGAAGTTCTGGAATTAAATCGCTTGGTTTAGAAACATGAAACGCACCCGCGCCGATAAAGAGCATATGTTCCGTACTCACAGTACCATATTTTGTTCTTACAACGCTACCCTCAAGGATAGGTAAAATATCACGTTGCACACCTTGTCGAGAAACATCTTGACCACTGTTTTGGCTTGTCGTAGCAACTTTATCAATTTCATCTATAAAGATAATACCCATTTGCTCCGCAAGTTCAAGCGCTTCTTGGTTTGCCGTCTCATGGTCAATCATTTCATCAGCAAATTGATCAATAAGAATTTTACGTGCTGTTTTAACAGGTACTTCTTTTTCAACTTTTTTCTTAGGCATTAATTGGCTCATCATTTCTTGCATCTGTTCGTTTTGCTGTGTACCTAACATACCTAAAGCACCCGGATCTTGTTCTACTTTAACACGTACTTTTTCTTCTTCTAGCTTTCCGTTAAGGAGTTGGACTTTAATTTCAGAACGTTTTGTTTTGATTTCCTCTGTTGGCGGTTCTTCTTCCTCTTCTTCATTTTGCTGTCCAAAGTTTGGAATCGCACCACCAAATAAAGATTCTAAAGGATTATTTGTGTTTTTGCTGGCTTTTTTCTTAAGACTAGGTACAAGGAGTTTAACGAGCTTTTCGTTAGCTTTTGCCGTTGCTGCTTCAACAACATTTGCTTTTTTCTCATCTTTAACTAATCTTACCGAAACATCGACTAAGTCACGTACCATACTCTCAACATCTCTACCAACGTAGCCTACTTCAGTAAACTTGGTCGCTTCAACTTTTAAAAATGGTGCGCCTACAATTTTAGCCATACGACGGGCAATTTCAGTTTTACCCACACCTGTTGGTCCCATCATCAATATATTTTTAGGGGCAATTTCTTGTTTAACTTCATCATCAAGCAAACTACGACGGTAACGATTTCTAAGGGCAATGGCTACCTTTTTCTTCGCTTCATCTTGCCCAACGATATATTCATTGAGTTTATCTACGATGTCTTTAGGTGTATATATAATCGCATTGTTCTCCATGCTTTAAACCCTCCATTATAATTCTTCTACAGTGATGTGATCATTAGTGAACACGCAAATTTCAGAAGCCACTTTAAGACTTTCATAGGCCATTTCTCGTGCACTCATATGTGATGCGTGTCTTTTTAGTGCACGTCCGGCGCTCAAAGCAAAATTACCCCCCGATCCGATTGCAATTAAATCATCATCCGGTGCAATTACTTCACCTGTCCCACTAACGACTAAAATATTATCTTTGTTCATGACAATTAACATCGCTTCAAGTTGGCGGAGTTGTTTATCGCCTCGCCACTCTTTTGCGAGTTCTACAGCAGCTCTTTCCAAATTACCACTATATTGTTGTAATTTTCCTTCAAACTTTTCAAACAATGTGAATGCGTCCGATACACTACCTGCAAAACCAGCAACGACGCGGTTATTATACAATTTACGAACTTTTTTAGCAGTTTGTTTCATAATGACTTGTTCACCTAAAGTGACTTGACCATCTCCGGCCATTGCTGCTTCACCATTATGTCTTACTGCGTATATCGTTGTCGCATGAATTGATGAACTCATGTTAAATTACTCTCCTTTTCTCGCACGTGGATGTGCCTTTAAATAAACATTTCTCAACTGTCGATTTGTTACATGTGTATATCGGCCTGTCGTAGATAAATTAACATGTCCCAGTAAGCTTTGAACAGTTCTAAGGTCTGCACCTTCATTTAACATATGTGTTGCAAATGTATGTCTCAACTTATGTGGATGAATCGCAGTTACACCAGCAGTCCGTTTGACGATATCATTTAAAACATAGCGCACACCTCTTTCGGTAATCGGTTGACCTTTTAAGTTAGTAATCAGATAGTCGTGCTGAACATCTTGAATAGGCTTAAACTGATTTAAATATTCTTCAAGACTCTGTCGACAAAACTCGCCGAAAGGTACAATCCGTTCTTTTCCACCTTTACCCAATACTTTTACCCAACACATTTCTAAATCAACATCTGAAACTTTTAAAGACACCAATTCCGAAACCCGAATCCCCGTCGCATAAAGCAGCTCGAGAATCACACGATCCCTGAGATCTTTTTGGTCCCCCTTACTTACCGTTTGAAATAGCGCTTCCATTTCTTCTGTATAAAAAAACGTAGGTAAATAACGCTCTTTTTTGGGATGAACTAATTGGACAAATGGATTCACTACATCTTGCTCTTGTGTCATCCAAAAAGCATAAAAACTACGCAATGTAGAAATTTTTCTTGATACTGTTGTACGTTGTAAACCTAAATCATAAAGTGTGTGTAAATAGTTTCTTGCGTCACTATATTTGAAATCTCTCAATCCTAATTGTTCTCGATCAAGAAATTGATTAAATTGGTCTAAATCGTCGTGATAAGCTTTTAACGTATGTGATGAGAAAAAACGTTCTCTTTTTAATGTATCTAAAAATTGTTCTTGGATTTGTTTCAAAGCAAAAACCCCTCCATCATTAGCATTGTAGCATAATGATAAGGGGAACTGCATTGATTATACATTGAATTTTTGTATTTATCAAAATTTTACTTATTTTGCCATTTTTTAGACCATTTATAATGTCTCTTTAAAATGGTTCAGTTGCGTCAATGCACGGTGTGCTAGTGTTTCATAGCGCTCTTTCTTATCTTTTATCCGTTCTTCCAAAGCAGGTACTAATCCGAAGTTTGCATTCATCGGTTGAAAGTTCTTGTTGTTCGTTGCATGTGAAATATAATAAGCCATACTTCCTATCATTGTTTCACGAGGGAAAATGACATCTGCTTTATTAAGCATACGGTGTGCTAAATTGATGCCTGCAACCAATCCACTGGCAGCACTTTCTACGTACCCTTCAACACCTGTCATCTGTCCAGCAAAAAATAAGTTCTCGCGGTCTTTAAAAGCATATGTTTCATTTAAAACTTCAGGTGAATTAATAAACGTATTGCGGTGCATGACACCGTATCTCACAATATCTACATTTTCCAATCCAGGAATAAGACGAATCACTTCTTTTTGAGCGTCCCATTTTAATCTCGTTTGGAATCCTACAATATTATAAAGCGTACCTGCTGCATCATCTTGACGTAGTTGAACGACGGCGTAAGGACGTTTCCCTGTTTTCGGATCCTCTAATCCAACTGGCTTCATCGGCCCAAATAACAACGTTTTCGGACCTCTACCCGCCATGACTTCAAAAGGCATACATCCTTCAAAATACTTTTCTTTTTCAAAATCGTTCATCGGGGCCACTTCTGCTTCAAGTGCCGCCTCATAAAAACGATTAAACTCCTCTTCAGTCATCGGACAATTCAAGTAAGCTGCTTCGCCTTTATCATAACGTGATTTAAGGTACACTTTATCCATATCAATTGAATCTTTTTCAATAATTGGTGCCGCAGCATCATAAAAGTATAACTGATCTTTACCAGTTAATGCGACAATTTCTTTTGCCAAAGGTTCAGTTGTCAATGGCCCTGTTGCAATAATTGTAGGTCCTTCTGGGATAGAAGTGATTTCTTCATTTTTAACTGTAACATTGGGATGGTTTTTTAATGTTTCAGTAATGTAACCTGCAAAGTCATGTCTATCAACAGCTAAAGCGCCACCCGCAGGCACACGTGCTTTATCTGCTGCCTCAATAATTAATGAATTTAATTGTCTCATTTCTTCTTTTAATACACCGACCGCATTCGTTAATGCATTACCACGTAATGAATTAGAACATACCAATTCGGCAAATTTGTCTGTATGATGCGCTGGTGTTTGTTTTACAGGACGCATTTCATATAAATTCACTTTAATCCCGCGTTCTGCAAGTTGAAATGCTGCTTCAGACCCTGCTAAACCAGCGCCAATAATATTAACAGATGTCATTATTATTTTCCTCTCTTTAAAACATTATTTTTGAACTTCTTCTTTATAATCACAGTTCGAACAAACGACTTGCGTTGTACGTCCTTTTTTGTGTTCAGCAAGGTAATGGTTACATTTCGGACAATCTCTGCCGATAGGTTTATCCCACGAGATAAAATCACATTCTGGATAATTTGAACAACCATAAAAGACACGGTTTTTCTTAGATTTACGTTCGACGACATCACCTGTTTTACACTTAGGACACTTAACACCAATCGGTTTCGTAATTGCTTTTGTATTTCGACAATCTGGGAAATTTGAACATGCCATAAACTTACCATAACGCCCCATTTTAATTACCATCGGGCTACCGCAGACTTCACAATCTTCACCGGCAGGCTCATCTTTAATTTCAATTTTTTCCATTTCTTCTTCTGCGCGTGCAACATCTTGTTTAAAGCTGTTGTAAAAATCACCGACAACCTTTTTCCAAGCAATATCGCCTTCAGCAATTTTATCGAGTAACGTTTCCATATTTACTGTGAATTCCACATCAATGATTTCAGGAAAGTACTCTTTCACTTGTTCATGCACAATCTCACCCAGTTCAGTTGGCACGAAGCGTTTACTTTCATTTTTAACATAATTCCTTTTTTGAATGGTGTCAATTGTAGGAGCATAAGTTGATGGACGCCCAATTTTTAATTCTTCTAACGTTTTAACAAGACGTGCTTCAGTATATCGTGGTGGGGGTTGAGTAAAATGTTGAGCTGGGTCTATTTTAGTAGCAATAACTTCATTACCTACTTCTAATTTCGGTAAGCGGTTTTCTTTTTCTTTACCTTTATCATCATTTGTTTCCACATATAACGTCATAAAGCCTTTAAATTTAATTGTTTGGCCATTCGCTCTAAACTTAATATCGTTTTGTGTCAAATCAACAGAAACAGTATCTAAAATCGCAGGTGCCATTTGACTTGCTACAAATCTTTCCCAAATTAATTTGTATAAGCGATATTGATCCCGAGTTAAGAAATCTTTCATCTCAGCAGGTGTTCGAAGTGTGCTCGTTGGACGAATCGCTTCATGGGCATCCTGATCCCCTTGTTTTCCTTTTTGTGTTGATTTTGATAAATAATCAGCGCCATATTGAGACTCGATATATTGTTTTGCTTCATTTTGTGCATCTTTAGAAATACGTGTAGAGTCTGTTCTCATATAAGTAATCAGACCTATTGTACCTTTTCTTTTTAAGTCGATTCCTTCATATAATTGTTGTGCAATCATCATGGTTTTACGCGCTTTGAAGTTCAACTTACGTGCAGCTTCTTGTTGTAAGGTTGACGTCGTAAAAGGATATGCAGGCCGACGCGTTTTTTCTTTCGTCGAAACATTTGAAACGGTAAAACGGTCCCCATCCAATGCTTTAGTGATCACAGCGACATCATCTTTATTCGTTAATTTATAAGGTTTACCTTTATAATGTAGAAACTTGGCATTAAATTTTGATTTTCCATAACGAAACTCGCCTTCAATTGACCAATATTCTTCAGGCTTAAAATTACGAATCTCATTTTCACGATCAATGATGAGGCGTAATGCAACGGATTGCACACGTCCAGCTGATAACCCTTTTTTTACCTTTTTCCATAAAACTGGTGAAATATTATAACCCACTAAACGGTCCAAAATACGGCGCGCTTGTTGCGCATCCACAAGATCCATTTCAATGCCGCGTGGATGTTTGAAACTTTCTTTCACAGCATCTTTAGTGATTTCATTAAATACAACTCGATTCTCTTTACTATCTTCTAACTCAAGTATATTTGCTAAGTGCCATGCAATTGCTTCACCTTCGCGGTCGGGGTCACTCGCGAGAAAAACTTTTTTAGCTTTTTTCGCATGTCGCTTCAAATCTTTTACGACAGGTCCCTTTCCTCTTATAGTGATATACTTAGGCTCATAATTGTCCTCAACATCCACACCCATTTGGCTACGTGGTAAGTCTCTTACGTGCCCCATAGATGCAATGACTTTATACTTCTTACCTAAATATTTCTCTATCGTTTTCGCTTTTGCAGGCGATTCAACTATGACAAGATTATCTGCCAAAGTAGTTACCCCCTTGCTTTTTCTATTTACAAAGATAAATGATAAACGGTTAATTTTATATTTGTCAATCTTTTATAATTATTTCACAAAGCATTAACATTTAATTTTTATAATCTTTAAGAATATCTTGTGCGGATAAAACCACTTCTGCCCCCTCTTTTACACGCAATAAATTACCTCTTGTGTTCTGATTAAAAATATCACCTGGTAATACATAAACATTACGATTTTGTTCCAATGCTTGATCCAAGGTAATGAGTGCCCCACTCCGTGCCCGAGCTTCTGTAATTAATACCCCTTGAGATAATCCGCTAATCAATCTATTTCTTTCAGGAAATCTAAATTTTGCGATAGGTGTGTGTGGTGGGTATTCACTTATTGTAAGAAACTGGTTTTCGATTTTTTGTCGCAACTGTAATGTACTTGTAGGATAATGATGATGATGACCAAATCCAAGAATACCAATAGTATGCATATGATAGTCAAGCGCAAATTGATGTGCAAGTGCATCGGTTCCATGTGCTAAGCCAGAAATAATAGTGATTGAGTATTCGCTTAAGTCTTTAAATAAATACGAAAGTGCTTGTGGCGTATAGTTCGTACAGCGTCTTGCGCCAACAATTGCTAGAGTATGTTTCATCGTTTTAAATGTTTGGAGATTACCTTTACAAAAAAGGATAAAAGGAGGGTCATGAATTTCTTTTAATTGGGAAGGATAAAGAGGGTCATGAATCGCTATAGGAATAATACGATGTCGTTTTAAATCAGATTCTATTGTATCGATTTCTAATGAACGAAAACGCCTAATTTTTTGCACAATGCTTTGAGAGGACGTCATTTTTAACATTTCATTTAGATAGTTGCTAACGCCGTCGACATTACCTTTTAAAGCGAGTAAGATAGGATACATTTTTTGAAGCTGTTGTGTTGTAAAACCGGCATACAATAGTAAAAGTAACAGTTGTTTCATCATCTTTTAGTCACCTCATTAAGATTATAAGGTATTTATGTCCTGCCATGTATGTCTAAAACGAATTAAATATTTATTATTTCTATCAAACAGCGCTCAATATACCTGTTCATTGAGCGGTTTAACACAAAGAATTCGGCTCATTTATAAATCAAGCATAAAAAGGGCTGACGCGAGCCAACCCTTTTTAATATTTAACTTTTAGTTATGCTGTTATGCCTTCACTGTTAATAATGATTCATAAATGCCAGCTTCCTTAGCTGCTTCAATTAACGTTGCACCAATTTCAGAAGGTGTTGCAGCTGTTTTAACGCCACAATCATTAAGCGTTTTGATTTTTTCTTCTGCAGTTCCTTTACCACCAGAGATAATAGCACCTGCGTGTCCCATACGTTTCCCTGGAGGAGCTGTTTGACCACCGATAAAGCCGATAACCGGTTTAGTCATATTGGCTTTAATCCATTCTGCCGCTTCTTCTTCAGCAGTACCGCCAATTTCACCAATCATTACTACAGCTTTTGTTTCATCATCGTTATTAAAAGCTTCTAAAACATCAATGAAGTTTGTACCATTAACTGGGTCTCCGCCAATACCTACCGCTGTAGATTGACCGATGCCTTCTTCAGTCAATTGATGAACAGCTTCATAAGTTAATGTACCTGAACGTGAAACAACACCAACATGTCCTTTTTTATGAATATAACCTGGCATAATACCAATTTTTGTTTCATCAGATGTAATGACACCCGGGCAGTTTGGTCCAATTAAACGTGTTTTTCTACCTTCAAGATAACGTTTCACTTTAACCATATCAATAACAGGAATATGCTCAGTAATACAAATAGCTAAATCTAATTCTGCATCCGCGCACTCTAAAATAGCATCTGCAGCAAATGGTGCAGGTACATAAATGACAGAAACGTTTGCGCCTGTTTCTTTCTTAGCTTCTTCCACTGTATTATAGACCGGTACACCTTCGACCACTTGTCCACCTTTACCTGGTGTTACACCTGCGACGATTTGTGTCCCATATTCTAACATTTGTTTAGTATGGAAAAGGGCAGTTGACCCTGTAATACCTTGTACGATAACTTTTGAATTCTTATCTACAAATACGCTCATTTTAGTTGTCCCATCCTTTCCTTACGCTTCACTTACAAGTTTAACGATTTTTTGAGCGCCTTCAGCCATAGTGCTAGCGGGTTCAATTGCTAAACCTGATTCTTTTAAGATTTTTTTACCTTGGTCTACATTTGTTCCTTCAAGACGAACGACTAATGGTAATGTAAGCTCAACTTCTTTAACAGCAGCTACAATACCTTCAGCGATGATATCACAACGCATAATTCCCCCGAAGATATTTACAAAAATACCTTTTACGTTGCCATCCCCTAAAATAATTTTAAAAGCTTCAGTCACTTTTTCTTTAGTAGCACCGCCACCTACGTCTAAGAAATTGGCTGGTGTACCGTTAAAATGGTTAATTGTATCCATTGTTGCCATTGCTAAGCCGGCACCGTTAACCATACAACCAATATTTCCGTCTAAAGCGATATAGGACAATTCATATTTAGAAGCTTCGATTTCTTTTGGATCTTCTTCATCCAAGTCACGTAGTTCCACCACATCTTTATGACGGAATAACGCATTGTCATCGAAGTTAATTTTAGAGTCTAACGCTAAAACTTCCCCTTCACCTGTTAAAACAAGTGGATTAATTTCAACAATAGAACAATCTTTTTCAATGAACACATTGTATAAAGAAATTAAAAATTTTACTGCTTTATTAATTGATGCTTTAGGAATGTTAATGTTAAACGCAATTCGACGCGCTTGATAAGGTGATAAACCTACGACAGGGTCGATTGTTTCTTTAAAAATCTTTTCTGGACTTTTAGCTGCAACTTCTTCAATTTCAGTTCCGCCTTCTTCAGATGCCATTAAAGTTACGCGATCTGTTGCGCGATCAATCACAAAGCCAACGTAATATTCTTTTTGAATATCTGCACCTTCTTCGATGTATAAGCGTTTTACTTCTTTACCTTCTGGACCCGTTTGATGTGTAACGAGCACTTTACCTAGCAATTCATTCGCGTATGTTTCAACTTCTGATAAAGACTTAGCAATTTTTACACCGCCTGCTTTACCACGTCCCCCAGCGTGAATTTGTGCTTTTACAACATAAACATCTGTATCTAACTCTTTCGCTTTTTCTACAGCTTCTTCAGCTGAAAAAGCCACGCGCCCTTCTGGTACTGCTACGCCCATTGAGCGAAAAATTTCTTTTCCTTGATACTCATGGATATTCATACTCCATCCTCCTGTTTCTTAAGGTTAAGTTCAATTTCAATTATAGGAAATGTAAGCGCTATTGTAAACAGATAGACATAGAGTTCTCACTATTTATCAGACTTTTAACACTGATTTAATCCATTTAATTTAAGCGCCCCACTTTTTAATGGGCATGAATGATAAAAGGATGTCACAGAAAGAAGCTTATGATGGACGCATCTTTCCGTATTGCATTAAATTTCACTTTTATCGTAGTTGATTATGATAATATAAACTTAGCTTTCCTTATACATTAATAGACTGAAAAATAGGAGGTATCTTTAATGGATTTTAATACATATCAACAAAAAGCAATGCGAACTTTAAAAGATCAGCCCGATTTTCATAAACATATTCAGATGGCCGTATTGGGACTTAATGGAGAATCTGGCGAAGTCGCGGATATCATCAAAAAGCATTTGTATCATGGACACGATTTTGATAAAGCGGCTTTTAAGAAGGAACTTGGAGATGTATTGTGGTATCTCTCAACATGTGCATCTGTCATTGATACAGATTTGAATGAAATTGCACAGTTAAACATAGAAAAACTTGAGCGTCGTTATCCAAATGGTTTTAACCATCAAGATTCAATCCACCGCAAAGATCATTGATATAAGATGTATTGTTTTGAAGCATAAAAAATGCATAAAACAAAGGCCGGAAATGAGTTTACCATACATGTGATATGGCAACCTCGCTTCCGGCCATTTTTAAAGTTTATTATTCAGAGAAGCGGATGGATGATTTCATCAAATTACTTGTCTGCTTGGAAAGTAACTTGCGTGTCATCATCCATTGGGACATTAATCGTTTTTTGTTCATCTTCTGTTGATTCCACAGCAAAATTATGGTCTTTCAATAGACGAATCAAGTCAGCTTGTTGTTCTTCTTCAATAGAGATATTTAAATTTTGTTCAATTTCTTGCTTTATTTTTTCTAATTTCTTTTCATCATGTGTAATCTCCACTTCTGTTTCTTCAAAGTGAACGAGTACTTTATACAATTTCTGTAATGTTTCATCCATAAATTTCAAATTCCTTTCTTTAATTGGAAATTAATTATAGTAAAACATAGATTCACAAATTTGCAAACGAATACGATTAATTGACCTTCAAAATAGGATCAAATCAGCAACTAAATCTTACAGCTTCTTTGCGATGATTGACTTGATCGGTTCAAAACTTTTGCGGTGAATATCTGTCACACCATACGCTTCCAAACCATCTAAATGTTTTTTCGTCCCGTAACCGGCGTTATTTGAAAAATCATAGCCAGGGTATTGTTGATCATAAGACGCCATCAAATCATCCCGATATTCTTTCGCAATAATACTCGCTGCTGCTATTGAAACACTTCGAGCATCCCCTTTTATAATGGACTGCTGTGGTGCAGCGATTTTATCTAATGTCATCGCATCAATTAAATAATGCGTAGGCACCACAGTTAACTTTTCAATTGCGCGATACATGGCTAATTTGGTTGCTTCGTATATATTGAGTTCGTCAATTTCCTGTGGTGTGACCACTCCAATTTGCCATGCACGTACATTCGCTTGTAACTGTGTATTCAAGTTCTTGCGTTTAGCCGAAGAAAGTTGTTTAGAGTCATTGATACCAATAAAGTGATGTTCGGGTTGTAAAACAACCGCACTCGCGACGACAGGCCCTGCTAAAGGTCCTCTACCCACTTCATCTATTCCACAAATCAATGCTTCCGGATGATGCGCTAAAATTTCATTTTCAAATTGGCACATTTCCTCATATTTTAATAGCTGTGCCTGTATTTTTCCGATTTGCTTTTCACGGCTTAAAAAAATACGTTGTACGCCCTTTCGAGTATCATGATAATCCGGGTGTGCCTTTAAACTTTGGATATTTTGAATGGCTTGTATTTCTTTTTTGATTTGAGCAATAGTTTTTGATGGTTTCATTTATTGCGCACTCAATTCATCATAAATATCGAAACAATATGTTCCTATTTTCGCATTTCTAATTTCATGAATAATTAATTCAATTACAGCTTCATAGTCCACTTCATTTCCACGTTGTAATAGGCCTCTTTTACGCCCAATTGCGTCAAACCATTCAATATTGTCTGCATCACGTGGCACATCAATTTTGTAATGTGCCAATAAGCCTTCATAATCATGTTCAATTAAAAACTCTAACCCATAAATGGCAACTTCATCCAAATGCACAATGCTATCTTTGATGGCACCTGTTAAACTTAGCTTTTTACCGATCAACTGATCTTCAAATTTAGGCCATAAAATTCCTGGTGTATCTAATAATTGCAATGATTGACCCACTTTAATCCATTGTTGCTGCTTCGTTACACCTGGTTTATTTCCTGTTTGCGCGATTGTGCGTTTTGCCAATTTGTTTATTAGCGTTGATTTACCTACATTTGGGATACCCACTATCATCGCGCGAATCGCTCTTGGTTTTAACCCTTTAGCTTTTTCACGTTCAAATTTTTCTTTCGTTACTTCTATAGCTGCGACTTCGACCTGCTTTAAACCTTTACCGTGCTTAGCATCGACCGCAACAGGATAGGCCCCTTTTTCTTTAAAAAATGTATACCACTTTTCCATTTCTTTTAAATGAGACATATCTTTTTTATTAAAAATGACTACGCGTGGCTTTTGTTGTATCACTTCATCAATCATCGGATTTCTTGAACTTAATGGAATTCGTGCATCTACTAACTCAAATACAACATCCACTTTTTTTAATTGCTCTGTTACTTCTCTTTTCGCTTTGGCCATGTGACCGGGAAACCACTGAATCACCATAAATTTTAAACTCCTTTAAATAATACGCTAGACATCGTTTTTTCAATTTATCTATGTTATATTAATTATTGATTTTGGTAGAAATATCATTTTAAGTTGTGCATTCATCAAAATGTTCTTCAACCTACCCGTACATGAATCACATGTATGATTTATCTTAGAATATTATGAGGTACCTACATTACTTTAAGTATAATTAACTTGAACGTCAATAGCTATTAATCACACAACGTTTGATTTCATGAAAGCAGGTATTTTTTGATGTATAATATAGAAAGAATTGCTGAAATTTTTAGGTTTGTTCTCGTAGGTGGTATTAATACATTGAACTATTACGTCGTATACCTTATCCTTTTGAACTTACTTCATATTCATTATCTTATCAGCCATATCGTTGGCTTTATTATTGCTTTTGTTATTTCTTACTATTTAAATTGTTACTTTGTTTATAAAGTCAAACCAACCTTAAAAAAGTTTTTAGCTTTTCCGCTAACACAAGTTGTGAATATGGGCACTCAAACGTTGCTTATTTTTATTTTTGTACAATATTTAAGTTTTAACGAATCGATTGCACCTTTTATCGGTTTAATTGTAACGATTCCAATCACTTATGTCTTATCTAAATACATCCTTAAAGATCGATAATATATAAAGTGGGGTTCAATGATGAAGCGCTTTTTTCAATCTGTAAACATGATTATCACAGCATTGATTTTATCTTTAATAGGTCACGCGTATATCATTTATCGCTTTAGTGTAGATGGTTTATTGTTCACTGGCCCTAATGATGGTCTAGAACAAATGGTACCAATTCAGATGTTTTTATATCAAAAATGGTCTGAGGGTACCTTTTTTTATACGACCGATTTCGGATTAGGGGGAGATTTTTTTACAGATCTATCTTACTACTTTTCAACGAATATCATTTTCATCATTACTGCACTTATAACATGGTTATTACATCATTGGGGACTTATCGATCCAACTCAAATGATGTATTGGTTAAAACTCGCACTGATTGTTTCAATTTTAAAATGTGCATGCATTATCCTTGCGACATACGCTTATGCAAGATACATACACTTAAAACACCACGCTGCAATTTTATTTGCGTTTTTATTTGCAACTTCACCGATATATTTTCGTTTTACAGTCTATTGGCCATTTTTCAGTGATGTATTTATTTGGATGCCTCTCCTATTTTTAAGTATTGAGCGTTTTTTTAGAACTGGAAAAATAGGACTTTTTGTAATCGTCGTCGCCATATCGTTCATCAATAATTTTTATTTTGCTTATTATCAAGTGTTAATGGGTATCATTTACTATCTTTCGCGTCTAATTTATCGGCACGATGAAGATTTAATACATCGAAAGCAATCATTTGTTCCGCTTGTTGTTGGAGCCATTTTAGGCGTAGGTGCAAGTCTTTTCTTTTTCTTTCATGGTGTTCACAGCTTTTTAAATAATAGCAGAGTTCCTTATAGTGGCCGTATTCCATTCGTTGAGCCATTCAATTCTGGCTCAAATTTATTTTACGATAATTATTTAATCGTTATATTATTCATTACGATTCAAGCTTTGCTGACCTTTAAATTATACCGTCATTTTTACTTTAGACTCTTTGCTATTCTAAGCTTAATCACGATTGTATGCGCATTTATCCCATATGTTGACAGTCTCTTTAACGGCTTTTCTGCGCCACAAAAACGCTGGCACTATTTACTCGCATTTGCTTCAAGTGGTTTAATTGCATGCTATCTCCATCACTTCAAATCTATAGACTATAGAACATATATCTTTACTTCTATTCCTGCAATATTGGTAGTATGGATAAGCGCTTATTTTTATGAGCGCTATGTCACTTGGATATATATGTTGCCCGCTGTCTTTTTCATCGGGCTATTAGCCTTATTATTAAAAAATACACAGACAAAGTATATTTTCTCATTTCTGTTCAGTATTTATTTGATATCGTTATTCGTATTGAACTTACTTGTCTCTCTTGTTTTTACAAAGTACCAAATCTTTCATCAAGACCATGAAAAAAGGGCAAATCGATTTTATGTAGAAGCAAGTCTTTACAATACACCACTTCAACAAGAACTTGTTAACGACATGAAGTCGCAGTTAAGGGCCGGAGAACGTATCGATTGGCGAGTAAATGCGCAAGATAACACACCAATGTACCAGAATTTTAGAGGGTTGAGTCTATATTCGAGTATTTTTGATCATCATCTTGTAGCACTTTATTATCACGAATTGATGATTAATTTAAAAGAAGAATCTGTAAGCCGTTATCAATCGACAGGAAGCCGCTCCAATATCGCGAGTTTATTTTCTGTTCGTTATCAAATGTTGAAAGATTACCAACATGAATTACCTGCAAACTTTCAATGGGTTAAACAGCAAGGTCAATATCAAATATATGAAAATCAGGATATCCTTCCACCAGTTCGTGTCATGGCGCGTTACTATCGATCAAGTGATTTAAAACACCCTCTAGATCGTGAACATGCCATGATCGAAGGTGTTGTTTTAGATAATAAAGGAGACCCTTATCCGACAAAAACAAGCAATCTTATTAATAAGGTCTATCCCTCATATATTCATGCACATAAAATTGGTAGAAATAAAATTAAAGTCTCCCAACCAGAGGGCGGCTTGCGCATTCATGTTCCGTATACAATTCGAAAAAATAATAAAGATTTTTATCTTATTGTTTATGTTAAAAAAGGATTGCCTGATAGTAACAGTACGATTATCGTGAATGACTATCAAAACAATCGTTTGTTTAATGATTCCATTTATCGCACTGGTCAAAATGAATTATTATATCGGACTCAACCAGACGAAAATGGCAATATTCGTATTCAATTTTCTCCTCAAGGTATTTATCATTTCCAATTACGTGGTTTATATGGAGAAAATTATCAAATTCTCAAAAAAGCCAATCATCACATGAAGCATCATTTGGTTGAAAAACAAGGGAAGTTCTTTATTCGTTTAAGAGCACATCAGGGGGGTATGGCAGTTATAAACATCCCTTATCGCCTAGGCATGTCCGCTAAAGTTGATGGTAAAAAGGTAAAGGTTGAAAAAGTGAACTATATGATGACAGGCGTCCCAGTTTCAGCGCATGCAAAGGAAATCCAATTGACTTATCGTCCACCTTATTTTATAACAATGATTATTATTTCGATATTCAGTGTCGGACTCAGTTTCATGTTTAGCCGTTGGTGTCGACAACATTATCAAAAAAGAAAGAGTGAAAAAGTTGAAAAAGCAAACTAAAACGTTGTCCTTTAAAAAAGGGCTTAAACTTATGATCGTTGCAAGTTTTGTGGGATTGATTGTTTATTTACCTGTCCTCTATCGCTTTGTTGTTCATGGAATCATTTATAGTGGTAACGGAGATGGATTTAAGCAAATGATGCCATTCCAAATGTTTTTGTATGATCGGTTTTCTCATTTTAAGTCCTTTTATGATTTATCTTTAGGACTTGGCGGTGATTACTTTACTGATTTAGCCTATTATTATGCTACTTCTCCTATGATGTATTTTAATTTCTTATTTGTCGCTTTAGGACAATGGCTATTTCATATGCACCCTCAAGGGATTGCTTTTTGGCCTGGAAACCAAATATTTACGGCTTATTTACGTTGTATCATGACTTTTATCGCTGCATACGGGATGTTTAGAGCATTTAATTTTAAACGTTATGAACGCTATTTAGGGGCATTTCTTTACGCAAGTTCTTCCGTCGTTTACTATTTTAATTTTACGTGGTCATTCTTTGGAGATATTTTAATTTATTTACCTTTATCTATTTGGGGTATGGAGCGTTTTTTTAGAAGCCGTAAAATCGGTTTGTTTATAATCGCGATTACTTTAACTTTATATTCGAACTTTTATTTTAGTTATTACGAATTAATTGGTCTTACAGTCTATTTAATATATCGTATGATACATACACATCCCAAAGATTGTGTCACAAGATGGCAAAAACTCTACCTGTTGATACCGGCTACCATCATCAGCTTTTGCATCGCTTCGATTGGATTTATCACAGGTGTACGTTCGTTTTTAAATAATGATCGAGAATCGAATGATGTCATGATTTCTCCCATCATAGATTTTTCTCAGAAATATCATATCTTTACAAATGGATTTTATATTACAGTTACATTTATTGCATTAGTTGCGTTATGTTCATTTAAACTCTATCGTCATTATGAATATAAAATGTTTGCTGTCTTAACATGGCTTCTTTTAATTGGTTCTTTATCGCCTTATTTTGATAGTATGTTTAACGGGTTTTCCTTTCCACAACGACGCTGGGTTTATTTCCTTGCACTGACAACAAGTGCACTCATCACGCTATGGATTAAATATTTCAATGAATTGACACGCAGAGACTTTTTACAGTCACTCATACCGATTATTCTTTTAGCTATCACAACCCTGCTCTTTTCAAGAGGTGCCATGTGGTGGATGATTGTCAGTATCATCATCCTAATCATTTTGAGTCATTATGCACTTAAACAAAAGAAATTAACACAAAATATGCGGTGGATAATTCTAATCCTCTTTGTAGTACAACAATTTGTCCTACTTATCGATTATCATCATAATAATATCGCACCTTATCAGTCGACAATGAAAGATTTGCAAGCTGCAAAATATCATAGTCCTACATTACAACGAGAAATCAACCAAATTAAACAACATCAAACATCTATTGGACGGATAGACTATATGGATCCTTATGCAGTAAATTCAAGTCTCATTTATAGGTTTAATGGTGTAGCGCTCTACTCTAGCATTTTTGATGGTCGTATTCTTCAATATTACGATAAAGAAATGCAGATTAATATGGAATATGATAGTAATAGTACTTATCGGTTATTAGGTGATCGTGCAAACTTGTATGCTTTATGGGGTGTTTCAGATCGTATCAAAAAAGCGCCGGATACACTTCTACCCTATGGTATGCAACCTGAAAACGATATTAAAGATGGCAAAACAACATGGGCACATGCTAAAAATCTTATCCAATACCCGAGTGCGCACTTAACAAATAAAGTATATAATCCTGATGACTTAAAATCGCCTCTAGATCGCGAGCAAGCCATGTTACAAGGCGTCGTTATGCCAGATACAAAAGCAAATCATTCTTTTGAACCGAATACTAATTTCGTTTCCAAAGCAACCATACAACCTCGTGATGCAACATTAAATAAAGATCACTTATCAGTTCATAAAAAAGACGGAGGCGTAAATATTCAAATTCCCCACCAACAACATTCTGCATTTAAAGATTATTATATTGAGATGGATGTTGAATTACTGAGCCCTAGTCAGCCACATTACTTAAAAGTGGATGATTTCTATCAAAGACGTACATCATTAAATTATGCCTATCGTCGTTTTGTCACACCAGTTACCGTTCGAGTACCCGCCAAAGATACAGTTCAAGTCAAACTTAAGCAAGGAAAGTACCGTTTCCGTATTAAAGGCATATATGGAGAAAACTATCAAACACTTAAAAAAGCTCAAAAAAGTGTACAGCCCGTTCGAATTGAACGCGGTGCACAACAATTGAAAGCACATTTTAATTCGAATCAAGCACAGTACCTTGTATTACCTATGCCTTATCGAGAAGGATTGTCAGCAGAAGCGCATGGAGAATCAAGAGTAGTCAAACAAGGCAATGGGCTAATGACGGTCATTCCTGTACAAAAAGGAGATACTGAGGTAACACTACACTATGCGCTACCTTATTGGAAAACATTAACAGGACTCACACTTATCGGCCTCATCAGCGCATTGTTATATCGAAAATGGTTAAGAAAAACGGGGAAAACTCATTAAGAATTCAATGATCTTAAATATAACTACAAAGAGAAGGTATTACTTGAATTTCGTGATATTGGCAATATTTTTAATAATCATATTGATGGGACATATAAATGATTTACGAGACAGACCTCATTTCTAGATTGCTGTAAATCTACATTACTCGTGTTCCAATATCCCAAATGAGCCTCGTGACTTCATCAAGATCAAGGTACGAAACCACAGATGATTGCTTCATGTGAGAAAATATATAAAAATTGAAATATAAAAAACCGGAAATTCATAATTTCCGGTTTTTGTTTTATGTTTATTTTGTTACTTTGCGCTTCGAAATTAACGAATTTCTTGAATACGCGCTGCTTTACCACGTAAGCTACGTAAGTAGTAAAGTTTCGCACGACGTACTTTACCGCGACGTTTCACTTCGATTTTTTCAATTTTTGGTGTGTGTAATGGGAATGTACGTTCAACACCAACACCAGATGAAATTTTACGAACTGTGAATGTTTCAGAAATACCGCCACCACGACGTTTGATAACAACACCTTCGAATACTTGGATACGCTCACGGCTACCTTCAATAATACGAACGTGTACACGTAAAGTGTCACCTGCACGGAATGCTGGGATATCATCGCGTAATTGTGACTTAGTCACTGCTTCAATTAATTTGTGATTTGTCATTTTTTATTCTCTCCTTCAAACTATGTTCTTGCCTCGACAAAATATAGCAGCGGATCATAGTGATTTTTGTGCTTCCACACTCAGAATATACTAGCATAAATCAATTTGTTTTTCAATGTTCTTTTAAAGATTCAATATACTTTTGATCTTTTTCGCTTAAATCATAAGATGCTAATAAATCTGGGCGCTTTTCAAAAGTTCTTTTTAATGATTGTTCGTGACGCCATTGTTCAATATGGGCGTGGTTTCCCGAAAGTAATACATCTGGAACAGACATATCTTTAAACGTTCTTGGGCGCGTGTACTGAGGAAATTCCAACAAACCGCTTGAAAATGAATCATCTTCATGTGATGCCTGCTTACTTAATACACCAGGTATCAATCTAACAATGGCGTCTGTCATGACCATCGCAGGCAATTCGCCTCCAGTTAACACGAAATCACCGACTGAAATTTCATCCGTGACCAATTTTTCTCTTATTCTTTCATCATAGCCTTCATAATGACCGCAAATAAAAACGAGATGCTTTTCTTTCGATAAAGACTCTGCCAATTTTTGATCAAACGGTTTACCTTGTGGCGTCATCAATATCACTCGTGTTTCATCCGTGACATCAATCGCATCCATTGCATTGAAGATAGGTTCAGGTTTTAACACCATACCTTGCCCGCCACCAAATGGATAATCATCGACTTGATGATGCTTATTATCTGCGTAATCTCGAAAATTAATCGTCTCTGTCTGTAAAATTTCTTTTTCACGCGCACGTTTTAAAATAGATTGATTCAACACACCGTCAAACATTTCTGGAAACAATGTTAAATAATCGATCTTCATTCGTTTAACAACCCTTCAAGTGGTGTAATCATAATTTTACGATTCTCAATATCAACCTCTTTTACGACATCCGCTATGTAAGGAATGAGATGTTCTTTCTCTCCTTTAACAACCCAAACATCATTTGCGCCTGTCTCAAAGATTTCTGTGACACGTCCGATTGGTCTATCTTCATCAAAAACCGTACAACCAATGATATCAGAATAGTAGTATTCATGCGCACCGAGTTCAATATCTTTATGATCTCTTTCTTGAAATAAATGAGAACCTTTTAAATGTTCAACTTCATTAATATTGGTATAGCCTTCAAATGTGAGCATATGCAAACCTTTATGCATGCGATGTGATTTAACAACCACATTCATTGTTCCCGTTGGCGTATCAATTTGTAATGTTTCACCTGGTTGAAAGCGAATATCTGTAAAATCAGAATGTGATTGAACTTTTAACTCACCTTTAATGCCGTGCGTATTTACAATTTTACCCACTTCTACTTTCATGATGTGCACCTCCTATTTCTTATTGTTATGTATAAAAAGGGTGAGACTCGGTTACATCTCAGTAACATTTCGTCTCACCCTTAACACCGATGATTCAATTTGTCATAGGGTTTGAATCCTATTTACGTCTCGCCTATGAAAACACTAAAGTTATAAAGTCAATGTAGATGACTTTATATTTCAAATAGCAAAGCATTATATAATCAAATGCGCGTCCGTGCTTTGACTTGAACAACGGCTATTTCATTAACATTGTCATTGGGTTCAAGGCATCATAAAAAAAGCATATTGTGGGCCTTTTTATGATTACTTTGACCGCTCAATGTTAAAGCAAAATTATTTTGCTTTTTTTTGCTCATCGAAAGTTTTTAAAATACCTTCGCGTGATAAAATATTATGAACTGTATCTGTTGGTTTTGCACCGTCTTTTAACCATTTAAGTGCTAATTCTTCATCAATTTTAACCTCTGGCGCATTTACTGCTGCTGGGTTATAAGTACCGATTTGCTCGATGATACGACCATCACGTGGTGAACGTGCATCTGCTACTACAATACGGTAAAATGGATTTCTTTTTGAACCTAAACGTGTTAAACGAATTTTAACTGCCATTTATTATTCTCTCCTTTAATTCTCATTAAGTTTTGTTATCTACAAGAAACTATAATAACAGGTCATATAACGTTTGTAAAGAGAAATTTCTTTACCAACATACATATTGAAATAAAGATGCTACTGAAGCTACGCAAAAACTTTCAAACAATCTACTATACTCGTGCTTGATATACAAATATAGAAAATATACTTTGAATAAGTCTGAGGCATCAATTCCAAAATAAATAGCGCTCTGATGATTTTGAATAGAAAATCGCCTGAGCGCTATTATAAATCTACGTATAATATGACGTCGCAAGCCTCAGCCTGACCTGTAGTTTTCAGCGCCTAAGCAAACACGTTCATTGTGGCAAGGTTATCAAAAATTTTATGCCCCGAACTCATTTTAGAATGGCAGATTCATGCCTTTAAGCATATTTTGTAATTGATTTTGCTTACCTTTTTTACCTTTTCCACCGCCTGTAAATTGTTTCATCATTTTCTTCATATCGTTGAATTGTTTTAACAGACGGTTGACCTCTTGAATCGAGCGTCCAGAACCGTTCGCAATTCTACGTTTTCTAGAAACATTTAGTTTAGCAGGGTCTTCTCTTTCTGTCGGTGTCATAGACTGAATAATTGCTTTAATGTGATCGATTTGTTTATCGCTCATATTAAGTTTATCCAAGCCTTTCATTTTATTCATACCTGGAATCATTTTCATAATATCATCAAGTGGCCCTAAATTTTTCACTTGATCTAACTGTTCTAAAAAGTCGTCCAGCGTGAATGACGATGTGCGCATTTTCTTTTCTAAGTCTTTAGCTTTTTCTTCATCCACTTCTTGTTGTGCTTTTTCAATCAGACTTAAAACGTCACCCATACCTAATATACGTGATGCCATGCGTTCAGGATGGAACAATTCTAAGCCATCTAGCTTTTCGCTCATACCTATAAATTTAATCGGTTTTTGTGTTACTGCTCTAATAGAAAGCGCTGCCCCACCACGTGTGTCACCGTCTAGTTTAGTTAATGTAACACCCGTAACGTCTAACTGTTGATCAAATGACTCTGCCACATTTACAGCATCTTGACCTGTCATTGCATCCACGACTAACATGATTTCATTCGGCTTAGCAATTTCTTTCACTTCTTGTAGCTCATTCATTAGCGCTTCATCAATATGCAGACGACCCGCTGTATCAATAATAACAAAATCTAAATGCTCATCTTTTGCATGTTGCAATGCGTTCGTCACGATTTGTTGAGGTTTAACTTGATCCCCCTCAGTGTACACAGGGATGTCAATTTGTTTTCCAACAGTCTGTAATTGATTAATAGCGGCAGGTCGATAAATATCAGCTGCAACGAGCAACGGCTTTTTATTATATTTTTTACGCATTAATAAAGCGAGTTTCCCTGCAGTTGTCGTTTTACCTGCCCCTTGTAAACCTACCATCATCACAACTGTAGGTGGTTTTTTAGCCATCGTAATCGTACTATTATCGCCGCCCATTAAAGCAGTGAGCTCCTCTTGTACGATTTTAATCACTTGTTGGCCTGGTGTTAATGACTTCATGACGTCAGAGCCTAAAGCTCGGTCTGAAACTGTCTTAACAAAGTTTTTGACGACTTTAAAGTTTACGTCCGCTTCTAATAAAGCAAGACGTACCTCCCGCATCATCGCTTTGATATCAGCTTCAGTCACTTTACCTTTACCTTTTATTTTCTGCATTGTCGCTTGCAGTCGATCGGATAATCCTTCAAAAGCCATAAAGTGACCCTCCTTATTCTAGTTCTTCAAGTTCTTTAATATATGATTGAATACGTTCTGGTTCATTAATATTTTGATGCATTAATTGATAAATTTCTTGTCTTCGTTTAAAGCGACGGTATAAACCCAATTTTGCTTCATAGTCTTCTACCAAATCGCCAGTTCTTCTTATGTTATCATACACTGCTTGACGACTCACTTCAAATGTCTCTGCAATTTCACTTAATGCATAATCTTCTAAATAAAAGAGTCGTAAATAATTTCGCTGCTTTTCTGTTAAGAGTGATTGATAAAAATCAAATAAGTAATTCATACGAATTGTTTTGATCAAGTCATTTTCATGCATAGCCTATGCCTCATTCTCAGAATCATCATCATTAGATTCTGGCACATTTTGTTCGATCATGTCAGCAAACAACCCATAAACGTAACTTTCAGCATTGAACGGCTGTAAATCATCCATTTTTTCACCAAGTCCTACATATTTAACTGGTATATGCAATTCATTTCGTATCGCTAACACAATACCCCCTTTAGCTGTACCATCTAATTTCGTTAGAACGATACCAGTCACATTTGTAACTTCTTTAAACGCCTTCGCTTGTGCTAAAGCATTTTGACCTGTCGTTGCATCTAAGCAAAGTAAAACTTCATGTGGCGCTTCAGGAATTGAACGCGAAATAACACGCTTAACTTTTTCAAGTTCATTCATTAAATTTTGTTTATTTTGAAGTCGTCCTGCTGTATCGCAAATTAAAATATCGACACCTTTGTTTTTAGCGGCATTAATTGCATCATACATGACAGCAGCAGGATCAGATCCTTCTCCTTGACGAACGACGTCAACACCAACGCGTTCACCCCATACTTCAAGCTGTTGAATGGCACCTGCTCGGAAAGTATCACCTGCTGCAAGCATGACTTTTTTACCTTGCAATTGATAGCGATGCGCTAACTTACCAATCGTTGTCGTTTTCCCTACACCATTGACACCGACCATTAAAATAACGTTTAAACGTCCATCTTCAATATTCATGACTTCTGATTGATCGTCATCTTGTTGGTATATTTCAACAATCTTTTCTACAATAGCTTCGCGTAAATCTTCAGTTTCTGTAATATTGCGTCGCTTAGCTTCTAAACGTAATTCATCAACTAACTCCATTACAGTATTAAATCCAACATCGGCTTGAATTAACATTTCTTCCAATGCTTCAAAGAAATCTTCATCCACTTTTCGATAATGCGCTAATAGGTTATTTAATTGATTTTGGAAGTTTTCACGTGATTTTTCTAAACCTTCACGGAATTTCGCACCAATTTTTTGAGATTCTAACTCTTCAAACTCTTCAATAGATATTAACCCATCATCGAACTCATCATCCATAGACGGCCTGTTGTCTTGAGACTTTAATGAAGTGTCTGCTTCATTTAACTTTTTATGATCATCTTGCCCTGTCTCATCATGTTGTAACAGTTCATCTTGTTCTCGCTCGGATTTGGCAAACTTATCTTTTAAACGTTTAAAAAAGCTCATTTATTTTGAGTCCTCCTTTATCACTTCATCTATAGTATTCAAATTCACACTGACTAAACGGGAAACACCCATTTCTTGCATCGTCACACCATAGAGACGGTCACACATTTCCATTGTACCTTTACGATGGGTAATGACGATAAACTGTGTTTCCATTGATAACGTTCTTAAATATGATGCATAGCGCATCACATTGGCTTCGTCTAATGCCGCCTCGACTTCATCAAGAATAACAAACGGCGCTGATCTAACTTTTAAGATTGCAAATAATAAAGCAATAGCACTTAGAGCTCTTTCGCCGCCACTTAAAAGCGAGAGGTGCTGTAATTTTTTGCCTGGCGGTTGGACTTTAATTTCGACGCCAGCAGTTAAATAATCTTTTTCAGTTAAAGTTAGTTCTGCTTGTCCTCCGCCAAACAACGACTTAAACACTTCAGCAAAATGATCTTGAATCGCATGAAATGTTGTACTAAAACGATCAGACACCTCGATATCCATTTCTTGAATAATTTGCTCTAACGTTGATTTTGCTTCACGTAAATCGGTTCTTTGCTCAGAAAGGAAAGTGTAACGTGCTTCGACTTCTTCATATTGTTCAATAGCGTTCAGATTGACTGGCCCCAGCTCATCAATTGACATTTGTGTTAATTTCACTTTCTGACGTAATGCCTCAATCTCTTCAGGTTGACTTGGATACGTTGCGGCTGCATGTTCATAGGTCATGTGATATTTTTCGTCTAAATGTTTTAACGCATGATCAATGAGTACATCTAGTCGTGATTGGGCAGATTTAATATCTTGATATTGACTCTCGATATCCAGTAAATTTTGATGTGTGTCTTCTAATGCCTTTTCATTCGATTCTATTAAATCTTCTGTATCTTGACGTGCATGTCTTAGCTCATTTTGTTGATTTAAATCTGTTTCCTTTTCTTGTTGTTTTTGCGTGATTTGCACCTGAATATTTTCTAAAACCGAACTGTCATTCACCTCATCAGAGTTGATGACTGCTAATTGATCTAGTAATTTTTGCTGATGCGCGTTGATGTCATGTTGTTCTTTATCATAACGTTTGAGATGCTGTTGTTGCGTCGTTAAACGTTCTTTAATAACGGCTAAGTCTGATTGATATTGATGCAATTGTTGTTGAAGTTGTGTCGTCTGTACTTTACCTTCTTTATTTTTTTCAGTCATTGCTTTAATTTGTGCATCTAAAGCATTGAGTTCTTTTTTAATCTCATCTTTCCGCTTTTGCTTAGCAACTAATGTCGCTTCACTTTTATCTGCCTGATAGCCGTCATTTTTTTCAAATTCAAATTCTTCATGCTCATTTTTCAAACGCTGCTCTATTTCAGTATAACGATCAAGTGCTAATGCTAAATCATGTAGTTCGTGTTTCAACTGATTGTATTGTTGTTGTCCCTCTACATAACGTTGACTCAAATCATCTTGCTCTTTTTTTCTTTTTTGACAAGCTTGTTCGAGCGCCTGTGTTTGTGCGACATATTGTTTGAGTTGTTCTTGCAAACGATTCAGCTCATCCTTTTGTCCTAATATCGTTTGGCGTTGCTGTGTCCCACCACCTGTCATAGAGCCACCAGGATTAACAATTTCGCCTTCTAATGTTACGATACGCGTTTTATATTGAATTGCCCGTGCAATTTCATTCGCATGTTTTAACGTATCTACAATCAATGTTCGACCTAATAAATTGTCAATGATATGTCTATACTGCGCGTCGACTTGTACTGCATCACTGGCAATGGTAATAAATCCTGCTTGCCGTTCCGCAACACGCACGAGTGATAAATCGAGCTTTTTCCCTTTAATGACAGATAACGGTAAAAATGTAGCACGACCTAGTCTTTTTGTTTTTAAATAATTGATGGCCTCGCGTGCGGCACGTTCATCAGTAACAATGACATGTTGCGTCGTCGCGCCCAAAGCTGTTTCAATGGCAGTCGTATGTTCGCTAGAAACATTGATTTGTTGGGCAACAGCACCATGAATGCCAGTCAATTGATCTTTAGCTTGTAAAACTGCTTTAACTCCTTGGTAAAAATGGCTAAAATCTTCTTCACGTATTTTCATACTTTCAATTCGTGATTTCAGCTTATCATTATATCGATAAGCCTGATACAGCTTTGATTCATCATCTTTTTGATTTTGTTGGATTTGAGCTAATTCATTTTCAAGTTGTTCACTTTGTTGTTGCACCGCTTGCATTTGTTGTTGCTTGTCATGACGTTGCTGACTCGTGGATTCAATTTGATGTTGTGCCTCTGTTAGCTGATTATAAGCTTCAGTCAAACGTGAATCTAAGCGAGATTGCTTCACTTTATGTTCATCAATCGTACGTGTTAGAAAGCGAATATCATTATTGACGTCCGCTTGTTCTGTCATTAATTGATAGTAAGTATCTTTACTTTGCTCTAGCGTTTCTTCAATGGACGCATCCGATTGATATAACTGGTCCTCTAACTTTTGGATATGATGGTTAAGCGTTTTACGTTTTTCTTTCAAATCTGAAATCGTTTTTTCTACCGCTTGCATATCTTTTTCAAGTTGTGCCTGTTGACGTTCTAACGCAGCTTGTTCTTCTTCAATGCGTGCATTGGCTTGGGACTGATTCTTTTGTCTTTCTTCAATCAATTGATATTGGCCCGACAACTTTTCAACTTGCTCAGTAGATTCAATCAATTTTTGGTTGACCTTTTCAAGTTGTTGATCGATTTCATAACGTTTCCCTTTAGCCGTTTGAATCATATGCGTAATTTTAGACTTTTTCTGGGCGATTTTAGCTTGGGTACTTTTCAATTCATTTAAGGTCGTATCATGCGCTTCGATTTGTTTTTGATAAGACCGAATATCATGAACAGTGACTCTAATATCACTTTGTTCTAATGTTTGACTGAGTTGCAAATATTCTTTTGCGATTGCCGCTTCTTCTTTTAAAGGCTCTACTCTACCCTCTAAATCATACAAAATATCCTCAACACGTGTCAGATTGCTTTCTGTATCATCGAGTTTTTCTAGTGACGCTTCTTTTCTCTTTTTATATTTTAGAACTCCTGCTGACTCTTCGATAATTTGACGTCGATCAATCGGTTTGGCATTCAAAACCTCATCCACTTTACCTTGAGAAATAATGCTAAATGCTTCTTTTCCCAAACCTGAATCTAAAAATAACTCTCTAATATCTTTGAGGCGCTGTCTTTCATTATTAAGATAAAAAGCGCTATCTCCGTTACGGTAAAGTCGTCTTGTTACAACAACTTCTGCGGCATCGATATTCAAAATGCCTTTGCTGTTATCTAATTTCAACTGAACCTCTGCAAAATTCTGTGCATGACGATGTTTTGAGCCGGAGAAAATAACATCCTCCATCTTACTCCCACGCAATACACGTGCAGATTGTTCACCGAGCACCCATTTAATTGCATCGGTAATATTACTTTTACCACTCCCATTGGGTCCTACAATTGCAGTTACACCTTCATCAAATTCAATCTGCGTTGACTCAGCAAATGATTTAAATCCATATGCATCAATTGACTTTAAATACACCATTGTCTACTCCTTATGTGTCATTTGCAAATATGCCTGTTCAGCTGCTTTTTGTTCAGATTCTTTTTTAGTACGTCCTTCACCTTGAGATACAGGCTTCCCATTGATTATAATTTCAGAGGTAAAAGTTTTATTATGTGCAGGCCCATCCTCTTTAGCGATACGATACGTAATCACACCAAGATAATTCTGATGTACATACTCTTGCAATTTCGTTTTGAAATCAATCACACCTAAATGTTGCTGGTCTTTCACATGAGGAAAAATAACAGCTTCTGCAAATTTCCAAACTGTCTCTAACCCTTGATCCAAATATATTGCACCGACAAATGCTTCAAACACATCAGCCACTAATGAAGGGCGAGTTCGGCCACCCGTTTTTTCTTCGCCTTTTCCTAACAAGATCAATGGCATCAGGTCAATTTGCTGTGCAAAAATGACGAGTGAAGGTTCACAAACCATTGTTGCCCTCATCTTTGTTAAATCCCCTTCCGGCAATTGCGGATATTCATCAAACAAATAACGCGAGACGGTTAGTTCTAATACAGCATCCCCTAAAAATTCCAATCGCTCATTATGCTCGATTCGTTCCATATTGTAATCGTTTATAAAACTTGAATGAGAAAATGCCTGTTGATATATCGAAATATCATGATATGTTAAATGAAGTTCTTTCATTTTATTTTTAAAGTTTTTTTCAAATTGTAATACTAGTTCTTCCTTTCTCACCTTCGCCATGAGTTGACCTCCTTGTATTAAGTGTTTATGAAGTACATGATGACGTCTTCACAGTCTTCTCCGTTCGACACAACATTCACCACAAGTGTACCAAGAGGTGATATATGAATATGAACACGCTCCCAAACTTTTAGTGAGCACATCACACGTTGTCATGTTGTTCACTAAAAGTGGGACTCATCGTTCAATTGACACTTCAATCACAATTGCTCTTCTATTATACGTGATGTTACACTTGAAACCTATCAGATTAGTAAAAAATCTGAGCCGAAACATCGACTCAGATGAAAACAATTATTTTTCAAGTGTATTAATGTAATTAACAGCGTCTCCAACTGTGTTGATTTTTTCCGCTTCTTCATCTGGAATTTCAGTACCAAATTCATCCTCTAATTCCATCACTAATTCAGCAATATCAAGTGAATCTGCACCTAAATCTTCTTTGAAAGATGCACCTTCAGTTACTTTATCAGCGTCTACGCCTAAACGATCAACAATGATGTCTTTTACTTTATCGAAGTTTTCCACAGCCCTTCACCTCCTTTAAAAGCTTGTGCTGTAGTTCAACACTTTGCATGATTCTTCGTATCGAATTGAAACACTCGACTGTTATATTTTGCCATTTTATTGGCCTAAATACAACCCATTTCCGAGAAGACTCATCCGTTTACGAGAACTATTATACCATGATTCAAATCATATGAAATCGATATTTGATTAATACACATTAAAATATTTATTTCACATTTATTTGTCACAATCATTTCGCACTTTTTTAGTCTGAAACAAAGTCATGTCTCAAACTTTATTCCATATGCATGCCGCCATTTACATGTAACGTTTGTCCTGTGATATATTCCGCTTTATCAGAAGCAAGAAATGCAACTGTATGCGCAATATCTGTATCTTGTCCAAAGCGACCTAGCGGAATTTGTGATTTCATCGTTTCTTTCAACTCATCATTTAATGCATCTGTCATATCAGAAACGATAAAACCAGGGGCTACTGCATTAACCGTAATGTTACGTGATGCGAGTTCTCTTGCCGCTGTTTTTGTCATACCAATGACTCCCGCTTTAGACGCGACATAATTAATTTGTCCAGGATTACCTACCGCACCGACGATACTTGTTAAGTTGATAATGCGACCATGACGTTGTTTTAACATTTGTGGCGTCACTTTTTGAATACAATTAAAGACACCTTTTAAGTTTGTATCAATGACTTCGTCCCATTCGCGCTCTTTCATTCTCATCAATAAATTATCTCTTGTAATCCCTGCGTTGTTTACAAGTACATCGATTGAACCAAATGTTTTAACGACTTCTTTAATCATCGCTTTCACTTCATCGCCGTTTGAAACATTAGCTTGAATGGCTACTGCATCAACGCCTTTTTGTTTAATTTGTTCAACAACTTCTTCTGCTTTTTCTTGATTGCCTGCATAGTTAACAACAACATGATAACCTTCTTCTGCTAATTGCAAAGCAATACTACGACCGATACCGCGAGAAGCGCCTGTGACTAATGCTACTTTACTCATCTGCTTTCCATTCCTTTACATCTTCGAGTGTTTGGATCGAAGTTATTTTTACATTTCTGTTGATCTTTTTAACTAAACCGGATAGAACTTTGCCTGGCCCTACTTCTATAAAGTGGTCTGCACCTTGTTCGATTAACCATTCTACAGAATCAATAAATTGAACAGGAGCATACAACTGTTTATTCATATTTTGCTTGATTTGTGTCGCATCTACTTCAGATGATGCATTCACATTTTGAACGACTGGTGTTGTCGCTGAATGCCATTCAAACTGATTAATATAAGTTGTAAATTCTGATTCAATGACTTGCATCATCGACGAATGAAATGGCCCTGACACGTCTAACGGTAAAACACGTTTGGCACCTAAACTTTTACCTTCAGCTACAAAGCGATCGATGGCTTCCTTATGACCTGAAACAACAATTTGACCAGGACAATTGATATTCGCAGGTTCAACGACGTACTGTTCCGTTGAAATTTGATCACAAATCGTTTTGACTTCCTCCAAAGACAAACCTAATACCGCTGCCATACTTCCGACACCTTTAGGAAAAGCTTGTGCCATGAGTTCCCCACGTTTGCGAACGATTTGAACGGCATCTTCAAATTTTAAAACACCACTCATTACTAAACTCGCATATTCACCAAGACTATGGCCTAAAGTAAAGTCACTTTTAGGTTGTCCCATAGCCGCATATAGCGCCATACTGTGTGTGAGTAGCGCAGGTTGGGTATTTTCAGTTTGACCTAAAATCGCCTCTGGATCCTCAAACATCGTTTCTAATAAATCAAAAGGCATTTGTGATTGTGCTTGATTAAGAATATGTGTGGCAGCTTGATCTTGTTGATACAAATCTTGTGCCATTCCGACTTTTTGGGCACCTTGTCCCGGAAACATTAAAACAGTTTTACCCACTTTATTCAGCCACCTTTTCTCTCATGTTTTCAACAATTCGCGTATCCGCTGCAATTTTTGCTTGGCGAATCGCTGAATAAAATGCTTTGGCATTTGAACTTCCATGTGCTTTTACTACAATTCCGTCAAGCCCAAGTAACACCGAGCCGCCATACTCAGTGTAATCTAATTGTTTCGCGATATGCTTAATATCTTTTTTCATAATTAAAGCTGCCAGTTTATTTTTCATATTATGTAATAAATCATTTTTAATGATTTTACCAAACGATTTGGCAATACCTTCTAAATTTTTCAAAATCATATTACCTGTATAACCGTCTGTCACAATGACATCTGCTTCGTCTTCCATGATTGACTTCGCTTCAATATTACCGACAAAATGAAACTGTTCAGTTTTTGACATTAAATTAAAAGCTTCTTTTGTTAAGCTATTTCCTTTTTTAGCTTCGGTACCGATATTTAACAACGCAACTTTAGGCGTTTCAATACCTCTTAGCTTTTGTGCATAAATATGTCCGAGCACAGCATTTTGATATAAATGCTCAGCTTTCGCATCTGCATTTGCGCCCACATCTAGGAGTACAACACCTTTACCACTTACTGTTGGTAACGTCACCACTAGTGCTGGACGTGCAACACCCGGCAAACGGCCTACGATGAATAGACCTGATGACATAAGTGCACCCGTATTCCCAGCTGATACACATGCATCTGCCTCACCATTTTTTACCGCCTCTGCCATACGCACCATTGAACTATCTTTCTTACGCTTAATCGCGCGAACTGGTTCATCTTCCATCGTAATTTCTTCAGTCGTATGTCTGACTTCTACTCTAGGGTGCTGAATATGACACTGCTTTTCATCTCCAAATAAAATGATTTCCAAGTCCTCAAATTCATTAACTGCTTTTTCAACACCTTCGAGAACGATATTCGGTGCATCGTCGCCACCCATCATATCTACAGCTAATTTTACCATCTTATTCATCCTCACTTATGTAATACATTTTAAATATTCCTTCAAAGACTCTTTCTTTTTCAACATAAGAAGTGACACTCATTTCATAATACTTGTCATCATGAAATTCAACCTCTGCTGTTGCCATGACAACATCACCTAAATGAACAGGCTTTACAAAGTGAATATGACTTTCTTTTGTTAATACAGCGATATGTTTAACCATTGCGACACATAACGAATTCGCTTGTGCAAACAAAACATGTCCACGCGCTATTTCATTTCTAGAAAAAACGTCCTTCTTTGTGATTGTCAAAATAGATTTACCATAATGATTCGGTTCAAGCGAAACGATATCACCTATAATATCTTGATCCTCCAAAGCACTAATATTTTGGTATTGATCTTTTGCGACACTTTTCACACGTTCACGTAGTTCAGGTATCTTAAGTTGATTACGATCAAGACGAATCGTTTGTATACTCACTTCAAACATCTCGCTTAATGCTTGATCCGTAATAAACGGATTTTGTTGGATGGTTGTTTCAATTAGCGTGCGTCTCTCATCCTTAGTCTTTTTCACATCATCGCCACCCAAAATTTAGTACCAAGTCTCAATTGACTCCACATTATTTTAACACGTTCAACCTTAGTTTCAAAACAATTTAATATGCTTGTATAGTGCGATGACACAGCGATTTTCTCTTTTATTTTTAAGTGTCATGATTAATCAAAACTTTGATAGAGTATTTTATCTTCAATAAATGTACGCAAACGTTCGTATGCTGGCGTGAAAAAGTCACCCGATTGAATGAGTTGTGCTGCTTCATCCCTAGCGACTTCTAACATTCGATAATCTTCAACAAGATTTCCGACCAAAAAGTCAGGCAAGCCACTTTGTTTTACACCAAAAAAATCTCCCGGTCCACGCATTTCTAAATCTCTCTCACTCAGTTCGAATCCATCCGTGGTCTGCGTCATAATTTGCATACGCTCGATACCGGTCTCAGTTTTAGGTGAAGCAATCAGCACACAATAACTTTGATGATTACTTCGGCCGACTCGTCCACGGAGTTGGTGTAAGGTGGATAATCCGAAGCGGTCTGCATCATATATCATCATAAATGTTGCGTTAGGCACATTGACCCCTACTTCGACAACAGTTGTTGCAACGAGCACATCAAGTTCATGAGCACTAAACTGATGCATCACTTGATCTTTCTCATCAGAAGTCATTCTTCCATGCAATAGTCCAATCCGTTGATCAGGAAAGGCAACTTGCAGATTTTCATATAAAGCAATTGCGTTTTGCACATCTTCCAAATGCTCAGAGCTTTCTATTAAAGGTGAAATAACATAAGCCTGGCGTCCTTTTTTCAACTCATTATTCATTTTTTCAATGGCTAGATCATATCTTTCATGTTTGATCCAATGTGTTTGTATAGGCTTGCGTCCTTTAGGTAAACTCTTTATTGATGAAACATCCATTTCGCCAAAAACTGAAATCGCCAACGTTCTAGGTATAGGGGTCGCTGTCATAAACAACACATTGGACAAAGCCCCTTTTTCACGCAGCTTCTGTCTTTGTTGAACGCCAAAGCGGTGTTGTTCGTCTGTAATAACTAAACCCACATCTTTAAAATTAACGTCATCTTGAATTAATGCATGTGTTCCTACTACACAATCAATCTCTCCATTTTCCAGCTGTTCTAAAAGCAATTTTCGTCTTTTCCCTTTGACCGAACCTGTCAGAAGCGCCACATTCATATGCGCCCCAAATAGTTGTGCAAGGCTATCAGCATGTTGTTCTGCAAGAATTTCTGTCGGTACCATTAAAGCAGATTGAAAACTCGCAGTCTTCATCGCATACATACAAATCGCCGCTACAACCGTTTTACCTGACCCAACATCCCCTTGTAGCAGACGATGCATCCGTATCGGTGCTTTCAAATCTCTAAATATTTCATTCACACTCTGCTTTTGACCTTCTGTTAATTCAAATGGTAACGTTTGTATAAAAGCTTTGACTTGTTGTAAATCATAATCCACTTCAATCGCATCATCAGTTGATTTTTCAATTCTGTTCAACCATTGCATCCGTAATTCAAACATAAAAAATTCTGTAAATGCAAACGTTCGTCTTGCTTTAATGAGAGACTGCTGGTCTTTTGCTTCATGTAAAGCGTGTAATGTATCACTCAATGTTTCTAATTTATATTTAGTACGCAACGCTTCAGGTAACCATTCTTCAATCGTAATATGATTTAATGTTTCTCGAATCATATCTCTAAGTTGTTTTTGTTTGATTCCCTCCTTTACACGATAGACGGGTGTGTACTGTGCATCGGAAATAGAATCTGCGCTAAAAAACATTTTATTTCCATTTATTTCTTGCTTTCGTCGTGACCACTTCCCTTTTATAATAACTGTTTCATGTAATTGGATTTTATTCGTCAAATATGGCTGATTAAAATATATCGCTTTCACTGCAACGCCATTTACCATTACATGCACAGTTAGCTTAGAACGGTTACGTCCAAAAAAAGCGACAGTTGGAGTCGAATAAACTTCTCCTCGAACTGTCACATTGGCTTCATCTTCCGCAGTTGTGATATCTACCAACGTATTATCTTCATAACGCGTTGGCAAATAAAGCACAAGATCTTGAATGGTATAAATATTCATTTCATTTAAAATGGCGAGTCGCTTTGGACCTAAGCCTTTAATTTCCTTTAAACTATAAGGATTATTGATAAGATTGATGTTTGTCATATTTAATCACCAAAAATTTGTTGTTTTAATCGTTGACCGGTCGGTGTACCTGCCAAGCCACCACGACCCGTTTCACGTAGAGCAGAAGGCATCGTTTGTCCAATTTTGTACATCGCATCAATCACTTCGTCGGTAGGAATACGTGATTCAATTCCTGCTAAAGCCATATCAGCAGAAACAATCGCATTTGACGCACCTGCAGCATTTCTTTTAACACAAGGGACCTCCACTAAACCTGCGACTGGGTCACAAACTAAGCCGAGCATATTTTTAAGACAGATTGCAAATCCTTCTGCTGATTGTTGCGGCGTACCACCTGCCGCTTCTACAATAGCAGCCGCTGCCATAGCACTTGCTGAACCTACTTCAGCTTGGCATCCGCCTGCCGCCCCTGAGATAGAAGCGTTATTGGCTACCACGAAACCAAATGCGCCTGATGTAAGTAAAAAATTCAGCATATCTTGTCGAGTTAATTGTAATCGATTTTTAAGCGAAAATAAAACACCAGGTACAACACCTGCTGAGCCAGCAGTCGGTGTCGCACAAATTTTCCCCATTGCTGCATTGACTTCATTTGTTGCCACTGCTTTACTCACAGCATCTAAAACGAGATCTCCAGCAAGCGTTTGACCTTTTTCAATATACGCTTTCATTAAAACAGCATCGCCACCTGTTAGGCCTGTTTTAGATGTTACGCCAGCGAGTCCTTCTTCTAATGCTTTTTCCATTGTTTCCAAGTTGTGATTCATCTGTGTATAGACTGCTTCAGCAGACAAACCTGTAACAGCCATCTCTTGTTCGAGCATCACTTCATATATCGCTTTATTCTCAGCTTCACATTTCGCTATTAATTCTTTTACACTTTTAAACATTTTAATGCTTTCCATTTTACGCATCCCCCATTAACGATACTGTCACAACACCAGGTACTTTTCTAATCAACGCTAACACATCTTCACTAATATCATCATCTAATTCACAGGTCATTAATGCTTCGTCGCCTTTTTCTTTACGCGCGACTTGCATACTCCCAACATTAATGCTGTAATCACCTAAAATATTAGCTACTTTACCAATCGTACCGAATGTGTCTTGGTGGAAGACGAGTAAGGTTGGATAATTACCACTAATCGCAAGTGGAAAACCATTAATCGCCACAATTTCTATTTTGCCACCACCGATTGAAACACCTTCAACTGATATATTTTTATCGTCATCCGTCATATCTATAATTGCCGTATTCGGGTGCGAGCGTTCCTCAGTCATTTCTATAAAATGTACCCGCATTCCTTGTGATTCTGCAGTTTCCAAACTAGATTCAATTCGATCATCATCTGTATCGTAACCTAACAAACCGCCGACCAATGCTACGTCTGTACCGTGTCCTTTGTACGTTTCCATAAATGAACCATATAAATATATATCGGCACGACTCGGTTGTTTTCCAAACAAATCTCTAGCAACCAATCCGATTCTGACTGCACCTGCTGTATGTGATGATGAAGGACCCACCATTGTTGGCCCTATAATATCAAATACGCTTTTATATTTCATTTTTTGCTCCCCCCGTTTTAGACCACATAAAGTGTAACTTTATTATAACAATCTTCCATATTGATTAAAAATTTGACATTGTAAACATATAAAATAGAAAGTTTCATAAATATTTAAAACATCTTCTTAATTACATGTAAACACTCAATATCATTCTTTAACGCCCCTAGTTGATGTTATTTCTCATTAAAAATAGGAGTAAAACAGTCATCTCACATTAAGCAAGAAATGACTATTTCACCCCTATGAGGCGTGATCGTATATGAAAGTAATCCATCTATTTCATTGCGCCTCTTCACCATAGTTATCACCACTCTAAGTCATGCATAAAATGACCTCTCACTAAGCTACTGAATCCATGGTTTATTCGACAGCAAACAAATAAGGATAAATAGGTTGTTGACCATTTTGAACTTCAATCTCAACATCTTCATAATGTGTTTCAACAAATGATTCAATCCATTCAGTTGTTGCTGAATTTGCTTCATCACCAGTAATAATGGTTAGAATTTCACTATCTTCATCCAACATAGTCTCCAAAGTTTTTTGAATGACTTGTTGTTCATCACGATCACTCGCAATGATTTTATCTTCCACTAATCCCATATATGCATCTTTTTCAATTTTAATGCCGTCAATTTTTGTATCTCGAACAGCATATGTAATTGAACCAGACTTTACATTTTCTAAAGCTGCAGTCATCGCAGTTTCATTTTCATCAAGTTCAACACTTTCATCATAATGGAACATGGCTACGATACCTTGAGGAACAGTACGTGTTGGAATGACAACAGCTTCTACGTCAACAATTTCAGCTGCTTGTTGACTTGCCATTTGTATATTTTTATTATTAGGCAAGATAATTGCACGTTTACAACCACTTTCATTAATCACATTGACGATATCCTCCGTAGACGGATTCATCGTTTGACCACCATTAATGACATGTGTTGCACCCATGGATTTAAATAACTCCGTAATGCCTTCACCCATAGAAATCGTAACGATTGCCGTTTCAACATTTTGAGCAGGTTCTTGCTTTTGTTTTGCACTTTCATTCGATGCTTCTTTACGTAATACCTCACGATGTTGTTCACGCATATTTTCAGCTTTAACTTTAATCAGTTCACCGTATTTTTGACCAAACGTGAATACTTCACCTGGCGTCTCAGTGTGAACATGAACTTTAACAATTTCATCGTCACTAATCACAAGTAAAGAATCACCAAATTCACTCATATCTGAACGGAAAGTCGTTTCATCAAATTTTTCTTTTCCAGGTTGAAAACGAACCATCATTTCAGTACAGTAGCCGTAAACAATATCTTCTGTATTAATTACACCATGAAAATCATGATCGTCATTAAAGAAAGTTTCTGTATCCACTTTAGGCGCGTGCGCTTCTACTTTTTCACCTTTCATTGCTTTTAAGAAACCTTCATAAACAAGTGTTAACCCTTTACCACCGCTATCAACAACACCGACTTCCTTTAAGACAGGTAAAAGATTAGGTGTATTTTCAAGTGATTTTTGCGCTGCCTCATAAACGCGCGTCATCATTTCCAAACAGTCTTCTGTTTCTTCAGCTATATCAATTGCTGCTTGTGCTGCATCTTTGGCAACAGTTAAAATTGTTCCTTCAACAGGTTTCATCACTGCCTTATACGCCGTTTTAACACCTGCATCAAAACTGTGCGCAAACTGCTTGGCATCGATATCTTTTTCATCTTCTAATGCTTTAGAGAAACCTCTAAAAATTTGAGATAAAATCACACCTGAATTACCACGTGCGCCCATCAACAAACCTTTTGAAAAAGCTTTCCCTAAGTCACCAATATGACTTGTGAGATGGCTTTGAACTTCTTCACGCCCTGAAGTCATAGATAAGTTCATATTCGTCCCTGTGTCCCCGTCAGGTACTGGATAAACATTTAACGCATCAACCATATCCGCATTATTCGATAAGTTTTGAGCCCCTTGTATAATCATTTCGGCAAATAAATTGCCGTTGATCTTAGTAATCATGCAAATATCCTCCTATTTGTCATTCCCGTCATTATTAAAACGTACACCCTGTACAAAAATATTCACAGAGTTTACTTTTAGTTTTAATGTATGCTCTAAAGTATATTTCACTGTTGATTGCACATTTTGCGCAACTTCTGAGATTTTAACGCCATAGCTAACAATGATATGCATATCAACATCTAATATACCTTCATTTTCTCTCACAACAATACCTTTAGCATAATTTTCATGTCCGAGAATTTCTGCAATACCATCTCTCACTTGCTGACGAGATGCCATACCCACAATACCGTAACATTCCACAGCTTTTCCGCCTACAATAGATGCTATCACTTCGTTTGAAATGTCAATACTACCATAATCATTCGTAATTTCTAATGCCATATCATACGCCTCCTATTCTCAATCAGTCCGCTTTATGTCATCATCCATTTTTCAATTTCAAAACTTACATGAACAAAATGTAAAGAAAATCAATTTCTAGTAAACCTTATATTACTATACATATAAGTCTTATGCCAATGGAGATGTTCCTTGTTCGTCATTCTTAGCAAACAACGCTTAATCACAACAGTAAATTATATCAGAAATCGACCACTACAAAAAGTAATATCTGAAAATATACCCTAATTTAATATTGCATGTCAATGTTTAATGTGGTATATTACGTTAGTATGTAGTAGCAAAGTGTATTTGTATTTCTTAAAGGAGGTACGATGATGGGTAAAGAATGTTTCGTTACAGGACGTAAAGCTTCAACAGGAAACAACCGTTCACACGCGTTAAACGCTTCAAAACGTCGTTGGAATGCTAATTTACAAAAAGTTAGAATCCTTGTTGATGGCAAACCTAAAAAAGTTTGGGTTTCAGCTCGTGCTTTAAAATCAGGTAAAGTCACTCGCGTATAATTAACATAATAGATTAAAATAAAACGAGTCTTTATGTGGAAGACTCGTTTTTTGTTGCTTTAATTTTTATTCGTCACGGCTTCTCATAAGAAAAACCGCCCCTTCATGGACAATCACTTCGCTCTTATCCTCTATAAATTCATTTGAAATCGTCAGTGTGGATCCGCGTTGTAAAGTCACTTCATCTAATTCATACTTAAAACCTTTTAAAGATAACTTCACCTGATCTACTCCTAAAGGAAAAGATACATATTTAAAACGCTCGTTATTCTCGATAGTGTAGCGACCCTCTGTTAAATATTCAACCTCGTTGATTTTATCAATTAATACCATTTTCTTGTTTTTAAAATCTGGATTTTGGAGCAAAGCCATCGCGCCCATAAAGTGATCTAGTCGCCCACCTGTAGCACCATAGATTTTAATTTCATCGTAACCTAAAGCAACTGCTTGATGGACCGCTAGCGCTAAATCTGTATCTGCTTTTTCTGCAGGCACAGGTTCAATTGTAATATGTGATTTTATCCATTCACGTTCAGAAGATGAAATCGAATCAAAATCACCTACAGCAAAAACAGGTGTGATTTGATGTTGAAGTAAAAGAAGTGTGCCTCTATCAACACCCGCCCACTGCTTATTATGATGGTATTCTAATACTTGTTCAGGTAAATCACGAGAACTACATAACAAACAGATGCTTTTTGTCATGGTTTATGCCTCACCTTTTAAAATTTGTGTTGCTTGCTGATAATTTTGTTGATTAAAGAAATAAGAACCTGCCACTAACCAATCCGCACCCGCTTCAATCACTTGGGTTGCTGTTTCGGCATTGACACCGCCATCAACTTCGATTTTAAAATCAAGTTCACGTTGGTTTCTTTGTTCTTTTAATTGCGCTATCTTTCTTAATGATGATGGAATAAATTTTTGGCCACCAAATCCAGGGTTTACGGACATAATAAGAACATAATCCACTTCATCTAAAAGCGTATCTAATGCACTGATGGGTGTACCTGGATTAATAACAACACCCGCTTCAACGCCTCTATTTTTAATTCTTTGAACAATTCTGTGGATATGCGGGGTAGCTTCATAATGTACAGAAAGTTTATTGGCACCTTTATCGATAAAAGTATCAATATACTGCTCCGGATTGTTAATCATTAAATGAACGTCAATCGGTAAAGATGTCGCAGATCGGACAGCTTCAAGGATTGGAAAACCAATTGAAATGTTTGGAACGAATTGACCATCCATCACATCAAAATGCAGCGCATCGACCCCTGCGCGCTCAAGTTCAATCATTTCCTGTTTTAAGTTCAGAAAGTCTGCCGATAATAAAGAAGGAAATATTTTTGTCATTAGTACCTTACCTTTCGATTAGAAATTTCATTAAAAAGTTGAACATAATGCTGATAACGGAATTCAGGTAGCTCATTTTGTGCTACTTTTTCTTTGACATGACATTTGGGTTCATTAATATGGTAACAGTTTCTAAACTTACACAGTTCACCCAATTGTGCGATGTCTATAAAATAGTCTCGAAGCTCTTCCTTTCCGATATGCTCAAAATCTAAAGCGCTAAATCCTGGTGTATCCGCGATATGCCCATTTTCACGCTTATATAATTCAACATGTCTTGTTGTATGCTTACCTCTATTTAAAGATTGTGATATTTCATTCGTTGCCAACGCTAAATCTGGCGCATAGCGATTTAGAAGCGTTGATTTCCCTACACCAGACTGACCGCTCAATACAGCCAAACCAGGTGCCCAATCTTTAAAGACACTTTTCACATCGTCATCTTTACCAATAAATTGTGTTTGATACCCTATTTTCTCATAATAATCTAATGTGTCTTGAATTTTAATTTGCTCATCTTTAGACGCAAGATCTTTTTTAGTAATTAAGATGTTAGGATGTAGGCCATATGAATGTCCGATGACGAGAAAACGATCTAAGAGTTGACTAGAAAAATTTGGTGACACCGCACTCATCACAACAATCAACAAGTCAATATTACTCACAGGTGGGCGTTTTAATTCATTCTTCCGAGGATGTACATGCTGAATATAGCCTGATGAATGGGTTTCAATATCGATATCGACAATATCACCAACAATCGGTGAAATTTGTTTTTTTCTAAAAAGTCCTCGCGCTTTTGCATCATATATTTCACCTTCAACATCGACTCGATAAACACCACTTAATGATCTGATAATTCTACCTGTTTTCAAATTCACACCTCATTTTTTCCTTTAGATTCCTTAGTTATTATATCAAAGCCAAGCACACAAAGACATTATAAAGTGCGGAACGCATCCGTCATCTCTATTTAAATATATACAATATGAGAATACGCCATATGATTTCGAATGCTCAAACAACATTTGAATCATATGGCGTATTGATTAGTTATAAATCATCGTAATGAATTGTTTTTCTGTCAACCGTTTTCCCATCTACTTTAATTTCATAATGACCTGAATCATCTTTAGGTATTGTTAAATTTAAAGGATAAGAAATGCTTTTGGAAATAGTGAAAGTTTCAGCCGGTGAATCACTATCATTATTTTTATCTTGGATATACACTTCTACTTTTTGTGCTTTTTTGTTTTTGCCACTATATGGAATTGTCACATTTTCAGAATAAGGTTTCTCCCGCACAGTTTTAGAATCACGATCTGCTTTATCCTCACTGTCATCATCTTCTTCTTTGCCGGTAGAGATGATAAATCTTACAGTGTCTCCTTCATCGACGTTCGTCTTTTTAGGGGTGTGGTTAATGATATGATTTTCTTTCACATGATGATCTGCACGCTCTTTTTCTATTTCAACATTTAAACCTTTTTCTTCCAACTCTTGTTTGACCTTATCATAATCTTGATTTGTGTAATCATCGACATAGATTTGTCGCTTTCCAAGTGACTCAGTAATCTGTACTGCATCTTTAGTAACGACAACATTTTCCCCTGGTGTAATACTTTGTGCTTCTATGCTTCCTTTTTCAATATCGTTTTGTGTGTATGCAGTTGTAAAAGTCACATGACTAAAGCCTAATGACTTCAATTTATTTTCAGCATCACGTTTAGTCATACCAATGAGATTCGGCATTTTCTCAATATGTTGGCCTTTAGAAATAATAATATCAACCTGACTGTTTTGTTCTACTTTTGAACCAGCTTCAGGTTTAGTCGCCATAACACGTTCTTTATCATAATGGTCACTATATTCGTGTGAAATGTGGCCAATTTTAAGCTTGTTATCTTTTAATAACTTTTCGGTTTGTTGTTCTGATTTACCAAGTACATCAGGGACTTGGCTATATTTATTGCCAATCATAGCTGCGGCCATAAAAACAAACAAACTTGCGACTAACAGGACTAGGATAAAACCAAAGACCACTTTTTTGCGGACAGAGCGTTTCTGTGTTGGCACATAATAAGAGGCCTTCTTAGACTGTTTAGGTTCAGCTTGTTTTTCAGTTTGAACGATTGGAATTTGTGTTGTTTCTTTTACAGATTTATTTTGTTTATCTTGTTCTATCTTTAGCGCATTTTTATCAATAGGCACTGTTTTCGTTTTAGATGTATCCGATTCATAAAGGGGTTCATTTTTACGACTAGGATCTAGTGTAGACATGACATCACTGGCCATCTCTGAGACAGAGCGATATCTATTACTTTGCTCTTTTTCTGTCGCTTTTAAAATGACATTACTTAATGCTTGCGGAATATCCCTTCTTTTATCACTTACATTAGGGACTGTCTCTTGTATCTGCTTAATCGCAATACTAACAGGCGTTTCACCATTAAATGGCGGTTGTCCAGTTAACATTTCATACAAAACGATACCTAAAGAATAAATATCAGAGCGCTCTCCGGTTTTCTCACCTTTTGCTTGTTCTGGCGAAAGATATTGCACTGTTCCGACCACATGATTCGTCTGTGTCATCGCTGTTTCACTTAACGCTTTGGCGATTCCAAAATCTACAATTTTTAATGTTTGATTACGATCAATAATCATATTTTGCGGCTTAATATCCCGATGGATAATCCCTTGTTCATGTGCATGACGGATACCACTTAAAATTTGCTCCATAAATTGTAGTGCTTTTTGTGGCTGTAAGGGGCCGTGTGCTTTTATATAATCTGATAAAGTCGGTCCCTCAATATATTCCATCACTAAAAAGAAACAATCATCTTCTTCACCAACATCGAGTACGCTCACAATATTTTTATGTGATAACCGTGTCGTATTTTGCACTTCTCTTTCAAAGCGTTGCACTGTTGCTTGTTTTTCATTCGGCAAAATATGAATCAACTTGACTGCCACTTTACGATTTAAAATGGTGTCCATTGCAACGTAGACATTCGACATACCACCGCCGCCAAGAATTTGGGTTAATTCATAGCGATCATCTATCAAACGCCCTATCATACAGGCTCACCTGCAATTTCTGCAAGAACAAAAGAAATATTATCTTTCGCTTCATGTTTGACAGCAAGACCAAGAATCGCTTGACCTGTCGCATGAATATCTTGCTCTTGTTTTAAAACATCATGTATTTTATGAGATTTGACATAATCAGTTAAACCGTCAGAATTTAAAATCAGATATTGATAAAATTGTGTTCGCTTCGTAAAGATATCTGGTGTAACAAAACGATTTGTTCCCATGACTTTAGTGATAATATGTCTTCTTGGGTGTAGAAAAGCTTCTTCCTCAGTTATTTCTCCTAGCATCACCAATTGATTTACAAATGTATGATCGATTGTAATTTGATCCATACGTCTTCCATTCGTAAGATAAGCACGGGAATCCCCTACGTTTGCGACCACAATATGATGGTCAAACACAAGTGCACAGACGCATGTTGTTCCCATACCTTGATAAGCAGGATTTTGTTGTGCTGTATCATATAGATCACGATTCACAACTTGTAAAGTATGTTTCAACCAATGTTCTGCTTGTTCTGGCTCAATATAATTTTCTGCTTCAAATCGTGTTTGTAAACCTTCTACGACAAATTGAGATGCGACCTCACCTGCTTGATGTCCGCCCATCCCATCACACATGACTAAAAGTTGTTGATCTGTTTTGTTATAAAACACACCACCTGCATCTTCATTGTTTTCACGAAAATTCCCTGTCACTGAAAAAAATTCTGCATTTAACATTATGTTCTACCTCGTTTCTGCTTGTCGTTCCTTTGCTCTTAGCTGTCCACACGCAGCATCAATATCCGAACCTTGTTCACGTCTAATTGTAGCATTGATTCCTAATTTTTTTAATTCCTTTTCAAATTTAAAAATATCATCTTTCGGTGTTTTAACATAATTTCTCTCAGGAACATGGTTAACAGGAATTAAATTCACGTGACAGTTGAGAGGTTTAATCAGTTGTGCAAGTTCACGTGCATGCTCGATTTGATCGTTCACGCCGCCAAACAAGCCATATTCAAACGTGATACGACGATTTGTTTTTTCTTGGTAGTATTGAATAGCATCCATCAATTTGTTGACATCGTATGCTCTATTAATCGGCATTAGTTTTGAACGAATTTCGTTATTTGCTGCATGCAAACTCACCGCAAAATTAATTTGTAATGATTCATCAGCAAAGTCATAAATTCTAGGTACAATACCTGAAGTTGATACTGTAATATGACGTGCACCAATATTCAAACCATTATCATCATTTACAATTTTTAAGAAATCCATCATCTCATCATAGTTTTCAAATGGTTCACCTATGCCCATAATTACAATAGAAGAGACACGCTCATCTGTTTCATCTAATGCTTTTTGAACAGTTAAAACTTGAGACACGATTTCGCCAGCCTCAAGATTTCGCTTCAACCCTCCAAGTGTAGAAGCACAAAACGTACATCCTATACGGCAACCAACTTGTGTAGTCACACAAACTGAATTTCCATAATCATGACGCATTAATACTGTTTCAATTGTGTAGCCATCTTGTAATTCAAATAAAAACTTAATCGTACCGTCTCGGCTTTCTTGTTTAACTACGGTTTGTAATGTGGTAATTGAAAAATGAGCGTCTAATAAGTGTCTTAAATCTTTTGAAAGATTTGTCATCTCTTCAAAGCTATTGACTCTTTTCTCATATAACCATTCAAATATTTGCTTTGCTCTAAAACTTTGTTGCCCTTGTTCTTTCAACCAATCCTTCATTTCATCAAATCGTAACGAATAAATCGATTGCTTTTCAAAATCAGGAAGAAATTTATTTTTCTTCTTTTTTTCAGCCGTAATCATTCTCCATTATCCTTTCTTTTTTACTCTCGTGATAAAGAAACCATCTGTATTCATATCTTGTGGTAAGAGTTGTAATGTCTTAGTATATTCTCCATTGCGCGGGTCAATCACAGGATCAAATTCAAAACCATGATTTGACTTTAAAAATGTATAAATCACATTTTCATTTTCTAGTTGCTCAATTGTACAAGTTGAATAGACAAGTGTACCCCCTGGTTTCAAATTCTGAGCAACATTATTTAATAACTTAAGTTGAATTGTCACTAATTCATCTATAACTTCAGGTGTCATCGTATACTTGATTTCTGGTTTATGTCGAATTACCCCTAAACCACTACAAGGTGCATCTAAAAGTATCTTGTCAAACATCTGATCGTAAGGTTTTGTTGCATCATGTTGCATCGCTTTAATATGCGTAAGCCCCAACTTATGAATATTATTTTCTATTAACGTAATTTTATGGTCATGCAAATCTGTAGCTAACACCTGACCTGTCCCATTTAATAATTCCGCAATATGACATGCTTTACCCCCTGGCGCACTACAACTATCTAAGACCGAATCTCCTGATTGAGGATTTAACATATGCGCAACAAACATTGAACTTTTGTCTTGAATACTCACATACCCATTTTTAAAAAGAGACGTATGCATCACGCCATGACCTGATACATGTAAACATTCAGGCAAATGGTCATCCTTTTCAACGCGTAATCCTTCTTTTTCTAGAGCTTCTTTTGCCTCATCAATGGCGATTCGAGTTTGATTCACACGTACCGTTTGCGCAGCAGGTAATAATAAGTTTTCAGCAATAGAGGTCGTCACTGCTTCTCCAAAATGGGTTAACCAATGCTTTATAATCCAGACAGGAATACTGTATTTTACAGAGAGACGTATTTCTTTCTTCTTTATCGCATCGATATCAGGAAGATTTTGCGTCGTCACTTGTCTTAAAATCGCATTGACCACGTTTCCTGTCTGTTGACCTCCACGTTGTTTAGCAATGTTCACTGCTTCATGAATAATTGCATGTGTTGGAATTTTATCCAAATAGAGATGTTGGTACAGACTCATCCATAAAAGTCGACGCACCCAGCCTTTAATTTTCGTTTTAACAAAAGGTTTCAAATAAAAATCTAAAGTTAGTTTTCGTTTAATCGTCCCATAAACAAGTTCAGTATATAATGCACGGTCTGCTGGATTTAAAGCATAAGACTGCAATGTTTCATTCATTTTTAAGTTACTATAAGCCCCATCTTTAATGACAGCTTCAATCGTCCTCAAACTCAGTTCACGTACCGTTGCCATTTACATAAATTCCTTTCCTACAAGCTCTTCTTGATAACCACTCAGGAATTGCGACACTGGCATACGTTTTTTCCCTGATAACTGTATTTCAGTTAACGCAATGCTATCCTCAGAGCCAGTTCCGACAATGATTTGTCTTTTTGTCGTTCCAATAATTTGACCTGCTTTGCCACTTTGATTTTTTACAATTTCAGCGGCGTATATTTTCATTGTTTTATCCTCAAATTGCGTATATGCGACTGGCCATGGGGACAAACCTCTAATATGGTTATAAATTGTCGATGCATCACGATCCCAGTGTATGCGTTCATCTTCACGTTGTATATTCGAAGCGAATGATACATGCGCCTCATCTTGAGGTGTACGTGAATTTGTACCATTTAACAGAGATGGAAGCGTTTCTTCTAATAATTCTGTACCGAGTTGACTCAATTTATCATGCATCGTCCCTACATTGTCTTCCGCTTCAATTGGAATCGCACGTTGAGAGATAATGTCACCGGCATCTAGTTTTTTGACCATATACATGATCGTTACACCTGTTTCAGCTTCACCATCAATAATCGATTGATGAATGGGTGCACCGCCACGGTATTTAGGTAATAAGGAGGCGTGTACGTTTACAGCACCAAAACGCGGATGTTCCAACAATTGTTCAGGTAATAACTGACCAAATGCCGCAGTCACAATGAGGTCACACTCCATTTCTAGTAACTGTTCCAATTCGCCTGAATGCACTAACTTTTCAGGTTGATAAACAGGAATTTGATGTGCAACGGCCACTTGTTTTACAGGTGGCGGTGTTAAAACACGCTTACGTCCGACGGGTCTATCCGGTTGCGTAACCACCGCAATGACCTCTTCTTTTTCAATTAGCATTTCTAAAATTGATGTTGAAAAATCAGGTGTACCCATAAAAATTATTTTACTCATCTTCTAAATATGCCTCCAATTCTGCATCAGAAATTTCACGATCCATCACATCTACAAATAATATCCCGTTTAAATTATCAATCACATGTAAGATCATACGAGCGATATCATCATACGCTGTTAACTCGACTTCATTACCGTTAATATCAAAACTCTTTACTTTAATCATTTGACTTCTCGTCACTTCACCAAAACGTCCAGGAACACTTAAACAACCTTCTAGTTCTGTCGTCTTTTCATCAGATTGACTGATGACTTCTGGGTTAATCAATTGTAAAAGACCATCTTGCTCCATATCGACCAGTGCAATTTGTTCCTCCACACCAATTTGAGGCGCTGCCAATGCTTGTCCCCCTGCATCATACATCGTATCTTCAAGATCTTGTAGAACACGTTCAACGTGGCTGTCAAATTTCGTCACAGGGGCTGACTTTTTTCTGAGACTTGGATGAATATTCGTTCTTATCTTTTTTATCATATGAAGCTCCAGCTCCTCATAAAAAATTTATCATTATATTATAGCTTATTACGTCAAAAATTGCGATAACTATCCGCTTTCATCATAACAAAAATAATGAAGCGATACATGGTAATGAAACACAATCCTCAATTTTAACTTATGTTACAACAATCTAACCTTTTTTAATGACAAATGATGAAAAAAATTATAATTACTTTTGATACCATTAAAAAACTATCTTAGCATTTTTAAACTATTCAAAAAAGATTGCGCCAATCTATATTTCGAGCAATAATATTAATATTGTGTTTAACAACGTTGTACAAACTTTAAAATTGTCAAATTGAAGTATTTGAAACATAAAAATGATAAGGGGGACAAACAGTTATTGAAAATTAAAGTTTACTGAAGGTTCATGTAATAAGGAATTAGGAGAAGATGTTATTGTAATTGTCAAAAAAGATAATGTTATTTAAAACTTACAAATTGGTGTGGTAAAAGTGAATGACCATAGCACAACGCATAGTATAACTTGTTAATAATAGCGATGACAAAATTGTTTAACTACCTAAATCAAATAAAAATTGTTTTCTATATCAATTATGTACCATCATTAATGAGGTTAAGATCATCAGCACAGCATTGTTTTAAGCATGAAATTCCATTAATCATTTTCTCAGGTAAGTTTTATATTATTTAAAGGAGTGAACTATATGAAAAAGTTAGTGTGTTTGTTGTTAACAAGTTTATTACTTTTATCTGCATGTGGATATAACGAGAAAAAAGAAGATAAGAAAACCCATACTCAATCCAATAAAAAATCGAGTAACAATAATGAACATAAAGAGACAAAGCCTGCTGATTTAGAGAAAGACGATGAAGAACAAATTACTACAACGGATAATAAAACTAACGAGCAAGCACAACTAAATACAAATCAAAATAATCAACAGCCGCAACCCTCACAACAACAGAGTTTTGACCATGAGCCTACTAAAGAAGAAATTTATGAATGGGACAAACAAAAAATTTCTGGGGGCACTGACGCTGGATTGATAGATTATGATGAGTATAATAGATTAATGAAAGAAGAAGAACTAGCTCAGGAGAAAAAAGAAGCCGCATTGCAAAAAGAGTATTTTGAGCTTTCAGATAAAATGGCTGAGGATAATGTTAGCGAGGAAGAATATAAAGATATGGAAAAAAGGCAAGAGGAAATTTTAGACCAAGTTCAGCCCATTGACTAATTTCTAGGGGTACAAGCGTACCCTTATTATTTTTTGCCTTTTTATACTAATATAGGTGAAAATATACTCAATTTGAATAATTTAATAAGAATTAGAAATATATACTTATGTAATAAAAGATTAAAGATTAACTTTCATAAACTTACAATAGTGATAAAGATTATACACTCTCGTATTCGTTAGTTAATAGTTACATCTCCATAAAAACGATATTCACCCATATAACAGAAAAAATGGACAAACAGCTTACCGATAAATTATATCTTGTGTAACCATTTGCCCTTTTTCTGTCTTTAGTTATCTTAAAATAATTATCAAACTCACTGAAAACCTTGCGTTTAGGCACTTTATATAAATCCTTACATCATCATATGAGGGTTGATATCGATTTTTAATGCCAATTTCTTTTTAATAAACATTTCATGATAATAGTCGTCTAAATAACGTAAGGCATCGATTAAAGCAGGTTCACTTTTATATTTAACTAAAACTTGAAACCGATATTCATTATTGATGCGTGACAATGCTGATGGTGATGGACCTAATACAAACGCTTTATCTGTAAGATGTTGTAACAAAATTTGATGAACATGTGATGCAGCTTGTAATACTTCCTTCATTTTTTCATGGGTAATTGTAAAATTGATGAGATAGTAATACGGTGGATATTGAGCAAGCTTTCGATACTGCATCTCTTTTTGATAAAAGCTGACATAATCATTTTGTTGGACATCATACACGGCATAATGATCAGGATTATAAGTTTGAATAATTACTTCTCCTTTTTTATCATGTCGTCCTGCACGACCTGCAACTTGTGTTAATATTTGGAAAGTCCGTTCACTCGAGCGAAAATCTGGCAAATTAAGCATCGTATCTGCATTCAAAACACCGACTAATGTGATATTCGGAAAATCCAAACCTTTCGCTATCATCTGTGTTCCTAATAAAATGTCACCTTTTCCCTCTCCAAACTGTTTCAACAGCTTTTCATGACTTCCTTTTTTAGTCGTTGTATCAACGTCCATGCGTATAATACGCGCCTCAGGAAAACGTTGATTGAGAATTTCTTCGACGCGCTGTGTCCCCGTCCCCATTTGACGAATATGTTCACTTCCACAATTTGGACATTGAGTAGGCGCTGGTTCTTGGTGACCACAATAATGACATTTCAACTGATCAGAGGATTTATGATATGTCAGTGAGATATCACAATTAGGACATTGAGGCACATGACCACAATCTCGACATAACATAAATGAGGCATAACCCCGACGATTTAAAAACAGTACGACTTGTTCTTTTTTATTCAAGCGGTCTTCAATCGCATCTGACAGTGCATTTGAAAATAATGAGCGATTGCCATTCGCAAGTTCTTCACGCATATCTAAAATTTCGATTTCAGGTAAAGGCTGTTGATTTACACGTGTAGGCATGGCAAGTAATGTATATACGCCTTTTTCTGCTCTTGCATAACTTTCTAAACTTGGTGTTGCACTGCCTAAAACAAGTGGACAATGATGATATCGACTACGCCATTCCGCAATATCTTTCGCATGATATCTAGGATAATCTTCTTGTTTATATGTGGACTCATGCTCTTCATCAATAATAATAATACCTAAATTTTTGAATGGCGCAAAAACACTTGAACGTGCCCCTACGCTTACTTTTGCACGACCGTCTCTTATTTTTTGCCACTCGTCATAACGTTCTCCTTTAGATAAACCAGAATGCAGCACTGCCACCTCATCCCCAAAGCGACGTTTGAAGCGGATAACCATTTGCGGTGTGAGTGCAATTTCTGGTACAAGCATCATTGCTTCTTGATTATGTGCTAAAACTTGCTCAATAATTTGTAAATAGACCTCTGTTTTGCCTGAGCCAGTAACACCGTGCAGTAAAAACGTCTCTGAACGTTGATTTGTGACAGCATCTTCTAACTTCACAAAAGCTGCTTGTTGCTCAGAGGTTAAAATACGCTTTTGATCTTGCTCAAATATACGTCCTTCATACGGGTCTCTTTCGACAATGGCATCGTATTTTTCAATTACACCTTGCTTCTCTAAAGTATTGATTGCTGACTCTGAGAAAGTCATTGCCTTTAGTTCTTTTAGACTCACATCTCTATGATGTTCATCTAATAAAAAAGCGAGCAATTCATATTGTTTTGGGCTTTTAGTGAGTGTTTCTAAATGCGCTTCTGCTGCTTCAAAATCATTTACGCGTACTGCACGCTGTGTTTTCTTTGACGTGTTTTGAGATAAAATCGTCACACCTTCAACGACATCTTTTTTCATATAAGACCACATTTCAGTAATATTTTGGTCCGCTTGTGCTTGTTTATAAAAGTAGACTCCATCGTTATTAAAACATTGTGCTAGCCTATCTGGTAGCTGCGTGCGGTCTTTTATTTTAAAGGCTTTAGAATATTTCGCTTTAATTGCACTCGGTAACATCGCCTCAAGTATCGATATTCGCTTTGAAATAAAATAATGGCTGTACCATTCACTTAATTGCACTAATTCATCAGTAAGTTCAGGTTGAATATCTTTAACTTCGATAATTGATTTGAGCCGAGATAAATCGTAGTTGGCTTCAGCTTCAGATACACATTTCATGACATAGCCTTGTATTTTTCGAGGTCCAAATGGAACGATAACACGTATACCAGGTTGAATAGTCCCTTCTAAGTCTTTCGGAATTTGATAATCGAAAGTTTTATCTACGCTTTTTGAAGCGATATCAACAACAACTTGAGCAATCATTGATGCCAACTACTTTCTAATGCTGATAAAATCTTTGTTGCGAGTGCTTTTTTAGGTCCTTTTTGTATCCGGTAGCTTGAACCTTCTTTAAAGAACAATGTCACTTCGTTATCATCTGAACTAAATCCAATTGACTGATCTCCAACATTATTCGCAATGATGACATCAGCATTTTTATTTTTTAATTTTTCCTTTGCATAATGCGCTACATTTTGTGTTTCCGCTGCAAAGCCAACCAATTTTTGTGTTTTTTTATGTTCCCCTAAATACTTTAGAATATCTTGTGTTCTTTTAAATTCTACAGTCACATTGCCGTCTTGTTTTTTCATTTTATGGGGTAAAGGTGTCACAGGCGTATAGTCTGAAACGGCCGCAGATTTAAATACAATATCTTGTGTCTCATAGCGTTCTACTACCGCATGAAACATTTCATCTGCTGTTGTCACTGACACAAACTCAACACCGTTAGGTACGTCTAGTGTTGTGGGTCCTGATACCAATGTCACTTTTGAACCTAAAGATACCAATGCTTCAGCTATTGCGTAACCCATTTTTCCTGAAGCACGATTTGAAACAAAGCGGACAGGATCAATGATTTCAACCGTTGGACCTGCCGTTATCAGTATACGTTTATCTTTAAAATAGTTCTTTTCTGTTGATGTAGGTGTCTCTGCCCTCTCTCTTTCAAGAACATTTTTGATTTCTAATGGTTCTGCCATGCGACCTTTTGCTACATACCCACATGCTAAAAATCCTTCTCCCGGTTCAATAAAATGATAGCCGTCAGCCGTCAAAGTTTTGATATTGTCTTGTATGCGTGGATTTTCATACATATTGACATTCATCGCCGGTGCGATAAATTTTGGTGTCTTCGTTGCGAGCAAAGTTGTTGTGACCATATCATCAGCGATACCATGGCTCAATTTTGAAATAATATTGGCAGTAGCAGGTGCAACAACGATTGCATCCGCCCAATCCCCTAGTGCAATATGTTGAATTTCTTCGGGATTCTCTTCAATAAAGGTATTGGTATATACCGCATTGCGACTAATCGCTTGAAACGATAGTGGCGTGACAAATTGTAATGCGTGCTCAGTCAACATGACGCGTACATCAAAACCCACCTGTGTAAGCTTACTCGTTAAGTCAATGGCTTTATATGCGGCAATACCACCTGTTACAGCTAACAAAATATTTTTCATCATTTCCACTCCCGTTTTTTCACTCTTAAAGGCATTATAATATATTTAGCCTTCCCTTTCATTAACGCCACTTTCAAAGCTTATCTATGCATCGTTCAAATATGACTTCCATAATAAATACGCTTTTCAATAATGACTTCTTTATCGAAGACTATTGAAAAGCGCATAATTTGATATTGAGATTTAAGTCTTAATTAAAAGTTTTTCTCATCAACATGTGGATGAATTTTACTTGCAGCAATTTCTTCAAGTGCTCGTCCTACAGTTTTTTTACTGCTGTAACTGTCTAGTAATAGATGCTCAGGGTCGGCTTGGATTTCTCGTGCACGCTTAGCCGCTGTTGTAGCAATTAAATATTTAGAATTGATTTTATCTTGTAATTGATGTAGCGATGGGTATAACATTATTTTTTTGCCTCCAATAACATTTTTCTATATTTAGCTTCTATACGTTCACGTTTTAAATGTTCAGCTGCGACAATACATTGAATTCGGTCTTTTGCCAAATCAACTTCATCATTCACTACAACGTAATCATATAAATTCATCATTTCAACTTCTTTTTTTGCTTCATTGACACGACTTTGAATCTTTTCAGTTGATTCTGTACCACGACCAATCAGACGTTCAGTCAAGTGGTCAAGACTTGGTGGTGCTAAAAAGATAAACAATGCATCTGGAAATTTTTTACGAACTTGTTTTGCCCCTTCAACTTCGATTTCTAAAAATACATCATGTCCTGCATTCATTGTATCTTTTACATATTGAACCGGTGTCCCGTAGTAATTTCCGACATACTCCGCGTATTCAATAAATTCATCTTCTTCAATTAATTTTTCAAATGCCTCTCTTGTTTTGAAAAAGTAATCCACCCCATCCGCTTCGCCTTCACGCATTTCACGTGTCGTCATTGAGATTGAATATTTATAAGATGTGTGAGGATCATCAAAAATACGTTTCCTGACTGTGCCCTTACCAACGCCAGAAGGGCCCGAGAGAACTATGAGTAAGCCTTTTTCAGTATCCATGCCGTACGACCTTTCTTCGCTATTCTTCTATTTATTTACATATCTTACCACAGTTTTTGTTATATTGTATAGAGTCGTTAAATTAAAAACTTTACGTCTGACGTCATTGTTGGCACATGTTATAATAGTGTAACGAAAAATTTTAAAGGTGGCAGATGATTATGGCATTTGATGGTTTATTTACAAAGAAAATGGTAGACGCGTTACAATTTCTTGTATCTGGGCGTATTCATAAAATTAATCAACCGGAAAACGATACAATTATTATGGTCGTGAGACAACAACGAAAAAACCATCAATTATTGTTATCTATTCACCCTAATTTCGCACGCCTTCATATTACGACTAAAAAATATGACAATCCTTTTGAACCGCCTATGTTTGCACGTGTATTCCGTAAACATTTAGAAGGTGGACGCATTAATGCCATTCGACAAATCGGAAATGACCGTCGTGTTGAAATTGATGTTGAAAGTAAAGATGAAATTGGCGATACGATTTATCGCACAATTATATTAGAAATTATGGGGAAACATAGTAATCTAATTTTAGTGAATGAAGATAGAAAAATTTTAGAAGGCTTTAAACATTTAACGCCTAATACAAATCAGTACCGTACTGTTATGCCTGGGTTCCAATATGAAGCACCACCAAGTCAAAACAAGCACAATCCATACGACGTTACAGGTCAGCAGGTTTTATCTTATATCGATTTTAATGCCGGAAAAATTGATCGACAGCTGCTACAAACTTTTGAAGGATTCTCACCGCTCATCACTAAAGAAATTACGATGAGACGCCACTTCATGACTTCTGAAACATTACCAGAAGCTTATGATGAAGTGATATCAGAAACAACGATGCCGTCGCAACCTGTTTTCCACAAAAATCATGAGACAGGAAAAGAAGAATTCTACTTTATGAAGTTACACCAATTTTACGATGATATCGTGACATTTGATTCGCTTCACGAATTGCTTGATCGCTTCTATGATGCAAGAGGCGAGCGCGAGCGTGTAAAACAACGTGCAAATGACCTCGTTAAGCTAGTCCAACAATTATTACAAAAATATCAAAATAAGCTCGCTAAGCTAATTGACGAACAAGCTGGCACACAAAATAAAGAAACCCAACAATTATATGGCGAGCTGATTACAGCCAATATATATCGACTTCAAAATGGAGACAGTTCTTTAGAGGCATTGAATTACTATACAGGTGAAAACGTGACCATTCCATTAGATCCAACACGTTCCCCTGCGGAAAATGCACAATATTACTATAAACAATATAACCGTTTAAAAACGCGTGAAAGAGAATTAACTCTTCAAATCCAATTGACCAAAGATAACATCAATTATTTTGAAAATATAGAGCAACAGCTAGCACATATTCAAGTGCAAGAAATAGATGATATTAGAGAAGAGTTAGTAGAGCAAGGCTATTTAAAACAGAAAAAACTTCAAAGAAAGAAAAAACAACAGAAGATTCAGTTACAATCTTACCTTTCAACTGACGGAGATACGATTTTAGTTGGTAAAAATAATAAACAAAATGATTATTTAACGAATAAACGGGCTCATAATAAGCATTTGTGGTTTCATACTAAAGATATTCCTGGCAGTCATGTAGTCATATTAAATGATGACCCTTCCCAAAAAACGATAGAGGAAGCTGCAATGATCGCGGCCTATTATTCTAAAGCAGGTCAATCCGGACAAATTCCAGTTGATTATACTGCGATTCGAAACGTGCACAAACCGAGTGGCAGCAAGCCTGGATTTGTCACGTATGATAGTCAAAAGACGCTTTATGCAACGCCAGATTATGATATGATTCGTCAACTCGAATCAGAAAAAATTTAATCGTTGTAAACTTAAACACCTTATTGAGCGGTCCTCAATCTGTACATTGATTGTCATGCGGAGATGACTAGGGTTGCGCAAAATACACAAAAGCATTTGCGCAACCTAGTCATCTACTATCTTAAGGTGTGGTTACTGACACTTTACAAGTATGGACCCACTTTTGATGTTTCAAACCTCACTTATTTTAAGATTTTGACATCTTTACTATCCAAATAACCTAGCCATTTATTGTTAGCATCGTAAATAGATAAATAAGTTTTTCCATTTGGATGATGATATAAGTATTTAGCTTTATATGTGCCATTTAGTTTCAAATGTTTTTCAGTCACTTTATTTTTAAAGTTTAAGTCTTTCCAGAGCGTACTATTTGAATTTAGCAGTTTCACATTTTTTTGATACGGATGTGCTGCAGGTTGACCCATCCAATGTTTAATATAATCAATGTTTAGCGCAGTTAAACGTGTCGCTCCGTTAAAGTCCACATTACCATAAGTGTGTACACCAATCACTTGTTGGTTCGTATTTCTCACACTACTTCCACTTTGACCTGGATTTGTATCCATTAAATAATGAATATTATGTTCAGTTAAATCTTTAATCACACCATTTGCACGATATTGCACATTTCCACCTTTATCTCCAGGAAAGCCAGATGTTTCAATCGGTTCATTGACATTCATGTTTGAAGTCACAGAAAGTGTTCCCGTTTTTTTACCTAAATCCGAATCCAATGTTATTAATGCCATATCATAATTCGAATCCTCTGAGTCTTGCCATTGTTTCAACGTCATTAATTTTTTAGACTCTGCTTTACCAATTTCATAATTTTGACCGTTTACACCTGCATAAACAGTAATTTTAGTCGCAAAACCTACGCCTTTTGAATACACATTATGACCAGCAGTTAATACAGCGTTATCGCCAACCATCGTACCTGAACCAATGTACGTTTTACCATCAGGGAAGGTCATATTGAGTAGAACGACTTGACGATATGGACTATCTTTGTAGTTCGAAACACGCACACGGTCATCTTTACCAAAAACTCTTTCAGGTACATTCCCTTTTTTCTCATCGATACTTTTAAGTTTACTTTGATCTAATTCAAGATGACCCGTTGTTGGAGGTTCAGTTGGCTTTTGACTTGGGATTTCGGCTTGTTGAGTTTGATGATTGTATGTTTCTGCTTGCGCAAATCCTGCAAAACTCGTTTCCAAAAGTAACCCTGTGACTAAAACAGTACTGACTAAAAATGGTTTTTTCTTCATGACACACGCTCCTTTTTTAGTTTTTTATTTATTTCACATGATATGCTTCATATCAGTAAAATAATTTATAATTTTATATACCCAATCATTCTAAAAAATATTACATGTGTAGTTAAATTTATTTTAATAGTATAAATATATTACATTAGTTAATTTATATTATTTGTACAGTATGTATCGTCTGCAACAAGTCACGATTTTGATATCAGTTAAATAAATATGCACGCTTACTGAATTAAGTTAAGTCTAATTCATCACCTTTTAAAACACCTTTAATGTAAGACCTTAGTAGGATTGAAGACAAAAACAGTTGCATAGGCTATCAATAAAATGGTAAAAACAAGTTACAGCGACATAGAAGCTATGCGACGGACGTGGTTATGTTAAGATAAGAGTAAAGAATGCGGTCATACTTGAAACTGTAACCACGGTTTTGAAGGAGGATATACATGAAAAGACAAGATAAGCGTTTAGATTATCCTAGAGTAGAAAAAATATTAGATGATGGAACGATTATTGCTTATGATAAGTATAATCAACTGAATACGGATTTAAATGTTCATACATTAACAGATGCCCAACAACATCAAGTTTTTGGTGGCATATTGATTAACACGGCAGATCAACAAAATAAATATTATACTGATCGTGATTATCGCTATGAACAAGAACAACGAGAAGCACTCAACCAAAGTAAAAGTAGAAACAAATGGCTCTTATTCGGCTTTATCATTATTTTATTACTGTTAGTTGTTTTTATTGTAAAGTCTTGCAGTAGTGACGATACACAGAATGAGACATCTGATCAAAATAACGCGACGACAAATTCTCAACAAACACCTGACAATAACAAATCAGAAAATCAATATGTGGAACAAAAAGATAAAGAATTACAACAACAAATTCAAGATACGAAAGATAGTATTAAAAATAACCACAGCGATACACAATCTAAAATTGATCAATTAAAGCAAGAGATTGAAAACTTAAAAAATCATACAAATGACAAACAAGCCAATAAAGTAGCTAATCAATATGATGATACCGTGGACAATTTACAAAACGCTGAAGAAGAAAGACAAAACGGTAATAACGACGCTATGGAAAAAGAATTAGAAAAAGTGAACAAAAAGCTTGATGAAATTACTGAAAAAATTAAGTCTTGGTTTAAAAACGAAGAATAATTTATGTTAAAAAATGCAATGACATTTTAAAAGAAACTCTGACATATATCACAAAATAACTAGCGCTAAGATGACTTTTAATAGAAAATCGTCTTAGCGCTTCTTTTTTATGAAAAATACGTATGATATGACTTTGATTTACGAGAGGCAGCCTCAGCCACTTTTCTTTTTCATTCACATGGTGTTTAACTCCACCCTTCTAACTTCTAGCGTGTCGATTCAGGAAGTACAAGTTGGAAATTCACACCAAACTTATCTTGAACCCATGCAAACTCACGATATTGTGGTGGCATTTCTGTTTTAGGCATTAGAATAGCCCCACCATCTTTTAAACCATTATATAATGTATCCATTTCAAATTGATCTTTAACCGTCACATACAATGACATTGCTGGATTCATTTCAATCTCTGCACCATTCATATTGTCAATCGCCATGAACACTTGACCATTGAGTGTAAAAATAGAATGTTGTACCTTTCCTGCCTGCTCAGGGATTGTATCATCATATTTCACCATTGTAATAATTTCACTATCTTGAAATAATGATGTATAACGCTGTATGGCTTCTTCAGCATCCCCATTAAACATTAAAAATGTAGTAATTTTAGGTATTTTCATTTTGATCGTCTCCTTCATGCAATATTTGAGAAATGGAAATTTAGTATTTTAAAATGGTAACAACGTCTTTCATTTAAATTTGAGCTTTGTCACCCTTAATTTGTTCGAACTCTGTTTTCCTTTTCTCTCCCCTATGAGATAATAGCTTTTTACAACTATTTGCTCTTTATGACTTTGCTTGATTATTTCTTTTGACTTTCACTCTATATTATAACCCGTTACAATAAGGTTAAATCATTTTTGGAGGTCATTTTATGATTAGCATGAATTTATTAATACCACTTTTAGTAATGCTTTTAATTATTGTGGGTGGCTGGTTATTTTTACGTTGGTATTTAAAATAATTATACCTCTCCTTATATACATGAATACAACCCATCAATCCTTATAGTATCGAATATAATAGCGATACCATAACGAATCGATAAAATCGAGTAGGAGAATAGCCATTAATTGACTATTCGTCCTCTCACACCACCGAGCGTACGGTTCCGTACTCGGCGGTTCAATATCTTGCGTAAGA
>NZ_CP092966.1:1711090-1790456 GCF_022557135.1 Staphylococcus coagulans
ATATAAAGAAGCGGGATAGCAATCAAATTGATTTTCTTATCCCGCTCTTTCTATTGCGTATCTCTCAATTAAAGTTGATTACGCCAATTAATTAATGTTTCAATATCTGCTTCTGAGATTTTACCTTCAGCTTGCGCAACTTCGATTAACTCATCGTAATGACTCAACGTATAAAAAGGCACTTTGCCATCTTTAAACATTTCATCAGCTTTACTTAATCCGTATGTAAAGATGGCAACGACACCTAATACATCCGCTCCTGCTTCACGTAAAGCATTAACTGCTGTAATCGATGAACCACCCGTCGAAATTAAATCTTCCACAACCACTACTTTTTTATTGTTACTTAATGCACCTTCTATTTGGTTTTGCTTACCATGACTTTTACTTTTTGAGCGTACATAATTCATCGGCAAACTCATTTTATCTGAGATATAGGCTGCATGTGGAATGCCCGCAGTTGCTGTTCCAGAAACAACTTCAACATCTGGAAAGTGTTTTTCAATAAGTTGTATTAAACCATCACGGATTGCTTCACGTACTTCAGGATAACCTAACGTCACACGATTATCACAGTATATCGGCGATTTGATACCCGAGCTCCATGTAAACATCTCGTTTGGAGATAAAGAAACTGCTTCAATATCTAATAATGATTTTGCAATTAATTTTGACATTCATTTAACCAACTTTCCTTAATTTGATGATAGCTTTCTACAGGATTGTCACTTTGTGTAATAGGTCGACCAACAACGATGTGCGTGGACCCACGTTTTTTTGCATCTTCAGGTGTCGTTATTCTTTTTTGATCATCTGATTTACTATTCGCCGGACGAATTCCTGGCGTCACTTTTAAGAAGTTCTCTCCACATTCCGATTTTAATAGACTCGCTTCTAATGGTGAGCAAACAACACCATCAAGTCCAGCGCATTGTGCAAGTTGCGCATAATTCAACACCGCTTCTTCCATTGTTGTTTGAATATTTTGTTCATGATGAAGTTGTGTTTCTGATGTCGATGTAAGTTGCGTTACTGCGATCAGTTTAATATTCGGATTATGTTTTTTTAAACCTTCAACGGCACGTTTCATCATTTCTGATCCACCGGCAGCATGAACGTTAACCATATCAACATCCAGTTGAGCTAATCCTTCCATCGCCTTGCCCACTGTATTTGGAATATCATGTAATTTCAAGTCGAGAAAAATATCATGGCCTAATGCTTTTATCTTTTTGATAAGCTCAGGTCCTGTTTGATAAAAAAGTTCCATGCCCACTTTAACAAATAAAGATTCATCAAAGTGGTTTAAAAATGCAATAACATCCGCTTCAGTTGCGAAATCTAATGCGATAATGGGGTCATTTCTCATGTACTGACAATCCTTTCTGCGTGCGTCCTTTTATATCTAAGATGTGTTGAACATTGAGTGCATCTAATCGTTCAGGTAAGTCATCAATAATTTCTTTACATACTAATGGATTTTGGAAATTTGCAGTCCCTACAGCAACCGCATCTGCACCCACTGAAATATAGTCAATGACATCTTGAGCGTTTTGTACACCACCCATTGCGATAATAGGAATATGAGGCAATGCTTTTCTTACTTCATAGACCATTCGTAATGCGACTGGCTTAATTGCAGGACCACTTAAGCCACCGATAATATTATGAATAATAGGTTGGCCCGTACGAGGATCGATTTTAAGACCAACAAGGGTATTTATCATTGTAAGTCCATCTGCATATTCAGCGATAGCTTGAGCCATTTCCACAATATTGGTCACATTAGGTGACAATTTGACATAAACCGGCACAGAAGATACTGCCTTAACTTTGCGTGTTAATTCAGCTGCTACTTCAGGATCGACACCAAATTGCATGCCACCCTCTTTGACATTAGGACAAGAGATGTTTAATTCTAGTGCCTTTACATTTGGCGCTTTAGAAATATGCTCTGCAACGTAGACATAATCTTCTTCCAAAGAACCGGCTACATTCGCAATAATTGGCACATCATATGCTTCCAACGCTTTCAATTCGTGTTCAATAATATGATGGACGCCAGGATTTTGTAATCCGATGGCATTAATCATACCGCTATCCGTTTCGGCAACACGCGGTGTTTCATTACCGAACCTTGCTTCTTTTGTAGCTGCTTTAATCATGATTGCGCCTAAATCAGACAAGTCATAAAATTGTCCGTATTCTGCGCCAAAAGCAAAGCAACCACTGGCAGGCATCACTGGGTTCTTAAGAGATAAACCGGGTATTTCTACATTTAATCGACTCATAATACAACAGCTCCTCTCTCGAAAACAGGTCCATCTGTACATACTTTAACGTAATCAGTCGGATGATTAGGCACATGACATACACAAGCAAAACAAGCACCAATACCGCATCCCATTCTTTCTTCTAATGAAATGTATCCAGGTACATCCTTTAAAGCTTCTAATTCATTTAATGCTTTTAACATCGGTTTTGGCCCACATGTATAAAAAATATCATAATCGATTGGAAGTTGGTCAATGACCGTTGTAACAAATCCCTTTTCACCTTTTGAACCATCTTCTGTTACAATATGTGTTTCTCCTAAAGCTTTGAAGTGATTTTCATAAAAAACATCTTTAGATGAACGAAAACCAAGTACATGAACAGTTTCAATACCATTTTGATTGAGTTGTTTAGACAGTTCATAAAGCGGTGGTACCCCTATTCCGCCACCTACGAGCAATGCTTTTCGTTTCGCTTTATCAACTGGGAAGCCATTTCCAAGTGGTGCTAAAATGTCGATTTCATCCCCTTCATGTAAAGCTGCAATACGCTTCGTACCTTCTCCTTCAGCACGGAAAAGCATTGTAAAGCTATTGCTTTCTTGATCAATTTCACAAATTGAAATCGGTCTTCGTAACATGTGTAATGAACCTTCTCCAGTCTTAATGTGTACAAACTGACCGGGTTGCTTTAAATCAGCAACCGCCGGCCCAGATACTTTCAGTTCATAAATACGATCCGCAATATTTTGATTAGAGATGACAGTTAATTTTTCCACCACAACTTAACCTCCTACATATTTCTCATAGAGAATGTCATACTTTCAATCACATTCGTTAATGCATTTGCTGTATCAAGTGATGTGAGACATGGCACGCCATTTTCTACTGATGCGCGACGAATTTGGAAACCGTCCCTTTCGATTGTTTTACCTTTAGTCATTGTGTTAATAACGATTTGAACGTCGCCGTTTTGAATCTTTGTGATAAGATCGTCATGACCACCAATTTTATCAACCGTTTGCACTTTAATCGCATGCTCAGCTAATTTTTTAGCTGTGCCTTCTGTCGCTATAATTTTATACCCAACTTCATTCAGACGCTTTGCAATTTTGACCATTTCGTCTTTATCTTTATCACTCACAGTGATTAATACCGTTCCATAATCTTTAACTTCCATCCCTGCCGCTGTTAAGCCTTTGTAAAGCGCCTTTTCAAGTGTTAAATCGCGTCCCATGACTTCACCTGTAGATTTCATTTCAGGTCCTAAAGTGATGTCTACATTTTTTAATTTATTAAAACTAAATACGGGGGCTTTCACAAATACCCCTTCTTGATAGGGTTGAATACCGGGTTCAAAACCGAGTTCTGCTAATTTCTGTCCCATAATAGCTTTCATTGCGAGCTGTGCCATTGGAATTTCAGTGATTTTACTTAAAAATGGGACTGTGCGACTTGATCTTGGGTTCACTTCTAAAACATATACCCCATCATGTGCAAGGACGAACTGAATGTTAATTAATCCGATGATATTTAAGCCTTTTGCCAGTTTAATCGTATAAGCTTCAAGCGTAGCGATTTCATCTTGAGTTAATGTTTGTGGTGGGTATACCGCAATGGAGTCTCCAGAGTGAACACCAGCACGTTCAATATGTTCCATAATTCCCGGTATAATAACCGTATCACCATCACAAATGGCATCGACTTCTATTTCTTTACCTGTTAAGTAACGGTCTACTAATACTGGATGTTCAGGGCTTGCTTTAACCGCTTCCTTCATATAATTTTCTAACTCGTCATCGTTATAAACAATTTCCATTGCGCGTCCGCCTAATACGTAAGACGGTCTTACAACTACTGGATAACCAATGTCTCTCGCATTGGCCAAAGCTTCTTCAGCTGAAGTTGCTGTTTTCCCTTTTGGTTGTGGCACTTGGATTTGATTTAACAAACCTTCAAACTCTTTTCTGTCTTCAGCGCGATTTAAATTCTCTAATGATGTTCCTAAAATTTCCACACCATATTTCGCTAATTTATCAGCAAGGTTGATTGCAGTTTGACCACCAAACTGAACGACAACGCCTTTAGGACGTTCTAAGTTAATAATGTTCATAACGTCTTCTTCTGTTAATGGTTCAAAATAAAGCTTATCTGAGATAGAGAAATCTGTTGACACTGTTTCTGGATTGTTATTGACGATAATAGCTTCATAGCCGGCATTTTGGATAGCCCAAACTGCGTGTACCGTTGCATAGTCAAACTCTACACCTTGACCAATACGAATCGGACCTGAACCTAGAACAATTATTTTTTCTTTTTCTGTAACGATAGACTCATTTTCTTCTTCGTAAGTTCCATAATAATACGGCGTTGCAGATTCGAATTCAGCTGCACATGTATCCACCATTTTATATACTGGATTAATATGATGTTCTTGACGTAGTTGATATACCGCTTCCTCTGTCATTTCAAAGCGATGTGCGATGACACGATCACTGAAGCCAAAACGCTTCGCAAATCTTAAATAATCGATATCCCCTTTGTTTTCTTTTAACGCATGTTCCATGTCGATGATGTTTTTAAATTTATTTAAAAAGAAGTAATCGATACGTGTCATTTCATGAAGTTCTTCGAGTGTTGTTCCTCTGCGAATCGCTTCACCAATAAAGAATAAACGCTCATCATCTTGGGCTTGAATTCGAGATTTAATGTAATCCAAATCATAGGATTCACCGTTAGGTAAACCTAAATGATGGACGCCATACTCCAGTGAACGAATCGCCTTTAATAATGATTCTTCATACGTACGGCCGATTGACATGACTTCTCCAGTTGCTTTCATTTGTGTGCCGAGCTCGCGCTCACCTTTTTCAAATTTATCAAATGGAAAACGTGGAATTTTTGATACGATATAATCCAAACTTGGTTCAAATGCCGCATAAGATGTTCCTGTAACAGGGTTTTTCATTTCATCTAATGTGAGACCTACAGCGATTTTAGCAGCGAGCTTTGCAATCGGATAGCCGGTTGCCTTTGAAGCTAATGCTGATGAACGAGATACACGTGGGTTCACTTCAATGATATAGTACTGCATTGAATGTGGGTCAAGGGCAAGTTGAACGTTACAACCGCCTTCAATACCTAAAGCACGAATGACTTTAAGAGAGACATCGCGCAACATTTGATATTCCACATCTGATAGTGTTTGACTTGGTGCCACAACAACTGAATCTCCTGTATGAATACCAACGGGGTCGATATTTTCCATATTACATACAACAATTGCGTTATCATTTTTATCACGCATCACTTCGTATTCAATTTCTTTAAAGCCTGCTATTGATTTTTCAATTAAACATTGCGTTGCTGGGCTGTATTTCAATCCATTAGAAACGACTTCATGTAATTCCTCATCGTTATGACAAATACCACCACCTGTACCTCCCATTGTGAATGCAGGACGAACGATTAATGGATAACCGACTTTATTTTTAAATTCGATTGCTTGTTCAAGCGTGTTTACAATATCACTCTCTGGTACAGGCACATCCAGTTCATTCATCAGGCTACGGAATAATTCCCGGTCTTCAGCCTGTTCAATAGATGATAATTTTGTACCTAAAAGTTGAACATGATTTGATGCCAACACACCGCTTTCGTGAAGTTCAATCGCCATGTTTAATCCTGTTTGTCCACCTAATGTAGGCAGCAATGCATCAGGTTGTTCTTTACGTATGATACGTGCAATAAAATCATGTGTTAACGGTTCAATATAGACTTTATCCGCAATTTCCTTATCTGTCATAATCGTAGCAGGATTCGAGTTCACTAAAATGACACGATAACCTTCTTCTTTAAGTGCTAAACAAGCTTGTGTGCCAGCGTAATCAAATTCTGCTGCTTGACCAATAATAATAGGTCCTGAACCTATCACAAGAATCGTTTCAATGTCATTTCTTTTAGGCATAAGTAACGCGCTCCTTTTGTTTATTTTGTTGCATCATTTCAACAAACTGATCGAATAAGTAATTAGAATCTGTTGGTCCAGGACATGCTTCTGGGTGATATTGCACTGAAAATGCAGGTAACGTTTTATGTTTAAGTCCTTCAACTGTACCGTCATTTATAGCGATATGTGTAATCTCTAAATCTGTGTTTTCAATAGATGCTGCATCAATGGCATAACCATGGTTTTGACTCGTAAGCGCAATTTTCCCAGTTTTTAAATCTTTCACTGGGTGATTCGCACCACGGTGACCAAACTTCATTTTGAATGACTTTGCACCTTGAGATAAGGCAAATAATTGATGGCCTAGACAAATTCCGAAGAATGGAATTTTACCTAAAATACCATTAATCATTTCAAGGGCAACTTCGACATCCTCTGGGTCTCCAGGTCCATTGGATAACATGACACCATCTGGACGCATTTTAAGAATTTCATCAGCTGATGTATCATAAGGAACGACTGTCACTTCACAGCCACGTGCGTTCAATTCACGCACAATATTTTGTTTTTTACCGAAATCTACAAGTACCACGCGAAGATCAAATCCCGTTGAAACATAAGGCGTTTTTGTAGAAACTGTTGGTACCTCTGTTCTAGGGAATGTCATTGTTTGTAGTTTTTGAATCATTTCATCAATTTCTGTTTCATGGTCTACAAAAGCAGCTTTTAAAACCCCATGCTGACGAATTTTTTTCGTAATACTTCTTGTATCTACACCACTCAAACCGGGAATGTCGTATTCTTTCAAAACTTCATCTATCGACTTTTGTGCCCGAAAATTACTTGGTGTCGTACAAGCCTCTTTAACCACAACACCATTTAATGTAGGCGTCAATGATTCGAAATCATCACGATTAATCCCATAGTTACCAATAAGCGGGTAAGTAAATGTAATAATTTGCCCTGTATACGAAGGGTCTGAAATTGTTTCTTGATATCCTGTCATTGCAGTATTAAAAACAATCTCCCCTTGTGTTAAGCGGTCTGATCCTAATTTAAATCCAGTATAATGTGAGCCATCTTCTAACACGAGATAACGTTTTTCAAACATCTTTATTTTGCCCCCTCATAACAAATATGTCCTTCTACCATTGTTAAAATAGGATTACCGTATACTTTTTCTCCTAAGAATGGTGTATTCGATGCTTTAGACAAGAAGTCTTCTGCTTTAATTTCGTATTCGTCTTCTAAGTTAATCAACGTTAAATCTGCTAAGCTACCTTCTTCTAAACGACCGTATGGTAAATCAAAAGTTTGTGCAGGTTTCGTTGTTAAGTAGTCTACAAGTTGTTGTAATGACCAGTCTCCATTTTTAACAAAGTGCGTATACAATAATGGGAATGCAGTCTCACTACCCACAATACCAAATGGTGCACGTGTCATAGGTTGTGCTTTTTCTTCTGCTGCGTGTGGCGCATGATCTGTTGCAATGCAGTCAATTGTGCCATCTAATAAACCTTCTAATAATGCCGCTCTATCTTCGTGACTTCTTAGCGGCGGATTCATTTTATAGATTGCATTGTCACCTGGAATATCATCCTCTGTTAGTAAAAGATGATGAGGTGTGACTTCTGCGGTTACTGGAATACCTGCTTTTTTAGCATCTCTAATCACGCGTACACTTTCTTTTGTCGAAACATGACAAACATGATAGTGACATCCTGTTGCTTCACTCAATAAAACATCACGGGCAATTTGGACAGATTCACAAATATTTGGAATCCCCGGGATACCGAGCGCTTTACTTCTTTTACCTTCATGCATCGCACCACCATAAATCAAACTATTGTCTTCACAGTGGGCAACGACAGCTTTATTTTGAGCTTTAGCTTGTTGCATTGCTTCATACATCATTGAAGCTTGTTGGACACCAACACCGTCATCCGTAAAAGCAAAAGCACCATTTTCTGTAAGTGCTTTAAAATCTACATGTTCTCTCCCAGCCTGTCTTACAGTGATTGAAGCATAAGGTAATACACGCACATGTGCACTTTTAGCAATTAATTCATTCAAATGCGTTAAATTTTCTATAGAGTCAGGAACAGGCTTTGTATTAGGCATCGGACAAACAGTTGTAAAACCACCGCGAGCCGCTGCACGCGTTCCTGTTTCAATCGTTTCTTTATGTTCACCACCAGGTTCTCTTAAATGTACATGGACATCGATAAACCCTGGAGATAAGAAATGACCTTTTGCATCGATGATAGTCATTTCATCTGTTGCTTCTATTGATTCAGCAATTTGCTTGATTGTTTTACCTTCAATCAAAACATCTACCTTTTTTAATTGACCTGCTTCTAGCATTTTTGCATTTTGAATTAATTTCATATCCGATTCTCTCCCTTATTTTTTAATTGTTTCTGTCAGTACAGCCATTCTGAGATACACACCATTTTCCATTTGTTTAAAAATTCGTGATTGCGGTGCTTCAACTAAAGAATCGGCAATTTCAACATCCCGATTGACTGGTGCAGGATGCATAACAATCGCATGTTCTTGTAATTTTTCGTAGCGTTCTTCTGTGAGCCCGTATTGTGCATGGTATGAAGCTTTTTCAAACCCATGTGAGCCAACAGTATGTCTTTCATGTTGTACTCTTAGTAACATCACAATATCCACTTGATCGATGACGTCATCTAAGTCGACATATTCTGCTTCCATCGTATCGTCTTGCCAAATTTCAGGACTTGAGAACGAAACATTCGCACCCAGTGCTGTCAAACTGTGATAGTTACTTCGCGCAACACGTGAGTTTTTAATATCTCCACATATCACAACATTCAACCCTTTAAATCGTCCAAACTCTTCGTAAATGGTCATTAAATCTAACAGACTCTGTGTTGGATGTTGGCCGCTTCCATCGCCCGCATTAATGATTGGAATGCCCATGTTCAACAATTCATCATAATAGTTATTTTGTTCATGTCTAATAACTAAAGCGTCGCAACCTATACTTTGGAGTGTACGACAAGTGTCATAAAGCGATTCTCCTTTTTGTACAGAAGAAGCTGTTGATTCAAAATTAATTTGTTTAATGTTTAATCGGTGTTCTGCCATTTCAAAACTACATTTTGTACGTGTAGAGTTTTCAAAAAATAAGTTCGCTATATAATGACCTTCTAAACTGGGTACGTCTTCACCTTTCTTGTATTGAGAAGCTTTTTGAATAAGGTTTTCAATTTCTTTTACAGATAAGTGTTCCATTGAAACAAGATGTTCCATTGACAAGACCTCCTAATGTTTATCGTTTTGGTAAGAGTAAATTCAATAAAATACCTGCTGTTGCTGATAATGCCATACCTTCAATAGTTAATTTGACACCTAAATCAGACAAGTTAAGCATCATATTTCCAATTCCTATTACTAAAATGACTGAAGCAATGACAAGATTACGATTTTGAGCAAAATCCACTTGGCTTTCTACGAGCATTCTCAAACCGCTCGCTGCGATTGTTCCAAATAACAAGATAGACACACCGCCCATTACTGGTGTCGGGATAGATGAAATCAATGCTGTAAATTTACCTACAAACCCTAACATGATGGCAAATACAGCAGCGCCACCAATGACATAAATACTGTAAATTTTTGTAATGGCCAACACACCAATGTTTTCTCCGTAAGTTGTACTTGGTGGTCCACCGATAATGCTTGAAAACATTGTTGAAACCCCGTCGCCAATGATTGAACGATGTAAGCCTGGATCTTCGAAGAAATTACGTCCTACGATTTTATTGATGACCATTTGATGACCAATATGTTCACTTACTGTTACAAATACAATGGGCAACATGATGGTAATCAAACCGAGATGAATGGAAGGATGATAATCAGCAAATGGTAAGTAAATATCCGGGAACTGGAACCATGCTGCTTTTTCAACTGGTTTAAAGTCCACTATTCCAAATATAATCGCTGTAATATATCCCACGACAATACCTATGAGTACAGGAATTAGAGAAAAGAAGCCTTTCGCAAATCCTTGAATAATCAAAGTCACTAATAATGTAATGCCTGCAACTGCAATATAACTGAGGTTGTAGCCTTTCATATCTCCTGCATTTTCAAACATCGCCATATTAACAGCAGTTGGTGCAAGACTAAGACCAATAACCATAATGACAGGACCGACTACAACGGGTGGTAAGAGATGCATTAACCAGTTAATACCGCTTAACTTAATGGCAATCCCAATAATGACGTACATCACACCACTCATGAATAAGGCGACAAGCATATCGCCTAAGCTATTTGTGCTCAAACCTGTAATAATCGGTGTAATAAAAGCAAAACTTGAGCCTAAGTATGCAGGAATCTTTCCTTTCGTTATTAATATGTAGAATAATGTACCAATTCCTGAAGCAAGCAAGGCCGATGATACTGGAAGTCCAGTGAGAAACGGAACAAGTACCGTGGCACCAAACATCGCAAACAAGTGCTGTAAACTTAAAAATGCCCACTGCCCCGCTTTTGGTCTTTCATTCACATCGAGTACCGGTTGAACGGTACGTTTAAACATTTGATCGTTTTCCATAGTTTTCTTCCTTTCGCATAAAAAAAGTCTCTTCACCTTTTTTAAGGTAAGAGACTGAGGTTTGACATCTTTACATTTTATTCATTATCACTTTTACAAATACAACATTTGAATAGCATAAAATGAATACAAATAGGATGTGCTCGTCCTTTGTCAGTCTCTCGTACTGAATTAAAAGGCTTTATGTGATGACAACGGCATTGCGTTGATCAATTTCATTTAAATAAACACTGACAGATTCTTCATGTGAAGTCGGTATATTTTTACCAACAAAGTCAGCGCGTATTGGTAACTCCCGATGACCACGATCGACCAGTGTAGCAAGGCCTATCTTTTTAGGTCTTGTATACATTAAAATCGCATCAAGTGAGGCTCTAACTGTTCGACCTGTGTATAAAACATCATCCACGATGATGACCACGCGATTCGTTAGGTCTGCATTAATTTCAAAAGTCTTATTTAACTGTTGACTTCTTGCATCAATGTCATCTCGAAAGTCAGTAATATCAATCGTGCCAGTTGGGACTTCGACTTCTTCAATTTGTTGAATCTTTTGTTGAATACGTTTTGCCAGATACTCTCCACGCGTTTTAATACCAAGTAACGCTAAATTGTCTGATCCTTTATTATATTCTAAGATTTCATGAGCAATACGTGTTAGCGTACGATTTATCGCCGATTCATCTAAAATCACACGTTCAACCAACATTATTCACTCCTAACAAAAAACTCGTGTCTTTAATAGACACGAGTTTAGAATAAGCAAAATTCGTCATATCCCTATCGAAACATTTTAACGTCTCTCGTACGTTTAAAACACATTCTTATTAGGATTGAAAAGATTTTTACATTCTCTATTCATGTCTTTTGAGCCTCACAGGACTCTAAATTAAAGACGTTTGTTTTTATAATTTTTTCTTAAAACAATGGTAACGCTTTTTACAGGACTTGTAAAGCCTATATAGTAAGTTTTCTAATTTTATAATTGTGATGCGTGATAGAAAAATTCACTATTAGACCTTTTGATGTCAATCACATCCATTATCATTATTATTCGCTCTGCAATTAAGCTTATTTCTCTTCTTTTCTTAATTGTGCTAATAATTGTTCAAACGTTTCGGGTAACGGTGCTACACGTTCAATATACGCTCCTGTACGCGGATGATTAAATCCAATCACACCTGCATGTAACGCTTGACCTCCGATGTCTAACGTTTTCTTAGGACCATATTTAGGATCCCCTACAAGCGGATAACCGATATATTTCATATGAACACGAATTTGGTGTGTACGTCCTGTTTCTAATTGACATTCGACTAATGTGTAGTTTTTAAAATTTTCTATTACATTAAAATGCGTAACAGCCTCTTTTCCGTCATCTTCAACTGCCATCGCCTGTCTATCGTTTTTATTTCGTCCTATGGGCGCATCTATCGTGCCAAATTCATGTGGAATATGACCATGGACAAGCGCTGTATATTTACGCGTAACCGTTTTAGCCATTAATTGTTCAACAAGACTTCGATGTGCCACGTCATTTTTAGCAACCATTAATAAACCCGACGTGTCTTTGTCGATACGATGCACAATCCCAGGTCGAATTTCACCATTAATGCCTGATAAGTTTTTAATTTGATACATCAAACCATTTACAAGCGTCCCTGAGTAGTGTCCTGCTGATGGATGAACGACCATCCCTTTAGGTTTATAGACGATTGCGACATCTTCATCTTCATAATAAATATCTAAGTTTAAATTTTCCGGTTGTATATCTGCCTCTACCACTTCTTTTTCCGTTACTTCTATGTGATCTCCTGTTTTAAGTTTATAATTGGATTTAATGGTTTTCCCATTCACTTGAACTAAGCCTTCTTTAATCCAATCTTGTATTTGACTGCGAGACCACTCTGAGTTAAATTCCGGCAAAATTTTGTCTATACGTTGTAAATGGTGGGCTTCGTTATCAATTGTAAATTCATATTTTTCCATTGTTACACCTCACCTTTTTGGTTCTGATCTTTAAGTAATATAATCACAAGCAAAATAACACCTATCGTTAAACTTGCATCAGCAATATTAAAAATTGGGAAATCATATCCAAATATGACCGTATCTACAAAGTCTACAACTTCTCCTGTACGGACACGATCAATAAAATTACCTAATGCACCCGCAAAAAGTAAGCTTATCGCAATTTGCATCATCATTTGATTTTTAGCTTCTTTAATAAAAAATACAACTAAAGCAATGAGAATGATGACTGTAATAATGTAAAAGAATGTGATTTTACCACTTAATATGCCCCAAGCTGCGCCATTATTTCGATGTGATGTGATAGATAAAAAGTGAGGAATCACATTAAATGATTCACCTACTGCCATTTGTGTCCGAATCACAAATTTAGTTACTTGATCGGCAATCAAAATCAAAACCACTATAAATATTGAAAGCCCGAGATAATATTGTCGTTTCATATTATTTTTCCTTTCTTTTAATCACCGTTACATTATAACACGATATAAAAAAGTACGGTAAACGATACTCTCTATTTACTTAATAAAGTACACGTCATTAGTGAAAGTTGAATAACCACTTTGTTTCAAAACGAAAGGAATAATTAAAACAATAATGAAAAAATAGATTCAAATAGATGAAGCTTACTTTTTCATAAATTAACCTCCCAATAACATTTTTGTGTTATTAGAAGGTTAATAGTGTGAGCTATATTTGATTTTCAAATAAGGCGACTTTAGTTAACAGAATGCATCGAATTACTGCCAAATGACTCCTGTCTTAAAGCCAACGTTAACTTATAGTGTCTTCACAACCGCTTGGCATCGTGGACATAATCCAGATAAGCCAGCAACTGTACCTAAAGATTTACTATAATTCCAACAACGTTCACATTTTTGACCTTCTGCATGAACGATTTCGATTGTTCCATGTTGATAAACTTCACCTTGAGGTGCATCCACAACTTCGACTTGAGAAACGATAAAGAGTTGATGTAAATCTTCAAAGCCTTCTAAAAATTCAACTGTATCAAATGAAGGGCTATTACCAATTTTTACTTTTGCTTCTAAAGATTTACCAATTGTTTTTTCATTTCTCGCTGCTTCTAATGCACGGTTAACGTCATCACGCAGTGCCATAAATTGGCCCCATTTATCAAGCAAGGCTTGATCTACAGCTTCTTTTTCAGGCATATTCGTTAAATGTACACTTTCTTCTTCAACATGTTCAATATGTGACCAAACTTCATCTGCTGTATGTGGAATAATCGGTGCTAGTAATTTTGTCATATTAACTAAAATCTCGAAAAGTACAGTTTGCATACTACGACGTTTGTGTGCGTCACGTTTTTCAATATATAAAATGTCTTTACCATAATCTAAGTAGAAGTTACTAAGTTCAACATTAATAAAGTTTTGAACTTCTTGATAAATATCAAGGTAATCAAAGTGCTCATAATGATCTAAAGTACTCGCTGTAAATTCTCTTAAGCGATGTAAAACATAACGATCCACTTCCAATAAATCGGCTTCTGCAATGCGATCTGTTGTAGGATTAAAATCATTCACATTACCTAATAAGAAACGTAATGTGTTTCTGATTTTACGGTAAACATCCGCCACTTGCTTAAGAATCTCATCAGAAATACGAACATCTGCAAGATAGTCAACCGAACTTACCCAAAGACGTGCGATATCTGCACCTTTTTGTTTTACAACTGTATCTGGGGCAGTCACATTTCCTAATGATTTACTCATCTTTTTACCTTCTCCATCCATCACGAAACCATGAGAAAGTAACATTTTGTAAGGTGCCACACCACGCGTTGCGACAGCTGTTGTAATTGATGAGTTAAACCAACCGCGATATTGGTCACTACCTTCTAAGTATAAGTCAGCTGGAAAACTAAGCTCAGGACGTGTTTCAAGTACGCCTCTATGAGAAGAACCTGAGTCAAACCACACATCCATAATATCTTCTTCTTTAGTAAACACACCATTTGGACTGCCAGGATGAGTAAATCCTTCAGGTAATAAGTCTTTCGCATCTTTTTCAAACCAGATATTTGAACCGTGTTTTTCAAATAAATCCGCAACGTGGTACACCGTTTCTTTTGTCATAATGATGTCGCCATTTTCAGCATAAAAAACTGGTAAAGGCACACCCCAAACACGTTGACGCGAAATGACCCACTCACCACGGTCACGAATCATGTTATAAATACGTGTTTTACCCCATTCAACTTTGAATTGCGTATTATCAATCGCATCTAAAATATCTTGACGTACTTTCGAAATTGATGCAAACCATTGCGGTGTTGCACGGAAAATAACTGGTTTTTTCGTACGCCAATCGTGAGGGTAACTATGTGTAATAAATTCGAGTTTCAATAAAGCACCTTTTTCAGTTAACAATTCTGTAATAGCTTTGTTAGCTTTATCATAAAACATACCTTCAAACTGACCTGCTTCTGCTGTGAACACACCTTTAGCATCGACAGGACTAATCACATCTAAACCATATTTTTGACCAACGATATAGTCATCTTCACCATGTCCAGGTGCAGTATGAACACATCCTGTACCCGCATCTGTAGTGACATGTTCACCGTTGATGACTAAGGAAATACGGTCAATGAAAGGATGTTGTGCCTCAACATACTCAAGCTCTGAGCCTTTAAAATCTTGCTCACGTACAATTGTCTCTTTATCCCAACCTAATTGCTCCACAACACTATCAACAAGTGCTTCTGCAATAATATACTTCGTCCCATTTACATTCATTTGGACATAAGTTAATTCAGGATGAACAGTAATCGCAACATTAGATGGTAATGTCCAAGGCGTTGTTGTCCAAATAATAAATTTAGCGTCTTCATCAACAACACCTTTTCCGTCTTTAACATCAAAAGCAACGTAGATGGATGCAGAACGTTTATCATGATATTCAATCTCTGCTTCTGCTAATGATGATTCACTAGAAGGTGACCAATAAACCGGTTTTTTCCCTTTATAAATTAGACCTTTATCTGCCATTTCACCGAATAAACGAATTTGAGCTGCTTCAAATTCAGGTTTCAATGTAATATAAGGATTTTGGAAATCGCCATTAATACCTAAACGCTCAAAGTCTTTTTTCTGAATTTCAATTTGTTCCATAGCGAAAGCTTGGCAACGATCACGAAATTCTGAAATTGACATTTCTTTACGTTTTACGCCTTTTTTAGTTAATGCTTGTTCGATTGGTAAACCATGTGTATCCCAACCTGGAACATACGGTGTATAGAAACCTTGCATCGATTTATAACGCGTAATGAAGTCTTTCAAAATTTTATTTAAAGCGTGCCCCATATGAACGCTTCCGTTTGCATACGGTGGACCATCATGCAAAATGTATGATGGATTCCCTTCATTTTTCTTAAGAATTTTATGATACAAATCTTGCTCTTTCCATTTTTGTTGAAGTTGAGGTTCTTTATTAGGAAGACCCCCACGCATAGGAAAATCTGTTTTTGGCATTAATAAAGTATCTTTGTAGTCCATTTGACATTACACTCCTTTAACTGAAAAAGAACTCTAAGCTCAATAACAGGGACGGACTGACCGCGGTACCACCCTGATTAACTCAGCTTAGAGTTCTCTCAAAAATTTATTAATATTCAACAAAACAGTGATATAAGAAAAGGACATCTATTAGGCTCTCACTCTCCCTAATTCGCTGTATCCATGCTTATCTTTTCTTACTTGTCTGTTTCATCTTTAGATTGTGTTGTTTCGTTTTCATCTGATTGTGGCTTCTCATTGTTATTTTGAGCAGCCTGTTGCTCTTGTGCTGTGATATCTTGTTGGTTTAAATGTTGGAAGTTTTCCTCAGTTACTTGTTGCGCATCTAAATCATAATTAAGGAGATAGTCCCAATCATCATTTTTTAATAAATCTAGCTGCGCTTCAACAAGCATTCTAAAGCGAGAACGGAAAATTTTCGATTGTCGCTTCATATCTTCAGTTTGGAAAGATAAACGACGTGCTTTTTCTAAACCATCGTTTACAATTCGATTTGCCTCTGCTTGTGCTTTTTGAATCATCGCATCATGCTCTTTTTGTGCAGCTGCTTTGGTTTCATCTGCCGCTCTTTGGGCACTCACAATTGCTTCTCCGACTGATTTTTCAACATCTTTAAAAGATTGAATATGTGAGTCGCGTTCTTTTAACACATTTTCTAATTGCTTTTTATCTTCTCTTAAACGCTCAAGTTCTTGACTCAACCGTTCTAAATATTGTTCAACTTCTTCAGGTTCAAAGCCATTTTTAATACGCGTAAACGATTTATTTTTAATCTCGCTTGGTGTAAAAGCCATAAATTGCCCTCCTCCATCATACACTATTTAAATAAAGTTTGATAGGTGATTCTTAGTTTATCTTTTTTAGTACGACTCCCTATTTCAACCACTTTAGCGCGTCCATATCCTTGTATTGATAATAAATCCCCAGCTTGAAGCTGAAAATCAGCTGCCTCAATCAATGTGTGGTTGACTTTGACACGCTTACGTTGAATATAAGTTTTCGCTATGGTACGTGACTTTCTGATCATTTCTTTTAAAACGACATCAAGGCGTGTTGCACTGACTGTTGCTTCATGTGTCTCCCAATACGCTTCTGATTGTACCATATCTTCAAACGGGATAACATTAAGTTTAATCGTAGCCCCTTTAATACGTGTTAATTCTAACATGATATACGATTCCAGTTGTTTTGTCAAAACGAATTGTATTCGATCCGCAACAATAATATCGCCCACTTGTTCACGTTCAATCCCTAATGACATTAATGTTCCTAAAACATGTTGATGTTGAATCGTCACAAATTTTGAAGGATAGTGGATTTCAATTAAACTGATTTCAAAATCATCCAAAGTGGGTTCAAAATAAGTCGGCGCAATTACAGCACGGCACCTTTCAGCTTGATGTCCACCATTAAAAGTCACATGCAAATCACTAAAACTACCTACAATCACTTGCAACATATATTGACCACGTGGATCTAAAAAGTGTGTTAACACAGGCGCATACTGTGTTTCAGCCTGCCTTACTTTATCTAATAAATAATCGATTTGTTCATGTTCCTCAGGTCTAAAATGTTGATAAATATCCAAAGATGGAACTCCTTTTCATATTAATACATCCATTTTCATCGCGCTTCAATTAAATAAGTCACGAATAAAATATTTCCTATTAATTTTATCATTAATTTCGCATTTTAATAAAGAAGAAGCTTCTCATTCAATTCATTAACTTCAAGTTCTTTAATGATTGATAGCAAAAGTGTCGTTCACATCCATCAATTCATGATTAAACGCACAAACTAAAAAAGACGTTGAACTACGAAATCAGCTAGATTTCTGTTCAACACCTTTTTTGATGTATCGATTAAGTTAAGCTTATATAACCGATAGCGTAATACTGATTAATGGTAAATGGCTAATGATAATCTAAAGTACCTTGATTATCTCATTATGAGAAAATTACGCTCTTCATTTCTTCTTAAAATGTCAAAAACGTTTCTCAATCCGCCATTGAGAAACGCCTAAACAAATTATTGAATTAGTGATATGTGATTCATACAACACACTTCTAACACATGTCGAAACAAATAAGATTATCGACAATCTCAGTAATTTGAAACACAGTACATTTTTCATTCATGAGACATACGACCTTGTCGGTATACTCATACTAATAAAAATGATTAATGATTAAATTAAAAATGGATCGAAGTCCACGTTGAAATAAATTCAGTACGATAAATGCGACAATCGGTGATATATCGATAAAACCGAGTGGCGGTATTATTCTTCTAAATGGTTCTAAAAAAGGCTCATATATTTTAGCCATAAAGCGACCTACGACACTTTCACGTGCGCCTGGAAGCCAAGACATGAAAATATAAATAATCATACCAAATGTATAAGCTTCGACCAAAAATAAAAGAAAATTAAAGATTGTCGTGATTAACTGTATACTCATAGAATTCTCCCTTATTCATAATGATTTCCCATGGATTCGATATGATCTGTAATACTACCCGCAACTTCGACATTGTCAGGTGTACATAGAAAAATATCCGCACCCACACGTTGTATATCTCCTCCGATAGCATAAACTGTACCACTTAAAAAGTCTATGATACGTTTTGCTGATACTGGGTCAATGCGTTGAAGATTAACAAGTGTTGCACGACGGTTTTTCAACTCGTCTGCAATATCCTGTGTATCTGAAAATACGCGTGGTTCAAATAAACACATTTTTGAATTACCACTTTGATAATTCTCTTGGGCTTGATTCATACTCACCACATTCCCTTGCTCTTGTTTTTGTGCAACTTGGTATTGCTTATCATTTTGAGAAGACTTCATACGCGTAGTTTGTCGTTTATTAGGCACAGATTGAATTGCACGAGGTCTCTCACTTTGCTGTTTTGCCGGTTGCTGTGCATTATGTGATTGCTGCTCACGTTCTTGACGACGCTCTTCTTCTTCAATGAATTCATCATCATCTTCTTCGATTGAGAAAAAACCGTTAAACAGATCTTTAATAGCCAATGGATTCACTCCTCTTTTCCTACTAGACGCGTTCCAATTCTCACAAATGTCGCACCTGCTTCCGTAGCAATATGGAAATCATTGCTCATACCCATTGATAATTCGGTACATGGCGCATGTGTTAGATTCATTGCTTGGACTTCATCGCGTTTAATTTTAAGTTTTTCGAAAATTGATTTTAAGTATGCTGTATCGTCAGTATAAGGTGCCATTGTCATTAATCCGACAACATGAATATAACGATAGTCTTTTAACATTTCAATAAATGGAATGACGTCATCAAGTGATATACCATGTTTCGATGTTTCGCCTGAGACATTCACTTGGACAAAGCATTTAATTTTATGATGTGCACGTTTGCTAATCTCTTTAGCTAAACTTTGACGATCTAATGCATGTAAATAGTCTATTTCATCGATGACATCTTTCACTTTACGTGATTGTAATGAACCGATAAAATGCATTTTTACATCATCAGGTAATGCTGCTTTCTTTTCCAAAAAGCCTTCAATACGATTTTCACCAAAGTGCCGAAGACCAGCTTCATATGCTTCTATAGCTCGCTCTATTGTAACATATTTCGTCACTGCAATCACGTTTGGTAATGTTTCGTCGTCTCTCTGATGTGCGTGTTCTCGTATCTCTTGTTGAATTTCCTCTAAATTCGATTTTACTGACATTTATTCATTCCCTCTTTCATTCGATGATTGACCAATAAATGCTAACATTCTTCCCGTATTACCTTTTTCTACACGATACGAAAAGAAGCGTTCTAAGTCTTTGGATGTCGAATAATCGGTAAGATATATATTTGCTTTAGGAACGCCATAATACTCACATAACAATTGATTGGCATATTTCAAGTCGATGCCGTGTCTGTCTGTATCTCTCGTCTCAACATATGCCTCAATTGGGATAGGCAAGTTTTGAAATTTTTTCAATATATCATCGTTAATCTCATAACTATTCGATGTCGCAGGCCCAATCACCACATAAATATCTTTATAATCAAAAGGAAACTGATCTAGTACACGGTGCACAATCGTTGCTACTGTCCCACGCCATCCAGCGTGTGCTAGCGCAATATAATGATGTTTTGGACTGTAAAAATAAATCGGTACACAGTCTGCAAAGCACATAGTTAAAACCGTATCTGTATCATACGTATATAACCCATCCACACCGAATAATACATCATTCGATAATGCTTCTATATTTTTACCTCGATCCTCTTTTGATACTTCTAATACTTTAGCTTCATGCGTTTGAATTGGAAAAACCCAGTTTTCAGGGGAAAAACCTATTTCTTGACCCAGCATTTCTTGATGCTTTGTAATGTTTTCAGCTTTGTCTTCAACATATCTTGCCATGTTAAAGGCATCAGAAGGATAAGCACTTAAACCACCTTGTCGTGTTGTTATACCAATATGAACACCATGTCCTAAACTAGGCTGATAACTGAGATGATGCGGTTTTTCAACGAATAAATCCATAAAAATCACTCCTTTATGAATAAATGTAAAGCGCTTTAAATTAAGATGCCATTAAAAAAGCTAGGACAATGAAGAAATGACAATTGTCCTAGCAGTTCACTACACATTTAAGTGTATTTCATATATCAACGTATACACAATTAACGACGTGTTCTTCTTGAACGTCTTTCTTCTCTGTTACGAATAAAACTTGGAATATCATCGTCCGCTGTTGTATGACTACGTCCGCTTTCAACTTCTTTTTCTTGAGAAGTTGCTGGTGCATTGTGGCTACCGAAACTTGATTCTTTTGGTGCAGTTTGTGATGCACTTGCGCCAAAACCAGAATGACCTTGTTTACGTGCATGAGATGATGGTTTATCTTCAAAACCAGTCGCAATCACTGTTACTACAATTTCATCTTGTAGCTCAGGGTTAATCACCGTACCGAAGATCATGTTAACATCTTCATCTGCTGCATCTTGAACAATATCAGCAGCTTCTTGTGCTTCAAATAGTGATAATGATTCGCCACCAGTGATATTCATTAACACACCTTGCGCACCCACAATTGAAGTCTCAAGTAATGGAGAAGAAATCGCTTTTTTAGCAGCTTCTACTGCTCTGTTTTCACCTGATGACACACCGATACCCATCAATGCTGAACCTTGGTTAGACATAATAGTTTTAACGTCTGCAAAGTCAAGGTTAACTTCACCAGATACAGCGATTAAGTCAGAAATACCTTGAACACCTTGACGTAATACGTTATCTGCTTCTTTGAATGCTTCCATCATTGGTGTAGACTTATCAACGATATCTAATAAACGATCGTTCGGAATAACGATTAATGTATCAACTGCTGCTTTCATTGCTTCAACACCAGCGGCTGCTTGTGTTTGACGTTTACGGCCTTCAAAGCCAAATGGACGCGTTACAACACCGACTGTTAATGCACCCATTTCTTTAGCGATTTTGGCTACAACTGGCGCAGCACCTGTTCCAGTACCGCCACCCATACCGGCAGTAACAAACACCATATCTGCACCTTGAATGGCATCTTCAATTTGCTCTCTTGACTCTTCGGCAGCTTTTTTACCGATTTCAGGGTTAGCACCTGCACCTAAGCCACGTGTAAGTTTTTCACCAATTTGGATTTTAGATTCTGCTTTAGATAAGTTTAAAGCTTGTCCATCCGTGTTAATCGCAATAAATTCAACGTTGTTCATACCGTGGTCAATCATTCGATTCACAGCGTTGTTACCGCCACCGCCGACACCGATGACTTTAAGTGTCGCTAAATGATTAAATCCTTGTTCAAATTCTAACATTTAAATTTCCTCCTAATCTTTGTAGCCAATCAATCAAACAGTGATTTCATTATCTTTTTAAACTTGCTCTCTTCTTGTTTTGGTTGCGCTTGTTCATTTCGGTCTACATCGTCTTCAAATACCTCTACCGAAGTATCTTCTTCAACATGTTCTGATTTTGAAGTTTCTTGTGGTTGTTTTTTCGATTTTTTCTTGAAAAATGATTCAAATCCACCTACTTTAGGTTCTTGTCGTTTTGAATCGCTTTCAATAATCTCTTCTTCAATTTCTTCATTATCATGATTACTTATTGTAACATAATCTAATAACTCATCGAAAGCAATACTACTAGAAATTGTCGAAATTGCTGAAGAAAATTCTGGTTTTCTTACTCCCATTTGTGACGGTGTATGAATACGCACTTTTTCGCTGACCATATCCTGTAGTAATTCTTTTACACCTAGTAAGTTAGCAGAGCCACCGGTTACGACAAAACCACCGTTTACTTTGTTTAATCCTAATTCTGCTAAAATATCAAAAACATCAAAGAATATTTCTTCTACACGTGCTTCAATCGCATCACTTAATTCTTTTTGAGTGAATTGTGCAGGTTCATCAGAATCAAGCTGTTCAACACTGAATACATCTTGATCTGAAGCTGAGTCATAAAATGCATGTCCATATTGTTGCTTAATCTTCTCAGCTGTTTCATATGTAGTGTTTAAAAATTTTGCGATGTCTTCTGTAATGCGACGTCCCGCCTTAAAGACGACATCTGCATCAACTAATTCACCGCGTTCATAAAATGCAATTTGTGTAAGATCTTCACCGATATCGATGACACAAGCACCAAGTTCGCGTTCAGTAGGTGTTAAAACCGAACGATAGTTGAGTGAATCTGAATAGACATCTAAAACATCTACGCCACAAGATTCAACACATTTAATCGTATTAATTAAAATGGATTTATTGATCGCGATGACACCAGCATCCACTTGAAGTGAATGACGTGCGACAAGTTCTTTCGGATCAGAAACTTCATTGTCATCATCAACAATAAATCGAATTGGGAACGTATTAATGACATCCGTTCCAGGTTCGGCATTTTTCTCACGAATACCGTCGAGTACTTCTTCAATATGTGTCCCATTAATTTCTGTATCTTTGTGAAACTCAATTTTGTTTGTTTCATCAAAAACCTCTGTACTTACAATGGGTAACTTTAAAAAAACTTCTTTAATATCAACACTTGATGCTATTGATGCTTTCTTAATTGTGTCTTTAATCGCTTGTTTTGCAATATCAAAATCATCAATCAAACCATTTTTAATTCCACTCGTATAGGTCTGCCCTGTACCTATCACATTAATTCCGTTATGAAATTTTTCACCAACAATCGCTTTCACGCTTGATGAGCCGATATCTACACTAACATAATAATGCTCTTCCATAGATAGGCACCTCCTGACATTTCTTTACATAATTACACTATTATAAGTGTACAATAACAAACTATCAATGTGAACTATAAACACATTGGATTTTCAACTTTTTCATAAGACTTTAGTAGGAGATTTAAAAAATATAATTCAAATATTGCACTTCATTTTTTAAGAATATGAATTCGCAAGCATACTTTGAATTAAATTCATCCAAATCCTTTTATCAAACAACACAAATGACTACAAGTTTATTCTCATTTTTTGAGTCAATGACGACAACAAATGATTGAATTGAAAAAAGCTAATGCTACGATTTCAATTCAAATCATCGCTTTTTTAATCTTGCTTAGGAATCTTTTGGGTTGTCTTTTGTTTCTTCGCTATCACTGTTATCTTTGTCGTCTTTATCATCTTTAATTTTATTTAACGCTTTTTGCAAATCGTCTTTTGCTTCATCTTCAATTGCTGTGCCACTTTGAACTTCTTTCGCACTTGCCGAACTGCCTTTTTCATTTTTAACATTTTCATAAGGTATAAATGTAGCACCCACTGATAAATCTATGAATCCAGATTTTTTCAAATGACCCGATTCATCTTTTTCTAGTGCTTGAGACATGCTTGGATAATACTTGAGTTTATCGGCTATAGTTTTAATCTTACCTACCACTTCAATGCCATCTCTCATATAAAGTTTAATCAAATCCGGTTGATTTTTTTGCGGTGTACTTACAATTTCTGAAATTTGTCCCCGTGTTGTGCGATCCATTTTGTGAAGCGCTGTGATGATATCTTTTTTATCATCGCCTTTGAATCCTTCCAAGTATGGGGCTTCATTCGGTATTTCTCCTTTAAAATCTTTTAACACTTTGCCACTTTCAATAATAGGCACCGTTTTAGATTTCTCAGATGTTACACCAATAATTTCATGTTCTTTAACGTCAACTGTGAGATGATTAAACAAACCTTTATGAATAGAAACGGTATCGACTAAATCTTCTTTTTCAATTCTTTGTTCCGCGTCACTCGCAGCATAAGCATAAATTCTTGGGTGCTTATTAATTTTTAGTGCTTTTGTGATTTCTTGATCAGAAATATAATGGTTTCCATGTATTTCAGCATCTTTAATTTTACTTATCGGTGTAAACATATATAAGAGAATCAGTATGACTACAATGAGTAAAACAATAACGATATACCGTTGCCTACGCCGGCGTTTTACCAATTGCTTCTTACGTTTTTCTTTTAAATATTCATTATCAATTCTTGGTACCTTATTTTCCGTCATACAATGTCACATCCTTTAATGTGATGGCAAATGTTCACGAAACGCTTTAATAAAGTTCTCACCGCGCTGTTCAAAGGTATCATATTGATCCCAACTTGCACATGCTGGTGATAATAATACAACATCGTTTGGCTCAATAATATCTTGTACTTTAGCGACAGCATCTGAAACATCTACTGCTCGGATTACGTATTTGCCTTGACTCTCTCCTAGTTTAACAAACTTTTCTTGCGTTTCACCAAAGGTTACCATAACTCTAACATTCGACATATAAGGAATTAAATCATCAAAATCATTGCCTCGGTCTAAACCACCACACAACCAAATAATAGGTTGCTTAAATGAATTTAAAGCAAATTGAGTCGCTAACGTATTCGTTGCTTTAGAGTCATTGTAATATTTATTCGTTTTATTATTACCGATATACTGCAAGCGGTGTTCGATGCCTGAAAAAGTAGTTAATGACTGAATAATCGCGCTTACTGACACACCTGCTAATATCGCAGCCATAACAGCCGCTAAAATATTTTCAAGGTTATGTTCGCCTGGCAATACGATGTCATCCAAATGAATAATACGAACGCCATTATAGACAATATATTGATCTTTTACATAAATACCTTCAACTTCATGTTGTGTAGAAAAATATAAAATTTTTGCTTTAACTTTTGAGACATCAATCAAATGGCGTTGATGATAATTGAAAATCAAATAGTCACTTTCTGTTTGGTTCTGAAAAATACGCTTTTTAGCATTTTGATAATTTTCAAGATTTTCATGGAAATCAAGATGTGCTGAGTAGATATTTGTAATAATCGCGATATGCGGGCGGTAATGCTCAATACCTAACAATTGAAATGAGGACAGCTCTGTAACGAGATATTCATCTGCACGTACTTCTTGAGCGACTTTTGAAGCAACATAGCCAATATTTCCTGCTAGTCTGCCATTTTCTCTACTTTTACTAAACATGTCACCAATCAACGAAGTGACCGTCGTTTTTCCGTTTGTTCCTGTAATCCCAATAATCGGCGCTTCAGAAATTAAATAACTTAATTCAACTTCTGTTAAGACTTTCAATCCTTGTTTCTGTGCTTCTTGGATAATTGGGACTGTATACGGTATTCCCGGGTTTTTAAAAATAATTGGGGCTTCATCTAATAAGGCCAGTGGATGCGAACCACTCACGATATTAATCCCGATATCTTCTAAATCTCTAGCATGCGCGTCTTGCGAAACGTCATTCCCATCATTAACCGTGACCTCTGCACCAAGACGATGTAATAACTTAGCAGCTTCGTAGCCACTTTTTGCTAACCCAATAACGAGTACTTTTTTACCCTTTAGCCCTGTATAGTTAATCAATTAACTCACTCCAATCCACAAGCCAATTAAGCCTGTAATTAAACCTACTGACCAAAATACAGTAACGACTTTCCATTCGCTCCAACCAACAAGTTCAAAGTGATGATGAAGTGGACTCATTTTAAATATACGTTTACCTGTTAATTTAAAAGATGTCACTTGTATCATTACTGATAAAGTTTCAATGACAAAAACAAACCCAACTAATAAGAGTGACAATTCTTGATTCAACATAATTGAAATCGTCGCGAAAATACCGCCTAATGCCAAGCTACCTGTATCTCCCATAAACACTTTTGCAGGATTAATATTATAAGGCAAAAAGCCTGCAAGCGCCGCAACCATAATCATACAAAATACACCAATTGAAGGTTGCTCTAATACGAAACTCATAATTGCGTAAATTGTAAATCCAATAATAGAAAGACCTGTGGCTAATCCGTCTAAGCCGTCAGTTAGATTTACTGCATTAGAAAAACCAACTTGCCAAAAAATGATAAATATAACATAGGCATACGATAAAGGAATACTGATATCCGTGAAAGGTAAATTCAGATTAGTTGAGAAGTCAAATGCATTAAACACTTTTGCCACGACAAAAAATATAACTGCGATAGCGATTTGTGCTAAAAACTTCTGTTTACTTGTTAAACCTTGATTGTTTTTCTTCACTACAATGATATAGTCGTCAATAAAGCCAATTAAGCCAAAACCAATTGTGACAAAGAGCAGTAACAGCAACGGACTTGCTGGTTCTACAAATACACTTGCAATAATCGTTGTAACAATTGCACCAATTAAAAATGTTAATCCACCCATCGTTGGTGTACCTGTTTTCTTCATATGACTTTGAGGACCTTCTTCACGAATACTTTGTCCAAATTTCATCCTCTTTAAAGTTGGTATGAGTATTGGAACTAAAACTGCAGTAATGATAAATGCGATGATTGCGCTGAAAATTCCCATATTATTCTCCTCTATCTTTCATTCATTTTTTACCTTCATTTGTTTAAAAGATGTTGTTCTTCCTTCATTCAACTTAAATCTAAACAATCATATTTTACAAGGCGGAGATGAAGGAAAGGATTTCAAGCCCTTGTCCTCTCCTCACTCCAATGTGCGCCTTATTCAAGAATGATAGTTCTTCCATTCAGCTATTCTGTATTTTCAGACTCAAGCGAAACTTCAATTTTGCTTTTCTTATCAATTGCAGATTGTGGAGACTGAGATTGTGATTTTACAAATCCACTACCTTTAACTTTGACTTCAATACCTGTTAATGACTCAAATGCAACAATATCATCACGTGTCCAACCTGTCATATCTGGCATTGTCATATCACCATCTGTCATCAGTAATACATGACTGTTAGGTAATAGTTTTGCGTTTGAAGAAGGACTTTGGTTAATCACTTTGTCCCCATTACCGATAACGACTGGATTCAATTTTTTACCTTTAATTTCGTCTTCGGCACGTTGCACATTACTATTTTTAACATCTGGCACTTTATTGATTGTTGATTTGTCATTCACTTCATTGTTATCAACGTTTAAATATTGTAAAGTGTGTTTCATGATTGGATTAAAAGCTTTGCTGACACCCATTTCGTATGCTTCTTGGTCATTTTTTTGAGCGAGACTCATACCGGCATAAACAACGACACGTGGATTGTTGCTTGGTGCGTGTCCCATAAAGCTTACAAAGTATGGGTTAGGCCCTTTGACATAACCGCCATTGTCCGGATCGGCAACTTGGGCAGTTCCTGTTTTACCGCCGATACGATAGCCATCGATACGATAGTTTTTAGCGTGACTATCTTCACTGTTCACGACTTCATCCAATTGTTTATCCACTTTTTTCGCAGTTTCAGGCGTAATCGGTTTACCCGCTACCTCACGTTTACCTTCAAAGAATGTTTGATTAGAAACTGGGTTCATAATGGATTGAATAAAATAAGGGCGTAACATTTCACCTTTGTTAAAAAATGCGGATTGAGCTTGCAACATTTGCGCAGGCGTCACTGTTGTTGATTGACCGAACGCTGATGTTTTTTGCATTAACTTGTTTTCCCAAGCAATATTTCCTTTTTGTTCACCATCAAATAGGCTACCTGTGGATTTTCCAAAACCAAATTTTTCGTACCAAGATTGCATTTTGTCAGCACCCACAAGATCTTGAAGTGTCATCATGAGGGTGTTAGATGAGTATGTAAAACCTAAACTCATACTAATTTTGCCCCACCCTTTTTTGTTCCAGTCATAAATACGTGAGCCTTCAATATCTCTGTATCCTGATTCATATTTATCATTTGGTTTGAACTTTCCTTCTTGAATTGCTGCTGCTAAACCAAAGCTTTTAAATGTAGAACCCGGTTCATACGTATTTTGATATAAGTCATTTGCCCATTTCTTTCCAAAATCTTCACCTGTATCTGGATTAAAAGTAGGTCGTTGGCTATAGGCTAAAATTTCTCCTGTTTTAGCATCCATAACGACTGCGAACACATCTTTTGGGGCATAATGTTTGACCATATCATCGAGTGCTTCTTCGACAAACACTTGAATATTTGAATCAATCGTCAAATGTACATCATCACCACGTTTAGGTGCAACTTCATTTTTTGAATTTGGAATAATATAACCCCAGATATCTTTTGTAAAAGAGGAATGACCTTTTTTACCTGATAAATAGCTATCAAAAATTTTCTCTACACCAAGTGCACCTTTTAACTCACCTGTATCAGGATCCTTTTGGGCCATCCCTACTAAATGTGAAGCAAAGTTACCATTCGGATAAAATCGTTGAACTTCAGGATATAACGTAATACCCGGCAAATTGGCTTTCTCAATGATTTCTTTGTCATGATAAGTTAAGTTTTGCCCTGCTCGTCCAAATTCAACTTGGAACGCTTTTTTAGTATTAAGTCGTTTTTCAATTTCTTTTTCAGGCATATCAATGACTTTAGCCAGGACTTTTGCTGTTTTTTTCTTATCAACTACATGTCTTGGTTTTTTAGAGTCTTTACTCGCCCTTTTATCCAAAACAGCCGCTAATCTAAATCTATCGACATCTTCTGCAAGCACTTTGTTATTTCGGTCATAAATCTTTCCTCGTTCGGCATCTTGATCTAAATGTGCTAAATATTTTTCATTGGCGCGTACAATTAGATCTTCGCCAGACGAATGGCCGGTTAACATAATAAAACTATATCTTAAAATCAATAGAAAAAAGAGCAGCCCGAAAAAACTCATCAGGAGGACTGCTCCTAGCTTATTTTTTTTAATCTTAATTTTTCGTTTCGCCATCTTTACGCACTACCTTTATATTGTCGTTCTTTAAACTCATACCTTGTTTTTCGGCTTTTTCATATATGCGTTGATACGAAGCATTTTTCATAGTTTCTGACTTTAATGCGCTATTTTGACTGGATTGTTTTTCAATTTTTTGATCTAAATCTGCAATTTTGCCTCTTGTATCGTAAGCATCCATTTTTAAAGATAGCATATAGATACTAATAGCGGCAATAATTGTAATAAGTGCTATGTATAACATTTTTTCAAAGCGTGTTAATTTAACGGTAACTTTCTTTGTAACTGTTTGTTTATGTGTCGCTTGCTTTTTTTGCGGTCTTAATTTAGGTTGTTCTTCAACTTGTGGTTGATAAGCATCATAAATTCTTTCTACAGCCATATCTCTTCTCGCCTCTCTATTTTAAAATTTCTGCCACTCGAAGTTTGGCACTTCTCGCTCGATTGTTATCCTCTAAATCTACATCACTTGCTACTATAGGTTTTCTATTGACTCGTTTGAGCTTTGGCGTATAGGCGTCTGGGATTACCGGAAGCCCCCGCGGTACTTCTGGCCCTTTTTCATATTCTTGAAATATTTGTTTACATAATCGATCTTCTAATGAATGGAATGTAATGACTGAAATGCGTCCGTTTACTTTAACATGCTCAATTGCTTGTTCTAACGAGTCTTCAAATGCTGACAGTTCATCATTTACTGCAATACGAATCGCTTGAAAAACACGTTTCGCTGGGTGTCCCCCTTTTCGCCTTGCTTTTGCAGGAATGCCTTCTTTAATGCAATCAACAAGGTCAAAAGTTGTTTCAATCGGTCTTTCTTCACGTTTACTTTCAATTTTTCTTGCGATTTGCTTTGAAAATTTTTCTTCCCCATAACGAAAAAAGATTTTCACTAACGCTTCGTACGGCCACGTGTTGACAACTTCGTAGGCGGAAAGAGATTGAGATTGATCCATTCTCATATCAAGTTTTGCATTATGTTGGTAGCTAAATCCACGTTCAGGTATATCGAGTTGAGGGCTTGAAACGCCGAGATCATAAAGAATCCCATCTACTTTTTCAATATTCAAATTCGCTAAAATTTGTGCTAAATTTCTAAAATTATTATGTACAAAAGTCACTTTGTGAATGTCTTGCTGTAATTTTTCTTCTGCATGTTGAATTGCCGTGATATCTTGATCAATCGCAATTAAACGACCTTCATCAGACAACTGGCTCAAGAGATATTGCGAGTGCCCTGCGCCACCTAACGTGCAATCAACATAGATGCCATTTTCTTTAATATTCAATTGATCTACTGTTTCTTTTAATAACACGCTAATGTGGTGAAACACCGCGAACCCTCCAATTTAAAAATCAAAATCGATTAAGTCTTCTGCAATTTCTTCAAAACTTTCTTCAGACTCATCATAGAAAGCATTCCAAGTATCTCGGTCCCATATTTCAATACGATTTGAAACACCGATGACCGTACACTCTTTATCAAGATTTGCATACTCTCTTAATTTTGCTGGGATATTAATTCTCCCTTGTTTATCAATTTCCACTTCAATCGCACCAGAGAAGAACATACGCATAAACTTACGTGCGTCTCGTTTTGTCATAGGTAAGGCTTTCATTTTTTCTTCAATGGTTTGCCATTCTTCAAGTGTGTAACCGAATAAACACTTATCAAGGCCTCTAGTGATAATAAAACGTTCATTTAAGTCATAACGAAATTTAGATGGAACTATCATACGGCCTTTAGCGTCCAATTTATTTTCATATTCGCCCATGAACATTTTATCTCACCTCACCTTAAATATAATTTACCACATCTCCCCACTATCCTCCACTAATTCTGTAAAAATCTCCAAAATTTATCAAATTCGACATAAAAAAACAGTGGTTCGACTCAATCGAACCACTATCAAAAGCTTGATATTATCATGTTTTTATAATGATTTGCTCAAATGTGTAGTGAAGTGGAGGGAAGGTGGAGGATGTGAACATATCTATCCCAAATTGATTCAATAATTGGAGAGGATTCCAAACACGTTCTTGTAAGCCCCCCATTGGATGGAGTGTTTGTGACAAAATATGAAAATGGCGCATGCTAATTTCATTTTCCCGCTCAATGTTTTTTAAATAACGCGCTTTCAAATAATCATATTGATGTGTATGAATTTGATGGTTTTTCTTTAGCAACTTATGATTGTCTTCTGATTCCCCAACAATAGCATCTAATTTCTTATAAAATTCGATTTGCTGTTCACGCATACGTGCGATTTCGTTTAAAACTTCATCTGAAGCTTGAGCTCGTATAAAGCGTGCTTTCGCTGATGCTGTACCTTCAGCAATGACCTCGCTTAAATCCAAGTCATATGTTTCCAATAATTTTTCAACTTTTGGTGAGAGGTAAGTCATGCGCATTCGCGGTAATACAATTGGCATTTCAATGTCCATTTCATGAAAGACTTTTTGCAGCTCAGCCCAATATTTAATTTCACTCGGTCCACTAATAAATGCAACCGTGTTGAAAAGCCATTCTTCCATCAAAGGACGAGTCACAACATTATTTGAAAACATGCTTGGATTTTTATCTATTTCAGCTAATAATGTCGCTTCATCAAATGTCACATCAGATTTACTCAAACGAAACGCCCCATCTTCATACTTTATCATTTGGCGTTGATTTTCATAATGGATAAACATATGCACATTTGTATCTGTTTGAATCATCGGTGATAAACCATCTGCCACAGTTTCTTTTTGTTGTAATCTAAAAGCATCGTCCAGCTTTTGATGATTTTTAATGATTGATTGGAGAAGTGGTTTTTCTAACTCTCTTAATGGCTCAAATTGTGCATCGATTAAAAGCAAGCCCGTAGACTTAAAACACGCATGAATTATCTTTTTAAATAACATTGTCCAATTTGTCGCTTCATCAATCCACTGCAAGAGGTTTTGATAAAGTGATTTGGAATGCTTTGTTTCAGGCAAAACTTCAAAATAAGCACGTAATGTGTCTTTCAAAGCATCTTTGTCAGGTACATATCTGGATATATTCGATTCTGGTGGTGTCATTGTATGATATTTTACTTTCTGTATGTGACCCGTACGTTCTTGCATGACATAAGTGTGATTTACTTCATCAAAATCATGATCTTCACCGGCAATCCAAAACACTGGAACAACAGCTTCTCCATACATATTTTCGAGTTCATTTGCTTTAACTACAATGGAAATGATTTTATGGAAAGTATATAAAGGGCCTGTAAATAATCCCGCCTGTTGGCCACCAATCACCACTTTCGCACCCGCTTCAAGTGCTTCTATTGTACGTGCTTGTGTATCAGATAAAACCAAATCAGACATATAATCGCGAATTACTTTAGCAATTGCCTTTTCTCTTCCATTATTAGGCACTTGCAATCGCCGCTCAAAACTCTCCCCTTCAGTTGGATCATAATCATAAAATTTCAACACATCGTTATCTTGCTTCATGATGCGCTGTATAAATTGATCCCTCTCATTAACTGAAATACTTAAACAATCCATGCTCATTTCTCCTTAAACAGTATTCCATAACAGTATAAAGCTTCAATCAACATCTGACAATCTTACGGCTTGCTTCAAAAATTAAAATAAATAAGTTATAATTAAATTAATATAAACAAAGGGGGGGTATCACATGACTAAAGTTGAACACCTCGATATTAACTATAAAACTGAGGAACTTTTTGAGGACTTTCGTCAGAATTTTGGTAACAAAGATTTGTATATGGTGAATGAACTACATGGGGAAATGATTGATGCAAGCTCAGAATCACCGTTTTACGGCATTTATGTGGGTGAAAAAATAGGCGCAAGGATGGCTTTATATCGAAAAGGTGAAGTTGAAGAAACATATTTCCCTGATTATGAAGATTATCTCGTCGTTTGGAAGCTGGAAGTTTTAAAAAAATATCAAGATAAAGGTTATGGTTCTGCATTAATTGATTATGCAAAATCATTTGAATTACCAATTAAAGCAATTGCGAGATTTGAATCAAAGGATTTCTTTGTCAAAAATGGTTTTAAAGATTTAAATGCCAAAAATGATGATGGCCATGATATTTTAGTTTGGGATCCTCAAACTAAATCATAATTCATGCATAATTCATGTAAAATTAGAGTATAAATTATTTAAGGGATGGGACATCATCATATTCATACACCTTCACCCGTGCTAGGCTTGTCTTTATGATTGAATACGATATCCATCCCTTTTTATAAATGATTAAAAGTCATATGCAGTGATTTTTTGTAACCTGTTTCAGGACAATTCCAAACTGTATCACAATTGATTAAGGAGGCAGACTTCTACGTCCTGCCTCCTTATTTTAATAAGTTATAAATTCAATGACACAGCCTCCATTGGCCGTAGGGAACGGTACAACGCTCAGTCAGCTATTGCTCCTTATATGTTTAAAGCCTTTTGTAAATAAGATGCAAATATCACACTCTCGCCTTTTTACTTGATTTCAGTTGAATACCCACTCTGAACATCGCACATCTCTACCTTTTTAGCTATGTATCCACTATCAAATTGTAAATCAGTAAAATTGGGCTCAATTACACGTTCCCGTCCTCACCGGTGGAACCAATATACCATTTATCTCAAAATCTGAATTAAATCCTGAATATGTTGAATTGTATATGTGGGTTTGATCGCTGTTTTATTATGTAACTGACGATGATTGTACCAGCACGTGTCAATCCCTGCATTAATTCCACCTTGGATATCTGAAGTTAAAGAATCTCCAACGATTAAGAAATCATTTTTTTCATATTGATCAAATACGTTAAATACAGCATCAAAAAATTCTACACGCGGTTTTTGTGCCCCAATTTCATCTGAAATAAAAATGGAATCAACAAAAGTTTTCAGATCAGTTTGGGCAATACGTCGTTTTTGAGTATCTGTAACACCATTTGTCACAATAGCAATTTTATACTTACTTTTTAAATCATCTAATACCTTTTCAATGCCTTCTAACCATTTAATGGGCGCTAATGCTAACCCGTCACGAAAAGTTACATCTGCTTCGTATCCATCTACTTCCATCTGATAAGTTGAAAACGTTTCTATAAAACGATGACATAACACTTCTTGTTTTGTTATTTCTCCACGTTGGAATGCCTCCCAATGTGCTTGATTAATCTTTTTAAATGCTTTGTAATTATGTAATGCTTTAGGAACTTGATAGACGGCCATCAAATGATCATATGCTTTAACTTCCGCATCATCAAAATCAACTAATGTATCATCAAAATCGAATAAAATCACTTTATAACTCAATTTGTCCACTCCATTTTTAGTTAATCTGTTTTCAAGTTTACCAAAATCAACTTACAATTTTAAATAAAAAGAAAGACAACAAGTAGGTTCTTTTCACCACTTGTTGTCTCACTATTATATTCTATGTTGAATCGAACAATATGAGCTATGTTTGATTGTTAATTGAAAGAAAATCTTATCCAAAGAAACCAGAAATAACGTCAATACCTTTTGCTACAATATCTGCGATGCCTGTCCCCATAGTAACCCAATCTTGATCAATACCTGCTTGGATAGTATCTTTAATTACATTGATTAAATCTGACATTAAAATACACTCCTTTAATTAAGATAGATTTTTGTAACAAAGTGTTGCATTCAACAACTTTGTTGTCTTTACGATAGCCTATTTATTTTAAATTGTGTTATTTATTTCTTGAATGACAACAAAACATGCGCAACTGTACTTTTTACAATTTAATATATACAGTTACGCAACTTAATTGTCTTTATAAATTAATTTATATGCATATCTGTATAGAATAATGCCTAACTGTCATTGAATTTAACAATATTAGACACATACGCATAAAAATTTACTTATTAGGAAATATGCCACTTTTTTAATGACATTCCTTATATAATAAAAGTACAATTTATTCTAAGGAGGTCATTCTAATGACATGGGCAAGCATTATCTTAGGAATTGTCAAATTAATTAAAGGTCTAGTTGACACATTTGCAAAATAATATTTTTTCTATTATCTCAGTATTAATCTTTTATGATAAAGTAGGAAGATAGAGACACTTTTCTCGAGTGTATCCACTTCCTACTTTATTTTGTTGTTCAAAAAAGTAGAGACTTGTTTTTTCAAAATAACATGTTATTATATCCAAAAAAGAACTGAGGCTTTAATGATGTATAGTAAAAAACAACCAATTCAAATATATCTCACATTATTTTTAACTACCACGCTCATAGGAAGTATCCTTCTCTATTTACCGTGGACGGGTAAAAAGCCCATTTCTTTTATTGACGCAATGTACGTAGCAACGAGTGCTTTTACGGTTACAGGTTTATCAACAGTCGATATTACATCACAGTTTAATGTATTAGGAGAAACAATCATCATGCTGCTTATCCAAATCGGTGGTATGGGGATTGTTGCTGTTTCAATATTGGCATTAATTATATCTCAAAAGCGGATTAGTTATCGAAATAATCAGCTTTTCAAATTGGAGTTAAATATTGACGAATCATTAAATGTCACGGATTTTTCCAAATTTATTTTCATATTCACAATCAGTTTCGAAACAATAGGTGCACTTGTACTTTCAACTGTATTTGTGCCTGAATATGGTTGGTCTTATGGCCTTTTTATTAGCGTATTTACCTCTGTCTCTGCACTGAATAATGCAGGATTTTCACTTTTTAGTGATAACTTAATTACTTACGCTCATGATCCCGTCGTTAATTTGATGGTGGCTATGTTAATTATTTTAGGTGGTATCGGCTATATCGTTTTATTCGATATTGTCACAACACATCAACTTAAAAGATTGCAGCTTCATACAAAAGTCACACTTTTTGTCACGTTTATATTAATTGTTGTTGGTACATTAGGTTACTTTATCTTAGAATACGCACACGCTTTTAAAGGTATGTCATTTTCACAACAACTTCTAGCATCATTCTTTCAGTCTGTAAGTACCAGAACAGCTGGCTTTAATACCATCGATTTTTCACATCTCGCGCCAGGTACATTAATGTTGACGATGATTTTAATGTTTATCGGTGCTGGACCTATCAGTGCAGCGGGTGGGATTAAAGTTACGACATTCGCACTTGTGATTTTATATGTCATCACATCATTGAATGGGCACCGCCACACACATTTATTCCGCCGATCTATTGATCAAAAACAAATTCAAAAAGCAGTTGCGATTACGTTAACAGCTATGATGTTCGTGATTATGATTATCTTTTGCTTTTCAGTCGCACAACCTAACTTACAATTTGAAGCGATTGCCTTTGAAGTCATTTCTGCATTTGGTACAGTCGGTTTGTCTACAGGTATTTCGACGGAATATGGCTCAGTCGCTAAGTTGCTTATTATAATAACAATGATTGTGGGTAAAGTAGGTGTACTCACATTATTAGGACTCTTGCAGCATAGAACTAGAGAAACATTCCATTACGCAAAAAGCCACTTATACTTGTGATACTTCTTTCGAATTTGACAGTTACTGACAAAGATTGTGCTATCTTTTAAAACTAACGCATATTTTAGTCAGCAACTGTCTCTTTAATTTAAAAATGGATTGCATATTAAGATTACTATGAGAAATCAAAATTTATTGTTTATAATCGCCTCATGTTGTTCCAGTTTAAGATTCTAATATATACCGACAAATTTATATTGTAATATTTTGTATATCGTGTTAATTGTATATAAAAGATTTGAAGACAATATTGATTTATCACAAATTGTTCGTTATAATTAATCTTGTGTTAAAAATGTCCTGGTAGCTCAGCTGGATAGAGCAATGGCCTTCTAAGCCATCGGTCGGGGGTTCGAATCCCTCCCAGGACGCTATTTACTGAAATTTAAGTACTTTTTAAAATTAAGAATCCCGTAACGACGGGGTTCTTTTTATTTATCTATTAGTAACTCATTATATAAAAAAGATTTTTAGGGACCCATTAAGGAGCCGAGTCCCTGTTATTTCACCCCCACCTATTGTAGGCGGGGTTTATTTATTCATTTTCTTTCTCAAGTTGTTTTTGATAATTATATATTTTTCAGCATTTTCTAATATTAAGTTTTTAATTTTCCTTTTCAATGTTTGGAGGTTAAATGGGCGTGTCTATCCAATATCATTAACTACTCTTACCTTCTAAATATCCACAAATTGATCGACACTTAGTTTTGGTGCTATACTCATTAACATATGAATATATTCTTTACATGCTATAGCTTCTATTATTTCAAAACCCTTTCTATCGCATAACGCATGGTTTTCTTCTTACAGTAAAAAGCGCCATGATTTCTAACAATTATTAGAAATCATGGCGCTCTTCATTGGATTAAATTAAATTTTAAACTTTCCTATCGCATAGACATGTCAGTTATTGGTTGGTATAGGTTTATTGAATTCATTCTGACAAACTCTCAATATGTCAGATTAACCGATATGTTAGCTTTAAAAAGTGTAATGTCATGAATTAAAATCTACAACCAGTACTTAAATGCTTGATTATTTTACATATCCTTGTTTTAAAACATTTTCTATTCTTTGTTGTAATTCATTTTTTTGAGATTGATACTCAAAAGAAACAATGTTTACGGCTCTTTGTGCTTTTCGATGTGCTTGAACTGTATGTGTTTTTTCGAATTCAGTTACTAATTGTTTTGCTTTTTCAAGTTGTTGCTGTCTTTTTGGTGTTAAATTAAACTTATTATTTACATCAATTTTAGTAGTGATATTTGTTTTCTCTTTTGTTCCTTTAACTACGCTTGCATCAGCAGTTCCAATAAATGTTGTTGCTGTAATTCCAATTGTAGCAATTGCTAATAATGATTTTGTTATCAATTTATTTTTCAAAATTTTTTCCTCCAATTTTTATAACTAACAGATATATACAATACATGATTTTCTACCATTTAGTAATTAACTATTAATTAACTATTCATAAATATTTATCATCATTATTAAATGAATTTAATGATTTTGAGAAATATTCATCATTTCTTTTAGCTTATGAATTCGCTTTATCAGTAGCAACAATAAAACAATAATGAACTCTCTTTACTTTCTATACATTAATTTCGAATTAAGAATTCTATATTCATATCACTTTCCATAAATTAAACAACAAAAAAGAGCCCGTTTAAAGCGAACTCTTTTTGCTTAAAACCTTATTCAAAAGATTTATTTCATACAAATACAATACTATTTTGTATGATGATTATTTTTTCTGCGACGTAGAAGTAACAGTCCAAATACGCCAATCATAGTACCTAAAACAACAGGAGTTTGATTTGCTCTTCCTTGTCCAGTAATTGGTAATGCTTTTTCGTCAGTAGTACTATGTTGATTTTCTTTTGCATCTTCTGCTTGATTAATCTGTGATTTTTGATTTTCTGTTTGAACCATGGCTTCAGATTGATTAGTTTTCTTCGCCTGGCCACTAGTCATTGTAGTCTGTTTTGAAACAGATGGCACTGTCTCTAAATCTTTAGGCGCCACTGGTGTTTTTGGATCATTAGCTGTTATGTTTTCCATTGGTGGTGAAGAAGGATGCGGTTGATTTGGCTGAGTTTCTTCATTCACTGGTGGTGTTAGCATTTCTGGATCCTTCGGCGATATTTCCTCATCTGTAGGTGGCATAGGCGGTACGTTATCTTGAGGCGTGAACTCACGATCAACAGGTGGTTGCGGTTGATCTGGTGTTACAGTATCCTCTTCAAACGTTTGTTCACCTTGATGCTGACCACTGATTTGTGGTTGTGTGTCTTCAGTAATATCTACCGGACTGTGACCACCTTGTTGGATAACATCTTTATCTTCTTCTGTGTCTTCTTCAAATGTTTGATTGTCTGAATTCATTCCACTTTCATTTGGTAATGTTGTATCTTCGACTATTTCTTGACTTGAGCCAATTTGGTATACAGGTTTGTCCTCATTTGTATCTTCTTCAAATGTTTGGTTGCCTGAATTCATTCCACTTTCACTTGCTAATGTTGTATCTTCGACTATTTCTTGACTTGAGCCGATTTGGTATACAGGCTTATCATCTTCTGTATCCTCTTCAAATGTTTGATTATCTGAATTTGTTCCATTTTCAGTTCCTAATTGACTATTTGTATCAATAAAATGATTTTCGTCAATTTCTTCAGTTTTTGTGTAACCACTATCTCCACCTTCTAAGCCCAGACCACTCATTTCATTGTAGTCGTCATTTTCAGTGATTTCTTCAATAGGCCCTTCAGCTTGTCCGCTCACGTTAGGATTCAACGTATCTTCTAATTCAACTAAACTGTTTTCAGTTGTATATTCTTTTGTATCTTCAACTGTAGTATGGTCAGTCACAGCACCTGTCACAATACCTTTAGCCGTATCTTCATCATATTCAACAACATTTGACTCATGTTGACTTTCACTACCACCTGGATTTGTTTCTTCTTCAAACTCTACAACATCTGAATGATGTTCTGAATTCTCATGTGTTGATTCTGAAATTTCGATTGGATTAGAATCCTCGGTAATGATATCACCAGAATTTTCACCTTTCATTCCATCTGGTATTGAAGTTTCATCCCATTCTAATGGTTTCGTATCTTCTATTTCAATAGTACCTTCATTAAAACCACTTGCGCCTTCAGCAGCAGTTAGTTTTTCAAATTCGAAAAGATTACTCTCTACTTTTGGTGCGTTATCCCCAGCACCATTGGCGTTATTATCATAAAACTTAATTCCATTGTTCCAAATTGCACTGCCATAGTAATTACTATAATAATAGTTACTATAAAAAGAAGGATAACCACTCATTTGAGTTTGAAAATTGAATTTGTCTGTATCGTTTTTGTAATACCCCTCATAAACGATGACATATTTTTTGTTCAAGCTTTCAAAATTCAATTGATAGTTTTCATTATTAATTGTTAAATTCTTTTTTAAACTATCTGTTACATTTTTATATAAATCTGTTTTATCTTTTTCTATTATTACACTACTTGGTAAATTTCCTTGACCCACATATTCGTATATTTGAACTTTCGGCGTGCCAGCATTAGCTTTTTGTCCTTCAGTAATTCTTCCATATACGCTCACGGTGCCAATACTTCTTCCATTTGGGTTTATATAGGCAACATGTGTAAATGTTCCTTTTTCTTTATCCAAAGATTCGATGGAACCATTTACTTCTATTCCATTGTGGCTAACACCTTTTAAATATTTGATATTTACATCTTTTGTTACCGTATGTTCACCAATTTTAGAAGTTATCGTTTGATTTCCTTCCTCTTTAACGACCACTGGATCAATAAATAAGTTTAAAGAAAGATTGGCTTTAACATTAATTTTATCGTCTACATAATCTGTAAATGTATATCTTATTCCACCATTTTCTAATACTTGTCCCGTAGCCATAACTAATGACCCATTTTTTATATCAGGAACTTTTTTTCTTACAGTGATACCATTCGTATTCACATTATTAGAAATTGTGAAATCGAAATAGTCATTTTTTTTAATGCCTTGTTCAAACTCCCATTCATAATTTAGTTTTGCTCGTTCAGCATTATGTGGATTAATGGCGTTTTCATTATTGTTTGGTACTTCAATTGAACTCTTTGTAACTTTCACTTTATTCGTAACGTCTTGACCTTGTTGGGTATTGTTATAAGTTGTAGCCCTTACTTGTGGTGATGTGGATGTTTGTGTTTCTGCGCTCTTTGCTGTAGTGGGCGCTGTTAATGACTGAGGTGCAGTTGTTTGATTCTGAGTTGCAGGTTTCCCCTCACCTACTTCTTCAGATTTTCGCTCAGATGCTTCAACTGTTGTATTCGAAGGCACTTGCTCTTGTGCTTCTGCTTTAAACGGTTGTGCTGAAACAGCATTCACTTCTGTTTGTTTTTCACTTTGGCTTTGTTGATTTTCTGCCTGTAATTTTAAATCTTGATTTTGCTCTTGCTCTATATTTACTTGTTCTGCAGTATTTTCATCTATTTCACTATTATCTTCATTTCTATTCCCTATTGTATTTTGCTTTCTAACATCTTCTGCGGCTTCAGCTTCATGATGATGACCGATTCCTATAAATACCATAATCCCTAATAAAACCGAGGCAGCACCAAATTTATGCTTTCTAATACCGAATTTTTGCGTTTTTTTCACTAATTTTTTTCTCCCTTATAATCAAATGTCTACAATGTTTCAATTGCATTAAGCTGTATTATATAGAGTTAAATATAATCAAGCAATCTATTTGTTTAGATTTAATAAAAAGTTTATCATTTTATAAATAATCAGTAGTTTGCAATCTAATTTAAATGATTTAATCATGTTCATTTTTCAACTACTATTCCATTTTCGAAATAATAGCCCCTCTTACTTTTAAAGTCTATTTTTTTGAGCCTTTTAAGTTCAAAGTTTACCATTATAATATTTGTTTTATAAATTTGCAAATCTGAAATACAGAATAATACAATAATTACTTTTTATTTATATTTATTATTTAATAAAATACTACACTTACGCAATCATGACTGTAAGACATATGTTTATTAACTACATTTAAGAAACTAAAGTTACCAAGTAGGTCAAAATGCACTAGACTCGGAAATTAACCGTTATACTACAGTTAAGAAATACAAAGGAGGTGAAGACAATGTTTATCATCAACCTAATCAAAAAAGCCATCGAATTCATCAAAGGTTTATTTGGTGGCGACAACAAATAATCTTGCTTTTAACACGAACCGCTCGTATGTATGATGTATGTACCTAAAAAGCCGCGCATCCATAAAATAGTATGGAACAGCGGCTTTTTTATTTTTTAAATGATAATTCACTTTGACTGAGCCAAAACAAGACTTTCTTCAAATATCTATAAATACAGATGGTACATTAATTAATATAATTCTGTCGCAATATCCTCGCTTTATAAAATAAGCGATTTAAAAATGCTACTTTATAGCTCGAAAGGGATTGTTTCTATTATCTTGTGATCACGATTTCTAAATCGAACTTCACTGTCTTTTCCATCGATTATCAGTTCTGCATATGTTTCTTCAATATCACTTCTAGATTGTGATATGCTTCCTGGATTAATCACGTGTACATCATTGATTTTTTCGTAACGTGCCACATGGGTATGTCCATATAATGCAATCGTTGCTTGATGTTGTGCTGCAACATATGCCAATTCTACACGTGAACGATTGACTCCAAATAAATGGCCATGTGTGTAAAAAACATTTACTTCTTCAAAATTGTCTGCTTGTGATTCTGGAAATTCAGGATAAAAGTCCATGTTGCCTTTTACGCGATGATATAAGCTTAACTCCGTATCTTGATAGGCAAATTCAGAATCGCCCAAATGATAAAATGCATCTGCATCTTGGTGTTCTTCATAAATTTGATACAAGATACCTGATTCTGAATGGTTATCACTAGCGACTATTAGCTTTTTCATTTTGCCTCACCTTCAATATAGGCTTGCAGTTGATCAATTGCTTTTCGTCGATGACTGATATCCGCTTTCTCTTCAGCTGTTAATTGCGCCATTGTTTTTTGTTGGTCAGGTACTAAGAAAATAGGATCATATCCAAATCCATTTTCACCAATTTTGTTCAACGTAATTTCCCCTTCAACCGTACCTCTAAATGTTTTCGTTACGCCTTCTGCAGTGGTCATACTGATGACACAAACAAAACGAGCCGTGCGATCGCTTTTATCTTCTAAACCTTCGAGTACTTTTTGAATGTTAGCTTCATCATTTTTCTCTAGCCCTGCATATCGTGCTGAATAAACGCCAGGTTCGCCATTCAATGCGGTTACTTCTAAACCACTATCATCAGCAATCACGGTCTTATTTAAAGCTTTAGCTGCCGCTTCAGATTTCAAACGTGCATTTTCTTCAAATGTAGTCCCTGTTTCTTCTACATCAAAGTCTTCAATGATTTCATTGATTCCAATTACATTATAATCTGAAAAAATAACTTTAAAATCGTTTATTTTACCTTTGTTTGACGATGCAATAACAATATCCGTCATTTTTATTCCTCCTCACCTAAATGTATGCGTTCTACTTGTGTGTCTATGTTGAGCCATTCTTTAATAATATAAGTCATGTATCTCACTTCTCCATTTGCGAAAAAACGATGTTTCGGATGTGGATCATAGTTTGCATGCTCTTGACTAAATGTTAAAAGTGCACTCACTTCTCTCGCTGTTTCTAGACCGGATGAAATGACTGTTTTCGTTTTACCAAAGTAGTCAAATATCGGTTGATAAAGCAGTGGATAATGGGTACACCCTAAAATCACTGTATCCGCATCTGTTTGTCTCCAACTCTTAAGCGTTTGGTGAATAATAATATTCGTAATGGTCGGATCTTTATACTTCATTTCTTCTACCAATGGGACAAATCCTGGACATGCCACACCGTATACATCTACTTTAGGATTGATACGCTTAATATGCTCTCTGTAAGCTTCAGATTTAATTGTTCCTTCTGTCCCTAGAACAAGTACGTTTTGATTTTTAGTTGTCATAATTGCTGTACGGGCTCCGGGCTCAATCACTCCGATAACCGGAATTCTTAATTGCTTTTGTAAAGGTTCTAAAGCAACGGCTGTCGCTGTATTACAAGCTATTACCAGCATTTTTATATCAAACTGTGTTAAATACATCGCCATTTCAATCGTAAACTGTTTAACTTCTTCTTGGTTTCTCGGCCCATATGGACAACGTCCAACATCCCCTAAGTAATAAATCGTTTCATTAGGAAGTTGTCTCATAATCTCTTTCGCAACAGTAAGGCCCCCAACGCCCGAATCCATAACTCCAATCGGTTTATCCATCACATTCATCCTGTTCATTTTCATTATGTATTTTATTTTATCATATCTGTTATATTATTGGACACTGAAAGCGTACGTGTCGTCCAGTCGTTCCTGTACTTTTTTCTTTTATCTTGAAATAGAAAAAGCGGTGAATAGACTCACATTTGAGTCCATTCACCGCCTATATTTCAATTATTCAACTTCATGGTCTGAACCAAAGAACGATTTGAACATATGGAATGATGTTTCACGATTAAGTGCAGCAATTGATGTTGTTAATGGAATACCTTTAGGACAAGCTTGCACACAGTTTTGTGAATTACCACATGCTTGTAAGCCACCTTGATCCATAAGCGCATTTAAACGTTCATCTTTAGTCATAGCGCCTGTTGGATGCAAGTTGAATAAACGTACTTGCGAAATAGCTTGAGCGCCTACAAAATTGTTAGTGCTTGTCACGTTTGGACATACTTCTAAGCATACCCCACAAGTCATACATTTAGATAATTCATATGCTGTTTGACGTTTTTTCTCTGGCATACGAGGTCCTGGTCCTAAGTCATATGTTCCATCGATAGGTACCCATGCTTTCATACGTTTAAGGTTATCAAACATCCGTGTACGGTCTACTTGTAAATCACGGATAACAGGGAAAGTATTCATAGGCTCAAGTCGAATCGGTTGTTCTAGTTGATCAACAATAGCAGAACATGATTGGCGTGCACGCCCGTTAATCACCATTGAACACGCACCACAAACCTCTTCTAAGCAACTCATATCCCATGTGACAGGTGTTGTTTTTTCCCCTTTATCATTAATCGGATTACGTCGAATTTCCATTAATGCAGCAATCACATTCATGTTTTCTCGATAAGGAATAACAAATGTTTCTTCATAAGGTTTTGAATTTTGATCTTTTTGACGTTTAATAATTAACGTAACTGTTTTGTTAGAAGTTTTTGTTTCAGTTGGTTGTTTTTCTGCCGTTTCTGCCATTATTTTTTACCCCCTTTTGACTTACTTGTGTAGTCACGTTTACGAGGTGGAATTAAGCTTACATCAACTGGTTTATACGTGAATGCTGGTTTTTCTTCTGGTCCTTTATACTCAGCTAATGTATGTTTCAACCACTCATCGTCATTTCTGTTCGGGAATTCAGGTTTATAATGTGCACCACGTGATTCGTTACGATTGTATGCACCAATTGTAATCACACGTGCTAGTACAAGCATATTCCACAATTGACGTGTAAAGAAGACCGCTTGGTTACTCCATTGTGATGTATCTTCCATGTCAATATCGTGGTAACGTTTCATTAATTCAACAATCTTTTTATCCGTCTCTAAAAGATTATCGTTATGACGTACTACCGTTACATTCGCTGTCATAATTTCACCAAGTTCACGGTGCAGTTTATATGCGTTTTCTGTTCCTTTCATATTCAACAACTTATCAAAACGTGCTTGCTCTTCTTCTACACGACGTTGATACATACTTTCATCCATGTCGACATATGATTTTTCAACATTTTCAACATATTTAACTGCGTTTGGTCCAGCTACTGTTCCGCCATATATTGCGGATAAGAGTGAGTTGGCACCTAAGCGGTTACCCCCATGTTGTGAAAAGTCACACTCTCCTGCTGCAAATAACCCATCTATATTTGTCATTTGATCATAATCTACATAAAGGCCACCCATTGAATAGTGAACCGCTGGGAAAATTTTCATTGGTACTTTACGCGGATCATCACCAGTAAATTTTTCATAAATTTCAATGATACCACCGAGTTTAACATCTAACTCGTGTGGATCTTTATGTGATAAATCGAGGTAAACCATGTTTTCACCATTGATACCGAGTTTTTGGTTAACACAGACATCAAAAATTTCACGTGTCGCAATATCACGCGGTACAAGGTTACCATAGTCAGGATATTTTTCTTCCAAGAAATACCATGGCTTACCATCTTTGTATGTCCAAATACGTCCACCTTCACCACGTGCGGATTCACTCATAAGACGAAGTTTATCGTCGCCTGGAATTGCAGTTGGATGGATTTGAATAAACTCGCCATTAGCATATTTAACCCCTTGTTGATAAACAATCGAAGCTGCAGAACCTGTATTGATCATAGAGTTCGTTGTTTTACCGAAGATAATACCCGGGCCACCTGTTGCCATAATAACAGCATCTGAACCGAAAGATTGAATTTCTGAAGTTGTGATATTTTGAGCTACAATACCACGTGCGGCATTGTCCTCGTCTTTAACGATACCTAAAAATTCCCAACCTTCATATTTTGTTACATAGCCATCAACTTCAAAGCTACGAACTTGTTCATCTAGTGCATATAGCAACTGTTGACCTGTTGTGGCACCTGCGAAAGCAGTTCTGTGATGTAGCGTTCCACCAAAACGTCGGAAGTCTAATAAACCTTCATTTGTTCTGTTAAACATGACGCCCATACGATCTAATAAGTGGATTATCTTCGGCGCTGCTTCAGTCATGGCTTTAACTGGAGGTTGATCCGCTAAAAAGTCGCCCCCATAAACTGTATCGTCGAAGTGTATCCATGGAGAATCACCTTCACCTTTAGTGTTGACTGCTCCATTAATACCACCCTGCGCACAAACAGAGTGAGAGCGTTTTACTGGAACAATTGAGAATAAATCTACATGCGCTCCCTGTTCCGCTGCTTTAATTGTTGACATGAGACCGGCAAGTCCGCCCCCGACAACAATAATTTTCTTCTCTGCCATAGAATTGTCACTCCCCTGAAATGATTAAACGTTATACGAAAGCTAAAATTGCGCTAACACCGATGTAAGAAACAATCACGAACACAATAAGTGAAATCCAAGTAAATACGCGTTGTGATTTTGGTGATTGTAGGAAACCCCATGTAACTAAGAATGACCAAAGACCATTCGAAAAATGGAATACTACCGCAATAATACATACAATATAGAAAATGAGCCAAGCTGGATTAGAAACAATTTGATGGACCATATCAAAATTGACTTCTTGCCCGAAGAATTTTTGAATACGTGTTTGCCATAAGTGAATCATAATAAAGACAAATGTTAATAATCCAGATGCACGTTGAAGTAAGAATAACCAGTTTCGCATATACGAGTAATGCCCGATATTTTGACTCGCCGTAAATGCAATATGTACGCCGTAGACTGCATGATATAAAATTGGAATATAAATCATGATAATCTCTAAGGCGTATAGAAATGGTAGCGACTCCATAAAGTGCGCCGCTTTATTAAATGCTTCTACCCCTTGTGTTGCTTGATGGTTTACCATTAAATGAACAAGTAAAAATGCGCCTAATGGAATCACACCAAGTAAAGAATGTAAACGTCGAAGGTAGAATTGATTCTTCGATTGTGCCAAAGGAAGTCCCCCCTGCAATACTTTTAAATTTTTGATTTCTTTTTAACTGTCGGATTTTAGAAAACGTTTGCATATGAATATAAAAAAAGAAATCAACTCTCCTTCATTGTAACACTAAATGTGACAAATTTGGGTATGAGAATGATTCTCATACCAAATTCATTCATTTTTCTCTTTTAGTGTTTCATAGAGTAAAGTGGCCGTATTTTTAGGCAGTCCTGCTTCTTGAAGTTGCTCCACACTTGCTTCACGCATTTTTCTAATCGAACCAAATGTTCTTAATAATTTTGTTTTACGTTTTGGACCGATACCTTCGACTTGATCTAGTACCGATTGCATTCCTGTTTTTTGTCTCGTTTGACGATGGAAAGTAATCGCAAAACGATGCACTTCATCTTGAATACGATGCAATAAATAGAAGGCTTGACTATTTTTCTTCAAAGGAATAACTTGTGCGGTCTCTCCATACAATAATTCTGAAGTTTGGTGCTTGTCATTTTTAGCGAGCCCTGCAATGGGAATGTCTAAGCCTAACTCATTTTCTAATACACTTGCGACACTTGACATGTGTCCTTTCCCCCCGTCAACAATAATCAAGTCTGGAAGAGGCAAACCTTCATTTAACACACGTGTATAGCGACGACGCACTGCTTCTTGCATAGACTTATAATCATCTGGACCTTCAACAGATTTTATTTTGTATTTACGATAACCTTTTTTATCTGGCTTTCCATCGACAAAACTGACCATTGCAGAAACGGGATCAACACCTTGTATGTTCGAATTATCAAAAGCCTCAATACGAATGGGAGTTTGAATCCCCATCGCATCGCCCAATTGTTCGATTGCTTTGACTGTTCGAGATTCATCTCTAGCAATGAGTTCAAATTTATTGTCTAATGCAATATGTGCATTTTTATTTGCCATATCAACAAGTTGCTTTTTTTGACCACGCTGAGGCGAAACGATTTTTGTATCTACTACTGAACCAATCATAGTCGTATCAAGATTTGAAGGAACGTGAACTTCCCTAGGTAAGAAATGTTGATTTAATTGATAGAACTGACCAATAAATGTATAGAATTCTTCTTCAGGGGTTTGTTGCAATGGAAACATCGTTGCTTCTCTTTCAATCAGATTACCTTGTCTAATGAAAAAGACTTGGATACACATCCATCCTTTATTCACGCTATAACCGAAAACGTCTCTAACCGTTTGATCGGCTGACATAATTTTTTGCTTTTTGGTTAGATTATGAATGTGTTGAATTAAATCACGATATTCTTTCGCTTGTTCAAATTCTAGATTCTCACTTGCTTTTTGCATTTTTTCTTCAAGATTTCTTAAAATCGTTTTATCTTCCCCGTTTAAAAATTCGGTAATTTCCCTTGTCATTCTTTCATATTCAGATTGGTCTACCGGATACACACAAGGTCCTAAACATTGCCCAATATGATAATAGAGGCATAAACGATCTGGCATTTTATCACATTTACGAAATGGATAGATACGATCTAATAATTTTTTTGTCTCATGTGCAGAATAAGCATTAGGATAAGGCCCAAAATATTTTCCGCTTCCTTTACGAACTGTTCGGGTTACAATTAGTTTAGGATGTCGCTCTTTTGTTATTTTAATAAAGGGGTAGCTTTTATCATCTTTTAATAATACGTTATAACGAGGTTGATACTTTTTAATCAAATTTAGTTCCAATAGCAATGACTCTGTCTCGCTCGATGTGACAATATACTCGAAATCAACTATTTCTCTTACAAGTCGCGTTGTTTTCGTATCATGTGCACCTGTAAAATAAGAACGGACACGATTTCTTAATTTCTTCGCTTTGCCTACATAAATCACTTGGTCTTGCCGATCTTTCATTAAGTAACAACCCGGCTCCATAGGCAACACAGACAATTTTTGCTTAATATGCTGCTTTGTATCCTCCATCATTCATTCACCTTCTTTATTTCCCCAGCTCTAACAATGAAAAGGGAGTGAAATAGAATTATAATCAATTACAATTATAATCTATCTCACCCCCGCAATGGCGATTTTATAGATATTAGCTTCTTTTAAGCGCATCAATCATGTCATCACCTATTGCGCTTTTAATTTTCCATAATAATGCGATAACGTCTTTCGTTTAAATTAAAAAAGAGGCACTCACATTAAATGTGTTTATCTAGAACTTGAGCTAAATTTTCTTTTGGTTGGAAACCAACAACTTTATCAACTGGTTCACCGTCTTTAAATACGATAAGTGTTGGAATACTCATCACTTCGTATTTTGCAGCTGTTGCTTGGTTTTGGTCGACATCTAATTTTAAGATATCTACTTTACCGTCATAATCTTGCGCTAAGTCTTCTAAAACAGGCGCAATCATTTTACATGGACCACACCAAGTTGCCCAAAAGTCTACTAATTTAACACCTTCATTAATTTGTTCTTCAAAATTTGAATCTTTTACTTCTATTAATGCCATAGGAAGTTGCCTCCTTAATTATCATGTGATGGTCAAATTATAACAAATTGTATTTAGCATTTCACTACAATTGCTCATTATTTAATTGTAGCAACCGTCACACCAAAACCACCTTCACTTGGCATTCCCGTTCTAAAAGTGGAGACGCTTTTGTGTTTTTTCAAATGTTGTTGCACACCTTTTTGAAGTGCACCCGTTCCTTTTCCGTGAATAATATAAACGTCTTCGTAATTGCTCAATACCGCTTGATCAAGATATTGGTCTAAAGCAATCATAGCTTCATCATAGCGATATCCTCTTAAATCTAACTCCATTTTCACTGGCGAACGGTTTGTTCTTGTGACCATTTTTGTCGTTTTTTCTTTCGTCTTTTCTTTTTTCTCTAAATCTTTTAACGGGATTTTCATTTTAATAATCCCCATTTGTACAACGGCTTCTTCATTATCCAATAGCTCTAAAACTTCACCTTTTTGACCGTACGATAATACTTTAACTTCATCGCCAGCCACAATATCATCCCATTTTTGCTTTTTAACATTTTGTTTGATTGAGGATGCTTCATACTGGTCTTCAAGTCGTTTCTTTTGTTCGATAAGTTCATGTTCTTTAACTTCTGCACCTTTTTGATCGCGCATCTCTCGCAACGATTTCAAAATATCATCTGCTTCTTCCATTGCCGATTTCACACGCTGATTCGCTTTTTCTTTAGCCTCTTCCATTAACCGCGCTTCATAATTTTGATATTTCTCATATGCTGCTGATAATGCTTTATGCGTTTGAGAAGCTTCACGAACAAGACGATCTAATTCAATTCGTTGATTGTCTACACGTTTTGCATTGTTTTCTAATGCTGCAATCATTTCATTAATTTCTTGTTCATCTTGACCAATCATTGATTTTGCGTGATGAATAATTTTAGATTTTAATCCAAGACGCTTAGAAATATCAAACGCATTTGAACGTCCGGGTACACCCATTAATAATTTGTAAGTCGGACTTAACGTATTGACATCAAATTCAACACTTGCATTCATCACACCTGCGCGATTATAACTATAAGCCTTTAATTCAGGATAATGCGTTGTTGCCATCACAAGCGCGCCTAACTCATGAACATCATCTAGAATGCTCATAGCTAATGCCGCACCTTCACTTGGATCAGTTCCAGCACCCAATTCGTCAAAAAGTATCAAGCTTTGTGCATTCGCTTCGTCTAAAATAGAAACGATGGTTTTCATATGTGAAGAAAACGTTGAAAGCGACTGCTCAATAGATTGTTCGTCACCAATATCGCAAAATACATGATCAAATACGCTCAATTGACTGCCATCTAAAGTTGGAATCAGTAAACCAGATTGCGCCATGATAATAATTAATCCCAATGTTTTAAGCGTTACGGTCTTACCACCCGTATTCGGACCGGTAATGATTACGGTTTGAATAGAAGAAGCAAATTCTATAGTATTCGCCACAACCGTTTCACGATCCAAGAGTGGATGAAATGCTTTCGGCAAATAGACTTGTCGCTCTTTAAAAAATTCTGGTTTAGTCCCTTTGATTTTAGAGGCATATCTCGCTTTACCAATCAAAAAGTCTAAATGTCCCATAACCTTTTCAGAAAGCAAGCAAGCATCAGCTGCTTCTGCAACTTCTTGTGTTAATTCAGTTAAAATCCGTTGACGCTCTATTGCTTCTTCACTGCGTAGACGGCTAACTTGGTTGTTTAATTCTACAACTGATGCAGGCTCAATATAGAGTGTTTGACCTGAAGCCGATTGGTCATGAACAATACCATTAAAATCTTGTCGATATTCAGCTTTAACAGGAATAACATTACGTTCATTTCTCACTGTCACAATGGCATCAGAAAGCTTTTTTTGATTTCCGGTAGATTTTACAATGCGATCAAGCTGTGTTTTAACATTTTGATTTGTTTTAGAGATACGACTTCGAATCGACTGTAACTGCACACTTGCAGAATCATACAAATCATCACTATCACATTTTTGATGAATTGATTGATATAACTCTGTTAAGACCGGTAATTGTTGCATCTGTGTGTCCAAAATTTCATAATTAATCGTCTCTTCATCTTCAACGATTTGATTGTAAAATGTCTTAAACTGATTTTGAACTTGAATCAGCATCTTTATCGCATTTAATTCCTGTACATTTAAAGTACCGCCAATTGTTGCACGTTTAATGAAAGGCTCTACACGTGATAATCCGCTCATACTCGGGATACGATATTGATTATAAATTCTAGCAATTTCGTCCATTTCATTCATTTGATAAACGACCGTATCATAGTCAGAAGAGGGTGTCAGCTGCTTAACCTTTTCAACTGCTAAATCACTCATCACTTCTTGTTCTATCAATGATTTAATCTTATCAAACTCTAATATTTCTAAAGTTTTTTGTTTCATCCAATCCCTCAATTTCTATTTAGGTTGCTTTGGGTTCGTAAGAAATGATTTAAATGCTTCACGAGACATAGCATTCACTACACTTTCTTTTTTTACAAAACCTTTTTGGGCTGTTGCGATACCAAATTTCATAAAATCTAAATGTCTTGTATGATGCGCATCTGTATTAATTGACACCATTAAGTCTGGATTTTGGCGTAACACCTCGGCACTTAAATCTAACCGTTTTGGATTAGCATTGATTTCTAAAACTGTGCCAGTTTCTCGACATAATTTCACCAACTGGCTAATATCTGGTTTGTAGCCGTCTCTTCGCCCAATAAGGCGTCCAGTCGGGTGAGCAATGTGGCGAACGTAAGGATTTCGACACGCACTTTCTAAACGCTTCATAATATCTTTTTCAGATTGATTAAAACTTTGATGGATCGATGCAATGACATAATCCAATTGTGATAATACGTCATCATCATAATCTAATCGGCCATCTGGAAGGATATCCATTTCTGTCCCTGAATAAATATCTATCTCTGAATATTCTTCATTTAATGCTTTAATCTCTTCATTTTGTTTTAATAAACGTTCGACTGACAAGCCATTAGCTACTCGTAAACTTTGAGAATGGTCAGTGATACACATAAAACCATAGCCTTTTTCAATATTCGCTTCAATCATCTCACGCAATTGATGTGCACCATCACTTGCGGTCGTATGCATATGAATGTCACCATTAATATCTTCTAATCTGATAATCTTTGACAAGTCTCTATCAAATTCTGAACCATCTTCTCGCATACTTGGTTCTATCCATTGCACACCAAAATGTTCATAAATCGCCGCTTCACTATCCAATTGCAGTAGCTGACCATCTGGTTGCTCAATCCCATACTCACTCACTTTTTCTTGTGTTTCTTTAGCAATTTGACGAATTCTAATATTATGGGCTTTAGAACCTGTGAAGTGTTGTAGTGTATGATAGAAAGCTTTAGGCTCGATTAAACGGAAATCCACACCAATCGTCTCGTCATCATAACTCAACTCCAATGAGACTTTCGTTTCACCTACCGCGACATCTTCTACTTTATTGGGCATCTCTAACAGTTGCTTTTGCACTTTCAAAGGCGCATTCGTACTAATGATATAGTCTAAATCCTTACTCATTTCTTTCATACGACGAAAACTACCTGCAACTTCAAAACGCTCAATCTCGTCAATTGTTTGTAAATAGTCATCAATTGTGCGACTCAAACCCATCATCGTATCAATAGGATAACGATCTTTTTTTGCACCTAATGCTTTCACTTCTTCTAAATATTTCTCTTCGGTTTTTTTACCAAAACCACTGAGTGCACTGATTTCATGATTTTCACATGCCTTTTGAAAAGAAGCCTGATCTGTGATATTTAATTCATGATAAAGCTTAGCTATTCTTTTACTTCCTAATCCTTTTATTTTAAGTAAAGGAATAAGGCCACTCGGAACTTCAGCTTTCAGTGATTCTAACGTAGGAGATTTTCCGGTTTGTACAAACGTGTTGATCACTTCTCCTACACCTTTCCCAATATTTTTTAACTCTGTCACATCTTTAATTTGATCCATTGTACGTTCATCAGCTTCTAGACTCTGCACTGCTTTGCGGTATGCTGATACTTTAAACGCATTTTCACCTTTTAATTCCATATATGTCGCAATATTTTCTAATAAACGAATTACTTCTTTTTTTGTCATCATATCACCTCATTAAAAAAGAGGGTGAAACAGTATGAGATCCATTTACGTTTCAGCCTCGTTGATTTGGTCTATTTTAAATTCAATGTAAACTCTGATAATAGTGGAACCTCTTTTACGAACCATTGACCTGTCATAGAATGCGCCAATGCATTTTGAAGGGTTGCATCTGGAAATAACGCAAATAAAAAGCAGATATAATGCAGACAAATGAATGCAGAACAACATGCTACAAATGCACCCATTAAACGATTGAACACTGTCATCCGTTGCGTCTCAAACAGCTGGTCAAAACTGTTAATCACAAGATACATCATTGTTTTGACGACAATCACAATGAGGAGAAACACCACAATGTGATTGAACCTTGCCTCGTGATGATCTAACGCTACTACAAAATCCGTTTCATATGCACGCGTTCTTGGATAAGGTATAAATAATTTAGAGTAATGACTGAGTGGGTGATAAAAGCGACTTGCCACCCATAACGAAAAAAACGTACTTCCTAAATGTAGTGCACTTGCAACCCTGCCTCTATGAAACCCTGTCATCGCAAACAAAAAAATGACAATTAAAATGAATAATAATAACACATTAGTTGCCTCTTTGTTTTAAACGCTGTATCTCTTCTCGCAAACGCGCATTTTCTTCTTCTAAGAGTACGAGTTCATGCATAACATTGACTGCGGTTAGCACAGATTTCCTAACCGAATCCAAACCTGCATTTTTGCGTCCTAACTCTTTTATTTTACCATCTACTAAGTCAGCGACATAACGAATATGTTCAGGATCGTCTTCTCCTAAAATCGTATAATTCTGATCATTAATCGTTACATTGATTCGATTTTTGAACTCACCCATCTTCACTCACCTAGCCCTATTTTCATTTTTATTCATCATGGTTCATTATACACGAGATAGGTGCTTTTGTGTATCATTCAGAGTGCAATGCTTCGTTAGAACTACAAACTAAGAGAACGTCTTTTTTCATTTATACCTACATATCAAATTCACGTCACATTGCTTATTATCTACAATTAATATTCTTCAAATAAAATAATATTCCATATAGAAAGTTGATTTCAAATGGTAAACTGCATGTTATAGACGAAACCTTTGAATTCTACTTTATCGTTTATATCTTCTCGTCGCTGTGTTACGATTTGAGGGGAAAAATAAGAAGCGAGGTTAAAACATGTCAAATATTGTTGTAAAACTGAGTTCAGCTGACATCGAACAACTTTTAGCTCAACTGAAACCAGAAATGCAAAACCTTCCTACAGGGATGCAAGCACGTGCGAAATATAAAAGTACTACGATTAGTATTTATCATTCAAAAAAAGTAATGTTTCAAGGGCAAAACGCTGAAGCAATCGCTAAGCAACTTCTTGGATCGAAAGCAAGTCCTTCTTCACCCCCATCACAAACGCAATCAAAGTCAACAACCTCCATTTCATATAACAATATGAACTGTATAGGGAGCGACGAGGCTGGGAGTGGCGACTATTTCGGTCCACTTACGGTATGTGCTTGTTTTGTATCAAAACAAAATATCCCCATCCTTAAAGAATTAGGGGTCGACGATTCAAAAAAATTAACGGATGCTAAAATTACAGAATTAGCAGAACAACTTGTCACTTTTTTACCTCACTCACTACTTGTACTCGATAATCCTAAATACAATGAACGCCAAAGTTTGGGCTGGTCACAAGTTAAAATGAAAGCTGTCTTACATAACGAATGCATTAAAAATGTATTAAAAAAAATCGATAGCACAATGCTCGATTACATTGTAATTGACCAATTCGCTCAACCTGCTGTTTATCAAAGATATGCATCAGGTAACGTCCCTGAATTGGACAAAACACAATTTGAAACGAAAGGTGAATCAAAATCACTAGCCATTGCAGCAGCAAGTATCATTTCACGCTACGCTTTTGTTAAACACATGGACTTATTATCAGAAAAATATCGTATGCCTATATTAAAAGGTGCGAGTCATAAAGTAGATCTCACCGCAGCAAAAATAATAGAAAAACACGGTATTCAAACGTTAGATCAAATAAGTAAAAAACATTTTAGCAACCGTAATAAAGCACTTAAACTCGTGGATGCAAAATATAACGCTTAATTATGTCATTAAACCCAATAAATTAAGAAGCATTACTTTTAACGATTGCGTAAAAGTAATGCTTTTTATATTCAGTACACATTTTAATTTAACGATTTGAAATTCTCGTAAGCACCTCTAGTTATTTTTGAAAAAACAATAGTCACAATAAGTATCGTTGATAAAGTCAGGATAGCATACCTAACGCCTATGATATTAACTATAAAAGCTGATATCGCTAGTCCTAAAGGGTAACCTACCGTACTAAAAGCATACAGCAAGGAAAATATTCTTCCTTGATTTTGCTCAGGTATATTTTCTTGGATATATGTTTTAGAAAATATCATTGCTGGAACAGAAATGATACCAAATAAAAATGCTAGTAATAGAAAGAAAAAAATCATTATGAGTTGTACCTATAATAAAGAAGACGATACCATGCGCAATAATAGAAAAGTCTATAATCTTTCTGCTACTTTTAATTTTTAATTTAGAAATTAATATACTCCCTATAACAATCCCTAAAGATAAGAGAGATGAAAACACGGAAAATATAATTGGATTATTATCGATTTCATTCTTAATAAATATGGGTATCACAACAGGATAAACACCCCATATAAGCAGATTCCACAATGAGTTATTGACTAGCAAAGATAAAACGCCTGTTTCTTTTATAATGTTTTTTAAAGAGTGTTCTTTTAGAACCACTTTCTGCTCTATATCATTAGTTTTTTCATTATCTAGCTTATTTATAAGTTTTAAAAATAAAAAGAGCGAAATTAAAAATGTAATTGCGTTAACTATAAAACCAATACTATTATAATGAAGACTCAAGAAAACACCTGAAATAATTGGGCCTAAAATAAGCGCTACATCAAATTGGATATAATAAATACTATTGGCAGATATTAATTCATTTTTATTAACGACTTTAGGTATTAAGATATTAGATAATATATCATTAGCTGGTGAAAATGTACCTGAGATAAATAACAAAAAGAGCACTATATAGAGTTTGTCACTGTATAAAATGATAGGTATAATTAGAAAAACAATCGCTCTCGATAAAAATGATGTATATGTTATTACTTTTATATTTTTATCAATCCAACGACCAATTAGCGGCGAAAACAAAATTGCAGGTACCTCTAAACAAAGTAATGAGATAGCGATATATAATGGCTGGTTTGTCATAGCATATATTAACCAAACTAAAAACAAATTAGCCATAGCATCTCCTAAATTTGATATAAAACTACCGCTGATTAAACTCAAGAAATTTTTTTGTTTCAAAATCGAAATCATTATACTAACCTCACAGGTATTTTACATTTAATTTGTCTTCAATTATAGTTTTTATCGCTGTAAATAATCTCAATCATCATGATTCATTTAATTTAAACGTTCTGATGAAATTTCTAATCTTTGATACCCATTCAATAAGTTAGATTATTATAAAAGGGATTTTTAGATTATTTTCACTCAATAATCGTTTTAGACTTATTAATCTTTTAGTCATAGAATTGGAGTGTCCTTTTTCTTTCTCACGAAGCAATGCTTATTCTCTTCTACTTACTACTTATCACCTATGTTATTCAGTGCAATATATCCTAAAGAAGCATTGTTATTCTAAAATTAATAATATACTTAAAATTCTGAAAAGTAAATAAAGGTTTATACTCATTGTTTTTAAGCTTATTTACTAGCAAGCTAATCGTTAAAAATATACAACCTTTTAAAATCATAATTCTCATAAAAAATGGACTGGTAAAACGAGGAACGTTTGTTTACCAGTCCAAATTTATAATAAAGGGATAACTTCAAAACTATTACAAATAGATTTAATTTTCTATTAAGCTCTTAAAGTCGCGCCTTCAGCTTCTAAAGCAGAAAGAATCTGTTCGTGAACTTTTGCGACTTGTTCTTCAGTTAGCGTATTTGTTTCATCTAAATATTCAAGTCGTATCGCAACAGATTTTTGACCTTCTTCCATGTGTTCTCCTTCATAGACATCAAACACAGAAGCATCTTTCAAAATTTCTCCGCCATTTTCACGAATCGTTTGTATTAAGTTAGCAGCTCTTACTTCTGACTTCACAACTAATGCAATATCTCTTGTTACACCTGGGAATTTAGGAATAGGTTGATAATTGATATATCCCACAGATTGTTGCATGATTTTTTCATAATTCAATTCAAAAACGTAAGTACGTGACAGGTCATAAGATTTTGCTACTGTTGGATGAAGCTCACCGATAAAACCAATCGCTTCTCCATTTAAAATTACAGCTGCAGTGCGACCAGGATGTAGCCCGTCGATTTGTGCTGTTTCATATTCAAAGTCCAATGCTAATTTATCAGCTACACGATCAACAACACCTTTTAACAGATAGAAATCAACTATTTCTTTTTTACCTTGCCAAGGATTAGAGACATATTCTCCAGTCATGATACCACTTAAGTATTCCACTTGGTCTGGTAACGTGCCTTCCCCGTTACCAAAAAAGACATTACCCAATTCATATAAAGCAATATTATGATTTTTACGTGCTACGTTATATTGTGTTGCATCTATTAAATGTGGGATAAGGCTTTGGCGTAATGTTGAATGTGCTTCACTCATTGGCATTAATAATGAAATCGTTTCTCGATCTACTGTTGTAAATGCAGAGGCACGTTCTTGATCAACTAAAGAATAAGTAATCGCTTGAGATAAGCCTGCACCTTCTAATGCATTTTTAACCACACGTGTTTTACGTTGACGATCAGTAAGTGCGCCACTTGTTACATGCTCAAATACTGGTAGACTTGATGGAATGTTGTCATAACCGTATATTCTTGCGATTTCTTCAATTAAATCAGCTTGTATTGTAATATCACGACGACGTGATGGCACTTTAACAGTGATTTCTGAACCATCCACTTCAGTTTCAAAGCCTAGTTGATTAAAGACACGGATAATGTCTGCCTCTGTAAGATTAAAACCGACTGTTCGATTTACTTTATCAGTAGTAATCTTAATTTCTGTAGTCAACGTGCCCAAATCTCCATCTGAAACGCGACCACTTAAAACTTGTCCACTCGCAAGTGTTTCTAGTAAATAACACGCACGATCGACCGCTTCATCTAAGAATTCTGTTGCCAGTCCTTTTTCAAAACGGCTAGAAGATTCGCTTCTTAAATTTAAACGGCGTGAAGTATGACGAATCGATACTGAATCGAAAATGGCACCTTCGACCACCACGTTTTGTGTTTGTGGGGTAACTTCAGAAAAATCTCCACCCATAACACCACCAAGCGCAATCGGTTGTTTGCCATTTGTGATAACAATGTCTGTATCCACTAATTTTCTTTCTTGATCATCTAAAGTCGTCATCAACTCATTTTCATGTGCTTGTCTAACTACAATTTCATTTGAACCGATTTGATCTTTATCAAACATATGTAGTGGTTGACCGTACTCCAACATGACATAGTTAGAAATATCTACAACATTGTTAATTGGGCGAATACCTGCTTTCATTAAACGTGCTTGCATCCATTCTGGTGAAGGCTCAATTTTCACATTTTTTACAACGCGCGCACTATAATAAGGTACTTTTGAGGCATTTTCTACTTTGACTGATATTGCATCAGCTGCGTTTTCTTCTAATTCAGTCGCTGTTGTTTCAGGTCTTGCTACTTTTTTACCATAAAGCGCCGCTGTTTCATAGGCTGTTCCAATCATACTTAATGCATCTGCACGGTTTGGCGTTAAATCGAATTCCATAGATTGGTCATTGAGATAGAGTGCTTCAAGTGCGTCTGTTCCTGGTGTAATTTTAGATAAAAATTGATAGATTCCGTTTTCAAAAGCTTTTGGCACAACACTACTTGATAAGCCTATTTCTTGTAATGAACAGATCATACCATGAGAGACTTCTCCACGTAATTTTGCCTTTTTAATTTTTATGCCACCCGGTAATCTAGCGCCAACTTTTGCGACAATGACAGTTTGACCTTCACCAATATTCGGAGCCCCACAGACAATTTGTACAGGTGCTTCTTCACCAATATCAACTTGGCAAATATTTAATTTAGCTGCATCTGGATGTGCTACCACTGATTCAACATAACCTACAACTAAATTTTTAATATCTTTTGTAAAATCATGAATATCATCTACTTCAATACCTGTACGTGTAATACGTTCTGCTAAATCTTTGACAGCAACATCAATTTCAACATATTCTTCTAGCCATTCTTTAGATACTAACATCTTGGTCACCTCTATCTTCTACTGCTTTAAATTGATTTAAGAAACGTACATCATTTGTATAGAAATGGCGAATGTCTTCTATACCGTATTTGAGCATTGCAATTCGGTCAGGCCCCATACCAAAAGCAAATCCAGAGTATTTAGTTGAATCAAAGCCTGCCATTTCTAGCACGTTTGGATGCACCATGCCTGCACCTAAAATCTCTATCCAGCCTGTGTGTTTACATACATTACAACCTTTTCCTTTACATTTAAAACAAGACACGTCAACTTCTACTGATGGTTCAGTGAACGGGAAATAACTTGGACGTAAGCGAATTTCACGATCGGCACCGAACAGTGATTTTGCTAATAACTCCAACGTTCCTTTTAAGTCACTCATTTTAATGTTTTCATCTACAACAAGACCTTCAATTTGTGTGAATTGATGACTATGTGTTGCATCATCTGAATCGCGTCGATAAACTTTACCTGGACAAATAATTTTAACAGGACCTTGCCCCTGTCTTTTTTCCATAGTCCGTGCTTGTACAGGTGATGTGTGTGTACGAAGTAATATTTCTTCTGTGATATAAAAGCTATCTTGCATATCTCTAGCTGGATGTGACTTCGGTAAGTTTAATGCTTCAAAATTATAGTAATCCTGTTCTACTTCATAACCTGTAACAATTTCATAACCTAATCCTAAAAATAAATCTTCAATTTCTTCTATAGTCCGCGTTAACGGATGTTGTGCACCGTTCGCAACTTTTCTACCTGGAAGTGTCACATCAATTGACTCTTCTGTAAGCTGTTGATTTAATTTAGCTTCAGCTAAAACCGTTTGACGTGCTTCAATATCACTTTCGATCGCTTGTCTAACGACATTCACTTGTTGACCGTAAGCTGGTTTTTCTTCTTTAGGCAAGTCTTTCATATGTTTCATAAGTCCAGTGACTAGACCCTTTTTACCTAGATATTTAACCTTAACATCTTGCAATGCTTTTTCATCTTCTGCTTGTTGAATGTCTTCAATCGCCTGATGTTTGATTTTCGTCATTTCATCATTTTGCACCATTATTGTTCCTCCTTTAATTAAACCAACACTTGCCTCGTCATCAAAAAAGTAAAAACTTAATTTTTTACCTTTCCCCACTTTATCATTTTAGATTTTTCGTTGACTAAGCGGCAATTTTGTCCTAGCCTATACTTCTTTTCCATTCATTTAATGAAAATAAAAAAGATTCCACCCCAATAGAAATGGGACGAAATCTTTCCGTGGTACCACCCAGTTTTATGTAAAATAAATACATACACTCTGATTTGATGTTGATAACGGATATCACTCCGACTTAAATCTCTTTAAGTAGCTAAAAAGGTGAAAAAAACTATGTAAGTTGAGTATCACTTTCAGTTAATGTCATACTTCCCTAGGCAACTTCTTTAATAGTTTACGTCTTTTTGTTCGCAATTGTTGAATTGTTAATACGTTTATTATATACATGCAGTTAGAAAGGGTCAACCCAGATTCGTTCTCTTTTATCCTTTCAAATAAAACATTAAAACCCCTGCAGCGACTGCTACATTTAAACTTTCAGCTTGTCCATAAATTGGGATGGTTAAATTTTGAGTCGTGTGTTGCAATAATTCAGGTGCAACCCCTTGTCCTTCGTTTCCAACAATTAATCCGAAGCGAGATTGGCGTGAAGCCACTTGATGATAAACTGTTGCTTCTTCAAGTGCCGTTCCATAGATCGGGCCATCGAAGTGAGTGATAAAATCTAAAACATTATCGACAACTTGGATAGGAATATGAAAAACACTTCCTTGACTCGCACGCAAAACCTTATCTTGATAAACATCTGCAGTCCCTTTAGTGAGTATCACTAAATCTAAGCCTGCAGCATCCGCTGTTCGAATAAGCGTCCCTAAATTCCCTGGATCTTGGATACGATCTAAAATAAGCACTTGCTGTGCTTGCTTGGTATTCACTTCAGACTTTTCTATTACTGCGAAAACGCCCTGTGGGGTCATCGTACCCGACAAACTCTCAGCAACTTTTTGAGTGATTTCATACGCTTCTTCAGTATGTTGAATCATCTCTTGGTCGACCCGTTGTGGTTCAATCATAAATAATTGCTTGATTTTAATGCCACTTTGATAAGCGGCCTCAATTAAATGTGGTCCTTCTATAATCGCTAAACCTTGTTTATCCCGTTCTCTCTTCTTTTTTAACTTATTAAAATTTTTGATTTTTGCATTTTGTATAGATGTGATTTGTTCCATAATAACCTCTTTTCACTTCCGCCTATGCTGTATATGTGGCAACTGTCTCAATTTTGGTTAAAGTATATTATAATATCCAGAAAAATAAGGCTGGAACAGCAATAGTTCCAGCCTTATTTTAACTTAATATTATTAAACTGTAAAAAGTCTATTATTTAGAAACGACTTCTTCACCTTTGTATGAACCACAGCTTGGGCATACACGGTGAGCTAATTTAAATTCACCACAGTTTCCGCACTCTTGAAAACCAGGTACTGCTAATTTAATGTGAGTACGACGTTTGTTTTTTCTTGTTTTAGAAGTTCTTCTTTTTGGTACTGCCATGATTAATCCTCCCTTTTATTCGATTAGACGCATGTATTTCAAAAAGCTTAGCGTGCATGGTTACGATCATCGTATAATTGTTGTAATTTCTGAAGCCTTGGATCGACATTTACTTTTGATTCATCATGAGATGGGTCATTATGCAAATCATCTTCGTCAATAACTTCCCAACCTTGACCACCAGTCAGCATGTCTTCGCTATCATCAGCAACAACGCGCATTGGCTTTTCAAGCATTACGATTTCCTCGGCGATATCTCGGAGGTTAATCATGCCATCCGTTGCAAGATGATAATGCTCATCGTCCTCATCTTCATACAAACCATCTAAGTCAAACACTTCTGTTGTTGATGCATCTAATGGAACATCCACGGGGACTAATGTTCGCGCGCATGCCATAGTATAATTCCCAGTTAAATGCATTTGAGCAACTACTTCGTTGGATTTAACGGTAAGCTCCCCTTCTATTTGAATAGGAGATAAGTCCAAAATATCTAATTTTTGAACAAGGTCGTTAAATGTCACGGTTTGACTAAATTTAAAAGGTTGTCCTTGGTATTTTCTTAATTGTGTTATTGACCATTTCATATGGCTTCACCTCTAACAAGCACAAAATTTATTTTAACTTTTGAATCTTAAGTTGTCAAGATTTTTTCTTAACATCTTATGTTCTGATACAATATTTATAATGAAACACGAAAGGACAGAATGCAAATGAAAAGCGTCGCCATGATTACAGAATATAATCCATTCCACAACGGGCATCTCTACCATGCAACTCAAAGTCAACGAGAGGCTAATGCTGATGTCGCTATCGCTATTATGAGCGGTCAATTTATGATGCGTGGCATGCCTGCTATATTTAATAAATTTAAACGTGCACGAATGGCTACAGTGGCTTGTGATATTGTTGTAGAATTGCCTTTACTCGGATCACTTTCATCTAGCGATATTTTTGCTGAAATGGGAATCAAAGTAGCTTCGTATATGCAAGCAGATGTACTCAGTTTTGGTAGCGAAAGTGGTGATAGGATTCAGTTGAAACAAACTGCAGAGCAATTGCTTGAACTAGAAGAGACAGACGCTTTTAAACGTGAAGTTAAATCTGGTAAAAGCTATGCACGCATCGCAGGTGAAATTTTACATACCGACATTTTAGCAGAACCTAATAATGTACTTGCAATCGCTTACATTAAAAATATATTGCGCCATAACCCAAAACTTCAGCCGATGACTATAAGTCGAGCGCACACGCACCACCACGATGACCAATTTCAACATGACTCCCTAGCAAGTGGTACCGCTATTCGCAAAAGTTTATGCGGTAAAGATGATGTTTGGAAAACGATGGTTCCTAAACAAAATGTTCAACTCATGACGCAACCCTATTGCGACTCAGAACGGTTATTTCAATTGATTAAATTGTCAATATTACAACAATCTCCTTCAAGTTTAAAAAGTATTTATACGATGAGCGAAGGGTTTGAGAATAGATTACATAAAGTTATTACTAAAGTTTCAAACTATGATGAATTGATGACAGCACTAAAAACAAAACGCTATACTTATACACACATTCAACGCATTTTGATGAATATTTTACTTAACTTTCAATATAGCGATGTCAATAAGCAACTCCCCGGTGTGAGAATACTGGCAATGTCTCAAAAGGGCCAACAATATTTAAAACATTTAAAATCGATTGCACCCGAAAAACAATTCATTACTAATGTCAATCGTGAAAATGCTCCCCTTTTCAAACATGAAATTAAAGCAACAGAGATATACAATTTATTAACAGATGAAACCATGAATGATTTCAACACACCTGTTTATATCGCACAATAAAGTTTTACAGCTGCAAAGTGCAATAGAAACTCTTTTTTTACAAATAACTATCATAAATAAAAAGAAAACGTTTTGAATAGCTGGCACCATCGGTTCACTCCAACTCAAAACGTTTTCCAGTTTGTTATTAAATTTGTTTTTCAAGGTTGTACTGAGAAAATCAATTTTTCACCGTAAACATTATAAGAACAGATGCTTACGTTGAACAGTACACCATTGAACGCAATTGACGTCATAGCGTTTTTAGCACTTCATTTTCAATTGATTGTATATCTTTTAATAAATGCTCATGGTTCGACGTTGGTTTTTGTCTATTTTCCAAACTTTTTTAATAAAGCTGCTTCAACGTGTTTTGGCACAAACTCTGAAATATCCGCGTCGTATTGTGCCACTTCTTTCACGACACTCGAACTTATAAAAGAATAATCCATAGAACTCATCATATACAATGTTTCGACTTTATCATTGAGTTTCTTATTCATTGAGGTGATTCTTAGTTCATATTCAAAATCACTGACCGCACGTAATCCTCTAATAATTGTCGTCGCACCAATTTCATCACAAAAATCAACAAGCAAACCACTAAATGAATGCACGTATACATTTGAAAGATGTTCTACAGACTTCTCAATGAGAGAAACACGTTCCTCATTTGTAAATGTCCCTTTTTTACTACTATTACGCAACACACAAACGTGTAATTCATCAAAACGGCCAGCACTTCTTTCTATGATGTCTAAATGGCCTTTCGTAATGGGGTCAAAACTTCCAGGAATGACTGCTTTTGTATTAACCATGGTTATTTTCTCCTCTTTTCAAAACACAAGTATCTGTCAAACCATAATGATAACGTTTAACTTCTTCAAATAGTGACGTATCAATTGATTCACGGTGACTATATTCACAAACAATCATACCATTTTGCTTTAATAAATTAAATTCATGAATTTTTTGAAGTGCTTGATCAATAAGCCCCTTTTCATAAGGAGGATCTAAAAAAATCACATCAAATTGAATTTCTCTTTTAGACAAAGCTTTCAAAGCGCGTTCTGCACTATTTTTGTAAACTTCTGCCTGTTGTGTTAAACCTAATTTGTTCAAATTTTGATGTATAATCTTTACCGCTCGGATGTTTTGATCAACAAAAATAACTTGATCCATACCACGAGAAAGTGCTTCTATCCCTAAACTACCACTTCCCGCAAACAAATCTAAACCTAAGCCGGATACTGAGTGAAGACTATTAAAGATTCCTTCCTTCACTTTATCCATCGTAGGCCGCGTATGACGCCCTTCCAATGTTTCTAAAGGCTTACTTTTATGTTTTCCTGCAATGACCCGCATTGATTCACACTTCCAATCTGATTTCATTTTTAATATACTTTGAATTATAAGGAGGATATCATCATGCAACAATCTTTTATCGTATTAGGACATGGTCTTACCGACCTTTATGAGTTTAAAACATTAATTCAATATAACTATAAGCCTATTAATCGTATTGTTTTCTTTCATACGCCTAAGTCAGAAAAACAATTAACATCTGTCGCTATGATTATGCAACCTACTGAGGGACGTAAATTTCAAGCAATATATATGATGTTAGATGCAGTACGTTACCCATACCCAGAGCGTAATAAAAAATATGAGCTGATACAATCATTTGCCAAACCCTATAATATTGAAATGGTAGGTATTGACGTGCATGCACCTGATGATTATCCTGAATTAGCATTATATTTTAATTATTTAAAAAGTGTGTTACGATTACAAAATTGGATTCCTCATTTAGAATGACATTATTCGTTCACTTCTTTTGAGTATTCTCTTTTTAAATATTTATAAGGCGAGCCAACAACTCGAGTCACATATTTTAGTTTCATTAATTTTGTCACAACTTCATCTACACGATCTTGGTTGACATACATAGAAACGTATTGTTCTTGCGGATTACTATAAATGATATGGCCATATTTTCTAATATGACGTTCATGTTTCATATTTTTTAAATAAATAATAATCTTTTCACGTTGTATGATATTCATATTTTCACCTCAATCTTTACAATAGTATCGTACCATGAGACTGGTCATCCGAAAAGGCGCTTTAAAGAATCTATCATTCGATGGGAGGAATGTGGAATGACGCAATCACGACGTTTGATTACTCGAACTCTATTAAGCATCACCTCGCTCATAGGCGGTGCCGCTTTTATTAAACATTATAAAAAAGGATCGATGCATCGACAAATCGCTGAATTTTTCCAGCATCCTGCCCCCTATATATTTAGCCATCGTGGCGGTATGGCAGAACGCCCTGAATCAACTATCCTTGCTTTCGATCATTCAGTTGAAATGAATCTAACAGGATTTGAAACAGATATTCGCATAACTAAAGATGAAAAAGTGATTGTATTTCATGATGCTGACGTTAACCGTACAACAAACGGTTCAGGTTACGTCCGTGACCATACTTTGGATGAATTAAAAGCGCTTGATGCAGGTTATCGTTTTAAAGATATGAATGGTAAAAGACCTTACCAAAATCATCCGGACGCAAAAATTATGACGATGGATGAACTCTTATCTCGCTATCCTGATCAATTAGTCAATATTGATATTAAAGATCAACCTCAAAGTTACGAGGGACAAATAGCTGCCCAACGTTTATATGAGACAATCAAGCGAAATCACGCAGAAAAACGTGTCTTAGTAACTAGCTTTTATAAAGTACAAATCGAACGTTTTTACGCCATCAGCCACGGTGAAATTGCACTTGGCGCAAGTCAAGCTGAGGTAACTGACGCAATTTTAAAATTATATTTAGGGCTACATGCATGGTATCGTGGACATGCACAAACGTTTCAAATGCCTACTTATTTTCATCGTATTCCACTCGTTCAGCCAAAATTGATCAACTGGCTCAACCAATCTCATATTATCCCTGGCTATTACGGGGTTAATAGTGTGGAGGCAATGCATGACCTTGTAGAACAAGGTGTGCATACGATTGTCACTGATCGTCCTACGATTGGACGTCAGTTTCTCACTGCTTATCGATCCAATATCCAGAATTCATCGCACACATCATCCTAACGCAAAAAGCCAATTTAAACATTTAGAAAAACAAATTTCTTAACATGCTTAAATTGGCTTTTTGCTATTGCTGATTATTTGATGCACTTTATACTTAACATCCACTTAAAGTTGTGGATGACATTGACAGCTTGCGCCTGTCGCACAACCGCCTGTAGTCAAAGCCTCAAATAGAGGTGTACCTGCATCAATCTTTACATTTTCTGAAACACTAGTTCCAATAATCGTTACGACTTCATCTAAGAGTTGCTGCAATTCTGTTTCACATCTTTTAAAATTAACAACATTTTCATGCATTTCATACGCTCTTTTGAGACGTCTTGTTTGTTTCATCACTTCTTCATAATCAGGATGATAGCGACCAAAACGTTGAACTTCATCATACTTCACTTTACTTTTTAAAAACTCTGCATAGAGGCTTTGTGCAATTTGATCGGATTCTAAAGATGATTTTGCCTTTTGGTAAGCATCGAAAGCTTCTGAAGCTTTAATTTTATCAGCCAATTCATCAGCTTGATCTAAAACTGCCATGAGCGCTTCATCGTACACTTTCTTCATCACCTTTCTCTAAAAATATTAATAAATAATATTGTTGTTCGACTTCGCCACCCATTTCTTGATATTTTTTACTTAACATCCGTGAGCGGTGAACATCTGAATTAATCCAACTATGAACGAGAGATGGAACATCATTGAAATTATAACCTACATTTTGCGATACGGATTGATAATGTAAATCTGTTTTGTTAACAAGGTCGTTTAAGTTACTTTCTGTAAATTCTGTATTAGCAACATCTCCAGAATTAAATAAATCAACAGTTGCAACATCTTCTAAAGTCTGATTCACTTTTAATGGTTGACGCCCATTTAGTTTACGAATTTCATTGGTTAGCTCATACAATGTCAATCGTTGGTTCACATTTTGATCTGAAGGCTTGTCTTTTGCGTCCTCCTTATCCACTTCTTTAGAGCTACTATTGTTTTGGGCATAAGGGTTGATATCTGCTAATGCTTCTTTGTCGAGATAACGAATACCGATAACTTTATTTCTTTGTTGATCAATAAAGACTTGCGCATAAATATTACCGAATTGGATAAGAGACTGCGTTTTAATGTCTTTATCAGATAATTCATAATGATAATTTTGATTTTTTACGGTAAATTCAGGCTCAGTGTTTATGGAATATGAATTAAATAGATTCGACGCTGTTTCATTGATTTTGATAGGACCTGTTTCATTTTGAGATTTCTCCCCCGTCACATAAACCGATTTCACTTTATTGTGTTTTGTTAAAAACAACATATAACGGTCGTTATCTTTAAAAACAAAACATTTATAATCTTTCTGATATGAATAGATGCGATCCGCGATACCGTATCGATCCATAACATGTTGAATCGGCTTACCCATTAAAGTTCCGACACCTCTCGTTAATTTTGGATTTTCACCTTCATTTTTTTTAATAAGCGGCGTCTTTTCTTTCTTTGTCGTTGTAGATTGATTCGGATTTTCTAGAACATCAAATTCTAACTTTGGCGAATAAAAAAGATACACTAAAAACCCTACTAACAATAAAACTGCAACTACTTTTAAAACTTTACTTTTCATTGTATCCTCCCTTCACCTATGCTTGTCGTCTATATAACGAACTTTGTCATTTTGTATGATCTGTAATATTGGAAATACATATTTTCAATGCTACAATTATTAATTTGAACTATTAGGATTCAAAACAAATATATTAATGAGTTAAAAACGCCAATATTAAATGGATGTCTGTCACTCTCATCAAGTCGCTAGAGTCGTAAACTTTAATTGATTAACAAATGACATTACTATCACAAAATGCATATTGTAAAATCGTCGTGCTTTTTATACCATCATTTCAATGCCTTAGTCGTTTAAAAGACAATCGTATTTATTTTAACAAAACAATACCCTTTGTGAGAAAAAATTAACCCCAAATCCATTCCATCATTTAACACGCGTGTCTCAAATTTCAAAAATGTCTAAAACGCCATAGTCGAAAAATAAGCTAAAAAGAGCGGAACAGAAATCTAAAGTCACAAAGTAGATTTCGATGCTCCGCTCTTCTAAAATAATGCGATTGGTCTTAAAGAGGCTCAATCAAAATATTTAAAGCCCAAATGTTGCTTTAATTAGAGAAGTTGTTTCTCCACCAGGATAAAGAACATATAAAAGAATATAAACAGCTACACCTGTAATAGCGGTAAAAAACCAAACTACCGATGCAATAGGCCCCACTTTTCTATGTACATTGTATTTGTCTCTTAATCCCGTAATAATTTGTACTAAACCTAACACACCACCAACTGTGGCAAGTGTAATATGAAATATTAGAAAAATCGTGTAATAAACTTTGACGGAAGCAGGCCCACCAAAAGCAGTGTTACCGATAAATATCGTACGACTCGCATAAATTAGAAAGAACGTCACTGCAAACACTGCTGCCCATAGCATTGTTTTTTTATGCTGCTCGATGCGACGTTTCCATATCAAGCGCCAACCTATCGCAACTAATATGGCACTGATAACAATACACGTCGTACTTATTGTAGGTAAAATAGGTACATTCATGATATTCATTCCTCACTCGTAATCTTTTTAAATCATTTTAATTAAAGAGATAACGACAACAAGAGCAAAAAACAGAACGAGGTAATTTAAAGAATAGATAAACATCTTTGTTGCCCATTTTGTTTGATTCGTTGACGTTTTAAAACTTGTCAATCCTAATAATATCCACCCGATATTCAATAATGATGCTAAGACAATAAATACACTACCTAATTCGTGCATTAAGAACGGAAGTGGCAAGAGTAAAACCAACCACAAAAACATACCTAAACGTGTACGCTTAAATCCTTTAACAGACGGCAACATAGGAACTTGAGCCATCGCATATTCATCTTTACGCTTAATTGCGAGTGCATAAAAATGAATAGGTTGCCAACAAAATACAACTAAAAATAATGCCCATGCCATCAAGCTAAGTTCGCCGTTGATTGCAACCCATCCAATTAAAGGTGGTACCGCTCCAGGGAAACTGCCAATGACAGTATTCCATGTTGTATGACGTTTTGACCATATAGAATAAAATGACACATAGCCGACAATACCTGTTAAACCAATCACGCCAGCCGGCATATTAATCATAAACAATAAGATTTCACCAACAATCATCATTCCAAAACTTAATAGAAGTAACTGACGGTTTGAAATACGATCGTTAACGGTCGGTCTATTTTGTTTACTTGGCATCACTTGGTCGATATCTTGGTCATAATAATTGTTAAGTGCACATGCGCCTCCCATTACGAGTGTTGACCCCAACATCATAATAATAATTTGCGGAATAGAAGCTAAAAACGCATGATGAGACATCACAATCGCTAACCAAGCACCCGCAAATGAAGGAATTAAGTTGCCTTGAACAAGACCTAACTTAATAATTTGTTTCAGTTCCTTATAAGTGATGCGGCCGGAAGTGTGTGATATAACTTCTGACTTTGCCATCAATCCCCCCCCTTTTTCAAATAACATATACACCAATGATATATGAAAGGCGTAAGAATGACCAGTTTAAATAAGAAAAATTTGTGACACTTTATCGACATTCTGAAAAACTTCACTCTAAAATCACATTTTTATGGAAGCTTTTTGATATAATGGCAGTAATGTAAATTAATAAAAATGATTTACTATTTTATGTAATAGTGGGGTGTTTGAGATTGTTTAATAAGCGAAACCTAAAGTGGCTAGCTGTCGTATCAACATTGATAATGACTTGGGTTCAACTTGGTGGTGCACTCGTTACAAAAACGGGCTCAGAAGATGGATGTGGATCTGACTGGCCACTATGCCATGGTGCTTTCTTGCCCCAAAATCTACCTATAGATACCATCATTGAATTGAGTCACAGAGCAGTATCTGGTTTATCAGTGATATTTGTAACATGGCTCGTCATTACCGCTTGGAAAAATATCGGTCATATTAAAGAGGTAAAACCTTTAAGTCTTATTAGTATCGGTTTCTTACTTATTCAAGCTTTGGTAGGGGCTGCTGCTGTCGTTTGGCAACAAAATGATTATGTTTTAGCACTACATTTTGGTATTTCGTTAATTAGTTTTTCATCAGTCTTTGTTTTAACATTAATTATTTTTGATTTAGACCAAAAATATGAAGCGAATAAGGTACATATTAAAAAACCACTTCAAGTATACACTTGGGTGATGACTATCATTATTTATTTAACCATTTATACAGGTGCACTTGTACGACACACGGATTCTAGTCTTGCATACGGTTCATGGCCTATACCATTTAATGATATTGTCCCACATGATGTACATGATTGGGTACAACTCGCTCATAGATTTATGGCACTGATTGCCTTTATCGCAGTCCTTGTTGCTTACATTCATGCGGTCAAATATTATCCGAATATCCGAACAATCCAATACGGGTACACTGCAAGTTTTATACTGATTATTTTACAAGTAACAACTGGGGCATTATCTATCGTTACAAACGTTAATTTAATCATTGCATTATTCCACGCCTTATTTATCACGTTGCTCTTTGGACTAATCAGTTATTTCCTTCTACTTATATTGCGGTCAAATCGCGGAGAACAATAGCACAATTTGCATCTAATCATTTTATTTAACATAAAAGCTAATTCCCTTTTTAAAAGTTGGGAATTAGCTTTTTTATTGTAGAAATCGCTACAACTCGAAATATTTTATGATTCTGCTTCTATCTCAATAAGTAAGTCTTGAGATTCAATACTGTCATTAGCTGAAACATGAACTTTTTTGATTGTTCCTTTAAAAGGTGCTTGTATAGTAGTTTCCATTTTCATAGCTTCACTAATAATCAATGACTGTCCTGCCTCAACTTGCTCACCTTCAGCTACTTTAACTTCTATAATTGTCCCCGGCATCTGTGCACCAATATGTGATGAATCTGCTTTATCCGCTTTCGGTTTCGCTAGATGAGAAGCTTGAATGTTTTCATCTTTCACTTGAATACGACGCGCTTGTCCATTCATATCAAAGAAGACAGTTCGCACACCATTTTCATCAGGATTTGTAATTGTTTTAAGTTGGATAATTAAAATTTTACCTTTATCAATCTCAATTTCTATTTTTTCATTATCTCTCATGCCGAAGAAGAATGTTGGTGTATCTAAAATAGCAACATTACCAAACTGCTCATACGTTTTAACATATTGCTCGTACACTTTTGGATATAGCGCATAACTAATGAGATCTTGCTCTGTCACCTTTTCTTGTTGCTTTTCTTGCAATTCTTCACGGAGTGCATCAAAATCGATTGGCTCTAAATATTCACCAGGACGCTCAGTGAGTGGCGCTTGTCCTTTCAATATAACACGTTGCAAATCCTTATTGAAGCCATTAACAGGTTGCCCAATCTCACCTTTAAAAAATGACACAACAGATTCTGGAAAATCTAATTTATGCCCTTGAGAAACAACATCTTTTTCGTTCAACTCATTTTGAACCATATAAAGCGCCATGTCACCGACAACTTTTGAAGATGGCGTTACTTTAACAATATCACCAAATAAGAAATTCACGCGACGGTACATGTCTTTCACTTCACTAAAACGTTCACCTAAACCTAAGCTTTTAGCTTGTTGACGAAGATTTGAATATTGGCCACCTGGCATTTCATGTTGATAAATTTCCGTATGTGGCGATTTCATATCACTTTCAAAATCACTATAGTATGGACGTACTGCATCCCAATAATGAGAAAGTGTTTCATGACCTTCGATGTCCATACGAATCTTACGCTCAAAACCACTCATTGCGTAGTAAATTGAGTTACTACTTGGTTGACTCGTCAAACCTGACATCGCAGCAACCGCAGTATCAATAATATCTACGCCAGCATCAATAGCTTGCTTGTATGTTAAAATGCCGTTTCCACTTGTATCATGTGTATGCAAATGAATAGGAAGATTAACTGTTGCCTTCAGTTCACCAATTAATTCGTATGCAGCTCTCGGTTTTAATAAACCAGCCATATCTTTAATGGCTAACATATGGAAGCCTTCTCTTTCGAGTGTCTGTGCCATCTTCACATAATAATCTAACGTATAAACATTCGAACGTTCTGGGTTTAAAATATCGCCTGTATAACAGATCGTCCCTTCTGAAATTTTGCCTGCTTTTTGAACCGCTTCATTCGCAATTTTCATTTGCTCTACCCAGTTGAGTGAGTCAAATATTCTAAAGACATCAATACCCGCTGCAGCACTTTCATCAACAAACTTTTGAATGACATTGTCTGGATAATTTTTATATCCTACAGCATTTGACGCACGTAATAACATTTGAAATAGTACATTCGGTATCGCTTTTCTTAATTTATCTAAACGTTCCCACGGATTTTCTTTCAAAAAGTTATAGGCTACATCAAATGTAGCACCGCCCCACATTTCAAGTGAAAAATTGTCTTTCATCACATTGGCTGTTTCAGGCGCAATTTTCAAAAGATCATGTGTCCGCACGCGTGTCGCTAATAAAGATTGGTGCGCATCTCTAAACGTCGTATCTGTTAATAGGACTTCATCCTGCGCTTTAACCCAATCCGCAACAGCTTGGGGACCTTTCTCATCTAACAACTGTTTCGTCCCTCTTAACTGGGCAATTGCTTTCGTATCAGAAGTAGGAATATCAGGGTGTTCAAAATTTGGTTTTGGTCGTTTCTCTACATTCGGAAAACCATTTATTGTAACATTACCGATATATTCTAATGTTTTTGTACCTCTGTCGCGCGAAGGTTGAATCACAAATAGCTCTGGTGAAGCTTCAAGAAACTTCGTTGTGTAATCGCCAGATGCAAATTGGGCATGATTAATGACGTTACGCAAAAATGGGATATTCGTTTTTACACCCCTAATACGCATTTCTTGTAATGAGCGCTCCATCTTTTCTCGTGCTTCCTTATAACTGATGGCGTGTGTTGATACTTTAACAAGCAATGAATCATAATAAGGTGAAATTTCTGCACCTTGGAATGCATCACCTGCATCTAAACGAACACCAAAACCACCACTTGAGCGATAAGCTACGATGCGACCCGTATCAGGCATAAAATCTTGAGTAGGATCTTCAGTCGTGATTCGACATTGTATTGCATAACCTAAAGTATGAATCTCATCTTGGCGGGGCATTGCAATCGCTTCATCATGTAGAGACTCACCGTCAGCAATCAAAATTTGTGTTTTAACAATATCAACACCTGTAATCATTTCAGTAATCGTATGCTCAACTTGAACGCGTGGGTTTACTTCTATAAAGTAAAAATCGTCACCAGAAACTAAAAATTCAACGGTTCCTGCGTTGACATATTTAATCTTTTTCATTAAATCGACTGCCGCATCACAAATACGCATTCTTAATGACGTCGATAAACTTACAGAAGGTGCCACCTCTACCACTTTTTGATGACGACGTTGGACTGAGCAGTCTCTTTCATATAAATGAATGATATTGCCTGCTTCATCACCAATGATTTGTACTTCAATGTGTTTTGGATTATCAATAAATTTTTCAATGTAAACTTCACTATTACCAAATGACTTTTCTGCTTCGGACTTGGCACGTGTAAAGGATTCTTCAAGTTCTGATGCTTCTTTTACAATTCTCATCCCTTTACCGCCACCACCGCTTGTCGCTTTAATCATTAACGGGAAGCCTGCTTCTTCCGCAAATGCTTTAGCTCGTTCAAAATTATCAACCGGGCCATCTGTTCCCGGTATCACGGGTAGCTCTGCTTTAATGGCTGTTTCACGGGCTTTGACTTTGTCACCAAACATATCTAAATGTTCGAGGTGCGGTCCAATGAAGATAATATCTTCTTCAGCACATCGTTTTGCAAAATGCATATTTTCACTTAGGAAGCCATAACCCGGATGAATAGCATCAACATCTGCATCTTTTGCCACTTTAATGATGCGTTCAATATTTAAATAACTTTCTGATGGCCCAAGATCTTCGCCAACTAAATACGATTCGTCTGCTTTGTATCTATGTAATGAACTCATGTCTTCTTTTGAATATATTGCAACCGTCTGAATGCCTAACTCTGTCGCCGCTCGGAAAATACGAATAGCAATTTCACCACGATTAGCTACTAATAGCTTATTGATGCGTTTCATTTTATAAGCCTCCTAAATAGTTCGAAAATTCGAAAAATACAATATTAATTATAACAAAAATAGCTCAGTATTTTAAAGTGTCAAGTTTAAAAATCATTTGTATTTTAAAATCAACTATCAAAATTACGATAAATAAAACTTATCATTTACAATAATTTATACAAATGGATAAAATCATTTTATCTGTTATCGTGATTGATGTCAAAAAGAAAAGTGATCTTTAATGGCGTTTGCCATTGTATAAAGCTATTTAAGATATAAAAAAAGTGCATAAAAACGATATTTAAAATTAAAATTTCGCTTTTATGCACACATGCTTTTAAATTTGTGAAGTTCTTTGAGATGGCTAGATTTTATTTTGTTTTTCATAATAACGTTGCTTTGCATCGTCGTATTTAATTTGTTTGGCAACAATTAAAAGTAATCCCATCGCAGCACTTAAGCTGAGCATAGATGAACCACCAAAACTAATAAATGGAAGTGGCACACCTGTTAATGGAATTAAGCCTGAGATACCGCCTAGATTAACAAATGATTGTAAGGCAATATAACTTGCAATACCTACACAAACTAACTTATAGAAATATGATTTTGTTAGTGATGCAAGCTCAAAAGCGCGATAAACGATAAAGAAAATCAAACCGATTACCAAAAACGCACCCACCAAACCAAGTTCTTCACATATAATAGCGAATATAAAATCGGTATGGGGTTCAGGTAAATAACCCAGTTTCATAATACTATTTCCAAGGCCTCGACCAAACAAGCCACCGTTACCTATTGCTAATAGTGAGTTAGAAAGATGGTAACCTATACCTGATTCATAGTTAAATGGATTTTCCAACGCGCTAAATCGTGCAGTCAAGTATGAAGGTAAAACATTAATTCTAAAAATAACAATAATGATAATGACTACAATTAATGCCCCTAAAGCGTATGAACCAATCTTAATTAGGTTTTTGACACCAATACCTGAATAAACGATAATACTAAAAAATATAGCACCAGTGAGTAACGTTTGACCTACGTCTTTTTGTAAAAGGACGAGACCTAAACAAAAACCTACAAATAGGATTGGCCATAAAATAACAGAAGGATTTCGCTGAATTTCGAAACGCTTTCTTTCTATAATATATGGAACATATAAAATAATTGCGATTTTTAATAACTCAGAAGCTTGTAAATTCATAAATCCTAAATTCAACCAACTTTTAGAACCGTTAATTTCAGATCCAAATGCAAGTGTCGCAAAAAGTAAGAATATAATCATCGCCATCATGCCGAGTTGTACATTACGTTTTTTTAAGATTTTAACATCCATAATGTAAGCCATGAAGAATACAATACTAAAACCCATCAATACGTAAATAATCTGTCTTGTATAAAAATATGTTCCAGCCACCGGTCTACCGCCTGTTAAAGTTCCTCGTGTCGCAGCTACCATACTTGCACTGTAAACCATTGTTAATCCAATAAAGCAGAGTACAAGATATGTAATTAATAATGGAAAATCGATATATTTAGAGGATCTCAAAATATATCGAAATAATCTTTTCATATTATTCATATGTTAATTCATCCAATTCATCGCACTTACGATGCGAAAAACGTGCTACACTTTGTACCGATAGCAAACGTTAGACACGTGTAAATGCTTCGTGTAATTTTGATAACTCTTTTTCTAAACGTAACATTAGCTTTTTGCCATCTTCTTCACTCACAAGGCCAAGATTGACTGCAAAATCAACTTCTTTTTGTAAGCCGTACATTTGTGTATCTAAAACTTCCTCATATAAAGGACATTGAGGTAATGTTAAATTATCTATTTGAACTTTAATTAGTTGCAAAATACGTTCTGCATCTTTATTCAACTGGTCATATGCAACATTGCTCATATGTTGTTGCTTACTCATGACAGCGTCCCCCCATAAATTTTCTTTTATAGTAAAAATTTTATCTTATCGGATATTAAAAAGCAAGTAAATTTAGTATGCCTCATTCCTAAGTATGATAAAATGAAATTAGCTAAATTGAGGGAGTGTTTAACAATGATTCAGATTAAAGGTGCTGTTAAATTTCCAATCACGCTTGATAGTACGACTTGGATTTTTGACGATCGAAAAGTAACATTAGAAGATTTAGAAAAAGGCGTCTTTGAAGGTCAAAAACCGATTCAATTTGATGATAATAGAGAATGGAATCGAGCTATATTAGAAGGCCAAACCAATCCACCTACACTAAACTCTGAGATTGATTATAAAAAGCGCGCTGTGTTACAAGGTTCATTTGCTATTAATATGACACCTTTTTTCAAAAATGCAGAGCCTCTTAAAGAGGCCACTATTATTCGTCTGTCTAATGCGGAATCTCATATCGATATCCCTTTTGAACTTCTACCTTATCTCTTTTTCCAATTTGCCAAAGAAGGCAAACGTTTATATGAAGATAATGGCATCGACAGCTTTGTTTACACAGTAGAAGATGGCTATCAATATGAATTCAAGCATGTGACTCATATCGAGGTGCGTTAATTTGTGGAAAGTAAAATGTGTGATATGTGATACTGAAGTTTTATTGGATGAGCACACACGTTTAGCAAAACGATTGAAAAACAATCCAATTAAAACATTTATGTGCGATGAATGTAAAAGTCGCTTAGATACACCTAAACAACGACCAATTTCATCACCTCACACGCAATCTTATCATTCGAAATAAAAACAA
>NZ_CP092966.1:1790556-1846903 GCF_022557135.1 Staphylococcus coagulans
TTTATTTCTATAGTTTATGCTTCTTCTTTTTTAGGATATGGGTAAAAACCTGAAGCAAATGCTTCCCATAATCTCTCAGGTAATTGGTGTTTATCTTCACGTTCTGGATCGAAATATGAAATGATTTCATCTGTTTGACCAGATTTAATTTTCGAAATGTATGCTGGATCGAATAATAGCTCACGTCCAAGGCACACTAACGGAACGCCTGTACTCAATGCACTTACCGCATCATCAGCAGTAAAGATGGCACCGACACCAATTAGTGGCATACGATTGTTAATCCAATCAAGCAATAGGTCGATACGTTTTTGACCTTTATATTTACCCTCGCGTGTTACTGAGTGAATATCCATCAGTGAAACGTGAAGATAATCAAGTGGTTTTTCAATTAACTCACTCACTAAACGTTGTGTGAGTTCCATTGAAATTCCTGGGTCTTCCGCTTCCTCTGGTGAAAAACGATAACCTACAATAAAGTCATCTGGTGCTTCTTCATTAACGACACGTAATACTTCATTAACAACAGCCATAGGAAAACGAAGAGGCTCGCCCCACTCATCTTCTCGACGATTATAAAATGGAGATACAAACTGATGGATGAGATAGTGATTCGCACCATGAATTTCAACGCCATCAAATCCAGCTTCAATAGCTAGTGAAGCTGCTTTACCATAATCAACAATAGCTTGTTGAATTTCTTCAACAGTCATCGCACGCACTTCGTGTGGTTCTTTGTGACCAAAACCACCTGTTGAAAGTGCGCTAGGTGCTTTTACATCACCATTAGGAACCAATTCTGGCAAAGCTTTAGCGCCCCCGTGGTGAATTTGGATGACTGCTTTAGCGCCTCCTTTTTTCATTGTACGCGCTAGTTCTTTCAATCCAGGTAAATCTTCTTTTTTCGATACTGATGGTTCACCAGGAAATGCTTTACCTTCAATATTGATATAGCTTGCAGCTGAAATAGCTAAACCTACATCTTTTGCTCGAGGTTCAATATAACCCAACTCTGTAGAAGACGTTGTCCCATCATCATTTGACAACGTATGTGTTAACGGTGCTAAGACAAATCGATTTCTTAATGTGCTTCCGTTAGGTAATTTTAGTGACTCGAATAATGGCTCAAACTTTTGCTCCATTTTAACTCCTCCTCAAATGTGTTCGAACACATTTTAATACAAGACCGATTATAAATAAAATAAACAGCTTATATTAAAACAAATTTACTCTTATTTAAAAAATTCGCTATTTTCAATTAATCAAGTACATTTAGTTAACAATGCAAACACAATAACGATTGTAAAGAATTTCTGTAGACACTTCTCACCTATAATAAAAAGAGCAAGACGTTAAAATCAAATCGATTTTTGTCTCACTCTTTTAAATGAAAGTTACATCATTACGATACACATTGACTTAAATGCTTCGTGTATCATGCTACATGTTATCTAACCAGTCTAATCCACACATCCTGATTAGCAACTTTCACCTGTCGCATTTTATTAATTGTCTTCTGATTCCATCATTTGTTTAATACGTTTGGCTTCTTTTTCACGTAGGCCTTTATTTAAAATTTTCTTTCTCAATCTAACGTTTTCAGGTGTTACCTCTACCAATTCATCATCGTTAATAAACTCTAACGCTTCTTCTAACGATAACTTACGAGGTTTTTTCATTGTTTCTGTTTGATCTTTTGTCGCAGAACGTACGTTAGTTTGATGTTTAACTTTAGTAATATTGACAGTCAAATCATTTTCTCTATTGTTTTGACCTACAATCATCCCTTCGTATACATCTGTTCCAGGTTCCATAAAGTTAATACCACGGTCTTCTAAACCTAAAATCGCATATTCACTTGCAGATCCTTGGTCCATAGAAACTAACACACCGTTACGACGTCCACCAATACGACCTTTAATACGAGGTCTAAATTCATCAAATGTATGGTTAATGATACCGTAACCACGTGTCATAGACATGAATTCAGTTGTATAACCAATTAATCCACGCGCAGGTACGTTAAAGATTAGACGTGTCAATCCATTATCTGTCGTTACCATATCCACCATTTCACCTTTACGTTGACCTAAAGACTCAATCACTGCACCTGAATATTCTTCTGGCACTTCAGCTTGAACACGTTCAAATGGTTCATATAACACACCATCAATATCTTTTAGAATAACTTGTGGTTTTGAAACTTGTAATTCAAAACCTTCACGTCTCATATTTTCGATTAAAATTGATAAGTGAAGTTCCCCACGTCCTGCAACTGTCCATGCATCTGGTGAATCTGTTGGGGTAACTTTCAATGATACGTCTGTTTCAAGTTGGTTGTCTAAACGTTCTTGAATTTGTCGTGCCGTTACAAATTGACCTTCCCTACCTGCAAATGGTGAATTATTCACTTTAAAAGTCATTTCAAGTGTTGGTTCATCAATACGTAATACAGGTAATGCATCTTGATGATCTTGTGGTGTAATTGTTTCACCTACGTTAATGTCTTCCATACCTGAGACAGCAATCAAATCACCTGCATAGGCTTCTTGAATTTCTTCTCGTTTTAAACCAAAATAACCAAATATTTTAGTCACACGGAAATTTTTAACTGAACCATCTAATTTTAATAATGATACGCTTTCACCGACGCGCATAGTCCCTCTAAACACACGCCCTATTCCAATACGACCTACATAATCATTATAGTCAAGCAATGCAGGTTGGAATTGTAAAGGCTCGTCACGATTATCTATAGGTGCTGGAATGTATTCTAAAATCGTTTCATATAAGCTTTGCATATTTTCATCTTGTTTTTCAGGATCAAGACTTGCAGTACCATTAATCGCAGAAGCATAGACAACAGGAAACTCAAGTTGATCATCATTTGCATCAAGTTCAATGAATAAATCTAAAACTTCATCCACCACTCCCTCAGGACGTGCTGAAGGTTTATCAATTTTATTCACAACAACAACAGGTTTCAAGTTCTGCTCTAATGCCTTTTTCAAAACAAATCGTGTTTGTGGCATTGTCCCCTCATATGCATCTACAACTAAAACAACACCGTCTACCATTTTCATAATGCGCTCAACTTCTCCTCCGAAGTCAGCGTGCCCAGGTGTATCTAAAATATTAATACGTGTGTCTTTATAGTTAACTGCTGTATTTTTCGCTAATATTGTGATCCCACGTTCTCTTTCTAAGTCATTAGAATCCATCGCACGTTCTTCAACATGCTCATTCTCACGAAAAATACCAGATTGTTTTAATAGTTCATCAACCAATGTCGTTTTACCATGGTCTACGTGAGCGATAATCGCAATGTTACGAACATCTTCTCTAAATTTTGTCATACTTTAATTCCTTTCTCGGGTAAATTACCACTTTCTTTTACAACTCGTTTATTATATCATAGAAATGAAATGAAGAAATAGAGTTAGGTGGGATTAAGATGAAAAAATCTCAATCAATTTTTTTATTGCTATCAATTCTTGCAATTTTCTTTTTAACGATGTTTAGCTTTGCAATCGCTGCAACCAATGTATTTTGGATGATCGTCACATTTATTTTAATGGTAGCAACGTTTGGTGTAGGCTTTTCTTTAAAAAAGAAATACCGTGAAAATGATTGGCTATAACAACCACGAATGACTGCATCTTTTAATAAATTTAAGGGCTGAGACAGATTGATGTCCCAGCCCTTTGTTTATACCCATTTTACTTGTTTTTCAACTTTTCATGCAAAGCTATGAGTGTCTCATCATGCTGACGTAAATAATCCTGTCGAATTGCTGTGTGTACTTTTTTATTTCCTACGAGAACAGAATTTGGATACGTCATTGCTAAAGGTTCACCTAAGAAATTTGTCGCAATCCCGCCAACTTCTTCTAATATAATGATGCCTCCAGCATAATCCCACGGTTGTAAACGTGGTGTCATATATGCGGCAAGCTGCCCTGTAGCAACATATACAATTTCGAGTGCTGCTGAGCCATATGCGCGTGCACTTCTTGAGTCACTTACGATAGGTACTAACATTGTGCTTAATTTAGGTTTTGTGAGCCAGTTCGGATTCATCCCAATAATACTCTCACTTACGACGGTATCCTCTAAAAGAGGTAAAGGTTCTTCATTCATCAATGCCCCTTTACCTGATTTGGCATGGTAAAGTACATCTCTCATCACATCATAGACAAACCCTGCATAAGGCTTCCCTTCTTTAAAGATACCTATTGATATTGCAAAGTTTTCACTTTGATGAATAAAGTTTAACGTACCATCAATCGGGTCAATCACCCAGACAATGCCTTCAGTCGTTTCAATGTCATGACCGTGGCCTTCTTCACCAATAATGCGATGATTTGGATAGCTCTCTTGGATTTGACTCACAATAAACTGCTCTGTCTCTTTATCTACATTCGTTACTAAATCATTGGGGTTCGACTTAGCTTCAATTGCAAGTGTGTCACCCATCTTTTTTCTAATATTATTTCCTGCTTCTAAAACTAAACTTTTCGCAAAATCATATAAATGCATTCGACTCACTCCTATTAATTTCATTATACACTAAAATGGGGCAAGATGAATGTTTCGCAGTTCGGTATATGCTACAATGAAATCAGTTCAACACGGATACATAAGGAGGCGTATGATGACAAAATATACGTTTAAACCCAAAGATTTTAAAGTCTTTGAAGTAGAAGGTCTAGATGCAAGAATGGAAGCTTTAGAACAACAAATTCGACCTCAATTACACGCACTTGGAGATTATTTTACGGATTATCTTGAAACTTTAACTGGCGATACTTTTTATGCACATGTAGCTAAACATGCTAGACGTACAGTCAACCCGCCCAAAGATACTTGGGTCGCTTTAGCAACAAATAAACGAGGTTATAAAATGATGCCTCATTTTCAGATTGGCTTATTCGAAGATCACTTGTTTGTCATGTATGGACTTATGCATGAAGATAAAAATAAAGCTAAAGATGTTGAAGTATTTGAAAACAAATTCGAAACGCTTCTTGATCTGCCTAGCGACTTCCAAATATCTTTAGATCATACACAGCCTGATAAATCTCGTATACAAGATTTATCAAAAGAAGAAGTTCAAAAAGGCATCGCACGCGCTAAAAATGTTAAAAAGGGCGAGTTTTTTGTAGCACGTGCAATCCCTCCTCAATCTGAGCATTTGAAAACGGATAAAGCATTTATTGCCTTTTTAGAAGATACATTTAAGCATCTTTTAAAATTTTACGGTTAGTGGAAAGCATACGCGCCATAATAAAAAGACTTGGTCACAGCCAAGTCTTTTTATTATTACTTATCATCTCGATCTAAATCATCTAATCTTTTTAGTGATTCATCTCTATTATTTTGATACTGATTTCCGTTATTTTCTGTATGTTGCGCTTTGTTGTGATCAATTTCCCTATCTTGTGGTTCATGTACAACATTTTGTCTATCCTGGTGACGTTGTGCTTCAACATCTTGAGGATTTTCTTGATATTGTTGTGAACGGTGTTTAGGATTTTGATAAATGTAGTTTCCACTTTTTGGCTTGCGGACAAGTAACATAATACCTGCGATTAACCACAAAATCCCTGAAATCAAACTTGCGCTTAAAAATACACCTGTTGCAGCAGCTATGATCAGTAATATCCCTGCTAAAATAGGCTTTTTAAACAAGAATACAGCCACAAGCGCAATAACTAAAGGAACAAGAAAAGTAATCAATGAAGTTGGATTAATACTATTCAATTGAGATGCATCTTGACCGGTCATCTCAATTTGTTGTTGGAATTCTGGATTCTTAAAAATAGCAATTGCACCAATAATAAAAATGACCCAAATCGCGTGTAGAACAATACCTACCCACGTTAAAATTTTCTCTGCTGTACGCTTAAATGGTACTTTTGCATCATTTTTATTGACGATGCGTTCATGATTTTCATGTTGATTATAAACATATTGATCTGACATATTAAAACCTCCTTATTGACTGTATTGCCTTTTTTCAAGCTTGTAAACCCATAATAATTAATATTATCTGTAGTGCTAAATTTTTTTGGGGTGTCTAACACAAACTTACATCATTTTACAATAAAGCCATAAGTTTCATCTTCTATTAATAAAAATAAAATCAATATCTTCGACGTCATACACGGGTTGGTACCCAACGTCAAACGGACACCTAAAATTAATGATATATTAAAATAGATAAGATTTAAAGATAATTATATTAAAATTTGAATAAATAGACTAAACCTACAATTTATTGAGACTTTTATTATCATATTCGTTGCAAAGTATATTGGCAAGCTTGACCTATTTTCTACATTATTAAAAGGCACTTATTCCGATGTTCATGTCTAATCTCAAAGCGATACTAAAATCTAACTTTTAATGATTAAAGGCATGCACTGAAATAAGTGCCTTTTTTATTTTGCGATTCGAATAACTTATTGCTTTTCGTCTTCTTGCTGGCTGTCTTCAGCAGACTGTTTCGGTCTGTCTTGTTGCAGTTTCAAACGATTATCGTAATTTTGGCGACGTTGTGTCGATGCACTCACTCTATGCTTTCTTTGTTCTTTTTCATACGCCTTACGTGCTTTTTTCTCTTCTTTACGTTGTGCTTTGCGTTCTGCTTTCTCTTGCTTACGTTGTGCTTTAAGCGCTTCAGGTGATGTAACCGTATCAGCCTCACCATATTCTTCTGAAGCCGTTATATCATTTTCCACATCTTGTTCAGCCTCAGTTTGGTGTGACATTGTACGACTATCATATATGAGAGTGTCGTCTTCTGCATCATTGATATCATGTGCTGATTGTTCATTCTCATTTTTCTTAATCGGCTTATGATTATACTTTGCAGACCGTGATAATACGACCGGTTCGTCATCAGATGTCCCCTCTTTTTCAGCATGCGTTTCCTCATTCTCCACATTGACGTGTACCGGTTGCGTAAGAGGCATATCCCCCTCATCTTCATCATACGTATTCTCTCTATATGATGGATAGCCACCCATTTCTTGGTACATAGGTACAAGTTCATACTTTTCTTTTCTTCCAAACATCATTAGTGAAACAATAAAAAAGAATAATGGAACTAAAATAAAAAATAATGGTAATGTAATAATCGCTACTAACAAAAATAGTAGTCCTGATACAATACGATGATTCATTGAAATCAATGCTAGGAATGAAATCAATAGACATACGATTAAATATACGATAAATGCCCATACACCGTTCTGTAACATAATCACAAGTTGGGTTGCATTTAAATTATTACTCGCTAAAAAATCTTGCAAAGTGGCGTTATTGGCAACCCCATTTTCTAGCCTTTGAATTGAATTCTCGTTACTAAAGAGAACCAAGCCAAAAAACATCGCCACAACTGTAGCACCTAATAATAAAATCCAACTCAACCAGCCAAGAATCTTCTCAGCAAGGCGATTTACAGGACGACTGATTTGTGTATATGCTTCTCCAGTCATGCTTCCACTCCTCTTATTTATCTTACTCATTTAATTATAACTAAACTCAATTGAAATCACTAGAATCATAATGCCATTTTGAAATTCAGGAAACGCTCATTGTATTCATTTAAAACATCTGGCCCTAAATCTTTGTATACTTCAAGACGTTTTTGCTCTTGTCGTGTTGGATAAACACGATGATCGTGACTCATTTCTTTTGGCAATAATTTTCTAGCCGTTTGATTGGGTGTACCATAACCCACCCATTCGGTATTTTGCTTACTCACTTTAGGATCCAACAAAAAGTTAATAAATTGATGTGCTCCTTCAACATTTTGTGCAGTTTTAGGAATGACCATATTATCAAACCATAAATTTGAACCTTCTTTTGGCACGACATAGTCAAAGTCATCGTTTTCTTGAAACAATGGTGCTGCCGAACCGCTCCAAATGACGGCAACATTCGCCTCATGTTGCTCAAGCATCATTTTTATTTCATCGCCTACAACACCTCGAATATTAGGAGAAAACGTTTTTAAGTTTTGTTCTGCCGATTTTAAATGTGCCGCATTCGTATCATTTAAACTATACCCCAAACTATTGAGGGATAGACCCATAATTTCTCGGGCGCCATCCACCAATAATACATTGTTTTTTAACCGTGGATTTTTTAAATCATTCCAACTATTAAAATCAATATCAGGATATTTTTCTTTATTATATAAGATGCCGACTGTACCAAAGAAATATGGAATCGAATAAGTGTTTTTAGGGTCAAAAGGCTGATTCATATAATGCGGGTCTAGATGCTTCATGTTTGGAATTTTTTGATGGTCAAGTGGACGCAATAAATGCGCTTTACTCATTTTTTCTATCGTGTAATCACTCGGAAAGGCCACATCATAATGCGTTCCGCCATTGCGAATTTTTGCCTCCATCGCTTCGTTAGAATCAAATGTTTCATAAACCACTTGTATCCCTGTTTTGTGTTCAAATTGCTGAATTATTTCAGGATCAATATATTCTCCCCAATTGTAGACGTACAGCTTTTCTTGTTGCTTACCACCAATTTCATCATGGTTAATCCAATACCCGACACCCAAACTGATTAAACCCAGTAAGAGTGCGCCACCAATGAGTTGTATCAATTGTTTCATATCGTCACACCTCTTTTACTGGATTGCTTCTTCTGTTTATGGCGTTGTATCAACTGATAGCTGATTAAGCCAACCATAATCAATGCAAATAAAATCGTAGAAATTGCATTAATTTCCATACTCACACCACGTCGTGCCATCGCATAGATTTCAACAGATAAAACACTAAAGCCGTTACCTGTCACAAAGAAACTAACTGTAAAATCATCCAGAGAATAAGTTAACGCCATAAAAAAGCCGCCAATAATTCCCGGCATGATATGCGGAATGAGCACCTTACTCAATAATTGAAACTCTGTAGCACCTAAATCACGTGCTGCATTCATGATTGAATCATTCATTTCGTATAATTTTGGTAAAACGATAATGACGACAATAGGGATACAAAAGGCAATATGTGAAATGAGGACAGATGTAAAACCTAATCCATATCCAGTAAAATGACCAATCGCTGTAAACATAATTAAAAATGAAGCTCCGATTACAACATCAGAAGAAACCATTAAAACGTTATTTAAAGTGAGCAATGACATTTTTAATGTTTGGTTCCGAAGTTGGTACAACAACAATGCTCCAAAAACACCAATTATGGTTGCAATACTCGCTGCTAATAACGCAACCGCAATCGTATTAAAAACAACTTGCAAGAGATGTTTATTTTGAAATAAAGCTTGATAATGTTCCCATGTAAACCCTTCAAAATGTGTCATATTCCCTGCACTATTAAATGAATACAACATTAAAAAGAATATCGGCAAATACAAAACGACTAATAAAGTGTACAAATAAGTTTTACCGTACCATTTCATTTTGATGTGCCCCCTTTTTGCTTACTTCGTGTTAATACCATGACAAATGCCATGAATAGCACTAAAAATATTGCAATTGTTGAGCCCATACCATAGTTTTGTATCACCAAAAACTGTTCTTCAATCGCTGTACCAATATTAATCACTTTATTACCGGCAATCAATCTTGTAATCATAAATAAAGATAATGCAGGAATAAAAGTCACTTGAATACCTGTTTTTACACCTTCAGCCGTTAACGGTAATAAAACTTTTCTAATCACCGTCGCTCGACTTGCCCCTAAGTCTTGTGCTGCAAAAAAGAGTTGATCAGGGATATCTTTCATACTGTTATAAATTGGAAGTAACATAAACGGAATATAAATATATGCCGAAACAAAGATAAAGGCTGGCGCTGTAAATAGTATAGGCTGTGCTGGTAGATGAAAGGACATCAAAATTTTGTTGATAAATCCATCATGACTGAAAATACCAATAAATGCATATGTCTTAAGTAGTAAATTCATCCATGTTGGTATAATCATGATTAACAACCAAGTGGCTGCATTTTTAGATTGTTGAATAAAATACGCAGCCGGATAACTGACTAAAAGACAAATCAAGGTAATTATAAAGGCATAAATAATAGATTCACCGAGCATCATCATATAATGTGCTGTTAAAAATTGACGATAATTCATCAAAGTAAAGTGTCCATTTTCATTGACGAATGAAAAATAAAGGAGTAAAACGACAGGTATGATAATGAAGAAAACCATCCATAGCAAATAAGGGATAGCGAGCCAACGATTAATGTGTTTCATAGTTTAATTCTCCATAACCTTCTATTCGTTTATCAAACTCTTCTTCAGTTTCACCCGGCACCATGATATGAATCGCTTCTGGCTCAAAGTCGAGTCCCACACGCGCTCCTATATTTGCATTTTTAGTCGATTGAATTGTCCATTCATACCCTTTTCGATCTTCACATATCATTTCGTAATGTACACCTCTAAATAGCGAACTCGTCACAGTCGCTTTAAAAAGCCCTTTTTCTTCAGGAACAACTGTAATATCTTCTGGTCGAATAACGACATCGACTTGCGTTTGTGATGGGATGTCTTTATCTACACAATCAAAGTTTTGACCATAGATATTGACGATATAGTCCTCCATCATAACACCCTCAACGATATTCGATTCACCAATAAAATCTGCCACAAATCGATTGACAGGCTCATCATAAATATCAAGTGGTGTTCCAAATTGTTCAATTTTTCCTTCACGCATGACGAAAATGAAGTCGCTCATCGCTAAAGCTTCTTCTTGATCATGTGTTACGAATACGAAAGTGATTCCAAGTCGTTTCTGCAACGCTCTTAATTCATATTGCATTTCAGTACGCAATTTCAAATCTAATGCAGATAACGATTCATCGAGTAGTAAAATCTCTGGTTCATTGACAATTGCACGTGCTATCGCAATACGTTGTTTTTGTCCACCACTTAATGCATGTATAGAACTTTCAATATATCTTTCAAGTTTTACTAATTTAAGTGCTTCTTTTACTTTTTCATCAATTTGTTGCTTATTTAGCTTTTTTAATTTCAAACCAAATGCCACATTATCATATACATTTAAATGTGGAAATAAAGCATAATCTTGGAAAACGGTATTGACTTGTCGCTGATTTGCAGGCCGTTGATTAATATTTTTACCTAAATACACAATTTCTCCCACGTCCGGTGATTCAAACCCGGCAATCAGTCTTAGCATCGTCGTCTTACCACATCCTGATGGCCCAAGTATAGTATAAAAATAACCAGATTCTATCTCTAAATCGACTGCATCTAAAATTGTCGTTTCATCATACTTTTTAGTAATCTTCTTAAAAGATAATAACTCACTCAATTCTAAAACCCTCCTATAAATATGATGATGTAGCAACAATCATCAACTTTGCACAAACATGACCCGCATTAGATAAACGGTGTGTGGCATGTGCTTTAAAATAAAGTGCATCCCCCGGTTCAGCAGTATATTGATGATCGCCTAAAGTTAGTGTAACCTTCCCTTCTAAACAATATACAAATGTGTCAGAGACAGAAGGCTGAAAATCTTTATATGACGCATAAGGTTGCAATGTCAGTAATAAAGGTTCCATATCAAACTCATTCGAACGTTTTACTGGCCATTGTAAAAAATACCCTTTTTCATCTTCATCATAAGTCAGTTGCTCATTTTTTGGATAATGTACTTTTGTGACGTATTTCGTATCAAAAAATTCTTTTGGAGAAGTACCTAACACTTCTAGAATATTTAAGAATGTTTCCATGCTTGGAGAAGTTTTATTACTCTCAATTTGAGAAATATAGCCCTTAGATAAATCTGTCCTTTCACCAAGCTCTTCTTGCGTTAAATTTTTTAAGCGTCTCAAGTTTTTAATCTTTTGACCAATCTCCATAAAGTTCCTCCACTCAAAAAAGCGACTTGTTTACTTTTACTAAACATTTTGTTTAATGCTTAATAAAAATAACAAATCGCTCACGAAATTACAATAGTTTTTTACTTGTTTGATAAAATTTCTTGATCCGGATTTTCTTTAGCTTGTTTCATTACAAAATAGCTGTCATAGCCACTGTGCTTTCTGAAATCCTCAAAAATACGTTTCTCATCCGCTTTACCAGGAACAACTGCTTTAAAACGACGATAACGTGCCATTAAAACTTCTCTTGCAATATGTTGTTCATAGTAGGATTCAATCGCATTAAAAAATGTAATGACATCCATAATTTCATCTTTTGACCAGTCCATATCAATCGGATAATGATAATCCATTCTAGCCCCTCCTTAAAGTTGGAATCCATTCCACACATCTCGTTGTTCATTCTAACATTGTTCGAGAAATGAAAAAAGGGACTGAAACAGTGATGTTTCAGTCCCTCGTCTATATAACTATTATTACATTGTATGGATTGGTAATCCTAAAGCTTTTTCAGCTGCTTCCATGCTCATTTCACCTAAAGTTGGGTGGGCATGTACAGTTAAAGCGATGTCTTCAGCGTTCATACCTGATTCAATTGCTAAACCTAGTTCAGCGATCACATCTGATGCACTTGTACCTACCACTTGCGCACCGATTAATGTGTCATCTTCTTTAAGTGTAATCAATTTAACGAATCCGTTTGTATCATCTAATGATAATGCACGGCCGTTTGCTTGATAAGGGAATTTAGAAGCTTTATATTCGATGCCTTCTTCTTTAGCTTGTGCTTCAGTATAACCCACTTGTGCCAATTCAGGCTCAGTGAAACATACCGCTGGCATACCAATGTAATCTACTTCTGCATTTTGTCCAGCAATCGCTTCAGCAGCAACTTTTGCTTCATAACTTGCTTTGTGTGCTAATGGTAATCCTGGAACAATATCACCAATTGCATAGATACTATCAACAGAAGTACGGCTTTGTTTATCGACTTCAATTAAACCACGATCTGTAAGTTTAACGCCTGCTTCTTCTAAACCAAGCTCGTCTGTATTTGGACGGCGACCTACAGTTACTAATACGTAGTCAGCTTCGATTGTTTTTTCTTCGCCTTTAACTTCATAAGTCACTTTAACGCCATTTTCAGTTTCTTCAGCAGATTTAGCTAAAGCTTCAGTTTCGATCTTCATACCTTTAGCTTTCATTTCTTTCTTAACTGGCGCAACCATTTGTTTTTCGAAACCGCCTAAGATTTCTTTTGCACCTTCAAGAATTGTTACTTCAGTACCGAAGTTCGCATAAGCAGTACCTAATTCTGAACCGATATAACCGCCACCAACAACGACTAATTTTTCTGGTACTTCTTGTAAGTTTAATGCGCCTGTTGAATCAAGAACACGACCACCAAATTCAAAATTAGGAATTTGAATTGGACGTGAACCTGTTGCAACGATAGCATTTTTAAAGTTGTAAGTTTGTGCACTTTTTTCATCCATAACACGTAAGCTGTGTGCATCAACGAAATAAGCTTCACCTTTAACGATTTCAACTTTATTACCTTTTAATAAAGATTCTACACCGCTTGTTAATTTGTTAACAACTGAACCTTTAAAAGTTTGAACTTTACCGAAGTCTAAAGAAACATTTTCTGCTGTAATACCAAGGTCTGAACCGTGTTGAGCTTGCTCAAAGCGGTGAGAAACATTTAATAACGCTTTAGAAGGAATACAACCTACGTTTAAACACACACCACCTAAGTTACCTTTCTCAACGATTGTTACTTTTTGACCTAATTGTGCAGCACGGATTGCTGCAACATAACCACCAGGACCTGCCCCAATGACAATAGTATCTGTTTCAATTGGAAAATCTCCGACTACCATATTTTACCCCTCCATTAATAATAGTTCTGGATTGTTTAATAAACGTTTGATGTGGTTCATAGCATTTTGACCTGTTGCACCATCGATTTGTCTATGGTCAAAGCTAAGTGATAATGCTAATACAGGCGCTGCTACAATTTCACCATCTTTTACGATAGGTTTTTGTGCAATACGGCCAATACCTAAAATAGCAACTTCTGGATGGTTGATAACTGGTGTGAACCATTGACCACCTGCAGAACCAATGTTACTGATTGTACATGTTGCGCCTTTCATTTCGTCAGAAGTTAATTTACCATCACGAGCTTTTACAGCAAGTTCATTAATTTCATCTGAAATTTCGAACATTGATTTACGGTCTGCATTTTTAACAACAGGCACTAATAAACCTCTTTCTGTATCTGCTGCAATACCGATGTTCCAATAATGTTTATGAACAACTTCACCTGCTTCTTCATTAAATGAAGTATTAAGTGCTGGGTATTTTTTCAATGCAGAAACTAATGCTTTCACAACATATGGTAAGAATGTTAATTTTGTACCTTGCTCAGCAGCAATTTCTTTAAATTTCTTACGGTGATCCCATAATTCTTGAACATCAATTTCATCCATTAATGTTACGTGAGGTGCTGTATGTTTAGAGTTAACCATTGCTTTAGCAATTGCTTTACGCATTGCAGGGATTTTTTCAGTTGTTTCAGGGAATTCACCTTCAGTTGAAACTGTTGATGCTGCTGGTGCTGCAGATTCTTGAGGTGCTTCAGATGCTGATGCACTTTGTGATTCAGGTGCTGCTTGGCCACCACCATTAATGTATGCATTTACATCTTCTTTAGTAATTCTACCATTTTTACCTGTACCATTTACAGCTTTAATGTTGACATTATTATCGCGTGCATATTTACGTACAGACGGCATTGCTTTAACGTGTCTATTTTCATCGACTTCACCAGCTTCTTGAGGTGCTGCAGCTGGTTCAGCTTTTGCTTCTTCTTGAGGTGCTTCTTCTGCTTTATCAGAACCACCGTCGTGACTATGACCGCCTTTGAATTCCATTTCTTCAGCATCAGGTGCGTCAATCATTACAATTGTATCGCCGACTACTGCAACTGTTCCTTCTTCAACGAGTACTTTTTCTACAGTACCGCTTACAGGTGATGGAATTTCAACAACTGATTTATCATTTTGTACTTCACATAATACGTCATCTTCTTCAATAGTATCTCCAGCTTTAACAAACCACTTTACGATTTCACCTTCGTGGATACCTTCACCAATATCGGGTAATCTAAATTCAAATGCCACGTTGTTTCCTCCTAAAAATCAATTTTTAATAATAAGTTATCCACACAGATTTAGGAGAAGAAACGGTCGACCGTTTCATTCTCCATTTGTGCATCTGTGACTTTCTCGTTTAACACATCTTCTCAATTTCTCTATTAAAATTCTAGCGTTGCTTTTGCTTGCTCAATAATGTCATTTTTATTTGGTAACCAAACATTTTCTGCTTGTGTGAATGGGTAAATCGTATCTGGTGCAGCTACGCGACCAATTGGTGCTTCTAATGATAAGATGGCACGTTGTGATAATTCTGATACCACGTTCGCTCCAACACCTGCTTGTTTTTGAGCTTCTTGAACAACAACCACACGACCTGTTTTTTCAGTTGATGCAACTAAAGTATCAATATCTAATGGTTGTACTGTACGTAAGTCAATTACTTCAACTGAGTGACCTTCTTTTTCAAGTTCTTCAGCTGCTTTTAATGATTCTTGTACCATCGCACCGTAAGCGATAATTGTTAAATCAGTACCTTCACGTTTAACGTTAGCTTTACCGATTTCAATAGTATATTCTTCTTCTGGTACTTCTTCACGGAATGAACGATATAATTTCATATGTTCAAGGTAAACAACTGGATCATTGCTGCGGATACTTTCGATTAATAATCCTTTTGCATCGTATGGGCCTGATGGGATAACAACTTTCAAACCAGGAGATTGTGCTAAGACACCTTCTAAGTTATCAGCATGCAATTCTGGTGTGTGTACGCCCCCACCAAATGGTGTACGAATTGTAATTGGTGCAGCTTTAGAGTTACCTGTACGGAAACGATGACGTGCAATTTGTCCTGCAACAGAGTCGAATACTTCAAATACGAAACCTAAGAATTGGATTTCCATAATAGGACGGTATCCTTGTGTTGTAAGACCTAAAGCTAAACCACCGATTCCTGATTCAGCTAAAGGTGTATCGAATACACGGTCTTCACCGAATTCTTTTTGTAAACCCTCTGTTACACGGAATACCCCGCCGTTTACACCAACGTCTTCACCAAATAACAAAGTGTTTTCGTCATTTTTAAGTTCAGTTGCTAGCGCATTATTAATCGCTTGAACCATTGTCATTTGTGCCATGGCTTACTTCGACTCCTTCTCTTTGTAGATTTCGTATTGTTCTTTAAGGTTGTAAGGCATATCTTCATACATGATTTCCATTAATGAAGTTACAGTTTGTTTTTCTGTTTTATCTGCTTCTTTAATAGCAGCTTTAATTTCATTTTTAGCTTGTTCGATGACTTCATTTTCTTTGTCTTCTGACCATAAGCCTTTATTTTCTAAGAATTTTCTGAAGCGAACAAGCGGATCTTTTTTCTCCCACTCTGAATCTTCATCAGAAGTTCTATATTTCGTTGGGTCATCCCCAGCCATTGTATGTGGGCCATAACGGTAAGTCATTGTTTCAATTAATGTTGGACCTTCACCATTAATTGCGCGTTCACGTGCTTCTTTAGTTGCTTGGTATACTGCCAAAGCATCCATACCATCAACTTGAATACCAGGGATACCTACTGCAATTGCTTTTTGAGCTAATGATTTAGCTGCAGTTTGTTTATCACGTGGTGTTGAAATCGCGTAGTTGTTATTTTGAATAACAAAAATCGCAGGTACTTTGTATGCTGAAGCAAAGTTAATACCTTCATAGAAGTCACCTTGTGAAGAACCACCGTCACCAGTATAAGTGATAGCTACGGCTTTTTTACCTCGTTTTTTAAGACCTAGTGCCACACCTGCAGTTTGGATGTATTGTGCACCAATAATGATTTGTGGGCTTAACGCATTCACTCCTTCAGGCATTTGGTTACCTACAAAGTGTCCACGTGAGAATAAAAATGCTTTAGTCAATGGTAAGCCGTGCCAAATTAATTGTGGTACATCACGGTAACCAGGAAGAATAAAGTCTTCTTGTTCTAAAGCGTATTGTGAAGCTAATTGTGAAGCTTCTTGACCAGCAGTCGGCGCGTAGAAACCAAGGCGACCTTGTCTGTTCAATGAAATTGAACGTTGGTCTAAAATACGTGTCCATACCATTCTTCTCATTAATTCAACTAACTGTTCATCCGATAAATCCGGAAGTAAATCTTCGTTCGTTACATTTCCATCTGCATCTAAGATTTGAACCATCTCAAATTTCGACTCAGTATCTTTCAATACTTGTTCTGCATCGAATTGGGCTTTTAACTTAGCAGCCATGCAATTCACCATACCTTTCCCGTTTATAAATATAATTCAACTTACTTTAGTGTAACACAAAACATAAAAACTGTTAAATAGTTTTATGCAACTTCTGTAACACTTGATATAACAACAGTATAGCCAACTGTTATACTATTGAACTCGAACTGTTATATTCTAATTGTTAGCGATTTCATCGACATCTTGCTTCTCTGTTTGAACTTTTCGAATTGCTTTTGTATAGTTATCAACCTTTTTCTTCATTTCTTTTTGTGCTTTATTTAAAGCTTCGGAACGTTTATCCACTTCTTGTTGTGTGCCAGAAGAATTTTTGAAATAACCAAATAAGTCTTTCTCTTTATTAATAATATTTTGATAGCCTTTCACAAAATCTTTATGCTTTTTATATTTTTCTTCTAATGCTTTGTTTAACTGGTCGTATTCTTTTTTGTCATCTTTATCTTCAATTTTGTTAGATTCTTTTTTGATATTTTGAAAATCTTTCTCTGATTGCGCCATTGCTTTAGACTCTTTATCAAGTTGTTTTTCTCTTTGTGCTGCATTATCTAAGAAAGCTTTAACCTTATCTTGGACTTTGCTAATATCTTTTCCACTTACTTCTTTAGAAATTTTTTCTTTCTCTTTTTCGAGTTTATTCATTTCTTTATTAATGTTTTGAATTGGCGCTTCTGCTTTTTGCATTTTTTCAAGTCCATTATTGTAATTCTCAAAATACTCTTTGTCGTTGTTACAACCTGCTAGCAATATCGTTGCAGCCATTGCTACACCCATTGTTTTTTTGAATTTCATAATTTATGGTCCTCCTTATATTGTCAATGGCTATATTAATGAAATTTCCTTCATAATTCAAATGATGCTTCGTTTTCTGCGTCAATTCATAACTTTACTTTACAAAAGCTTATCATTGTAACGATTTTGAATTGCTGATTCATATCTCACTCATTTGTCATTATACCAAAACACATCGCATACAACTCAATGTTATGCATTAATATGTTAAACTTGGCGTAAACTTTTAAAGGATGTCTATTTAAATTAAAATAATATGGTACCCGTAAAATACGTCTTAAACCATACTTAAAAGTGGCACTTTTTCATTTTTAGAGATGTTAGCATGGTATAGAATAAAATCACAACTTCCTTTTTAATTTTGTCAAATAATTATTGAGTAATTAAGAGTAAACGACTATCACTTTTAAGTCATTTTTTGATATATTAATAAGTAAGGAAGGTGTCAAATATGTTAACAATGAAAGATATTATTAGAGATGGACATCCAACACTTCGCCAAAGATCAAAGGAAGTGGAGTTCCCATTAACTGACGAAGAACGTCAAACTTTATTAGATATGCAAACTTTTTTAAGAAATAGTCAAGATCCAGAAATTGCTGAAAAATATCAATTACGTAGTGGTGTAGGTCTCGCTGCACCTCAAATCAATGTACCTAAACGTATGTTTGCCATTTATTTACCAGATGATGGAAATGGCAATTCATATGATATGGGTATCGTCAATCCTAAAATCGTAAGCCATAGCGTACAAGATGGTTATTTACCTACAGGTGAAGGATGCCTAAGCGTTGACGAAGACGTGCCCGGTTTAGTTCACCGTCATTATCGAATCAAATTAAAAGGTTATGATATCGATGGTAATGAAATCAGTTTGAGACTTAAAGGTTATCCCGCCATTGTCGTGCAGCATGAGCTTGATCATTTAGATGGCGTTTTATTTTATGATCGCATTGATCACGATAATCCACTTAAGCCAAAAGATGGTGCAGTCGAAGTTTAAATATTGTCAAATTGATATTCAGTAAATTCTAATTATAAATAGCAAAGCCCCAAACCTCTGATGAATTTAAGTGAGATTTGGGGTTTCGTTAAATGAGCTATCGCCTGAGCCGTAGATAGGTTAAATATGTAGTGATATACATCATTGCCTTATTTAGACTGTTTGTTAATCCTTCCTACATTGAGACTATAAAAACACATCTCTTCTTTGCTTATGTCTAATTCCTTCATCATCCAACGCCTCTTTAAGTAATTCAAAAGTTTCCATGTCTAAAAACTCTGGATCATGATGATGTCTAATAAAGTAGTGGTTATCTTGTGTTGCTTGCTCTTCTTCATATTCAAAAAACATTGTGACTTGTTCATTTCTGACTTCGAACTGAATCTCAATTAATTTTTTGTCCTCTCGATTACGTTCCTCTTTAACTTCTGTTAATAACTGCGCTACACTTTTCATCTTCATCACCTTTTTTCGGGACATTTTAAAGAGATATACTATTTATCTCATTTAGGTACTATTTTAGTTTATCACATTCCGCTTTATTTATTCGATGACTTCATGTAAAATAAAAGCAACTGGGCTGTATTTGAAATACAATACACCTCATCAAGAACGGAAATCAAAATTAGCGATGTACATGCGAGATTAAAGTGAATGAAATGATGAATTGAATGTTATTGAACACATTGTTTAATCATGATTCGGTTCATGTTTTTTATTTTAAAATTCAATTTTTAACCCTGTGGCATGTAAATCGATTTATTATAAAGAGATATCCAATTTAGGAGGAACGAATTAATGTCAATTTTTAAAGTATTTTATCAACATAATCGTGATGAAGTGATTGTACGTGAAAATACACAAACGATTTATGTTGAAGCACAAACAGAAGAACAAGTTCGTCGTTACTTAAAAGAACGCAACTACAATATTGAATTCATAACTAAATTAGAGGGCGCACATTTAGAGTATGAAAAACAATCCGATCATTTTAACGTGGAGAAAGCACAATAATGAAACAACTTCAAAAAAATGAAGTGGGCGTCTATGCGTTAGGCGGCTTAGGTGAAGTCGGTAAAAATACTTATGCCGTTGAATACAGAGACGAAATCGTAATCATTGATGCAGGTATCAAATTCCCTGACGATAGTTTACTTGGTATCGATTATGTTATACCAGATTATACGTATCTTGAGCAGAATCAAGATAAAATCGTGGGATTAGTAATCACACATGGTCACGAAGACCATATCGGTGGTGTGCCCTACCTGCTTAAAAAGATTAACGTACCAATTTATAGCGGACCGCTTGCATTAGGTCTTATTCGTAATAAATTAGAAGAACATCATTTGTTACGTCAAGCTAATTTAAACGAAATCACAGAAGATACAGTGATTGAATCTAAATATTTCAAAATTAGTTTCTACCTTACAACACACAGTATTCCAGAAACTTATGGTGTCGTTGTTGATACACCTGAAGGTAAAGTTGTACACACAGGCGACTTTAAATTTGATTTTACGCCTGTAGGTGCCCCTGCCAATATTGGTAGAATGGCAAAACTGGGTGATGAAGGGGTCCTTTGTTTACTTTCTGACTCCACGAACTCCCTTGTTCCCGACTTCACTTTAAGTGAACGTGAAGTCGGTCAAAATGTTGATAAAATTTTCCGTAATTGTACTGGACGTATCATCTTTGCAACATTTGCATCTAATATTTACCGTGTCCAACAAGCGGTTGAAGCTGCTGTAAAGTACAATCGAAAAATCGTGACATTTGGTCGATCAATGGAAAACAATATTAAGATCGGTACCGAACTCGGTTATGTTAAAGCACCACCTGAAACTTTTGTAGAACCAAGTAAAATTAATAGTATTCCAAAACACGAATTACTTATTTTGTGTACGGGTTCTCAAGGTGAGCCTATGGCCGCTTTATCTCGAATCGCTAATGGTACGCATAAGCAAATTAAAATTATTCCTGAAGATACAGTTGTTTTCAGTTCTTCACCAATTCCAGGTAATACAAAAAGTATTAATCGCACGATCAATGCACTTTATCAAGCGGGCGCAGAAGTGATTCATAGTAAAATATCAAATATTCACACTTCTGGACACGGGTCTCAAGGTGATCAACAATTAATGTTACGCCTTATTCGACCTAAGTTCTTCTTACCTATTCATGGTGAATATCGTATGCTAATGGCACATGGTCAAACAGGTATTGATTGTGGTGTCAAAGAAGAAAATGTTTTTATTCATGATATAGGTGATGTGCTTGCGCTTACACGTGATAGTGCACGTAAAGCAGGTCGTATCCCATCAGGCACAGTCCTTGTCGATGGTAGCGGTATTGGTGACATCGGCAATGTTGTTATTAGAGACCGTAAACTCTTGTCTGAAGAAGGACTAGTTATTGTCGTTGTGAGTATTGATTTTAATACGAACAAACTTTTATCAGGCCCTGATATTATTTCACGCGGTTTCGTATATATGCGTGAGTCAGGTCAATTAATCTATGATGCACAGAAAAAAATCAAACAAGATGTGATTAATAAATTGAATAACAATGAAAATATTCAATGGCACCAAGTTAAATCTTCTATTATTGAAACATTGCAACCTTATTTATATGAAAAAACAGCAAGAAAACCAATGATTTTACCAGTCATCATGAAAGTAAATGATAAAACAAAATAATTAAAGTCATAATATAAATATGATAAAACAGAGGGGCATGCGAAAAATCAAATTCGTAAGCTCCTCTGTTATTTAATGCTACAACAACTTTAATGCGCGTTTAAACTCAAAAAGGACGAAGTTGACATTCATGTTCCAACTTCGTCCTTTTATTTTAAGACTAATGTGCCATTTTTTTCTCAAATCGCGTTAAGTCATTATCATGGCCAATAATGATTAAAATATCATCAAATTCTAATGCAATGTCTGGATCTGGTGCTACAATAATCTCTTTTCCACGCTTTATCGCTATAATATTGATACCAAATTTAGCACGCACGTCGAGCTCAATTAATGTTTGGCCCGCCATTGTTTCACTTACCTTAATTTCAACAATAGAGTGTTCATCTGACAGTTCTAAGTAGTCTAACACTGTCGCACTTGCAACATTGTGTGCAATACGACGCCCCATATCTCTTTCAGGGTGTACGACTGTATCGGCACCTATTTTATTCAAAATTTTAGCATGATAATCATTTTGTGCCTTTGCTGTTACTTTTTTGACACCTAACTCTTTTAATATAAGTGTTGTCAGTGTACTTGCTTGAATGTTTTCACCGATTGCGACAATGACATGGTCAAAATTACGAATCCCTAAACTTTTCATTACCGCCTCATCCGTCGTATCTGCCACGACAGCATGTGTTGCAATATCACTATATTCATCTACACGGTTTTCGTCTTTATCTATCGCCATAACATCCATGTCTAACGCATTTAATTCTCTAACAATACTGCCACCAAAACGCCCTAGTCCAATGACTACATATTCTTTATCCATTACAGGCCTCCTGAAGTTGATTTTACGCTAAAATATGTGCGGAATGCATACGTGGGAAAAGGAGTGAAACAAAATCTAAAACATCTTTTAGACTTTCATTTCACTCCTATTAAAAATATTTTCAATAGCCCTTTGGTACTCGCGACAATGCCCAAAACAACATTTTCTTCAAAGAGCCACTTTAATGACTTACATGCATCAATCATACTTTATTGTCTCATAGTATACGCACATCAATTAATGATAACCTTATATTACTACAAATTCATGTGTTATGCATGAATGAACTGATTAAAATCAACAATCACATATTTTTATTTTGAATGCGTTAATAGCCTTTTTTATTACCTCTCACATAGTCTTTATCAAAAACAAATAACTTCAAAATAAAGTAAAGTGAAGGAATTAAAAGCAACAGACCGCATATAAAAGCGATAGTCAATACAAGTGCCATACTATCATTCGTTACCGCATCATCTATATGAATATAAGGGTAAAGAATATACGGCAATTTGCTGAGACCGTAACCGAAAAATGCTGTTCCCATTTGTAGCATTACAAATAAGAATGCAATACCGTGCGCCTTTTTGAAGTATGTGAGCACCCCAGCAATTAAAAATGATACGAAACTGATTATGAATAACCAGCCGTAATCAAAAACCGCTGCATTAAAGTGTGCTTTATTTTGCATTCTTAACGATAAAAATACAAATAACGACATCAAAATCATAGGAGCCCCCCACATGAGAAACCACTTACGTAACAGTGCATAGGCTTTCCAATCTTGAGCACGACGCGCATAGAATGTTAAAAATCCTGATGATATATATAGCACTGAAACGATAGCTAATAAAACAACCGCCCAACCGTATGGACTTAACAACAACTCTGTCCAGTTGAGATCGATACTTCCTGAAGCTGTCTTCTTAAGGAATCCACCTTCTGAAATTGTTAATGCTGTCGATAGTGCTGCAGGGATTAATAATCCTGAAACACCATATATCATTAACCAAGACAACTTACTATCTTGACCGTAGTTTTCAAATGCATAAAACGCGCCTCTTGCAGCTAGTAGAATCAATGCAATGGAACCCGGTATAAGTAAAACCGTGCCATAATAGTAAGCTGTATCTGGAAAGAAACCAACAATGCCGACAAAGAAAAAGACAAAGAATACATTGGTAACTTCCCATACTGGGTTAAGATAGCGTTGTATCAGACGATTAATATAATGAGATTGTCCAAAAAGTTTCGCATGAAGTGAAAAGAAACCAGCACCGAAATCGATAGATGCTACAATGATATAGCCGAATAAAAACAACCACAAAACAGTGATACCAATGATTTCATAACTCATCAAAAATCACCTCTACTTCTTGCGATACGTTCAACATCTTCGTATGCCGCTTTATTTTTAAACATTCTTACTAATACGTATGTTGCAGAGAACAAGAGCACGAAATAGAGTATTGCAAAAAGCATAGTCACAAAAACAAGACCATTTGCATCTGTTGCAGCATCTTGAACTTTTAAGAATCCTCTGACTATCCAAGGTTGTCGACCGAGTTCTGTTAAAAACCAGCCGAATTCAATCGCTAACATGGCTGCAGGCCCTGTCAATAAAGTCGCACACAGAATCACCTTATGATGTGGATTTAATTTTTTCACCCACATCGCAATGACGTATGCGAATGAAACAACGAAACAAAAAATACCAAACGTCACCATAAGATCAAAGAAGTAATGCACAATCAAAGGTGGTAACTCATCTTTTGGAAAATCGTTTAATCCTTTCACTTTCGTATCAAAGTGACTATCGGATAGAAAACTTAAGGCGCCAGGAATATGGATTGCACCTTTTACTTCCTGAGTAGACTCATCTAACACACCAAATAAAACTAAATCCGCATTGGATTCGGTATCAAAGTGCCATTCATATGCAGCAAGTTTTTCTGGTTGTTCATGGTGTAAAAACTTAGCTGATAAATCGCCTGCTAACATGGATAGCATCGTAAAAAGCAAACCTGCGATCATCGTCATTTTGAGTGCTGCTTGATGATATTGGCGATCTTTTTCTACTTTATTTTTAAGTAATTTAAATGCTGCAATACTTGCTAAAATAAAGGCCATTGTCATTACCGCAGTTGTAACAACATGGAATGAACGAACAAAGAAAGAAGCATTAAACATTGCTTCTATTGGATCAACATTGACCATTCTTCCATCTTTAAATACCATTCCTGCTGGTGTATTCATAAAAGAGTTCACTGACGTAATAAATAAAGCTGAAAACATACCACCAATAATAACCGGGATACTAATTAAAAAATGTATCCATTGATTTTTAAAACGATTCCAAGTATATAAATAAATACTTAGAAAAATGGCTTCAAAGAAAAAGGCAAAAGTTTCCATAAATAAAGGTAATGCGATGACATGCCCACCAATTCGCATAAATGTAGGCCATAGTAATGATAACTGTAAACCAATAATTGTACCTGTTACTACACCAACGGCCACAGTAATTGTGTAACCTTTCGACCACCGTTGGGCTAATGCTATATGTTGATCACTTTTCTTTTTAATACCGATAAATTCAGCAATTGCAAAGAAAAGTGGCATACCGACGCCTATTGTTGCAAAAATAATGTGGACTGCAAGTGTCATTCCTGTCAAAAACCGGCTAATATCCACTGCATCCATTTTGAGTCCCTCCTTAGTTTTAAAAGTAAAGTGATTTTTATTATAAGCCCATCTTTCATTGTTTTAATATCTTTTTGTTCATCTAATACGTGACAATTTATTGACAAGACTTAAATTTGTCATTTTTAATCAAACTATAAATTTGCTTTTTGACCATTTTTAACTTATGATGAAGAACATATTGAAAAGAAAGTTGGCTCAATCATGGCTGAAGTAATTATCTATACACAAAATGACTGCCCACCTTGTGCATTTGTTAAAAATTATCTCAACGAAAATCACGTTAATTTTGAAGAGCGCAACATTGCACATGCACAATATCGAAATGAAATGATCGACTGGGACGCATTTTCTACACCCTTTATTTTGATTGATCAGGTCCCTATGCTCCAAGTCGATTTAGATCGATTAAATCAAAAATTGGGGATTCCTACTTCATAATAGTGGGAATCATCTCGTATGTAACAGACGCCATATTGTAAAGCGTTATCGTTAATTTGTGTAAAACAAAACAGGAGTCTGCACTTTGAGGTGCAAGCTCCTGTTTTGTTTTACAGTAAAGTGAACTAAGCCTGACTTGTTTTTGATTTGACTAAATCTACAACTTCATCAACAGTAGCACAATTAATTGCGCGGTCTGCTAATTGTGTCATCTCGGTTTGACTTAAATTTTTAATTTGTCGGCGTGCTTTTAAAATGGATGTCGCGCTCATTGAAAATTCATCGAGCCCTAAACCAATTAATAGTGGTATAGCTGTTTCATCTCCAGCCATCTCACCACACATACCTGTCCATTTACCTTCTTTATGAGATGCTTCAATCACTTGCTTAACTAAGCGTAAGATTGATGGGTTATAAGGTTGGTAAAGATATGATACACGTTCTGACATACGGTCAGCTGCCATCGTATATTGAATTAAGTCATTTGTTCCAATACTAAAGAAGTCAACTTCTTTAGCAAAAACATCAGCTAAAGCTGCTGTAGATGGAATTTCCACCATAATACCTAATTCAATATCATCGCTAACTTCAACGCCCTCTTGTTTTAAGTTTTCTTTTTCTTCAAGAAGAAGCGCTTTTGCATCACGGAATTCTTTTATAGTAGCAACCATTGGGAACATAATGTTCAATTTCCCATAAGTTGAAGCGCGTAATAACGCTCTTAACTGCGGACGGAAAATTTCAGGTTGATCTAAACATAGACGAATTGCACGATAACCAAGGAATGGATTCATTTCCTTAGGCAAGTTAAGATATGGCAATTCTTTATCTCCACCGATATCTAACGTACGGACAACCACACGTTTACCATTCATTTCTTGTAAAACTTTTTTATAAGCTTCAAATTGCTCATCTTCTGAAGGCATCGTATCGCGACCCATATATAAAAATTCTGTACGATATAAGCCGATACCTTCTGCACCATTATCTTTTACACCTGGCAAATCATTAGGTGTTCCAATGTTTGCAGCAAGTTCGACATGTTGACCATCTTTTGTTTTTGATGGTTCATCACGTAATTGTTTAAGTGCTTCACGATCAGCAAAGAATGATTCACGCTTGTGTTGATACGCTTTTAATTCATCTTCCGTAGGATCAATGATGACATCTCCAGTTAAACCATCAATAATCACCATATCACCTTGTTCTACAGATTCAGTAATTGATTTTGTCCCTACAACAGCTGGAATCTCTAATGAACGACTCATAATCGCTGAGTGTGAAGTACGGCCACCAATATTTGTAACGAATCCTTGAACATATTGTTTATTTAATTGTGCTGTATCTGATGGTGTCAAGTCATGGCCCACAATGACGACGCTTTCATCAATAATACTTGGATTAGGTAATTCAACACCAAGTAGATGTGCTAAAACACGTTTGGACACATCACGTATATCTGCAGCACGTTCTTTCATGTATTCATTATCCATTGATTCAAAAATTGTAATAAAGTTTTGTGACACTTCAGTTAACGCATGTGGTGCGCTTGCTTTGTCATTCTTTATTTTTTCTTCAATAGGATTAATCAATTCTGGATCATCGAGCACTAATAAATGCGCATCAAAAATGGCCGCTTTGTCAGCACCCAATTGTTCTTCCGCATTGTTGCGAATTTTTGTTAACTCTATTTTAGAATTTTTCAACGCAACGTTGAATTTGTGGATTTCTTGTTCAGGCTGATCTGTTGTCTCTTGACTAAAACTCAAATCAGGTTCAACGAGCAAATACGCTTTGGCAATAGCAACACCGTCTGAAGCTGCAATTCCCTTAATTATATTTGACATTATTTTGTTAACCCTTCTTTTGATAAGACTTCAGTAATCGCGCTGATTGCTTCTTTTTCATCACTACCATCAGCATAAACAGTAATTTCTGCGTCTTTTCCAACACCTAAGCTCATAACACCCATGATTGATTTTAAGTTGACTTTTTTAGCGTTGTACTCTAATTGAATATCTGAGTCAAATTTAGAAGCTGTTTGAACAAGCATTGTTGCAGGACGTGCATGAATACCTGTTTCGTCAATAATTACATATGATTGTTGTTCCATCTTACATCTTACTCCTTCAATTTCTAGATTTACTAGCTTAAATTATTACTAACTTTGCTACATAGCTTAACATTACCAAATTCTATATTTAAATTCAATTCGAAAATGCTTTCATCCCTTGTTTTTCACAGGATTGGTTCAAAAAAACGTCACTGAATTTTATAATTTATAACAATGCCTTAACAACGTTTTCACATTTTTGAATGTGATCTTTCCCTACTTTATTCATAAAGTAATAACTAATTGATGCCGATACCGCTTGTCCTACAAGAGGAAACCAACGTGTTTGTTTAGCTGCTGCACGTTTTGCGACATCTCTCACAACTACTTTTAAAATACCGCTTGATACTTTCTTTCCTATGAATTGACTGCCTTGAATGCCTGCAGCCATCAAGACACGATTTTTCATATCGTCGCTCATTTTATTCACTTGTTTGTGATCTAAACCATAAATTTTATTGACATCTTCTATAATGTCACGCATTAATTTCATATCGACCCCAAAATCGAATCCAGGTATTGGAACGATGGTTGCACTCGATGAAAGAAAAGCTTTTTTCTTCACAAGGTTTTCAGCACGTTGACGTCTTTCATTTATTTCTGAAGTGGTAACCGGTAATGCATTTTTTCGTTTTATGTTTTCAATATTTAATACTTTATTTCCTAATGTTTCGCTAATTTTATTGGAAATACCCATTTCAACTCCACCTTTCAAAGCGTTATCACCTTCTTATACCCCGTTTCAACTGCAATTATTACTGAAGTGTCACAAAAATCAATTTAAGATATTTCGACGGTTTAAAATGTGGATGTGTCTTGAAATCTTTAGGCAAGCCCATCACCTCATCAATTTGATAAGCAATCCCTTCATGATCTAACGTTTTTTTAACCATATTTTTAAACGCTTTTAATGAATAAGCACTGTGATTTGTACTTAAAATAAGACTACCCTTCGCATTTAATAGTGTTAAAGCCCCTTCAATCAATTGCGGGTAATTTTTAGTAACAGAAAAAGTTTTCTTTTTATTGCGGGCAAAGCTTGGTGGATCAATCACGATTGTATCAAATGTCAGACCATGTCTTTCTGCATATTTATAAAAATCAAATGTATCCATCACAAAAATATTTTGTGATTTCGGATCGATACCATTGAGTCCAAAATTTTCTTCAGTCATGGGGCGCGAACGATTTGCTAAGTCTACACTTGTTGTTTTTGCACCGCCTGTTGCAGAAATTACAGAAAACGCACCTGTATAACTAAATAGATTTAAAACTTTTCTATCTTCTGAATAATAGTCTCTTAATTTTTTTCTTGCTTCTTTTTGATCTAAAAATATACCTGTCATCGGGCCATCATCGAGGTGCACATTGTAAAACGTGAAATTTTCCTCAATCACAATTGGAAATTCTGGTTTTTCCCCTTCAACCCATCCGCCTTTAATAGATTGATGTTTAAATCTTGTTTTTTCAAAAATTGAACGAAACGGAAAGACCTGTTTGATAGCCTCGAGAATAGAATCACGAAATTGATAAATCCCTTTCGAATACCATTGAATCAATAAGTGACCATCATAAGAATCAATAGTTAAACCACCTAATCCGTCACCTTCTCCATTGAATAAACGAAAAGCATTGGTTCCTTCAATTTGATAGTAGTATTGTCGTGTTTCTAGAGCTTGTTCAAATAACTGTTCAAAAAAAGCTTGATTAATTTCATCATCTTTTTGATATGATAATATCCAACCTAACCCTTTATGTTGTCGTCCAACGTATCCCACTCCGATAAAAGTATTTTTAGATGTTAATAATTGAAATAAATCTCCTTCTTCTAGTCGATCTTGGCGATAGATGTCCTCTTCTTCTATCAAAGGGTATTGATTAAGATATTTATCTTCTTTTCCTTTATTTAGTACTGCGGTTTTCATATAATCAGCCTTTCCCTTCTTATCATTACCACCATCTTAACACGAAAAATATAGGAGTAACATTGTTATCATAGTAGTCGTGTGGACTTTCCAAGATGAAAATGAAAATGTTTGCTTTGTTTTTGATTTAATATCACTAGGTCATATGATTTCTTTTTTTTAAGTATTAATACTTTTTCCTCACACCGAAACACAGGCATATCATACGAAGTTTTATCATAAAAAGAAAGCGCTAAGACAATTTTCTAGCAAAATCATCTCAGCGCTATTGATTTTGGGATTGATGTCCCAGTCTCTTCAAGCTTGTATTCATTTATTGCGATTTTCTTGGTACAGGACCTGGTTGTCTCAATTGTAAGACGAAAGCAATAATCGTCGGAACTAACATTAAAATTAGAATTGGCGTGATGAAAATGGATAATAACAATCCGTGTACGACAATTACGATATACTCTGTAAATAATTTAAAAAATAAAATACTAATCATAAATAATTGTAAATAATAATATTTACCTCTTAACATTCGCGTTACAGACGTTAAAATAAATAAAATGGCAACAATTAAAAGAAGAAATAGACTAATCCACTCGTATACATATTGTGTTTGTGAAAGTTGCCAATCCCCAGATAAAAATAAGGCATTGCGGTTGTTAAATTCTAATAAAATAAAGAACAACAGAATCACACCACAAGCAATTGTTACGTAGCCTTTATTTAACCATTTTGGACGTTTTTTTAGAAACGTAGGGATATCATCTTCTTCCAATCTCGCCCATTTAAACCATTTTTCTACAATCGTTTCACGCTTAGCACGTAAGCGTTCGATATCAATACTTCTACGTGTACGATGCGAAATATCATGAGTAAATTCAACTGTACGATCTTGGAAGTCCTTGAAATGAATTTTAGAGGGGTTCGCAAATTGATACTTCTTACTTCTAGAATATGGATTTTCTTCACCTGTTATTTCTTCTTGCGATACAGGTAGTGAACGACGAAGAAATAAGAAATTCCATATTGCCATTTGTCCAATCAACCATAATAAGACGAAAAATGTATTGATGCTTAAAACATCAATCGGTGCTATTTGACGACTTTCAATTCTTGTATAAAGTGCCAATTGTGTAATGATATAACAAATGCCATAACTAAAAATAATCCATAAATAATGCTCTTTACGATGTAATGGATTCAGCTCATCTTTATAGGCAATATAACCAATATGAATTAAAAATGGAATGATGAAAACAAACGCAATCCATCCATACACTTGTGACATAAAAATGAGTGTTAATACGAAGAATATGATTCCGATGAGTAAAAATAAAATAGATATGTCGTAATCAAATCGTGTCGTATTCGTGAGTGTTCTACCTATGAAAAGCATTAAAATACCAAAAAGTAGAATGACAATGCCACTTGCTAGCGGGATATCACCAATATACTTACTCATCACACGAATAATTTCATTGAAAAAGGCCATAATGAAGTCCCATAAATTATCAATCTTAGAAATATGGTGCTTACCATCCTTTAACTCATGAATGAGTGGAATATTTATAAAAATAATCACACTTAATAAAATTGACAGTGCACCGATAATATAGCTATAAATGACCTCGGTGTATTTGTTAAACAAAGACATCCTCTCACCTCAAAGTTATTATATACGAACTATGAATACCTGTCTGTAAAATTAATCAAATTCAGTCTTTAGAATGAGAATTTTCAATACTTAAGTAGCATCAAAATTTTAACTTGATTTCCCCACAATTGCGTACAGCATGCATCAACGTATATACAATTAAAAACTTAAATAAAATACTTGATTGGTTTAGTATACCAAAAGATAGCCACTATCTTAACCATTTCACTCATGCTTAAAATGACAAACTAACCTTCGTATATCGATCAAATTTTAGCACCGCTTCATCAATACGACTCAAATGATTTGAAACGAAAAGCACTTTTTGATACATAAGTTTAAAATATCAAACCCCTTGGATGTCTCATCTCCCCCTCATCGCAGCCAAAACAGCATTGATATACATCCTTTAAAATCTTGTTTGAAACAATCATGTTTAGAGTTTTTCAATATGGGTTATGTATTATTATAGCTTTAAACGAAAGGGAGGCGTTTTAAATGTCTGAAAAAGATATTAAAAAAGCTGCTGAACAAGCAAAAGATAAAGAGCAAGAATTAAAAGATAAAAAAGAAGATGCTAAAGAAGGCGCTGAAAAAACAAAAGACGATATTCAAAAAACTTTTGAATAATGCGACCTTTTTATTTGAAAGCTGTGCATTTATAGAAGTTTAACAAGGGATAGGACGTTAACATGTTCTAATCCCTTCTTTTATATATAACATCTAATTAGGTATATCATTCAAAGCATAATATTGAAATTGTCGGCCACCTCGCCATTAAAAAGAATGTTGAAGAGTGTTGACTTTTGAATGGGCTAGGTGTACATTGACATTAACAATTAAATACGCACGCACTAGGGGTGTGAAAGCTGAGATGAGGATAAGCCTCGAACCCTTTGAACCTGAACTAGATGATACTAGCGTAGGAAAGTGTTTCATTTATAATGGATACGCCTTGTTTTAGGAGAAAAGCGCATGCTTCAATTAAGATGACTTGTATCCCATATAAATTATCACAGCATACGTCTGTCTCTAGTGTAAGAGATATGCGTATTTTTTTAATTTTGGGAGGTATACAAATGAAGAAAGGCTTAACATTATCAGATATTCTAGTCACTGTATTGGTTTCAGTCATTTTTGCAGTGATTTATAATTTATGGTGGATTGTGAATAATACAGTTCAACCTTTAGGGTTACATTTAGATCAACTTATGTATGGTATGTGGTTTAGTGCCGCTGTTGTCGCATATCTTATCATTCCAAAAATGGGGATTGCGCTTTTAGCTGAATTTGCTGCAGGTGCTGGGGAAACGATTCTCATGGGACGTTTTGATATTCCTACTATTATTTATGCGTTGCTACAAGGTCTTGCTTGTGAGATTGTATTTGCTATTTTCAGATATAAATCTCGTGCATTAATGGTAGCTGTACTTGCGGGGATGGCAGCAGCAATCATTAGTTTACCGATTGACTGGTATTATGGTTACTTAAATGAAGTTGCCACTTGGAATCTTATTTTACTCATTTCATTCCGTGTTATCAGTGGTGCAGTCTTAGCGGGTGTATTCCCTTATATTTTAGTCAAAGCCCTGGATCAGACTGGTGTCACTAAACTATTTCGACCTGCATCAAAAGATGATTACGATACATTGTAAGGTGGCTTTATTGTGCTAAAAATTAAAAATCTACGCTTAAAATATCCGAGCGCACCCTATAAAATTTTTGATGGTATCGATATTGAAATAAAAGATAAAGAAAAAGTACTTTTACTTGGTCCTTCAGGTTCAGGTAAAAGTACTTTACTCAATGTTTTAAGTGGTATCGTACCGAACTTAATTGATTTACCTATGAAATATGATGAATTAGAAATTGCTGAGCATTCAGGCGTTATTTTCCAAGATCCTGATTCACAATTTTGCATGCCACAAGTGAATGAGGAGCTTGCTTTCATTTTAGAAAATCAGCAAGTCCCCCGTCATGAAATGGATGCACAAATTCAATGGGCTTTAAAACAGGTGGGCCTTGATATTAATCCTAAACAATTGATCCATCATCTTAGCGGTGGGATGAAACAGAAGTTAGCCATTGCTGGCACTTTATTACAACGTGCAGATACTTTATTTTTAGATGAGCCCACAGCAATGCTTGATACAGAAGCTACTGAAAATTTATGGACCTTGTTGAAAACGCTATGGCAAGACCAAACGGTATTAATTGTTGAACATAAAGTGGCACATATTTGGGACTATGTTGATCGTGTCATTTTAATGAATCATCAAGGTGAAATCATTCAACAGGGTACGCCAAGCGATATTATGAAAAATTATGAATCTCTACTCACTGAATTTGGCGTATGGCACCCTAAAGCATGGTCGCATGCACCTGAACCGCAAAAAGCATCCTTTTCTGAGGAGACATCATTATTTGAATTGGCGTTTCATCAAGGGGCTGTCCAAAGAAATCGTCAAACTTTATATGAAGTAGAAGACTTGTCCATTCGTTCTGGAGAGTGGATAACTTTAACTGGGAAAAATGGAACAGGCAAAACGACGCTATTAGAATCAATCATGCAGTTGATTCGTTATAAAGGCAAGATGACTTTCAATGGCCAAAAACTCACTAAAATTAAAGATGCTGCGCAACACATGTATCTGGTTTATCAAAATCCGGAGCTACAATTTATTCAAAATAGTGTATACGATGAAATCTATATTAATTACCACCATATGGATTCTAAAAATGCCAAATCTCGTACGTCTGAGATGCTCGCACTTCTTGATTTAGAGCATGTCTCACAGCAACATCCTTTTGAACTCTCAATGGGACAGAAAAGACGTTTAAGCGTGGCAACAGCTTTAAGTACTGAAGCAGATATCATTCTCTTAGATGAGCCTACATTTGGTTTGGATAGTCACAATACATTTAAACTTATTGAATTGTTTCAAAAACGTGTCGCTCAAGGACAAACGATTTTAATGGTAACCCATGACCCACATATTATTCAACGTTATCCATCAAGACGTTTAGAAGTTAGAGACAATCAATTACATGAAGTCGAGGTGGTGAGTGAATGATAGAATCATGGAAAATACGCAATACGTTTATGGATCAAGTAAACATTGTAACGAAGTTATTTTTAGGCATCGCATTATTCTTTTTCATCATTTTTATTCATAATTTTGATTTTATGATTTACCTCGCCACAATTATGTTTATATTTATGTGGCTTGTTAGTGGAACTAAATGGAAAGTTGTTTTAACCTTTGCGCTTATTGCGACATTTTTTGCGCTGACCTCATCTCTTTTTATGATTTTTTATGGACATGGGAAGCACGTCTTATTTTCGTTTGGTTTCGTTAAAATAAGTACTGAAAGTTTAGTCAGAGGTCTTCACCTCTCTTTTCGAACAATGACAATCAGTTATTTTGGCTTGTCTATAGCATTCACTTCGCAAGTCATTATGATTTTTTATAGTTTTATGCAACATCTAAAAGTCAAACCTAAAGTTGCATATGCATTTATGGCTGCGTTTCGTATGATTCCTTTAATGATTGATGCTTTATTCCAATTAAGAAATTCATTAAAGATGCGCTACCAAATGATCGATAATCAAAATTATTCAGGCTTTAAACGATTGAAACATTTACTCATTCCTTTATTAAGTCAAAATATCCGAAAAGCACATCGCCTTTCGGTAGCAATGGAGAAAAAAGGCTTTAAAGATGGGCCCCGCACATATTACTATCATGTGCCGTTCAGCTATAGAGATATCATTTTAATCATCGTTACATTAGGTATTGTAATGCTGTCTTTCATATTAGCAGGTACAATGCCATTAACTGGAATTACAGATGCGCGCTAACACGAGTCACGCATCTGTTGCGTTTTCATGATCTCGATGATATGAAAAGGCATCGTACAGATTTCCTTTTAATCCCGTTTATAATTCCATCTGCAAAGGAAATCGGCACGTCACTTTAATCATAAAAAACACTGCGATAAAGTGACGAACCATCGATGATGTAAGGCATATTCCCATACAATGCCTTACCTTTGGCAGAGTAGACGTATATTGACGAAAGTTTGTTATAAAGCTTACGCGCAATATCGTCTGCTTATGCCACTTTTTTATATGAGTATTTTTTTGCGCTCTGTCGAATCGGATAGTTACGCAAAAAAGAGGTTAAGCCGCATAACATGGCTTAACCTCTTTTTTGGATGAGCTACAATATGAGACGCTATACTCAATCACACATAGATACCCTTTCTTCTAATATAAGAAAATACAACCTCCTCGATTGACGAACGACGTAATTGAGGAGGTTGTATTTCTGTTTCAATTTCTATCATTGAAGTGATGACGTTTCTTCATGTAAAGTTTATCAATTATGACAATGCTTTATTTGCAATATCATTTCGATAAAATAAGGCATCACTTTCTATTTGAGCTACACGTTGATACGCTTGCGCCTGAGCTGATTCAATTGTTGTGCCTTCACCGATTGCTAAAATCACACGGCCACCAGAAGTCACATATTGATTATTTTCATATTTTAATCCACTTACAAAATAATGGTCTAAATCATTTTCAAACCCTGCAACAGCTAAACCTTTATCATAGTCACCTGGGTACCCTTTTGAAGCAAGCATCACGCCGACTACAGCATTTTCTTTCCATTTCATTTCAATAGGTTGCTTTTCATCTAACGCAATGATATGTGCCATAAGGTCACTTTCTAAGCGTGTTAATAAAACTTGTGCTTCGGGATCACCAAAGCGTGCATTAAATTCTATGACTTTAGGACCTTCTTTCGTTAAAATCGCGCCAATATATAATAGACCAAAGAAGTCATAACCTTCTGCCTGCATCGCTTTTGCAATAGGCTGAGCAATCTTTTCATTAGCTTCTTTTAAAACTTGGTCACTGATATGTGGAACTGGGCAATAAGCACCCATTCCGCCTGTATTAGGACCTTGATCTTGATCGAAAGCACGTTTATGATCTTGCGCAATCGTATCAAAAGGTACGGCATAGTCACCATTAACAAATGTCATGAGTGAAAACTCTTCACCTTCTAAAAACTGTTCAAAAACCACTTTGCTTTCTTTTTCAGGATATAAAATATCAACTGCTTCTTGCGCTTGCTCACGCGTTTCTGCAATAATTACGCCTTTACCAGCTGCTAAACCATCTTTTTTCAAGACCACTGGCAATTCACATGTTTCAATGTAAGCCAAAGCTTCCTCTTTATCATTAATTTCACGATAATCTGCTGTTGGGATATCATATTTTTCCATAAGACGCTTAGCAAAAGATTTTGATCCTTCGATTTGTGCAGCATCTTGATTAGGGCCAAATACTTTGATTTTTTCCGCTCTTAATAAGTCAGCTAATCCCCCAGTTAAAGGTTGCTCTGGTCCAATGATTACCCACTCTACTTGATGATCTTTTGCAAATTCAACAATACGATCGTGTTCCGTTTCAGCAATTTCTGAATGCACTTCGGCTACATGATTCATTGCAACATTTCCTGGAATTGCAAAAACTTTCGAAACGAGCTGAGATTGATTTAATTTGTGTGCAAGTGCGTGTTCACGACCGCCACCACCAACGACCAATACATGCATAGTATGCGTTCCTCCTTCATTTCATTAATGTTTGAAATGGCGCATGCCTGTAGTTACCATAGCGATACCATATTGATTCGCCATATCGATTGAATCTTGATCTTTAATAGAACCCCCTGGTTGTATAATGGCTTTAATACCTGCTTTTGCAGCAGTTTCAACTGTATCACTCATAGGGAAGAAACCATCTGACGCTAATACGACTTGATCGTTCATTTCGATTGCACGCTCAATAGCAATTTTAGCAGAACCGACACGATTCATTTGTCCCGCACCAATCCCCACTGTTTGTTTGTCATTAGCTAATACAATCGCGTTACTTTTCACTGACTTAACAACTTGCCAACCTAACAATAATGCATTCCATTGTTCTTCTGTTGGTTTCGCTTCTGTCACAACGGTCATGTTTTCTCTTTTAACATCGAAGTGATCTTTATCTTGAACAAGATAGCCACCTGAAACAGAGACAAATTCAACTTCATCTTTTTCTTCAGACATTTCAATTTCAAGTAATCGAATGTTTTTCTTTTGTTGCAATACGTCTAGCGCCTCTTTTTCAAATTTTGGCGCAATCACAACTTCTAAGAAAATAGAATGTAAATCTTCAGCAAGCGCTTTTGTAACTGGACGGTTTAATGCAACGATACCACCAAAAATAGATTGACTGTCTGCTTCATATGCATGTTGATACGCTTGATGAATGTCTGAAGCAATACCTACACCACATGGATTCATATGCTTAACTGCAACTGCAGTCGGTAAATCGAATTTTTTAACAAGTGTTAATGCCGCATCAGCATCTTTAATATTGTTATAGCTCAATTGCTTACCATGCAGTTGTTTTGCACCTGCAATGGTATTCGGAGCTGATGATGTACGAACAAATGACGCAGACTGTTGCGGATTTTCACCATAACGTAAAGTTTCTTTATTGTCACTGAAAAATTCAACAATCGCTTGGTCATATTCAAATGTATGATTAAAAACTTTAATCATTAATGACTTTCTATAAGCTTCATCTAAAGTCCCATTTTGAATACGCTCAATCACTGTGTCATAATCAGTTGGATCCACAATCGTTGTAACATGTTTAAAGTTTTTCGCAGCAGCTCTTAACATTGTCGGCCCGCCGATATCGATGTTTTCTATTGCGTCCATTTCTGTCACATCTGGATTTTTAACTGTCTCTTTAAATGGATATAAATTAACAACCACCATATCAATTAAATCAATATTTTGTTCTTTTAATTGTTCTAAATGCTCCGGTTTATCTCTATCAGCGAGAATACCGCCATGAACAGCTGGATGAAGTGTTTTAACACGTCCATCCATTATTTCCTCAAACTGTGTTAATTCAGACACTGATGCCACTTTCACTCCTGCTTCATCAATTGCACGATATGTGCCACCTGTTGAATATAATGCATAACCTGCATCGACTAATGATTTGGCAAATTTAACAATACCTGTTTTATCAGAAACACTCAAAATTGCTTTTTTCATGGTTTAATTTAACTCCTTATTGAATAATCTTCTTTATAACGGCTGGATATAATTCATATTCTAATGCTTTAATACGTTGTTCTAATGTAGATATCGTATCATCCTTATAAATCGGGCATGTACGTTGTTCAATAATTTGTCCAGTGTCCATGCCTGCATCAACATAATGTACGGTTGAACCTGTTTTGTCATCACCACTATTTAATGCTTGTCCGACTGCGTTTTTACCTTTATATTTCGGTAATAATGAAGGATGAATATTAATCATACGACCTTCATATGCTGATAATAACGTTTCACCAATGAGTCGCATATAACCCGCTAAAACAATCCATTCTGCTTGTTCAGCTTTCAAATGCTTAAGCACATCCGCTTCATACGCTGCTTTATTTTCATACGTTTTAGGTACAAAAGCATGAACGGGTATTTCATGTTGTTGCGCCAGTGCGATACACGCGGCTTCTGGTTGATCTGTATATAGCGCTGTCACTTCTATATTTTGCAATTCACCTTCACGAATGCGTGTCATAATATTATCGAAATTCGTTCCTGAGCCTGAAGCAAAAATCGCAATTTTAATCACAATGCAGCCTCCGTTAAGCGAATGGCTTCATCTTCTTCAGTAATTGTACCTATTGTGTAAGATTGAACATTCGCTGCTTTTAAAATTTGATGCACTTTTGTTTCATCTTCAGGTCGAACAATAAGTGTAAAACCGATGCCCATATTAAAGATGTGATACATTTCATCACTATCAACTTGTGCTTCTTGTTGTAACCATTCAAATATTTTAGGTGTTGGGAAAGATTCTGTATTAACAACTGCTGTTTTACCTTGTGGAAGTGCTCTAGGAATATTTTCATAGAAGCCACCCCCTGTAATATGTGTCATCGCTTTAATTTGTACTTGTGATTTCACCTCAAGTACAGGTTTAACATATAGTGCAGTCGGTGTTAAAAATACATCTAAGTAGCTTTTCCCTGCTTCAAATTCATCTTCGACATTAATGCCAGATTGTGCAATTAAGCGACGTACTAAACTATAACCGTTAGAGTGAATACCATTGGATGCAAGCCCAATGATGACATCTCCTTTTTCAACTTTTGAACCATCGATATAATCTTCCTTTTCAACAGCACCTACAGCAAAACCAGCAACATCATATTCACCTTCGTGATACATTTCACCCATCTCAGCCGTTTCGCCACCGATTAATGCTGTATTTGTAGCAACACAACCATCACTAATTCCTTTGACAATTTGCTCGATGACTTCAGGTACGACCTTATTTGTAGCAATGTAATCTAAGAAGTATAATGGCTCTGCACCAGTCGTTAAAATGTCATTGACACACATGGCTACTGCATCAATACCGATGCTGTCATGTTGATTATAGTCAATCGCAAGTTTTAATTTTGTACCGACTCCATCTGTACCTGATACGAGCACAGGCGCTTTCATATTCAGTTGTGATAAATCAAAAGTTGCACCAAAGCCACCTAATCCGCCGAGTACTTCTTTACGCATTGTTCTTTCAACATGACTGGACATACGTTTGACCGCTTCATAACCTGCTTCAATGTCCACCCCAGCTTTTTTATACGATTCAGCCATTTATTACACTCCTCTTCTTTTCATTTCTTTCGCTTCTGGTAATTGATGATCTACAATTTCAATTGGATATTCACCTGTAAAGCAAGCGTTACATTCACCTTTAGAACCGTGCGCTCTGAACACTTCATGCATCCCATCTACAGATAGATACGTTAATGTATCTGCGCCAATCATTTTTCGGATTTCTTCGACGCTATGTTGTGCTGCCATCAGTTCAGCATGTGTAGAAACGTCTATCCCGTAATAACATGGGTCTTGTAATGGGGGGGAAGAAATACCCATATGCACTTCTTTAGCTCCCGCTGATTTTAATGCTTTCACGATGTATTTACTTGTCGTTCCACGCACAATGGAGTCATCTATCACCACGACACGTTTCCCTTCAATCACATCACGAATCGGAGAATGTTTCATTCGGACTTGACGCTCTCTGACGGTTTGATCAGGTGTAATAAAAGTACGGCCAATGTATCGATTTTTTAATAATCCTTGTTCATTCGGAATTCCTGTGTATTCAGAAAAACCTTTTGCAGCTTGAAGAGAAGAGTCAGGCACACCAATAACGATGTCTGCATCTACTCCCATTTCTTCAGCTAACTTTCGCCCTAAAGCTTTTCTGACATTGTAAATAGAATGATTTCGAAATTCTGAATCAGGACGTGCAAAATATACATATTCCATAGAACACATCTTATGATCTACATCAGGCGTATACATATCGTAGTCCACATCATCTTCATTTGAAAATGTGATTAATTCTCCAGGTTCAATATCACGAATATACTCCGCGCCAATTGCAGTAAAAGCACATGTTTCACTTGCTACACAATATGCCCCATCCACTTTACCAAGCATTAAAGGACGGACCCCACGATTATCTCGTGTTACTGTCAATTGCTGTTCATTTAAAATGACACAACTAAAGGCACCTTTCACTTGATTCAACGCAGCTTTTTGATTTGTCTTAATATTTTTCGATTTACCTTTAATAAGTAAGTGTGCTAAAACTTCTGAATCACTTGTTGTTTGGAATATGCCACCTTCAGACTCGATCGCTTTACGAATTTGACCCGCATTTGTCAAATTTCCATTATGCGCTAAGCCTAAGTCTCCTTTTGAATGTTTAAACAAAAAAGGTTGGACATTTGAAATTTCACTTGCGCCCGTTGTCGCATAACGTACATGACCGATAGCGTGCGCATAACCTTGAAGAGAGTTAAGTTGTTGTTCTGAAATCGCTTCGGGAAGTAATCCCATACCACGCGCCCCAAAAAGTTGCTCACCATTTGAACATACAATTCCAGCACCTTCTTGACCACGGTGTTGTAAACTGTGTAAAGCCATGTATGTTAAATGTGCCGCATGTGGATGATTCCAAATTCCAAAAACACCGCATTCTTCATTTAGTCCACGGATGTCATACATGCCTCAATAGCCCCTTCCCAGTTTCTTTTAAGTTCTGATGTACGACGTTCGATTACACTTTCTTTACCTTCTACTTTAAAGTCGTCAGTGTCAGTGAAAGAACCAATTGGCGTGGCATCTTCAATATCAATGCTTTGTCCTTTTTTAACAGCGACAATATATCGGCCTTGTGTCTCACTAAATAACTGTGCATTTGTTAAATCAAATTTTGCATCAATACCTAAGCTGTAATGTGCACTCATTTTGGCTAATGTAAGTAATAAACCGCCTTTACCGACTGTTTGTGTATGTGAAACTTTTCCACTGCGAATCTCCGAACGGATTGCTTCGCCTCTTTGAACCTCTTTAGATAAATCGATATGCGCTTCTTCATGATTAACACTGCCATGTAAAAGTTTCTCAATTTGGCTTCCTCCAAAGCTATCTGTCGTTTCACCTACAACATAAAGTGTATCGCCAACAGATGGTTGATATGATTTTAAATAATCCATATCTTCTATTAATCCCACCATACCTACAACAGGTGTTGGGAAAATTGAGGACGTACGCGTTTCGTTATAAAGTGATACGTTACCAGATACAACAGGTGTCGCTAATGCTTCACATGCTTCAGCCATTCCTCTTGTAGAATCAATAAGCTGTTGATAAATATGTTTTTTCTCAGGAGAACCATAATTTAAACAGTCTGTCATCGCAAGCGGTTTTGCCCCAACTGCAATTAAGTTACGGTATGCTTCTGCAACGACCATTTTTCCACCTTCATACGCATTATTAAATACGTAACGCGCTTCACCATCGATTGTTGATGCAACAGCTTTATTTGTACCTTCCACACGTACAACAGAAGCTTGTAATCCAGGCTTCACAATGGTATTCGCACCTACTTGTTGGTCGTATTGATCATACAAGTAATGTTTTGATGCAAGTGTAGGATGCGTCAGTAATTGATCGAATACATTTTCAACATCTATATTGTCGTAATTGTTTGCCGGCGCTTCATGTTGAAGTTTTTCTCCCTCTAATACATAAACTGGCGCCTCGTCAGCAAGCGGTTCAACAGGGATATCTGCATAAACTTCACCTTCATATGTGAGGACAAAGCGATTGGTATCTGTTACTTCACCGATGACTGCACTATCTAACTCGTGATAATCAAATAAATCTAAGAACTTTTGTTCAGTCCCTTTCTCAACAACGAGTAACATACGCTCTTGTGTTTCTGAAAGCATCATTTCATATGGTGAAATTCCTTTTTCTCGTACAGGGACTTTATCCAGTTCTAAATGAATACCGCTACCCCCTTTTGCAGCCATTTCAGAAGATGAAGATGTCAGACCTGCAGCACCCATATCTTGAATTCCTACTAGCTCTTCAAATGTGATTGCTTCTAAAGTCGCTTCCATTAACTTCTTACCGACAAATGGGTCACCGATTTGAACAGAAGGACGTTTACTTTCACTTTCTTCTGTTAACTCTTCTGATGCAAAAGTAGCACCATGAATCCCATCACGACCTGTTTTTAATCCCACATAAATGACAGAGTTGCCTACACCTTTTGCAGTTCCTTTTTGAATCATGTCATGATCAATGACACCGACACACATCGCATTGACAAGTGGATTACCGTCATAGCGTTCGTCAAATTCAATCTCACCTGCAGTTGTAGGGATTCCAATACAGTTACCATAGCCACCTATGCCTGCAACTACACCACTTAATAATCGGCGGTTCGTTTTTTCAGTCAATTCACCAAAGCGTAAACTATTCAATAAATTAATTGGACGTGCACCGATAGATACGATATCACGAATAATGCCACCAACCCCTGTTGCTGCGCCTTGATACGGTTCAATTGCTGATGGGTGGTTGTGTGATTCAACTTTGAAGACGACCGCTTGATTATCACCGATATCCACAACACCAGCGCCCTCACCAGGTCCCATTAATACATGTTCACCTGTAGTTGGGAATTGTTTTAAAAATGGTTTAGAGTGTTTGTAAGAACAGTGTTCACTCCACATTACTGAAAAAATACCTGTTTCAGTAAAATTAGGTGTACGTCCTAAAATTTCAGTTACTTTTTCGAACTCTGTATCACTTAGCCCCATATCACGATACAATTTTTCTGATTTAACTTCTTCTGCAGACGGCTCTAAAAATTTAGGCATTTTGTTCCCTCCAACTATTTACCATAGATTCAAATAATTTCACACCACTATCAGTACCAAGAATCGCTTCTAATGCACGCTCTGGGTGAGGCATCATGCCACAAACATTTCCTGCTTTATTCACAATTCCTGCAATATCATCATGTGAACCATTTGGATTGTCCACATATTTCAAAATAATTTGGTTATTTTCTACTAAGTCTTGATAAATTTCTTCCGTACAATAATAATGACCTTCACCGTGTGCAACTGGGTAAACCACTTCTTCACCCTCGGCATAGTTATTTGTAAACGGTGTTTGATTATTTACAATTCTCAAACGTTCGTTGCGACTTACAAATAAGTGTGAGTCATTATGCAACAATGCACCAGGAAGCAGTCCAATTTCTGTTAAAATTTGAAAACCGTTACAAACACCAAGGACTGGTTTCCCTTCTTCTGCAAGTCTTTTAACTTCTTTAATAACGGGTGCAACACTCGCTACAGCACCTGAGCGCAAATAGTCACCAAATGAAAAACCACCAGGAATCAAAACACCATCGTAGCCATTCAATGACGTTTCACGATAATCCACGTAATCAGCTTCTACACCTGATTTAATCGCTGCATTATACATATCACGGTCACAGTTAGACCCCGGGAATCTTAGGACAGCAAACTTCATTTTATGCATTCTCCTTTTCATCCAATACTTTGTAGCTATATTCTTCTATCACTGTATTCGCAAATAACTTTTCGCTTAATGTTGTAATAACATTATGAACTGCTTCATCCGTTGCTTCATCAATTGTCATATAAAGCACTTTTCCTACACGAATATCATTAACTTGTGGATATCCTAAATCGTGTACTGCGCGGTTTAACGCTTGTCCTTGTGTATCTAAAACTTGGGGTTGTAAAGTGATGTGTAATTCGATTGTTTTCATGATTAAAGTGCCTCCAATTTATTTAAGAAAGTTTGATAAGTATCGATTAAAGAACCTGTATCTTCTCTATATACATCTTTGTCAAAATTTTCGTGTGTCGTTTTATCCCAAATACGACATGTATCAGGGGAAATTTCATCTGCGAGCACAAGATTCTCTGATGAGTCGTGCCCAAATTCAATCTTAAAATCGACGAGATCAAGTCCCATTTCATCCATTAATTTCACAAGTGCTTGATTCACTTTGAGTGCTTCCCTTTTAAGTGCAGCAATCGTTTCGTCATCTGCAATATGAAGGAGTTTAACATGATCATCTGTAATCAATGGGTCGTTAAGGTCATCATTTTTATAGAAAAACTCAACGAAAGGATAATCAAAACGATGACCTTTTTCAAAACCAAGACGTTTTGTAATAGAACCTGCAGCAATGTTTCTGACTACGACTTCTAGCGGGATGATTTTAACCGCTTTTACCAATTGCTCCGTTTCAGATAATTGGCGAATGAAGTGACTTTCAACGCCCTCTTTTTTAATATATTCAAAAATCTTACTTGTAATTTGGTTGTTTAAACGCCCTTTCCCAACCATTGCATCTTTTTTAGCGCCATTTCCTGCTGTCACTTCATCTTTATATTCGATACGTAATTCATTAGGTTGCTCCGTTTCGAATACACGTTTGGCTTTACCTTCATATAGTAGACTCATTTGATTTCGTCTCTCCCTTCAAATTGTTTCAACATTGCTTTTTCAGTTTTTTCAATGTTGTCTGTCAAAACGGTCATATGCCCCATCTTACGTTCAGGTTTTCGCACTGTTTTACCATAAATGTGCACATGCCACTCTGGATGCTGGCTGAATTGATCTTCTAATAAGTCTAAATCTTTTCCTAGTAAGTTCATCATTACTGCAGGTTTCAATAACTCGATTTGAGATGGCAATTGTTGCCCTGTCACAGCTAGGATATGTGTATCAAATTGAGAAAAATCACATGCTTCAATCGAATAATGTCCTGAATTGTGAGGACGTGGCGCAATCTCATTGACGTATAGTTCATTTTGTTGATCAATAAAAAATTCAACTGTAAATGTACCTACGAAATGTACTGCTTCTGTAATTTTCGAAACTTCTTGACGTGCTTCTTCCTCTTTGCTTGAACGCGCAGGTACAATTGTTTTAAACAATACTTGATGACGATGTTCATTTTCTTGAAGCGGAAAATAAACTTTTTGCCCATGTTTCCCTATCGTTACAGTTAATGAAACTTCGAGTGCTAAATCCAAAAATTGTTCTGCGACACATTCTTGATTTTCAATTAAAGCGAATGCTTCCTCGAGTTGCGCTTCTGATTGTACAAGGATTTGACCTTTACCGTCATAACCACCAAAACGTGTTTTAAGCATAAAAGGATATCCTAATGTTCGTATTGCTACATTTAAATCTTGTGCTGATGTGACTTGAACAAAAGGAACGACCTTTGCGCCTGCATTTTGTAAAGTTTGTTTTTCTGTTAAACGATCTTGAAGAAGTTGAATGGCTTGATAACCTTGAGGAACGTTGTAATTTTCTACAAGTTTTTGAAGTTGTTTGCCCGCAATATTTTCAAACTCGTAAGTGATAACGTCTGATTTTTCTCCTAATTGTGTTAATGCTGACATATCATCATAGGCAGCATGTATAAATTCATGTGCAACATATCGGCAAGGACAATTTTTATCTGGATCCAACACGACCACACGATACCCCATTTTTTGTGCAGATTGTGCCATCATCTTTCCAAGTTGTCCGCCACCAATAATGCCAACTGTTTGCCCAAAATGTAACTTATCGAAGGTCATTTTGCATCACCTCTACTTTTTCTACAAGCGATGCTTCGTAAGCGTTTAAACGCGCTTGAACTTGTTCGTCTGTCATACCAATCATTCGTGCAGCCAAAATCCCTGCATTTTTCGCACCTGCTTTGCCAATTGCCGTTGTAGCTACAGGTATTCCTCCAGGCATCTGAACGATAGAAAGTAATGAATCTAAGCCTTTTAAACTTTTTGATTCGATAGGCACGCCAATGACGGGCAATGTCGTCATGGAAGCGACCATACCCGGTAAATGTGCAGCACCGCCTGCACCTGCAATAATGACTGAATATCCATTTTGTCTTGCTTGACTTGCAAATTCGACCATCATATGTGGTGTGCGGTGTGCTGAAACGACTTTTTTATCATATGAAATTTCAAAATCATCTAACATGACACATGCTTCTTTCATTATTTCCCAGTCAGAAGAACTCCCCATTATGACTGCTACCTTCACTATGAACACCCTTTCAAAGATTTGAAATATTAATCTTAATAGTTGTATATTACAGGTATAGCATAACAAGCTCACATGCTTTTTTCAACGTAAAAATCGAACTTTAATACTTTTTTTAAATCTATATTTCGTATTTTGTTCGATTATTGGTATAATTACATTGAAATCATTCGTCATTGTTCGAATTATTATGAGGAGGCTATTTTTATGAGTGCAAAAATTTTAGATGGGAAACAAATCGCGAAAGATTATAGACAAGGTTTGCAAGATGAAGTAGAAAAATTAAAGGCGCAAGGGTATACGCCTAAGCTTTCTGTTATTTTAGTTGGAAATGACGGCGCAAGCCAAAGCTATGTCCGTTCAAAAAAGAAGGCAGCTGAAAAAATCGGCATGATTTCTGAAGTCATTCATTTAAATGAAGATACTTCTGAAGCGGATGTGTTGAAAGAGTTAGAACGTTTAAATCAAGACGACAGCGTAAGTGGGATTTTAGTGCAAGTTCCGCTACCGAAACAAGTGGATGAACAAAAAGTATTAGATGCCATTGACCCAGCCAAAGATGTTGATGGTTTCCACCCTATCAACATTGGTCGTTTATATTTAGATGAAGCAAAATTAATCCCATGTACACCACTTGGCGTGATGGAATTATTGAAACATGCGGACATTGATTTAGAAGGTAAAAACGCAGTAGTTATCGGCCGTAGTCATATTGTGGGTCAACCTGTAGCAAAATTATTAATCCAACAAAATGCAACTGTCACCGTTTTACATTCACGTAGTCAAAATATTAGTGAACATTTAAAACAAGCTGATGTCATTGTGAGCGCAGTTGGACGTCCTGGTATGGTGACACGTGATGACGTTAAAGCTGGTGCTGTAGTGATTGATGTCGGAAATACACCAGATGAAAACGGCAAGCTTAAAGGCGATGTAGAGTATGACGAAGTAAAAGAAATTGCAGGTGCAATCACACCTGTTCCTGGTGGTGTAGGGCCTATGACAATCACAATGGTTTTAAATAATACTTTAATTGCTGAAAAAATGCGTCGTGGCTTAGAATAAACTATCATAATTGATGAATTCTAAAGATTTGTTTGTTAGCGGTATATTTTTTCTTATTTAATAAGCTTGGACAAATCAAGTATTGATATATATAAAGAGGTTGGGCACGTTGCTCAACCTCTTTTTCTTGTATGCTAAAATACATATTATATTTTGTTATAATAATCCAATTCATTTTATAGTTGATTAAATACTAGTTATTTACTATAGAAATATAGTCTATTAAAAGTGTCAATCATTCAAATATCAAATTAATTTATTACAATTTACTAGAACTGTATACATCAAAGCAAATTGTAGTTAGAATATTTTCAAGGGCATTAATATAATTATTTTAACTAAAGGGGCATTTCCTAATATGATTTATACAATTACTTCTACTCTACCAAAAGAACATGGTGGTCGTACTAAGTCATTGTTACAAAGAATAGATCTACTCAAACAGCAATTAAACATCAATAATGTAATTTTGACGACAAACTATAATATTGAATATCCAGAAATCCAAAAAACGTTTATTGAAAATGGCATACTTGATCCGTCTATTACGCACGAAAACATCTATGATTGGTTATCTGGTTACCGTCTGTATGCCGTTAGACGGAGCCGTTTTAAATCAAAGCCAATCATAAATGAGACAGCTAGAGAAATCGAAGGACTGACTTCTAAAGTACCTAAGAAAGATAACGATATTGTGCGATACTATGATCAAGAACGCTATGTCCTTTACAGAAAATACTATGCACAATCAAACATCTTAGAATTAGAAGATTTTATGGATGATATCTCAAAGCGCCGTATTGAAAGACGTAAGTATAATCAGTACGGCTATATTCATCAAAAAATTGTCTATCATCCTAAGACTTTCGGTAAGCAAGTTGAAACATTTTATGATGGTTTAGGCTACCCATATTGCGTCAAATACTATACTTCAGATGAAAAACCTAAGCTAAGTCTCATCAAACTTGTTGATCAAGAAGGTCGACCTTATCGCTTTTTTGATAATGAAAAAGCATTATTTCGTTATTATTTTGAAAGTAAGTTCCAAGACGATGACATTGTTTTCAATGATGCGCGTTTATTGGACAGACCTTTATTATTCAATAAAAAGAAGACTAAAAACATCCTCGTTTTCCATAATACGCATTTACAAAATGATGATACAAGCGTACTCAAATCTTATCAATTTGCATTAGAAAATAGTAACGCTGTATTCAAATATTTAATCCTTACAAATCACCAAAAAGAAGACATTCAAGCAAAATATGGCATTTCAAATGATAAATTCATAGTCATCCCTCACTCTATTGATCACACAGTTTCTAACAGCGTTGAACATGCACGTAAAGACTTTGTTTTTATCGGAAGATTTGGCGTACAGAAACAATTGCCCCATCTCATTCGTGCCTACAAATTATTTAAAGATAAGGGATACGAAGATAAACTCCATCTTTACGGTAAAGATGAAGATGGTCAGCTAAAAATGATTGAAGCTTTGATTAAAGAATTAAATTTAGAAAAAAGTGTCGAAATTAATGGCTTTACTTCAAATCCATTAGACGTATTTTCACGTTCTAAAGCTTCTTTACTGACAAGCCTGCATGAGGGATTTGGTCTTACAATTATGGAAAGTATCAAAACAGGATGTCCTGTCGTTTCATATGATGTGAAATATGGACCTAGAGAAATTATTGATCATGGGGCAAACGGTTATTTGGTCACACCACAAAATATAGAAGAATTTGCTTCTAGAATGGAAGATATTGTTAACCAACCATTACAAAATGTGCAGTTGACAAGTAGATTATACCAATCTACAGCCATTGAAAATTATAAAACCCTTTTTAATTCTCTTGGCTATACTTATAAAAAATAATATACCTCAATCGCGTTAACTCACGATTAATTTATGCTCTTTCTAAAAAAGCGATGAAGAAGCAAGCCACTAAGCCCTTCTTCATCGCTTTTTATTATTTATTTTTTATACATTAACACTTAAACGTGGTACAAATGTTTCAAAGTGAACTTGATTTTGATCTACGCCTAAATCATCTAATGTTTTAATAATCGATTGTAAAAATGGTGTTCCCCCACATACATAAACTTCTATTTCATCTGAAAGATATGTTTTAAGTTCATCTGCTTCTAAATAACCTTCTTTATCTTTAATATGAATATGAAGGTGTGCATGGGGCGATTTTGCTGTTAACGCTTCTAATGTGTCTTTAAAAGCAACATCATTTTCTGTCGCAGCGACATGAATCATTTGTGCTGTACCTTGTGATTCAATCACTTGTCGATACATGGAGACTAAAGGCGTCACACCTACGCCTGAACCGATAAACAATTGAGGCTTTTCAGAATGATGTACTTTAAATCCTCCCACCGGGGCAGATAATAAAATCGTATCTCCTTCTTTAAATTCTTCATGTAATACAGTCGAAACTTCACCCTCATGTGTATCACTCACTTCATGTCTTACCCCAAATGTCATGAAGTCTTTATCACCATCTACAATGGAATAGTGACGTTTTGCTCTATAGGGTAATCTTTCACTTTCAACATCTACTGTGATGTATTGTCCTGGTACGAACTGGCTTAAATCTTGTGTCTCTGAAGTCACTGTAAATGCTTTAATATTATGTGTTACTTGTTCAATATGCGTAATTTTAAAAGGTTTGAAGCCATCCCAAGCCATGTTTTCATAGATTTCTTTTTCTACTCCGATGAAAGCATCTGCAATCACGCCATAAGCTTTTGCCCAAGTTTGAATAACTGGATCATCTTCTTCTAGTCCAACTATTTCTTGAATAGCAGCTAATAAATTTTCTCCTACAATCGGATAATGCTCAGGAAAAACTTGTAACGCACAATGTTTATAAGCGATTTCTTTAACAATAGGTAAAATCGGTGTGAAGTCCTCAATGTTCATCGCTGCTGCTAAGACAGATTGTGCAAGCGCTGTCGATTGAAATCCTTTCTTTTGGTTCGTTTGATTAAACATATTGCGCAATTCAGGGTGTTGGTTAAACATTCTATTATAGAAATTTGATGTGATTTCTGTTCCTCTCTCTTTTAAAATCGGTACAGTTTGCAAAATAATTCCTTTTTCTTCTTGTATTAACATAAATCCTCACTCCTGTTTAATATTTGCATTGATTCCTTACTCAAACATTTGACTTATGTCAAAAGTAAATCAATCTTACACTTTGATACAGCCATTCTAGAAAAATATAACATATTCTCATTGATGATAATTAGGTCCATAGATGGATAGCAAAATTCTCTGAAGAATGTATAATACTTAATGTGAATACCATAACAGTTCAATGAACGGAGGGCCAAAATCTTATGAACAAACTACTTCAATCATTATCAGCTATCGGTGTATCAGCGACACTTGTCACACCACATCTTAATGCAGAGGCTACAACAAACACGATTCCCTCTTTTAAAGGTATAAAAGACTCGGTCATTCAAGTGGGCGAAAAATACAACCCTCTTGAAGGTGTGACCGCTTTTGATAAAGAAGACGGCGACTTAACAGATAAAATTAAAGTAAATGGTCATATCGATACAACTAAACAAGGTACATACGAACTTCAATACCAAGTTGCCGATTCAAACGGTGCCATTGAAACTTCTTCGAGAGTAATCAAAGTTGTAGATGCACCCTTAAAATAATATTTGTATCCATAGTTCCGAACAACGAAAAGTGATCATCAATACTTTTTCCTGATGTGAAATTTATTATGCACTAAAAATAATATTGATGCGCTATGCTATTCCCATAAAGAAGAGAGAGATAAAATAGACACTTAAAAACTGTATTTATAAATCTTTCTCTTTTTTTCATATCAACTACTTCGTATTTTAAACTTTTTTCCACAAATTTTAATTAGCACTTTCCCTACATCTATTCTTCAAATCCCCCTTTTTTAATTCCATAAAAAATAGCTCGAAAAGTTTGTGAAAAAATAAACATTACCTTTTTCTTAATTAAATCTTAATTAAATAAGTAGAAATAGAGACTTTTCACAAAATGTACACATAATTTTAATAATGCCCTGAAGCCCTATCATGCCTTGAATATCAAGGCTTTCATGTTTTTTCATTTATTGTTTTTTCAAAATGGCACTTGTAAATATCATATATTATTTTAAAATTAGTATAAGCCCTACAATTGTAGTATTAGGAGGTCAAAAAAAGTGTCAAAATTTAAGTCTTTGCTTCTAGCTTTCGGAACATTGTTTTTGCTTGCGGGCTGTTCTGATGTAGAAGTTCTAAACGCAAAAGGGCCAATGGCCAGCGACCAAAGGTTTTTGATTATTTATTCAATCATCTTTATGGTTGCCATTGTAGCTGTGGTACTTATCCTATTCGCGATATTTACGTTTAAGTATCGTTACAAAAACACAAGCGAATCAGGAAAAATGCACCACAACGTTATTCTTGAGACAGTATGGTTCATCATCCCTGTGATCATTTTAATTGCATTAATGATTCCAACTGTTAGAGCCTTATATGAATATGAGGAGCCACCTAAAGCTGAAGATGACCCAATCGTCATTTACGCAGTGAGTGGTGGATACAAATGGTTCTTTGCTTATCCGGATGAAAAAATTGAAACGGTTAACCACATTAAAATTCCTACTAACCGACCAATTACTTTCAAACTTCAAGCAATGGACACAATGACAAGTTTCTGGGTTCCTCAATTAGGTGGTCAAAAATATGCTATGACTGCCATGACAATGGAGTGGACTTACCAAGCTCACGAAGAAGGTACATATCGTGGACGTAACTCAAACTTTAACGGTGAAGGCTTCTCTCGTCACACATTTAACGTAGAAGCTGTGAGTCAAAGTGAATATGACAAATGGGTAAAAGAAGCGCAATCTGAGAAAAAAATTGATCAAGATACGTTTGATAAACAACTTTTACCTATCACTAAAAACAAAGAGCTTACTTTTAGTGGCACACATATGGCATTTGTGGATCCTGCTGCTGATCCAGAATACATTTTCTATGCTTATAAACGATTCAACTACGTACCAAAAGATCCAAACTTCTATGATGATACTAAAGGCGTACTAAGTGAACCGAATAAGCCAGCACGTAAACCACAAATTACAAATGCGAACTACGAACGACATGGTATGAAAGCTGCCATTCTGAAAAACGACGAGCCATATAGTCGTGCATTCATGAAAAATGAAAAGCATACTATGGACGAAATGGAATCAATGCATGAAGGTGCCAAAAATGCTGAGGCACATAAAGATCATAAAAGTGGAGGTGGACATTAATGTTGAACTTTCCGTGGAATGAGCTTTTAGTAAACGGTAACTGGATGATTACATTGGCTCAAATTGCAGCGCCGTTTCTTGTTATTGGTGTTGTTGCTGCCATTACTTACTTTAAGCTCTGGGGATATTTATATAAGGAATGGTTCATGTCAGTCGACCACAAAAAGATTGGTTTAATGTACTTAATCTGTGCTGTTTTAATGTTTGTACGTGGTGGTATTGATGCAATCCTATTACGTATTCAATTAACAGTACCAGATAACCCATTCTTAGAATCAAACCATTATAACGAAATTTTTACAACGCACGGTGTAATCATGATCATCTTCATGGCAATGCCACTTGTTATCGGTTTAATGAACATCATTATTCCATTACAAATTGGTGCACGTGACGTTGCATTCCCATTACTTAACAACATTAGTTTTTGGTTGTTCGTAGCAGGTATGCTATTATTCAACCTTTCATTTATCGTCGGTGGTTCACCTGCAGCAGGTTGGACAAACTACGCACCACTTGCGGGTGAATTTAGTCCTGGACCAGGTGTAAACTACTACTTAATCGCGATTCAAATTTCAGGTATTGGTACTTTAGCAACAGGTATTAACTTCTTCGTTACTATTATTAAGCTAAAAACACCAAGTATGACATTTATGCAAATGCCAATGTTTGTTGTAACAACATTTATTACTATGTTAATTATTATCTTGGCATTCCCTGCATTAACAATCGCACTTGCGTTAATGACTGCTGATAGAATCTTTGACACTGCATTCTTTACAGTAGCCAATGGCGGTATGCCAATGCTATGGGCAAACTTCTTCTGGGTATGGGGGCACCCTGAGGTATACATCCTTGTCCTTCCGGCATTTGGTATTTATTCAGAAATTATTCCAACATTTGCACGTAAACGTTTATTCGGACACCAAAGTATGGTGTGGGCAACAGCTGGTATCGCATTCTTGAGTTTCTTAGTTTGGGTTCACCATTTCTACACAATGGGTAATGGTGCTTTAGTTAACTCATTCTTCTCAATTACAACAATGTTAATCGCTGTTCCTACAGGTGTGAAAATCTTTAACTGGTTATTCACATTGTACAAAGGCCGAATTACTTTTGAATCACCTATGCTATTCTCATTAGCATTTATCCCTAACTTTACAATTGGTGGGGTTACAGGTGTCATGCTTGCGATGGCATCCGCTGACTTCCAATACCACAACACATATTTCTTAGTGGCCCACTTCCACTACACAATTGTTGCTGGTGTTGTATTCGCATGTTTCGCAGCTATGATTTTCTGGTATCCAAAAGCAATGGGATACAAATTATTTGAGAAACCTAATAAATGGTTCTTCTGGATCTTTATGATTGGTTTCAACGTTACATTCTTACCACAATTCATTTTAGGTCTTGATGGTATGCCACGTCGTCTTTACACTTATATGCCTGAAGATCACTGGTTCTTGTTGAACTTTATTTCTTCAATTGGTGCAGCGTTGATGTCTATCGGCTTCTTAGTTTTCGTTGGTAACATCATCTACAGTCACATTAAAGCACCACGTGAAGCAACTGGCGATAACTGGGATGGTTTAGGACGTGGTTTAGAGTGGTCAACTGCTTCAGCAATTCCACCTAAATACAACTTTGCCATCACACCAGAGTGGGACGATCTTGATACATTTGTTGAAATGAAACGACAAGGTAGACACTATCTTGACAATCATAATTATAGTGACATTCACATGCCAAATAATACACACATTGGTTTCTGGATGGGTGTCTTGTTCTTCATCGGTGGTTTCTTCTTAGTATTCGAAACATTATTACCTGCGATTTTATCACTTGCTGGTATTTTCGGATTAATGATTTGGAGAAGTTTCCAAGAAGATCACGGTTATATTATTCCTGCAAGTGAAGTCGCTGAAACTGAAGCGCGCTTAAGAAAGGCACGTCAAAAAGAAAGGGAGGCTCTAAATCATGAGTAATAAGGTTGTCGATACTATTGATGCTCGTACACATGAAGGCGAAATAAATAAACTCGGTTTTTGGATCTTCCTTACAGCTGAATTTGCACTTTTTGGTACGCTTTTCGCAACACTATTAACCCTCCAACATGGTGGTAGTTATGGTGGCATGCTTACAACTGATTTGTTTGAATTACCACTTGTATTAATCATGACTTTCTTACTTTTAGCAAGTTCTTATACTTGCGGTATCGCGATTTATTACATGCGTAAAGAAAATAAGAATTTATTATTACTTTGGATGATTATTACAGTGTTACTAGGGATCGGATTTGTTGGATTCGAGATTTTCGAGTTCTCGCACTACGTTCATGAAGGTGCAACACCACAAACTGCTTCCTACTGGTCTAGTTTCTTTATTCTATTAGGAACGCACGGTGCCCACGTAACTTTAGGTATTTTCTGGATTATCTGCTTATTAATCCAAGTTGCAATGCGCGGGCTTAATAAATACAACGCACCAAAATTATTTATAGTAAGTTTATACTGGCACTTCTTAGATGTTGTTTGGATCTTCATCTTTACTGCCGTATATATGATAGGGATGGTGTATAGCGGATGAATACAATTGTTAAACATACGATAGGCTTTATTGCCTCAATCATTTTAACGTTACTTGCAGTTTTCGTGACTCTTTACACATCACTGTCTTTTAACGCCAAAGTTACTATTATTTTTGGTTTTGCATTTATCCAAGCGTTCTTACAACTCTTAATGTTCATGCACTTAACTGAAGGTAAAAATGGTCGTATTCAACTTGCAAAAGTACTCTTTGCGATTATCATTACTTTAGTTATTGTTATTGGAACATATTGGGTTATGCAAGGTGGTCACGGTCACCACATCTAAGCAATGCATAACGAAAGCACTAACACGCATGCGTGTTAGTGCTTTTTTACAATATTATTT
>NZ_CP092966.1:1847003-1937056 GCF_022557135.1 Staphylococcus coagulans
TATTATTTTAAAGGAGCGACAATAGAGATGCCTATCCCTATTATTATTGATACAGACCCTGGTATCGATGATGCTGCGGCCATCAGTTTTGCACTTCATCATCCAGAAATCGATGTCAAATTGATTAACACGGTCCATGGTAATGTATCTATAGATAAAACAACACGAAATGCGTTAACACTCGTAGAATACTTCAATAAAGATGTCCCAGTCAGTCGTGGTCAAGCTGTCCCTTTAATTCAGCTTCCAATTTATGCAGAACATGTACACGGAGAAACGGGTATGGATGGCTTTGAATTTCCTCCTCTCACACGTACGGTAAAATCTGACAATGGGGTTGAAGTAATGAGATCCATCATTGTTGAAAGTCATTCCCCTATTACCTTAGTTCCAATTGGTCCTTTAACTAACATCGCATTATTGCTGAAGCATCATCCAGACATCAAACATCAAATCAAAGAAATTGTGTTAATGGGCGGCAGTGCTTCACGAGGAAATGTGACTGTAGCAGCTGAGTTTAATATTTATGCTGATCCAGAAGCTGCTCAAATTGTCTTTGATAGTGGTGTCCCTATCACCGTGATTGGTTTAGATGTTGTGCGCACAACGAATCTTCCTTTAGAAAAGTTGCCACAGATTCAAAATACGAATCAAACAGGCGCGATGCTTGTTGAGCTTTTCCGCCATTATAGAGGTGAAAACTTCCAACAAGGCTTGAATGTATATGATGCCTACACCATCATGTATTTAATCAATCCAGATTTATTTACGCTACGTCCAGCTCATGTCGATGTTGAACTCAAAGGTGAACACACACGAGGTATGACCATTATGGATTTCCAACATTCTCAGCCGAATGCACAAATTGTGATGCAGATCCAATATGAAGATTTTCTTGACTGTTTCTTTTCATTATTATCCTATTGCCCTTAATATAACTTAGACGAAACGCCGAAATTCAGACGAGTGTGAATCCATAGCAAGCAATAACAATGATATAAAGAAAGCGCTAAGATGACTTTTTCAATCAAAGTCATCTTAGCGCTTATTTAGTCTAAAGATAAACAATATGGCTAGAATTTTACAAGCTTTCTAAGTGTAAATAAATCCTATTAGCCACTGTTCTTTTGTTTAAATTTTCTCGTAGGATTAGATGTAAATCTAACCTAACCTCAATCATTTATTTTAATTGTCGTGATCTTGTTTAAGCACGTCACCAGACTTCGCATCCAATGTGATTTCTTGTTCACCTTGCTTGCTTGATAATTCGATTTCATAAACAAATTGACCATCATCTTGGCTCAATTGCCATTGTTTTAAATCACCATCATATTTTTTCTGTGCTTTTTTAACAGCTTCTTTAAATGAAATCGCATCTTGATATTGGATTGCTTTTTCATTATCCATCTCGTGCTCTGTTTCTTGTTCTTTGTGTATGACTTTATTATCTTTATCTGATACTTTAATTTCTGCTTCTTTATTTCCTTTGAATAAGCCGATTTCATAAATCCATTCGCCATGGTCGTTTTTATATTCTATTTTTTTAACGTCCCCATCAAATGATTTTTGTGCAGTTTTAATAGCATCTTCTGGTTGAGTTTTCACTTTATTAACATTTTGAGTTGTCATATTTTGAGACGATGCGTTAGATTGATTGTCTGATTTTTGTTCAGTTTTCTGTGCATGCTCTTGATGATCATCGTGGTCGTCTTGATCATCATGACCACAAGCTGCTAGAACAACCCCTGTTGATAATAATAACGATAGTACTTTGAACCTCATTGTATAACCTCCAAATTTTTAACATAATATTTACTTAAACTTCACATTCCCTTTATACAGACTTTTATGCATAAATGCTACAATTTATTGTTTTACATATCAAAAATCCGTCGTGAGGTGTAGTTGTCTATCGTAATTGCAATCGATTTTTTATAGCGCCTATAAAGCGTGGTGCTTTCTCTAAGTGGTTGTAAACATCTAATAACTTCGATTTTTCATTTTGCCAATTGTAAATGGCTTTGGCCTTTTTCGTATTCTCCTTACATTGCGCATAAAAAGACGGATCATCAATCATTTGATTAACAGCTTTTGCGATATGCTGAACGTTATGAGGGTCAATTGCAACGCCAATCTCATTTTCTACAATAACACGTTTAACTTCAGGAAAATCACACCCAATAACGGGGACATGCGCCATAATATATTCAAATAATTTATTTGAACTGGCTGAATAATGATTAAAACAAACATTTTGTAAAACTTGAAAACCAACGAAAGCTTCACGTGTAATACTTGGCAGTTCTTGAAATGGGACTTTATCTAAAAAATAAATCCGATCTCGTGCAGAGGATTGTTGCACTTGTGTTTTCAACGTCTCTGTCAATTTACCGCCTCCGACAAAAACCAATACGCCCTCTTTAATTAAAGGCATCGCTTCAATTATTTTTTCAAGACCTCGACCTTGTTGAAGCCCCCCTTGGTAGAGTAATATTTTTTCATCTGGCTTTAAATTAAGCTTTTGATGTAAATTAATTTTAGGTTTTGTTTCAATATCATAAAGTTCTGAATAATTATAAAGTGTTTTCGGATAAAATCCGTAAATGTCTTCATTATATTTTGCTCTTGTATGATTTTCAACCATCATTTCATCAACAAATTGTAATAAAAATCTTTCAATACGCTTAATTAAATCAGGACGATACCCTGTACGATCTGATTGAACTTCGTGACTATCATAGATAAGGGGTTTAGGTTTGAGGCGCAACTTCGCACACACAATCCCTTGGGGTAATGTGTTCAAATCATTTGCGTGATAAACATCTGGATTGAGGCGATAACCTTTAACAATCATTCTTAAAATAATCGCACTATTAATCACCCACTTGCGTAGCCAACGAGATTTCATTGCACCCATACTAATTAATAATAACGCTAAATAGCTGCTTAATAACATGTAATTCACATAAAACAAGCCGACTGCCACAACTGTACATACACCACCGACAACAATTAAAAAGCGTTTGCCATGATCTGAATAAGCTTGCAATAGTGTGGGATAACGTTTTACGCGATGAACGCTAAAACGATCTGAAATCTTTTCATAAGGATGGATATTGGGATTTTTCGGATCATTAATCGCAATCAAATCAACCTGATAACCTGCATCTGCTAATGCGGTACATTCACGATGCACACGCGCATCATTTGTAAAGTGATTCCAAACGAACATACCTACTTTTTTCATCTGTAACGCCCTTTCTTATATCTTTTAAAATGTAATACTGTCTAAAATATTAAAAACCACCCACTTGCCATATAATTGCGATTAAAAATAAAATGAAACTACCCCCTAAAGGTAAAAAAGTATGCCAATGTACAGGGGATAATTCTGACGCTTCAATTGAATCACTTCTCTGTTGTTGTAAGCCTAGCATTTTCTTTTTATAAGCAAGTTGTCCTTTTTTATCTCGTGCTTTAAAACCACGAATTAACGTATTATATCGCTTAACAACATAATTGACTTCGCCATATTCAATCATTTCTCCATAGTGAATCCAGATGGCTTTATCACATAAATTTTTAATTTGAGCTGCTGAATGAGATACAAAAAATATCGTTTTTCCTTGTTGTTGCAATTCTTTCATTTTGGCGATACATTTATTCGCAAACGTTTCATCTCCAACTGATAACGCTTCATCCACAATAAGAACATCTGGATTTGTATGAATTGCAATTGAAAAACCTAATCTTGCTTTCATCCCACTCGAATAACTTTTAATTGGCTGATAAATAAATTCATCGAGCTCAGAAAATTTTACGATATCATCGAATATTTGATTAATTTCTTTAGTAGACATGCCATGCATTAAGCATTTATAACGTATATTCTCTTCACCTGTAAAATCATTTTTCAAGCCTGCTGAAATCGCAATGAGTGAAGCATTACCATTAATTGTTACTTTCCCTCTCGAAGGTTTTAATACTTCTGCGAGAATGTTTGATAAAGTAGATTTCCCTGAGCCATTTAATCCAATGAGTCCGACTGACGTCCCTTTTTCGACTTCAAATGAAATATCATAAAGCGCATAGTAGGGTTTAGGTTTGTAAAAATAACCAAATGAAAATAAAGAAATCATTTTACTGATTTTACTATTATTTAAGTCATATATTTTTGAGACATTTTCTACCTTTACTTTATAAGTCATGTTATCACCTGATTTAGATGTGAATTATTTCGTGCGTTTGCTTTAATTTCGCGAAAGCAATTCACGTAATCTTCAAAGTCTCCCATTCGTGTTTTAATAATCGATTGATCTTGATCCATTACACTTCCTTCTTCTGTAAATGCCCAAACCATATTACCGCTGCCTTTATAATCGCTAAGCTTCGAAGGAATATAAGGATTCAACTGTTTAATACCAATCGTATGTGCGTCAAAAATAAGTAAGCCATCGAATAACAAAGTAATATTTAAAAATTCAAAATAACCTACAAGCGGATGTAAAATAATATATTCTTTAAAATCACTGTTTTTGTACATATTCAAGACATTACCTCTAATATTTGTAAAACAATGTATTCTAAAGTTTGTTTCCCCTTTAGATTCTAAATATTTGCATACCAATTCAATCTCGTTAAAACCTCTCGTAGCATAAAAATTACCAAAATAACCTAAGTTAATGTATTCAGTATCCACTTCATAAGTGGTCATCACTTTATAATAATCGTCTTTTCGAGGGATAGGATGTCTCGATATGACTGCGCGGTTTCTAATACTATCTTTAATATTGTCATCAAATCGCCCAATCATGTACTCCATTTGATTTTCATTCGTAAAAATTAATTCATCTGCATGAGATAAAGCAAGTAACTCACAAACATTAAAGACATTATCGTCAACTAATGGCACAAGTTCAGGTCTTAAGGATTTCTTAATTCGAGTTATATACTGTTCATCTTCAATGGGTGCATATCTTAAGTCACTTGTTACAGTCGTGTGCAATGGATCAGAAAATTCAGCTCGCCAAAAAATGTGCGGATGGTTAACTTTAATTTCATATCCTAAAAAATGAGATTGTGGAAACATGGCTCGAGAATAGAGGTGCTCGTAAGATTTTGGATTTTCCTCTAGCACTTTTAATCCTTCTTCGATAAATCCACTAATACTTCCCCAACTAGAAAAGGCTTGTTTAACATCAAGTAAGTAATGCGTGTCTACTAAATGTTCAGCTAGCGTATTCAACATAAAATCTTTGTCTCTAATACGTGACATGTTATTTGATATAATATCTACAATTTCTTCCTGATCTCGAATACGCTTCGCCATGACATTCCCACTCGTATCAATAAATGGTGGAAAACAATATGCCACCACTAATGTCTTGGCATGCCCTTTATTCAACAAATGATAATTAAAAGGTTGGATATGTTCCCTGATATAAATCATTAGTCGCGCATTGACTTCTGACGATTGCGTTTCCATAAAAGCTTTAAGTTTAACGATTAAATTATTCGCTTCAAAATGATAGGTAACATCAGTGAGGAGACTCTCTGAATAAATAGCTTGAATCGTTTTTAATGCTTGGTAAGCTTCTGCTACCGTTTCGATGTTCGTCTTTCGGTTTTGTGTTAAATTCGATACTCCTATTTTGCATTGTGACACACCTCTATACTCGCTACATCTTTCATTAATGTATGACTTTATAAAGCTATCAAGTGGATATTCTAAATAGATATTTTGTATCGCATGTGTCGGATAAAGCCATTCTGAACCGATTAAATAAATCATATCGCGTGATAATGTATGATTAGCAATAGGCAATGTACTGACCTTTTCCTCATGAAACAGCGTGATAAGAGCATGGCTGTATTCAACCTGTTTTATTGCATATTCAAATGAAGCGTTAAGGTCATTTTCGAATAAATGACAAAAGATTTGTGATTGCTTTGGAATTGCCATCTCTTTAAACTTTAAAAGCTCTTCTTTTGATTTAAATATTAAAATCAATTGGTCATAGTGATTTTGAAGTTGTAGGAAGGTTTCCTGCTCTAAGTGATTGTTTAAAAATAAGATATAGGAAATCCCCTTTTTTAACCTTTTGTTATTTTGAACATCACCACTATTAATCAATGATTTGACAAAGGAATGAGGCTTTCTTGCAATAGGTTTTTGCATTGCTTCTAATTGTTCCGGTGAATATTGTTCTGGCGATGCATTCATTTTACAACCTCCCTCCAAAACCATTTCATACCTTTTTTAACATTTTTCTTGTTCACTTTTTTCTGATAAGAATTTGCCTTTTCTAGAAGGTCAATCAACCTTTCATGGTTTAAATAGATTTTTTTATATTTCCAAGCACTTCGTTTAAAGCGGTGTAATTCTCTAAATGCATACTGCATCCTTTTATGTTGCTTTATATATTCTGAGTACAAGTCTTGATAGTCATGCTCTAGCTGCGTTAAAGCATTTTTAAGTTGATGTTCATTCACTGTATTTCTGCCTATTTGTTGTTGGATCGCTAGCTTTAATTGTCCAATTAATTGCTGGTTATGTGTAGCGACTAGCGCCTGTGTCCCCTCATTTTCTATAAAATCTATAGATAGAATATGATGCTTGAAGTTGTAAATGTTAAGCATATACATTGCAGGCATCTGAGATAAGAGGCTAATGATTGTCGTTTCATTTGTCTCAAGGACGTGAAATATGCATTTAAATTTCAATACATGCGGTATATCAGCTAATAACGCTTTAAAATTTGCGATTGTGCGCGCATCTATTACTTCATAAAAATGGCAATGAATTTCCGTCACTTTTTCTAAAGCTGTGTTAAATTGCGTTTCATTTCTATGTGTCCAATCATTGTTCTTAAAATGAATTTCGAGTTTATGCGTATTTGTATTAAAATCCCAAGAAAAAATACACTTATTTTTAGACATCGCTATCCTCTTTTCTTAATAGACTCTCATTTCCTTTGATTTTGATACTTTTTGATGATCGTTTTGTTGTACAAAGGCTTTGATTCTATATTTACCAGGTTCTAATTCGAGTTGAAAATGGTTTTGAACTTGATACATGATTTTATCAATCGCTACTGATTCACCCTTTTTATAAATGTAGAGTGCATATTTCATTTTTTCTCCCGAACTACATATTGTTACATCAATTTCGCCTTCTTTTTCCTGATGCGTTACGATATCATCGATTTTCAAAGTTGCTGGATTATGATCGAGTAAGTATGCTGTTTCGAGCATGATGTCTTCTAATTGTGATTCTAGATATTCATATGCGGCTTGATAATTAATATTCCCCATTTGTAATCACCTCAAGTTCTTTTTGAAGTACAACATCTGAACCTGTTATACTTTGTATCATTTCGGATGCGTTTCTACTCATTTCTAAAAATACTTTTGGATGTTGAATTAAAAAATCAATATAAGCGACCATTTCATCAACATCATTTCGTGGTGCTAAAAACCCTGATACTGCTTGCTGAATAAAATTGGGGATGCCACCAATCTCATTCGAAATGGGAACTAATCCTGAACTCATTGCTTCATTAATTGATACACCTTGAGAATCATGGCGACTAGGCCCTAAATAAATGCCATTTTCTCGATGGATACTTGAGATCTCATTTTGCGGAATAAACATCTGATTCAAATTAACATTCTTCTTATTTTGAAGAGGTTTTGTAATTTCTTCAAACAGGGGTCCATCACCATAAATTGAAAACTGGAGCTTCTTAAAATATTTCTTCTTAGCTAATTGTTGTATGACTTTTACTGTTAAATCATTGGCATAGTTTTTAGCAGTAAAGGGCCGAATCGTTACAATATGAAAGCGGTCCTCTTTTGTTTTTTCGTGATAAGGAAATAAATCTGCATCAATCATATTCGGTATGATTTCAAAGTTTTCAGGCTCAACACCTACAAATGGATCTACATACAATGTCTTAAACCTTTCAGAGACATAAATAAACTGTACATGCATATCTTGCCGTGTCATTAATTTTTTCAAAAAAGCTTTTTGAACTGGATAATAATGTTCTTTTTTCTGCAGTTGTGCTTTTAGTGATCCTGGTGAGGATAAGTAATTATAATAACGTGTATACCATGCCTCAGCTTCAAAGCCGTGTAACCAGACAACAACATTCGGCTTTACTTTTAAGCGTTCTACTGCGTTAAACATTTTATAATTAATAAAATGGAATAGCAGCTTTTCGTAACGGTAATATAATAGGTGATTGTATAATTGTGCCTCATCCATATACATGATTTTTACACCATCAAAGTATTCATCTCTTTTGATTTTAGTCGTAAAAATAACAACCGTTACATCGAGTCCTCGTGCTAAGTAGCCTTTGACTCTTCGATGAATGAAAGCATTCGCATATATTTTATCTTTGTTTGGATATGCATTGGTTATCAGTAAATACCCCATTCTTTCACCTCGTTCTTCATCATTTCAATTTCATCTACTAATTCCGCATCATACGGACGATCAAAATGTTGATATAAATCAATGATGGCTAAAAATGCTTTCAACACATTCGGATCTTTCTCTGTCGCTCTATTTATCCTTGAAATATACCAATGCTTAACATAGTAATTAAAACGATGATTCATATATGTTGATAAATAGCCATGCTGTTTAAGAAATTTCACCTTTTCCCGCTCAACTAAATAATATTTTCTAAAAAATTGTTCAGAAATTTGATTCGTCATCGAATTGGCAATCCCTGCGTAGTAGACATGCACTGTAGCATCAACCACTTTGAGCACTTGCGCATGATGAATCACTGTTAAAAAGAACAATGAATCTTGTCCTAAAGCACCCGGCACCATTTTAATTTGATGTTTTTTTAATAAAGACTTCCTAACAATGAGCGCTTGAATACTAGCTGTCTTAAGCTTCATATCATGTAAAAATTGGTGCGTCTGTCGCGTCATATCCGCATGCACGACATGAACAAATTGTTGATAATAGTCATGTTTTTTCGTTTCAGTTTGGTCTACTTTTAACATGTTGCCAATGACAACATCGATCTCATCATTTTGTGTCATTTCCTCAAACAAACGGTCAATTCCTTCTCCAATCCATTCATTATCAGGATCTAGAAAAGTAATCAGGTCACTCTTCGCATAATCAATCCCTATGTTTCTTGGCGTCGAAGCGCTCCCTGAAGCTTCACTTAAATGAATCACTTCAATATTTTTGTACCATTGACTATACATTTCCATTAAGTTTCGTGTGTAACAATCCGTTGACCCATCATCAACAAGAATAACTTCTAATTTTGGAAATAAAGGATGACTTATGATTGAACGCAAACATTTATGCTCTAAATGCGTGCCATTGTTATGAACAGGCACGATCACACTGAGTTCAGGTTTCACAGATAGTTCTGCTTCAATTTGATTCTTGCTGTCTACAAATGTCATGTCTAATGCAAAGCCTTGTTGATTATTGTCATGCTGTTGATTAAAAACTGTTAAATAGCGGTTCTCATAACCACTCACCCATCGATATCCTTCCGTTTTTTTGGTAATAAATTGGACATCGGTATACATAAAAGCGGCTGCAAAGTCACTCAAGTATTCGGGATCATAGTTGAAATCGGATGAGAAAAACGTATAGTAATCTGTACGAATGTCGTCCGTAAAGGATACACATGTTTTCAATTCATAAGTTTGAGCTTCAAACATTTCCATTGCTTTCGTATCCGCTTCCTCGATAACTACCGTAATCTCAGGAAGATTTGAACTTTGGCTAGACAATCCGATGAATTGACTGACGTTGTCCAACCACTTCAACTGATGCGCTGTTGAAAGCATAACCTTTTGAATACCGATGGATTGTGCTCTTTTGATTAAAACGGGATCTAATCGATTAATTTTCTTCACATCTTTTGGCTCAAAAACCATCTGTATCTGTGGATAATGGGCATTCACAAAAGTGTTATAATTCGATAGCAAGAACACGCCCATGCCTTGTAACTCGAAAATTCGGTTCGCGCACATACTCTGGGAATATTTAATTGTATTCACATTAATAGCAAATGGATAGGCACGATGCATTTTCATCGTATTCATATGGCTTAACGGTGCAGCAATATAGGGTAAGAATGCTGCTGGAAACTGATACTTCTTTTTATTTGTCCATAGATTTCGATCATAAATAGTCAAATCCCAGTCATTTTGAATGACGCCTTCCAAAATCGTTTGTATATCCGCCGCACGTTCTTCATATTTATCTAGCCAAGATCCTGCAAAAACAATTTTTTTATCCGCAACATCTCGGCTGGACGCTATCGGATGATGGATTCGAGGATTGATTGGAAACTGCATCTGTTTCACCTTTGCAATGCGTAATTTTTCCTTATAAACTGACACAAACTCTTGTTCCGTCGTTATCACATATTCAAACCATTGTGCATGGGATTGAAAGACCTCAAAATTAATAGGATCCTCCTTATTAAAAAATACGATAGGAATCTCTCTATCTTGAAAATTTTTAACAAGCCTTTTCAGTTCTTTATATTTTTCACTATAAACGTTCGTATTTCCTTCCCAATAACCATCTATGCCTTTCCAAGTTGATGCAACAATGACTAAATCATAGTGTTCATCCTTATGTTTTTCATTAATGTAAATTAAATTACAAGCTCCTTTTAAAGCATCATATAAAAATGTATCTGCGACAATGCCTACATTTAAAGGCAATCTCTCTTGATTTAATAAGGTCTGTTCTGGCATGTTCACTAAGTCAAAAGATGAATTTTGATCCCCTTTCCCTACTTGATGATATGTACGAATATAGTCAACGTAAGGTTTTAAAGCATGGGATCGATAGATTTCGTATAACCCTTTACTCTCATCTTGTTCTATAACGTCCGCAATATTTTGGAGTGCTGTGAGTTCTTCTTTTTTGAAGTCAATCTTTTCTCTCGTCATTTGGAACGGTTTAGGATTGCCAAATAATAAATATTTTATCGCTCTAAAATTCATTTTAGCCTCTCCCACCATTTAATCTGAATTTTTCCCAATTTTGAATTGCGTAACTTCAAGTATCTGTCTTTTAATGTGTTATTTTGTTCCATCAATTGCGTAATGGATTGTCGTTTTTCAATCGTATCTCCGAGCAATTTTTTTACAACATTAAGTTGTTGCTTTCTTTGAATGCACATGAGGATTTTTAAATGATTTGCGATTAAGTACCCCACATCATTGACTTGATAATCGAACGGTTCATTTTGATTTCCAAGATAAACTTGCTTCCATTTTTGATCAAAATAAGCAAGATGAATCTCATTTAAGTGTAAATCAACGTGTAAAAATAACATTAACTGTACATCATTTTTATTCACATAAAGCTCAAGCTCGCCCTGTTTCAAAGCAAGCTTAGTTGACTGTTTATATTCATATAACACTTGATATAACTTTGAGGTTGGGTCATTTAATTCAAATGGCATTGTCATCGCTTCGTCTAGATAGATTGGAACTTTCTTAGACTTTAATCTTACATAAGCGCCTTCATACGATGTTCCAGAGATGAATTGTTTAAAGTTCGCTTCCATTTAACCCCTCCTCAACCTTTGCGTTAACTGTTCGATGTTGTTTTCCCATATAAAATCCGCGTCTCTTAAACTTTGCGTATTATCGATGGTTTGTTTCAATAGTTGTGGATTATTTTTCAGTTCTAAAATATAGTTAACGATTTCTTTCGATGAGGCATTTTCTTTTGAAAAACCTACGCCGCTTTGTTGTATTAAATCACACACCGTTTCTCCTAAATTACTGACAACCGGTGTACCTGAACATATGCTATCAACAATTTTGCCAGGCATCACATTCATAAATACAGGTGTGTTTTTTAAAATAGATAGTGAAACATGATGGGTTGAAATCATTGCTAAACATTCCTCTCTTTTTAACGGAGGAATAAGATGAACATAATGCATACGCTCCTGTTTGACAGCGCTTCTAAATCGGTCTGCTTTTACACCATAAACAATGGCTGTAAAATGGACTTTTTTTGCGTTAAGCTGTCGCGCAATCGAGATTAATTGTTCCACATCTTGTGCATAACCAATATTACCTGTATAGATGACTGAAAATGCCTCTAATTTATTGGTAGGTTGAACTTCACTTTTAGTAATGGCATTTGGCATATAAATAAAATGCTTGTTGTTACCAATCATATTTTTAATATAGGTCTCAAAAAAAGGATTGTTAATCACCACATCATCCGCTTGTTTATACATTTCTTTTTCTAAAAACTTTAGAATGGGCTTTGAATATTTGAGTTTAAATTTCCCAATATCTAAAAAGCTGTCAGGCCATAAATCTCTAATTTCTAGAAAATATTTCGCTGTCTTATTCTTTTTGAAAAACAGAGTGGCCCAAGCCATAAATATATTAGGACTGCTAACAAATATATTTTCAAAACCTTCTAATCTTTTAAGATAATATTTTAATTTAACTGTCAACTCAAGATAGTAAAGCAAGCGATAAACTAAATTCGGATGTTGTTTATCAAATCTCATCTGGATGCGATGGATTTGTGTGCCTTCAAGTTGATTTAAAGGATTATTATCGAAATAACGCTTATTTTTAAAGATCTCTCTATTGGGATAGGATGGATCTGTTGTCACAATCATCGGATTAAATCCCTTTTTCTGAAGTTGCTCAAATATATTTTTCATCCTATTTGCTGCTGATCCAAGTTCTGGATAAAAATTTTGACTGATTAATAAAATTTTGTATTTCATACCTGCTCCTTCTGCATTGTGCTATAAAAAATCTAATAATCGGTCTTTAAATCTTTGATGTACTAAAGCCCCTAAAATTAACATCAACAATGTAAACGTCCAATAGTAAAAATGATCTGCCATTGTCCCATATAGCAAATGTGGACTTGTTAAAAAAGCACTTCTATAGACTTCTACTAAATAAGTAAAAGGATTTAATTTAGCTATTTTTTGTAAAATAGGCTGTGCAGAATTAAGACTCCAAAATATAGGTGTCATGAAAAAACCTAATCTCAATATATTTTGCAAAAGGTTTTTTGTATCTCTGACAACAATGACAAGTGAACTCATTAATAAAGAAATCCCAAAAATTGCTGGAAATGCAGCGAAAATAAAATAAAGAAATATAAAGTACTTCCAAATCGCAACATAACCATTAACAATAGAAATGACAAATAAAATCATGGTCATAAAGCACAGATTAAACAATGTATTGGTGAATGAAATCGATAATAAGACAGAGGATGGAAATTTCATTTTCGTCACTAACTCTAGATTAGATTGAATCGCATTGGCGCCTGAATTAATACTTTGAGAAATGAAGAGCCAAGGAAATAAACCAGAAATTAAATGAACGATGAAAGGCACACCATCCACTAAATGGTTTCCTCCACCTCTTAAACCTAATCCAAAGATTAAATAATACACGCCGACTTGCATCATAGGTTGTAAAATATTCCAAAACACACCGAGATAGTGGTTAGAATACTGAGATTTCATATTATATGCTGCTAATTGAAGTATTTTTTGCCAATTTCCAACTTGTTCTTTTAAAATCATAAATAATATATTCACACTTATAACCTACTATCTTTATAAAAGTCTTCACATACTTTCTATTTCATATAAATTACCGTAGTTGAAGTATTTAACTTCATTAAAAGTGTTCGGTATGACATTTTTTGTATCAAGTATCAACTTATCTTTCATTGAACTAAAGTCTTGGTCTTTAAGTATTTTAAATTCCGAATGATCACTTAAGACAATGACAAGGGATGAGCCCTCTACAGCCTTTGCGATGTCTTTTTCAACAAAGTCCAATTGAACGTGAGGATCGTACGCGACAACATCTAATCCTTCGATTGCTTTTAATAATTCATAAATATCAAATGCAGGCGATTCACGTATATCATCAACATCACCTTTATACGTTAAACCAAAAACAGTAACCTTATGACCATTCACTGTTTGTAAAATCTTTTTCACATGACCCACGACAAACTGTGGCATCGAACGATTAATTTTACGACCTGTTTGAATTAATGGAGAGTGTTCAGGATCTTTCGCAATAATAAAATAAGGATCTACTGCTAAACAGTGGCCACCTACTCCAGGTCCAGGCCAATGAATATTAACTCTTGGATGTTTGTTTGCCATTTCAATGACATCAAGTACATTAATGTTTAAATGATTGCTAATCTTTGTTAGCTCATTGGCTAATGCAATATTCAAATCGCGATACGTATTCTCCATTAGCTTACTCATTTCAGCAGTACGTGCATTTGTTTCAATCATTTCTCCTTGAACAAAAGTGCGATAAATATTTTTGCCCGCTTCCACACATGCAGGTGTGACGCCCCCTATAATCCGATTATTATGTACAAGTTCTTCTAAAATTTTTCCTGGGAGGACACGTTCAGGACAATGTACTAAATATAAATCCTCACCAATCGTATAGCCTTGTTGCTCAAGAAATGGTTTGACATGGTCATCAATTGTGCGCGGTGCTATCGTTGATTCCACAATCACTGTGTTTCCAGATTTCAAATAAGGTACAATACTTTCAAGTGCACGCATCACAATTGAAATATCACATGATTCATACGTATCATCGTTGTTAGGTGTTGGAACCGCAATGATAAAAACATCCGCTTCTTCAGGCGTTTGAGATGCTTTAAAATTCCCTTTTTCCAATACAGCCTCAAATGCTTCTTGTAATCCAGGCTCTTCGATATGGATTTGTCCTTGATTTAAACATGCTACCGCTTGAGGATTAATATCCACACCTAGCACTTCCACCCCATGTTTTGCAAACATAATAGATGTTGGTAAACCAATATAACCTAAACCAATTGTAGTTAATTTCACGCTCATACACCTTTCTTCTCTATAGTTTAATCATTCCATCACATCTAACTGATTTTTATTTAAATTATTAAATCTATATTAATCTTTAAGTAAATTCGGTCTAATTTCAATTAAAAATACAAATTTATTATTAAATTTACATTATCTTAGACTGGGCTAAAATTATTTTTAACATTCTTTACATCTCTTTAATATTTTTATAAATAGATCAATTTTTTAAGCACAAAAAAACCTCAAAAGAAATAACAATGCGTTATTCCTTCAGAGGTTTATCGTTTGCTAATAGACAAAGTGATAAAAGATTAAATATAGTGTTTGTGACAACCTTATAAATGCTAAGGTGAATGTGCGAAATTACGTTACCTTCATCATTTTTATTATGTTAAACAACAAAATATTATGACTCAGCTAAATACAATGCTTTAAAATTGTTGACTAGCGCTTTAAAATCAGGCACATTAAGTGAAAAATAAATTTTTATTTTTGGCTCTGTCCCTGAAGGTCTTAATGCAATAAAGCCTTCATCAAATGTGTAACGAATTAAATCCGCTTGTGGCAACATGATTGCAGTCTCTTCACCTGTTGGAAGATGTGTTGTCTTTTGCGTTAAATAATCTTCTTTTGTTTTTACTTTTAATCCTACAATATGTTCACTTGTATCATTTCTAAAATGAGTCATCATGGCCTCTATTTTTTGTCTACCTTTTGGTCCTTCAAAAGACGGCGAAAGCGTTAAATCTTCATAGCGACCAATTTCTTTATAAATATCTTCGAGTACCGCTTTAAATGTGAGACCATTTTGATACAATAGCTGTTTATATTTAACGAGTAAAGGGATAAACTGAATTGCATCTTTATCTCTTGATAAATCTTTCGCTAAATAACCATGGCTCTCTTCAAACGCTAACACCAACTGCGCGTCATCATTTTGCTGTTGACGAAGTTCTAACTCTTCAGAAATATATTTAAATCCTGTCAAAACGTTCACAACTTTAATATCTAATGCTGATGCTAATACCTCACTCAAAGCGCCCGTAACGATTGATTTAACCATGTAGAACGCGTTGCCTGATGTTTGCAGCTGTTGATAACGTAATTTAAGTAAGATCAAGCCAATTTCATTTCCATTAAAATAACGTGTTGAGCCGTCTTCATAGCGCTCAACAAACCCGAATCGGTCTGCATCTGGATCTGTAGCAATGATAAGTGATGCATTTTCTTGTTCTGCTAAACGCTTGCCAAATTCAAACGCAGCTTCTTCTTCAGGATTAGCACTTTTAACAGTTGGAAATCTGCCATCTGGTTCTGACTGAGTTGTCTCAATGACATAGTTATCAAATCCAAGCTCTGTGAGTATGTCTGCGGCTATGGGTAAGCTTGTCCCATGCAAACTTGTCAATACGACACGTGCATTGTTTTCTTCAATTGTGCCAACTAAATCTTTAACACCTTGCTTATACGCCTCAGTCACTTCAGTAGGCAAAGACGTAATCAATTTTTCTTTTTTCAACGAATTGAAATCTCGTGCTTCAATTTCTAATGGAGATTCAATTGCATTAATATATTGGCTCAAGTCTTCAGATGCCTTAGGTAATAATTGTCCCCCATCTGAACCATAAATTTTAATACCATTATAATGACTTGGATTATGACTTGCTGTAATCATGACACCTGCTGTTGCTTTTAACTCGCGTACAGCAAATGACAACTCCGGTGTTGATTTATAAGTATCTGCTAATACTACGCTAACACCTTCAGTTGCTAATACACGTGCAATTTCTTGAGAAAATTCATGTGATAAAAATCGTGTATCAAAGTGAATCACAACTGTTGGATGCTCATTTTTTTGTTTTAAATATTGTGCGAGTCCTAATGCCACTTTACGTATTGTAAACTTGTTTAAACGACCTGGACCGAGACCAAACGTGCTCCGAATTCCAGCGGTACCAAAAGTTAAAACATCTTCAAAGCCCGCTTCTTGTTCTTCCTTTGTTTGCTCTTCATAAAAGGGTTTAACTAAACTTTCATCAAGATGTGACATCCATTGTGCTTTCAAAAAATCCACCATCCTTATTTTGCTCTTTATCATTGGGGTGGGACAGAATCAAAACGATTTTGCAATCTCAAAATTGCAACAAGATACCACGCTTGAGGAAAGCTTTGTATAAAACAACACAACCTCCAGTCATCAACAGCGCGTGCATCGATTTTGGTACAATCATCAATAAAGATCATATGATGTCCCACTTCTTTCATTATTAACTCCATTATACACCAACACGAAGTCCTACACATGAAAAAACAATTTATTTCGAAACGGTGCATCTGAAATGATTGAAATCTTACAATCAATTGCATTACAATATATAATCATATGTTAAAAATATCTTTTTAGGAGCAATTTATTATGAATAAAGGTCTCAAATATCTGTTGTACTTACTTGCTTTAATGCTTGTAATTGTTCCTACAATTTTTGCGTTTATTCTATTTAATTCATCGAAACATGCTTTTGACGATTCATTTTCTCACACTGATGAGCGTCAATCTAAATTAAGAGATAGTAAAGTCAATGCTGCAAAGGAACCTGTTTCAATATTGTTTTTAGGTATTGATGACAGTAGTTCACGAAGAGAAAACGGACAAAGTACGGAACATTCACGTACAGATGCAATGATTTTATCCACTTTAAATCCTGATAAACATCAAATCCGTTTACTGAGTATCCCACGTGATACTTTGAGCTACATTCCAAAAGTCGGTTACTTTGACAAGATTACACATGCACATGCATATGGTGGACCAGAATCTTCAATGGATGCGGTGGAAACTGAGCTTAATGTCCCTGTTGATTATTATGTTCGTATTAATATGGATGCTTTTGCTGATACAGTTGATGAGCTTGGTGGTATTGAATATAATGTGCCATACGATCTCAATGAACCAAACACTAAAGATAAAGGTCGCATCAAGCTGAAAAAAGGCAAGCAAAAATTAAACGGCGACGAAGCACTCGCAATCACACGCACACGTAAACAAGACTCTGACTTAAAACGTGGCGAAAGACAAATGGAAGTTTTAAAAATTCTCTTCCGCAAAGCGCAAGAGACAAATTCTTTACACAAATTAGATGATATTATTGAAATTGTAGGAAAAAATTCTAAACATAACTTAAATTACTCTGAAATTCGTGCACTTGCAACAAACTATTTAGCGAATGATGTCACAATCAAATCTCAACAACTTAAAGGTGAAAATGAATTGCTTAACGGCATTTACTACATTAATCCTGACGTAGATGATTTAATTAAGACATCGAACTTATTACGGGAAGATTTAGAATTAAGACCGCTTAAAAATAAAAGCGATTTTCTGTTACAACGTGCGAAGTCCTTTTACGGTGAAATTCCACCATTAACAGAAATCGATGATCAGCTATTAAAAGGACACCAAAAATCACAAAAAGATAACACATCATCAGAACAACAAAATGGTGATAGTCAAGCATCACCGGCAAATAATCAAAATCAGCCCGCTGTTACTGAACAAGCACCAAGTCAACAGCCTGCTTTACCGCAACAGTCACAAGGGGTTCCAGACCCATCTCAAAATAACAATACATTTTATTAATAAGGAGGTGCCTATACATGCCACGCCCTACACACGACAAAATCATGCAAATCAATGGGATATTCAACATGTTAGAGCAACAAATCATTCACAGTAAAGACATGGCGCATTTTCGACAAGAGTTATTTTATGTGAATCATGCACATCGTGAAAATTATGAAGCACTCCTACTTTATTATTCAGACAGCCAGAATAACCCGGTGATCAATGGCGCGTGTTATATCGTTGCACTTCCTGAAATTTTTGATGCGATCGATGTCTTTGAATCACCCCTCCCATTTTCATGGGTTTATGATGAAAATGGTTTAACACCAGAGATGCAAAATTTGAGTGTGCCTATTCAATATCTCGTTGCTGCAGCATTAGAAGTAACCGATGTTAACATTTTCACACCTTCTGGTTATACAATGGGAATGAACAATTGGAATATTATTCAAATGCGGATTTTTTGGCAATATACCGCACTAGTACGACAAAATGCAATGTAATTTTAGCGCCTAGTGACGCGAAATATGTTCTAATAATCTCTTGCCAGCGCACAATGTGCAGATAATATAACGATTTTGACTTCATAACGATAAATACAAAAACAGGTTGACGTCTGACATGTGTGTTTAAGACATCAACCTGTTTTTTAGCATTGTGCTCACGATAGAAGGTATACAATTCGAATGCCCTATTGTTTGCACGTGTCTAAATTTAGATTATACATTTTACTTCATACTTAGTCTATTCAAAATCATTTATGATAAAATCGATATCATATTGATAAGAAAGGGGTACAGCGATGATTAAAAAAGTAGAAACAGAACATGAATATGAAGATGTATTGGACATCAGAAAGGTCGTTTTTGTAGAAGAACAAGGGGTGTCACTTGAAGAAGAAATTGATGAATTTGAAACAACCGCACAATATATGATTGCCTATAACGATGACCATCAACCCATCGCAACTGCACGCTTTCGAGATGTGAATGGCATTGCAAAAATTGAACGTGTCGCAGTTTTGAAAACTGAAAGAGGTCAAGGGACGGGTAAGGCATTAATGCGCGCGCTCGAGCAAGAAGCGCAACGCCAAGGTTTTCATCATTTCAAATTAGGTGCCCAAACACATGCGATTCCCTTTTATGAATCATTAGGCTATCAAGCATATGGCGATCAGTTTTTAGATGCAGGTATCCCGCATTATTACATGGAGAAGTATCTTTAATTACGAAAGCGTTTAATAGGGCATCATAATAAAACGGGTTACTTTCACTTTATATATTACTTTATTTGAAATATTCTATAATTTCTAATTATGCATGAACTACATAAAATAACGGGGACAATTATTAAAGTTAAATTACAATCAAGTTAAAATGCACAATTCCTGTATCTTTAATTCTATAATGGCATTAATCAACTTTATATTAACTTATCTAAAAGGAGTAATGAAATGGTTAAAAAATTAGGTTATAAAACGCCCACTATCATTGCATTGACATTAGCGGGGTCTGCATTAACTGCGCATGAAGCACATGCAGCTGAACAAACAAAAGCGCAAGAAACACCAACAAATATATTAGACGAGCATCAACAAGTTCAGCAAGCCAATCAGGCCAAGAACGAAACGAAAGCTCCTACGATTTCTGGAACACAAGCGTATAAAGATCCAAATCAAGTTGAAATTGAAAAACCGACACAACCAAAAGCAGACTCAAGTCTTTTAGAACAACCTTCTGCTTCTTCATCAGCTACGCAACAAGCTACTGAACAAGAAGCAACTTCTCAAAATGACCATGCACAAGCAGACGTAGCTGAACAACCTGTTGCATCACCTTATACTGCTGAAGAAATCGATCCACATCACGAAGCTGAAGTATCAACTGAAGCTTATCATGCTGCACAAGATCAAAAAACAGATGCACAACAAGAGACACCACAAGATGTCACAAAGTCACAGCAATCCCCTTCTGATGCATTACCGAAAAATGATTCACAAAATGTCACTGTACGACAACAAAGTAATCAAGCGTCAACTGAGCAACCAACAACTCATACGCAACAACCAACTAACAACACGCAACCAACGGCTAAAACAGTACAATCAAATACAACAGCTTTTTCCGCACAAGAGAGAACTACTGCTACATCTAATCAAGAGAAAAATTTAGCACGTGTCGTTGCACGTTCAGCAGAAAAAACACCAACTGTAAAACAACAATCTACACCAACAAATGAAAAAGTAGATATCAATGCTAATCCAAATGGACCCACACCGCCTCGCGTTGGAGGTAAAGGTGGGCCTGCAACAGTTAAACTTGAACCTACAAACTATTCAGTTCGTTCAGTAGCCACTACACCTAAAGCATATCAACCACAAGTCAAATCACAAATTAACAACTACATACGAAAACAAAAATTTACAGTTCCTAAATATGAAGAAGACTATTCAAGCTTTATTCCACGCTATGGTTATCGCTACGGTGTTGGAAGACCTGAAGGCATCGTAGTTCATGATACAGCTAACGATAATTCAACAATTACAAGTGAAATACAATATATGAAAAATAATTATCAAAATGCTTTTGTTCATGGATTTATCGATGGTAACCGCATTATTGAAACGCAACCAACTGATTATTTAGCTTGGGGTGCTGGCCCTATTGCGAACCAACGTTTTATTCATATTGAACTTGTTCATGTGCATGACTATAATTCCTTTGCACGTCAAATGAACAACTTTGCTGATTACGCAGCAACTAACTTACAATACTATGGTTTAAAACCTGATAGTGCAGAATATGACGGTAAAGGGACAGTTTGGACACATGACGCTGTTTCTAGATATTTAGGTGGTACAGACCACGTAGACCCACACGGTTATTTAAGAGCACATGGTTATTCTTATGATGAATTGTATGATCTTATAAATGAAAAATACCAAGTGAAAATGGGCTATGCTTCCCCTGCTGGTAGCACTTCTGGTCAAACATCAAAACCTAAAACACAAAATAACAATTTAAAAGTGACTGACAATACAGGTTATAGCCGTATCTCATCTAAAAACAATGGTTTATACAAAACAGTGTATGATCAATCTGGTGTACGTACAAATCAAACAAATGTAACATTAAAAGTCACTAAAAAAGCAACACTAAATGGTCAATCATTTTATCTTGTATCCACTTCGAAAAACAATGGTTTACTCGGATGGGTACGTAGCAATGATGTCACTTATCAAAGTGCACAACCTGAAAAGAATGTGAAGCAATCATACCAAGTTAAACCAGGTACAACTGTTTATGAAGTGCCTTGGGGTACAAAAGCGCAAGCCACAGGTACAATTAGCGGTAGCAAAAACCAAGCTTTCAAAGCAACAAAAGAACAGAAAGTCGCAAATACAAATTGGCTCTATGGTACAGTTAACAATTTAACAGGTTGGATTGATGCAAGTAACGTTGTAAAAACACCATCTTCATCAACAACTGCACCTTCTTCACCATTAAAAGTGACGAGTGACTCAGGTTTTGGTCGTATTAATAATAAAAATAACGGCTTATATAAAACCGTATACGATGCGAAAGGCCAACCTACATCAGCAACAAATCAAACTTTAAGTGTTCAGAAAAAAGCAACGCTCAATGGAAAATCATTCTATCTTGTATCTGACTATGCAACGGGCACTTATGTTGGATGGGTTCAACAAAAAGATGTTGACTATCGTGCAGGTCAAGCGGCTAAAAACGTGAAGCAAAACTACACAATCAAACCAGGCGCTACACTTTACAAAGTCCCTTGGGGCACTAGCGCACAAGTGGCTGGTAAAGTCGCTGGTAAGAGCGCACAAAACTTTGCTGCAACAAAATCACAAAAAGTTGGAAACTTAACTTTCGTTTATGGCACTGTTAATCAATTATCTGGATGGATCGACCAATCATTATTAACACAACCACAAGAAAAAGCAGCTAAAAAAGCCACACAAAGTGTATCTCAAATTGGTCAATTAAAATCATCAACTGAAGGAATAAGAGCTTCAATCTATGATAAAACAGCTAAAAATGCTGCCCAATTCACTGATCGTACTTACAAAATTGCTAAGACAGCGTCTAACCAAAATCGCAATTACGTTTTATTACAAAACGCTGACGGTCGCACACCATTAGGTTGGTTTAACGCAAATGACGTGATTCTACGTTCCCTTGGTGCTGAAAAACCAATTCATGGTCAATATAAAGTTAATGACAAAACAGCTGGATTATATTCGATCCCATGGGGTACGGCGAAACAACGTATCGATGCCCTATCTAGCACCGTAAAAAATCGTACTTTTAGTGCCGTTAAATCTGTTGTTGCAGGCTCAGACACTTATTTATTCGGTCAAGTGAACCATAAAATGGGCTGGATTAATCTTAAAGATTTAAAACCTGTTGCTTCTGCTTACACAGTTAAGTCAACTTCAGCAACTAAAGCCACAAAATTAAGCCAACCTCAAGATTACTTTGTTTATAACGGAAATGGCTATTACTATGCGAAACCAAATGCGAAAGTATTAGGCTCTTTAAATGCGTATTATGAAACATTATTTAAAGTGACAAGTACACAAAAGGTAAATGGTGTGACATGGCTTTACGGTACTTTCGAGAATGGTACACAAGGTTGGATTAAATCTGGTGACTTACGCTCATTACTTGTTAAATATTACAATGCTAACGCTTCTTTAAAAGAAGCCGTTAATAAACAAATGGCATTGTCATACAAACCACAAGTTCAACATGTACCAGGTAAATGGGAAGATGCAAACCGTCAAGAAGTGCAAGCGGCAATGGATACACAAAACATTAAAAACAGCGCTTCAGGCATTTATCAATTCTTAAAACTCGATCAATATCAAGGCTTAAGTGCAGATGCATTGAACCGATTACTCGCAGGTAAAGGTATCTTAGCTGGCCAAGGTGCTGCGTTTGCAGAAGCGGCAAAAGCAAATAATATTAATGAAATTTACTTGATTTCACACGCATTTTTAGAAACTGGAAACGGTACGTCTAAATTAGCAAATGGTGGATACGTAGATAAAAACAATAAAGTGATCACTAACGGTCCTAAAAAATACTACAATATGTTTGGTATCGGGGCAGTTGACACTGACGCCATTCGCGGTGGCTTTAAAACAGCTGAAAAATATGGCTGGGATACTGTTAAAAAAGCAATCGTCGGCGGCGCTAAATTTATTGGTCAAAATTACATCCACGCAGGTCAAAACACGTTATACCGCATGCGTTGGAATCCACAAAACCCAGCGACACATCAATATGCAACAGATATCGCATGGGCAGACTTTAACGCAAAACGTATGAAACAATTCTATGATCAAATTGGTGAAGTTGGTAAATACTTCGATATCGATTTATATCGTCAAAGTAAATAAAATTCCTTATATTAAAAGCCTCAAAGGTGGGTTCCTCACTTTTGGGGCTTGCTTTTTTGTATTAAAAATAGGACCGGTGTTTAAATCACCGGTCCTATTTAACACTTATAATATTTACTTTAGATATTCAAATTTGTATTGGTCGTTATTTATCGTCTTGATTATCTTTCATTTCTTGATCTAATTCTTTCACGAGACGTTGGATACCTGGATGTTCTAAATGAATACCATCATAAGCAAAGTAATCCGTATGGCCTACGCCGACTTTATTCCAATCCACTAATGTGACATGCTTATGTTTATTAGCGACTTTTTTCATTAACTGATTGACATGATCTTTATAGTCACGTGGCACTGTCGTATTAATTAGGTAAACATTCGCTTTATCAAAATCTTTCACGATTTCTTCTAACTGCGCCTCATTGAAATCTCCATTTGTACCAATTTGAATCACGACTGGTTGCCCTGCTTTATTGTAATCTGTATATTTCTTAGCAACATTGAGGGCAACACCCATAGAACGTCCGACTTCTGCGTCAATGGTTGGTTTTTGATAATGATCATCTAAATAATAGCCCATCCCTACTGTTAATGAATCCCCAATAAATAGAGGTGACTCTTTTTTAGGATCAAAAGATTTTTCATCAGTTGTTTTGTTTTGTTTTTCAGGCTCGGGCTTTTTAGGTTTTTCAGTCGTTTTATGATTTGTCTTATAAGCCGTTGCTTTTTGCTCTTGTTTTGCATAACCATCAAAATGTCCAGTCAACACAAATGCAGTTAACACAATAGCAGCTAAAACAAGTGGTGTACGAATGATTGAAATCACAGGTTTCTCTTTAAGGAAGAACGTTCTAAAACCATGTCTTCTGAAAGGTGTTTCCACAAATCGATAAGAAATTTCTGCCATAACAAACGTTAATACGACATCAATAATATACATGTAAAATGGATATTGTCCCGCTACAAAGTGATGGTGTACAAATGTAACGATGACAAAATGCCATAAGTATAAACTATACGATCTTTTACCAATATATAAGAAAAGTGGGTTACCCATAAATCTAGAAAGTAAGCCCGACGGTTGCACTACACTTGCAATAATAACTAAAGTCATTAATGAAATGGCGTAAAAGCCACCGCTATACAGAAAGTACTGTTGCTCGTTGACAGCATAGAATAACCATAACAAAACACCTAATGCGATAATACCAAAAATATCAATCAGATTTCTCCCAAGTTGTGGCGGCTTGGCTTTCAATTTAAATGCTGGCCACACAAATGCAAATATAACACCTAATAATAGTGTTTGTAATCGAGTATCTGTTCCAAAATATGTACGTGAGTTATTCGCACCTGGTGCGGATAAATAAAACATTAATGCTGCTGAAGCGATAGAAATGATAGCGAATACGACAACGACCCATTTTTTTCGTCTAAATAATTTAAAAAATAACATTAAAATCATAGGATAAAAGATATAAAATTGCTCTTCTACAGCTAAAGACCATAAATGCTTAAGTGGCATAGGTTTAAATTGATCAAAATAATCAACATCTTGGAAAATATACCACCAATTTGAGATGTAGAGTAAAGCTGCTATCGCATCACCTTTAATTGATTCTAAAAGCTTAGGGTCAAATGCTAAGACGTAGAGTACTGTAAATAAAGTAACAAATAACATTGCGGGAATTAAACGCTTAAACCGTTTAATCCAAAAATTCACTAAATTGATTTCACCGTAATTTTCATATTCAAATAGTAGTAATGATGTAATTAAATAACCTGAAATTACAAAAAACGTATCTACACCTAAAAAACCACCAGAAAGCCATTGAGAATTAAGATGATAAATGATAATCCCTATAACTGAAATCGCACGCAAACCATCTAAACCCGGCAAATATCGTGGAGGATGCTTCAATCGTTTCATTCCAGTAAAATTATTATGAGACATAGCTGATTTCTCCTATTCCAATTTTTTAAGGAACGATTTATAGATATACGCCCTTCAATTTACCACAAAAATAGTAGAATTTAAACCGTGAGTCGATGAGGTTTTGCAAAATAAAATAATCTTATGCTTCAAAGTTCTTTTTTATTTTTGTTTGGGCATTGTATAAAATAAGTATGCTATTAATTTATCATATATACATTTTCATTGCATTTTTGAAGGTATTTATAATACATTAACTATGAGATTGTTAAAAGGAGTCACCTATTTATGACAACTGTAAAAAAAAGAGATGCATTTTTTGATAATGCACGTGCTGGTTTAATATTTCTTGTCGTTTTAGGACATTTAATTAGGCCTTATGTTGATACTCATATTGCGATTAATGCATTATATTTGCTTATTTATAGTTTTCACATGCCCGCCTTTCTATTCATCTCTGGCTATTTCGCCAATAATGTGGGTAAATCTGGTTACATAGAAAAAGTAGGCAAAAAATTGTTAGGTCCATATCTCATCTTTTTTGCGTTCTTTTCAATTTATTATTTTATTACAGGAAAAAATAGTGAGTTAGACTTAGATCCATTTGAACCTGTTTTTGCACTATGGTTTTTATTAACACTGTTTTTCTTTAACGTCATTATCGTTATTGTCCGGCAGTTTAAACCTAAATACGTTTTACCTATCGCCATCATTGTAGCACTATTAGCAGGTTTTTCTTCAAATGTAGGAGACTATTTAAGTTGGTCACGTACACTCGTATTTTTCCCTATATTTTATGTTGGGTATTTATTAAACATTGAATTTAGTCATTTCGTTAAGATGAAACGTTTTATCCCTATCTCTATTCTAGTTTTAGTAGGCTTTTTTGTAATTTATATCGTTCATCCTATTGATGCGGACTGGTTATTAGCAAGTACACCATATAAACACGTGGACGGCATGCATTTACTGATGAGTCCGCTTAAAAGATTATCTTTATACGGTATTATCTTTGTCACGATGTTCTCTTTCTTTAATTTAGTTCCAAGACACCATCATTGGTATACTTATATAGGGTCAAGAACGATGTATGTTTATTTATTACATGGCTTATTTATCGGTGTCATTCGTGGCCACCAATTTTATCCTTTTATTGATACACCAATTTTAGGATTACTTTACAATATAGTACTTTCATGCTTCATCGTTTGGTTATGGTCGAGTGATTTTGTGGCGAAATGGACTAATCCTATGATTAATTTGCAACGACCATCAAAGTTTAAACCTTATTTTTAGAGAAGATACCATTTAGAACATGATCATGTGTACGTATCGTTGACTATCATTTTAGATAGCTTCTCATGCGTACACATGTTATTCTAAATGTTAACTTCTCTTTTTTTAGGACGTGATTTAAAAATGAAATTAGAACTCAATACATATGCAAAATATTTAAGAGCACCGAGTATCCGACAATTTTCGAGTCGAATTAATCAGTTGGATGATGTCATCAACCTTACAGTTGGCCAACCTGATTTTAATATGCCCGATATTGTTAAAAAGGCATATCAAACAGCCATTGAAAATAATCAGACGACTTATTCACATAATAAGGGACGATTGGATACACGTGAAGCAGTCTCTCAATACTACCAAACACGTTTCAATATCCATTATGCCCCTGAAGAAATCATTATTACTAATGGCGCTTCCGAAGCATTAGATACTGTACTGCGTTGTATCATCAATCCAGGTGATGAAATTTTACTTCCAGGACCTGTTTATGCTGGCTATATTCCTTTAATTCAGACGCTCGGTGGTACACCTATATTTATGGATACGCGTCAAAGCGGTTTTAAGGTGACACCAGAACTCATCAAACAACATATCACGCCAAAGACACGTGCGATACTGCTCAATTACCCATCTAATCCTACTGGCGCTATACTTTCTGAAGCAGAAGTGACAGCACTCGTCGACACTTTGAAAACATTGTCGATTTTTATTATTAGTGATGAAATCTATGCAGAAAATACATTTCACGCTACACATACGTCGTTTGCACGATACGAATCCATCCGAGACCAGTTACTATTGATTAATGGTTTAAGCAAGTCACATTCAGCTACAGGCATCCGTATTGGCTTTTTATCTGGTCCTCAATACTTAATAGATCGCTTAACATTTATGCATGCTTATAATTGTATTTGTGCCAATGTTCCGGCTCAAATGGCTACGATTGCTGCTTTAACTGAGGCTACAGATGCCCCTCAAACGATGAATGCTGCTTATGTAAAGCGACGTGATTTCTTGATTAAAGCATTAACAGATATGGGCTTTGAATTAGAAGGGCAACCTGAAGGGGCGTTTTACATCTTTCCTAACATTCAAAACTATACCGATGATGACTTTGCCTTTTGTGTCGATGTTTTAGAAACCGTTGGCGTCGCTATGGTTCCTGGATCTTCTTTTACGGATTATGGAAAAGGTTATGTCCGTATTTCATATGCCTATGATATGAAGTCATTAGAAGAAGGTATGGCGCGCTTAAGACAATACCTACAAAGCAAATATGCAGACCGTTTAATCAACTCATAATCACCATTATCGACATATCATTAAAATATTGAATAAGCTTGTTTACTTATAAATACTTTATTCACTAAAAATCAGAGCGATTTAAGAATAATTAAAAATGCTCGTTTATCCTCCTCTTTACGACCTAAAAAAAGCCGATGGACCCATTGATTACAAAAAGTCCATCGGTTTTTATTTTTGATCGCTTTTCCTTCTTTTCAACTTATGGGAATTTAGGGAATTGATCGAAATCAGGATCACGTTTTTCTTTAAACGCGTCTCGGCCTTCTTTTGCTTCATCTGTTGTGTAATACAAGAGTGTTGCGTCACCTGCAAATTGTTGTAACCCAGCTAAACCATCTGTATCTGCATTCATTGCTGCTTTCAAGAATCGTAAAGCTGTTGGAGAATGACGCATGATTTCTTTACACCATTTCACTGTTTCATCTTCAACATCTGCCAAAGGAACGACTGTATTCGCCATACCCATGTCAAGTGCTTGTTGTGCATCGTACTGACGACATAAATACCAAATTTCACGTGCTTTTTTGTGTCCTACGATACGTGCAAGGTAGCCTGAACCATAACCTGCGTCAAATGAACCCACTTTTGGTCCTGTTTGTCCAAAACGTGCATTATCTGCAGCAATTGTTAAATCACATACGACTTGAAGAACGTTTCCTCCACCGATAGCATAACCTTTAACCATCGCAATAACCGGTTTTGGAATGACACGAATTAAACGTTGTAAATCTAATACATTCAAACGTGGGATTTGGTCATCTCCAACGTAGCCCCCATGACCGCGTACTTTTTGATCTCCACCTGAACAAAACGCTTTGTCGCCTTCTCCAGTTAAAATGATGACACCTACACGCTCGTCATCACGCGCACGTGTGAAAGCATCAATCATTTCTTGTACAGTATTAGGTGTAAATGCATTATGTACATGCGGACGGTTAATTGTGACTTTTGCAATCCCTTCAAAAAATTCGTATTTTATTTCTTTATACTCTTTTAATGTTTCCCATTGTCTTTCCATGGTTGGCCTCCTCTAGTAACCTTTAATAAACTCCAATAATATTGTATCAAATTTGGGTGAATCTTCCACATGAACTGTATGCCCTACACGCTCTACAATTTCTAAACTCGCATTAGGTAACGCCACTTTCATTTGATGTGCAATCGATACAAACTTCTCATCCCATTCACCAACAATTAATTGCACAGGTAACTCCAAAGTATTCAACTGATTCCATAAGTTCGGCATATGGCCCGTTCCGTAATCTGTTAAAGCTTTAATTAAGCCTGCCGCGTTCTGTGCCATTCTTAACTGTCGAACTTGAAGCTGTTTCACTTCAGGCATCCATTTCTGTGTCTGAAATAATGGCAACTTCTCCCAATCATTCACAAATACTTCGAGCCCTGCAATCTCAAGTACACGTGCACGTGCTGCATCCACTTGTTGTCGCTCATGACGTGCAACAGGATCTTGAATTCCTGGAGAACCACTTTCGAGTATTAAACCTGACAACAATGAAGCATGATTGAGTGCATAATAAAGTGCTACCCGCGCCCCCATTGAATAGCCATGTAAATAAATAGCTTGGCTGTCAAATTGTTGAAGCACTATATGCAATTCAGAAGCAATCCAATCAAAATCCCATTGAATATCTGTAGGAGATTGATCTTGGCCGTGTCCCGGAAGATCAACACAAACTAAGTCCGCTTCTCTCGTCAATCTCTCGATATGTGAATCAAATGTGCGTTGATCACTAATAAACCCATGTAGCAATACTAAAACCTTGTCGGTCGGTTGTTGTGCCCGATGCCAATTATAATGTAACATTTACAATTTCACTCAATTTCTGATAAAGATTTTGATGGGCGTCATAATTTTTTTCACGATTCGTCATCACTTCAAACAATGTTGGCGTCATCGTCGTCAAATTAGCATACGCAAATGCCTGTAAGTCTTGAATACGCTTAAAATTAAAATCATAAAGCAACGCAGTGTATTCAAAATTCAACCCTGTAGGTGTCCCGAATAAGCGTTCAAAATGTTGGGAAGCACTCTTTTTCTGTGGTAAATATGAGAAAATACCACCCCCATCATTATTGAGTAGCACAATATTCATATGAATGTCGTTTAGTTTAGACATAAGTAAACCATTCATATCATGGTAAAAAGCAATATCACCAATAAGTAATGTTACTTTTTGATGGACAGCCATACCTAAAGCAGTTGAAACAACCCCGTCTATTCCGTTTGCACCTCTATTAGCATAAATACGACCGCGCTGATTAAAATATAAATTATCAATATCGCGTATTGGCATACTATTACTTACAAACAAACAATCTTCATCTGTTAATTTATCCAGTAACTGACTCACATATGCAGACTCATCATTAGCATTTTTTTGATGCTCAATAATCGTTAAACGGGCTTGTTCTTCCATATTTTGCCATTGACTTAGCCACATTTTACGATATGTACCAGGCACCTCACCTAAAGCTCTAAAAAAGTCATTCGGTGACATTTCAAAAAAGTAATTAGGTTTTTTAGGAAATGCATCTACGTTTGAGCTGTTTTGAACTAAAATTTGATCCGCATTTGTTGTTTTCAACCATTGATTTAATTTTTTAGATACGACCGGCTTTCCTACTCTAATAACGAAATCGGCTTCAATTTCAAGTCCAGCACGCAAAAGTAAATCATAGGTTGCAATCACATTTGGATGTTGTGTGGCACGTATGCCGTTTAATGCGTCAGCTAGTATCGGTAAATCATACACGGTAGCAAACGTTAAAATTTGTGATATATCTTGATGTTGCATATCACCAACGACAATTAAGCCTTTCGCTTGCTTCAATGTTTTTTCAATACTACTTAAATCTATTGCTTTTTGATATTTAGGACGGTCATACGTCTCTGTTTTCAGTAAGTCTAAACGTGATAAATCAGGTGTAAGCGGCTCGCGAAACGGCAAATTAAAATGGACAGGCCCTTGTTGTGGTCCGTCAAAATATTGGCTCGCTTTTTGTATTTGATATGCATTGAATTCAGTCATATGCATCGTACCATCTGCTATTGGCAAATCGCATTGAAACCGAACATAATTTTGAAACATCCCCACTTGATTAATGGCTTGTGGTGCCCCTACATTTCGAAGCTCATGTGGTCTATCACTCGTTAATACGATAAGTGGCAGACGACTAATATGGCTTTCTGCTATGGCAGGGACATAATTCGCAGCCGCAGTACCAGAAGTACATACGATTGCAACTGGACGTTGACTTCCCTTCATTAATCCTAGTGCAAAAAAAGCAGCACTTCTTTCATCTGGATGAATCCATGTTTTAATTTCAGGGTGACACTCCAACGCCAAAGCGATTGGTGTTGAACGAGAACCTGGACTAATCACGACTTCTCGCAAGCCATACGCATAGAGCTCAGAAACGAAATGAAAAACTTGTTCTGTTAAATCACTTTGATTAGTCATATTCAGTCACCCCTAGTGCCTCCATCATTGGTTTAAATTTTAAAGCTGTTTCTGCTACTTCTTCAGTTGCATTAGATTCTTGAACAATACCTGCGCCAGCAAAAAGCAAGGCTTGATGTCGGTTCATTAACATCGAACGAATAGCCACAATAAACTCACAATCATCATACATATCAATCATGCCTACAGGTGCCCCATATAAACCACGTGCGCCGAATTCATGCGCTTCAATATAATCTAATGCACGCGCTTTCGGGTATCCCCCAAGTGCAGGTGTGGGATGCAAGTCGTCTATCAATTCGATATATGATTTTTGTGCAAGTGGACCACCCATCTCTGTATATAAATGATATAAATGATCATTTTTTAAAATTTTAGGTTCCTTATTATAATCGACATGTGTCGTAAAAGGTCGTATATCTTCAAGTATGCTTTCGACTACAATTTCATGCTCAACTAAGTTTTTTGCATCTTTAAGAAAAGCTTCGACATGTGCTTGGTCTAATTTTTCATCATGCGTACGACGAATTGTTCCCGCAACGGCTTTGGTAGATAATTCACCGTTTGTAACTTTAAACAATTGTTCCGGTGTTTGAGATATAAAGACATCTTCTTCGGATTCTAAAACAAATAGATAACTGTTTTTTTCATTTTGTAACGCCCGATAAAGTATCGTTGGAATACTTAAATCTGCATCAAATTGCACCATACGTCTGCGCGATAACACAATTTTTTCATCATGAGCTAACTGTTCTGTTGTCTTTGCAACTAATGCTTCCCACTCATCTTTATATATGTCTTCCATACGTTTCACCGGTGGCGGTGCCGTATCTTTTATTTCGATTGTTTCTAAATGATTCAATTGATCGAATAGCGCATTAAATTGATCTATAGAAAACGTTTCTTTCTGCACTGTATAGGTTAAAAACGTTTCATCGTTTACTTGTGATATTAAAACTTCAGGCAAAATAAAGTGATTCACACCAAAACGGCGCCATTCATCCCCTAGACGCTTTGTAGAAAACTGAAACCCCCCACAAATTCGCAAATGATGGCGCTCAGAATCAGGATGGATTAGTGCAATGTTGTCTTTAAACTTTTCCCATTCTTTAAAAATAGAGCGTTTATTTGTGAAATCATTTTTAATTTTTGTTGCAACACGGTAACCAAAAAAAGCTGTTTTACTATCATTTAACTGAAAGTAAAAACGATCTCCTGCATCTTCTTTTGACATTTCAAACAACGTGATCGGATCCAATTGTTTTTGCAACTTCACTTCAATCGAAACCCATTGCTGTGTTGTTTGTTTGACCGCATCCATGATTGCCTGTTCACAGACGTCAACAGTCATCTCATTCTCACTTCTTTCATCATAATCAAGTTTCATCCATTACTCCATTCTAACATTTTTAATCGTCGTTGTGTGCGCAAGTGCCTTTCCTATAATATTATTATTGATTTAATAGTAAAATTTATTTATAATAGCCATGTATTATAAATATTATAAAAAGAGGTTATTGATATGGCGACTGAATTTGAAAAGCATTCAACATTTCACAAATACTGGCTACTTATGCGCCCACATACACTCACCGCTTCTGTTGTTCCAGTTTTAGTTGGAACTGCAACTGCTAAACTTTTTTTATTAGGCAGCGAAGATCATCTACGCTTTAGTCTATTCTTAGCAATGTTGGTCGCTTGCCTACTCATCCAAGCTGCTACGAACATGTTTAATGAATACTATGACTTTAAAAAAGGTTTAGATGATCATGAGTCAGTTGGTATCGGTGGTGCCATCGTCCGTAATGGCATGACACCTGAGCACGTTTTAAGACTCGCACTCATTTTTTACGTCATCGCAGCTTTACTTGGACTTTACTTAGCAATCCAAACTTCATTTTGGTTAATACCTGTTGGACTTTTATGTATGGCAGTAGGCTACCTTTACACAGGTGGGCCATTCCCAATCTCATGGACGCCCCTAGGTGAATTATTCTCTGGTGTATTCATGGGGATGATTATTATCGTCATCGCATTTTACATACAAACAGGCAACCTGCAAAACTATGCTTTTTGGATTAGCATTCCAATTGTAATTACTATCGGCCTCATTAATATGGCTAATAATATTCGTGACCGCGTCAAAGACAAACAAAGTGGTCGTCGTACATTACCTATTTTATTAGGCAAACGTGGCTCGCTTATTTTTATGGCAGCATGCTACATTTTAGCATATCTATTCGTGATTTATACGGCACTTTTCAAAGATGGTGGATCTCTCTTCTATTTACTTGCACTATTAAGTTTTCCACTGCCAATCAAAGTTTATCGCCGTTTTAAAAAGAACGATACACCACAAACGATGATGCCCGCAATGGCAGCAGCAGGAAAAACAAATACATTTTTCGGTGTTTTGTATGCATTAGGCATTTATATCAGCGCTTTACTGGGTGGCGTATAAAACATCCAGTACGCATTCATTTTATGTGATGTATTTTTAAATCACGACGGGTGTGGAAGTACGAAATCTCGCTTCAATCATGAGATTTCACTTCCCACCTTTTTCTTTTTTTCAAAAGTCTCTTGTAGACTATCAATTTCATTGTAATGATATATAGCGATATATACAAATGTTTTAATCCGCCTTAATTTGAATTAACTGATGGCGATAATTAAAAAATTGTCGATAGCTTAAATAAGTTGCAACAAGCGCTGAAATAATCGTTGCCGTTGTATGAATAAAAACAACCATGAGTTGAAATTTAATCGCTTGTAAAGGTGGGACGCCGGCAATAATAAGCCCAGTCATCATTCCTGGAATAGAGACTAGCCCGTATGTTTTTACTGAGTCAATTGTCGGAACAATTGCTACTTTAATACTCTCTCTAATTGCCTCTTTTGCAGCTAATGAAGGTCCCGCACCTAACGATAGTTTTGCCTCAATAGATTCTGTCTCTTTCGTAAAAATCCGATCTAAATTTTGATAACTCAAATTAATCGCAATCATTCCATTACTCCCTACCATACCAGCAACCGGAATAATTTCATTCGGCTTAAAGCTTATCGCACCTGTTAACAGAACGCCTCCTAAAGAAAGGACAGCACCTGTCATTATTCCAGCAAACGAAACCCAAAAAACATGATGCATGATTTTTGAAGCACGTTTTCGCGTATTCGCTGCAGCATTAATCATAATGACTACTATTAAAGCGATAACAATCCATACTTGTTCTAATTTGAAGACAAATTCTAACAAATAACCAATAATGACCAACTGAATCACTGCACGTATCGCAGCAACAATTAAATCTTTCGCGATGTGCAATCTTTCTTTAAAAGAAATTAGTATCGGAATCAATAACAATAAAGACGTTAACAACAAAGAAGTTGTACTCATCATAATCATTGTTCCTCCTTTGTAATGGTGCCGTTTGTAATTTCAAGTTGTCGATGAAAATGACGGTGACTTTGCTCTGTATTATGTGTAATCCACATCACAGACATTCCTTCTTTGACTAAATCAAAAATAAACTTTTCGATTTTTTTGCTATTAATATCATCTAATGCACTCGTTGCTTCATCCAGTAAAAGCAAATCTGGTTTGAACATCAATTGACGCGCGATTGTCACGCGCTGTTTTTCACCGCCGGACATGTGATGAACAGAGTCTGAAAGTTTATACTTTTTCAACCCCATCGCATCCAATAAAAATTTCGCACGGGATTTATCAAATCCTTCTTTTCGTGCGTGCGATGGAAAAATGAGATTATCTCGTATCGTATCACCAAAGAGTTCAACCGATTGTGGTAAATAACTAATTCTTTGTCTTAAAGCTTCTGGTTCGTATGTTTCGTAAGGCTCATTTTTAAACTGTATCGTTCCTTCCGTTGGACTAATCAAATCAGCTACTATTCTTAATAGTGTACTTTTTCCGCTGCCAGAAGGTCCTACAACCGCAATCGCTTCACCTTGATCTACACGGAAACTGACACGATCTAAAATTCGCTGATCATCGATACAGTAACTCACATTTTTCACGTCAAGCATCTATTTTGTTCCCACCTTTATATTTCATATAGCGATAACGATGACCGTACAACATTTTATCTTTTACTGTTTCAAAGCCCATTTTTCGATAGAGTTGATATGCCTTTTCATTGATATATTCACAATTTAACCCCCATGTAGCATGATTATCATATGATAAAAGATAGCGCATTAACTGACGCGCAATACCACGTCCTCGAAACTCAGGAAATGTCGCAATTGATTCAATATAAATATCACCTTCATCTGCCTCTAACACAGGTAAAGGCGTCGTATGTTCAAGTTCAATAGGCGTATCAAACTGTAAACGCTCCCATTCTTTTTCATATTGTGCTTCATTTTTCCCAGGATATGCCACAATCATACCTGCTACTTGTTGGTTCACCTCATAGACATGAACATGTGCCAATGCATTTCGATAATGTACATCCGTAATACTTTTCATCAGTGCATGGATGACGGTCGATTTAGCATAACGTTGCACAATTTCCAATTCCATATCTTGCCATATCATGTAGGTCAATTCCGCAATCGCATGTACGTCTTCATATGTTGCTTTTCTAATCATAATTCTCCACACCTCTTCTATGTAATCCCTTTATATTTTAGTCTATATAACGCAAGATTTAAAATAAATAATTTAAATTAGCAAATATACGTTCTAATTTTACTTCACAAAACAGAACATATGTTCTATAATTGATGTGAGGTGATTTCCAATGAAAGATAAAACACTGCCGACTGCGTATCAATCTGAAACTGATTATCGAAAGATTCCTAGACAATATTTAAATACGAGCATCCCTAAAGGACGCGGTATTGTGAAATGGGCGCCCTTTGCGACACTACCCGAACAATTTTCAGAGATTAAACAATTCGAAGCCAATCAACTAAAAATCGACCGCCCAGATTTAAGCGAAGATCAAATCAACGAAATCAATCAAATGTTGCATTTTAAAATTGCTAAAAACGCCTTCACTCAAATTAGCTATTGGCGTTCTGGACAGATTCATACCATTCAAGGCTACATTGCAAGCATTAACACATTAGAAAATATATTGGTCATTGCGAATGAACGACGTACCGATCAACTCACAATTGGCTTAAATGAACTTTACGGCGTCGAATAATATAAAATAAAAATAATCCTATCGTTAAGAAAACCATCACGATAATTCATCTTGCTACTCATACATTAAAATGCACGTCATCTCGCGTGTCCTACATTAATATACCCGAAATTTTGGCAATTATTTTATTTTCTACATATTTATTACAATAAAAAAAAGAAAACATGAAGTACTATACTTGATATCAGATAGTACAAAATGCGCACTCAATTTTTATAACGTATTCAAAGCTGACCATATCGACATCAAGGACAAATATAATCTTCCTGGTAACTTCAAAGGATTTTATGACAACGACGTTATTCTTGTTGATAGAAAGCTTAAAAACCTATCAGAAGCACGAAATTTTAGCCGAAGAAATTGCACATTATAAAATTTCTGCAGGTAACATCTTAGATCAATCTAATATACTTAATTGTAAATTCGAATTAAAAGCGCGACGCCATGCAAATGAATCAGTGATTACATTGCAAGGCTTAATAAACGCTTTTGATTATAGTGTGCAAAATATTTATGATTTAGCTACATATTTTGAAGTCACTAAAGATTTTGTACTAGATACCATACAACATTATAAACAAAAATACGGTTTAAGAACTCGATATGGTAAATACATAATAGAGTTTGAACCATTAATAATATATAAAAATTTAGAAACCTGATGAATTCGCTTTATGCGTTTAATAAAATTCATTCTTAAGGGGGGCATGTGAATGTCAGAGAAGAAAGATGAAAACAAAAAAGGTTGTCTTGGTTGTCTAGGTATCATTGTGTTAATTATTTTAGTTTTTGGTGGTTGCAGCGCCTTGTTTGGCAACGATGAAGATAAACAGAAGAGCGATACTGAAACACAAACACAAAAAGCAACAGATGAACAATCTAAAAAACAAGACGAGAAAAAAACTCAACAAAAAGAAAAGAAAGAAGCTAAAACATCCGAAACTAAAAAGAAAAAAATTACTCCTGAAGATAACACGGTTTATGGAAAGTTAACTAGAAAGCATAACGATAACAATCCTGTGGTTATTGAAGATATGACATATGTATTAAGTGATAAGGATAAAATATTACAAGCTGAAAAAGATTTTTCTAATTTACCATTAGATAAAAATACAGATAAAAACTTTTTGAATGAACATGCGAAAGATTTGATGGCAAAAGACACTGAATTTGTTTCTAATAAATCAGACACAGAACAAAAATATCATTCCAAGTCTTTAAATAAGGATTATTATGTTACTTTATCACTAACTGATGAGGGGAAAGTGAAAAGCCTTATAGTTTCAAGTTTCGAATGATTTTCAGGGTAACCCACCTACCCTTTAATTTTAGTGCCCTTGTGCGCTTTATATAAAAAACTTTAAGGAGTGTGTTATATGAAAAGGTTAATGCTTTTATTGTTTGCTAGTATTTTAGTTTTGTCTGCATGTGGAGATAACGAGCAAAAGGAAGAACCTAAAAAAGAGGATCAATCGAAAGAAAAGAAAGTTGATAAAGATAAGGAAAATAAAAAGAAAAAAGATAAAGAAAAGCAAGAAAAAGAAGTTGCAAAACAACCGCAACAACAAACATCACAAAATTACGTTCCTCAGCAAAACGCACAATTTCAACAAAACGAAAAACAAAAAGTTGATTTAAATAGTATGCCTCCCACTGATTTTAGTACAGAGGGAATGTCTGAACAGGCTCAAAGACAAATTGAGGAACTTACTATACAAAAAGATTTTCATGGACTACCACAAGAAGAATACAATGATAGCGTTTCTGAAATTATAAATAATGATACTCAATAATGATTCAAAGTTAACACGCGTACCCTTTTTAATTGGATTGGAGGTTTGAGGGATGGAGAGAGAAAATTTACAAAAACGATTATTAAAAAAGTGTAAAGAAATTAAAAACGATCCAAATATAATTAGTAACATTAAAAAAGCAAATAAAAAAAGATAACCCCAGGGTCATAGGAATTCTCAGCTTTCGCCTACCCCCATTCAGGGACCCAGAGCTAATCCTTCTCGAGTTATCTTAAATACATTATATGACATTATAAACAGCAATTCAAGAATGTAATTTCTGGGTACACTCGTACCCTTTTTATTTTTTTGAGGGAGGAACTATAATGACTGTAGTAAAACGAAACGGAAAATAGGCTTACGACTTTAGATATAACAAAAAAACGGTATAGAAAAGCAGGGTTCAACTCAAAGAAAGAAGCTACGAAAGCATATAATGAAGCTTATGATAAAGCTTCTAATAATATAATAGTTAACAAAAAACAACCTTTTGTCGACTATTTTGATGAATGGATAAAAAATAAACAAAGAAGGTACTGTTACTCAATCAACTTTAAACCGATATTATAATGCGATAAATGTGTTTGAATAAAAATTCGGACTTATACCAATAACTGAGGTCTCTCAAATTAAATATCGCGAAATGTTAAAAGAATACTCGGAAGGTAAATATGTTGGTGGAAGAAAACAAAGAAGAACGAAAGACAGTGTTCGTAAATTAAATAATTGTTTTTTACAAGCTTTTAAAAGACGCTTTAAATGATGAGCTTATTTCAAAAGATTCAACGTGAAATGCCCTATTTATGAATACAAGTCACCAAAAAAGAAGAAGTTAAAATTTATGAAACATGAAGATTTTAAAAAATTAAAAGAGTATAGTAAATCTAGCAATCAAGCATCTTACTTAGTATTGTTAATATTATTGATTACTGGTGGAAGATTTGGAGAAGTACAAAAATTAACTTTTAAGGATATTGATTATAAAAAAATACCATACACTTACCAGGAACAAAAACAAAGTCATCTGATAGAACGGTTACAGTCGCGTCACAAGATATTACATACATTCAAAGTGTTTTGAATAGCAAAGTAAGCAATATTAACGACAAATACATTTTTAACACCGGTTCAGGACTAATCACACATAATGCTGTAACTAAGACATTCCAAAGGTTTTTAATCCAAAACTCGTTAGGTAACTTCACTTCACATGCAATAAGACATACACATGCCTCTATGTTATTGGCTAATGGCTTATCAATTCAATACGTTAGTAAAAGATTAGGGCATTCAAATATTGAAGTAACATGGCGTATATATAGTCGTTTATTAGATGGCTAAAAAGAAACAGAAGTTGAAAAAGTTACAAAAGCACTGAAGGACTTATACTGGTCAAAATTTGGTCAACGAGAGACTAAAAAGATGAAAATATCATTTATTTTACCATGATTTGACCATTCTATTTCAAAACAGATACTAACAGATATTTGAAAAAATAAAAAGAACGCCGTCGCAACAGCGTTCGTTATAGTTTTAAGAAAACAAATATTAGCCATTGTTTTCTATCTAGCGGAAACGGAGGGATTCGAACCCTCGCGCCGCTTTCGCGACCTACACCCTTAGCAGGGGCGCCTCTTCAGCCAACTTGAGTACGTTTCCATGGCTCCACAGGTAGGACTCGAACCTACGACCGATCGGTTAACAGCCGATAGCTCTACCACTGAGCTACTGTGGATTAATTTTCAATCACAAATACAATTATAGCAACATCAATGAAGAAATCAAGAGAAATTTGTAAAAAAGTTAATAGAACATTTACACTATGCGGATAGATATTCTGTAATCTTTACACTTTGTTTAAAAAATCTCACCCTAACGCACTTTGGCTTAACTTTCCGCTTCTAACCAAGCACTGTTAAAATGTTTAATTTAACCTATTTATGGCGATAATGCTAAAAATCTACATGTTGCTATGTAATATTAGTTTAGGCTACTCGGCCACAGTCATTCAGGTTCAAGCAGCCTAAACGAAAAACTATGCGGTGTTTTCTAAAGATTTAAAAAATGACTATCATTGTTTTTCTTCTCGCTCATGTCTTTTTTAGCTTTTTCTAATAATGCATATTGAGACAAAGCTTCAAAAATATTAAAGCGCTCTTGGCTATAATCAATGGGTTTCTCTGGATTATGCGTTTGGACTTGATTAGATCTTCCCATCAAATAAGCGAAATAAATACAATTTAAAAATTGATGCTTAATGCTATGATGAGAAACATTTAAAATAATGGATTGTTCATTCGCAAAAGTAACTTTGCAGCGCGATCCTTTCATCGATTTTAATTTGACTACATAATGCATGTTAATCCAGCAGTTTTCGGGAACTCTATCGGAATGTGTGGGGAAAAAATAAGTTTGATAAATGGGAGTGAGTAAAATTGGTGTTTTATTGGAGATACTTGCAATACGCTTCGCTTGGCCTTTTCTTCCTGCATAGGTTTCACCATAATGCCTACAACTTCTTTCCATGATACGCTGTGTGCGATCATGAACAACAAACTGTTCACCATCATATCTGAAAACCTCTGTGCTCATGAGAATACCGTCAGGTCCATCGACAGGTCTAAGAAACATATCTCCTTTACAAATGGCGTAGGCTGAATTAAATTTATGGTTCATATTAGAACCCCTCCTATTCGTCAAAAGGTGTAGGTTCTCTCTTTCTAATACTTATTATATGTTTATCTTAATGTAAGTCAATGATAATTAGTTACTAAATATGTTTCATTACACAAATATGTTAAAATTCTGCCTTAATTACTTTAAAAATTCAGAAAACTTATTGCGTTTTATAGGTTCATTCGTTATACTGTTTAATAACTTAATTCATACACAATACACAAAGGAGTGACACATCATGGAAAACCAAACAGATGTAAAAAGACATTTTATTGTAAATTCTGTACACACAATTAACCAGCTTGGTGTTGAACTTGTCATTGAAGAAGCTTTAAAAAATCAAAGAAAGCGAGAGCTTCAACAATTAATTGACGCTGCACTGATTGATAGAAATGAACAGGCATTTAACATGTACACTCAAGAATATTTGAAGTTGGAGGAAGTTAACGTTGAGTAATTCCATCACACATTCACTTCCAAATTAAACAGGACTATCCATCATTTATTAATGAATAGTCCTGTTATTTTTATACCATTAACTCAATTAATGCGTCTCGTGGAATATCCCCAAAATAATGGTACATATCATAATCTTTTAGCGCCTCTTCAATCGCATCTTTATGATGAGAAACACCTTCGAGCGCATTTTCTAAATCTGTGACATCCCCCTCACCAAAGAAATCACCGAATATTTTGGCATGCGCAATGCGCCCTTTTTTCACATCTAACTTCAATTGAACAAACCCTTTGTCAAACTTATGTTCTCGCTCAAAGTTATATTTAGGATTTTTGCCATAATTCCAGTCCCATGTTCGATATTTTTCATTACTTAGTTTTTCAATATTTTTCCAATCTTCTTCAGTTAATGGATAGGATTCTACTTCGGCATCGCCAAACAGCTTTTTCAAAATAATTGATTTGAACGTTTCAATATCTAATGGCTCATCTAAAAACTCTTGAATATTCGCCACACGTTTTCGAACAGATTTAACACCTTTAGATTGTATTTTAGCTGGATTAACACGCAATGCATTTTGAACTTCATCCAATTCACTGTTTAACATCAAGGTACCATGACTAAACATCCGGTCCTTAACTTTGACCATTGCATTACCCGATATTTTCGCTTGCCCAACTTGAATATCATTACGCCCTGTTAGCTCTGCTGCCACGCCTAATTCTTTTAATACTTCTACGATAGGTTGAGTAAATTTTTTAAAGTTATGAAAGCTATCTCCATCATCTTTAGTAATAAAACTAAAGTTTAAATTCCCAAAATCATGATAAACCGCACCACCGCCTGAAATTCGTCTTACCACATCAATGTGATGTGCGTCAATATAAGGTTGGTGCACTTCTTCTATTGTATTTTGATTTTTCCCTACAATAATAGAAGGTCTATTGATATAAAATAAAAAATAGCTGTCATCTTCGTCCATCGGCACTGTTTTCAACACATACTCTTCCATAGCTAAATTTAAAGTTGGATCGGTATGATTGTTGTTACTAATAAATTTCATAATACGTACGCTCCTTTCCCAAAATATGCCCTTATCTCAGTTATGCACGATTCCAGTTGTTTTTTCCAATAATTCACCTTAAAATTTCTCATAATGTAACTATTTTAGGAAAAATGACGTAAATTGTTTATTTAAAATGTAAATTTTAGTACAATAAATGCTAGTTAATTTCTAAAGGGGGCTACGATAATGACAATCGCTGAAATAGGAGATATTGTAGAATTCTATGATGGTATAAAAGGAAAAGTGGAAAAGATTAACGACAATTCTGTTATTGTTGACTTAACAATTATGGAGAACTTTAATCAGTTAGATTTACCAGAAAAAACCGTTATTAACCATAAAAGATATAAAATTATTGAACACAAAGGATAAATTCGTATGAAAAAAATAAATAAGTCGCTACTTTGGTTTATACTCAGCTTTATTGCCTTTCACATTATATTATTTATCATGTGGGGTGAACATGAAGTTTATTGGCAGTTGTATACGGGCATCATGCTGATTGCTGGAATTAGTTATGTTTTTTACCAACGTGATTTTGAATCTAAGCGTTTAACGACGTCAATTATTACAGGACTTATTACAGGTGTGGTCCTCGTCCTTGTCCAAGTCATTTTTTCTTGGATTACAAGTGACCTATCCTATACGTCATTAATTCGACAGTTATCGCGGACAGGGGTTTACTTCAAATGGCAAATGCTCGTCACATTGCTTTTTGTTATGCCTTGCCACGAGCTTTATATTCGCTCAATTTTGCAAAAGTCAGTCACGCAGTTGACACATCGCGATTGGCCTGCAATTTTGATAAGCGCATTACTTTCTAGTTCATTTTTTATCTACCTTGATCAATGGTGGATTGTCGTCTTTATATTTATTTGTCAGTTATTCCTCAGTTTAAGTTATACGTATACACGCCGTATTGTCACAACGACAGTAGCCCAAATTGTAGCGGTTGTAATTTTATTAATTTTTCATGGTTAATTTCAACAGCAAATGTTGCCGATTTATAGGCCGTTTGCTGTTTTTTTATACCCGCTTCCCCTTTTACCTTCACCCCCAAAAATATAGAGAATCATGCCTCAATGTATCAAAAATCCTTATAACTTTACGTATACAAATTAAAAATAGCACTGATTCTCAACCTACGACGATTTCGTAAACTACCTATTTTTAAAATCTATTAATTCTAATAAATATATATTTTTTTATTATCACAAATATCATTACAGTTGTTTAACATCTTTTTTTAAAATATCATAAATTTCTATTTAAATATATGCGTTTAATTAAAATCTTTAATTTAACTCTTTGTAATTAACAATCTGTTGTGATAGAATTTTTACACGATTAATTAATCTGTTAATCAATAAATTTGAATTTGGAGATGATAGTTTTATGAACAAGCATTACCTAACTAAGGCTAGAACACTTTCTCGTTTTTCGATTAGAAAATGTTCTGTAGGCACCGCCTCATTCTTAATAGGTACCGTTGCATTTTTTGGTATTCATCACGAAGCATTTGCGGCAGAAAATACGCAACAACCTGTGACTGTTAACCAGTTACAGTCACCAGATAACGAAGATGCATCTAGCACCCAACCTGAAACAAATAACGACAGTCCCTCAGCTGATGAAAATGCAACTAAAGAAGCGTCTGCATCACAACCGAAAGATAACGCAAATACTCAGAATGAAAATGTACAGTCTCCTGAAAATCAAGAATCTGTGTCAAACACAAATCAAGCAGAACAACAAAGCCCAGAAAAAGCATCAACAGAAAGTGAGCAACCTACAAATTCATCTTCAACAACAAATTCTGCAAATGCCACAACAGAGAACAATCAACCTACGAACTCAACTGAAAAACAACCTTCAACTGAACAGCAACAAACACAATCTAAAGCATCCCAAGATTCAACATCTACTGAAAAAGAAACAACAGATACTCAAAATGTGAATGAACAACCTACAAATACTCAAACAACTAAAGACCAAAATTCAACAGATCAAAATAATGCACCAGAAGAAAATCTTTCAAATTCTAGTACTCCTCAAAAGAATACGACAACACCTACTCCACCTGTTGAATCTTCTAACACGAACAGTCAAAATACATCTACAGAAAGTGTATACGCGACAACTTCACCTACGACATCTTCAGAACTCAAAAAAGTTAAAGGGACAACAAAATTGCGTGCTGTTAGTACAAATGAAGCGCAACCTGTCGCATCAGGAGGGTCAAATGTAAATGATAAGATTAATGCAACTGACATCTCTACTTCTGAAACATATATTGAACCGAACAACTCTGGAAGCTATTATTTGAGAAGTAAATTTAACGTGGATGGCCAAGTAAAAAATGGTGACTACTTTACCGTTGAAATGCCAAATACTGTCAATGTATATGGGGATACACGATTTGACCCTAAGCATCAAGAGAAGATTAAAAATGCGGATGGTCAAGTGATTGCGCTAGGTGATTATGATGTTCAAAATCATCGTATGACCTATACGTTTACTGATGCTGTAAATAATTTAACGAACATCTCAGGTCAGTTTAATTTGACACAGTTTATGGATCGTAAAGTAGCAACAGACTCAAAAGTCTATCCTTTGAACTACAAAATTGCAGGTGAAAGTTTAGATACACAAATCACTGTAAATTATGGTAAATATTACAACGTTGGCGATTCTAACCTTAAATCGATGATTACACTTGAAGATCCTAATAAAGGCGATTATGAGCAATATATTTATGTCAATCCGTTGCAACGCAAAGCTAACGGAACAGTTGTGGCTCTTCAATCTTATCAAGATGATCCAGCTAAAAGTAATGGTCAATTAGATCCTCAAAATTCTAAAATCCAAATTTTCAAAGTCGGTCCTAATGACAAACTAAATGATAGTTTTGGTGTAGAAGATAGTCAGTATCAAGATGTTACGAACCAATTCAAAGTTTATTATTATGATAATGGTAAAGCCTATATTAATTTTGGCGATTTAAATGGTGCACGTTATATTATTAAAGTGACAAGTAAGGAAAAACCTGATTCTAAAGCTGATCTTAACTTACGCTCATCGATGTACACTCAAAATCAATATCGCCAATACGATCGTTTAACTTGGGATAATAACATCTTAAAAAGTAGTTCAAGTGGTACAGCTGATGGCTCACAAGCTGTCTACTCACTCGGTGATAAAGTTTGGGAAGATTCAAACAAAAATGGGATTCAAGATAATGATGAACTCGGCATCCCGGGTGTAAAAGTCACATTAAAAGACAGTAATGGTACAGTTATTGAAACGACAGAGACAAATGCAAATGGGAAATATTCTTTTGATAATCTACCTAACGGAACTTACAAAGTCGATTTTGAAACACCTAACAATTACTCACCAACTACGCCAAATGTAGGCAATGACGCTCTAGATTCTGATGGACCAGCTGATGCTTTAGCAATAATTAGTGATGGAAACAATTTAACAGTTGACCAAGGTTTCTATAGAACAGAAAAACCTAAATATAATGTGGGTGATAAAGTTTGGGAAGACACAAACAAAGATGGTATTCAAGATGATAACGAGCCTGGTATTGCCAACGTAACCGTTACACTTAAAGATGCAGATGGCAATATCATCGGTACAGAAGTGACTGACGAGAATGGTATATATTTATTTAAAGATGTTACAGAAGGTGAATATACTATAGACTTTGAAACACCTAATGGTTATACACCAACAATTACAGGTCAAGGCTTTTTAAATAATGACTCAAACGGTACGACAGCAAAGATTCTAGTTGATGATAATGATCTGACTATCGATAGTGGCTTTTATAAAGTAACTCCAGATGAGCCGGACAACCCAGGTAATCCGGACCAGCCGTCACCAGATGAACCTGATCAACCGGGCAATCCTGATCAACCATCACCGAACGAACCAAATGATCCAGGTAATCCGGACCAACCATCACCGAACGAACCAAATGATCCAGGTAATCCGGACCAACCATCACCGAACGAACCAAATGATCCAGGTAATCCGGACCAACCATCACCAGATGAGCCTAATCAACCGGGCAATCCTGATCAACCATCACCGAATGAGCCCAATCAACCTGGTAACCCAGATCAACCATCACCGAATGAGCCCAATCAACCTGGTAACCCAGATCAACCATCACCGAATGAACCAAATGACCCAGGTAATCCGGACCAACCATTACCGAATGAACCGAACCAACCTGGTAATCCAAATCAACCATCACCAAATATGCCAAATGAACCAGGAATGCCAGGACAACATGAAACGATTCCATCTCCTGCACAGCATATGACTCAATCAAATGCTTCAAATCATGAAGGGATGAATGAACAGCAAAAATCTAAAGCATTACCGAAATCCGGTCAAACTTCTTCAAATCAAGGTATGCTGTTTGGTACTTTATTAGCTGGATTAGGTAGTTTATTCTTATTACGTAAACGTCGTCACCGTCAAGATAAATAATCTTCACGTTTTTCTGATATGGTAACGATATTTTGTAAATGAAACCCCTACTTCATTTCATTACAAAACATCAACTTTATCCTAAAGAAACCCCATAAGTTCTAAGCACTTTCGCTTAGTCTTACGGGGTTTTTATTATAAACCGGTAATGGACATATTCGACTTAGGTCTTTTAATTTCTAACTGTTGTTTAAGAATTTTCGCAATTAGCTCTGGCATCGTTACTGGATAAGTTTGATGTAATGTCACATCTTGTAAAATTTCCTTATAGTGACGATAAATATAATCTGTCATGACAATGCGATAACTATAATCTTCACGTAAACCGAACTGTGTCACACGATGATATGGCGGCTGATTGATATCAATTGTGAAATCAAAACCTGACCAAAATAAAAAGTGCGTCGGATCCATGTCACCAACAGTTAAATAGTTGTCATCCCATTCAAGGTGGGCTACGCTTTCTTCAATGAGCTGTTTAATAACGCTCCCTTTCAGTGTCATATCCATTGGCTTATCAGGATGTGGGTACATATTGTATATGTCTTCATTTTTCAAGACACCTTTTAAACCCGTCGCATTAGGTAAAGGCAAATTGACGCATGTCATGTTTGCTTCCAATTCTTGAACGAGACTTTCATGTAATAATTGGATGTATGGATGTGGTTGAACAAGGAGCTCATGAAGATGTGAAAAACACATATCTATATCGTGATGATGAATGGATTCATTTTTCCAACTTCTCACCGCTTTTCGGTCATAATGTGTTAAATCTAACAGTGACTGGTCCTCTTCATATTCGTTTAAAGAGACAATTTCAGGCTCCATTTCGAGCAGTTCAAATGAATTCCGTCTTTTACGAAATTTAACATTTACATGCACTAAATTCTCAGCATTTTGTCCCGCTTGAACAAATAGCGTTTCACCGTCATTTTCAATTACTGTCTCATGTTGATGCCCTGTTATCATTAAATCAATGATTCCCACTTGTTTCATAATCATTTCTGCTTGATTCTCACCTTGTGATTTCGAATCATGACTTAACTTAGATAATCCTCCATGATACAATACAATCAAAAATTCAGGTTCTACCGTTTCGTAAATATAACGAATCCATCTTTTAGCAGCTACAGTTGCTTTCTCTACTGTAACATCTGATTCCATTTCTATATTTTCATTTTTCATTAGCCCTTCTGAAGTTAAACCCACAACCGCAATTTTTAAACCATTAATATTTTTCACCATATAAGGTGTTGAAAAATAAGGTTCTCTTGTTCTTGAGTATTCAATATTAGCTGATAACCAAGAAAAACGTGCAAGTGCTATAGAGCGGTTTAAAAAGTCCAAACCATATTTAAACTCATTCGAACTTATCCCGCTTGCATCATATGCCATTGCATTCATAAGTTTAATCATCGGATGGCGTTTATATGGTGCAATGACGGCATAATAAAACGCAGTGATACTTCCAGCTAAATTACCACCATTATCCAATAAGACGACATGGTCATATTGACGTCTTACTTCATTAATATATGTACCTGCCCGATAAATATTTGAACGCTCACTTTCATTTAAAATATAACTATGCATATCAGACGTCGCAATAATCTGGATATTCATTTCATCATGCTGACTCATTGCTTTCACCCCAATCATTATTATTCAATTCGTATTTTACCATATTTTTAAACCCTTTAACGATTGAATAAAAAGAATCCTCTTTCATTAATAAACACAATCAAATTCAATAGCCCTTGATTAAACTGCACCTTATTAATTATATATCTATTTTCAGTTATTCATTTTACTATAAAAATATTTTTATTTTTTTAACAAATTCTCATACATCTTCAGACCTATTTTCTTGTATTTTTATCCTTTTTTACAAGAAATGAATTGACTTTCAGAAAATATTAACTTAAATTAACTTTATCGGATTAAATTACATTATCAAAACGTCATGAATCATTACACGAAAGGTGAATATTGTTTATGAATTTCAATCGCTCATCTGTTAGATTCGTCGCCTTAACGTTACTTTATTTTGCTATTATGTTGACTTTGTACTTTATATATGGCAATGGCGATGCGCATAACACATTTATTTATAATGATTTTTAATATTAAAGGAGCTAAAACATGAAAGATGTTTTAAAAATGATTGCACAGTACAGTCAGACACAGCCTAATGATATCGCCGTTCAACATCGTGGTGAATCATTAAGTTATTTAGAATTAGAAACATACTCGAACCGCTTAGCGGCACAACTCTCAAATAGCAGCGCACCAGTTGTTGTATATGGTCATATGTCACCATTTATGATTGTGGGTATGATTGCTGCACTTAAAGCAGGATGTGGTTATGTCCCAATTGATCAATCCATCCCTGCAAATCGTATTTCTCATATTTTAGAGAAAGTTGTACCGCAATATATTATTAATACAACTGACGCAACAATAGGTCAACACGTATCAACTGAATATTTTATTCAAGATATTCAATCATTTACAGAAGAGGTACCCTTCACATCGATTAAAGGTGATGCAATTGCCTACACCATCTTTACATCTGGATCAACAGGGATGCCAAAAGGTGTCGAAATTTACTACGATAGTCTCGTTGAATTTGCAAACTGGGTGGATTCACTTAATCAATATGGAACTAAAGATGTTTGGGTCAACCAAGCACCGTTTTCATTTGATTTATCAGTAATGGCCATCTATCCTTGTTTACTTTCAGGAGGCACACTGTTACTCATTGATAAAGAAATGATTGCTGCACCTAAATCTTTATATGAATTGTTCCAAAGTGAACGAATTAATGTTTGGGTCTCCACACCATCATTTATGGAAATCTGTTTGATGCTTCCTCAATTTGATGCTAATGGCATGGAAGGGCTTCGAACGTTTTTATTTTGTGGTGAAGTTTTGGCACATCGTACAGCTAAAACATTATTAAATAAGTTTCCAGATTCTTATTTATACAACACATATGGTCCTACAGAAGCCACTGTTGCCATCACGAGTGTGAGAGTCACACAATCTTTATTAGAACAATATGACACTGTACCTGTTGGTGTACCAAGACCAGGTACCACGTTAAGTGTAACTGATGAAGGCGAATTAATCATCAAAGGAAACTCGGTAAGTGCAGGTTATTTGAAAGATCCTGAAAAGACGGAAAAAGCATTCTTTAAAGAAGATGCACAACGCGCTTACTATTCAGGTGATCGCGCTGTACATCAGGATGAGATGTGGTTTATTAAAGGTCGTATCGATAACCAAATCAAATATAACGGTTATCGTATGGAACTTGAAGAAATCGAATCAAGAATGAACCTTTTACCATTTATCAGTGCTTCAATGGTAGTCCCTATTTATAAAAGAGGTAAGATTGTTTATCTTACAGGGGTTGTAAAATTGAATGCTGAAGGCGCTCATTTTGAAGACATTAGCCATGAAATCAAGACGCGTCTAAAAAAAGAATTACCTGACTATATGATTCCTAAAAAAATCGAGATTACTGATGAAATGCCATTGACAAACAATGGTAAATTAGACCGCAAACGAATTAATGAGGTATATCAATCATGACGCCATACACTAGTTTTCATTTCTTTGTGATTGCACTCATTGTTTTACTCCCTGTTATTATATTAGGGTTATTCGGAAAAAGGTCTAAAGTATACAATTTTATCAGTACAGCAATCATGATTGTCATTATATTTGCTGACAAAAAACATAACCTATTTGGAATTAGCTATATAAGTTATCCACTAATAAGTTTCATTGCGTATATTTTATGGCAAACTTTGATTATTAAAGTTTATGAGCGAATGACTTCACAAAATCGCTCAACGTCTTACTATGTCTTAGCTTTAGTTTTATCGATTGCACCATTATTTATGGTTAAACTTTTACAAAGTTCATGGCTTGGTAAAGGACAATTGCATATGCATAGTTCAAAACTTGTTGAATTATTTGCATTCCTTGGTATTTCTTATATCACATTCAAAAGTGTTCAATTGATTATGGAAATTCATGACCATACACTCAAAGAAAAAGTAGACGTCATAAAGCTGATTCAGTTTATTTCATTCTTCCCTACGATTTCTTCAGGTCCAATTGATCGCTATCGTCGCTTTAAGAAAGATGATGATAAAGAACTTACAAAAGAGCGTTATCGTCAACTACTAGGCAAAGCCATTCATTTTATTATGCTTGGTTTTCTTTATAAATATATCATTGCCCATGTTATACAAAACTATGGGGTTACGCCTTACACAGGACATCTAGAAACATTTGGGGATTACTGGTTCTATATGTACACTTACAGTTTCTATCTATTCTTTGATTTTGCTGGATACAGTTTATTTGCGATTGCATTAAGTTATATCTATGGCATCGAAACACCGATGAACTTTAATCAACCTTTCCGTGCTAAAAACATCAAAGACTTTTGGAATAGATGGCATATGACTTTATCATTCTGGTTCCGTGACTGTATTTACATGCGTTTTGTGTTCTTTATGGCAAAGAAAAAATACATTAAATCAACGTTCCATGTTTCTAATATCGCATTTTTACTTAACTTTGGTATCATGGGGCTTTGGCATGGATTTGAATGGTTTTATGTCGCGTATGGTCTCTATCACGCATTGCTATTTTTCCTTTATAACTACTATGAAAAATGGCGTAAGAAACGTTTTGGCAAATGGAATCACCCTGTCATCAATGTATTAAGCATTGTAATCACATTCCACTTTGTTGCATTCGGCTTTTTAATTTTCTCAGGCCAATTAATTTAATGATTAAAACTTAATTTACAAGGAGCGATATTTATGGATTTTAATGAAAAAGTTTTAGATATTATTGCGGAAGTTGCAGAAGACGATGTTGTAAAAACAAACCCTGACATTCAACTTTTCGAAGAGGGTATTATGGATTCTTTACAGTCAGTTCAATTATTAGTTGCTTTTCAAGAGGAACTTGATATCGAAGTATCAATTATGGACTTTAATAGAGAGGATTGGGGAACGCCAAATCAAATCATTAACGAATTGGCAAAATTACGATGAAATCAAAGCAACATTACTTCATTGCATTTTTAACAAGTATCGTATTATTTGTTGTCTTTATATTGTTACCAGCAAAATGGTTTGTTCCACCTCACCTCTCAAGCCAATTACCTAAATATCAAGTTGCTAATGACAGTAACATGTTAAAAGGTGAATATTTACAAACTGACATGCTTAAAGACTCACATTATTACCCTGTATATGGTTCAAGTGAACTTACAAAAGATGATCCTTTTCAACCAGCATTATTACTTAAAGGACATACAAAAGATTTATTTTATATGGGTATCGGCGGTTCGACGGACCTGATTCAAGTGATGACATTGGGCGCTCAATATGATCATTTGAAAGACAAAAAAATGACAGTGATTGTTTCACCTCAATGGTTTACTAAACATGGATTAACTGAGTTAAACTATCAAGGGCGTTCTTCTAAGTTACAAATCAACAGTATTTTTGAAAATCCACATATTCCAAATGATATCAAAGTGCGTTTTGCAAAACGCTTATTGCACTTTAAAGATAATAAAGATAATGAGTTTTTAAAAAATATGGCTACTCAACATCATTCAGATGGTCATTTCTTAAATCCTTTATATGAGAACCATCTGGAAAAAATGGAAGCGATACGTGCTTATTTACCGATTCATCACACGAATAAACTTCCACAACTGTTAGAAGAACACAAGAAACAACCATTAAACTGGAATAAATTAGACGAAAACGCTTTAGAATATGGAAAAAGTCAAAGTCAAACAAATCCATATCACATTAAAGATAAATATTGGAAAAAATTACAGAAGAAAAAATCTGTAAGCCGTCAACATGAATTCCATACAAATTCAGTTGAATATGACGACCTCGCTTTACTCGTAGATACGTTAAACCACTCAGGTGCAGACGTGCAATACGTACTCTTACCTGTTAATGGTAAGTGGTATGACCATATCAATCTTCCAAAAGAAAGAAGATTGCCGGTTACTCAAAAAATAGTAAAAACAATTGAGGCTCATCATGGTCATGTCGTAGATTTATCAGATAAAGATTATGAACCTTACTATATGAGTGATGCCGTTCACGTTGGTTGGCGTGGTTGGGTTGATGTGACACGTCACATTGACGAACATATTCATTCTAAAAATTAATCATACTTCCTTAAAAGTATGAAACATAAAAAGGACCTCCAAAATAAGATGGAGGTCCTTTTTATAGATTAAAATAGATTGCTACTTTCAAAGAAATAATGCAAAGTTATCCTTTTAACCAATCTGAATTCTTTCTTTTGGATAATGATATTTTGATGGTTCACGGTTACCACTAATCATGATGATAAATGAGATTAAACCTACACGACCGATAAACATTAAAACCATCAACACAACTTTTGAGACATTGCTTAACTGCGAAGTAATCCCCGTAGATAACCCACACGTCCCAAAGGCAGACATAATTTCAAAATAAATTTTAACAAATTCAATATGACTTCCTTCTGACAGAATGATTATAAACATCCCTAAAAACGTGAGCATTATCGCGATACAGAACACTGCAAATGAGCGTTGAATATCTTGATTATGGATTTCTCGATTAAACACTTTAATTGAGGATTTCTCAGCATTCGGCTTGTAATTAATCACAAATAAAATAATAATCGCAAAAGTCGTTGTACGTATACCGCCACCAACAGAACTTGGAGAGGAACCGATAAACATCAATGCACCCATTAATAAGTTGGTTGCATCTGAAAATTGAGAAACGTCGAATGTCTCTAATCCCGCACTTCGCGTTGTCACAGACTGAAACATGGCATAAAACAAAGTTTTGTGCCATGATTCGTGTGCAAAAACACCACGACCTTCAATCATTAAAATACCGAGTACACCAGCAATCAATATCATTAAATAAGTGACGGTCGTAACTTTCGTAAATAAAGAGAATCTAAAATTAGGTATTCTATTTTTAATATAAGCTTTAATCTCCAATAACACAGGAAAACCAATTGAGCCTAATACGATCAGAAACATAACAATCGTTTGGACAAAGTAGTCATTCGCGTATGGAATGAGTGAATCACCTGTTATATCGAGACCTCCGTTCGTTGTTGCTGAGATAGAAACAAACACACCTTGTAAGATAGCCTCTTTGATGTTATGAATATCACGATAAAAATAAAATGCTAACAGTGTTGCCCCTACTAACTCAATCACTAAAATTGCTCTTACAATATCTAAAATTAACTTAACTGTCCCACTCATCGATTCTCTGTTATTATCCAACATAATGAGTTGACGCTCTCGAATTCCAATATGCTTTCCTAATACAACCCATAATAATGTACCAATCGCCATTACACCGATACCGCCAATGTTAAGGATAACCAATAAGACAATGTAACCAAAGGCAGAATATGTTTCTGAAATGTTTATCGGTGTTAACCCCGTTACACTTACACCCGAAACAGCGACAAACAAAGTATCGATGGGTGCTACTTTGACACCAGGTTTATGTACACCCGGCAAATTCAACAGTAAAAACGCACCAACGATAGCGACAAGGTAATATAAGACAATCCCTTGCTGTGGGCTTGATCTTTTCAATAAAAATTTGACTATGGACAAAGCCATTCACCCCAAAGCTAATTCAATTTATATGAGATTTGCTTAACCTCACCTTCACGTATCACTTTTAATTTTAATGCTTCTTTCAAGTTTGTATGTTCAAATAATTTTTGTCGATAGGCCAATTTATCTTTAACCGGCTTACCATCTAATTCTACTATGACATCACCCTTTTTCAACCCTGAATTTTGGGCAGAACTGTCATCGTCAATATTACTCACCATTACGCCTTCTGTTAAACTTTTATTCACGTTATAATCATCTTTTGTTGCATCTGTCACATCGATGACATTATCTAACTGAAGATGTGTATTTGGATGTTTGATTTCACCATCTTTTTCGAGCAATTTTGCTGTATGTATCGCTTGATTAATAGGAATCGCGAAACCCATACTTTGTACATTCGGCATACTAATTTTTAGTGATGCTATCCCGATCAGTTCACCATTTTGATCAACAACGGCACCGCCAGAATCACCTGGATTAATCGGTGCATCCACTTGAAAGGCACTTAATAGTGTATCGTATTCATTATCTTTATCGATGTCAACAGGTACATCTCTATTGAGACCCGATACGATGCCTTCTCCAACTGTATTTTGAAAATCTAAACTTAAAGGATTTCCTACTACAATCACAGGCTCACCTAAAATTAAAGCACTTGAATCGCCTTGTTTAATTGGCTTTAAAACATCGCCTTTAGGTGCATGAACGGTCATGACTGCAAGATCAGACCATTTGTCTTTTCCTATTACTTTACCCATTGCGGTTTGATGGTCGCCAAATGTTAATTCATGCTTTTCTCTATCACCGACGACATGGGCATTCGTCAATATATAAAGGGTGTCGTCCACTTTTTTGTAGACGACACCTGATCCGCTTTCTTTTTCTTCTTGCGTTTGTTGCTTAGCATCTTGAACTGTATCTGGTGTACTCTTACTATTATTTTCTATAGATACCACGGATTTAACTGCGAGATTCGCGTTTTCCATCGTTTTAGTAACCGTTTTGTTTGTACCTTTTTGATGTTGCTGTTCTTGAATCGCTTGTTTGACATTGTCATTTTCACTTTTATTCACATTATTAAATATTGCAAATAATAAAATGACCACTAAAATAATCGCTAATATAATGAGAATTTTAGCCCATTCTCTAGAAAGAAATTGTGTGATTTTTTCAGTCCAATCGCGCTTCGTTGAGTACTGATGCTTCGGAGGATGTTCTTGTTGATGTTTGTCAGATGTTTTAGTCATTGCGCCTTGATGATCATCTTGATTTTCATTATGATACGCCTGTTTTGATAATTGCCCCTGTTCTGACCTTTCTTGTTGTACCTCTGCATCTTTATGATTTGATTGCTCTGCTTCACTGCCATTAATTGACACAGACGATGTTTCCTGAATCGGTCTTGAAGCTTCTTTGTTTGGTTCTGTTTCGTGCTTCACTTTGTTTTGGGACTTATCACCATCATCATGAGTAATTTTTTCAATGCGTGCTTTGCGTAGATTGTCTTTCACACGCTCTTCATTATTTTTAACTTGAGCCTTTTCCTTTTCAGCTTTGAGCGCATTTTCTTCTTTTTCTGCTTTCAATCTGGCTTCACGCTCTTCATTATGAAAAAACTCACGTCTTTTTCTTTTATATAGATGTCTCGGAATCACATGTTTTTTATCCTGATCCATTGCACGCCCTCCTTATGTTGCTCTTACTCTATTATGACATATCAGCGCTTAAATTTCTGTAAAATTCACTTTTTAATATCAAAAATCCTAAATCTGTCGTTACAAAATTCATCATCAAAGCGACATGAGATTGTTGCGTTCAAGGCTCTAAAAGTAAATTTCTTTCTTTCATGTCATAACCCTTTTAATAGGAAAGGGTCCGAACAATCCTTTGTTCGAACCCTGTATATCACTATTTGATTTTTAACATGTTAATGTTTTTGATCTTTTTTATTTTTAACCATTGATGTGAACCATCCGATAACGACAAGTCCAATCATAACTGTCCAGAATATAATTTGCCATGTTGCTGAGTGTGGGAAATCGTGTGGAATTAATCCGATGTCATCATGTGCAAGTACTAAGATGACAAGTTTAATACCAACCCAACCTACAATTGCGAAAGCCGCACCTTCTAAGCCAGGATATTTATTTAATAACTCCACAAAGAAAGAGGCTGCAAAACGCATTAAGATGACACCAATTAATCCGCCCACAAACATAACCGCAAATTGACCGGCATCCATACCACCGAAGTGGACACCAATTTTTGGCAATGTCACGGCAATTGCTAATGCTGCGAGCATTGAATCGATGGCAAACGCAATATCTGCAAATTCAACTTTAGCCACAGTTAACCAAAACGCTTTAGCACTCACTTTTTTCTCTACCCCCTCAGAGTCATAATGATGATCATCATTGTCAGGGTACTCGTGGCCTTTATCTTTAGTTTTGAAAAACTCATATAGATTTTTAGCGGACATATAAATTAAATAGGCTGCACCTAATGCTTGAATCCACCAGAAATTAGCTAAAATACTAATCAAGAATAAAGCAATAAAACGAAATACAAAAGCACCTAGTAAACCATAGAAGAGGGCTTTTTTACGCTGTTCTGGTGGCAAGTGTTTAACCATAACAGCCATTACGATGGCGTTGTCAGCTGCTAATAAGCCTTCTAAAAAGACTAAAACCAATATAACCCATCCGTACGTTAATAACAAACTTGGATCCATTGCAAGATCACTCCTTTGACTTTTATCAGTAATTGAAATATGACAAAAAGTTTTTATAAACACTCAATATATCAATAGACATTTGATTAAGCGTCTCTGTTACTGTCTTTATGTCACAGACATAATTAAAGAGACCCATGCTAAATCAATAGCAAAGGTCTCACTTAGCACAAACAGATGCCCGCTTCACCGGAAGAATCATTGTTCTTCGTAATGACGACAAAGCGTTATTAACGATTGACACGTTAATCAAGTTACTCCCCTCTGACCAAAGTCAGTCACAGGTATTTAATTATGATGTAAACATTATACCCAATTTTCTATCAAAATAACAATACAAAAATAATTTTTTCACTCTTTAAAGTACACGTCCCACTTCTTACAGTAAACTATACAGTTTAATTTCTGGGAACTTTTCTTCAAACCAACGTGTCGCAAAATCATTTTCGAATAAAAAGACTTTATTGTCGTAACGATCATTAACAAGAATTGAGCGACTAGTACTCATCTTGTCTTGAACATCTTCTTCGTTTTCAATCCAACGTGCAATCTTTTTACCTACAGGCTCCATGACCACGTCAACATTGTATTCATTTTTCATACGATGCTCAAACACTTCAAATTGAAGTTGCCCCACAGCACCTAAAATAATTTGATTGGTATGCGGAGATTTATAATATTGAATTGCCCCTTCTTGTACCAATTGTTCAATCCCCTTATGGAAATGTTTTTGTTTCATGACATTTTTTGGCGATACTTTCATAAATATTTCTGGTGTGAATTGCGGTAATGCTTTGAAATGGAACTTCTGATTATCGGCCACTAACGTATCTCCAATTTGGTAATTACCTGTATCATATAAACCGATAATATCTCCTGCTACAGCGTGATTGACTGTCTCTTTGTCATCTGCCATAAAGCTTGTTGAACGTGTGATTTTCTGCTTTTTACCTGTTCTTTGGAGTGTGACATCCATGCCTCTTTCAAAAGCACCACTTACTACGCGCATAAAAGCGATGCGGTCTCGATGTTTAGGATCCATATTGGCTTGAATTTTGAAAATAAATCCAGAAAATTGTGGGTCGAAAGGACTCACTTCAACTTCTTCTTCAGTTTGACGCGCATGAGGCATTGGCGCATGATCGACATACGCATTTAAGAAGTTTTGCACACCAAAATTCGCAAGGGCAGAACCAAAAAATACTGGTGTTAAATCCCCTTTCATAAGTGCTTCTTCATCGAATGTTTCGCCTGCTTCATCTACTAACATAAGTTCTTCAATCGCTTGTTCAAATAAACTATCATTCGCGATAGGATGTGACTCTTCAAGTTCATAATCTTGATTGATGTGTAACACATTTTCTTCATCTCTGAAAGGCTCAATTGTACGTGTTGCACGGTCAATAATACCAAAGAACCCTTGTCCCATACCGATTGGCCAATTCATTGGATAAGTTTCAATCCCTAGCGTCGTTTCTATTTCATCTAATAATTCAAAAGGCTCTTTCCCTACACGATCGAGCTTATTAATAAATGTAAAAATAGGAATACCTCTCATTTTACAAACTTTAAAGAGTTTCAAAGTTTGTGGCTCAATTCCTTTCGCACAGTCAATAACCATCACTGCACTATCTACGGCCATTAATGTACGGTAGGTATCTTCTGAAAAATCTTCGTGTCCGGGTGTATCGAGAATATTGATTTTAAAATCATCATAATCAAATTGCATGACTGAACTTGTTACAGAAATCCCACGTTCTTGTTCTACTTTCATCCAGTCACTTGTCGCAAATTTACCTGTTTTTTTACCTTTGACTGTACCTGCTTCTCGAATAGCACCACTAAAATATAATAATTTTTCTGTTAATGTCGTTTTCCCAGCGTCCGGATGCGATATAATTGCAAAGGTCTTCCGAGACGTCACTTCTTCTTTAATACTCATCTTAAATCTCCTTTTAATTATACTTCTTGTATCCAACGTGTGATGCGTAAAGCTAAAACTTCCGCTTCTTGTTCATCAATAACATTAAATAAATGCATCAATAAGTGTTCTGTTAGCGTTTCTCCAAACATTGTATCGTCAACTTGAATTGACCAATGTAAGTCAGGTATAGAAACGAGAATATAGCCTTCACCTTTATTATGATAAAGCCATACTTTTACTGAAAGATGCTCACTATGGCTTTCTCTAATCTTCACTTGGACCACCACCAAATTTTTGATAAGCTGCCTCTAATCCAATCAAGTCATCTCGATGCGGTACTTTGATATGACCTGGCATAATTTGATAAGGCTCTCTTCCTTTCGAAGCAAGTACAACGGTATCTCCGGGTTCAGCAACTGCAATCGCATGCCGGATGCCTTCAGCGCGATCTGTAAATTCTACGTAATTATCATGCGTTGCGCCTTTTGCGAGCTCAGCTGTTAACATTTTAGGGTCATCATTTGCTGGATTGTCAGGTGTAAAAATGACATAATCCGCTCGAGATGCGACACGTCCCATTTCAGGAGTCTTCGTCAAATCACGTTCTCCTGCCATACCTACTAGAAATATTAATTTTTGTTTTACAAAAGGTTGCACGGCATCGATAAGTTTAGACATGCCGTCAGCCGTATGCGCGTAATCAATAATTAAATCGATAGGTAATGAAGGATCTAATACTTCTAATCTGCCTTCTACAGGTTCAAGGTCAGCAACGATTTTAGAAATCGTGTCGAGGTCTGTGCCTTTAACCCAAACGCCTATCATCGCTGCCATTAAATTTGAAATATTAAAGCGTCCAACATAAGGTGATTTAACAGGATATGTACCGAATGGCGTTACAAAATCAAACGTCACCCCTTGCAACGTTTCAACAATATTTGTTGCCATAAATTGTGCCTCATTGTCTATGCCATATGTCATACTTTCATATGGCGTTACCGATTTTAAATAGTTTGAAAAAGCGTCATCTGCATTGATAACAGCATATTTATCACGGCTAAGGTCTTGACCGAGTTGACTAAATAATAATGATTTAGCATGTCCATATGCTTCCATCGTGCCATGAAAATCTAAATGATCTTGCGTTAAATTAGAAAAAATAGCAACATCAAATTCCACACCACTTAAACGCCCTAAACTTAAGCCATGTGAGGATACTTCTAAAGTCATTGCTTCGGCGCCAGCTTCAACAGCTTCGTGTATTTTCTTAGTAAGTACAACGGTTTCTGGCGTCGTATTTTCACCTTTTGTTAATGTTTCATTAATTTGAAAGCCGTTCGTACCGAGATAGGCACTTCCTTTTCCAAGCTTTCTATAGATGTGATGAATCATTGTCGCAATTGAAGTCTTTCCATTTGTCCCTGTCACACCGATTGTTGTTAAATGTTGACTTGGAAAATCATAAATATGATGTACGAGATGACTCGCAACACGTAACGTATCCGGTACAATTACTTGTGTGACATCACCTTCTAGCTCTAATAATCTATTCACCACGACCACTTGACATCCTTGATCAACAACATTTTGTGCAAAACGATGGCTGTCAACAGTATAGCCCTTAGATGCTACAAAAATACTTCCGGCTTTCGCTGTCCGAGAATCAGTCGTAATATCATTTATGTCTCTATCTAAACTTCCTATGACTTGTTTTATTAATATATTTTCGAACAATTGTTGCGCGTTCACAGACATCTCTCCTTTTTTGATATACGCATATATTATACACTTTTCTCTCGTGAGAACGAGAATGAAAAGTTAATTTCATTTGAGATTTCTTCTTAGACAATATAAGGTTATCACTTCATACTCAACCGTTTTGAGGCCATACTCAGCGTACATTATGATTTCAGCGCGTGAGTTAGTTCACATCGTGTTAAACATTTTAAGCGATAAAAAAGATTACCTTCTACATTTTAAGGGTAAATAAAGTTAACTTTAGTCATTGATTTTAATACGTCCGCAGCCCTAAATCTTTAAATTACTATTGTGCCGAGTTTTGTTGTATATTAAGATAATATAATGAAATTGTCGCCAATTTTAGGTGTTATTTGTTTTTTCTTTCTATTATACTATGTATTAAAAAATAACATTAAATATTTTATGGACATATATACTGTTTATTTTAACATTTTAAGATTTTTGTAATAAATCTTTTAATTTTTTCACAAATAACCCAAATTGCGATACACTTACATAGAAAAATAATAAGTCTGAATATCTCGGAGGGTGGCTATCATGGTAGCTCAAAAGAAAAAAATATTGATTATCACGGGATCATTTGGTAATGGTCATATACAAGTGACAAATAGTATTATTGAAGAACTCAGTCATATGAATCTTGAACATCTTACAGTGATAGAACATGATTTATTTTTAGAAGCACATCCTATTATGACATCAATCTGTAAGAAATGGTATATCAATAGTTTTAAATATTTTCGTCGTATGTATAAAGCATTTTATTATAGCCGCCCAGACCAGTTAGATAAATGTTTTTATAAATATTACGGTTTAAATAAATTATTAAACTTACTATTAAAAGAAAAACCAGATTTAATTTTGTTGACGTTCCCAACACCTGTCATGTCAGTTTTAACAGAACAATTTAATATGAACATCCCTATTGCCACTGTTATGACAGACTATCGCATGCACAAAAACTGGATTACACCTTATTCTGCACGATACTATTTAGCAACAGAAGATTTAAAAGATGAGTTTGCGAGTGTTGGCATTCCAAGAGAAGCTCTTAAAGTCACTGGTATTCCTATTTCGGCACGGTTTGAAGACCGTATCGATCGAGAAGCATGGCTGACTCAACATCATTTAGATCCAAAAGCACAAACAATTTTAATGTCTGCGGGCGCCTTTGGTGTATCTAAAGGGTTTGAACAAATGATTCAACGTATCATTGATGAAAGTCCAAATGCCCAAGTAGTCATGATTTGTGGTCGAAACAAAGAATTAAAACGTCAATTAAGTAAAGCATTTAAAGGGAATCGCCATGTTTTAATTTTAGGTTATACGAACAATATGAACGAGTGGATGGCGTCAAGTCACCTCATGATTACGAAACCTGGTGGTATTACAATTTCAGAAGCACTTACTCGAAAAGTGCCAATAATTTTCTTAAATCCTGCACCAGGTCAAGAACTCGAAAATGCTTTATACTTCGAACAAAAAGCATTTGGAAAAATTGCAGATACACCTTCTGAAGCGATTGATATCGTCACACATCTTACACGTCATCCTAATGAAATCAACACGATGATTCAAAATATGGCAGAAGCACGTCAACCTAATGCAACACAACGTTTATGTCAGGATTTACTCGACCTACTTTATAACGCATCACAATGTGAAACTGTTTATGGAAAGGTGCCTTTATATGCAAAACTACTCGTCAAATAAAATGACTATGAGAAATTTTTATATTCTCTTAGTTATTTTATTTTTGATGGAATTTGCGCGAGGAATGTACGTACTGAGTTATTTACCCCTATTGCCAACAGCAACATCGATTGCAGTCAGTATCACTTCAATTGCAATTTCCATACATTTTATATCAGATTCTATTAGTAACTTTTTTGTTGGCTTCGTTTTAAAGCGTCTTGGACCAACAATCGTGCTCACTTTAGGTTTTATATTAGCCCTTGTGAGCCTGTTTTTAGTTATCTTTATGCCTACTTCACCTGTAGTGCTCATTTTAAGTTCTATTATGCTCGGTATTGCTGTGTGTCCAATTTGGGTGATTATGTTGGCAAGTGTCGATGAACGAACACGAGGAAAACAGATGGGCTATGTCTATTTTTCTTGGCTCTCCGGGATGCTAGCCGGTATGATTACGATGAACCTTATATTCAAATCTCACCCAACACATTTCAATTTTTTAATGTCGCTATGTGTCGCAATCGCGTTCGTCTTGTATTGGTTTGTAAAAGTTAAGTTGACCGATTACAATACGAAAAATGTGAAGCAGCAATTACGTCAAATTGTGAGTGTATCTAAACGTCATTTGATTTTATTTCCAGGTATCTTATTGCAAGGGCTCGCAATCAGTGCATTAGTCCCTGTGCTCCCGCAATATGCCTTGGATATAGTCGGTGTGACGACGCTTGAATACACGCTTGCAATTGTTATTGGTGGCGTAGGTTGCACCATTTCAATGTTATTTTTATCAAAAATCATAGATGCCCATTCGACACGTTTCATGTACTTCGTTATCTTTTTAGGGTTTGTAATTTACGGTACTTCTATTTTTATTTTAACGTTCTTAACACATATTGTGGTCGTGTGGATAATCGCCTTTTTCATTGGTGTGCTTTATGGTATCCTGTTGCCAGCTTGGAACACTTTCATGGCAAGTTTTATCCATCCAAGTGAACAAGAAGAAACTTGGGGCGTGATTAATAGTATACAAGGCTTCGGTGCTATGATAGGGCCTTTATTTGGTGGACCACTATCACAATTTTTTGGCAGTCCTATTTATACTTTTTATTTTGCAGCACTGATTATCTTTTTCTTAGCTATTTTTTATGGTAGCTATTTTGTAAAACGTCATCAGTCATAAACAATCATACTTACTTCAAGGGCCAATTTTGACTTAAAAACACATATTAAAATAATTCAACATGCTAGGGTTGGATCTAATCAAATAAAAACTGTCAATCGCCATATTCAAGGCAAATCGACAGTACGAAAAAACCTTTTAAAGTGTTTGCTTTAAAAGGTTTTTATTATTTAAGTATGCGTGATGAAGGGCTATCTTCAAAAACGCTTATCACGCGTTCTACCCCAATGAATATGTTTCAATTTCTTTCCATTCATCTTCTGTGTCATCATATTTCATCAATGAAATTTGCTCAATTGTTTCTTTATGATCAACACCTGCTAAACGAACTTGACCATAAATGTCTTCGAACTCTTGGCTCGTTAAACCTTGAGCAATTGTAAAGTGCGGAACAAATGGATGCTCTGATTTCCCATAAAAATCGTCTCCATCAAAGCGGTTAAATAAATCCACTAACGCTTCTGTTTTTTCAACTTTGAAATAGATTACATTCGTGATTGGCGCAAAATTAGAAGCTTTTGTTGCATGCATATCAACAACTTTAGCCCCTTCTAAACGTTTTTCAATTTCAGCTTTTACACTATCAATTTCTTGATCATCAATTTCAAAATGACTTTTAATAGTAATATGAGGTTTAATCTTTGTGTAGTGTTTATCATAACGTTTACGATATGCATTAACCTCATTTTGGAAATCTTTTGATGGAATTAACGCTAACCCTAGAATCATTTCAATTCCTCCTTTGTTTTCGCTTGCCTCTATTATAGCAAATTTTCTAATAATTAGTTACTTAAAAAGTGTACGAGTATTTTTGGTAGTTCTTTTTGCCAAGTTTTCCAGTTATGTCCACCATCCAATTCCTCGTAATAATAAGTCACTTGCTCGCATTCTACTAAATCTCTGAATGCACGATTCGGTGTTAAGAAATCTGCTTGTTTCCCTGTAGTCGGTAATTTAAAATCACATTCTTCTTTGCCGATCGCATGCCAAATATTTAAATGTGATTTAAACTGACATCTTTCGAAAATCTGTTTCACAATGTCGTCATAATAAGGGCTCAAAATCCCAATTTGACTCATCACACGTGGATAACTTAAGCCAGTTAAAAGTGCAATACTACCAGCTAAACTATCTCCTAATAATAAGCGCGCATTGCCAACCTTATACGTTGCAAACTGACGATCTATCCATGGAAGTAACTCTTTAACTACGGCTTGAACCGTCTTCGCTGCTTTTTCCCCTTGTGGATGAAATTCAGTACTTCTATCTTTCACTGATTCATAATGAAAACCAATAATAATTGCACGCTCAACTTCACCTTTTTTCCTCAGCTTTTCATATACACGATGAAGTTGACCATATCTAAAGAAGTCTTGGCCATCAAAACATATGATTACTTTTGATTTATATAAATCCGAATAATCTTTCGGTAAATAGACGGATAATGTGATTTCTCTTTCTAAATAATCACTTTTAAATTGTGTTTCTGTTATTTGTCCTGGCGTAAATGATGTCATAAAAAGACACCTCCTCATACGAATTAATCTCATTGTATCAGGAGACGTCTCATGTGTTAATCTAAAAACTTAATTTTATTATATAATTTGAATTTATCTATCAAATGATGTGCGACTTATTTGGTATGTTATTAAACGAAAGACTATATAAAATATTATATTATTTACTCGAGTTGATTCTCTTTCAATCGCTTAGGATAGTCTTCTAACCAAAATGTAGCTGTTGGAATCTCTTTCGGATCGGGTTGATAGGTTGCTGTTTTGCCCGTTCCTTTTTCTTTTTTCTGTCTTTCAAAGTCTTTTAATGCATGCATTGCAGGTTTATGCAGAATCCAAATGGCAATAATATTTAACCAAGCCATCATACCGACACCTAAATCCCCCATTGCCCAAGCAGTATCAGCAGTTTTAACTGCACCATAAGCTGTCGCAGCAATGAGTACAAGACGTGTGACATTTTGCCAAAACTTATTCTGATTTTTAGCAATTCGATTCGTTAAGAAACTTACATTCGTCTCGGCAATATAATAATAAGCGAGAATCGTTGTGAATGCGAAAAAGAACAGTGCAATCGCTATAAAGTATGAGCCGAATCCTGAAAAACTTGGGTCAAAATGATAACTTGATCCTTGAATCGCCTTATCAATCCCTGCTTGTGCATACATCGCAGTTCCAGAGTAATCTTTACTGCCATCGGGACTTTGTACGAAAATACCACCATCTTTAATTAAATTCGGCATCCCATTTTTAGCCATTGACCCATCCGTAGTATTATATGTGCCAGAAATAAGAATGATTAATGCTGTTGCTGTACAAACGAATAACGTATCAACATAAACAGAGAACGCTTGAACCAAACCTTGTTTCGCTGGGTGAGAAACTTCTGCCGCAGCAGCTGCATGGGGGCCTGTCCCCTGGCCCGCTTCGTTCGAATAAAGCCCTCGTTTCACACCAATTTCAATCATTGCACCGATAATGCCTCCAAATGCAGCTTCCATACCAAAAGCCGATTTAAAAATCAGTGCGAATAATGCAGGAACTTCTTGGATATTTAACACAATAATAACAACAGCCATTAAAATATAAATAATTGCCATAAAAGGGACAACAGCTGTTGCTACATTGGCAATCCATTTGACACCACCAAAAATAATTAATGCTAAAATGACCGCTAGTACTACGGCGATAATCCATGACGGTATTCCAAATGCATTATGCATGGAACTTGCAATTGCATTGGATTGAACACCTGGCAATAATAAACCAACAGAAATAATCGTGACAATTGCGAATATCAACCCATAAATTTTGCCGAATTTTCCTTTGATGCCACGTTCGATATAGTAAGCTGGACCTCCTCGATACTCTCCATCTTCTTCTTTTTTATAAATTTGGCCTAATGCTGATTCAACAAAAGCTGTGCCTGCCCCTAAAAATGCTGTAATCCACATCCAAAAAACGGCTCCGGGGCCTCCAATAAAAATTGCAGTGGAAACACCCACGATATTCCCTGTACCGACACGACCCGCTAAAGACAAGGCAATCGCTTGAAAGCTTGAAATCCCTGTCGGTGACTTTTCACCTTGAAACATTAATCGAATCATTTCTTTAAAATGTCTAACCTGTAAAAAACGTGTCATTAAACTAAAAGCGATACCTGTAAGTAACAAACCATAAACGAGCGGTTTACTCCACACCACTTCATTTAGCCATCCCACAATCACTTCTAACATACACATGCCCCCTATCATCCCGTTAAATTTTTAAATTTTCTGATAAATCTGCTATCAGTATACACATTTAATAAATTCCGTGCAACTTATTATTAAAATTCACATACTAAATAAAAATTGAAAAGATTTATTGTCGAGATTTCATTTTTTTCTTTTAACACGTATTCAGTTGGGCTATACTAAAATATAAGTGTTTACAAAAGGAGGAACAATTTATGACGAATAAAGTGTGGTTTCGTTCAGGCATCGCACTGTTGCTTTTATTTTTACTCATTAAATTATTCATAGATGTCAATCATATCTTTATGCCGATCGTTATCATTATTCAATCTATCCTATTGCCCTTACTATTAAGTGGCTTTTTATTCTATATTTGTTTGCCTTTTCAAAAGATGTTAGAAAAACGGCATATTCCACGTTGGGCAAGTATTACAATTATTTTACTTGGTCTTACAGCCCTTATTGGTGCTGTCATTGGTGTTATTGGACCTGTCATTGCAACACAAATTGAGAATCTGATTCACCAAATCCCGTTTATACAACGTGAAGCTGAACGTCTTATTAATTTTGCATTAGACCAACGTGATCGACTTCCATCACAAGTCACTGACAAAATTAATGATATCGTTTCTTACATTAGTGAAATGGCATCAAATATTTTATCTAACTCACTCAATATTGTAACAAGTATTGTGTCCACACTTTTCTTGTTAATTTTAGTTCCGTTTTTCTTAATCTATATGTTGAAAGATCACGAACGTTTTATTCCAGCAGTTGCACGTTTTTTTAATGGTGAGCGTAAAATATTTGTCGTTACACTTTTAAAAGATTTGAACCAAACATTAAAATCTTATATTCAAGGTCAAGTTACAGTGAGTTTAATCCTCGGAACAATTTTGTACATCGGCTATAGTATCATTGGTCTAGAATATACATTATTACTCGTCATGTTCGCCATCGTAGCAAATATGATTCCATTTCTAGGACCATGGATGGCATTTTTACCAGCAGGTATCTTAGGATTGATTCAAAGTCCTTCAACCTTTATATGGGTCTGTGTTGTCACTTTAATAGCGCAACAATTAGAAGGTAATGTTATCACGCCTAACGTAATGGGTAAATCTTTAAACATCCACCCATTAACAATTATTATTGTTATTTTAGCTTCTGGTAGTTTAGGCGGTTTCATGCTTATCTTGGTAGCTGTTCCGTTATATGCTGTCCTTAAGACAATTGCACGAAATGTTTACAAATATCGTCATCAAATTTTACACAAAGCACAAAGTAATGTAGATGATAACAGTATTCTCTAAGTCTTTTTAAAAGATATAAATGTCATATGGCTTTATAAAGAACGATTAAAAACGCCTCGAATTTCAGTTTTGAGATTCAACGAAAAAAGCAATTTCCCTCTCGATGAGCGAAATTGCTTTTTTTATCACTTATTAGATTAGCGCGCTAAACTGTCAACTCAATTACGTAGGAGAAACCTGTTTAATCGCTTTTCTTTATCCTATCAATGACTTAGCGAATCGCGTGGAAACCAGCGTCCACGTGAATGTTTTCTCCAGTAACGCCTGATGAAAAGTCACTTAATAAATAAGCTGCAGTTTTACCTACTTCTTCTTGATCAACGTTACGTTTCAATGGTGCGCGTTCTTCAATCTCTTTTAAAATTGTAGTGAAGCTACCGACACCTCTCGCACTCAACGTACGAATAGGACCAGCAGATATCGCGTTGACACGAATATTATCCTGACCTAAATCTGCTGCTAAATATTTCACTGACGCTTCGAGGCTAGCTTTAGCGATACCCATCACATTGTAGTTTGGTACAGCAAACTCACCGCCAATATAGGTTGAAGTCACGATACTACCCGCTTCATTCATAATTTTTCTTGCTTCACGCGCAACAATCGTAAGTGAGTATGCACTAATATCTTGTGCAAGTAAGAAACCATCACGAGATGTATCTGAAAAACGACCTCTTAACTCTTCTACACGTGCAAAAGCGATGGAATGGAAAACGCCATCAATTTTCCCCACATCTTGACCGATTTGTTCAAAGCCATTCACAACATCTTCATCGCTTTGAACGTCGATTTGATAAACGTGTTTTTCAGATTGATTTAACTGATCAATTAATTTATCTAGCTCTTTAAAGCTTCTTTCTTTTCTGTATGTAAATACTAACTTCGCCCCTAGTTGATCCAATACTTTTGCAACACCGAAACCGATGCTTCGTTTGTTCGCAATACCCATCACTACAAAAGTTTTACCTTCAAGATTCATCAATGTGATTACTCCTTTATCTTTTAATAACATGATACTTTTAATTTTACCATCTGGTCTTAAATTTTAAAACTATATCACATATTCTGCCCTACTTTGTTGTCAATTATCAAGTGGACGATTTGGCACTTTTGCTAAATTACTAACTGCTCTTACTAATTTTAAATTCTTTAAATAACATTCAAGTATATGATACCTTCCCATAGTTTTTTGACATTCTGCTTCAGGGAAAGTCAGCTAAATTTTCAATCATTTAAGTACCTCCATAAAAAAGGAAACATTGGGTATGAAAACGCCCATCCATCATTTAATACTTGTTTTAAACGTAATCCTGTTTTATTAGCAAAAAGTCATCCCCTTTAACATTAACGCCTTTATAACTGTCAACAAAATTCATTTCAGAAAATACTAGAAAAGTTGAATTTCGTGAGAATGGGAGACCGTTTAGTGGTGGAATCAATTGTTAGATTAGGACGAAATTATGATGAGATTATTCAAACCGTTAACTACTTAAAAGAAAAAGGTATTTATAAGGGGCGTCCTGTACTTTATTCTCCTCGTGCTAAAGATCCATACAAACGTTTAGTTTATTATCGTGCTGTTGCATTACTTAAACTGAGCAAGTCTATTAGCGCTATAGCAAAAGAAGTTGTTATGACTCGTCAGACGATATATAGAATAGAACATAGACAGTAATCTATATAGATGTTAATCTATTTATTATCAAGGAGGTAGATTAATGTCTTATAAAGAACTATCAGCACTATTAAAAGTTTTATCAGATCCAAGTCGGTTAGAAATACTAGACTTACTATCTTGTGGCGAATTATGCGCTTGTGACTTGCTGGAGCATTTTCAATTTTCGCAACCTACATTAAGTTATCATATGAAATTCTTAGTAGAAAGTGAGTTAGTTACCTCACGAAAAAAAGGTAACAAACACATGTATCAACTTAATCATGTTATTTTAGATGATATTATTCAAAACTTAAACACCATTAATACATCTAATCAACGTTGTGTATGCAAAAATGTGAAATCAGGTGAGTGTTGATGACCATTTTAGCAATTGTGATTTTTCTTTTAACTTTAATCTTTGTAATATGGCAACCTAGAGGATTAGATATTGGTATTACAGCTTTAATTGGAGCTATCGTTGCTATCATTACAGGGGTTGTAAGTTTTTCCGATATATTAGAAGTAACAGGTATTGTTTGGAATGCTACCTTAACTTTTGTAGCTGTTATTCTCATTTCACTAATATTAGATGAGATTGGCTTTTTTGAATGGGCTGCGATACATATGGTTAAGACTTCAAACGGTAACGGTTTAAAAATGTTTGTTTTAATCATGCTATTAGGAGCGATAGTAGCTGCGTTTTTCGCAAATGATGGTGCAGCTTTAATTTTAACGCCTATTGTATTAGCAATGGTAAGAAATCTAGGATTTAATGAAAAAATGGTTTTCCCTTTTATTATTGCTAGCGGTTTTATAGCGGATACTACATCATTACCTTTAATTGTAAGTAACTTAGTTAATATCGTTTCTGCAGATTACTTTGATATTGGATTTATTGAATATTTTAGCCGAATGCTTATTCCTAATCTATTCTCTCTCATTGCTAGTATTCTCGTTTTATGGTTATATTTCAGAAAATCTATACCTAAAACGTTCGATACACAAGATCTTACAGAGCCTAAAAATGCAATTAAAGATCCTAAATTATTTAAGTTTTCGTGGGTTGTATTAGCAATACTGGTCTTAGGCTATCTTATTAGTGAGTTTATACAGATCCCTGTATCAATTATTGCTGGCATCATTGCTTTCATCTTTGTATTGTTAGCCCGTAAATCTAAAGCAGTTCATACTAAAAAAGTAATTAAAGGTGCTCCTTGGAATATTGTTCTATTTTCTATCGGTATGTACTTAGTTGTATTTGGTTTAAAAAACGTAGGAATCACAACAACTTTGGCTAATGTACTATCAAACATTTCAAATCATGGATTATTCAGCAGTATCATAGGCATGGGCTTTATAGCTGCTTTCTTATCTTCAATTATGAACAACATGCCAACTGTTTTAATAGATGCGATAGCGATTGGTCAATCCAGTGCTACAGGAATATTAAAAGAAGGTATGGTTTATGCGAATGTCATCGGTTCTGATTTAGGGCCTAAGATTACACCCATTGGTTCTTTAGCAACATTATTGTGGCTACATGTTTTAACTCAAAAAGGTGTAAAGATTTCTTGGGGAACATACTTTAAAACTGGAATCGTTATTACTATCCCAGTATTATTTGTAACACTCTTGGGTTTATACCTTACACTAATCATATTTTAAGAAATGGGGAATGAATTATGGAAAAGAAAACAATTTATTTTATATGTACTGGAAATTCATGTCGTAGTCAAATGGCTGAGGGTTGGGGAAAGAAAATATTAGGTGAAAATTGGAATGTGTATTCTGCTGGTATTGAGAAACATGGTGTTAATCCTAAAGCAATAGAAGCTATGAAAGAAGTAAATATTGATATCTCAAATCATACATCCGACTTGATTGATGATGATATCTTAAAACAATCGGATTTAGTCGTGACCTTATGTAGCGATGCAGACAATAATTGTCCTACACTACCACCAAACGTAAAAAAAGAGCACTGGGGATTTGATGATCCAGCAGGTAAAGAGTGGTCAGAATTCCAGCGTATTAGAGATGAAATTGGCAAAAAAATTAAAGAATTCAATAGTTAAGTAAAGGATGAATCTGCCAAATACAAGGAGGGTTTTATGTATAAATATATTTTTTGTTGCATTAAAACTTGGTTTATTATCATTCGGCGGACCTACTGCCCATTTAGGCTATTTTTATGATGAATATGTAAAAAAAGAAAATGGCTTGATGAAAAAGAGTATTCTGATTTGGTAGCACTTTGCCAGTTTTTACCCGGTCCTGCAAGTAGCCAAGTAGGTATTGGTATAGGAACTATAAGAGGTGGCGTCGGTGGAGGTATTATCTCATTTATCTCATTTATCGGATTTACGCGCCTTCTGTAATTATACTAATGCTTTTTTCATCGCTATTTACGAGTAGTGATACAAGTTTTACTTGGATGCAAGGTTTAAAACTCGTAGCTGTTGCTGTTGTAGCTCAAGCTATTATAGGAATGGGTAAAAAATTAACCAATACCAAAACCACTATTGTATTAGCATTGTTTGTTCTTATGTTATCATTAGTAATAATCTTTATGTACAGGTTATTGCACTATCAATAACCGGTGTATATGGTCTCATCTTTCTAAAGCAAAGTTCAACAAATAGAACTAAAATAAAAAACAATTCATTCAAACTATCTAAAAAGTTAAGTGTTTTTTCATTATCATTATTCTTTTTACTATTAACCTTATTACCTTTAGCCAGTTCTATGACAAATAATCTATGGTTAAAAATGTTTGATAGTTTTATAGATCAGGGTCTTTAGTTTTTGGGGGGAGGTCATGTTATCTTACCTTTATTGAAAAATGAGTTTTTACCATCAGGATTAATATCGCCCGATAACTTCATAACAGGTTATGTTGCTGCTCAAGCTGTACCCGGACCGTTATTTACATTTGCTTCATATATTGGGATGTCTATAGAAGGTGTTGGAAGAGCAATATTGGCTACTATTGCCATTTTTCTACCAGCATTTCTTTTGTTATTTGGAATTTTGCCATTCTGGGATAATATTAAATCTAATATTTATGCTGAAGGATTTTTGAAAGGGATAAGTGCAGGTGTAGTTGGTATACTTATTGCTACTTTTTATAACCCGATTTGGACATCAACGATTAAATCCGAATTAGATTTTGCTTTAGTCAGCTCATTATTCATATTATTAATGTATTTTAAATTGCCTTCTTGGTCTATTGTTTTGATAGGTATAATCTTAGGTATTCTATTTTATTAATATAAATCAATGAATATACAAATAATCAAAATACTTATACTCTATATACAAAATCCCTTGTTTGCTAATTAAAGGGATTTGTATTTTATATCTAAATGTTTATATAATTCGGCCCAGCCTATGTTGTTTTTTGCTTTTATCTCTTCTAAAATTTCTTACTCATATATATTTCTGTTCTACTATGTACCATTTAAAATGCAAAATTTTTGTCATATCACTCCAAAACAGATACTCCCATGGAACAGAACGAGCCGAAGACTACAGGCTGAGGCTGTCTTCTCGGAAAGTAGAATTATTCAATACGAAGTTTTATCATAAAAAAGAAGCGCTAAGACGATGCTTATAATCAATCATCTAGCGCTATTTATTTTGGAATTGATCACAGCCTCAATGAAAATGAGACTGTGAGAACTGAGTCGTGTATATCTTCGTAATTTAAAACATTTCCAATTCAATTTTAAGTTGATCAACGTACTCTTTCGTACCTGTAACAATAAGACGATCGCCATATTGAAGTTGAGTATCCCCGTGCGGTACGATAGATTCATTATTGCGGATAATTCGTACAAAGATAATATCGCCACCAAATGGAAAGTTACGCAATTGCATTTGATCAAATGCATAATTGTACATTCCAATTTCATAAAGCGATGTTTCCACATTGCTTAATAAGTTCAGCATGTTTGGTGTTTCAATCATACCTTTTAATAAAATCTGATTACTTTGGAAATTACTGAACAACTCAATACCTTTACTACTTAATGTTTGTGCTTCATCACTCGCTTCAAGGCGACATATCACGCGCTCTACGCCATGATCTTTTGCCATTAATGCGACGCGTCGGTTGATTTCATCATCATTAGTCGAACATACAACGATATCACTATCAAAAAGACCTAAACGTTCTAATATTGCAGGGTGATAATCTGCCATCTCAATCATCGTGATATCATCTGATAATGTGCGATGATCTGTTAAATCTTTTCGGTAATAAAGTGAAATCTGATATAACTGAGATCTTAAACCTTGTGCAATTGGAATAGAAAGTTGGTTTTTACCTATCATTGCGACTTTAATAGAACGTTGCATCTCATCTGGAATAGGTATAAGTTTTTTAAACACTATAGGTACAAAAACACATGTGATAACCGCACTTAAAACAAGGACACCCGAAGTTTCTTTACTAATCGTGCCCAGCTTTTCTGCGATTTTAGCTGCTGCAATGACGAGTGATAATGTTGAAGTCAGTAAAAAGGCAGATGCAATGGTTGTTTTCATATCAAACCATTTTTTAAGTAATAATACAGGAATCAGTTTTGAAATAATAAAGGCCCCTATTAACACAGGAATAATTAATAAAATCATAGGATCCTTAATCAAAGATGGAATATTTAAATCGACACCGACCATGATAAAAAATATTGGAATAAAGAATCCGTAACCAAATGAATCTAACTTCTCAACAAGATCTTGTGTCGGTCCTAATAAAGAAACGACAACACCCGCTAAGAAAGCCCCTAAAATATTTTCTGCGCCGACACCTTCAGCAAGTGCCACGAGTAAAATAATAAGCGCAAACACGGCACGAATACCAATTTGCGTCGTTCCATCCATCAGTTTTTGTAAAAATGGTGCTTTTTTGAACAATCCGCCTAAGAAGTAAAATACAACTGTAAAGACGACTAATATTCCTATAAGCCAAAGCGTTTCAGCACCTGATGCATGTACGGCCCCATAAACTGTGAGTAATAACATCGTCGCTAAATCTGCAAGCACAGCGACTAACAATATCAATTGTCCAATAGTCGTACTCATCAAGTTCATTTCTTTTAAAGTAGGAACGACAACACCAAGTGAAATGGTTGATATAATAATCACCATTAATAGCACATCATCAATAAGCCCCATCCATTTGAATGCGAATGCAAGAGCTATGGAGATAATCATGATAAGCATAAACACAGACAAAGCGATGCGTAAATGGTTCGGAACCTTTGCATCTTCTTTCTTTTTATTCGATTTATCTTTTTTAAATGCATTGAAATCAATTTCTAAACCACTTAAAAACATAAGAAAAATAAAACCTAATGTGGATAGAATGTTCAGTACTTCGTCACGATGAACAAGATTTAGAAATGAATTACCTATCACGATACCCATTAAAATTTCAGCTACGACGACAGGTAAAAATGAAATTTTCAATCTGTTAATCAATATTGGTGTAATCATAGCCGCAACTATGACAATGACTAGTGATACAAATTCCATGAGTACCCCCTTAGGTTAAAAATGACGTTGCTAATCCGAAATAGATTAACATACTTACTATATCATTAATTGTAGTAATAAAAGGTCCGCTTGCAACTGCAGGGTCAATGCCTATACGATTCATTACAAGTGGAATGACAGACCCAATCGTTGTCCCTACTGTCATCGCAATCGTTAAACTCGTTCCAACAATGAGGGCAAGATAAGGTTGTCCGTATAAAATGATAATAATAAAGCATAAACTCGTTGCGCAAGTAATACCTGTTAAGAAACCACTCCCGGATTCACGCAAGGCGAGTTTGATTTTACTTTTTTCTTTAATATCACCCGTGGAGATATTACGTACAGCTACGGCTAAAGACTGCGTTCCAGAATTCCCAGACATCCCGCTAATAATTGGTATAAAAGCAGCAAGTAAAGCCACTTTTTCAAGCGTTTCTTCAAAAGAACCTAAAATAGATGCTGTAATCATCCCTAAAACTGTTAAAATCAGCAACCAAGGCAACCGTTTAAATGCGGTTTGAAAAATCGAATCATCTGTAGAGTCAATGTCCGATACACCGGCTAAACGAGAGTAGTCTTCACTTGCCTCTTCATCCATAACGTCCACGATATCATCGATAGTAATAATCCCTAGTAAATGATTTTGATAGTCGAGTACGGGCATAGCAATAAAGTCATAGTCTCTCATTGTCTGTGCGACGTCTTCTTGGTCATCAGCAACATTAGCACTGATGACACGCTCATTCATAATATCTTCAATATAAGTATCATTTTCAGCTATAATTAAATCCCTTAATGATAAGACACCGACAAGTTTTTTCTCTTCGTCTACAACAAATATCACGTAAATGGTTTCCGCATCTGGCGCTTGTTCTTTTACCCTCATTAACGCTTCGTGCACCGGGGTATTGATTGTCAAAGAAATAAATTCCGTTGTCATAATACCGCCGGCAGTATCTTCATCATAATGAAGTAACGCTTTAATTTCTTTAGCGTCCTCACGATTCATCAACATTAATAAGCTTGCAATTTTCTTTTTCGATAGCTGATTTAAAATATCTACCGCATTATCGTACGACATATGTTCAAGTACTTTACTCGCATAGGCCGCGTTCATTTCTTCAAATAAATCTTCATATTCTTCTTCATCAATTTCTAAACTCTCGAAAAACTCAGCCACTTCATCGGGAGATAAATATCGATACATTTTTTGACGTATATCGTCATCACTCACTTCAAAGTATTCACTTTGTTCATATGAGTGCAGTGCTAAAAATTCTTCTCTAAAACCATCAATATCCTCATTAGCTATTAAGTCATCCAACAAGTCTTTGTCGAATATTTCTTCGTCATCTAAAATGATTTGTTCATTTTCATTAGCCACATTTGCCACCTCCATCAATCCGTATATCTACAAAGTGGTTAAAACTTGCTCGAAGTTTGGATGTTGATTCCTGATGTTTATTTCTTTATTTGTCAATGGATGTACAAACCTGACTTCTGCGCATTTCAATAATTGTGTTTGATAAGTAGGGTGTGCTCCTCCATATAATGTATCCCCTACTAATGGTGCATTGATGTATTCGAAATGAACACGAATCTGATGCGTTCTACCCGTTTCAAGTTTAACACGGCACCATGTATAAGTCTTGAAATTTTTAATAGGTGCATAATATGTCAGTGCGGACTTACCGTCTTCAGAAACCATACGTTTAATAATGCTTTCTGTATCCCGAGCGATGGGTGCATCAATGAAACCATTTTGTTCTAGCACCCCATGACAAATACACTCATAGTATTTTTCAATCTCAATATGACTCATTAAATGATGCACATGACGTGATTTCGCAATAATAACAATTCCTGTTGTATTACGATCCAACCGTGTAACAACATGAGGGATGCCCCGTTCATTGTGTAGCTGCATATACGCTAAAACCTGTTCAACTAAACTTTCATGAGGATGTTCTCGTGAAGGTGCCGTATTTTGTTGTTGTGGCTTCACGACAACAAGTAGCCATTCATCCTCATACAAAATATCCAGCGGTGCTAGAAAAGGCTGAAGATACGGACTCGGAAGCTCTTTAGGAAGATGTACTTCTAAAGTATCATCACTTTGTAACGTATAACGTACAGTCTTCGGATCACCATTAACAAGTAAAGCGCCATTTTGTTTAATGGCGCTAATCGTCTTTTTAGAAAATTGTTGTGCATATAAGAATGACTTTAGTGTCATAGACGTTTGGATATGATATTTAAATATCACGATTCATCACCACTAGAAATAAATGAATCGTGAACACGTTTCCAGAATGGGAAAGGTCTAAAGCGTGCAAAACGAATCTTTTCGTTAGCAACACGGTATTGAATCGCATTAACATTTTTATGTTTAACACTCACATGATCAATGGTCGTTAAAATGCTATCGTGATTGACCGGTTTCACATGACATGTATGATGTTTAGGTAACACTAAGGGAGAGCCAACCGTACGGAAAACTCGGTTATTGATTGATGCAATTTCAGCAATTTGAATTGCTTCTAATGAAGGATGAATCAATGCACCACCTAATGCTTTATTGTAAGCGGTCGAACCAGAAGGCGTAGAGATACATAACCCGTCCCCTCTAAATCGTTCAAAGTGTTGACCACGAATGTCTAAATCTACAACAAGCGTTGTTCCATTTTCCGTTTTCATAGTGGCTTCATTAAGCGCGAGGTAGCGTGTTTCATAACCTTTATCATTGTAGCGAATAACAATCTCTAGCAATGGATATTCAATGACTTGGAATTCAGAGTTATTAATCTCTATAATTAATTTTTCTACCTCATGTGGTAACCAATCCGCATAAAATCCGAGATGACCTGTATGTATCCCGACAAACGCACATCGAGACAGCATATGACTATAATGATGAAAAGCCTGTAATAAAGTTCCATCACCGCCTACTGAAATAACGATTTCAGGATTTTCTGGATCCTCGATCATTTTAAAATCTTCCATATGGCACATCATTTTATGTTTCAGTGCTTCAGATTTTGAATCTCCTTTAGATAATATAACGTAGCGCATCAATCCACCCCGCGATCCTCATGCTTGTTTGCACGTTTTTTCGAATAATATTTTTGAGCTTCTTGAATCTCTTCTTTAATTTCTGACATTTCTTCATCTAATAAGAAAGCGGCTTCAGCTGCACGTTCTAATCTCGTTTGAATTTCGGGTGGGTAATCCCCATCATATTTATAACGTAGCGTATGCTCAATCGTTGCCCAAAAATTCATGGCTAAAGTACGAATTTGAATCTCAGCTAAAATTGACTTTGAACCATCTAATGTTTCAATTGGGTACTCAATAATCACATGATATGAACGGTATCCACTTTGCTTAGTATTACTAATATAATCACGCTCTTCGATGACCTTAAAGTCTTGACGTTGACGTAGTAAATCAACCACAATGTCAATATCATCTACAAATTGACACATCATTCGTAAACCGGCAATATCATACATTTCTTCACGTAAACGATCGAATGGAATACCCCTTTTATTCGCTTTATCAATAATGCTCGTAATGGGTTTAACACGCCCTGTCACGAATTCGATTGGTGAATTATATTCTGCAACTTCATATTGCTTTCTTAAGCCTTTCAGCTTTACTTTTAATTCGTCAATCGCTTGTTGATATGGTGCTAGAAAAATTTCCCATTGGTTCATCTCACTTCACTCCGCTTCATACGAGTTCAAATGTTTCTTCTACGGCAGTCACAAATTCTTTTCCATAATTGGAATTACCTTCTATGTTTTCTAATAAGTAGTCCAACTCAGGAGAAAATTGCGTTAACGTTAATTCATCGTTAATCACAACTTCTTTGCCCCGATGTTCATGAAGCATTGGCCAAGTTTCTTGTACAAACAATAAGTACGAGAACGAAGATCCATCATCTAATAAATAAACAAAGGCGTGACGATCACTATCAGCAAGCATTTGTCCCGCTTCAGTAAAACCTTTCGTAGGTTCATCCGTATAACATAAGATACGATTATCTTGAATTTTAACTTCGTTGACATAAATGCGCATATCTTTTCCTCCTCATCACGTAACATTTTAACATAATTTAACGTGACACTCATCGTTCAAAACAAACTCATGTGAATTACTTTCAAAACATCACATACTTCGGCATAATAAGTCAATAAGGAGTGATCATCAATGTCAATTGAACGAGAAATTGAATTTAAACAACGACTCAATAAAGCGCATTACGAGAAGATTAAGGCGCATTATTTTTCACAGCAATCCCCTTTTAAGCAAGTTAATTATTACATTGATACACCAGACTTTCAAATTCAATCACAGAAAATGGCTTTAAGAATACGAGAAAAGCAAAACGCTTCTAATGAGATGACGTTGAAAGTGCCCGATCAAGTTGGTTTATTAGAACACAATGCACAAGTGACTTGGTCACCTAAACAAGATAAACGTGTCCCTGTTGATATCATTGACTCATCCATACAAGAAGTTCTCGAACTACGTCACGTAGCTGTGCAAGATCTACTAGTTCTAGGCGCATTAACAACCTATCGTCTTGAAACTGAAACAGCACACGGTTTACTTGTCTTAGACCATAGTACGTATTTAGATACTGAAGATTACGAACTAGAGTTTGAAGTATCAGATTTTGAAACAGGAAAACATGCATTTCATCAACTATTAGACCAACTACAATTAGAACCGGATACGCCAAAAAATAAAGTACAACGCTTTTTTGAATACAAAAAACATAATCAAAACATAAATAAGAAGAAAAGATGATTGTAAACTATACAAGCGTTGTTTCATTCAATTGATGAAGAATCCATTCACAAAATTCAATAGTATGACATGTAAACAGTTTATGTACAAGTGTTTTTGCTTTGAAATGTAAAAATTCATGTTATCATTTATATATAATACGAAACTTGAGCGGTGATGAAGATGGCACAGACACCTTACGAAGTGATTGGGCAAGAAAAGTTATACGCCTTAATTGATCATTTCTATAGACTAGTAGAACAAGATAATAGAATTAATCATTTGTTTCCTGGCGATTTTGCAGAAACGGCACGCAAACAAAAACAGTTTCTAACGCAATTTCTAGGTGGACCGGACTTATATACGCAAGAACATGGGCATCCGATGTTAAGAATGCGTCACATGTCTTTTCCGATAGACCATCAAGCAAAAGCCGCATGGTTGGAAAACATGCACATTGCTATTACAGAAGCACAACTTCCGTATGGCGTGGGCGATTACTTGTATGAAAGACTAAGTTTAACCGCAAATCATATGGTCAATATAGAAAATTAATTGTAGGTGAAATAACATGACGAAAGAATTGAGAGCTATCGTGAATACTTGTCGTGAAGATTCAAATCTTTCACCTGTAAGTAAGATTGAAATTTACTCTTTTTTTGATCCATTTAGTATGGACAGCTTTAAACTTTCTGCGATTTTGTCAAAGTTACGCATTGAATACCATCAATATATTCGTATTCGTCATATATTAAACCCTTCTTTGCGTGTTTTAACAAAATGTCAAGCACAAAGCACTTCAGATCGGGATAACATTGCACTTGCATTTAAAGCTGCCGAATTACAAGGACGTGCACGTGCACATCGTTTTATGCATTTAATTCAAAATGAGATTATCCCCAAGCCCGACATTGTTACAGAAGAAATGATACGTAAATGTATAATTAATGCAGGTTTAGATTTAGACGTTTACAAAGATGATTTAAAGAACGGGCAGTTGCGTGAAAGTTTAAAAGTGGATCTCCATATCGCTCGAGAAATGGAAGTTGAACAAGCCCCTTCTCTTGTCTTTTTTAATGAAGATATTCAAGAAGAAGGTTTAAAAGTAGAAGGCCTGTACCCATATCATATCTATACGTATATTATTAATGAAATGATGGGAAGCCCTATCGAAAAATCTTTACCGCCGAATTTAGCTGATTATATTCAACAAAAACAGTTGGTGACAGAAGAAGAGTTATTGACAATTTATGAATGGCCAGAGAAAACTTTAAAAAAAGAATTAAAAAAATTAATGTTGCAGCAGAAGATTACGAAAATGACTTATCCTGAGGGCGTCTTTTGGAAATCAAAGATGTAAATATGACTATTATTAATAAATGAAATGACACTAGACAAATTTGACGTTTATAGCTAGGAGCTAGTAGGCGACAACACTTGTCTAGTGTTTGTTTTTGCTTCACGCTATCAGTGTTGATGACGCTTCATTTTGTCGATTGCTATCGCAAGACAGACTTTAATCCTATCGGTGACGAACTCCTGAATAACGTTAACATGACACGCTCTTAGTTAATGAATATGTAATAAAGGCATAGTACAGAATTTAGAATAAGAACATAGCTAAAAAAGGACAAATAAAAAACGCCGTGTTTCGACACGGCGCTAAACAAAGGGGATGGGAGAAATTTTTCACTTCAAACAAAGGGGTATGTTTGTTATGTGATTAATTTCATGCTCATAATATAACACGAGTGTTTTATGGTTTCAACCATTTAAGGACTAAAAATTAAAAATTTCACAAAACCGTCATATTGTAAACGAATTCATATCTATCAAGCTTTCATTAATTTTTCAAAGGCATCCAATTTTTGTTCAAAGACTTTACATGCATCCTCAATCGGTTGTGGTGTTGTCATATCTACACCAGCATTTTTTAAGATTTCAATTGGATAATTTGAACTTCCTTTTTTCAAAAATTCATTGATGTAACGTTCAACGGCTGGTTGACCTTCAGTTAAAATTTGGTGACTTAAACTTTGTGCAGCGCTATAACCTGTTGCGTACTGATAGACATAATAGTTCATATAGAAATGAGGAATTCTAGACCACTCTTTACTAATGTTTTCATCTGTTTCTACTGTGTCACCAAAGTATTGACGATTCAATGTAGCGTATTCTTCATTCATACGATTAGCTGTTAATGGCTCCCCTGCTTCCTCAATTTGATGAATTTTATGCTCAAACTCTGCAAACATCGTTTGACGGAAAAGCGTGGCTCTAAAGCGCTCTAATTCTTGGTTTAATAATAATAGACGGCGTTTATCATCAAGGTGTTTATCCATGTAATGGCTCATTAATGCTTCGTTACAAGTTGAAGCCACTTCAGCTACGAAAATAGAATAATCACTCATGTTAGATGGTTGATTTTGACGGCTAAAATAACTATGCGCTGAATGACCAAACTCATGGACTAACGTATATAAATCAGAAACAGTATCAGACCAGTTCAATAAAATAAACGGATTCGTTTTATGCGCACCTGATGAATAAGCACCTGAACGTTTTCCTTTATTTTCATATACGTCTACCCAGCGATTGTTTAAGCCCTCTTTAATCACATTTAAATATTCTTCCCCCATTGGTTCCAAACCTTTTAACATCCAATCAACCGCTTCATTGTAAGGCATTTCGAACTTGATATCTTTAACCATTGGTGTATACATATCGTACATTTTTAAATCGTCTACACCTAACAATGATTTTCTTAATTTTGTATATCGATGTAATAACGGCAAATATTCATGGACTGTTTTCACGAGGTTATCATAAACTTCTTCAGGAATATTGTTATTTCCTAAAGCTTGCGCACGGGCACTCTCATAATGATGTGATCGTGCATTAAATACATGTTTTTTCACTTCTCCTGCTAGCGTAGCACCTAACGTATTGTTGTAGCTTCCATAGGCTTTATATACATTTTCAAAAGCAGATTTGCGTAGTACACGATCATCAGACTCTAAATATTTAATAAATGTACCTTGCGTTAATGGGTGTTTTTGACCCTCTTTATCCGTTACATCTTCAAAAGTAAGGTCTGCATTATCAAACATACTAAATACATTGCTTGGGGTTGATAGTGCATCTTGTGCCTCAGTTAGTAATTTTTCCTGCTCAGCATCTAAAATATGCGGACGCTTTTCGTTGATTAATTGTAAATCGAACTCAAAGCGTTTCAATCCTTCATGAGAGGCAACATAAGATTCAATTGTTTTCTCATCTATTTGAAGTAATTCAGGTACTAAAAAGCTCCAAGCTGAACTTATTTTAATTGCTAATTGATGTGCACGTGCTTCAAAACCAGTATATTGATCGTTTGCTGTATCTTGGTCTTGCTTTAAATGTGCATAGACGTATACAGATTCAAGTTCAGTTTCAATTTCATCTTCGAGTGATAAAGCTTGATATAATGTTTCGGCGTCATCACCTAAGTGACCTTTAAATTGAGCTTCTTTTCCTAAATAGCTTTCAACTGTTTTAAATGCTTTTTCCCAAGCTTCATCACTTTCAAAAATAGTTGTTAAATCCCATGAGTATTCAGGATATTTTTGTTCTTGTTGTTCTCTTGTGAGTTGTTGTGACATTATTTTTCCTCCTCTTGGTGTTAATATTAATCTTATTTTCTCATTTTTCTTACAATAATGCACACTATTCACTTATAAATTTAAAAATTTAATATATCGCGCTATTATGCTATTGATTATTTTTGATGAATCCACTTCTATCACAGCAAATTGCCGCAATTTTATGTTTTTAGCTAGAAGTGCGTGGCTCGGCACTTGACTTTGTATACTCTTCAATATCCATAACTGCCATAAAACAGCATGCGTACGAATATAAATTTGTTCTGGAAATAAAAATCCAGTTAATTTAATAACCTGTTCATCTGTTAATTGTAATTGGTACATTAACGATATTGTAGGTTCTCGCACATTGTTTTTTTGACGACATTGTCTTATATAGCTTAAGATTGTCGCAGTCGATAATTTACGAACAACCATTTCTTCAGGCGCTTGATGACTTAAATATTGGCAAAGCTGTGCGACAGGAATCATGGTCATTTCTCCATAAAATTGTGTTGCTGTAAGCGGAACAAGTTGTGAAATTCGATAAATACTATCTGTCTTCGTATTGATACAAAAGAGTGAATAAGACTCTGGTAAAATTGCTTGTTGATGAAGTTGGGTCAGAATGAAGCGACCTTGTTTAATTTTAGGCAATGCTGTAAGCCATAAGACATGATAGCCTAGCTGCGTTAACCCTATCGTACGTTGTCTCATTAGTTCGTAAGAAATCATACTTAATTGTATTTCTAATGCCCAATGTCCTACAATCAAGTCTGGAATTTGGTTAATTGCTTTCAAATAAGGTTCTAATCTAACATCAGCATGGCTCTTTTTTAATTGAAGATATAAATGAGATTTGCAACGATGATGTTGTTCAGATTCACCTTGCATCTGACGTGTAGAATGGAGATTGGATTGATGGGCAAAGTGGGCGCTTTTAGTGGCCCCTTGTTTTAAAATGACAGCCGCTTTACAAATTGGACAAAAATACTGCTCTTGTTTGGACGCATGTGGTGCGAAAACTTGCTCTAATTGCTCATTGTATGCTGTTAACATCTCGTCACCTCAATTACATACACGTACAAATATTAAGAATTACTTCAAATATTTTTTCAGCGTCATCTTTTTTAAACTCAACTCGTTATAAATAATCGTGTTATCTCTGATAGTAAATCATTACAAGTCATACAGATTGACTCGATATATTAAACACATCTTATAAACCAGCGTGCGGCATAAGTTTTAAACACGTTCAAATAGGTAATTAAATTCATACTGTGGTTTAAAATTTGAAGTCAGGTGAAGGAACATGCTTACATTTTTAGCAATTGCGATTTTCGTTTAACTTTAGTTTTTGTCATATGGTAACCGAAAGGATTAGACATTGGTATAACTGCTTTAATAGCGCGGGTATTGCGCTGCTTACAAGTGTTGTTCAATGGGGCAATGCAGGACAAGTGACGCATATCGTTTGGAATGTGACTTTAGCTTTTATCTCGGTTATGATCATTTCACTTATGTTAGATGAGATTGACTTTTTCGAATGTGCAGCCATTCATAAGGTAAAGGCTTCAAACGGCTATCGTTTAAAAATGTTTGTGTATTCATCATGTTATTAGGTACTGTTGTCGCTGCTTTCTTTGCAAATGACGGTGCAGCCTTGATTTTGCCCCCCATTATATTAGTGATGGTTAAACATTTAGGTTTTAAAACTAACATGATCTTTCCATTTATTATCGCCTGTGGCTTTGTCTCAGATACGACATCTTTGCCTTTAATTGTCGGCAATTTAGTGAATATTATTTCTGCTGATTACTTTTGCATAGATTTCTTACAATATTTAGGTCGAATGTTCATCACTAATCTTTTCGCATTAATTGCAAGCATTTCTTTCCTGTGGCTTTATTTTAGAAAGTCTATTCCTCAAACTTTTAATATTTCTCATTTAAAAGCGCCTAAAGATAATTATAAAAGATTCAAGATTGTTCATACTGGCATGGTTCATCTTAGTCGCATTGTTAGCTGGCTATCTCTTTGGGGGCCTTATCCATTTTCCAGTCTCCATCATCATCGGGATGATTGCACTCATATTTCTGGGTTGCACACATCAATCTGAAGCTGTTCATGCTAAGCAAATCATTCTAGGCGTGCCTTGGAATATTGTGCTGTTTTCAATAGGGAGGTACCTGGTCGTGTTCGGTTTAAAAAATGCCGGAATTACATCCCTCTTAGCTCACGCGTTATCTTATATTTCAAATTATGGCTTATTCAGTAGTGCCATAGGTATGGGCTTTATAGCTGCGTTTTTATCCTCAATCATGAACAATCTGCTAACAGTTTTAATAGATGCAATTGCTATAGGACAATCTGAAGTAACCGGCTTCATAAAGTAAGGCATGATTAATCCAGATGATTAAAGTTTGATACAAACTCTGACCATTCTTAGTGCCTATTGTCATTGTAATATTTAAAAAAGTTCTCGATGATTTAATCGAGAACTCTTTTGATAAACAAAATAATTTTTAGTTATTAATTAGTCACTTAAAGGAAAATAACGTTTCACTTGTTCTGTTACATTATGACTCATTATAATTTTACCATAATCATTTAGATAGTACGCTGTTCGATCACTCGGCATTGCAAATTCTAATATTTGACCATAGAAATCATGAATTTCTTCTTCTTGAACAGATTCATCAAAATGAACTGCGTAATAATACGTTTGATCTATCATATAAAGTAAATCTTCAAAATCAGTCAATTGTTGATCGTTACGATGTGCGTATTCAATGACATTTTCTAAATCTTCAAATTTAAAAATCGCAGTACGAGGTGTCGGCGCTTTAGTCTTATGCGTACGTTCTCTTTCATTTTGACTATCTGATGTTTGATCATCTTTCAACGACTGTGATAATAATTCGTTCAATTGGCTATCGAATTCATCAAAGGTACTATCTTCTTCAGACATTTGCATCAAATCATCATTTTTAGATTTTGAAATCGTTACTTCGACGCCTTTTTCAAAGGCATGTACTTGTATCCATAACGGTCCTTCGACGACAAAATCTTCTTCTTCATTGATTTCTTCCATAACAGACCAGAAAAATTCTTCGCCTCGTTTACGGTTAGTCCAAAGATCTTCACGCTTAAATCCACGCGCCTCAATATCTGTATATGTGATAAAAAGTTTTACAGTCATATCGTCTATACGTTCTATTCTCATATCATCTCACTCCTTACAGTCGATGAATAGTAACCCTATTGTATTAGACAACCAATAAAAACACAATCTATTTGACTGTATCAAATAAAATTGTGTACCTTAGCACTTTCAGTATAACATATCTCCCTTACATGACACCTGTTAGGCACACACATTAAAAATGGAGGAATATATGATGGTTTATAGTTAGCTGCAATCCTTTTGACACTTCTCAGTCATCATAATTAAAAGGACTGGAAGTGATTTTCCAGTCCTTTTAATATGCTAACGCTCGCCTCACATTAGTGATTACAAACGCTTATATTTAATCAACCATACGTTGTGCTTCTTGCAATTGGAACGTACGTACTTTACGTGGTAAGAAACGACGAATTTCGTCTTCGTTATAACCTACCTGTAATCGTTTATCGTCTAAAATAATTGGACGACGTAAAATACCAGGGTTGTCTTGAATAATTGTGTATAAATCTTGAAGTGGTAATGCATCAATGTCCACATTTAATTTTTGGTAAGTTTTAGAACGTGTAGAAATAATTTCATCCGTTCCATCTTCAGTCATTTTCAAGATTTGTTTAATTTCATCTAAAGTTAAATGTTCAGAAAAAATATTACGCTCCGTATACGGAATGTCATGTTCTTGTAACCATGCTTTCGCTTTACGGCAAGATGTGCAACTTGGTGAAGTAAATAATGTTACCATACATCTCACTCTCCTAATTTAATGAATGTTATTCATTGTAATTTAACGCTTCAAGATTAACTGCTTAAACATATATAAACAAGTCTAACCTTAATTTATCTTTGCTTCTAACGCTTATGTTTATATTATACACCCGAAACATTAAAATTAAATGAGAAATCTGTAAAATAATCAAATGATTGCAATAATCAGACTTTAGTATGATTTTTTTCAATTTGGTTACTTCCTTAATATTAACATAACTTACAAACAAAGAAAATACTGTTACAATAGTATTGAATAACCAAGAAAGAAAGTAGGCTAGTCATTATGAAAACATTATTTTCGGGAATTCAACCGAGCGGTATTCCAACAATCGGTAATTACATTGGGGCGCTTAAGCAATTTGTCGATATCCAAGACGATTATGAGTGTTACTTTTGTATTGTCGATCAACATGCGATTACAGTTCCTCAAGATCGATTGAAACTAAGAAAGCAAACACGTCAACTTGCTGCCATTTATCTTGCTTCCGGTCTCAATCCTGATAAAATCACTTTATTTATCCAATCAGAAGTGCCTGCACATGTACAAGCAGGCTGGATGTTAACAACCATTTCTTCAATTGGTGAGTTGGAGCGTATGACTCAATTTAAAGATAAATCACAAAAACAAACGGAAGGTATTCCTGCAGGACTCTTAACTTATCCACCTCTTATGGCTGCAGATATTGTGTTATACAACACTGATATCGTTCCCGTGGGTGATGATCAAAAACAACATATGGAGTTAACACGTAATCTTGTCGATCGTTTCAACTATCGTTACAACGATATTTTAACTAAACCAGAAGTCCAAATGCCAAAAATAGGCGGACGCGTTATGAGTCTTCAAGATCCAACGAAAAAAATGAGTAAAAGTGATGACAATCAGAAAAACTTTATTTCATTACTCGATGAACCTAAAATCGCAGCTAAAAAAATTAAAAGTGCGGTCACAGATTCTGATGGTATAATTCAGTTTGATCCAGAACAAAAGCCAGGTATTTCTAATTTATTAACCATTTACTCTAGTTTGACTGGAGAATCTATTTCTAACCTAGAAAAACGCTATGCTAATGAAGGCTATGGGACATTTAAAGGTGATTTGGCCGAAGTGGTCGAAAACTTTTTAGTCGACTTCCAAGAAAAATATCACCACTTTTTAGACTCAGACCGCTTAGATGAAATATTAGACGAAGGACGCGACAAAGCACATCGTGTTTCATCTAAAACATTGAAAAAAATGGAAAAAGCAATGGGACTAGGACGTAAACGTAAATAAGAAGTGCTTCATTCCTTACGAAAAAAAG
>NZ_CP092966.1:1937156-1996625 GCF_022557135.1 Staphylococcus coagulans
AAAAAAAGACGTCTGACAAAGACTGCATGCACAGTCTGTCAGACGTCTTTTTCTATTCTATTAATCTTTTTTCTTACCTGTTTTTCTATCAATATCTTTGTCGATGTAGACATATTTCAATGTCGTATCGCCACCGATATTATGATATTGAAGATTTTTAACTTGAGGGTTTGTTAAGTGCGCTTCCCCTTTTTGATAAATAGGCGCTATTGGCGCTTCGTTTAACAATAATTCTTCAGCTTTCACTAACGATTCATTACGTTTTTCTTCATCTTTCAATAATACGCCGTTTGCATCTTTCACCATTTTATCGTAGTCTTTATTACTCCATCCCGTTTTATTCGATGCATTACCCGTAGTCATAATGTTTAAGAATGTTAAGGCATCAGGGTAGTCTGGTCCCCAACCGGATAATGAAATTTCATAGTTTTGACTTTGTTCACGTGCGACACGTTGTTTAAACGGTAACTGCTGAATTTTCACTGTGACACCCGGCAAGTTCTTTTCGATTTGTGCTTTAATAAATTCTGCAGATATTTTAGATGCTGGCGTATCCTCTGTATTCAATGTAAACGTAAATTCCTTTTGACCGAGCGCTTTCTTCGCTTTGTCATAGTGTACTTTCGCTTGTTTAGGATTATAGCCTAACGGTGATTTAATTTGATCCGCAAAATCTTTACCTTCTGGTGTTTTTGCTGTGGCTTTCGCTGTAAACGCATCACTCGGTGCAGAACCATTATTAAGCACTGAATCTACATAAGCCTTTTTATCAATCGCTTGTGAAAAAGCGATACGCATATCTTTATTTTTAAAAGCTGGTACTTTATCTTGGTTGAGCTTCAAATAGAACGTCGATGCGAGCAAGCGTTTTTTTAATGCAGGCGAATCTTTATATTTATCGACTTGTTCAGATGAAATACCTGTATCATCAACTGAACCAGTATCGTATAAAGAAGCGCCAGCTTGACCATCTTTTAAAATTTTATAATTCACTTTATCAAGTTTGACGGCTTTTTTATCCCAATAATCATTATTTTTCACTAATAAGATTTTGTCTTCAACTGCCCAATCTTTTACTTTAAATGGCCCGTTGTAGACTGCCTTATCTGCTTTCGTACCGTATCGATCGCCATACTTTTTAACGACTTTTTCATTTTGTGGCATAAACGTACCAAATGCTAACATTTCTTTGTAATATGGTATTGATTTTGTAAGCTCAAACTGTAATGTATGGTCATCTAAAGCTTTCACACCTAATTCTTTCGGTTTCTTTTTGCTCATGTTAATTTCTTCAGCATTTTTCAAATCATACATAATATAAGCATACTCAGAAGCTGTATTTGGATCTAGAACACGACGCCATGCAAAGACGAAATCATGTGCCGTTACCGGATCACCATTGGACCATTTCGCATTTTCTCTTAACTTAATCGTCCAAGTCTTACCGCCATTTGTAATTTTCGGTTCTCCTTTTGCAACACCAGGTACCGCTTCATCTTTACCATCTAAAGTGTAAAGCCCTTCATAAACTTGATTAAATTTATCAAAGCTAACACTATCTGTAACTTTAGCAGTATCCAATGATGTCATATCCTGTGGTATCACTTTTCGAAAGACTTGTCCATCACCATCATAAACACTTTCAGCATTCCCACAAGCTGATAACACAAGTACTGCTGCAATAGCTGTCATTAATAGTTTCAATGTGCTTTTAATATTCAATTGTCATTCCCCCTTCCCGCCATTATAAGCCGACTAAACCGTGTGCTTCACGGTATTGTTCAAATTCTTCATCTGTTGCAAAAACATAATGACCTTCTGTAAATTCTTTTAACGTACGTTGATCATTTTTAGAAGCATCTTCTTTATATTCAACACGTTTTCTTGTCCGTTCACTATCAGGATCAGGCTGCGGAACAGCTGATAGCAGTGATTTTGTATATGGATGAATAGGATGACTATATATCTCATCTGCAGTCCCTAATTCGACAATACGCCCTAAATGCATAACAGCAATACGATCTGAAATATATTTTACCATCGACAAATCATGGGCAATAAAGAGAAATGTGATGTTACGTTCACGTTGTAATTTTTGCATTAAGTTGACCACTTGTGCTTGAATCGATACGTCTAATGCTGAAATCGGCTCGTCCGCGATGATGAATTCTGGTTCAACTGCTAATGCACGTGCGATACCGATACGTTGACGTTGACCTCCTGAGAACTCATGTGGATAACGATTCGCATGACTTTTTCGCAGTCCTACTGTTTCTAACAAATCATAAACACGCTTTTTGCGATCTTTTCGATCTGATGCTAAACCATGAATATCTATCCCTTCAGCGACGATATCCATGACTTTAAGTCTTGGATTGAGTGAAGCATAAGGGTCTTGGAAAATCATTTGTATTTTCTTATTAAATTTAAGTAAGTCTTTATGCTTTTTAATATCTTGAATATTAACCCCTTCGTATAGCACCTGGCCATCAGTTACATCATTTAATTTAATTATTGCTTTACCTGTTGTTGACTTACCAGAACCTGACTCTCCTACAAGGCCAAACGTTTCACCTTTAAATACTTTGAAAGAAATATCTTCAACAGCACGTACTTCATTACGCTTGCCATGGTTGAAATACTGTTTTAAATTTTTAACTTCTAATAATACTTCTTTTTCAGCCATTAAAACGACACCCTTTCTACACGTTCTGGTTTATCAAAATTGTTCGGCATTGGACGTTGCTTACGTTTTACCATTTCTGGCGGTTCAACGTGAGGTGCACGTTCATCTAACAACCAAGAACGAACATAATGCGTCGGCGAAACTTTGAACCATGGCGGCGCTTCTTTAAAGTCAATCGCTAAAGCATATTCACTTCTCGGTGCAAATGCATCGCCTTTCGGTGGATGAATCAGATCCGGTGGTGAGCCAGGAATCGCTAATAATTCTGTGTCGTTCCCTGTTTTTAAATCTGGCATTGACGAAAGCAATCCCCATGTATAAGGATGTTTAGGATCATAGAATATTTCATCAACATTCCCTGTCTCAATCATTTGACCGCCATACATCACAGCCACACGATCTGCAACATTAGCAACAACCCCTAAATCGTGTGTAATAAAGATGATAGACGTATCAATTTTTTGTTGTAATTCTTTCATCAAATCTAAAATTTGAGCCTGCATCGTCACATCTAATGCGGTAGTTGGTTCATCCGCGATTAACACTTTAGGTTCACAAGCAAGTGCCAATGCAATGACGATACGCTGTCGTTGACCACCTGAAAATTGATGCGGGTATGCATTGAAGCGTTCTTCCACACGCTTTAAACCTACTAACTTTAATAATTCGATAGCACGCTTTTTCGCTTCTGATTTACTTAGGCCAATATGTTTAATAATGGGCTCCATGACTTGCTTACCAATTTTCATAGTTGGATTAAGAGATGTCATAGGATCTTGGAAAATCATTGAAATCTCTTTCCCACGTAATTTCATTAATTCTTTTTCTGATTTTTGTGTGAGGTCTTCACCGTTAAAAATAATACTTCCATTTTTAATTCTTCCAGATTTTCCTTGGAACAATTTTGTAATAGCTTTAGTAGAGACAGATTTTCCTGAACCTGATTCACCTACAATTGCCAACGTTTCTCCTTTATTTAAATAAAAGTCAACGCCTCTTACCGCTTGCACTTCCCCTGCTTCAATATCGAAGGAAACATGCAAGTCATTAATTTCTAATACACGTTCAGACATTGTAAATTCCTCCTTTATTTACGCATTTTAGGGTCAAATGCATCACGTAATCCATCACTAAAGAGATAGAAGAATAAGATTAATAAACTTAAAATGATTGCCGGAATAAATAATTCATGCGGGTGAATGAGTAACATTGCTCGCCCTTCATTTACTAGTGAACCGAGTGAAGTTCTAGGTGCAGGGACCCCAATACCAATAAAGCTTAAAAACGCTTCGAAGAATATCGCATTCGGCACTGTAAACATCGATGTTACAATAATTGCACCTAATGTATTAGGCAAAATATGTTTAAAAATTAATCTGAAATCGGATGTTCCAAGTGTACGAGACGCCAATACAAACTCTTGATTTTTCAATTTTAAGAATTCGCCACGTACCACACGGCTCATTCCTATCCATCCCGTAATGGTCATCGCTAAAATAATTGTCCAAATGGATGGTTCAAAGATTAATACGAATAAAATAACAACGATTAATGTTGGAATAGATGAAATAATTTCGATAATCCGTTGCATAATATCATCGACACGACCTCCAAAATAACCAGAAATCGCCCCGTATATGACACCAATAAAAATATCTAAAAAGGCAGCTACAAAACCAATAAATAATGAAACTTGCGCACCTTGCCAAGTACGAGACCATAAGTCACGCCCTAATTGATCTGTACCGAACCAAAAATTTTCTTTAACATGTGCTTTATCGTATGCGTTACCGTCGACACCTTCACCATTGAATGGTAAAAATGGCACTTTATCTAATACAGCAATTTTAGGTGGTAAGTTACGACGTTGAACATCTTGTTCAGAAAAATCATGACTATTTAATAAAGGACCAATTAAGGCAAATAAAATAATGATAATCAGACCAATCATACCCACAACGGCTAATTTGTTTCGAGTGAGTTGTGCCCAAGCATCTTGCCAAAATGTACGTCCTTCTCTTTGAAACTCTTGCTCACTGCCATCAGGTGCACCTGTACGAACAAAGTCTTCACTCATTATGCCTGATGTTTGAGCGACTGTCGCACCTGAATGATCGTCTTGTGGTAAATTGCGTTCTTCATTTGACATCATTTCTTACCTCCTTGCAAACGAATTCGTGGATCAATTAAACCGTACAAGACATCAACGATAAAGATTGATGCGATGAACAATGTACTGAATAGTAGTGTAATCGCCATGATGACAGAGAAGTCATTTGTTGTAATTGATCGAACGAATTGGTCCCCTAGTCCAGGTACACCAAAGATATTTTCAATTGTTAATGTCCCAGTTAAAATACCTGCTAACATCGGTACAAGGATAGTAATGACTGGAATCAATGCATTTCTAAGTGCATGGCCAAATAAAACTCTACCAGTTGAATTCCCTTTTGCTCGGGCAAGTAATATGTAGTCTGAACTCAACACTTCTATCATTTCTGCTCGAATATAACGTGCTACTGTTGCTAAAACAACAGCTGATAAAGCTAACGACGGTAATATTGCTGTGGAAATACCTTCCCATCCAGCAACTGGAAACCATTGCAAACGTACAGCAAATACATATTGTAATAATACTGCCAATACAAACGATGGCACTGATATCGCAATAACCGAGATAAAGGTTGCTAAATAGTCAATCCACGTATTTTGCCGGGTGGCTGCTGCGACCCCTAAAATAACACCTGCAATGACACCAATTACCATTGCAAATAGCCCCATTTGCAACGAAGGTACTAATCTCGGTTTAATTAGATCCCAAACCGGTTGGTTATCGTATTGAAACGAGTTACCAAAATCTCCTTTGACAACATTTTTCATATAGTTTGCATATTGAACAGGTAATGGATCATTGAGTCCATATTTTTCATTCAATATTGTTTTTTGCTCATCGCTTAACTTTTCGTCATTAAATGGTGAGCCTGGCATTAACTTCATTAAGAAAAATGTAATGGTAATGATAATAAACAACGAAATGACCATATACAATAAACGCTTCAAAGTATATCTAAGCATCAGCGTAAACCCCCTAATCTAAATTAACATTCCCTTCTAAATTTTCAGAAATATTAATGTCATTATAGACTTTTCGCAAAATTTAATCAATAACATTTTGATTTAACACAATAAAAATTTTTAGATTAAACTCGACTTTTCATTGTGCTTTATAATGATATTCACACTTTCAGAATAGATCTATAGGTGTATATTGAAGGGAATTAAGTTACAATGATTTCAGTAAATACTAAATAAGGAATGAAACTATGAAACGTATAAACAAAAATGCTTTAATTTATATCTTATTTACACCCCTTGCAAGTTTAATTATATGGCTTTTATCTAGCCATACATGGACACACTTCATCAATATCTTTTTCACCATAACAATAATGGTCTCGATATTACTATTCACATTCTTAATTATTCAAGAAGGCATACTCGACGTCACAAGTTATGGATTTAGAAAGTTTCGCTATCAAATGAAGCGTAAAAAGAATCGCTCACGCTTTGAAGATGACGCTTTTTTTAATCCAAAGCATGCTAAAAAATCGGAATACTTTGTATCACCTTGGATTATGCCTGCGCTTCTTATTCATGTCGCTTACTTTGTCATCGCTATTGTACTCGCATATCTCGCATAATAAAAAATGAATAAATTTAAGGCGAGTGTTCTCCTAGGAAATACGATGATTTCAGATTATTCAATTATTTTATGATGGAAATTTCAGTTCAAATTGATCATTTATTCTGCAGTCAGTTTTATCTCATGTAACAATTTTATACTTTTGCTTTAAAACCGTTTACTTTTAATCAATGATTAATATTTTACAGATACATTTATTTGAAACGTTTTGAACCTTTTAAATAAACGTATACAATCATTTTGAAAATATCTATAACTTTTCCAATCTTTACATATATTAGCATAAGGACATTATCTTTCTTAATTGTTATATTTTATTATTGCTGACAATATATCGTACGTAAGTATAGCTCTTTGACGTGTTTCTTCTATTATATATATTAGATAATATGAACACTGTATTTGTAGAAAAAACATCTTTGAATAAGTATTCGGCATCATTTTATGTTGCTTGTTGATTATTTTCTTATTATATTCATAAATTAGACGACACCAATAAGAGAGAAAATTAAAAAATGCGTTCACCCATCAATGATTTTGAGAGTAAACGCATTTTTTGATTTAAATTCTCTATTTTATTCGCTATATTTTTTGAAAATGAGTACTGCGTTATGACCGCCAAAGCCAAGGCTATTACTCATCGCGTATTCAATTTCATGATCTACAGCTTCATTTGGCGTAATATCTAAATCAATTTCAGCATCCGGTGATACAGCGTGAATAGTCGGCGCAATTTTACCATCACGAATTGATAAAATTGAGAAAATCGCTTCAATACCACCTGTTGCACCTAAAAGATGGCCCGTCATTGATTTCGTCGAACTAATTTTCAGTGATTTAGCAGCGTCACCAAAGGTGTTTTTAACCGCTTGAATTTCAGATAAGTCACCAACAGGCGTACTTGTACCATGTGCATTCAAGTATTGAATATCTTGAGGCTGAATGCCTGCATCTTGAATCGCTGCTTCCATTGCACGAGAACCACCTTCACCTTCTGGCCCCGGTGCAGTAATGTGATATGCATCTCCAGTAGCACCATAACCGACAAGCTCAGCATAAATTCGAGCACCACGCGCTTGTGCTGACTCAAGTGACTCAAGTACTAGAATCCCTGCACCTTCACCCATTACAAAGCCATCGCGGCCTTCTTGGAAAGGTCGACAAGCTGTTTCAATATCGTCATTCGTTGTTAACGCACGACTCGCACTAAATCCAGCAATAGCCATATGTGTAATTGGTGCCTCTGTTCCACCAGCAATCATTGCATCAGCGTCGCCACGTTCAATAAATTTAAAAGCTTCACCGATAGAGTTTGTTGCTGTCGCACAGGCTGTAACAGTAGCACCATTAGGCCCTTTTGCACCTGTATCTATTGAAACTTGACCTGAAGCCATGTCCGGAATTAACATCGGTACAAAAAATGGACTCACACGACGTGGACCACGTGCTTTTAATTGATCATAGGCTTGTTCAAAAGTTTCCATACCACCGATGCCAGAACCAATCCAAACGCCTACACGATCTGCATTCTTTTCATCAATAGTTAAACCAGAGTCTTGTAATGCTTCGCGTGCCGCTACAACGGCATACTGTGTAAAACGTGCCATTTTTCGTGCTTCTTTTTTAGGAATAAAATCTTCCACGTTAAAATCTTTTAGTTCTCCACCAATGTGCACTTGATAAGGTTCTGTATCAATTCTAGTGATTTTATCGATACCATTTACGCCATTCAGGGCGCTGTCCCACATTGATGGGACGTCATTTCCAATAGGTGACAAGGCACCAAGGCCTGTAACTACAACACGATGTTTTTTTGTCATGTTCATTTCCTCCTCTGTTATTTACCCCATCTGAGTACAATCGAACCCCAAGTGAGTCCGCCACCAAATCCAACAAATACAACAATATCATCATCTTTAATACGTCCATTCTCTAATTCCTGCTTCACACTGAGCGGAATAGACGCTGCAGAAGTATTCCCGTATTTATCAACTGAGACACTCATTTTTTCTTTTGGCAAATCTAAACGCTGACGCGCTGATTCCATAATGCGAATGTTTGCTTGATGTGGTATAAACATATTAATATCTTCCGCATTCAGATGTGCTTTTTCAACTGCACGTTGTGAGGATTCTCCCATTACGCGTACAGCAAATTTAAAAACTTCACGTCCATTCATACGGATAAAATTCGTCTCTTGGTCTTGATAGAGGTATTTTCCTCCAATGCCATCAGAGCCTAACTCATAGCTCAGAATACCACGATTTCCGGATACTTCGCCAATAATAACTGCTCCAGCGCCGTCACCAAATAAAATAGCTGTTGAACGGTCGTTTAAATCTGTAATTTTAGAGAGTTTATCTGCACCCACAACAAGTACATTTTGATATTCTCCAGAAAGTACGAACGAACGTGCTGTCACAATACCATACATAAATCCAGAACAAGCTGCTAATTGATCCATAGATGCAACTTTATTTAATCCTAAACGTTGTTGTAACATATTTGCTACTGTCGGGAATCGGTGATCGCCTGTAGATGTTGCAACAATAACCATGTCTATATCTTGCGCATTAATACCTGCATCTTCAATCGCCCTCACACTTGCCTCGTAAGCTAAATCAGAAGTATCTTGATCTTCATTAGCCCATCTACGTTCTTTAATCCCAGTCATTTGAGAAATCCATTCATCAGATGTATCTAGGTACGATTCAAAATATGCATTATCAACAACTCGATCAGGTGCATAAGCGCCAAATCCTTTAATACCTACATTCATGGTTTGAACACCTTCTTTTAAATTTTTTAATACCAGGTATTAATTTACCACAATGTGATAAAAAAAGACAAGCGAGATGCTAGGATAGCTATACAAATCACTACAAGAATATTATAATGAAAATATCAATCATATGGAGGCAATATAAAATGAAATACTTCATCACATTGATTTGGGCTATTTTACTTTTAGAAATGGTCAATTTTGTTTTAAATAGTCTTAATGGTGGAGGGCCAATTAACCTTATCACACCAATTTTTCTTGCTGTAGTTATGGTTATTGTTATTGCACTCTTGGATGCCGCTGGTAGACCAAACCACGATTCGCATTAGCGATAACCTTATTGAGTAGGGCATTGAATTTGCCTTTACTATGCAAGAGACCAACGTTCTCAATCATCGATAAAGCCCGAGTTTTTCGTATTCTATACGAATTCATCTCGGGCTTCGTTTTTATCTCTTTAATATTATGAAGTATGTTGAATTACTCAGTCTCCATCGTTTAACCTCAACCATACAATCGTAATTTGTTTAAATATAAACCGAATAAAAATAGCCATGAAATCATCTTATTCACGATTTCTAATGGCTATTTTTTTCTATACTTATTTCATATCAATTGTTTTAACTTTGTTTGTTTTTTGATCGAAATATTTAAGTGATTGTTTACGTTTTTCTAATTTTTGTTTCGCGCTGATACTGTAGTCATTGTTGTACAATGTTGCTTCCCAGCTACCATACATTGGGTTAGGGAAAATAATGTATTTGCTTCCAAAATCGTCTTCGTGTTGTCTTACAAGTTCTTCACGTGATTTTGCTGTCGGTTGTTTTGGCTCATCAAAATCAAGCAAGTTATCACCAAATAACATCACTAAGTTGTAATCAGTGCGTACTTTATCACGACGCTCTGTTTTACCCTTTTCGCCTTCTTTTTTCAACAATACATGTTTTTTGTCAGCTTGTGGTAATTTTTCTTTTTTCAAGTTTTTAATCGTAGCGTCAAGATCTTTTTCATGTGAACGGTCAGAGACATAGAATATTTCTACATCATGCTTGTCCGCATATTTCAAGAAGTCTTTAGCGCCATATACTGGTTTTGCTTGTGCGCTTTTTACCCACTCTTGCCAACCTTCTGGGAATGTTTTACCATTTAAAACACTTGCAGCTTGGTAAGGTGAATTATCAAGTACCGTTTCATCAATATCAAGAACGATGGCTAATTTTTTACCACCTTTATGATTTTTAATTTTTTTGCTCAATGTTTCTTTAGCTGTATTATAACCTTGCGCATATAATGCTTTAGCTTCAGCAGAATTTTGATACCAAGAAACACTCATCATATTTTGTTGTGCTAGTTCTTTTGTCGCTTGAGTTTCTGCTTGTGTTGCCGTTTGTTGTGCTTGAGTCGCTTGGCCACCTCCTGCATACGCTTGATAAGGTACGCTTGAAGAAGCAATACCTAAAGCTAAAAGTGCTGCAGTCGTCTTTGTCCATTTATTCATGTATTTTGTCACCTTTTTCCTATGTATTATGTGCGAAACAGAAATAAAAAGTCATTATCTTATCCACACATATATATTATATGCTTTTATAGTAAATCTCAATATTTCTATAAAATTTTTAACATTTTTTATAATACATCTGTGCACAATTAAAAAAATAAGAGTAGGACATGAAAATAAAATTGCTTTCAGTCCTACTCTTACGTTTCAGTTATATTAGATGACGCTTTATGCTTCTACTTCATTCGTCGGTTTTTCTACTTTAAATTGTATTTCATTGTTTTCTAAATAACCATACACTTTTGTACCTTCTGGAAGATGATCTTTAATCATCATTCTTGCTAAAGGTGTTTCGACATGTCTTTGAACAAAACGTTTTAATGGACGCGCACCAAACTGTGGTTCGTATGCTTCTTCACCCATCCATTTTTCAGCTTCATCACTCATTTCGAGTTGGATGCGTTGATCCATCAAGCGCATGTTTAAATTGTTGAGGATTTTATCAACAATCATTTTCATATCATCAATAGAAAGCGGTTTGAATAACACAATATCGTCCATTCTGTTTAAAATTTCTGGTTTAAAATATGCATTCAAACTGCTAGTGACTGCTTTTTCTGTTTCTTCAGTAATAACACCTGTATCTTTTACATTTTCTAATAAAATTTGTGAACCAATGTTACTTGTCATAATGATGATTGCATTTTTGAAATCTACACTACGACCTTTAGAATCAGTAAGTCGACCTTCATCTAAAATTTGAAGCAACACATTAAATACATCCGTATGTGCTTTTTCTATCTCATCTAACAAAATAACTGAATAAGGGTTCCGTCTCACCGCTTCAGTTAATTGTCCACCTTCATCGTGTCCAACGTATCCCGGAGGCGCTCCAATTAACCTTGAGACAGAATGTTTTTCCATGTATTCACTCATATCGATACGAATCATATGCTTTTCTGAATCAAACAATGACGAAGCCAATGCTTTAGCAAGCTCTGTTTTACCAACACCCGTAGGTCCTAAGAACAAGAATGAGCCAATTGGTCGGTTAGGATCTTTAATACCTGCTCTCGCACGTACAACGGCATCTGATACAAGATCAACGGCTTGATCTTGTCCTACCACTCGACGATGAAGGATATCAGATAAGTGCAATAATTTTTCACGTTCTGTTTCAACAAGTTTTGAAACTGGAATACCTGTCCATTGACTTACAATTTCTCCAATTTCTTCATCAGTTACAACTTCACGTATAATGCGATCTGAATCTTCACCTTGTGCTTCTTGAAATGAAGCTTCGAGCGCTTTCAATTCTTTTTCAAGTTCTGGTATTTTACCGTGTTGTAACACCGCTGCTTTTTCCAAGTCATAATTATTTTCTGCATCTTCTAAAGCTTTACGACTTTCATCAAGTTCTGCCCGTTTTTCTTGTACTTTAGCAATTTTTTCTTTTTCATTTTCAACACGCGCTTGTAAAGCCGCTTGTTTTTCTTTTTCTTCAGCGAGTTCTTCTTGTAACTCTTTCAAACGAATACGACTTGCTTCGTCTGACTCTTTTTTCAATGCGTTTTCTTCAATTTCTAATTGCATCACACGACGGTTCGCTTGGTCTAATTCAGTAGGGTTAGAGCCCATTTCAGTTCTGATTGTTGCTGAAGCTTGGTCGACAAGGTCAATAGCTTTGTCTGGCAAGAATCGATCCGTAATATAACGATCAGATAGCTCTGCAGCAGCAACGAGTGCACGGTCTTGAATACGTACACCATGATGCACTTCATAACGTTCTTTTAAACCACGTAAAATAGAAATCGTATCTTCAATATTAGGCTCAGCAACATTCACTTTTTGAAAACGTCGTTCTAAAGCTGAATCTTTCTCAATATATTCTCGATATTCATTCAAAGTTGTGGCACCGATACAGTGCAACTCTCCTCGTGCTAACATTGGTTTAAGCATATTACCTGCATCCATAGCACCGTCTGTTTTTCCTGCACCTACCAGCATATGAATTTCATCTATAAATAACAGAATACGCCCGTCTGATTCTTTGACTTCTTTTAATACTGCTTTTAATCTTTCTTCAAATTCACCACGGTATTTTGCCCCAGCCACAAGTGCGCTTAAATCGAGCTCGAATACCGTTTTATCAAGCAATGAATCTGGAACATCTTTTTTTACAATTCGTTGTGCTAACCCTTCAACGATTGCTGTTTTACCTACACCAGGTTCTCCGATTAATACTGGATTATTTTTTGTTTTACGACTCAAAATACGGATTGTGTTACGAATTTCTTCATCTCGTCCAATAACAGGATCCATGTTACCTTTACGTACCTCTTCCACTAAGTCGCGTCCATATTTTGATAATGCTTCATAGTTGACTTCAGGGTTTTGTGTAGTCACATGATTCCCTCCTCTTATCTTTTTAATGATTTCGACAATCACTTCTTTTTTATGTTCTACAAAACGTTTCATCGTTTCATCAATATCTATCGCTGCTAGCAAAATGTGCTCCATTGATATAAATTGATCATCATACGTTTTCATATAATTTTCTGCAGTTGTAAAAAGTTGATTCGTTTGTGGCGAAATATACTGACCATATTGTACTTGATCGCCTTTCATCGTTGGATAACTTTTCAATTTATTATCTAAAGCTCGTTCTAACTCTTCTATATTAATATTTGCACGCTCTAATACACTTTTAAATAAACTATCTGGTTCTTCGAGAACTGCTTTAAGTACAGCTTCTACTTCTATATTGGTTAATTGATAGGTTTTCGCATAATCAATTGCTTTCTGAAGTGCATTTTGAATTGCATGTGTCATTTGATTAATATCCAAAATGGCTCACCCCTCTATTAAAATAGGTCAACGTTGACTTTGACTTTCTTTGACCTTAGTTATATTATAACCCTCACTATCGAAAAAATCAATGCTTAGTTTGACTTTTTTTGACCTTTTTAAAAATTAAATTTACAGTGCTTTGAATGCTACATCTATGCATTTGCCTGATATTTTGAATTTAAAACATTAATACTAGTTACTTATAAAATAAGTCGCGACAAAACCCACCTGATAACTAGGCGTTTCATCGCGACTGTATTACAGCACTCTGTTTTATCATCCTTTTTTCGATCCTATTTTTTATCTGTAGGATGATTTTGTTCTATTTCATGAATGATACTATGCGTTAATGCTCTCACACCCGGTGGCTCTAAATGAATGCCGTCTGGTGCAAAATATTCTGTATGATTTGCAGATTTTTGATACCAATCGACTAATGTGACGTTTCCACGTTTTTTAGCTGCCTTTTTCAATACATCATTGACATGTCCTTCATAAGAACGCGGAACTCTTGTATTGACAACATAAATATCTGCTTTATCAAATAAGTCTAATAGTGTATCAAGCTGGTCTTCTGTAAAGTCTCCGTTTGTTCCTAACTCTAAAACGATAATATCATCTTTGTTTTTATATTGCTTGTAATTCTCTTTGACTAACGGAATCGCTTGAATGAGATTTCGGCCGACCTTACCATTAATATCTGCATTGGATACATAAGATTTAAAGTAATCCCCAATATCCACCATAACCGAATCACCAATAAGTAATGGTTTCCATGAAGCATACTGACTATGATCTCCTTTAACAGTGAAACCATTGATTTCAAGTTGTGGCAGAGGTAATGGTCTGACAATAAGTTTATCTAACTCTTCAGTATTGACCTCAGTAACATGCTGTGCTTTATGGTTTGATAGTGAATTAAATGCACCAGCAAAAACGAGCATACTCGGTAATAGTAAAATAAGTACAAGCCAAGTCCGTAAAACTTTTTGTGACCGCCAGTTTCTAAGTTGTTTAAAAGTAAAAGCATGGAACCCCATTTTTCTGAAAGGTTGTTCAATGAAGCGATATGAAAATTCTGCCATGCCAAACATTAGGAGAAGCTCGATTAAATAGACAAACGTCGGTATTTGTCCTTGTACAAATTGGTGATGAATAAATACAATGATTGGATAGTGCCAAAGGTATAAACTATATGAGCGACTTCCAATATATGTAAAAACCCGATTGCCTAATAATTTAGCAAAATAGCCTGAAGGATGTACACTACTTGCAATGATGAATAAAGTGACACCTGATATAAGAAAAAAGCCACCATAATATAACCAATTACCTGCTTCTTCAACATTTTTAAAACATAAGATTAAAATCACTAAGCCGATTAATCCAATGGCATCTATCACACTTTTTAAAGTTTGATTGATTTTAGCACTCAACTTAAAAGGTGGCCATATCCATGCAAGAATAACCCCCATTAATAAAGTTTGTAGACGTGTATCCGTACCAAAATAAACACGTGCGACATTTTCTTGTGGTACATATAACACAGCCATTGTCACAAGTGATATAAAGAGTAATGTATAAAAAGTGATACGAATCCATTTTGTTCGTCGTACGAAAGTCAATAATCCTAAAAGGACAAGTGGAAAAACGAGATAAAATTGTTCCTCAATTGCGAGTGACCATAAATGTTTAAAAGGGGCAACCGCAAATTGTTCAAAATAATCTACATTCTGAATGATATACCACCAGTTTGAAACATAAAAAACCGCAGCAATCGCATCTGAACGAATCGGTTTGATTTCTGAAGGCTCAAAAATGAGCGTCAACAGTAAGACACTCATAATTAGAAAAAATACCGCTGGAATGAGTCGCTTAAACCGTCTCAACCAAAATGACTTTAAATCAATTTTGCCTGTATTGTAATATTCTGTTAGTAATAAACTCGTAATCAAATAACCTGAGATAACAAAAAATGTATCTACCCCTAAAAAACCACCTGGTAACCATTGTGGATTGAGATGATAAATGATAATAGCGATGACTGCCACAGCTCTTAATCCGTCTAACCCTGGCATATATCGTGATTTTAAATAACGTTTCCCTCTATGTTCAAAATCCCACACACGCATCATTCTTTCCAAATTAATGTAATATTGTACAAACTATGTATTGATTATTTATTGTATACTCTTATTTCAAATCGCGCAATTCTAATTTAGTCTTCAAAATTAAAAAATTTATATGCCAACAGAGGTTTGCACATCAACCGCAAAATAAATAGCGCTCAGATGATTTTTAATAGAAAATCATCTGAGCGCTTCCTTTTTATGATAAAACTTCGTATTGTATGACTTCGCTTTCCGAGGGGATAGCCTTAGCCTGTAGTCTTTGGCTCGTCCTGTTTCCTCAGGCGTCTCTTCAACAATACTTCGTTTATGCATGTTATAACTCACTGTTATAGTTATAAATAAATCACTTTCGCAACGTTTAATTAATAGCGACAAAAACTAAATTAACGGTGAATTGATTTATCCACTTTATAAACGTTTAGGATTTAAAATATATCCATATCGAAATAAACGATATTTATTTGAAAATACATTCACTTCGATGCTTCTCTATAATTTTTGCGGTTTTGATTTTCTAAAAAGCTTTCATCGTCTCATAAAATTGACCTCTTTATCTTCATGATTACAACATGATTATCATAATTAACAAGAAGATTACATGAGATTTCTGTATTACACCCAAAATCCAATTTGGCTTCATCGTAGTTTGTACTTCAATTAAGTCAAATTGAGTTGAGACTTCAGCTCCTATGCAAGAACGTCCAGGAAGGCATAGTTACCTATGGCTTTATATCCAGAAGTCTTTATAATGATGTTTCACCTTAAAACGTGCTTAGCTTACACCTAGTGCAATTTTTGCGTAACGTGACATCATGTCTTTGCTCCATGGTGGATTCCAAACAATATTCACTTCTGTATCTTGAATTTCTGGAAGTTCTGCTAATACTGTTTTCACTTGATCTACAATTTGCGGTCCAAGTGGACAACCAATTGAAGTTAATGTCATCTCAACAGTACACAATCCATCATCATCTAAATCCACTTTATAAACAAGTCCTAAGTTAACGACATCTATACCTAATTCAGGATCTATTACATTTTCTAATGCACCAAGTATACTATCTTTAAGTGCCTCTTCCATCCGTATCACCTCTTTAATCTTATTACTAGTAACAATATATCAAAATCCCCACTTTTCGACAATAAAATGCTATGATATTGATACATTGAAACTTGGTATTAAGGAGAATTATGAATGAAGCAATTTTTAATTTGTTTAGATTTAGATGGGACATTATTAAATGACCAAAAAGAAATATCACCCTACACTTTCCGTGTTCTAAAAACGCTTCAACAACAGGGACACGCAATTATGATTGCTACAGGTAGACCTTACAGAGCCAGTCGCTTATATTATGAACAACTTGGCCTCAATACACCTGTAGTGAATTTTAATGGTGCCTTTGTACATCACCCGCATGACCCCCAATTCCAAACGCAACATCATCGTTTGGATGAAGGAATTGCAACAAGTATCATCGAATCACTTAAAAAAATGGAAATTCAAAATATAATTGCTGAAGTTAAAGACTGTGTATTTATAGATCAACCTGATCATCGCCTTTTTGAAGGCTTTAGTATGGGAAACCCCGTCACAAAAGTGGGAGATTTAAGAGAAAATTTAAATGAAGATCCAACAAGCTTACTCATTGAAGCAGAGGAAATGATGATTCCACGTATTAAACAAATGCTCACACGCTTTTACGCTGAAAATATTGAACATCGTCGTTGGGGTGCCCCTTTCCCAGTGATTGAAATTGTTAAAAAAGGAATTAGTAAAGCTGTCGGTATTGATTACGTTAAAGATTGTCTTCAAATCGATCACGAACAGATTATCGCATTTGGTGACGAGGACAATGATATCGAAATGATAAAGTATGCTAATCACGGTGTCGCAATGGGAAATGCAATAGAAGAATTAAAACATGTTGCAAAAGAAACAACTCTATCTAATAATGAAGATGGTATAGGTTTATATTTAAATGAATTTTTTAATTTGAATATTTCGAAAGAATAAAAATTGAATTCAATAAAAAGACACAAAGGAGAAAAAAAGATGTCCAAAAAAATCATTGTTGTCGGAGCTGTCGCTGGTGGCGCTACATGTGCAAGCCAAATACGACGTTTAGACAGAGAAAGTAGCATCACAGTATATGAAAAAGACCGCGATATGAGCTTCGCGAATTGTGGTTTACCTTATTACCTCGGAAATATTGTCGAGTCCCGTTCTAAATTGTTAGCAACTAATCCGGAACAATTTAAAGAAAGCAAAGATATAACGGTAAAAGTGCATCATGAAGTCATTCAAATTAATAGTGCATCTAATAAAATTCAAGTTAAAAATCATTTAACGGGTGAAATTTTTGAAGATGACTACGATATTCTTGTTTTAAGTCCAGGTGCACGCGCGAGTCGCCTTAACTTCGAAGCGCCTCACCTCTTTACATTACGTAATATGGAAGATACAGATAAAATTGATTCTTTCATTGAACAGAATAACGTTCAGCGTGTCCTTATTGTAGGTGCGGGTTATGTTAGTCTAGAAGTGCTTGAAAACTTGTATGAGCGTGGCTTACAACCTACACTCATCCACCGTTCCGAAGCGGTTAATAAATTAATGGATCAAGATATGAACCAAGTTCTATTTGATGCATTAGAAGTACGAAACATTCCTTATCGTTTGAATGAAGAAATTAAAGCTATTTCAGGAAAAACAGTCACATTTACTTCTGGTGCAGTAGAAGATTATGATTTAATCATTACAGGCGTAGGCGTGACACCGAACTCTGAATTCATTCAAGATTCAGGTGTTCAACTTGATGCGAGAGGTTATATTCCAGTTAATGAACATTTCCAAACAAATATTCCAAACATTTACGCGCTTGGGGATATTATTACGAGTTTCTACCGTCATGTTGAACAACCTGCACATGTGCCATTAGCTTGGGGTGCACATAGAGGCGCTAGTATTATAGCTGAACAAGTTGCAGGTAATGATGCGATTGCTTTTAAAGGGTATCTCGGTGCAAGTATCGTTAAATTCTTTGACTATACTTTAGCAAGTACAGGCCTTTCACCAAGAGAACTTAAAAATTATGATTATGAAATGGTCGAAGTGAATAGCCCTGCATGTGCAAACTATTATCCTCGTAATGCACGCATTCATCTTCGTGTTTATTTCGATAAAAATACACGTCAACTCTTGAGAGCAGCAGCTGTCGGAGAAATGGGTGTCGATAAGCGTATCGATGTGCTCACGATGGCCATGATGCATCGTATGACTGTCGATGAATTGACGGAATTTGAAGTTGCGTATGCCCCACCTTTCAGTCATCCTAAAGATTTAATCAATATGATTGGCTATAAAGCAAGAAATCTTTAATAAGTTAATAAAAAGCGAAATAGATTCACAATTTGTCGTTTGAAGCACAGAGTAGGACAATGCAATCAATTTAATTTTGTTGGCCTGCTTTGACAAAGATAATGTGGATTGTACAAAGCTTAAAATAAGCGCAGGCGCAATCCAGAAATCTTTAGCTCTATACTTGTATAAACCTTGCGATTAAGCAAAAAAGACGCGGTTGGCATATAACGATCCATCGCGTCTTTTGTTTAATCTTTTAAGTTTCTTATTATTTAAAAAGTGCCGTAATCGGACCCCATGGTAAAATAGCACCTAAAATAATCGTAATCACTGCTACAATCCATGTCGCAATAAACAAACCACGACTTGGCGTTTGTTTTTTCTTACGAGCAATCGTCACTTCCATTAATCCGACAACAGCAATGCCGCCTATCATTTTTAAAGTTAATAACATATGACTTGCGCCTGCTGTAGTAAATGCCTTAATTAAAAGCCAAAAACCAGTAATCAATACAAACACCATAAATAAACGTGTAGCCATATGTAACGATTTAAATAAAGGTGTTGGCCCTTGTTTACTCGAATAGTTTTCATAAGCCGCAAAGAATAAAATCAATAAAATAATCCAGCTAATAATATGCAAATTAACTAAAACCATATCCATGTAACCTCCTTAATTAAACAATCTTCCCCATATCAACCTATAGATTGCTTCTATACATTTTAAATTGCCTATTTTATCAATTTCAAACCTTAGGCAAAATAAAACATTTCATCTTTTATATTAAAACGATTTAAAACAAAATACAAATAAACAGGAGGCGATGCGCTGTACGAGCATATGAGAAAAATCGGCTATTTAAACACAAAAAGAGCGAGACAAAAGTCGATTTGACTTTGTCATCCCGCTCTAACATAAGTGACTTAAATAGCGCTAGTGTGTCGTTGAAAGGCATATAATTTTTAACGTTATTTTACAGTTTCAACGCTGCATAAACGCTATTAGATTTTTAATCTTCTTGTTTAGCAATGAAATTAGTTAATGTACCGATATTATCGATTGTAACTTTCACTTCATCACCTGGTTGTAAAAATTTCGGTGGATTCATCCCCGCACCAACACCTGAAGGCGTACCTGTCGCAATGATATCTCCAGGGTGAAGCGCTACATATTTAGAAATCTCTTCAATTAATTCATCAATTTTAAGAATCATTTGAGAAGTGTTGCCATCTTGACGAATCTCGTTATTGACTTTCGTAACGATGTTCACATTCTCAGGTGTAGGCATCTCATCTTTTGTAACAATATAAGGACCCATTGGGCAGCCACCTGTTAAACTTTTTGACAAGAAGGCTTGATCATGTGCTTTTTGCGCTGTACGATCTGTAATATCATTAATAATTGTATAGCCATAAACATAATCTAAAGCTAAACCTTTAGGGATTTTTTCACCTGATTTACCGATAACGACACCTAACTCACCTTCATAATCTAATGCATCAGTAATATCTTTATGATGAGGGATCGTACTTTCATCACCAGTTAATGAAGAAGCTGCTTTCGTAAATACATATAAACGATCGACTTCATGATCTAACTCTTCTGCATGTGCTTTATAATTACGACCAAATGCGATCACATTATTAGTCGGTGTGACTGGAGGTAAAAATTCAATATCTTCAAACTGTACTTTATATTCTTCACCTTTACCACTATCTTCTGCAGCAACAACTGCTTTACGCACTTGTTCTTGAAAGTCTAATGTTTGGTTTTGTTGTAAACCTTCAAGTAGTGTTTTTGGGTGAAAGTCACCTTCCGCAAAATCAGCGAATACTTTCTTTAAATCCCATGCTGCTTCTTCTCTTTTTACTTTCACTCCGTATGAAGTTTCATCTTTATGTTTGAATGATAAGAATTTCATTCATCATCAGCTCCTAACGTATATCTTAGTGATATTATAACGAAAAATTTAGACAAATCACAAATTTTTAAAGGTTAATCAAGTTAAATCTTTAATTCACCATATTGAAAGAAATACAGAGAGCCCGACACTGGACTTTTTAATAATGTCTCTAATGCACGTTGATAATAAGTCATCTGTACACGATACTTATTTTTTAAACTCTCTCCGAATGCTTCGTCTGACATCCCTTTTCTCTTCATTAATGCATCTGTTTTATAATCAACAAAATAGTATTGTCCGCTTTCTTTAAAAACAAGGTCAATCATACCTTGAATGATTGAAGGCTCCTCTTGATTTGCTTTTGATTCAACATGTGCTTGATTCACAACGAATGGAATTTCAGTATAAACTTCATCACTCTCTGCAATACGGCGATACAGCTTACTATTAATAAAGGTTTGAATATCATTTGCTTTGACCAAACGTCGCGATTCATGGTCGATAATGGATTGCTCAACAAGGCTGTCAAGATAATGATTTAAATCCACTTCTGACAAACCTTCTTTTTTAAACGGAAGGTGTTGCATAACTGTATGCATCAAAGTCCCAAATTCTGCTGCCGTTTGTTTTTCCTCTTGTAAAAACTGAGGACGCTCATAAGTTGCAACACCCAATCGGTATTGTCTAACCCTTTCATAATTCGTATCTGCCTGTTCAGTTTCTAATTGTCGTTTTAATTCTGAAACCGACTGCTTCGATGCTTTTAATATCGCTTCTTGATAAGGATAAGAAAATAAAAGTTGTTGCTCTATTTGCAGTTGTATTGCTTCATTAGATGGTTCTTGGGCTAGTTTTGTCTCTAATGCTTCTAACGAATGATTAAATTGTTGAGCTGATTCCGCATCAACAGGAAGTATTTCCTCTGCTAAAATGTGTTGTTGTATCACTTTAGGTTCAATAGAAGCATCTAAAGTTTCATTGTCAGACTCAAATCTTTGATGTTTTAGTAAAGCCTTATTTTGATATTTACTCAACACACTGTAGATGAGAGAAAATGGATTTTTCGCATTAAAACGATCAATAGCGGTTAATTTACCATTTGTAATCGGAGAAGTCGCCAACTTTTGCAAATGCTTTTCTTGCTTGGCTGTTCCAATTAAAAACAATTGCTCTTTAGCACGTGTTAACGCGACATAGATTAACCGCATTTCTTCCGAGATTAGCTCTTTTTTATTGATTAAATCAATGCTCATAGATATCAAAGATGGATAAAAAAGTCCTTTAGACTCATCATAATATTGCAAACCTAACCCTTCATGTTGATTCAATACAACAGGTTTACCTAAATCATTCGTATTAAATTCTCGTGTCAAACCAGAATAAATTACAAATGGGAATTCGAGCCCTTTACTGCTATGGATTGTCATCATGCGCACGACATTGTCGTTTGGGCCGATGACATTTTCTTCCCCGAAGTCTTTACCTCGCTCAATCATTTGATCAATGAAGCGAATAAATTGGAACAAACCTCGAAAGCTTGAATTTTCGAATTCTACCGCTTTATTAAACAAGCCATGTAAATTGGCACGTCTTCCTTTGCCACCAATCAAACCACTGAAATACTGAATGATGTAATGGTCATTGTATAATTTATCAATCAATTGATAAACTGGGTGACTCAAACTAAATGATTGATACGCTTCTAAATCACTTAAAAAACGCTCTAATTTACCTACAAGCATAGGTTCTGCATCTTCGTATTGTAAATACTGTTGAATGGACTGATAAAAGTAGTCTTCTTTCGGTGCCACGACTCTAATTTTCGCAAGCTCATCCTCTGTGAACTGGTATATGACCGAACGCATTAAACCGACTAAATAAATATCTTGCAAAGGATTATCGATTGTTCTCAAGAAGGATAACATCAGTCGAATTTCAGTTTGTTCAAAATATCCTTGCTTACTATTAACAAATAAAGGTATATCTTTATCTTTAAACACTTGCTGAATATTACGTGCATTGCTATAACTTCTTTCTAATATCACAATGTCTTTATACTGCGCAGGTCGATATGAACCTGTTTTCATGTCATAAACTTTTTTAGTTTTAAGTATTGCTTCAACTTGTTCAGCAATCCCATACGCTTCTTGTTCGCTCGCGGTGTGTTCAATATTTTCATCTACCATAAAAATATTGAACTGTACTGGCATATCGACTTCATCATATGGTGCACCGTAATACAATTTAGCAGCTGTATCGTATTCTATCTCTCCTACTTCCGTGTCCATCATATGTTCAAAAAGATAATTTGTCGTTGCTAAGACTTCTGAACGTGAGCGGAAGTTTTGAGATAAATCGATACGCCAACCACTTGATTGATCCTGCTGATTGAATCTTTGATACTTTTCGATAAAAAGACTTGGATCGGCCTGTCTAAATTTATAAATGGATTGTTTTACATCACCGACCATAAACAAATTACCATTTGATTCATTGCCACGCTTAATACTCGCAATAATTTTTTCTTGGACACGGTTGGTATCTTGATATTCATCCACCAAGATTTCATCAAAACGTTGTCGATAAATTTCAGCGATTTCAGATGGCGTGCCATCTTCATTAAGCAAAATTTCTAAAGCATAATGTTCATAATCAGAGAAATCCAAAATATTACGCGCCTTTTTCGCCTCACGAAAAGCATGAATCACATCTTGTGTCAGTACAGATAAATATTTAACACGCGGTGCTAAATCCTTTAATTCTTTTAATAATGTGTCATCTTCACGGCCTACAAATAAAGTTTGGACTTGGCTCAAATAGTCTTTAAATTGATCATAGTTACTTTTAAAAATATCATACGCTTCATTTAAAGATTCATCTTCTCGAACTGCTTTAGGCTTAGTTGGCATACGCCCGAACTGATATTCAAAAATCAACTTCTTATTTAGCTGATCATCTAAACGTATTTGACGAATAAATTGGCGATGCTGATCAATAAAATCAGTGTGTTTTGGGTAATCACCAATCATTTCAAGTTGTTGGTAGGCTTCTTCAATTGCATTTTGAGCCGCTTCTAAATAAAGCAAGATATACTTATTTAAAATATCTAAATAATGTTGTTGTAAATGCGCTTCAAGATATGGCCGTTCCAGACGGTCTAACCAATCCATTGGATCTGGATTCGCAATACTAAAATAATAGAGATTTTTAACCATTTGTCTTAATGCAGCGTCATCTCGATCTGTCGAAATATGTTCTGCTAATGTGACAAATGTAGGGTCCAACCGCGTATAATGCGTTTCGAAAACTTGATCAATCACTTCCTCTAGTAGCAAAACGTTTTCTACTTCACTGGCTGTTCGAAAATTTGGGTCAATTTCCAATTCATCATAATGTTGTTGAATCAGTTTCAAGCAAAAACTGTGTAACGTTGAAATTTGAGCTTGATGTATTTTAGCACGTTGATTCTTCAAATGCTGATTGGTCGGATCCTCTATCGCAGCTTGCTGAATGCGTGCTTCTACACGTTGTTTCATCTCTCGCGCACTAAGGTTCGTAAACGTAACAACAAGGAGGCGATCCACATCAATATGATCCCGTAAAATCCTTTGAATAATACGTTCTACCAGTACCGCGGTTTTACCGGAACCCGCTGCAGCAGCAACGAGTACATCTTGACCTTTAGCATAGATACTTTCCCACTGTGCATCTGTCCATTGCACATCATTTGGCTTTTTAGGAATCATGATTCATCCTCCTCTGCTGCTAGTATTTCAAGGGGGTCAATTTTTTCATCGACACGTCGGTATTTAGGGCTATCAATCATACTATCCACATGGCAGACAGATTGATACTGACAAAAAGAACATGGTAGTTTCTTTTGATATTGCATAGGTGCGACTTCATTATGACCATCCATAATGCGACTCGCAATATCTATAAAATTACGTTTATTATGATGAATCAATTTATAAATGGTGTCCTCATCCGTAACTCGGCTCGTCGCATATAATTGACCATCCTTTTTCATACCTAAAGGTACAATATCTGATTTGAAACTGTTCGTCAGTCTTTTATCATAGGCATCAATTACATCTGCATCTTGATTTAATAACCCTTGGAGTTGATAAGATTTTAAAAATTCAGCTTCTATTTGATCATCATTTACATTATTCCAGGCACGTTTTTCATCTTTGAATTTGTGCACAAACATATATAAAAAGCCACCCGGTTTTACTTCATCTATTAAGCCTAAGCGCTCTTTATTTTGAAGTGCAATATCCATATAAGTCATCATTTGCATTTGTAAGCCATAATATACTTTTACCAAGTCCAAAGAAGCAGCTGTTTTTGATGATTTATAGTCAATAATATTGATAAAGCTTTTATTATTTTTATGAAAAGTATCAATACGATCAATCTGACCTCTGATATAAATAGGTACACCTTGTTTTGTTTTCAACGTCTCAGCTTGAAGTTCATTGCTATTTTTTGGCGTTTTACGAAATGACTTTTCAAATGCAATCGGTCTGAATTGAGAATGCTCGGTCTGATGTTTCATAGCCATCAAGGTCGCTTGAATGATTGTGCCAATGCGTTGCGATAAATAACGATAGTACGACGTTGAATTCAATAAATTAAATTGCACTAATGGAAGCAATTCATCTAAAGCTTCTTGTGTTAAACGTGCAATCTGACTTTGCGTCAACTGATTGAAATGGCCTTCTACCTTTTCTGCAATATATCGCAAAACATCATGAAAAATCGTACCTAAATCAAAACTTTGCAATTGATATTTTGATCGCTCATTTAGCCTTAATCCATGTGAAGCATAATGCTTGAAAGGACAACTTTGATAACCTTCAAAACGCGAAACACTAGCATGGATAGATTGACCATACAATTGTGAAGTTAATTGTGAATCTAGTTGAACCGTATCGTTATTGTAGCTTAACGCTGTTTTTAAATGACTAAGTCCTTCATTTAATTGTTCATAATTTGACATCACATGGTAAACCGTAAACCATATATCTGACACGAGACCATCATCCAACCACGTTTTCAGCGCTTCAAATAAATGAACTTTTGTCTGATGCGGGTGTTCAACTAAAGTTAACGCTTCTCTCTCATGAACTTTTGATAATGGTGTTGTTTCTAAATGAGGAAACATCGCAAAGATATCACTTAAAAATGGGCTTTTTTCTCGGTCTCCTCCACTTGTATCCATCAAACTATAAGAAAAAGTGACTTGCTCACATGCACGCGTCATTGCATGGTAGCATACAAATGCTTCGTCCATTTGCAAGATATCTGCTGTAGGGCTCAACTGAATCCCAGCATATAATTCGAAATCTTTTTTCTCTTCATCAGAAATTAAACTGGTCCCATTGATGGGTTGAGGCATAATACCATCGTTCATCCCAATTAAATAAACATGCTTTTTATTATCCACTTTAGCAAGATCCATTGAACCAATAGTCACTTGGTCAATCGTCTGTGGAATCATAGAAAATTCAAGTTCATTCAGCCCAACGTCTAAAACTTCTAAAAATCGATTCAAAGTCATCTCACGTGTATCAAAGACTGTCACAATATCATCAAGAACACGAATAAAGCCGTTCCAAATTTGATCAATTTCTTCTGCAGATTCATGTTTATCTTGCTGATCTAACCTATCACGTTGCGTCATGAGTTGGTTAGGTACTTCGAAGTCTTCTAAGGTTTCATAAAAATAAGTCGCAAATTCTCTCGCATTTTTCCCTTGTGATAACTTTTCTTGAAACTTCAAAAGTTTATTAAAGACATTGTTTTTTAAATCGATTACACGTTGAAACGTTTCAGCTTCTTCATGTGTCATTTTGTCATGTCTACGAAGCCCCATTTTACGAAATTGCTCTAGCTCAAAATATTTTGGATCAATCCAACGTTTGCCATAAATGCCTCTTTCAATCGCAAAATTTTCTAGAATATCAATTAAATATCGACTATGCGGAATGGATTCAGTCAGAATATTCGTTTTTAACAAGCGCATTAACGGCTCAAACTGCCACTCTGTTTGAATGACTTCTGCTAATGCACGTAACATTTCCATAATAGGATGGTGCGTCATTGATTTTTTCACATCGATATTAAAAGGTATATCGAATTGAGGCAATATCGATTCCATCAAATAAACGTAAGACGGATCACGATACAGTATCGCTATATCTTTATAGCGATACTGTTTTTCTCTTACATCTCTTATGATTGTACGCGCAATGTCATTCACCTCATCGCGCGTCGTTGCTGCTTCTCGTATTTCGACGCTGCCATCTGCGAATGGATGTTCTAACGGTTGAAGCGCATCAAATTGTGATTCGAGTGTTTTTAACATGTCCGTTTTAAATCGCATCGGCTGATTGAAAAATTGGCGTTGTAGGGGTTGATGTGTGTCCTGCGCAATTTCTTCTAAATGTTGCAGTGATTCAGAGGGTTTACGGAACATACTAAACCTGTCTTCATCACCATTCGTCGTCAGTAAAACTGTAACAGCGCGTGTATGTCGAACAAGTGCTTTAATCACTTGATATTCTTGTGTGGAAAAGTTGTGAAATCCATCGATATATATTTCCGCTTCTTTTAGCCAATTTGAATTCGGAATGAGATCAACAAATCGTGTCATTAAAGCTTCACTCGAAATATATTCCGATGACATCCGCGCTTTCAGTTGATTAAAAATAAGACCGATGTCGTGAAGTTTATCACGCGTACGTGGCTCCAATTGTTGGTCTTGAGCCATTTCCATAACAATTTCTGGCGTGACTGCATATTTTTCGAAATCTTGAATTTGCTCTCGTACTTTCGTACTAAAACCTAAGTATTTAACTTGAGAACGGTATAATTTCAGTTGTTGTTGATACGCTTGCAAAATATCATAAATCATCATTTCTATGGCAATAGAAGATAATTTTTTCTCATGTACACCCCCCAATTCTTGAAATACACGATGACTCAATCTCTCAAAATGCAACACTTCTGTTCGGAGACTTCCCATAAGTTCAGTATCGCTGACTAATGACTGCTCATATAAATAGGTCCCTTGCATAGGTGTAATGATGATAATAGGGTGCCCTAATGGTTGCTCTTTCATTTTCTGTTTGATTTCATTTAACATTTCAGTACTTTTCCCTGTACCTGCACGTCCGATGAATGTTCTAAACATCGAATCCCCCCTCTTATCCGTGTCTGATTAATTACACGTTCAAACATTCATTTTTACTTCTGTAAAATAGGTTCAAACTAATCGTTCGCTTGTACGCTTTAAAATCTCAAGGCCTAGACCTTGATCGTTGAGTATACGACTCATTATAGCATTATCTTCTACTCCATCTCTATTAAATCCAACGCGCAAAATAGTTTGTCCTTTTAACATTGTCTCAAATTTTGAATAAGCGAATATAGGTCATTTTCTCAATTCTTTCAACTGTGCTGGCTATGATTCAATAAAAAAAGCAGAATGACTTTTGCCATCCTACTTTTTAAATAATTTATGCTTTATCCATTTTGTGTGTCTGTGTGATCGGGATTAAAGTTAATTTTAAATTCACTAAATGGCCAAAATCTAATGGCAACTTTCCCTACAATTTGATCTTCATCAATTAAACCAAACGCACGGCTATCTTTGCTGACTTCGCGGTTATCACCCAGAACTAAATATTTCCCTTTAGGTATCTCTTTTTGACCATTACTACCTGGTAAGTCTTTAGAATCAAATGATCCTGTAATTTGGTCATATGTTTTATGTTTTAAATTATAGTCTAAATAGGGCTCTTTTACTTTTTTACCATTTAAATAAAGTTGATCATCTTTATATACGACATGATCTCCTGGCTTACCAATAATTCTTTTGACATAATCACTTTTCTCGTCAGCATGGAAAACAATAACATTGCCGTCTTCTAAATGACCGAATGTTTTACCAATTTTATTAACGATAACACGTTCGCCATCTTTTAATGTAGGGTCCATGGAGTCCCCTTTAACATTATATGGTTTAATGACAAATGCATATAATAAACCTACAATCAATAAAGCTAAACCTATAGAAATCAACCATTCAACTGTTTCTTTTTTCAAAGTTTACACCTCTTGTTTCAAATTAATCGTAATATTATCAAAAGGATAATAACGCATAAATACTTTCCCTTCAATGTCGGACTTGTTAATCAACCCTATCTTTCTAGAGTCATTTTGTTGACCGCGGTCATCATTAAGAATCAAGTAAGTATAGGGAGGAATAATATCACTTTCCGCATGCGGTAGTGACCTTAAAGACCACGATGCTTGATAATGATGACGAAGATAAGGCTCAGCAATGGGCGTATTATCCAGTTGTAATTGGCCGTTGTGATACACAACAGATTGTCCAGGTTTACCAATCACTCTACCTATATGATATTGATTTTTATTTTTATAGACAACGATATCAGCATGCTTGATATCATTAAATCTCGTAGCAATTTTGTTAACAATCAGTCGATCATTAGGATGAAGTGTGGGTTGCATAGCATGCGTTTTAACTTGATAAGGAATTGCGACAAATAATATTAACAACGCTAAAATACCCCATGCCAGTAGACCAGCAAAAACAGTTCTAATTAGAAACTTCAATTTCGCACATCCTATCGTACATCATTCACTGCAACAAAGTTTATCTTATCATAAAAAAGCATATTTACGTACATTTTTACATACGCAAAATAGTTTTACAATGATATCTTTAAAATCGAACACTGTCATCCTACTCAAGTCTGAAGTCATCTCTTTAAAATCGATACACCTTCATTATTGACCCAAAAATTTAGGGACGAGTGCGAAATCTAAATTACCATTAGATTTCAACATCCCATCCCCATTGAAAGCAGATTACGAACGAATCAAAAATGAATTATCACCATATGCGTTGTTCATCCGCTCAAAGTCTATTTCTTCATATGCTTGATTTACCGACTTTACTTCGGCAACAAAGCATTTTTATTTATAAACGTGCTTCTAAATCTTTTTTCTTATCTTCGTAACCAGGTTTACCTAAAAGTGCAAACATATTTTGTTTGTATGCTTCCACACCTGGTTGGTTAAATGGATTTACACCCAATTGATAGCCGCTCATCGCAACCGCTAATTCAAAGAAGTAAACCACATAGCCATAAGTTTCTGCGTCTAATTTTGGTAAAGTAACAACCAAGTTAGGAACGCCACCATCAGTATGTGCAAGAAGTGTACCTTCGAATGCTTTTGTATTAACTTCATCCACTGTTTTACCAGCAAGATAATTCAAGCCATCTAAGTCTTCTGCATCTTCTTCAATTGTAATATTGTGTTCTGGTGTTTGAACTTTTAATACCGTTTCAAATAAGAAACGACGTCCTTCTTGAACATATTGTCCTAAAGAATGTAGGTCTGTTGTAAAGTTTGCGCTTGAAGGATAAATACCTTTCAAGTCTTTACCTTCAGATTCACCAAATAGTTGTTTCCACCATTCATTAAAGTATTGCAATGAAGGCTCATAGTTAATCAACATTTCAGTCGTATAACCTTTTGCATATAAAATATTTCGTATTGAAGCGTATTGATATGCAATATTTGATGACAAGTCATCAGAAGATAACTCTTCACGTGCTTTCGCTGCGCCGCCCATCATTGCATCAATATCAATGCCTGCTACAGCAATTGGTAATAAACCTACTGCTGTTAAAACAGAGAAACGACCGCCAACATCATCAGGTACTACAAATGACTCGTATCCTTCATTTGTAGCTAATTGTTTTAACGCACCTTTTTCTTTATCAGTTGTCGCAAAAATACGTTTAACTGCTTCTTCTTTTCCATATTTTTCTTCTAATAAATTTTTGAAGATACGGAAAGCAACAGCTGGTTCAGTTGTTGTACCAGATTTAGAAATGACATTCACTGAGAAATCTTTATCTGCTAAATAATCGATTAACGATTGAATATATGATGAAGAAAGATGGTTACCTGCAAAGATAATTTCTGGGTATGATGTGTCTTTTCTAAATGCTGGTGTCAACATTTCGATGGCTGAACGTGCACCTAAATAAGAACCCCCGATACCAATTACTACAAGGACATCAGAATGTGATTGTACTTGTTTAGCTGCTTCTTTAATACGTGAAAATTCTTCTTTATCGTAATTAACAGGCAAGTCAACCCAACCTAAAAAATCACTTCCCGCACCCGTACCTTCATGAATTGTACGGTGAATTAACTTAACAGCATCTTGTTGTTGCTCTAACTCATGTTGATCAAAAAACTTTAAAGCTTTTTGGTAATCTAATTGGATATGTGTCATGCATTTTACCTCCTATATTTACTAAACTCGGTTTTATTTTACTAAGTTATGTGAACAAATTCAATTGTGTTACAACTGGGACAACAAAAGTCAAAAAATACTAAATGTATATTTATTTAGATATTTGCATATTAAATCATTTGTGTTATAGTGGTTTTAACAAATATTAAATTCAACACAGAGGTGAACGTTTATGAAGAAGAAAGTTGTTTTAGCATATTCAGGGGGATTAGATACGAGTGTCGCGGTTCAATGGCTTATTGAGCAAGGCTATGAAGTCGTCGCATGCTGTTTAGATGTCGGCGAAGGCAAAGACTTAGACCTTGTATATCAAAAAGCTTTAGACATGGGAGCGACTGAATCACATATCATCGACGCAACAAAAGAATTTGCAGAAGAATATGTAAGTTATGCGATTAAAGGAAATTTAATGTATGAACAAACGTACCCACTTGTATCTGCATTGTCTCGTCCTCTTATTTCAAAAAAATTAGTTGAAATCGCACACGCAACTGATGCGAGTGCAATCGCACATGGTTGTACAGGTAAAGGAAACGATCAAGTTCGTTTTGAAGTTGCTATTAAAGCTTTAGATCCTACTTTAAAAGTAATAGCACCTGTCCGCGAGTGGGGATGGAGCCGTGAAGAAGAAATTGATTATGCTAAAAAACATCAAATTCCAGTACCAATTGGAAAAGAATCACCTTACTCTATTGATCAAAATTTATGGGGACGTAGTAATGAATGTGGTGTTTTAGAGGACCCTTACGTTGCGCCTCCTAAAGATGCATATGATTTAACAAAAGAGCTCGAAGATACGCCAGACACACCTGAAGAAATATTGATTACTTTCAAAGAAGGGCTTCCAACTCATGTTAACGGAAAAAGTTATGTTCTTGATGATTTAATCTTGCATTTAAATGATTTAGCTGGAAAGCACGGTATTGGAAGAATTGACCATATTGAAAACCGTCTTGTAGGCATTAAATCTCGTGAAGTATATGAAACGCCTGGCGCGACAGTTATTCTTAATGCACATAAAAGTTTAGAAACCATTACTTTAACTAAAGATGTTGCACACTTTAAACCTATTATTGAAAAGCAACTTGCTGAACAAGTGTATAATGGGCTGTGGTTCTCACCTTTAACTGACGCACTTAAATCATTTATCGACCATACACAAAAATATGTTACTGGTGAGGTACGTGTGAAATTATACAAAGGTCATGCGATTGTGAATGGTAGAAAATCTGAATACACATTATATAATGAAAAACTTGCAACTTATACAAAAGAAGATGCATTCAACCAAGCTTCAGCTGAAGGGTTTATTGAACTTTACGGATTACCTACTCAAGTTAACGCAATGCTTCACGGGGGGTATGCGCATGAGTGAAAAAGCCTGGGGCGGTAGATTTGAAGAAAAACCAGAAGCATGGGTCGATGCGTTTAATGCATCCATTCACTTCGATCAAACGTTAATTGATGAAGACATCCAAGGAAGTATTGCACATGCAACAATGCTTGCTCATCAAAAAATTATTACAACAGAAGAAAGCCAGGAAATTGTGCGTGCATTAAAGTCGATTCAGCTAGACTTTCATAATGGAAAAATAGAATTTCAAGAGTCATTAGAAGATATTCATTTAAATATAGAACATGAATTAATTCAACGTATCGGTGCTACAGGTGGTAAACTACATACAGGTCGTAGTAGAAATGATCAAGTTGCAACCGATATGCACTTGTATACTAAAAAAGAAGTACAAATCATCATCGACATGATTCACTCATTTCAACAGACGATTTTGGAACTAGCTGAAAAGCATGTTGATACCATCATGCCCGGTTATACACATTTACAACGTGCACAACCTATTTCTTTCGCACATCATATCATGACATATTTTTGGATGCTTGAAAGAGACCAATCACGCTTTCAAGATGCACTTAAACGCATTGATATTTCACCTTTAGGCGCTGCTGCATTAAGTGGTACAACTTATCCGATTGATCGTCATGAAACACAAGAACTGCTGAACTTTAAATCTCTGTATGAAAATAGCATCGATGCGGTGAGTGACCGAGACTATATTGTCGAGACTTTGCATCACATTAACTTAACTATGGTCCATTTATCACGTTTAGCTGAAGAAATCATTTTCTGGTCTTCTGAAGAAGCTCAATTTATTACTTTATCTGATGCTTTTTCTACTGGGTCATCCATTATGCCACAAAAGAAAAATCCAGATATGGCTGAATTGATTCGCGGTAAAGTTGGACGTACAACGGGTCACCTTGTAAGTATGTTGGTAACATTAAAAGGCTTGCCTCTTGCTTATAATAAAGACATGCAAGAAGATAAAGAAGGTTTATTTGATGCAATGCTTACATTAAAAGGGTCGTTACGTATTTTTGAAGGTATGCTATCGACTATGACAGTGAATGAGGAGCGCTTAAACACCACTGTAAAACAAGACTTCTCAAATGCCACTGAATTAGCTGACTATCTCGTTGTCAAAGGTATCCCTTTCAGAGATGCGCATGCGATTGTTGGAAAAATTGTATTGTGGTGTATTCAAAATAAGATGTATTTATTAGATGTACCACTCGATATTTATCAATCGCACCACGAAAGCATTGAATCTGATATTTATCAATACTTACAGCCAGATGAAGCGGTAAAAAGAAGAACAAGCTATGGCTCTACAGGCCAAGAAGCTGTTAAGCATCAACTCAAAGTTGCTCATCAGTGTTTAACTCAAAAGCAATAAAAATATGCCAATGAGGTCTCTTCTATTGCGATCTCATTGGTTTTTTATGTAACAAACGTAACGTCAACATTTCAGGTTTCTAAAAAAGCTATGTAACCTATTCTTAATTTATATAAGCTCTTCCAATTTTGTTTGAGACGGTGCAAGAACGTCTAAGACAAAGTATAAAAAGATAAATTTTACACTTTTTCATTTTATAATGATGATATTAATTATTTTTAAATTTTTTAAATTTTCAATTAAAAGTATTGTGTTTTCTTCCCCACTCCTTTAACTTGGAATTATACACATAGCGTAAGGAGGGTATTTATGAAAAAAATAACGACGTATGTCGCCACTACCACTTTAATGTCAGCAATGCTTTTAGGATCAGCTTCCTATACTGCTGAAGCAAGCACATCACCACAAGAGACGCCTCATCAAGCGAAAGCAACCCCATTGTCTCCATCATTACATAATGTTTTAAACAAACCTCATGTCAATATCGGCCATCGTGGTGCGAGTGGCTATGCACCTGAACATACCTTTGCGTCTTATGATAAAAGCATCAAAGAAATGGGCGCTGATTACCTTGAGATTGACCTACAAATGACAAAAGACGGTCATCTTGTTGCGATGCATGATGAAACGGTCAATAGAACAACCAACGGTAAAGGACGCGTTAATCAGTATACACTTAAAGCGCTAAAAAAATTAGATGCAGGCAGTTGGTTTAATAAAGCACATCCTAAATTACAAAACCCGCAATATGTCGGCCAAAAGGTGCCTACTTTAGATGAAATATTTAAACGATATGGTCACCATGCCAATTACTATATCGAAACAAAGTCACCTAACGTTTATACTGGTATGGAAGAAAAACTTCTAAAAAAATTGCATGAATATGGTCTAGACCATCAATGCCAATTACGTAATGGAAAAGTTGTTATACAGTCTTTTTCATCAGAAAGTTTGAAAAAAATACATCGCCTCAATCCAAATGTCCCGCTGATTCAACTATTGAATAGAGGACAACTGAAACATCATTATCAACGACATGTACACACATGGCGGAGTTATTCAGTAGGTCTTGGTCCTGATTATAGAGATTTAAATCCTCAAAATACAAAAGCTTTACGTCAAAAAGGTTTTTACATCCATCCATACACTGTCAATGATCGTCAAACGATGCAACGCTTAAATTATTACGGTGTGACAGGACTCTTTACGAACTATCCAGATGTCTATCGTGCTGTGAATCAATCGACTAGCGTGAAACAAGTTAAGCCTTCATCATAAGTTAGGCCTTTCATCACTCAAAAAATAGCTAAGTCAGATTCTCTAACAAAAGCTGTCGTCATCGTTATAGACTTTATACTTATTTTTTAAAAACGAGAAACCGAAAAAACCCCTGAACATTTAGAGATTGGCGGCTCTATGTTCAGGGTTTTTTTCAAACTTTATTGACGTCAAATACAACACAATGAATGCTGCATGATTATTTACTTTTTTGAAATTGAAAATATCATGCTTAATACGAATTTCAGTCCAGTTTTAAATCATGAATTGATGCGCCTAGTCTTATGCCCAACCACGGTAACGTGCAGCTTCAGCGGTACGTTTAATTCCTACAATATAGGCTGCCAAACGCATATCAATTTTACGATTTTGAGATAAGTTATAAATCGTATCGAATGCATTCACTAATTTTTCACGTAATTTTTCGTTAACTTCTTCTTCAGTCCAGTAGTAACCTGTATTATTTTGTACCCACTCAAAATAAGAAACCGTCACGCCGCCAGCACTCGCTAATACATCAGGTACAAGTAATACACCACGATCTGTCAATATTTTAGTTGCAGATGGTGTTGTTGGACCATTTGCCGCTTCTACAACGATTTCAGCTTTAATATCAGCCGCGTTATCAGATGTGATTTGATTTGCAATTGCTGCAGGCACTAAAATATCACAATCTAATTCAAACAACTCTTTATTAGAAATTGTATCTTCAAACAAGTTTGTCACCGTACCAAAGCTATCACGACGGTCTAATAAATAATCAATGTCCAAACCTTCTGGATCGTGTAATGCACCATACGCATCAGAAATACCTACAATTTTAGCACCTTGATCATACAAGAATTTCGCTAAGAAGCTACCTGCATTACCAAAACCTTGAATGACAATACGTGAATCTTTGATTGTTTTACCACGACGTTTTGCAGCCTCTTCAATCGCGATAACAACACCTAATGCTGTTGAACGATCTCGACCTTGAGATCCCCCTAAAACAATAGGTTTCCCAGTGATAAATCCTGGAGAGTTAAAGGCATCCATTTGACTGTATTCGTCCATCATCCACGCCATGATTTGTGAATTTGTAAATACATCTGGCGCTGGAATATCTTTTGTCGGTCCAACAATTTGTGAAATCGCACGAACATAGCCACGTGATAGTCGTTCTACCTCATGAATACTCATTTGACGTGGGTCGCAGACAATACCACCTTTACCCCCACCATATGGTAAATCTACAATGCCACATTTCAATGTCATCCACATTGATAATGCCTTTACTTCCTCTTCATCTACATCAGGATGAAAGCGTACGCCCCCTTTAGTAGGTCCTACAGCATCGTTATGTTGTGCGCGATAACCCGTAAAAGTTTTTACTGTACCGTCATCCATTTTTACTGGAATACGGACAGTTAAAAAACGTAAAGGTTCTTTAATTAATTCGTACATGCCATCATCAAAACCCAGTTTGTGCATTGCTTCTTTTATGATACCTTGCGTTGACGTCACTAAATTATTTTTTTCAGCCATGATCCATTTCGCCTCTTTTTCCTACTATAATGTTTTCGTTTACATGAGTATTGTAACACAAGCAATTTTATTTTAAAGTTCTTTTCACTCTACATGTTTAGGAGTCACTTTATCCCTCAGAAAACACTTTTTTCACTTTTTCAATGGCATAGTCCAATTCTTCCTTTGTAATTACTAATGGCGGTGCAAATCGAATCACTGTATCATGCGTTTCCTTACATAACAGCCCCTCTTCTTTAAGTCTTTCACAATACGGACGTGCATTTTCATGCAGTTCTATACCTATAAACAAACCACGTCCTCGCACCTCTTTAATCGCTGGATGATTGATTTCAAGTAATGCCTTTTTAAAGTATTCTCCCAATTCTAGTGAACGACCTGGTAAGTCTTCATCAATAATTACATCTAGCGCAGCAATTGAAGCCGCACAAGCTAAAGGATTGCCTCCAAAAGTAGAACCGTGTGAGCCTGGTGTAAAGACATCCAATACTTCGCTATCAGCTAATACAACCGAAATTGGTAAAACACCGCCTCCTAATGCTTTACCTAAAATATAAATATCTGGTTTAACATTGTCCCAGTCTGTCGCAAACAATTTACCAGTTCGCCCTAAACCTGCTTGAATTTCATCAGCAATAAAAAGAACGTTATGCTCATCACATAAGGCTCTCACTTCTTTTAAATAGCCTTCAGGTGGAATATTAATACCCGCTTCCCCTTGAATAGGTTCAATTAATACAGCTGCCGTATTTTCATTGATCGCGGCTTTTAATTGTGCAATATTTCCAAATTCAACATTTTGGAAACCTTCTAAAAGCGGGCCATACCCGCGCTGATATTCTTTTTCTGATGATAAAGAAACTGGCGCCATTGTTCTACCATGGAAATTCCCTTCCATCGCAATAATCTCCGCTTCATTTGGCTTAATCCCTTTGACTTCATAAGCCCAACGTCGTGCAGCTTTTAATGCGGTTTCAACTGCTTCTGCACCGGTATTCATAGGTAATGCCTTTTCTTTACCTGATAATTGGCATATTTTTTCATACCATTCTCCTAAATTATCACTGTGAAATGCGCGTGACACAAGTGTAACTTTATCGGCTTGTTCTTTTACTGCTTGAATAATTTTAGGATGTCTATGTCCTTGATTCACTGCTGAATATGCGGCTAGCATGTCCATATAGCGATGACCTTCAGGATCTTTAACCCAAACCCCTTCAGCTTCTGAGATCACGATAGGTAAAGGAAGATAGTTGTGTGCACCATAATGATTTGTTTTTTCGATAATTTTTTCAGATTTTGTATTCATGCCGTCTCCCCCTTTTCTGCAATTCTGAAATTTTTTATATGAAAGTATAGGGTAAATCGATAAATGTCATTCATGGCCTTTTCATATCTAAGGTTTGAACGTCTTTCTTAATGATTTACCCTACAGTTGATATGAACCTCTTTAGATTTCATACCATTGTTATTTAATTAAATGTTAGAGATGTTCTGAAACTGAACGACCTTGCATGTGTAAGACTAAATAATCTGGTCCGCCTGCTTTAGAATCTGTTCCTGACATTTTAAAGCCGCCAAACGGTTGATAGCCGACAACCGCACCTGTACAACCACGGTTAAAGTACAAGTTACCAACCATGAAGTCACGTCGTGCTTGCTCTAGTTTCATACGGTTATTTGAAATGACACCACCTGTTAAGCCATATTCTGTATCATTGGCAACTTGAATAGCCTCATCAAAATCTTTTACTTTTGTAAAACCAACGACAGGTCCAAAAATTTCTTCTTGCATGATACGTGAATTAGGATCTAAATCAGCAATAATCGTTGGATAAACAAAATTACCTTTTTCTTCATCTGTATTACCGCCTGTTACGATACGTCCTTCTTCTTTACCAATTTCGATATATTTTTTAATTTTATCTAATGATTTTTGATCGATAACAGGTCCAACATAAGTGTCTGGTTCTGCAGCATTACCTACTTTAATCTTTTCTGCTGCTTCTTTAACACGTTCTAACAGCTCATCGTAAATATCTTGATGTGCAATGACACGAGAACATGCTGAACATTTTTGACCTGAGAAGCCAAACGCAGAATAAACAATAGCATCTGTCGCAATTTGTAAGTCGGCTTCGTTATCAACTACAATGGCGTCTTTACCACCCATTTCAGCAATTACACGTTTAATATGATTTTGTCCTTCTTGTATCACAGCTGCTTTTTGAATAATTTCTTTACCTACATTTTTAGAACCTGTGAATGAAATCAAGCCCACATCTTTATTTTCAATCAAGAAATCTCCAATCTCACTTGATGAACCAGGAATCCAGTTAACTACCCCTTTTGGTAAACCTGCTTCTTCAAGAACTTCCATAAATTTATAGGAGATAATAGGTGTATTGGATGAAGGCTTCAGCAATACGGTATTTCCTGTTACAATTGGCGCTGAAGTTGTCCCCGCCATAATAGCATATGCAAAATTCCATGGCGAAATCACGACACTGACACCCACTGGTAAATAATCAAATTGATTGTATTCACCTGGACGACTATGAACATGCTTGCCATCTTTTAATTCAAGCATTTGTCGACCATAGTATTCCATGAAGTCAATCGCTTCTGCTGTATCTGCATCCGCTTCTTTCCAAGGCTTACCGCCCTCTTTAGAAAGTAATGCAGAAAATTCGTGTTTACGTTTACGTGTAATCTCTGCAGCTCTGAATAAAATATTTGCACGCACTTTAGGGTCTACAGTTCTCCAAGTTTTGAACGCTTCTTTTGCTGCTTCTAATGCTTTTTCTGCATGCGCTTGTGAAGCTTTAGACACGTAACCGATTGTTTCTTCGCGATTAGAAGGGTTGTAAACACGTGTTTTTTCTTCTGTAAAAACACGTTCTCCTCCAATGATTAATGGATACTCTTTACCAAGTTCACTTTCCACCTTTTCTAATGCTCGAAAATATGCCTCACGATTTTCTTCTTTAGTGAAATCTGTAAATGGTTCATGTTGATATGGAATCATTCAAAAATCCTCCTTTGTTTATTTTAGAAAGCCCTTACATATATCATGACATATGAAGTATCTGTTTGTAAAAGAAAATCTTTAACCAAACCATTCATAAAAAAACGATCACTTAATCTCACTTTAAAAACACACCTTTCAATGAACAGAGAGATGTTTTTAAGTAAATGTTAAGCGCTTTCATTCACTTGCATTATAGCGTGGATGAAACGTCGTTTGCAACTATCCGATATACAACTCCAGTCCTCTTACAAAGCTTCACGAATATGGCATAACACACATCAAATATCGTTCAATATTTTATTATTGAAGACAGAGATGCGTATGAAATGACTAGAAAGAGTCAGTCTTGCACCGAATAGTTAGGATATTAGAAAAATGTATGCTATGATTAAACTGTTAATATCAATTCAATAAGGGGTTATGAATGTTGAAAAGACAGTATCGTGTTGGACAACATGTCAAAGTGCGTGTGACTGGTATACAACCCTACGGCGCTTTCGTTGAGACCCCTGACAGTACTGAAGGACTTATTCATATATCCGAAATTATGGATGATTATGTGCATAATTTAAAAAAGCTTTTATCACCTGGTCAAATTGTGAAAGCAAAAATCATTTCCATTGATAGTAATGGAAAGCTAAATTTATCACTTAAAGATAATGATTACTTTAAAAATTATGAGCGTAGAAAAGGAAAATATTCAGTATTGGATGAAATTCAGGAAACTGAGAAATATGGGTTTCAGACTTTAGAAGAACGCTTGCCTTATTGGGTGAAACAGTCAAAAAAAAGAATGCAATATGAATCAAAATAATCAAAAACCGATGTATAAGCGAGACTTGTATATCGGTTTTCTATTTTTTTACCGGTTTGATTCATAAAAACCATTCCCCACTTATACCACTAGTTGCTATACAGAGGTGCTCATCTCTTCAAATCTATGTGGTGTATGTACTTCCATTTTTAAAGCCTTTTCCTTAGATATACTTGCTTTCTTAACCTCTATTTTTAAATTTAAAAAAATAAAAGCTTTACTTTATTGATAACCACGTGTATAGTTAATACCACGTAATAAAAGATCTTGAATTTAATTGTAGTGTATTTTTTAGAATATCCTCTTTTTTAATCAATCAATTTATTGCAAATATTTGTGCAAAAGCACTTGGAGGTATTCTTTATGAATAACGGTACAGTAAAATGGTTTAACTCAGAAAAAGGTTTCGGCTTCATTGAAAGAGAAAATGGAGACGACGTATTTGTACACTTCTCAGCAATCGTTGGAGATGGTTACAAAACTTTAGAAGAAGGTCAAAGTGTTGACTTTGATATCGTTGAAGGCGAACGTGGCGCACAAGCGGCGAACGTTGTTAAAATGTAATTTAAACCTTTATATATAGAAGAGACGGGGAGTGACTTCCCGTCTCTTTTTTGTGTTATTTCATATTATTTTTAATGTCCTGCCATCCATGGTCGTGTAACTTGTGGTGATTGAGTTATTTTTTTAGGCAAATCTTCTTTTTTGACAAGACGCGGTTGTTGACCTTTTTCAATACGTTGTTTAACATTGGCATTTATTTTGTACGTTTGAAAGACGACAAATTCTCGCTTTGCGATTTGCCGACACGACGGACATGGCGCAGTTTCATGCTGCTCTGAAATGTGTTGCCGAATCGTAAACGTACCACAGTTCGTACATGTATAGGAATAATTTGGCATTAGAATTCATCCTTCTCTGGCAAGACGCCTGGTTTAAAAATTTCTCGTGGTATGGCTATCGTACAGCATGCATTCGGAACGTCAACAATGCCTGCAACAGTTCCTTGCACGGGCGCTGACCCGAGTAACATATATGCTTGCTCACCTGTAAAGCCACGTGTTTTTAAAAATTCGATCGCATTCAAGCAAGCGTTGCGATAAGCTGTATTAGCATCTAAATATGTTTGCTTTCCTGAAAATTCATTGACCGAAATGCCTTCAAACACTATATAGTCCGAGTAGTTCGGTAGCACAGGGCTTGGGTTAAACACTGGATTCTTCTTAATTTGATACTTTTCCATGCCCCCTTTAATCACATTCACTCTTAAATCAATCCATCCAGGCATCTCGATACCGCCACAAAATGTAATTTCACCGTCTCCTTGTGAAAAATGCAAGTCACCTACTGATAATTTTGCACCTTTAACGTATACTGGAAAATATATTCTCGAACCTTTCGATAAGTTTTTAATATCACAATTCCCACCGTTTTCACGTGGTGGTACTGTACGCGCCCCTTCTTTAGCAATGCGATCAAAGTCCTTCCCTTTTAAAGTGCCAAGTACCACCGCATCTTCAGTCGGTAAATTCGCAAGCGGTGGCTCCCGACTCGGGTCAGTATCCACAAGCGCTCGTTCTCTTTTATTCCACTCTGCTAGCATGTCGTGAGAAGGTGCAACACCAATTAAACCAGGATGAATAACACCTGCAAATTCAACACCAGGTACGTGTCTGCTTGAAGCAAAAATACCTTGGAAGTCCCAAATCGATTTCTGTGCATTCGGATAATGATCGACTAAAAAACTGCCCCCATTTGTCTTGTCAAAAATACCGTTAAATCCCCATTCGTGTTCTGGGAAGGCACCCACATCCAAGATATCAACGACTAACAAATCACCTGGCTCGACATTGTTTACATAAACGGGACCACTTAAAACATGAACACGGTTAAGATTCACATATTTAATATCACTAGGATCATCATTATTTGAAATTTGCCCATCTGTCCAGTCTAAACATTCCATACGAAACGCTTCACCTGGCTCAACTGAAAACGCTGCTGGAATATCTGGGTGCCAACGATTGTGTCCAGGTTGTGCTTGTTGATCCATTTTCTTACTCAAATCAATACTAAATAGCTTTTTCGGCATGACAAATCCCTCCATTGATTGAATATGACAGAATCTTCCATCATTTAAGGTTATTTTACCATAAAAATTAAAAAGTACACTATTTTAGCCATTGAATTAAATCACATTCTATACACACTATTTGCTCAACAAAGAAAAGTCGATAAAAACCACTTTCGATTTTTACCGACTTTACTATTCTTTATGAAATACTACATTCTATTTTCATGTTGACTGCTGCTGTCGATTCACCAAACAAACATCATACAGGAACGTTTCAACAAAAGAAAGTTAATAAATCTGTCAAAACGCTTTTGCAACGAGTTCTGCCTCGCCCATTTGATGTACTGCAACCATCATTTCGTTAACTTCTGCGTCTACCATTGTTGGGCCATCAAATTGTGAAGTGTTTAAATCCGCTAAATTATGATAAAATCGAATATTCAAATCATTATTTACCGCATGATGATCCCTATTCATGAATTATTCTTCAACATCAATAGATTCAATCACAACATCATAAACAGGTTTGTCTTGTGCACCCACTTTTACATTTGCGATATCTTCTAAAGTCGCTTCACCTTCAACAAGCTGTCCAAAAACAGTATGTTTTTGATCCAACCAAGGTGTACCTCCTTTTTCTTTATAGGCTTCAGCAATTTCTTTTGGCCAACCGCCATCTTCAAGTTGACTCGCCATTTGAGCTGGAAGTTCTTTCATTTGTACAATGAAAAATTGAGAGCCGTTTGTACCTGGTCCGGCATTCGCCATTGATAATGCACCATAAAGGTTAAATGCATTCATAGAGAACTCATCTTCAAATGGTCCACCATAAATACTTTCGCCACCCATACCTGTTCCAGTAGGGTCTCCACCTTGAATCATAAAGTCATTAATGACACGGTGGAAAGTGATACCATCGTAATAGCCTTTTTGTGCTAATTCAATGAAGTTTTTCACTGTTTTAGGTGCAATGTCTGGAAATAGTTTTAATGTCATATCTCCTTTGTTTGTATGCATTACAACTTTAATTTCGTTTTCTTGTATTTCTTTTGTCAATTGTGGATAGTTAGTCATTTTCATACTCCATTCGTGATAAACTGATATATACGTATCATTTTAACATATTTGAGAGAGGATGGAATTATCATGCTTTACCGATTTGCTCACAAAACGGGGGTTTATGTTGTAGAAATTGTTGAAGAAGGCTCAGACCAATGTTTAGTTCAAGTATTACAAGTTATTAAACATCCTAAACAAGGTGACCTTCATCATCCGAATGAAGTGGAAGGTGTATTTTTCCACGAGCGTAAAGCTTTAAGTTTGTACGAAAAAAGATACACACCTCAAAGTCGATTGAAACCTTTTGACGGAGAGGTTGAAGACTACACCGTAACATTACAACGTGCAATCACTAACTTGGAAACGCAACTCAGTGAATTGGATACCGCTTATGAGCATGCATCTTTAGATTGTTTAACACGTTTAAAGAACGATTATTCACGTCAGTATAAAACAAATTTTGTTTAATATAGACGGGTTTCTTCTTATTTAAAAGGATATGAAAATCAAGCCAACCATTGGTCTGCCATGTTTTTCACAAGTTTCATAATCATGTATAATATTCTTATCGTAGTTTTTTTAAAGGAGGTCAATCTATGAGTTGGTTACATATTGCGGTCCTTTTACCGTTAATATTCGCAATACTCATTCCAATCTTATATCGTTTCTATAAACGAATTCATCTAGGTTGGTTTGTATTACCTATACCGGTAGTATTGTTTGTTTACTTTTTTTCATATATTAAACCAACAATGTCCGGGCAATTTACTGAACGATCAGTTGCTTGGATGCCACAAATCGGAATGAACTTTGATGTTTATGTCGATGGCCTTGGCTTATTATTCAGTTTGCTCATTACTGGCATAGGGAGTCTTGTTGTACTATATTCAATTAGTTATTTAAGCCAGTCTGAACAACTGGGTAACTTCTATTGCTATTTATTAATGTTTATGAGTGCGATGTTAGGCGTCGTCCTTTCTGACAATTTACTCATACTTTATTTCTTTTGGGAATTAACATCATTTTCAAGTTTCCTATTAATTTCATTCTGGAGACATAAAGAAAGATCATTATATGGTGCAATGAAGTCTATGATGATTACCGTTTTTGGCGGTCTTTCATTATTGGGGGGCTTTATTTTACTTTACCTTGCTTCAGGCACATGGCGTATTCGTGAAATCATCGCGCATGTCGATCAAGTTCAGTCATCTCCTATTTTTATATTGGCAATGATTTTTGTCATTATAGGTGCAATGACTAAATCTGCACAGTTTCCATTTTATATTTGGTTACCGGATGCGATGGAAGCACCGACACCAGTCAGCGCTTATCTTCACTCGGCAACAATGGTAAAAGCAGGAATTTATCTTGTAGCTCGCTTAACACCGATTTTTGCTGTGTCACAAGGTTGGATATGGACTGTGACGCTATTCGGTTTAGTGACCTTATTTTGGGCATCACTGAATGCGACTAAGCAACAAGATCTTAAAGGGATTTTGGCATTTTCGACTGTTTCCCAATTAGGTATGATTATGGCGATGCTCGGGGTGGGTGCCGTGAGCTATCACTTTGAAGGTGCCGACAGTAAGTTGTACATTGTCGCTTACAGTGCGGCGATTTTTCATTTAATCAACCATGCAACTTTTAAAGGTGCTTTATTTATGATTACAGGTGCCGTCGATCATGCAACTGGTACGAGAGATACGCGTAAATTGGGCGGCTTAATGACGATTATGCCTATTTCCTTTACGCTTTCCATCATTACTTCTTTAAGTATGGCTGGTGTACCACCATTTAACGGTTTCTTATCTAAAGAGCAATTTTTAGAAGCAATGATTGGTGTTACACATGCATCACTATTTAGTTTGAATACAATTGGTATTTTAATTCCAATTGTGGCAGTCGTCGGAAGTATTTTTACTTTTGTTTATTCATTCATATTTATTTCTGAAATCTTTTTAGGACAACATCATCCTGATGCATTGCCTAATAAAGCACATGAAGCACCTATTCTGATGAATATTCCACCAATTATTTTATCTACATTAGTGATATTGTTTGGTTTATTCCCAAGTGTTGTGTCTTCTCCATTAGTTGAACCCGCTGTTCAATCTATTGCCAATGTTGATAAAGTTGAAGCCACATTCCACTTATGGCATGGCTTCACACCAGCATTTCTATCAACGCTAGTGATTTATATTGTCGGCGCTGGCTTATTACTCACATTCAACTCTTGGGCACCTATGTTGAGACGTATACCTAAATGGTTCACATTAAACCACTGGTACGATCAAACAGGTCGTTATACACCATATTATGCGACTCAAATTACACGCACTTATATGACAGGCTTCAACCGTAATAACCTAGTCATTATTTTTTCAACAATGATTCTCTTGACTTTCATCACACTCGTATCGTTACCATTTTCTTTTGATTTTGTGAAAGTCTCACCTATTAGACCTTACGAGTTTATTTCAGTGGTGACGATTGTTATTGCTGCAGTCATGATTATCTTTGCTAGATCACGACTCTTTAGCATCATTATGTTAAGTGCTGTCGGTTATTCTATGGCGATATTCTTTATTTTCTTTAATGCACCAGACTTAGCATTAACACAATTTGTAGTTGAAACGATTTCAACAGCACTCTTCTTACTTTGTTTCTATCACTTACCTAATATGAGTCGCTACAATGAGTCAGTGAGATACAAAGTCGGTAATGCAATTATCTCTATTGGGGTCGGTGTTGTGGTCACTATCCTTGGCTTGATTGCATACGGTAATCGTCATTTTGAATCTATTAGTGCTTTTTATAAAGCGCATGTGTATGACTTGGCACAAGGTAAGAACATGGTCAACGTTATACTTGTAGACTTCCGTGGTACCGATACATTATTTGAATCTTCTGTGCTCGGTATTGCTGGTATGGGGATTTATACATTAATTAAATTACGTGCGAAACACAAAAATGGATACGAAAGGGTTGAGAAGATTGAACAGACAGAAAAATGATCTCATTGCACAATATTCATCACTGATTATCTTTTTCTTGATTATGATGTTTGGCTTCTCACTTTTCTTAGCCGGACATTACACACCTGGAGGCGGCTTTATTGGAGGACTTCTCGTTTCAAGTGCGCTCGTTATTATTGCTGTGGCATTTGACGTTAAGACTTTACGTAAAGTGTTTCCATGGGACTTTAAAAAGCTTATAGCACTAGGCTTAACATTTTGTGTCGGTGCACCAATGTTAAGTTGGACATATGGTAAAAACTTTTTTACTCATCGTGCTTTCGAAATTCCTTTACCATTGTTACAACCTATGCATGTTCATACAGCTGTTATTTTTGATACAGGTGTATTGTTTGTAGTAGTAGGCACTGTACTCACTATAATTTTAACGATTGGAGAGAATGAGTAATGGAAATTGTATTGATTATTGTTTGTGGCATACTGACTTCAATCAGTGTCTATCTCATTCTTTCTAAAAGTTTAATTAGAATTATCATTGGTACGACATTGCTCTCACATGCTGCAAACCTATTTATGTTAACAATGGGTGGGCTTAAAAACGGAAATGTACCGATTTATGAAAAAGGGGTTACAGATTATGTTGATCCCATTCCGCAGGCCCTCATCTTAACTGCAATTGTTATTTCTTTTGCAGTGACAGCCTTTTTCTTAGTATTAGCTTTTAGAAGTTATAAAGAATTAGGTACGGATAACGTTGAAAGAATGAAAGGAGTGCCACAAGAAGATGATAACTGAGAATTTACTCGTAGCGGTTTTAGTGGTCCCTATTATTACCGCGATACTCTTAATTTTTAGTGGCCTCCGCCCTTTTATTAAACGCTATATTGCATTAATCGGGACATTAGTGACATTAGGCTTTTCAATCCTCAATTTAACTCATGTATGGCAAGCCGGTCATCCGATTATTTTAGAATTAGGTTCTTGGAAAGCCCCATATAGTATTGTTTTTGTTTTAGACTTATATAGTGCTTTACTCGTTACAACGAGTACAATTATCACGATGATGATTATACTATTCTCATACCAATCGATTGGTTTACATCGTGAAACGTATTATTACTATTTCACTGTCATGATGATGCTCACTGGAATCAACGGGGCATTTATCACAGGTGATATTTTTAACTTATTCGTATTTTTTGAAGTATTCTTAATGGCTTCTTACGGTTTAATGGTGATTGGTGGGACAAAAATCCAACTTCAAGAAAGTGTTAAGTATCTTCTTGTCAACGTGGTTTCATCTGCATTTTTCGTTATCGCAGTTGGTATCTTGTATTCAATTGTCGGAACGTTAAATTTAGCCGATATTAGTCAAAAGCTATCTGTTGTAGGTAAAGATCATCCAGGCTTACTCAGCATTGCATTCATTCTTTTTATATTTGTATTTGCTACTAAAGCGGGCGCTTTCCCTATGTATGTATGGTTACCTGGTGCGTATTATGCACCACCATTTGCGATCATCGCATTTTTCGGTGCCCTATTAACAAAAGTCGGTGTTTACGCATTGACACGTGTAATGAGTCTATTTTTCCATGATACACTTACATTTTCACATTACACAGTGTTAGCTTTAGCCCTATTAACCATTATTTTTGGTTGTGTAGGGGCTGTCGGTTTTAGAGATACCAAACGTATTATTTTATATAATATTATGATTGCTGTAGGTGTTATTCTCGTTGGTGTCGCTATGATGACCAAGTCTGGCATTATCGGTGCCATTTACTACACACTGCACGATATGTTAATCAAAGCAGCATTATTCTTTTTAATCGGTATTATGTATAAAATTACGAAGACAACTGATTTAAGAAACTTTGGCGGATTAATCCACCATTATCCTGTTTTAGGATGGACTTTCTTTATTGCTGCACTGAGTTTAGCTGGAATCCCACCATTTAGTGGTTTCTATGGAAAGCTTTATATCGTACGTGCTGCTTTTGAAGAAGGCTTTTATGCCTCAGGTATCATTGTCTTACTTTCAAGTCTTGTCGTGCTCTATTCCGTGATGAATATCTTCTTAAAAGGATTCTTCGGAAAGAGTTATGGCTATGTCTATAATCCAAGACTGCATCACCGTGGATTACTAGCCGTCGGTATCCTATCCGTTGTCATTGCTGTTGCTTTCGGTTTAGGTGCTGGACAATTATACCCTATTGTCGCAGAAGCAGCTAAGTCGTTCTATCAACCTGACACATACATTCATAGCGTATTGGGGGTGAAGTAATATGGCAGTACAAATAGTGATTAATTTGATTTTAGCAATATTTTGGTTGTTTTTATCAGATAGTTATACGATGAATTCTTTCGTCCTAGGCTACCTTTTTGCGTTACTATTAGTTTATTTGATGCGTAAAATCTTGCCCGGCCGATTTTATATCATTACGCTATACAAAATCATTAAACTTGTCTTTGTTTTCTTAATCGAATTAATTAAAGCAAATATCGACGTATTGCGTATTATTCTTCAACCGCGCATTAAAAATGAATCTGCTTTCTTTGTCTATGAGACAGATTTACAACATAAATGGCAAGTCGCGTTACTTTCCAATCTCATTACATTAACTCCAGGTACGGTTGTTATCGGAGTAAATGATGATATGAAACGCTTATATATTCACTGTTTAAACTTCTCTACAAAAGAAGAAGAAGTGGCAAGTATTAAAGGCTCTCTTGAAAAAGCAGTGAGAGAGGTGGGTGAATCGTAATGAACTTTGATGTTTTTATTATTATCGCATTAGTTATTGTCGTCCTTTCGATTTTAGCCATCCTTGTCCGTGTAATTTTGGGTCCAACTTTACCTGATCGCGTTGTAGCGTTAGATGCGATCGGTATACAGTTAATGGCTATCGTCGGCCTGTTTTCAATCATACTCGATACACATTATATGATTGTTGCGATTTTATTAATTGGTATTCTCGCTTTTCTAGGCACTGCTGTTTTCGCGAAATTTATGGATAAAGGTCAGGTGATTGAACATGACAGAGACAATCGTGATTAGTATAGGATTGATACTTGTCATCATTGGTGCATTATTTAGTGCATTGGCTGCGATTGGGATGTTAAGACTTGACGATGTTTATTCACGTGCACATGCAGCGGGTAAAGCAGCAACTTTAGGTACGATGCTTTTGTTAACAGGAACTTTTATTTATTTTATCGGTAAAGAAGGTTACGTTAATTTTCAACTCTTAATCGGTATCGCATTCGTATTTTTAACTGGTCCGCTCTCAAGTCATTTAGTCTTGAAGTCAGCTTATAATCTCAAGACACCTGCTTCAAAGCGTTTAAAGCTAGATGAAGTTAAAGATGACATGAAAGGTACGAAGTTATAGTTCCTCATTGATTCAATTTGATTATCTATTGAGGATATTAAAGACATTAAAAAGCCCGAGATTTTTCGTGAAAATCACGAAATCATCTCGGGTTTTGATTGATATTAAGTAATTAGTGCATACACATATTTTCAATACAGCAAGAATGTAAATGTGACCTAACTTGCATGTAATTCACATTTGTAAATTTTAGACCTCTAAACTGACTCCCGTTTAATCGGTTTAATTGCGAGTGTTCCGCGCATTACTGATATCAGTTCGTCATCTTCATTCGTCATACGAATATCCCAAACATGCGTGGATCGCCCTTCATGTAAAATACGTGCCTCAGCATAAATCATACCTTCTCGTGCAGATTTAATATGATTTGTATTCATTTCTAAACCTACAGGGATACCTTGACTCGGTTCTAATAAATTGAATGATCCTATTGAACATGCCGTTTCACCTAACGCCATTGTCGCGCCACCATGTAGATAACCGAAAGGCTGCTTTACCTTATCGGATACAGGCATAGACAATTTAACATAGCCTGGTGATTCACTCACTTTTTTAATCTCTAATAGTTCCATAAGATGTGTCATCTTATTGTCCCCCTTTCTCGTTTATTATAATATAAGTGCAGCAATCGTTCCCATAATAATCAACGGCACATTATAAAAAACAAAGTTAGGAATACATGTATCTCGGATATGGTCGTGCTGACCATCTATATTTAATCCTGCTGTCGGTCCTAATGTTGAATCACTTGCAGGTGAACCTGAATCCCCTAATGCACCTGCTGTACCAATTAAAGCAATCAATGCCATCGTACTCATCCCTAAAGATTCTCCGAAAGGAATAAACAATGCTGCAAGAATCGGTATCGTCGCAAAAGATGAACCGATACCTAACGTCACAACAAGTCCAATAATATACATTAAAATAATACTTAAAAATTTATTGTCCCCTGCGATAAGTGTCAGACTATTGACCAACTTTTGAATATCCCCTGTTTCATTCATCACCCCAGCAAAACCATTAGCAGTCAATATAACCACACCAATATAGGCCATAATTTTAATACCATCGACAAATTGATCATCTAAACTCTTCCATGAGTATAGTCCTGAAACAAAGAAAACAAGGACACCAGCTAACGCTCCAAATATCATTGAATCCGTCAAAGTTTGAACGGTAAACGTTGCAAGTATCGCGACAATGGTTACAACAAGCACATATGGCTTAAGTTCTACAGTTGCTTCTGCTTGATTAGTTTTAATTTCTTTATAAATTCTAGGTTTACGATAATATATCATTGCAGCAATTAAACCAATGATATAACCAGACGCTGGGATAAGCATCGCTTTCCAAATCGAGTTAAAAGCAATTGGATGATGCGCTTTTTCAAAACCTTTTTGAATGATTTCATGAAAGATGTGACCAAAACCAAATGGCAACAACACGTATGGGAAACAGAGACCAAAACCAATAATCATTGCAATTAAACGTCGATCCATTTTCAACTCATTAAATAAGCTGAGTAAAGGCGGAATAACAATAGGAATAAACGCAATATGTACTGGAATGACATTCTGACTCATAATACTAAGCATCAGTAAACTCACAATAATTAAGACTTTTATCTTAATTCGGGATACCTTCGTTTCTTCTGCACGAATCGATTGAATAATCTTTTTTACAAGATAGTCAGTAATACCACTATATGAAATTAGGGCAGCAAAACCACCAAGTAATGCATAACTTAACGCCACTTCTGCGCCATCTACAATATTATCAGTGAACGTAGAAATCGTATGATGCAATGGTAAGCCTGCAAGCAAACCACCTATGAGCGCACTGATAAACAAACTGATGACAACATTTAGTCGGCATAAGCAAAGTATAATCATAATGACGACTGCAATTAAAACAGAATTCATTCCAAAATCTCCTTTAGTTCATTATCGAGTTAAAGTGTATGTTTAATATACTAACAGTTATTATACATTTCGTCAATCGACTATAAAATTTAAGGCTGAGCTAAGCACTAAAAAGCTTTTACGTAATCAAAAAGCCATTAAAACTTAATATAGCTGATCTATAAGTAAAGCCTTTTTCAGTCATTTATAAGATTAAGCAGTGATAAATATTTCAAACAACAAAGAGAGCAAGAAGAGATATCTTATATATTTAGATATCTTCTCGCTCTCATGTCTATTAATATGTGAATTAAAGCTTTTTCGGATAAGATATACGTGATGACTCGTGTTTGATAACGTACCAATATACATCAGGTCATCATGTCTCAAACCTAATCGTTTTCCTCAATAATCTTTACTTAGATTTATTCACTATCAATTGTTCCGTATTTCGTTTTTAACCAATCCACAACAGTTGGAATCATGTAACCTGTTGGTCCTTTAGGTCCTCTATGTGATGCTTTTTCGGTTGTCGCAGGCCCTGCAATATCGAAGTGTAAGTGTGGTGTTTCACCACTAAAGTGTGTCACAAAAGCAGCTGCAAATAAGGCGCCACCTGGTGAATTCACATGGTTCGTTAAGTCAGCAACATCTGAAGATTTTAACTTTTTACGTTCAGTTTCAGTAATAGGCAGTTCAAAAACAAGCTCTTCATATCGTTGTGCTGATTGAAGTACTTCTTCTAATGCTTTAGGATCAACATTCTTTTTAAATACTGCAGCTTTATCTTCACCTAGTGCTGCAATCGCTGCACCTGTTAAAGTCGCAAAATCTAAAATGATTTGTGGTTGGTATTGATTCACAAAGAATGTCGCATCCGCTAAAACAAGTCGCCCTTCTGCGTCTGTGTTTGGAATTTCAACCGTTTCTCCACTTAATGCAGTAAATACATCATCTGGTTTCATTGCATTGTTCGCTACCATATTTTCTGCAGCTGCAACGACTGCGACGATATTGACTTTTAGTTTAAGCTCTTTTGCCGCTTCAATCATACCAATGACATTTGCTGCACCACACATGTCAAACTTCATCGTCGGCATTGTTGTACGTGTCTTAATGGTATAACCACCTGAATCATAAGTAATCCCTTTACCGACTAGTGCGACCACTTGGTCTGAATTGTCAGGGTCACCATAATATTCTAAAGTGATGACTCTAGGTGGATTAATTGAACCTTTACCGACAGCATGAACTAAACCAAATCCTTCTTGTTGAATAGCTTGCTCATCTTTAATGTCGACTTTAACAGCCGAATCTTTAAAGTATTGTTCCACTGTTTCAGCTAAGTATTGAGGTGTCATAATATTAGGCGGAATATTACCTAAATCGCGCGCTTTATTAATGGCACGTCCTAATTTTTGACCCGCTTCAATCGCTTTCTTTTCATCTTGCAAATACTGATCAGTCGATGTCATTTTTATACGGAAAGCAGGTTTCTTATCAGATTTATAATCATCAAATTGATAAATTGATTGCTCGCTTTGTACTCCCATTAAATTAAAAACGGTACTAGGTTCTAAAGATTTTGCTAAAAACGTATTCGCTTTAAGCTCTATTTTAGAGATAGATTTCTTTTGTAAGTATTGGAATAAATTACCCCAAATTTTTAAATAATCTTTTTCTTCCATTTGATTGATATTCCCTAACCCAACAGTAATCAAATGGCGTACTTCATTATCAATCGATACCGCAGTTGAAGCAACCTCACCGCGTTGAGAACTGATAATATGACTCGCTTTCAAATCACTTAATGCATCAAAAAGTGATTGTTCTTGCTTTACTTCATCAAAATATTGATTTAAATGTTCTGGGATTCCTGCAACAATAACTGTCGCATGCGCTGTATTTTGTGTTCCCACTACATTCACTCCTTTCAAGTATGTAAATAGGGGGGCGGAAAAGAAATCCTATCATTGATTAAGATTCCTAACTCCCGCCCCCATGTGGCTGACTATTTTAGTCTTTGTATAGGCAAAGGACTTCTGCTCTCATTTGCATATACTTTTTTATGCTTCATCAAACAATATATTCATTGTCATTGTTTTAAATATAATTGTGTCGTTACCGGTGATGATAAGCTTATGACAACTTAGCAACTTAGCGCATCACTTAATCTGACTGATGAAAAAATATCTATGAGCCACTGATACCATGAAAGAGACAGGTAAGTTGTGTTTGTTTTAGCATTTAAACAGTTTGATTTCAACTCAATCTATTAAAATTTACCTTTTTTGTATGCTAATCCGATACCACCTAATTTGAAAATAGCACGTGTATCAATCACACGTTTTAAGAATGCAGCTTTTTTACCAGTGATTTCGCGACCAAATACAACACCTACACCGTCACGATGACCTAATGAACATACTGTACCACGATCATGGTATACAAATGGCTCAGTAGATTCACCTTTCAATATTTTAGCAACGTTTGTTGCTGTTTTTTCACCTTGTTGCATTGCAAGTTGTGCTGTTGTTGGTAATGGACGTTCTTCGCCTTCAGGAATAAATGCAGAGACATCACCAATAACAAAGATATCGTCGTAACCTTCGATTGTTAAATCTTGTTTTGTTACGATGCGACCACGTTTTACACCTTCGAATGATTTTTCCATTAAATGGCTACCTCTTACACCTGCAGCCCATACCACTGTATTCGCTTCAAGTTGTTGTTCTTCATCGTTTACTTTTACAACGAATCCTTTTTCATTCGCTGCTACAATCGGTGTACCAACTTTAAATTCAACGCCACGTTCTTCTAAGTAGCTCACAGCATAGCTCACAAGATCATCAGAGAACATTGGTAACATTTTTGGTGCGGCTTCAACACAAGTCATTTTAACCTTACTTGAATCTACACCATATTTATTCGCTAATTCTGGAATACGATCAGTTAATTCACCTAAAAATTCGATACCTGTAAAGCCAGCGCCTCCAACAAGGATAGCTAAATCTTTATCGTCTTTTGTTTTTGAAGCGGCATAATTCGCAAATTGGTCTTCAATATGGCGAGAAATTTGACGTGACGTATGCACGTTTTCGATTTGGAAAGCATGTTCTTTCATACCAGAAATGCCAAAAGTTTCTGATTCAAAACCTAATGCTACGACTAAAATATCATATTCAAAAATACCATGTGTTGTTTCAACTTTTTTTGCATTGCGATCAATCTTAGTCACTTCAGCGCACACAAAATCAACATGTTTTTTCAACACGCTTTGAATTGGATATAATGCATCTTCATAGCTGATCGTACCAGCTGAAGCTTCATGTAACCAAGTTGACTCATAGTGGTAGTCATTTTTGTTGATTAATGTGATTTGTGCATCTTGTTCAGATAATTGCTTTTGAAGTTTAGCCACAGTTTGTAAGCCAGCATAACCAGCACCTAAAACGAGTACTTTTTTGCTTTCTGCCATTTGTATTCACCTATTCTTTCATAATATAATCTAATGATTTGTATATACTGTATACCCTCGAAATTTTACAGTATATCAATTGTAAAAATAATGTCATTAATAAGTGTATAGTTTTTTAGAATTGAATTCAAGTTAATATGTCATAAGATTGTAACAGCTTCCGACTTTGTTGTTTAATATACTATTCTATTTTCTCATCTTCTATATCTTTTCGTCAAAAATTCAATTATAAACGATACAAATGGCCTTTTTAGTATGTATGAGATATCCTTAAAAGCGCTGAAACATCAAAAATTTTAGCCCTGACCATTTGTTATTTTAATTGTTCGTAATAAGTACCAAAAACACGGAAAATTATCAAGTTGTGGTTTAACATTAGCTATGACTCACTTTTTTCCACAAAACCTTTTCTTACCAGAAAGCTTAAAATCAGAAAGTAAAAACGATTTATATAATGAAAAAGTTATGGTCAGCAGGATTTTCATTATAAATATTGACAAACTGATCATGCATGAACAACTTAATATTCATTTTAAAGTTTTTTTATTAATTAAAATAACTACAATGTTAATAATAAGCCACGTAATTTGTATAAATAACGGAAACAAAAAAGCAACTAACAAAACTAGAAATGCTACTAATTTTGTATCAAAGGTTTGAATTGCACCAGACCCATCAACTTCTCTTGTCCAAATAAAAATACTTCCTATAAAAAATATAATTAACAAAAAAGCATTTACCGCCCACCAAGCTATCCATGAGGCTTTCATAGTTCCAACCCCTTTAGTTTTCCTATATTACATATTATAAGTGCACAAATGTACAATACATAATCTCACTTAAATGAGACTTTTTAGCTACAGTATAAACGAAAGTATAAGTATTTATAAATGACAACTAAAAAAGTAGGTATCGGATTTGTTAAAAGACAAACTCGATACCTACTACTATAATCACATTCTCAAAAACTCCTGATTAACAATCCTCAGGTGTGCCTGCAACTTGTGCTGTTCTGAATGAGCTTCCACAGCCACATGAAGCAATAGCATTCGGATTATCAATTTGGAAGCCACCGCCCATTAATGATTGTTTGAAGTCGATTGTTGTGCCATTCAATATTGGGGCATCCGCTTTATCCACAAGGACTTTTAGCCCAAAAAATTCTAAAACTTCATCATTTTCGCCTGGTTCTGGTTCAGCAGTCATTCCATATGTGAGGCCTGTACAACCGCCCCCTTGAACTTTAACTTTTAAATAACCTTCTGGCATATCATTTTGTTCCAACATATCTTTCACTTCATAAGCTGCTGCTTCTGTTAAATTTACTGTAGCCATAGCAAAGCCTCCCTTAAAAAATCCATGTTTCTTCTATATGTGCATATATATTCTGTAATAAATCATCAGGTGTGTCACCCTCTACCATATCTCCATTGACGAGCGCATAAAGACCAGATGAACAAATGCCACAATTTTGTAAACATCCATAATCAAGAACGTCAACATTCGGATCGTTCTCTAACGTTTGATACACTGATTCTGAGCCTCTTGCCATATTGGAAATACAGAATTCGACAATCGGATTCATTTTACACCCTCTTCTATTTTTTAGTGATGTCATTATAACAAACTTTAACCTTTTCTTCTATGGAGTCGCTCATCTTCCCTCATCCTGTTTCTATTGAATACAATCAATATATAATTGAAATTTTACAATTATTTTACTTTGAGTATGTTTGTATGGTTTTCGAAAAAAAGATATAATTAGTATTAAGAAAGTAGGATTTTATGCAACTATCCGCATTGATCATAAGGGGTAAATGTTTAATGTGTGAATAGTAAATTTCATCTCTAAAGGGGTATTCAAAAATGAAGAATTTAGTTTTGTTAGGTGGCGGTTACGGTAATATGCGTATCATGTCTAAAATTCTACCTGATGCGCTTCCAGAAGATTATCATATTACGTTAATCGACCGCATGCCTTACCACGGACTTAAAACCGAGTTCTATGCATTAGCAGCTGGATCAAAGTCTGACAAAGAGGTACGTGTTAATTTTCCACATCACGACAGAACCAATACAGTCTATGGCGAAATTACAGATATCGATTTAGATAATCAAATTATTTCAGTAGGACAAAACAAGGTAGATTATGATGAACTTGTCATTGGCTTAGGTTGTGAAGACAAATATCATAATGTGCCTGGGGCTAAAGCTTATACTTATAGTATTCAAACACTGCAAAAGGCTAGAAAAACATACCACGATATTAGTGAACTCCCTTCTAATGCTCAAGTGGGTATTGTGGGTGCGGGACTGAGTGGTATTGAATTAGCAAGTGCATTGAGAGAGAGTCGTAGCGATTTAAAAATTTATTTATACGACCGTGGCGAACGTATCCTTAATCAATTTCCGGAAAAACTAAGTAATTACGTAAAAAAATGGTTTGAAGAAAACGATGTTACAGTCGTCCCGAATTCAGATATTGTTAAAGTTGAGCCGGGCATTCTTTACAATAAAGAAACCGAAAACAAACATGACTTAATTGTTTGGACAGCTGGCATACAACCTGTTGAAATCGTAAGGAATTTACCAGTTGATCTCAGCCGTAGCAATCGCGTTATGGTCAATCAGTATCATCAAATTCCTACATATCCAAACGTTTATGTTGTTGGAGATTGCGCAAATCTACCGCACGCACCGAGCGCTCAACTCGCTGAAGTACAAGCAGATCAAATTGCGATGGTCTTAAAGACGCAATGGGCTGGCAAACCGTTACCTAATAAGATGCCAGAAATTAAAATTCCAGGCTTTTTAGGTTCGCTAGGAGAGAAAAAAGGCTTTGCTTATTTGATGGATACAACGGTCACGGGTCGCCTTGCATCAATACTAAAATCCGGTGTGCTATGGCTGTATAAGCACCATAATGGTTAATCCTCAACGCTTTTTCTATTCATGTTACAAAACTAAAATGAAGCGGTACAGACGTCGAATTTTTGACGCTGTACCGCTTAAATATTTAGAAATAGGCTAACATTCATTTCTCGTTAAATCCATTGTATGTGTCACCATAAACCTACAAACTTTACTTATCACCCTACCACAACATGTCAATTTTAATTTCTAACGCTTCGTTGACGCTTTTTTCATTCTGCAGTGACATCAAAATGTTGTTCGACAAAACGTTTAATCGGTTTAAGCTGAATATATCCATCAGCTACGTATTCATCGTTCATTGTCACAAGAGGATAAAACAATTCATCTTCTTGAATTTGTTCAATGAACTGCACATCATGATCTGTTAGGTTTTCAGTTGTTTTTTCAATATCAATATAAGTATACTCAAAATCAATATTTGGATATTTCCTAGGTAATAATGTTTTCAACCAATCATACGTATTTTCAGAACTTGGTGCATTCACACAACTTGCACAAATAACATCCGCGCCATAGACAACCACACTCACTTTTCTCATGTATGCCCCCTAATTGATTCAATAGATTTTTTGTTCTACTTCTATTATAATAAAAAAATAAGCTCAAATAGAACCATTTAACTTGAAAGGAGGCATTATCCATGCCAACTGAAAATGCGACAATGTACGATCAAGTTGCAGAAGTGATTGAGAAACTACGTCCATTCTTATTACGTGACGGGGGGGACTGTGAACTTGTCGACGTTGAAGATGGTATCGTAAAACTTCAATTACTCGGTGCATGTGGGACTTGCCCAAGTAGTACCATCACACTAAAAGCTGGAATCGAGCGTGCTTTAATAGAAGAAGTACCTGGTGTTGTAGAGGTTGAACAAGTATTCTAATCATAAACTCAATATAGAATTAGATTGTTAACGGGATATAAAAGGGAATAGAGGCTGGGATAGAAATCCCAAAATAAATAGC
>NZ_CP092966.1:1996725-2059336 GCF_022557135.1 Staphylococcus coagulans
TACTTTTTTATGATAAAACTTCGTATGATATCACTTTGTTTATGCATATCATAACGCACTATTATAGTTAAAAATAAATTACTGTCGTATCATTTAATTCATAATGACAAAAACTAAATGGACATTGAATTGACTTGTCCACATCAAGTTTAATATTTAAAAGGTATATCGAATGGATAAGTTTTTCGTGCTCAACTTCTTTGTAGATACTTTAAAATTAATGCGTATTAGTGACAACTTGATTCCGCGCTAAAAGACCTTGAGCGACATCTTCAATATTTAAAATACAAGTTTGAATCATTTGGTCTCTTGTTAAGACTGACGCACTACCAATATGAGGTGTCACGACCACATTTGGATATTTTAATAGTGGATGATCCGTACGAATCGGTTCATCACGTACTACATCCAATCCACAACCCGCAATCTCACCATTTTCTATCGCTTCCACTAAATCTTCTTCAACGACTAAGTCCCCGCGACCGATATTTATGAAAATGGCATCATTTCGCATATTTTTAAACACTTCTTTATTAAACGTGTTTTGCGTTTCAGGCGTAGAAGGCGCTGTACAAATGACGAAATCACTTTCTTTAATTAATGTATCAAATGAGGTATAAAAAGCACCCAACTCATGTTCCGCTTTCATATTTCTTGAGCGATTATGATATAAGATATCTGCATTAAAGCCTTTAAGTCTTCTCGCAAAGGCACGCCCAATTTCACCCATGCCAAAAATACCCACTTTAGATTGGTAAATATCTTTTCCTGCAAGCAAGTAGGGACCCCAACTTTCCCATTGACCTTGTTGCACATATTTTTCTGCTTCGACAATTCGTCTTGAAGTAGCCATCATTAAAGCAAAACCTAATTCAGCAGTCGTTTCAGTTAAAACGCCTGGAGTATTAGCAACCTGCACATGACTTTGCTCAGCTATTTGAAGATCAATGTTGTCATAACCGACAGCCATATTCGCTACAACCTTTAATTTTGGCGCTGCTTCAAAAAGAGTCGCATCGATACGTTCACTTAATGTTACGAGTAGGGCCGTTTTATCTTTCGCCGCTTCCACAAACTGTTCACGAGGCATAGGTGTTAATTCATGATCCCACATCTCAACTTCACCTAATGCTTCTAATCTTTCTAAAAACTTTTGAGGAATACGTCTAGTGACTAAAATTTTCTCCATGAATGATCACTCGCTTTTTATAAGATTTTCACACAATTCATTTAAATCTTTCACACTATATGTAGGCGGTGTTTCTCGATTCATTGCCTCTTCTTTTGAAGTTACACCTGTTTGGACGTGAATGGTATCCATACCTACATGAATGCCTGACATAATGTCTGTATCATAAAGATCGCCAATCATGGCCACTTCACTTTTATCTAATTGCAACATTTCAAGTGCTTTTTCCATTATAGGCGTTTCAGGTTTCCCAATGAAAATCGGTGTCTGTTTAGAGGAGACAGTCACCACACTTGTAATCGAACCATTTCCCGGCAAAAAACCTTGTTCTTTAGGGATAGACGGGTCTGGGTTAGTTGAAATGAATGTTGCACCATTTTGAACAGCTAATGTCGCTTTTGTTAATTTTTCATAATTGACCGCTTCATCTAAACCGATAACCACGTAGTCCACATGAATATCATCTTTCAATTGAAGTCCACTCTCCTCTAAAGCCGTTGCTAAGCCTGTTCCACCTAGCATATACACTGTAGCGCCTGGATGTTCTCCACTAATATAATCCGCAGTCGCCATTGCAGAGGTCACAACTTCTTGTGGTTGAGCTGAAATATCAAAACTCGCTAACTTATCGACAACATCTACAGGTGCTTTTGTAGAATTATTCGTCACATAAATATGCGGAATATCATTTTGATTCAAATAATCAATAAATTCCGCAGCACCTTCAATTTTTTGGCTGCCTTTATACATTGTTCCATCTAAGTCGATTAAATAGCCTTTATAAGCTTTCATTCACGCTTTCTCTCCTTTACCAAATGCTGTCACTGGTACATTTTCATTTTCTAAAAACTGGACAATTTCTTTAATAAATTGTTGATAATACGGCACGGCTTTATCAAATAAAGGTACTAACTGTGTCGCATCGAGCTTGTCATAATAATGAACAAACTGACGTCTCACATCAATCGTTTCGTGTAAGATATTTTGAGTCTCTTTAGAAATCGCACCTTCAAGTTCTAAAATGTCAATCACATCTTTGTAATTTCCAGGGTCTCTTAATATAAAGCCATCGATAATCATATTGCCGATGTCAACAGATGACTCAATCAACATTTGTGCCACACGCTCAAATGCGTATGAATTGGATTTCACTTCTGGATAATCTTGGGTTAATTGGTCTAAATATTTGAGTTTAGTTTCTAATTGTGTTTTGTCAACGAAATACACTTTTATGTCACCCCTATTCTTCTCTATCATATCACAATTTTGCATGCAACTTCATTTATCGCTATACTTGGCATAGTATGATTTTAAAGGAGTATACAAGATGATAGATATGTTTTTATATGATGATGTTGAGCCTTCTCAGATTAGATTCGTTGGCTTTGTTGGCGAACATAGTCGCTATGATCTCGTGTTGATTCAAACAGATCGTCATTATGGGAAAACTTTGGTTTTAAATACACAGACAAATAAATTTGGCATTATTGGAACTGATGATTTAGAAGAGGAAGGCTACATTTCCTATATATTAGGTGTCAGTGATGAAGAAGCAGACGAAATTACTGCTTATTTAAATGAAGTGATTCAATAAAGTTCATCGTTCATTTAGATTTCCGTTGATATAAATTAAGTGATGCGAATGTGATTATTTTTAACTATAACAGTGAGTCATGACACGCATAAACGAAGTATGGATGACGAGACACTTGAGGTAACAAGATGAGCACGAGACTACAGGCTGATCCGAAGTCATTCAATAGAAAGTTTTACTACAAAAAGGAAGCGCCCAGACGATTTTCTATTAAAAATCATCTGAGCGCTATTTATTTTGGGATTTCCATCCCAACCTTCCTTTTTGTATACAGGCTAAAATTTCGCCTCACCTGATAAGAGATGACTCAGGCTGTGCATAGTTTTTACCAAGACATACACAACCAAGCCCAAACATCTTCTGACCTTTGCGTGTCTATCCGATTATCTCTCTATTTTTACACGCTAATCATAAAATGGTATTAATCTTGAATTGTTGGCTGAATTTTAACATCTTTCAGCTTGTTCTCTTCTGAAGGTGCCCCTTCATGCCCCAATTGCGCTTCAGCTTCGCGCTTCGACAAACGACGTACAATAAAATAAGCGCAACCAAAGTTACAATATTCATATAAATAATCTTGTATCGTTGAAAAACGCTTATTAAAGTCTGCCTTTTTGTATGAATCATGATAAAACCCTTTAAGTCTTAGTTGCTCATAACCGTAATCGCCTACGATAAAATCATATTTATCTAGAATCTCAGAATATCTCGAGATAAAATCATCTTCGTTAAATCCATCTTTATAAGACTCAATTAATTCAAAATAGTGATTTCCTACTTTTATCATGTTGCTATCACCTGGATTTTATATTTTAAGTTGTTGGTCACCAAGCTGTTGTTTTTGTTTCGCTGCTTCATTAACTTGTTCATCTGCATGATATGAACTACGTACTAATGGTCCTGCTTGACAATGTTTGAAACCTTTTTCCATAGCTACTTTACGCAATTTACCAAACTCTAAAGGTGTATAATATTTTTGTACTTTTAAGTGCTTACGAGAAGGTTGTAAATATTGTCCAATTGTTAAAATATCAACACCATTGGCACGTAAATCGTCCATTGTTTCGTGCAACTCTTCAATTGTTTCTCCTAATCCCACCATAATACTTGATTTTGTTGGAATATCTGGTTGTAATTCTTTAGAACGACGTAAAAATTCTAAAGTACGATCATACGTTGCACGAGCACGTACTCTTGGTGTTAAACGTCGTACTGTTTCAATATTATGATTTAAAATATCAGGTTTTGAAGCCATTAAAGTTTCTAACGCTTCATAATCACCACCCATATCAGATGGTAAAATTTCAATTGTCGTAAATGGATTTCGTTCACGCACTTTACGTACGGTTTCAGCGTATACATTAGAACCAGCGTCTTTCAAATCATCACGTGCAACAGCAGTAATAACGACATGTTTTAAATTCATTGTTTCTACTGATTGTGCAACACGTTCCGGTTCACCTAAGTCCAACTCATTCGGTAAACCTGTCTTAACAGCACAGAAACGACAAGCACGCGTACATACCGCACCTAAAATCATAAATGTCGCCGTACGACGTTCTCCCCAACATTCATGAATATTAGGACATTTAGCTTCCTCACAAACGGTATGTAAGTTTTTTTCGCGCATCATTTTTTTAAGTCCTGTATAATTTTCGTTCGTGTTTAACTTTATCTTTAACCAATCCGGTTTACGTAAAATTTCTTCATTTTTAGTAGCCATAACAGCGGATAACCTCCCGTAATTTATAGGTCTCAATACATTATAACGAACTTCACACAAAATTAAAATGTACGAGGCTTATTATTTATATTGCCAATAATTTATCTTTAAAGATGTCTCTTAAAAATTCAGGCATTAAATACATGATTTCTGCATCTTTCAACATTGGGAAATAACGCCCAAATGTATACATATCTACCGTACCTAACGTATATATTTCATCATCATCAATCTCTACACCTTTAACAAAATAGCGCTCACTAGATGCGATAAACCCAGCATCATATAAAATATAGCCTCCAAAAATATCGCCGCGAAAACCTAATCCCTGTGCGTGTTCATACATATAGGCCTGTTCTCGCGCTTTCAACAGCACTTCTTTTAACTGCGCACCTGTGAGTTTCACTCGAACCGCGTTAATCGGATGTGGCAACATTTGATGCACATCATATTCTGTTAAATACTTATTTTCATAGCCTATTACGACTAGCCCTGCATTAATTATTGTACAATCGGCGTCTGTAAATTCATGGACACTTTGTGCAAGTAAATAACTTGTTTGCGTAATATAATTCATAGCTCGAGGCAATGTCATTCTCTTTGTCACAATCGGTTGATCTAATAATGCGCGGCCTTCTTCTTCAAAATGCGTTTCCACTTTAGGTAACGTATCTAATGGGTGTAAAATCGCTTGTTTAGAGACAACTTTTCGATTCTCAATATCGAGCGTCACCTCTCCAAGAAAATGGCCATACTTGCCTGCTGCAGCCATTAATACCCCATTTTCAACTTGCCCATGTTCAAAATAGTGATGTGTGTGTGCACCAAAAATGACATCAATTTCTGGAATCGCTTCGCATAGTTTTTCGTCAAAAAAGATGCCGACATGGCTGAGTACAATTAAAACATCATATTGTCCTTTTTTAGTGTCTATTTCTTTTTTAATCGCATCAAATGGATCAGTGACAATCCAATCCAATGCACGATAGAACGGCGTGAAAGCGGCTGTTGCGGCCACATACATAATACGAACGCCTTCTATTTCTTCAATATAAGACGACAAAAAATGCCGTGGATAATTGCCTGATTCATCTAATACGTTCGTACAAGTCACTTTAAATGTTGCATCGTCATATAACGTGTTAAGCGCTTCATGAGAAATCGTCATGCCTTCATTATTTCCTATTGTCGCCACATCACAACCGGCTTCATTTAATAATTCAATATTACGCTTACCTAATGTGCCTTCTGTCACAGGAAGTGATAAATCGACATGGTCCCCAATATCGACGTAACGTGAAGCGTGCGTTAAAGTTGGTCGCGTTGCTTGGAGGTATGCTGTAATACGTGTATAGGCATGCAAATGACTGTGAATATCATTTGTATGATAAATCGTTAAACGCATAATATCGCCTCACTTTAATTAAAGAATGAACGTATAATTAAATATACGCCTAATGCTAACATGACAAGTCGTAGAATCAATACGACTGTGTCAGACTTGACGGTTTTATTTAATTTTACACCTATCTGTGCACCAATCCAACTGGAAATGATTAGGATAATACTGTATCCCCATAAGACATGACCAAGAACGATATGACCTATTGAACCCGTTAAACTTGAGAAAAATATCATCATCATACTCGTACCCACAGCCACGTGAGGTGGAAATCTAAAGACGAGCAACATGAGCGGTGTCATCAATGCCCCCCCACCAATGCCAAATAACCCTGCTGTTAAACCAATGACGAATGAAGCGATAATAGCGATGGAAGGCACCACACCATAGCGATAATGTTCTCCATGCGCATCAGTAAAAGATTTCATATAACGTTCTTGTTGAAATGCTTTGATTGGCGGAATGCGATGGCGTATCATTAACATTATTGCTACTACAATTAAAAAAATCCCAAAATATAAATTGAATGAATGGATTGTTAAATATTGGCTTAAATACGCACCGATTAACGCACCAGGAATAATACCAATTAAAAATAAAAAGCCATTTTTGATATCAACTTGTTTTTGTTTCAAATAACCAATCGTTGAAGAAAGACCGGTCGCAATGAGAATAATTGAGGATGTCCCAATTGCAGTTTGAGGCGTAATCTCATCTAAAACATTCATGGTGACACCAAAGTAAATGAGTGTAGGGACAATAATAATACCACCACCGATTCCAACGAGTGAACCGATAATAGCGGAGAGAAAACCAACTAATATAAGAATAATTATACTCAAAATTATAACCTCCCTTTAAAATAATTTAAGTTGTTGCGGGGCAAGTCCTTCGTAGTCTATCCCTAATAATTTCTGAAAGTATTTTGCATTATTTGCGGCGTGTCCACCTGAATTATTATTAAAAACAACATAGACTTGCTCTGCTTTATGATCTAATAACTTGATTTTGTCAGCTAATTGTTGAAGTTCCGCTTCAGAATAATCATAAAGATAGCGGACATCACGCCATTCTTGATCAGACATATCTTTTTTAGTCCACCCGTATTGATTTCGCCCATGAAATCGAACTAATGCCGTTTGATGCGTAATTCGATTCACAAAAGGAATACTGCCCTCACCTACTTGAGGTTCATCACACACCGAATGGATGAGTTGATGTTCTGTTAAAAAAGCAAGCGTATGCTCTTTCATGTCGCCTTTAAACCAAGACTGATGTCGAAATTCTATACATACAGGAAACTGCTTCAACTGCTCGCGTACATAACGAATGTATTGAATGTTCTTTGTAGAGCAATCAAACCACGGTGGAAATTGGACTAACACCATCGCTAGTTTTTGTGCTTCAACAAGCGGTTCAATCATTAATCGAAAATCATTGAATAACTGCGAAATCGAATCCGCAAAATCATGATAATCAGCATGAAGCGTTAATGCTTGATGAATTTTCACAACAAACTTAAACCGTTCAGGCGTCTCTCTAATCCATTTTAAAATATTATGTTCAGGTTGAATTGCATAATATGAAGCATCTAATTCAACAACTGGAAAATGACTTGCATACGTTTTTAATTTATCTGATTTTCTTTGTAAATCTTCATACAGGGTGTCGTGATCGCCCCACCCTGTTAGACCAATTTCTATCATTTTTATCACCGTATTTATTTTATCATATCAATATTGGGACTTGCCTTTTAATCACTTGAACAATATCATCTTCTGATCAAACTGAGTTATTAACGCGCCTCACAGCTATCTTTACGGTTGACTGATATTAAAGCAGGGTATAAGTGAAGAAAATAATCTCACAATAAAAGGAGCTTCAATCATGGTTGAACAAATCGAATATGGCACACATGAAGATCAGCACTACGATGTCTATGAAAACCAACAGGCTCAATTCAATGCATGGATTGTGCTTATTCACGGGGGATACTGGCGCCAAAAATATAGCAAATCAATGATGGATCCTTATATCGATTTTTTTATTGATGCAGGCTATTCAGTCGTCAATATCGAATACCGTCGTGGCTCAGAGCACCCTTGGCCTTGTCCAACTGAAGATGTTGCACAAGCTGTCTCACATTTTAAAGATTCAAACTACGCACCAACACAAGTCATTGGTATAGGCCATTCTGTGGGTGGACAACTTGCGCTCCTTCAAGCTGATTTATTCAATCAAATCGTCGCACTTGCCCCTGTCACCGATATACTTTACACATTACATCAACATTTAGGTCAAGATGCTGTAGCTGAATATTTTAATACTTCTGCTACACATACACTACGAGAAGCCTCACCGCTGACGCAAACGCCGATTGATGTGGAAACATTAATCATTCACGGATTTAATGATACTTCTGTGCATATAGACACGACATTATCTTATGTACAAGAAAATTATAAATACGGGCATTATATGACACTTTATGCATTGCCTTATTTAGATCATTTAGACTGTATTAATCCAACAGCGACACATCAAAATATGTTGTTAGAATGGCTCTCTCATCGTGCCTCATAGATAAAGAAACAAGCCCATTACAAGTTGAACTTGTCAATTTGTTGTTGGGCTTGATTTAATAATTGTTTAAAAAGAGTATTCACATCATCATCTTTTGCTAAACGAACACCTTGGCCACTCCAAACATGTATCCACTCTGATTGACCGCTTTTCGCCGCAGTGGCACGAATTTGTTTTGTTAAATCATTTTGTATCGGATAAGGTAATACGTCTACTTCACTTTGTTCCAAATTCTCTATAATTTTATTTTTAATGCCCCTTGCAGCCTTACCACTTAAAACTTTTGTGACAATGGTATCTGTTTCGTCGCTCTCAAAAATCATGCGCTTTTGAATTGACTTGGCCTGGCTCTCTTTTGTTGTTAAGAAAGCTGTCCCCAATTGAACAGCATTTGCACCTAACGCGAGACTCGCTATCCAACCTCGTCCATCCATAATACCACCTGCTGCAATGACTGGAATAGAAACGTGATCAACAACTTGAGGAACTAATGCCATTGTGCCAATCATCGACTGTATCGCCTCTTTTTTAAATGTACCTCGATGACCACCTGCTTCGCTTCCTTGAGCTACTACAAAATCAAGTCCTGCTTCTTCTACAGCAATGGCCTCTTCAACTGTCGTTGCATTGCCAATTAAAAAAATATTCGCCTTTTTCAGTCGCTGTATCATCGCTTTTGATGGAATACCAAAAGTAAAGCTACATACAGGAACTTGCAAGTTTACAATGATATCAATCATTGCTTCAAATTGCGCTTCACTATGTTCGCCAACTATGGCAGGTGATAGATTTAAACTTTGTTGATAGGGCTTTAAAAAAGTATTCATGCGTTCAACAGCTTCTTCGGTGTATGAAAAGGTTTCAGGAACAAATAGATTAACTGCGAATGGTTTTGACGTCAGTGCTTGAACTTGTTTAATAGAAGCGGCTAAATCATCAAGTGATAAATAACCTGCTCCTATCGTGCCCAATCCCCCATTTCGGGATACTTCTGCGACAAGCTCTGGTGTTGTTGAACCCGCCATCCCCGCTTGTATGATTGGATATTTTAAACGAAGTCGCCGTGTCAATTCAGTTTGATACCACATCAAAATCTCCCCCTTGTATTTGAGAACAGTGATGACAATCGTTTATTGTACTAGCGAACTTGATTCAATTTATCGCTTTCTTCACGATCCATTTCATCTTCAATTTCCATACCTAGCATTTCTTCAATCAAATCTTCATGCGTGACAATTGCATCTGTACCTCCATATTCATCTAACACAATCGCCATATGTTTTCGCGTAACGGTCATTTTTCTGAGTACCCATTCTGCACGATTATGCTCATAAACAAATAGTGGCTCTGAACAGAAATCTAAAACTGACTTTTCAGGTTTTTTACTCCATGCAAGTAAATATTTTGAATGAAATACCCCTACAACATGATCGATGTCGCCTTCATAAACCGGGTAGCGCGTATATGGGTGATTAGTGACAATGTCATACACTTCATCATAATCATTTTCTACAGATAACGAAGTCACATTCACACGAGGCGTATTGTTAATATCGTTCACTTTCAAACGGTCAAAGTTCATGACGCCTTGGATACGATTACGTTCCATTTCATTAAAGGCACCCTCAGTCCCCGCTATAGAAACCATTGTACGCACTTCTTCTTTAGACATACCTTGGTTCTCTTGACCGCGAGATAATAAGCGATTAATCCCATCTGTTATCGCATTTAAAATTACGGTAATTGGCTTTAATATAATGACAAAAAAGCGAATAACCGGAAAGACAAGTCGAGCAATCGGATCTGGAAATGTGGCAGCTATTGATTTCGGGATCACTTCCGCAAAAACAATAATCACTATAGTTAAAATCGCCGAAGCAATCCCGACGTTTAACCCTAAATCAACCGCCAATATCGTCACCAACGTTGGTAATAAAATATTTGCGATATTATTACCAATCAATATGGTCGTAATAAACGCACTCGGTTTATCTAAAAGCTTTAATAAGTTTGCGGACTTTTTATTGTTATGGTCCGCTTCAGATTTGAGTTTGACCCTGTTTGCTGCAGTGAGTGCAGTTTCACTTCCTGAAAAGAAACAAGATACAAAAATTAATAAAATGATCGCAATGATCATTAATCGGTTCCCCCTCTAATTTTCAGTAAAAGCCAACAAGCCTCTAGCCCAGTCATTTAAGCATTCATCGAAAACGACAATAAACTCGGCCTACGTGTTTTATAGTTGAACTTTCCACCTTTAAAATCATCTTAAAATCGTAAATTTTAAATCATAAAATCATATTAATTTTATTGTCTATGATGCGCATTTAAATTGCAAGTTAACTACTGACAAAAAGATTACTAAGTTTATACCCTTAATAATTAGGCATATGCAATTGCATCTCATAACATTTTAAAGCAAGCATGTTAACGCTTCGCAGTAACATTTCAAAAAGGACAATTAAAACAACGAACATTGATTTTCATAGTATGTTTTGCAGACATTGATTAAGTTACTTCATAAATTGTTCCATATGAGCAGAACAAAACTTTGATTCTTGTTAAATTGAATTTAAAATATGCGATACTGTATTAATAAGCATGTGCAATGCAATCACAACAAGAAGGTTTCGATTTGATGTTAAATATACATAAGTAAGTGTAATACCTCCTAAAATAAAAGGTAAGAATGTCCAAATAGATTGAAAATGTAAAAAGTGTGCAATACCAAATAATAAGATAGACACACAAGACATTGTTAAGTAGCCCCATTTCTTCCCTAATTCGCCGATAAGTAAATGACGAAAGAGTATTTCTTCGACAATTGGCGTCAGTCCACCTATAGTTAATAAGCTCAATATAAAAATATAATTTTGGGTATCCAATATTGCAAGTGGGGCTACTTTTTGATAAATCAAAATAAAAGCACTCCAAATGATGTAAACAAAAATGATTTTCTTAATATAAAAACGTAATTCCATCCACCTTTGTTGAAACTGTTTGAAAATTGAATCTCTTTTTAAAAAAATGAAGAGTAGAATAATAATCAGTTGTGCTGTAAACATAATAATATTGAATAATAGTGCCTGCATTTCAGGGGTTAAATGATAATTCATCACCGTAGATAACATATTTGGCAAGTATTGCTCAGCTAATATAGGAGAAAAATATTGAATCAAAACAAAAAGTGGAAATAATATAAAATCTTGATATCTTATTTTCTGTCGCCTTATTGTAAGATTTGACATAAGTACCTCCTATTATACATATTTTTACAAGCATAGCATTTAGCCCAATATTATACAATATATAAATGATAGCTATTAAAAAAGGATAGTCTCTAACGTGAGACTATCCTTTAATCAGTAAATACCATTTTAACGAAGAGGCACTCTATCCAATAGAGCCTTCCATTTCAAATTTGATTAATCGGTTCATTTCAACGGCATATTCCATTGGTAATTCTTTTGTGAATGGTTCAATGAATCCCATAACGATCATTTCTGTTGCTTCTTCTTCAGAAATACCACGTGACATGAGATAGAACAATTGCTCTTCAGAAACTTTAGAAACTTTTGCCTCATGTTCAAGTGAGATATTATCGTTGAAAATTTCGTTGTAAGGAATTGTGTCAGAAGTTGACTCGTTATCAAGGATTAAAGTATCACATTCGATATTAGAACGTGCACCTTTCGCTTTACGTCCAAAGTGAACGATGCCGCGATAAACCACTTTACCGCCATCTTTAGAAATTGATTTTGACACAATTGTAGAAGATGTGTTCGGTGCTTTATGAATCATTTTTGCACCTGCATCTTGGACTTGACCTTGACCTGCAAAAGCGATAGAAAGCGTGCTACCTTTAGCACCTTCACCTAATAATACACAAGCAGGATATTTCATTGTCAACTTAGATCCTAAGTTCCCGTCGACCCATTCCATGTTACCATTTTCATGAACGAACGTACGTTTAGTAACTAAGTTATAAACATTGTTAGCCCAGTTTTGGATTGTTGTATAACGTACGTGTGCATCTTTGTGGACGATAATTTCTACAACCGCTGAGTGTAGAGAGTTTGTCGTATACACTGGTGCTGTACATCCTTCAACATAGTTAACAGAGGCACCTTCATCAGCAATAATGAGTGTACGCTCAAATTGTCCCATATTTTCTGAGTTAATACGGAAGTATGCTTGTAAAGGTGTATCTAATTGAATATTTTTAGGCACGTAGATGAATGAACCACCTGACCATACAGCTGAGTTTAAAGCGGCAAACTTATTGTCACCAGCAGGGATAACAGATGCGAAATACTCTTTAAACAAGTCTTCATTCTCTTTAAGTGCAGTATCTGTATCTTTGAAGATAATACCTTTTTCTTCTAGTTCTTTTTCCATATTATGGTAAACGACTTCAGATTCATATTGTGCAGACACACCTGCTAAATATTTTTGTTCTGCCTCTGGGATACCTAATTTATCAAACGTACGTTTAATTTCTTCTGGCACTTCATCCCAAGAACGCTCTGAACGTTCTGAAGGTTTGACATAATACGTAATGTCATCAAAGTCTAATTCTGATAAATCTCCACCCCATTGAGGCATCGGCATTTTATAGAATAACTTTAAAGCTTTCAAACGAAAGTCTAACATCCATTCAGGTTCATCTTTCATTCTTGAAATTTCGCGTACAATATTTTCTGTCAAACCACGCTCTGATCTAAAAATTGATACGTCTTCATCATGGAAGCCATATTTATAATCGCCTACATCAGGTGCTTTTTTAGCCATCAATCATCACTCCTATTTCTTAATTAATACATGAGTACCCTTTGACTACCCAATTCTCTATTTTGAAATACGTTTCCTCGTATACACCATTTAAGTGTTATTCTTCACTTTTACCTTCTTTTTCAACTGTACCCTTTTCAAGTGCCTTCCATGCGAGTGTGGCACATTTAATTCGTGCTGGAAATTGAGAAACACCTTGTAATGCTTCGATATCTCCCATATCTTCAGTAATCTCATAATCTTCACCAAGCATCATTTTTGTGAATTCTTGGCTCATTTGCATTGCTTCTTTTAAACTATGCCCTTTAATCGCTTCAGTCATCATTGACGCACTCGACATTGAAATCGAACAACCTTCACCTTCGAATTTCGCATCTTTAATGATGCCATCGACGATATCAAATGTGAGACGAATACGGTCACCACATGTTGGGTTATTCATGTCCACTGTCATCGTACCATCCTCGATTACACCTTTATTACGAGGATTTTTATAATGATCCATAATAACTGAACGATATAATTGGTCTAGGTTATTAAAATTCATATGAGAAAAACTCCTTCGTTTGTTTCAATCCTTCGACAAGTTGATCCACATCTTCTTTTGTATTATAGATATAAAAACTTGCTCGCGCTGTTGATGATACATTGAGCCATTTCATTAACGGCTGTGCACAATGATGGCCTGCACGAACTGCAACACCTTCAGTATCTAGAGCAGTTGCCACATCGTGAGGATGAACATCCTTGAGATTGAAGGTGATAATGCCCGCACGATTGTCTTTAGCTGGGCCATAGATATCGATACCTTCGATTTGAGACATTTGTTCGTAAGCATATTGCGTCAGTACTTGCTCATGCGCATGAATAGCATCAAATCCAATAGATTCAATGTACTCAATAGCTGCTTGTAAACCAATCGCTTGTGCAATCAGAGGCGTTCCCGCTTCAAATTTTGTAGGTAAATCTGTCCATGTACTTTCATACAAACCAACAAAATCAATCATATCTCCACCGAACTCTGTCGGTTCCATTTCATTTAATAGTTCACGTTTACCATATAAAACGCCGATACCTGTAGGTCCAAGCATTTTGTGGCCACTAAAACTATAAAAATCAACGTTTAAATCTTGGACATCTACCTTCATATGCGGTACAGATTGTGCACCGTCCACTGAAATAATGGCACCATGTGCATGTGCTATTTCAGCAATTGCATTAATATCATTAATTGTACCTAAAACATTTGAAACATGCGCAATAGCCACAATTTTAGTTTGATCGGTGATGGTCTCTTTAACCGCTTCAATGGATAATGTGCCATCTTCTGACATCGGTATGAATTTGAGTTTCGCTCCTTTACGGTGTGCAAGCTGTTGCCAAGGCACTAAATTCGCATGATGTTCCATTTGGGTTACAACGATTTCATCACCTTGTCCCACATTTGCATCACCATAACTATGTGCAATCATGTTTATAGAAGCTGTTGTTCCACGTGTGAAAATAATTTCTTCAAAGTGTTTAGCATGTATAAAACGACGCACCGTTTCGCGTGCACCTTCATAACCATCTGTTGCAAGTGAGCCTAACGTATGCACACCACGATGAACATTAGAATTATATCGCTCGTAATAGTCACGTAATGTATCAATCACTTGCTTAGGCTTTTGACTTGTTGCTGTTGAATCCAAATATGCAAGACGTTTGCCATTGACTTTTTGGTCTAAAATGGGAAAGTCTTTGATAATTGCTTCTACATCTAATTTTGTATCGGCCACTACAATCACAGACCTTTCTAGAATTGTATTATTTGCCTATTTTTAATTCGATAACTTCTCGTAATTGACGCTGTACATCCTCAATAGGTAATTCACGTACCACTGGATCTAAGAATCCGTGAATGACAAGACGTTCTGCTTCACGTTGTGAAATACCACGACTCATTAAATAGTAAAGTTGCTCAGGGTCAACACGCCCAACAGATGCCGCGTGTCCTGCTTCTACATCGTCTTCATCAATAAGTAGAATAGGGTTCGCATCCCCACGTGCATGCTCAGATAACATTAACACACGTGATTCTTGGTTAGCAGCAGAACCTGAACCGCCATGTTTAATATGTCCAATGCCATTGAAAATGGATGAGGCATTTTCTTTCATTACACCATGTTTTAAGATGTAGCCATCGGTTTCTTTACCATATTGTACAATTCTTGATGTTAAGTTAATTGTTTGATCGCCACGTCCGACTACAACTGACTTCAGTTCAGAAGTTGAACGGTCACCAATTAAGTTTGTTGTGTTGTCGATGATTTGATCGCCTTCATTCATTAAACCTAAAGACCACTTAATTGTTGCATCTGCTTCTGTCACACCACGACGGATAATATGTCCAGTGAAACCTTTATCTAAGAAGTCTACAGAACCATATGAAATGTTAGAATTGGCACCTGCGATGACTTCAGAAACAATATTTAATTGATTTCCTTCTCCACTTGCAGTTGATAGATAATTCTCAACGTAAGTCACTTCGGCACTCTCTTCAGTCACTAAAAGAACGTGATTAAAGATGCTCGCATTTTCATCGTCATGAAGTACAACATATTGAATTGGATGTTCAACAACGACATTTTTAGGAACGTATACAAAAATTCCGCCATTCATTAAAGCAGTGTGCAAAGCAGTTAAGCGGTGTTCATCTACCGTAACAGCATCTTTCATAAAATACTTTTGAACTAATTCACTATGATTGATTAACGCTTCGCTTATATGCTCAATGATTACACCATCTTGAAGTGCTTTGTCATTAACTTTTGTATATGCAGATGTATTGTTATGTTGAATCACAAGATTTTCTGTGTTTTCAACGTTGATAATACGGTCAATTTCACTTGGTAATTCCTTTAAATCATGGAACACAGCACCTTGTGTTTCATGCTGTTTGAATGAATCAAAATCCCATTTATTTAATTTCGTTTTATCAGGTTTTGGCATTTCCAAAGATTCAGCTTGTCTAAACGCTTCTTTTCTTAACTCTGTCATCCAAGAAGGTTCGTTTTGAGATTGGGAATAATCAACAAGTTGTGCTTCAGAAATATTTAATGTTTCAGTAGTCATAATTATTTCCTCCTATGATGATTATTGATTTGAAATGGCTGTTTCGTATTCTTCTTTAACCCACTCGTAACCTTCTTCTTCAAGACGTTTCGCTAATTCAGAACCGCCAGATTTTACAACGATACCATTATACATAACGTGAACGTGATCCGGTGTAATGTAATTTAATAAACGTTGGTAGTGTGTAATGATTAACGCACCAAATTCATCGCCACGCATTTCGTTAATTCCTTTTGATACGACTTTCAAAGCGTCAATATCAAGACCTGAGTCAATCTCATCAAGAATAGCAAACTTAGGTTGTAACATCATTAATTGTAAAATCTCGTTACGTTTTTTCTCACCACCTGAGAATCCTTCGTTTAAGTAGCGTTGTGCCATATCTTTATCCATGTCTAAGAAATCCATTTGTTTATCAAGTTGCTTAATAAATTGCATTAAGTTAATTTCGTTACCTTCTTCGCGTTGTGCATTCATAGCTGAACGCATGAAGTCTGCATTTGAAACACCTGTGATTTCTGATGGGTATTGCATTGCTAAGAATAGACCCGCTTTAGCGCGTTCATCTACGCCTAATTCTAAAACATTGACCCCATCTAATAATACTTCACCTTTCGTCACTTCATATGACGGATGCCCCATAATTGCTGATGATAAAGTAGATTTCCCAGTACCATTTGGCCCCATGATCGCGTGAATTTCCCCAGTATTGATCGTTAAATTGACACCTTTTAATATCTCTTTATCTTCAATAGACACATGTAAGTCTTTAATTTCTAATGTTGATGGCATTAATATTCCCTCCAAAATAATGTTAGATTCCATAGTTTAGTTTATAATAATTTTAATGTAACGTCAAAAAGTTTTCTTTGGTCTCTAATTGCTAATTATAACGGAAATGATGGGAATTATAAACCGTTTCGGGTTATATTACAAGACATCTTAAGAAAGCAAACCAGAATCCTTTTTAGAAAAGTTATTGATAATCACATCCCTCCTGTTCTCATTCGTCATTTTTGACACATATTATAGATGACATAGGATTGAAATCAGTTATAATGTGGTATGATGTAACGATAAACTAAGGAAAGGAATAGAATCATGTCGAAATTTAAGATTTCAAATATACCTAGAGGTTTTGCGATGGGCATTAGTGATCTAATTCCCGGCGTAAGTGGCGGCACAATCGCATTACTCCTAGGCATTTACGATGATTTTATCGCTTCTGTAAGTGGTGTTTTTTCAAAGCATTTCAAAAAAAGTATCTTGTTTTTATTACCTATTATTATCGGAATGGCTTTGGCAATCGGCATTTTAAGTAGCGTTATCAATTATCTGTTAGCAACACACTTAGTACCGACGATGTTTTTCTTTTTTGGATTAATTTTAGGGATTATTCCATTTCTATTGCGTATTTCACATTACAAAAAAACATACAAAATCCAGCATTGGGTTATTATGGGAGTGGCTATTATAGCACTTGCATTGATGGCATTTTTTAAAGGTGATACTTCACATGCTGCACCTAGCTATATTGATTTGTCCCTGCCAATGCTCATTAAATATTTTATTGCTGGTGTATGTGCATCAAGTGCGATGTTATTACCAGGGGTTTCTGGATCATTTATATTATTATTATTCGGTGTATACAGTACTGTAACTTATTCCATTTCTGAAATTGTACGTTTCAATTTCGAAGCTTTACCTGTCATTTTAATGGTAGGTATGGGGATAGTTGTAGGGTTTCTAATCGCAAGTAAAGTGATTACGTATTTGTTAAAACATTACACTTATCTCACTTATGCAGCCATACTTGGTTTAGTGATCGGTTCACTATTTTCAGTCTTTCCTGGTTTGCCTAACCAGGGCCTTACATGGTTAGCATCGATAATCACGCTTCTCTTAGGATTTATAATCAGTTTTATTTTAGGTCGCTTTACTAATGAAGCCTAAATCATATAGAAAGGCGGGACAGAAATCGATTTGATTTCATTGTCCCGCCTTTTCATTGATTATTATAAAATTATTATTTATTTAAATAGGAAGAAACTCGGTACATTTTTGATTGATTCCACTTAGAAGAAGCTTCATTTTCTCCCTATCAATGACAATCTTTAAGTCTCTTATTAAAGAAGGTGAAATCTATTACTGAATCCGTATTATCGATTACGAGATGAAATTCTCAAACTGTCACCTTAATTATCAATGTTATTTTGCAGGAATCACTGCACCATCGTATTCTTTTTTAATGTAGTCTCTCACTTCAGCAGATTGTAAGGCTTTTAGAAACTCTTGATATTTCTTATCATTTTTATGGCCTTCTTTGACAGCTAAAATATTCGCAAATGGTGACGATTCATCCTCGACTGCGATAGAATCTTTAAGTGGTTTCAAACCATTGTCAATCGCATAGTTTGAATTCATAATAACCGCATCGCCTTCATTATTGTTATACGTTTTAGGTAAAAACTCTGCCCCTTGTTGGTTATCAAATTTCAAATGCTTTTTATTTTCAACAATATCATCCAATTTTGCATCTTCAATTTTAACGCCGTCTTTGATTTTAATTAATCCTGCTTTTACGAAGAATGATAAGAAACGTCCTTCTTCTGCTGGGTTATTAGAAATATAGATTTTCGCACCATCAGGTAAATCTTTTAAGCTTTTATGTTTTTTACTGTAGACGCCCATAGGAGTTGTTAAAACTTTGCCAACTTCTTCAATTTTGTAGCCGTGTGATTTTTTCTCTTCTTTTAAGTAAGGAACGTGTTGAAATAAGTTAGCATCGACATCGCCTTTATCTAATAACTTGTTCGGGATTTTGTAGTCATTGACTTCGCGAATTTGAACATCGTAACCTTTCTTTTTCATAATTTCGCCAGCTTTTTTAGCAATTTCACCGTGGGGTGTTGGTGTTGCTGCGACAACTATTTTTTTGTCATCTGCTTTACTCGTTTTATCTTGTCCACAGCCCGTTAATACAAGTGCGAATACTGCAATAGATGTAAGTAATAGCGTTAATTTTTTCATATGTATGCTCCTTTCAAATAACAACAGCTTGATTCTGAGTGCGAATAGGTATAAAAAATGCGTAGTACATTCACTTTCATACACTTATAGTCGATAATCGTTTGTACTACGCATTAAATTAAGTTCAAATCATTGATACATATCTCGCTAACACGCGTTCAAGTATTTGAAACACGTTTTCACAAAGATATTTATTTCGCTGGTTCAACTGCACCATCGTATTTCTTTTTAATAAAGTCTTTAATATCTTTAGATTGTAATACTTCCATTAAAGCTTTAATTTTCTTGTCGTCCTTATGCCCTTCTTTAACAGCAATTAAGTTTGCATATGGGTTATTATTTCCTTTTTCAACTGCAATAGAATCTTTTTGTGGATTTAATTTTTGCTCGATTGCAAAGTTTGAATTGATGATGACCGCATCACCTTCACCATTTTGATATGTTTTAGGTAAGAATTCTGCAGATTGTTTACTGTTGAATTTAATGTCTTTCTTATTTTCAGTAATATCATCAAATGTTGCGTCTTGGATTTTTACACCCTTTTTAATCTTAATTAAACCTTCATCAACGAAGAATTTTAAGAAACGACCTTGTTCAGCTGGGTTGTTAGAAACGAAAATTTCTGCTCCTTTTGGTAAATCTTTTAAGCTTTTATATTTTTTTGAATAAACCGCCATAGGTTCTAAATGAACATTACCAGCAGATTCGATTTTATAACCTTTGTCTTTTTTCTCAGTATCTAAATAAGGTGTGTGTTGGAAAAAGTTTGCATCTAATTCGCCAGCATCTAACAACTTGTTCGGTGTTGTATAATCGTTAATTGTTTTAATTTCCAAATCATAACCTTTATCTTTTAATAATGGCTTTGCTTCTTCTAAGATCTCAGCGTGTGGCGCAGGTGAAGCACCAACAACAATCTTTTTGTCTTCTTTTTTACTATCAGAACCATTTCCACATGCGGCTAAAGCAACTGCAACAACAAGAACAACAATAATCGATAAAAATCTTTTCATTAAAACAGTCTCCTCTTCACTATTATTAGCGTTTATCTATTTTATTCGTTATCCAATCCCCTAAGAATTGAATAATAAATACCAAAATTAATATTAAAATGGTTGAAACTAAAATAACGTCGTTTTGATTTCGCGTAAATCCAGTTAAGTATGCCAAGTTACCTAAACCACCAGCACCGATAACACCTGCCACTGCAGTAGATCCTACTAAAGCAATCGCCGTTACAGTAATACCTGAAATTAAGGCTGGTAGTGATTCTGGTATTAATACTTTTAATACGATTGTCCAAGTTGTCGCTCCCATTGATTTCGCCGCTTCAATAACGCCTTTATCAATCTCTTTAAGCGCAATTTCTACGAGTCGACCGTAGAAAGGAGATGCCCCAATGATTAAAGCAGGTAAAGCACCCGTTGGACCACTGATTGTACCTAATAGTAAACTTGTAAATGGAATTAACAATAAAATCAAAATGATAAATGGTATCGCTCTAAATAAATTCACAATGAAAGAAACAATACTATAAAATATACGTCCTGCTTTAGATTTACTTTTAGATGTTAAAAACAGAATCACACCTAAAATGAGCCCAAAAATAAATGAGAATGCTGTTGAGATGATTGTCATGTATAGCGTTTCATATGTCGCTACCCAAACATCCGGCCAACGTACATTCGGCATCGTTATCATCTCTTGAAGTATTTCGCTAAAACTCTTACCCATGACTGACCACCTCTACATCGATATTTTGTGACTCTAAGTCCGCTTGTACTTCATCAAAATTTGTTTTTGAGACATCTTGAATGTGAACGAGTAAATAGCCTATAGTTCCCGTTTTTGATTGTTTAATATTACCCTCTAAAATATTGGCTGAAAGATGATATTCTTGCGATAGATGAGACAATATCGGACGTGTTGTATTATCGCCAGAAAAAGTCAATTTAATCAAAACATCATCTTTTGCTAGAGGAAATGTCGCTACAAGCTCATCACTTTCATCACTCGGTTTCAAGTCTTCTTGAACAAAGCGGCGTGTCACTGCGTGCTGTGGATTTTCAAAAATATCAGAAACTTTACCTTGCTCAATGACACGACCATTTTCCATTACAGATACTTCATCACAAATCCGACGAATAACGTGCATCTCATGTGTAATAATAATAATCGTTAAATTCTTTTCCTTTTTAAGTTGTAAAAGCAAGTCTAATATTTCATCTGTCGTTTGAGGGTCAAGTGCACTTGTTGCTTCGTCACATAATAATACTTCTGGATCATTGGCAAGTGCGCGCGCAATGCCGACACGTTGTTTTTGACCACCTGATAATTCAGAAGGGTACGCATGCTCTCTCCCTTTTAAACCAACACGTTCAACGAGCTCTAATGCTATCTGCTTTGCTTCACTTTTTGCAACTCCTGAAATTTCTAGTGGGAAAATAATATTATCCATTACCGTTCTTGACCACAATAAATTAAAGTGTTGGAAAATCATACTGACTTTTTGTCGTTTTTTGCGTAAATCTGCTTTACTTAACTGTCCTATGTTATCCCCGCCGATAATCACATCGCCTGATGTAGGTGTTTCTAGATAATTAAATAATCGTATTAAAGTACTTTTACCAGCACCAGAAAATCCGATAATACCATAGATTGAACCCTTCTCTATCTTTAGGTCAACATGATCTACAGCTGTTACAGATTTTGATTTACTTTCGTACTTTTTAACGATGTTTTTAAGCTCAATCATACTGTTCCTCCTTGTGTTTCCCCTCTTATCTGCAAAATAAAAAATGCTTTCTCTTTTAAAAAATGAAAGAGAAAGCATTAACACAAATCGCTTTTCTCTCATCTTCAAAAGTAAAATTTTTACTTTATGTGAATTGGCACCATTTCTATATACTAGACGGTTGCCGGGCTTCATAGGGCACATCCCTCCACCACTCCGGATAAGAGTTTTCTGACTATTTAATTGATATTAATCTTATCATTGTAATCAACATGCGTCAATTACTTTTTTTATTTTTTCTAACAAGTACGGTACAGACTGAAAAGCATATAACCTTTCTACTTCTTGATCATAATGCATGATCATTAACACAGGCACAGACTGTATTTCATTTGCTTGGCTCCAATCTGGATGAAAATTTAAATCTATTTTCACAATAGGTAATTGTGTCATCTCATTTGCAATATCTAACATTCTTTCAGACATTTTACATGTCCCACACATCGGTGTATAACCAAATATGAGATGAACGTTTTCATCTTTATTTCTATATATATTGTTCAATTGCTCTGAAACACTCATGATATGAATACTTCCCTTTAACATAAAAATCTTTTTTTACTTTAAATCCAAAATGTTGTAATACATTAGAGAGGTAATCGCGTGGACAACGTGCCACTTCACTATAATTCGTATCGATGAAAATATCGATGCGCTCACTCAAATAAGTTGTAAACCATTTGCGGATTTTTCGACCTTCCGCATCTGAATCTACCAAAATGTAGACCTGTCTATCATACAAATATTCAATCATATTGTCTAATTTTTCAATTCCCATCGTTCCATGTGTACATATAATTTCGACAGGTTCTAACAACACCTCTTGAACACGTTTTTTATCAGATTTACCTTCTACAACAATAACCTTATTGATCATCGCCATGGTCTTCACCTTCTAAAAAATATTTGAGTACAAAAAACTCCTTGATAATCAGATTACCGAGGAGTCTTTATGCGGGCATTATTCACCAATCATTTGTTCATAATCAGCTGCACTTAATAATGCATCTAATTGGCTTTCATCGCTTAATTCAACTTTTACCATCCAAGCTTTTTCATAAGGTGATTCGTTAACCGCTTCAGGTTCGTCTTCTAAACCTTCATTCACTTCGATGACTTTTCCTGATACAGGAGAATACAATTCAGAAACAGTTTTAACTGATTCCACACTTCCGAAAGTTTCACCTTCAGTAAGTTCATCTTCTGCTTCTGGAAGCTCTACAAAGACAATATCACCTAATTCGCTTTGCGCAAAATCTGTAATTCCAATTGTCGCTGTTTGACCTTCAACTTTTACCCATTCGTGTTCTTTAGAATATTTTAATTCGCTTGGCACTGCCACGTTAATCCCCTCCTATAATGTTTACAATTACAATTTTATCATGACATATTGGAACGGTTCTATCAACTATTTTATGATAGCCAAGTATTGCGATAGACCTCTTCATTAAAGCCGACTGTCACTTTATCACCTAAGATTGCTAATGGTCGCTTTACTAACATGCCATCAGAAGCAAGTAAACTTATTTTTTCGTCTTCATTCATATTTTCTAGTTTGTCTTTAAGATTTAACGCTCTGTATTTTGCGCCATGTGTATTAAAGAACTTTTTAATATCCAAGCCTGATTTTTCTATAATTTGACGAAACTCTTTTTCTGTCGGTGTGTGCTGTACAATATCGATAGGCTCATAGCTCACCCCATGATCAGATAAAAATTTCGCTGCTTTTTTACATGTTGTACAATTTGGATAATGATAAAATTTGATCATGCCTTTGACCTCCTTATTCCAATTAATTTTAATATATCAAATTATTAATTAAAATGCTTGTTTTTTTCAAAAAAATCATTGCCATATTGTTTTATATTGAATATATAGATGGGCGGAATATCGAATGGTTTCACAAGACGCCATCTGCTTCCATTGCTTTATGCTCTATATCAAAAATGTTAAATATTAGGAGATGCACGACCTTAGCCTTTGTTTATCAATGAATCACATAGATGACTTCATCTATGAAATCCGTTATAATGTCGTTACGTAATAGATATAAAGGAGATGTTTTAGATGCAACGCATTACTAACATGGAATCATTCAATCAAATCATCCAAAGCGAACAACCTGTTATTATTAAATTTGAAGCTGGTTGGTGTCCAGACTGTAAAGCGATGGATATGTGGATTGATCCAATTATTGAAAAATACAATCAATATGATTGGTATTCTGTTGATCGTGATGAGCTTGATCAAGCAGTGGAAGAATACGAGGTTATGGGTATTCCAAGTATTTTAATCTTTAAAGATGGCCAAAAATTACACCACTTACACTCTGCTAATGCAAAATCACCTGAACAAGTTGAAAACTATTTAGCTGAAAGCTTAGGCTAATCATTTGAGGGGCTAGGACGAGATGATGTCCTAGCCCCTCTATTTATCTATGCACACAAATATGTTATCCCTTATCTACTTAGAGTTGCGTTTAATAGAACGCTTTCGGTGATCCAATCCAAACAACGTTTTGGACTAAATATACTCTGTTAATATTCCTCTATTTTTGCGTTCTACTTTTGGAAAATCTGCCTCATCTTTTAAATCTGTTAAATAAATAAATCCAACAAGTTTTTCATCTGGTGCCACGCCAAAGATGGTTCTGATTTTGGGTTTAAAAATATAATCCGGTGTTTTCCAACATGTTCCGATGCCTTTTTCATACAATAACAACAATAGATTTTGTGCGAAAGCGCCAATAGCTAAATAGTTCTCATTTTCTTCTCTCTGTCTCGCATCACATGTCATAATGAGCGCTAAAAATCCTCCCAAATTTGTAACGGCCTCATAATGACTTTCTTGCTTCTCTTTATCTTTTGGGAATGCATATCTTGATATTTCTCGGCTCATTTCGCCTAATTTATTTTTAGGCACGTAGACAACGCGCCACGGTTCGCGCATACCATGATTAGGTGCGTCAGCCGCTTCTAATATTGCTTCTTTCAACGCAGATTCATCAATATACATATCCCTTTTGAACTTCTTAATACTTCTTCTTGAACTAATTGCTTCACGAAGCTCCATCTCTATCTACCCCTTAAAATGATAATCATTATCAATTATAAACGAGAGTCTTTTAACTTTCAAATAAACTGTGCAATGGAAGTACTTCTGCTAATTGTTTAACATGAAGTTGGCCGGGAGCTACCCCTTCTTCCAATGCACCGTATGAAAGTGCCCCACCAAAAGTGTTTTGGGCAGTTCGTGAAATCAAACCTAATTGCGACATTGAAATCCCTGTTACCCACTGTTGTAAGGCGTCGCTCGATTCAGAAAGGGCTTGTAATAGCACTAACACATCTTGTGTCGTTCTCGGCATAACTGCAATTTTTAAATGATTGGCTCCTAGTTGAGACATGTGATAGTAGGTTTTTTTCAACACTTCTATCGGCGGTGTTTCTTCAAAATTATGGTAAGAGGCAATCGAAACCATTCCAGCTTGATGAATTTGTGATACAATCTCCCCTCGCGCTTGTTGATCATGCGCCCATTCAACATCAATTAAATCAATTTCTTTTAATTGTGTTAATCCGCGCAACAGCTTAAAGTAGTCTTCCTTTTCGTAATGCCCTTCTCCACCTTGACTTTGTGTACGATAAGTCACTAAGATTTCGAACGGCTTAGTTGGATAGTTTTCTAAAATTTGGTCGATAAGTTGTTCTACAACAATGGTGCGACATTCTGCTAAGGCGTCAATTCGCAATTCAAGAATGTCAAAAAAAGCAGCATTTTGTTGAATCAATGCGCGTTGTTCATCCGATAACTGCTTTTGACGTGGCATAAAACTTGCTACAATTTGTGTTTTCAATGATGATTCACCTTTTCTCATTTATGGATTGACAATATTTACAGCTTGACCTGTCGTAATAAATGATAAAACATCTTCTAGTGGGATATCCACTAAATTTTTAACAGCTTCATCCGTATAGAATGCAACATGTGGAGAAACCAACACATTTTCGTGTTCTAACAACATTTGTAATACTGGATCATCTAATTTTTTATTTCCCCAATCATGTCTAAAATATGCCCCTTCATTCTCATAGGTATCGATTGCCGCACTTGCAACAATCCCTTCGTCTAAACTTTTAAGGAGTGCTTGTGTATCCAACACGCTACCACGGGCAGCATTAATGATAATAAGGCCTGGTTGTGCTTGACGTAGTACTGCCTCATTAATCAAATAATGGTTTTCTTTTGAACCAGGAATATGTAATGTTAATACATCTACTTTTGAAACGAGTTCTTCCAAGCTATCCACATATGTCACAACATCCCTCAAATCATCATCAGGAAGTAAGTCATAAGCTAAAACCTCTGATCCAAAACCACTAAAAATTTTAGCAGCGCGGCGACCAATACGCCCGGTACCTAAGACCCCAATTTTTAGCGATTCAATGGTACGCCCCTGTAGATTTAAATTCCAAGTAAAGTCTTGTGCCACAATATTTTTATCAATTTGTGGTGTGTGACGTACTAATTCTAATGTACGTGTAACCGCAAATTCAGCAATGGATTGAGGAGAATAACTTGGCACATTGGAAATTTTAACGCCATATTGGTTGGCAACTTCTAAATCAAATTGATCATAACCCGCTGAACGCTGTGCGATATGATGAATCCCTTTATCTACTAATCGCTCATAGTAAGCACTATCAAATGATGTCGTTTGTGAAATTGTCACCCCATCGACATCATCTAATGTTTCAAGTTGTTGTTCATTTAAAGGAGACGCTGTTAATTCTACTTCAACTGTCCCTTTATGCACTTCAATCCATTGTTGAAGCGCTGGTAACTCATCTTCTCTAACATCAAATACTTTAATTTTTGTCATATTAATCCCTCCCGAAGTTGTCAGTCATTTCTGAATATACTCACTATAGCGTATCACTGCCTTTTTGAAAAGATGTGATGATTAAAAAACAAGTAAATGGGTAAAGATTGAAAGATACGTATTTAAGGGAGGAATCATTGATGTCAACAATTTATGAAACAACTGCAACCAATACAGGTGGTCGTAAAGGTCACGTACAAACAGACGATAAAAAATTGGAATTTGACCTAGCACCTCCTGATAACGCTAAAGAAAATGAAACAAACCCTGAACAACTTTTCGCAACAGGTTACGCTTCATGTTTCAACGGTGCTTTTGATTTAATCTTAAAACGAAACGGTTTTCGTAAAGCAGAACCCGTTGTCGATTTAACAGTTAAACTTCAAGAAGATCCTGACAGTGAAAGTCCTAAATTAGCCGTTGATATACGTGCTAAAGTTAAAAACATCTCACAAGAAGATGCTGAAAAATCACTAGAAGAAGCACATGCCTTTTGCCCTTATTCAAAAGCGACAAAAGGCAACATTGATGTAACACTTAATGTAGAAGTTGTTGAATAAATAAATCTAAATAAAAAAGCGATGGAACAACGGATTTGATTTTCGTGTTTCATCGCTTTTTATATTTCTAATTCATAGGCTAGATACTTTTGATCGTATGTCTTCATTTTAATCATAGCTTTGAACCTTATTTGCACTACCTTCTATCGCTAATCCCTCTTTGATTTTAAATCTTTTCACTATCAGTTGAGTCATCTCACCATAAGCCAAAAATTTAATTCTATTACATTTTAACGAGACAAAGCAATAAAATCATGTCCATTTATATATTAAATATATAAAATCTATAAAACCTAAAATAACATTGAAATTTTAAATGTTATTTACTATGATTGTAATTGAAGAAATTTTTTAAACAAGAAGCGGGAGGTTGCCTATGATTAAAATATTAACCGATAATGATGCCAGCCAATTTAAACAACTCATGACTGAAGCTTACCAGAATGATCCACTCACTTTTTTACACGAATTCAATACTCCTCCTGAAATTACAGATGAAGAAATCCACAATCTTCTCAACACTGAAAATCAAAATACAAATCTCGTTTTCGGTGCTTTTCAAGATGAAACGCTCGTTGGATTTTTACAACTTTACCATAGCCAGCACATCACTAAAAAACACAAAGCCTTTATCCAAAGTTTATATGTCACACCTCAATATCGCGATGAATCGTTAGCCCATCAATTAATCGATGCCTTTATTCAATATGCCAAAAATCACGGCATAGAAAATATTATGGTATCTGTTGCATCAAATAATATTACAGCTAAAGTATTCTTTGACAAAATTGGTTTCGAATTTTTAGGCTTAGAAGAAAAAGCCAGAAAAATCAACAACCATTATATCGAGGAACATTGGCTAATTTACTATACGTGTTAACACATAATCATCTTTTACTCCCTTTCAATCACAATTTATACGTTTTTCCTCAATACACATCATGACTACATTTACAAAGCCAAACTTGAATCATTCATCTCAAAAGCATTATACGAAATCATTATCGATAGTGCGCCATGAAAATAGAAAAAGCATGAATGAGACAGAAATTCTTTTATTTTCATACTCTCATTCATGCTTCTTTTAGTTATTCGTTTGTAGCTACGGTTAAACCAGGATGATTTGTCACTTTATGCTGTTTTAAAATATTATAATAAATGTGTTTAATTTTAGCTTCATTTACATTAGGTTTAGGGTTCTCATAATTTGTTGCTAAAACGACGATATAATGGTCATTAAAATATGTCGTAAAGGTTTGACCATAAAAAATACCATTAATTCGGTTATGGTCAGGATAAGTGTAAAAACCGTAACGATATTTTTCAGGATATCGTGTTGTCATTAACTCATGAAGATAGGGCTTTGTATCTTTTGATGGGAAAACTTTATTCATTTGAAGTTTTCTAACGAGCACCCCCATGTCATGTACTGACATATATAAATTACCTGCTCCATAATATTGATTCAAAAACATAGGCGGTTTAAATACTGGCGCATTTTTATTTAATTGATAGCCTTTCGCCATATCTTCTTTATAACGTGCATCATTGTAAAATGCGCTATGTTTAAGTTGGAAAGGATTGCCAAAATATTTATAGTAATTTTCTGCATAAGTATGATGCGTCACTTCTTCAATCACTTTTGCGAGTACGAGGTAGTTTGCATCATTATAGAAGTGTTTGTGATAATGCTTCGGATCCACGCCTCTTTTTTGAATTGAATCGACAGCCTCGTCTAAATTTAGAATATCTTTAGAACCTTTGTACTTGTATAGACCACTACGATGTAACATCAAGTCTTTCAACGTAATTTTCGGTGTCGTTTCAAAATGAGATAAATATCGATCCACGTCATCATTAATATTAATTTTGTCATCTAATTCTAGTTTTTTAACCATCATTCCTGTTAAAAACTTTTGAGCTGAACCAATCAAGTAAAGAGTATTTGGATTATTCGGTTTCCCGTTCTCTAAATCTTGAAATCCATAGCCTTTGTTCATCTTTAACTTACCATTTTCAAAAACAGCGATAGAACCGTTAAATTGCACATTTTTTAAATACTGGTCAATTTGGTTATAATTCAGATTCTTTTGATCAAGTACCGTTTTTAAGCGGGGAATATAATCCGTATTCTCAACGCTATTTTTCTTTTTCTCTTGCTGACTCGCTTGAAAATTTGTCAGTTCTTGTTCATGCTGCTTTTTAAAATAACGGTATAAACTCAAACTGCCTATTAATATGACTAATGCAACAAAACAAACGAATACGTTCACTAATAATGATTTATTTTTTTTATTCACTCTCGTTTTACTCCTCTTATAATCATTAGACAAGTTCCAGATTTAAACAGCATCGATTGCAGTCATGATAAGTCTGTCTCAATCTAAAACTTGGTATTCGGTCACTGTTCAATAAGAGAAAGTGAATATCTCCCCATCATTGAGCTAGGACTGGACAATATAGAGTTTACCATGAACATAATACTTTGCAAAAATATTTAATAATTTTATTGTCCACTATGATTATTTTACACATTTAAAGCTTTATAAATCCGAAGTATTCATGCTTAAAACACGATAAATTTTAAGGAAGCGCATCGAGTGAATAAACCTAACTTTATATACATTATTATTTCAAAGTATATGCAATAGCATTTTTATCTATTTAAAATAAAAAGGCTGAGACAATTTTTTTCTGCCTCAGCCTTAACCATTTAGTTTCTTGGTTCACCGTGTACAAGGATGCTACTTAATAAGTCAAACACTTTTTTGATAAAACCAAAAATGCCAGCCATTGTTTTCATCTCCTTTTTCTTTAATTACATTTTTATTGTAATGCTTATTTCTAAAAATTTGTTACTTTTTGCGTAAATGGTTTATTTCTATTCCTAAGTGTAATATGTTTTTCTTTATGTTTAATCGTTTAATATTATTTTTATAATAAATTGACTTTATTTTAAAAAATACAACACCATTGTTTAAAATCAGTGCATTGATCATTCTTTTCAAATTTAAGTATGAAGACTTTAACTTCTATTTCAGTTTTTACAATCTTTAATATTTAATATTCATAGTAATTTGATAAGTATAGTTGACTTTTTAAAAGACACCCGCTAAAATACAAAATATATTATTTTCAGAAAATTCATATAAAACTTATCTAGAGAAGCGGAGGGACTGGCCCTATGAAGTTTCGGCAACAGGCTATATGGTACTGTGCCAATTCCAGTAACTGATGCGCATCTTCGTATCGGTTAGAAGATAAGATTACATGGCAATACTTCTTATCTTTAAAGTAAAGAAGTATTGCTTTTTAATTTTTAGGGGGTCTATTTATGTCAAAGAAACAAATACATTTAAACGGTTTTGTCCAACAGTCTCCATCACCGCATTCCATAGGTTTATGGAAACACGAAAAAGATAAAGGGCATCTTCATGGAGATATCGAATATTGGACGCATCTTGCGCAAACACTCGAAAAAGGAAAGTTTGATGCCCTTTTTATGGCTGACGTTTTAGGGACTTATAGTGCCTATGAAAATTCTCATAGGGCTGCCACAAAATATGCAGTTCAATTTCCTGCTTACGATCCGATTGCAGCGATTTCAGCAATGGCAGCAGTTACGAAGCACCTCGGTTTTGCACCTACCGTATCAACAACATATGCAAAGCCTTATCAATTAGCGCGACAACTCTCTACACTAGATCACTTATCTAAAGGACGAATCGGATGGAATGTCGTTACCTCTTATTTAGAAAGTGAGGCTGTCAACTTAGGTCTCACAGAGCGATTACCAAAAGAAACACGCTATGACCGAGCGGATGAATTTTTAGAAGTCACTTACAAATTATGGGAAAAGAGTTGGGATGACCATGCTATCGTCAGAGATATTGACAGCGATACATATACAGATCCTGATAAAGTCAACTTAATTCATCATAAAGGCAAGTTTTTCAATGTTCCAGGTCCTCACCTTGTTGATCCTTCACCACAACGAACACCTGTTATTTTTCAGGCAGGCGCTTCTTCACGAGGGCGTGATTTTGCAGCGAAACATGCAGAAGCTGTCTTTACGACACAACACTCTTTAGATGCTTGTAAAGCTTATGTCGAGGATGTAAGAGCACGCGCAGAAAAATTCGGGCGTGATAAAAACTCATTGTTATTTTTACCGCTTATTATGCCAATTATTGGAGAAACTGAAGAAGCAGCTGAAGAAAAACATCAAGCATTAGTTGAATTGGTCAGTTATGAAGGAACCGCTGCTTTATTGAGTGGACATACCGGTATTGATTTCTCTCAATACGATCCAGATCAATATCTAGAAAGCATTGAAACTGGTGCAATTCAGCATGCTATGGATATGTATACTAAAGACCCAAATCGCAAATGGACGTTGCGAGAAGCGATTAAATTTCATGGCTTAGGGACAGGTCCAGTCCGCTTCGTAGGCACACCTGAAAAGATTGCAGATCAACTGGAAGAGTGGATTCGTGTTGCTGATGTAGACGGATTTAATGTTGCACAAGCCTATTCTCCGGGCACACTTGAAGCGTTTGTTGAAAAAGTGGTTCCAGTCCTTCAAGAAAGAGGCATTTATCGACAAGATTATGAAGGAGAGACACTTCGAGAAAACCTATTTGGTCAAGGTGCAAAATACATTCGTGAAGATCATCCAGCACGTCAACTTTCAAATTAAAAAACTACTGTAATTTTATTTTATAAAGGGAGGGATTATATGAAAATTTCGGTCTCAAAGCTTGGATTTCCACCTTCATTGTTATGGGGCTACGTAGGTGTTTTAATATTTATGATGGGAGAAGGTTTAGAAGCCGCATGGATTAGTCCCTATCTTATTGACCATGGATTGACACTACAACAAGCTGCCTATGTCACTACCTGCTACGGTGTGACCATAGCCATTGCATCATGGTTTTCTGGTGTGTTAGTTGAAATGTTTGGACCACGAAAAGTGATGCTGACAGGTACAGTTATCTATATTATTGGACAAATATTATTTATTAGTTGGGCTTTACCTTCTGAACACTATTTTTTGATGATTATTACCTATAGTGTACGTGGATTTGGCTATCCTTTATTTGCATATGCTTTTCTCGTATGGATCACATATCGCTCACCTCAACACAAATTAGGAACCGCAGTCGGTTGGTTTTGGTTTGTATTTGTAGCAGGAATGTATGTTTTTGGTGCGTATTATTCATCTATTGCTATTAAAGTATTAGGGTATATTGGAACGTTATGGACTGCTTTAATTTGGGTCATTGTGGGTGCCTTGGGTTCTGTTGCAAAGTTGATTTGATAGTATAATTTAAACAAAAAGGAGTCTTCTGTATGAACTATTTCAGATATAAACAATTCGATAAAGATGTCATCACTGTAGCCGTTGGCTATTACCTAAGATACTCATTGAGTTATCGTGATATATCTGAAATATTAAGAGAACGTGGTGTCAATGTTCATCATTCAACAGTCTATCGTTGGGTTCAAGAATATGCACCGATTTTGTATCAGATTTGGAAGAAAAAGCATAAAAAAGCTTATTATAAATGGCGTGCCGATGAGACATATATCAAAATTAAGGGCAAATGGTGCTATTTATATCGTGCGATTGATGCAGACGGCCATACATTAGATATTTGGTTGCGTAAGCAACGAGATAATCATGCGGCATATGCGTTTATTAAGCGTCTTATCAAGCAATTTGGCAAACCCCAAATGATAATTACAGATCAAGCACCGTCAACGAAGGTCGCAATGTCTAAACTAATCAAAGATTTTAAGCTTAACCCGAACTGTCATTGTACCTCTAAATATTTAAATAATCTCATTGAACAAGATCATTGTCATATCAAAGTAAGGAAAATAAGTTATCAAACTATCAATACGGCAAAGAATACGATCAAAGGCATTGAATGTATTTACGGACTATATAAAAAGAACCGCAGATCTCTTCAAATCTACGGGTTTTCGCCATGCCGTGAAATTAGCATCATGCCAGCAAGTTAATACGAAGTATTATTTTAAACATGAGTCTAGAGATTTATTTTTTAGCTTTGCAACAGAACCAGAATGTTTCAGCGTCAACAAATAAATTTCATTTTTGAGAAATAAATTCGTAAAATGCGTTACAAATATGAGAATAAACTTATATAATAAGTCTGTAAAATACAAATAAGGAGAAAAAATATGACTAACTTCTCAGACAACCTTAGTAAATTAAGAAAATCACGTAACCTATCATTGAAAGAATTGAGTGACAGACTTAATGCAAAATATGAAGTTAAATTTTCGAAAGCATCAATTGATAGATGGGAAAAAGGGATTACTAGCCCTTCAATGGAACATGCTAGCGCATTATCAGATTATTTTAATGTATCCTTAGATGAGTTAAGTGGTAGAAAGAAAATGAAAGTAGAAGAGCCTCAAACTTTAGCAGCTTATTTAGAAGGTGAATTAAAGCAAGAGGATATCGACTATATCATGTCTTTAGTCGAAAGATTTAAAAACGAAGATAAATAAAGGGGAAGATATATTTGTCTAAGTATGAACAGCTATTAATAGAGAATCAACGCATTAAAATTAAAGATAACGTTAAACTCCCATGCGGTTACAAAGGATTTTATTCTGACGAAGTTATATTGATTGATGACGATTTATCAGAATACGAAAAGTATGAAACGCTTGCTGAGGAAATAGCTCATCATAAAATAACCTACGGAAACATCTTAGATCAATACAATATACTTAATCGTAAATTCGAATTAAAGGCACGACGCCTTGCAAATGAATCAGTGATTACATTGCAGGGCTTAATAAACGCTTTTAATTATGGTGTGCAAAATATTTATGATTTAGCTACATATTTTGAAGTCACTAAAGATTTTGTGCTAGATACCATACAACATTACAAACAAAAATATGGTTTAAGAACTCGATATGGTAAATACATAATAGAGTTTGAACCTTTGATTATTTATAAAGATTTATAAAACTGGTTAAATCGCTTTATGCGTTTAATATAATTCATTCTTAAGGGGGACATGTGAATGTCGGAGAAAAAAGAAGATAACAAAAAAGGTTGTCTTGGTTGTTTAGGTATCATTCTGTTAATTATTTTAGTTTTTGGTGGTTGCAGCGCCTTATTTGGCAACGATGAAGATAAACAGAAAAACGATACTGAAAAGCAAATGCAAAAAGCAACAGATGAACAATCTAAAAAACAAGACAATAAAAAAACGCAAGAAAAAGAAAAGCAAGAAGATAAAACATCTGAAACTAAAAAAGTTAGACCGGAAGATAACACGGTTTATGGAAAGCTAACTAAAAAGCATAACAATAATAATCCTGTGGTTATTGATGATATGACTTATATACTAGGTGACAATGACGATATATTACAAGCTGAAAAAGATTTTTCTAATTTATCGTTAAATAAAAATACAGATAAAAACTTCTTGAATGAACATGCGAAAGATTTGATGGCAAAAGATGCTGAATTTGTTTCTAATAAATCAGACACAGAACAAAAATATCATTCTGAATCTTTAAATAAAGATTATTACGTCACTTTATCACTAACTGATGACGGTAATGTACGTAGTATTATAGTTTCAAGTTTCGAATAATTTTCAGGGGTACTCCTGTACCCTTATTATTTTTTACTATTTTTGAGGAGGAACTACAAAATGGCTTCATTTACAGTAACAAAACGTAAAAATAAAACGTCATCGTCTTGGCAATACGATGTTAAACACCCTTCTTTTAAATCGGGCAAGAAACGTAAATCAGACTTTAAAACGAAAGCTGAGGCAGTTAATGCAGCGCAGCAACTCATACGTGATTTAGAAGATGGTAATGCAATTGATGATAAGACATTTAAGGAGTATTACAGTGATTGGCTTGAAATTAAAAATAAGAAACAAGTTACTAAAAGTCATTATTATTGGTATCAACGTTCTTTGAAATTGTTTGGCAAGTATTTCGGAGAAGGTGTACTTATAAAAAATGTTACTCGTTCTGAATATCAAAAGTTTTTAAATGAATTTGGACAAGGTAGAGCTGATGAGACCGTTCGAAAAGTTAATGGTTGTTTGTCTCAATGTCTGAAAGATGCAGTTTATGATGGTTATTTAAAAAAAGCCCCCACATACAATGTCGATATTAAAGGTACAAATAAAGCTAAAGATGAATCCACTAAATTTATGACTATCAAGCAATATTTAGATATGATTGAATACTTTAAATCACGTAACGAAATGAGTTATATATTCTTGTATATACTAGCAATTACAGGAGCTAGATACAGTGATGTAATTAACATGATCGAATTAGATCTGAACGAGAAAGATGGTCTTATTCATCTTCGCGGAACCAAAACAGCAAATGCAGACAGATTTGTGGAAGTTACACAAAAAGATATAAAACTTATCAAATCTAAAATATCTAATCTTCCTAAACGTGTTGACGGAAAATTGTTTAAATTAAGCCATAATGCTGTTAAAAAATCATTTAACCACACTAAAACGAAAATAGGATTAAACGACGATGCTATAACTCCGTATGCCCTGCGTCACACTCACACATCATATTTACTTTCTAAAGGTATACCTATCGAATACATTAGCAAACGCTTAGGACATTACAATATTTCTATTACTCTTGACACTTATTCACACTTGCTTGATGAACATAAAAAAGAGCAAGGCCAGCGTGTCAGAGAATTATTTTCTTGACACATATTTGACACTTGCTAATGTAAAATGCTGTTATAACAACGGTTTTAACCATATTTTTATGGAGACGGCGGGACGTTGGAAACCGCTATATACGAGGTATTCAACAAATATGTTGACCAATTAATGACCACCCCACCTATTGCAGGCGGGGTGTTTCCATAAAAATACCACACCGGTTAGGGCGTGGTGGGTGAATAGCTATACAATGTTAATCCAAAATCTATTACTTATTCAGAATTATTAGAAGTGGCCTTTAACATATTAGCAACAATACTACCTAACGATAAGGTTCCGATAACGCCAGCTGCCCAAGATTGACCTACAATACCTAATATAACCGCCCCTGCAATACCACAAACGGAAACTATCATACTGCATATAACACCAACAAGAGTTAGCATATTGTTACTTTTGTAATATTTTTCTTGTTCCTTGTTAGTCAAATCAATACGATGTGTTTGTTCTGTTTCAGCCATTGATAAAATTCTATCTCCTGCACCTGGTACAGCATCTTCGTATTGTCTAAATTCCTCTGCATCGGGTAATGGGCCACTTTTAGTTATCGAAAGCTTTCTCATTATAACTTTACGTTCTTCAGGATCTGCATCATTAATTATTCTCTTTAATACTTGTTCTTCTTTTTCGATTTCATCTAATTGATTATCTGCCATTATACATTAACCTTTGTTTATCATACGTTTTTATTGACTTGCGCAAATCATTTCCTACAGCATACCAATCACTATTAAGTTGCTCAGAATCATCACTAAATTCTATTAATTGACGATGACGACGTATATTCTTCTTTCCAATTGTCGCATTTAAATCACCAGAAATCATATATGCTTTAGCAATAGTTTTTAATACATTTTGCATAACGATCTCCTCCTCTTCTAGTTACAATATTAATGCCTCATTCTATTTATTTCAAGAAGAAAACTAAAAGCACCCCTTAACTAGCATAGGGTGCGGTAAATAAAGCCGGATTGGTTACCGGTAATTTATATGTATTATAACATAAAAAAATAGGCTACCCATATAAGATAGCCCTTTCTTAATCATGCAGTGTGCATTGATTATAACACACTCTATTTAATTGTTCCCCATAAATCGCCTAAACCTTGATTTGGTGGGGCTACACCATTCCATTTGCGTATAGGTAAGTAGTAACGTTGACCCTGCCAGTCATAACCAACCCAAACACGACCGTCTTGTAACATCACTTCGTCATACTCACACCAGCCACCAGGTTGGAACAGATACCCTACTGGGCATGATGTAAAAGGTCCAACTGTTCTAACTTTAATCGGTTCATTACCACAAACAAAAGTGGCGCTTTCTTTCATATAGTAAGTACCATATTTATTTACTCGCCATGCACCTGCAATTGGTTTAACAGTGTTACTGCTAGCACTCGTTTTGTTTGATACAGTTGCTACTGGTACTTTACCGTCCATGTAAGCGCGTATTTGCTTAATAAAGTAATCTTTTAATTTTAACTGCATTGATTCAGGTGCGATACCTTTTGTTGTTGGATCATAACCTGTGTGTAATAACATGCTACGGTGTGGACAAGCTGTATTGTAAAACTCAACATGCAAACGTACTGTATTACGGTTGGCAGGCAATCCCCATTTTTTTAGCATTCGTGCCGATTCTTGGAAAGCTGATTGCTCGTTTGCCAAAAATTGTTTATCGGTTGCACCAACAGATTGACATATCTCGATACCATAATAGTCGTGGTTACCTGCACGATTAGCTACATGCCACGCCACCCTGCCCTCTGGTATAGCTTGATACACCGTGTTACCGCTGATGTATGCGTGTGCGACGCCTCTTTCTAAACGGTTGTAATCGGCATTAACTAATCCGTTGTGATACGCCTCTGCTGTTGCCCCTGCACTACCTGCGTCGTTGTGTAGAACGATACCGCGTGGTTTATAACCGCGTTTATCCATGTTGTAACCTTTTATCTCATCACGGATGTAAGTCAATTTTTTAGGTTGCTTTTGCGGTTGCTTAACGGCTTTTTCTTTTGAATTAGTAACGGATTGCGCTGTTTTTTGAACGCCTTCTGGTCTAAAATTAGGTCGGATAAACCACATCGGAAAGTCGTACGCATGCTTACGACGCGTTACTTTCTCCCAACCCCAACCAGGATAGTCTATATTGTCAGTCCATCCACCGCCTAACCAGTTTTGTTCGAGTACAATAATGTAATCTAGTGTCGCCTCAATGACCCACGCAACGTGGCCATAGCCACCGCCATAATTCGAACCAAATACAACCATGTCGCCAGGTTCTGCTAAAAAATCAGGCGTGTTTGAATAAATTTTCGCCTCTGTTTTAAAGTGGTTTTTGTTGATGGAGTTAAATGGTATATCTTTTGCACCTTGTCCCATTAGCATATGGTTAAAAAGCTTTTTCCACCCGGTGTTCGCATAATCGAAGCATTGAAAGCCAAAAACCCCATCTTCGTTGAACTGTTTGCCTTCAGTCGAATTTAAAAAAGATAGGAATTCTTTTTTAGAAAGATTAGCAACCATGTTATAACCCTCTTTCTCTTTCGTTTGCCTCATACTGGTTAACATCAAAGACAACGTCTGTGCTGTCGTCTGTAAAAGGTTGTGATGTATCGTAAAATTTCGGGGTTTTACTATTGCTATCTTCTTCAAAAGAGACTGGGTGTGTATCTTGGTCACGCGGCTTGCTCAATTGCATGTCTATGCCAGCGTCAGACACGCCTTTTGTGTTTGGATTGGTAATAACACCCAAATAGGCTAAGAGCGTTAGAATCGTGCCTACAATGCCGCTGGCTGTTTGTAGTTGGTCGGAAATATCGACGCCGAAAATGTCAGCAACTTGTTTAGCTAATAAAAAAAGCAACCCTATCAAAGCAGATAGAGTTGCTCCATTTTTAAGTCGATTTGTCCAATTAATTTTCATGTCACTTGCTCCTTTTAATCAAAATAAAAAGCCGACCAAGTAAATAGTCAGCTTAAAAACATATATTATTTTTGTTCATTTATCACTCAATAACCTACTTATACTTATCTTGAATATAGTATATTCCTGATAACTTTATTTTTTTGTAATAACTTGCCATTATTGTTGCTTGATGATGACACCATTCAATCGCCGTTGCGTATTGGTGTGTACCTGGATTTTTAGGGTTCCAACGCATACGGTATAGCGTGTTTTGACCTTGATTGATGTATCCCTCTCTCACAAATTTTGCGCCACCTATGATTGCTTTTGCTGGGGAAGTCCAATTGTGACGACGTGCAAAAGATATAGCGTTGTTAGGATTGTTATCAAACGCACCGATTCCAAAGTAGTTATATACACCACTTGCACCGCTGGCAAAGTTTGATTTACCATTTCCGCTTTCTAATAACGCATGAGCAATTAAGTAAATCTCGTTCAAATTGTACTTTTTGCAGGCATCTGCAAATGCTTTGCCTTGATTGTGTAGTGTACCTTTACCTCTTAGTAATTGATTTAACTTATTGACCGGCACGCCTTGATATTTACCTAAGTTAAGCATCTGATAACGTTGCGTTGAACTAGCCCATATCGTCTTAGGGTTCATTGCACTACTTGTTTGATCACGCGTCGCGTTTATCCAACCGTAGCTAACTGACTTTTTAGGTTTACCTTTTGCCATTTGAGCGTTCAACGCTTGCTTAAATGTGTATTTACTTTTTTCTACCGTAATTTTAGGGCTAGTTGTGTGTTTAACCGAATGTCCTTTAATTGTAGTATGTCCGCTTGTAGTGTTATCAACACTTGTTGATGGTTTTATCTTGATTTTAGTATTAGTCGTGTTTGTATATATCGTCTCACGCAACAACTTGTCTCTTTTTCCGTACATTTCAATCAATTTCTTTACAACATCTTCATATTTCGAATTATCGGGTATACCATTTTTGATTAAATCGTAATCAATAAGGTCTTTCATCGTACGCCAAATGTTATCATCAACTTTCAAACTGCTTTTTGATAATTTTAAATCCGTTGAACCAAGTAACCACACCCCATATATCAGCGCTCTGATTTGATTCAGCATAAACTGACGCTTGTTCTCTGTAAGTCCACCACAAACTTCTATAACAAGCCAACCAGGGTGCAATGGGGCTTCAAAATTAATCGGTCTTGTTATCCATACGTGCTCCCTATCAACGTATGCGTGGGGATATTGATTCTCTTCGATATATTTATTACGCTGGATATACAGCTGTTTAACAGAACGTAAGTGTGATGATTCTTTGAGATATATCCCTTTTGGGTCTTTTTGAAGGTTCCCTAACGCTACGTTATGGTCTATATATTGTATTTTTTGGTCTAAAACACTGCTGAAAAGTGTATATTCTACCTTTTTGATATTTTTCCATCTTGGCTCTTCAGGCTTTTGGTCAGGTTTAGGGTCTTTTTGCGGTTGTGGTGCTGGCGAAGGATTATGGTTGTCTTTAGTCGCTTCTTTTTTATAAGGAGGACGCACAAAATGCGTAACACCGTTATAATCATGTTTTTCAAGCGTCGCCTTAGAGCCTACATAACTACTATGGTTACGCCAATTTTGGTTAACAGCATAAAAGTATTTTTTTGTACTAGGACCAACGACAATATTTACATGCCCAGGATTACTCCCAGCCCAAACAGCCCAATCTCCAGGTTTTGGAACAAAACTAGGTGTGTTACGTAATATTTTAAAATCATAGCCACGGTAATTACTTTTTTGAGCCATGGCATTAGCGTTGCCCCATGTCGTAAAGCCCCAATATTTTTTTAATATATAGTTTGGTAAATCCCAACACTGATAACCGTAATAACCATCAACATCAACGCCACCGTGTCTTTTAGCTAAATTTTTTGCCCATTTAACAACTTGTGAGGCCGTTGGTTTTCCTTTTTTTGGTAATGCCATTTATGCACCTCATTTCAAACAAAATAAAAAGCCGACACATAAGTGCCGACTTAATCCACTGTAGTTATCGTTTACATCTGCCAAACCAAAAACAACTCCAAAAACTGTATGCAAATTTCATAAGATTCACCTCCTTTAAATACCAAAAAATGTACGTAGAATAGCAATAACAATCGTACTTGCAATCGTGCCTATAACACCCAGCATCCACATTTTCAAATCTTTAATGTTTTTGGCGTTTTCCTTTTTATTTTGCTCATCTTTTAATCTATCGCGTTTTAATTCTTCAAAAGTCCTATCAAGCTTGTCGTAAACCCTTTCTTGTGTTCGAAGACTATGTTCAATGTTATCTAGTTTTTTAAACATATCTTTATCATTTTCTTCCAAGCGCAAAATACGCCATTCGTGCTCCCGCCGTTTGATAAAACCAAACATCATGTCACCTACTCTTTTTGGTACCTTTGAAGCACCTGCTTTCTATAAAATAAAGCCACAAGCATTATGCCTGTGACTTTTCGTCTTTCGTCTCGGGATATTTTTCCCCTGTAATCAATGCATATTCAGCTTTGTCGATAACACCCATATCAACATACCACTGCATATCTTCCAACGTGACGAATCCCCAGCTCCATTGCACTTTTAAATCTTTGAAAGTTGGAAAAATTAAATCGTTCATTTTAGCCATTCTAAACACCGCTTTCTTTTAATTTTTTAACTTCTGAACTTAATTCTGTCAGTTGTTTGGTTAAAGACGTATTTTGTTGAGCTAATTGCATAGAAGTCATATTTGCTTTTACTGTTTGTTTTTGTAAGGATGCAAGCATTTCTTTTAAGACGTCGTTTTCATTTTTATATGGTTCTTCATCTTTCAACTCATCATTATTTTCGTTATTTGGCTTAAAGTTGGCATTTTCCTTGATTTTGCCGTTGCTATATATAAATCTTTTAGGCTCAAATTTTTCATCAAAATCACTAGGAATATTCTTTGAATCTACATAAAAACCATTACCTAAACTACCTATGTTGGCATAGTTAAGCACTTCTCCCTTTTCGTTAACTGCTATTTGCATTACTTCCACCCCACAATCTTTTTGATTGTATATTTATTGGCGTTAGGACCAGAGCCTTGCTGTTTTACTGCATCAAAATAAACATCGTTTTTAATGCTGAGCGTTCTGTTGTTATCCTTTTGTAATTGACATTCATATACCGCGCATCCTTGAGCTCGTTCATCGTTAAGGTTAGTATTCGATAAAGTTATACGCGATGCATCATAAACTAAATGAGCATTTGTAAAGGTACCACCAGAGTAAACGCCTGAAATCATTAATAATGAATAATTTGTATAATCATCAGTTAAAGTTAGGGAAGTGCCCACTCCAGTTGCTGAACCATCAAATAATGTTTTTTTGTTTTGATTGCCTGATAAAGACGACCATCGTTCCTCTAATCTTCCGTTAACCATACGTTTTTTTAGACTAACGTTTGAATTATTCGGTGTGAAGTCATATAACATATTCAAACTATCTTTAGCATATACGTTTAAATAACCGTCACTAGAGTTAATTTCGCTTGGTAACTTTGGAACATTAGTAACATAGTAAAAGCCTGTGCCTAATGAGAAAAAAACATCATCAGAATTTGCAAGACTCACATTTTTTATATAACCTTGCTCGTTAGTGATAGGGTGCTTTTGCCATTCTTTTTTATCAATATTCTCGTCGTAATATGATTGAGCTTGTTCCAAGGTTGATCTACTTAAATTCTCTACAAATTGTTTTGATACACTTTCGTCACTTAACTTTTCAAAACGCAACCATATGCCGCTACTTTTTAGAGAAGTGTAATAATCATTTGTATTATCTGGTTGCCATATTGCTCTACCACTATTATTTTTATTTACATAAACCGTTAATAATCCTGAATTGTTGTACACAGAAGGCGCGTCTGTAGCATTTTCGATATGAACCAATCTACACGCATTACTATCATTTAAAGTTTGATAGATACTAACATCTGATAGGTTTTTTACAGTTCCATCATCGTCAGTAATCTTATACTTTTGCCAATTTGATGTTGTTGTATTTTTTACAAGATCATCGTCATCTACTTTAGAAGTGTAAAAATCAATCTTTTGCTCGATTTCTTTTTTGTGCAAAACTACTTCCGCCAATTTGGAATCTAATTGTTCTATAGCTGCCTTTTGCGTAATTGTAATTGCTTCTACAGACTCGTTTTTCTTTACTTCAATTTGTTGAATACTTTTGCTTGATTCGCTTTCTATTGAGCTAACAACTGATTTAGCACTTTCTAAACTCTTTTTAAGTGTTGTTACCTCATCACCAACACTTTCAATAACATCTTGAATTGATTTAATATATGTTAACTTAGTTTCTCCGTCGAAATCACTAATTAGGTCATTATCAATTTGGAATGTAAATTCTCTTTCGACCACAACATTTCCGCTTCCATTTTGTGTAAAAAAGACTTGAGCGTTAACTTTACCGTTATATTTTAAGAATTTAGAGGGTATCACATACTGCAATAGCCCATTTATTGGATCTACAATTGTTAAATCGTCTGAAATGTAAGCTCCTGAATCAACGCTATAATTTTCGGATTTCAAAACGATACTAGCTTTTGCGTGATTATCGCTAATTGCTAACGGGACGTTATTTTTAGTGATAAGAAAATTTAATACCGACGTCCCTTTATCAGATGCAAAAAAGCGTATATCTGTATTTATAATCCGGCCATACTTAGATGTTACTTCAAGTTCAAGTTTGTTATCATCTTTAGAAAAATTATCCATCATTCTACCTCCTTGCCTTCAATCAAATTCCATTTTGATGCATTTTTATTAGAAATTGTTCTGACAAGACATTGGAATGTAGACTCATAGTTATTGCGTTTTAATACTTGTCTTTTTACATTCTCGCTGACTTGTTCTATAGAAAAAGTCCACCCTGCAATATTCTTATAATTTTTAGGGAAATCAGAAAATCTCTGACTCTCTTCTGTAGATATATAGAATGTCATGCCCACAAAATCGACATCCGATAGTTTGTTAAATCCTTTCGGAATTTTTTCCCAATAACCAGCCGTCTGATAAACATAGTTCCAAGGGCTGTTCTCGTTTTTATCAAAAACATTGATGATTCTTTCAAACTTAACCATATTACGGCCTGTACTGCTTCTTGTTAAAACCTGTCTTAAAGCGCCTTTATAATTCCCTGGGTATACGTCCAAAAACCAACCCGCATCTTTAAATTCTTTAGGTAAAGGGAAGTCTGCAATATTATATGTGTCAGCAGTATACAGATAATAATGTCCTATTTCTGTAACATCATACAAATTGCCGAGTCCTTGTGCTGGCATTGGTTTGACACGCCCTCCGGTATCTGTCATTGATACTGGTGGTGTTTTGCTTGTAAGTAATTCGTTCACACCTCTTTGACCAACAGAGTATATGGAATGATGTCTATTATTACCAGGACCAGTTGTTACACCTAATAAAAGCGCTTTTCTACCAGTTTCTTCGTCATAATACATAGATGCACCTTCCGCTTCTTGAAAGTTACCGTAAAAATCGCCTGAAATACCGCCTATATCAACAATACGACTCCAAATTTCTTTTCCAGTTTTTACATCAAAAGCATTTAAGTAATTTCTATTACTAGGGTTAGAATCTCCTGTGTAAATGTATAAAATACCATCGTCATAAGTCATACCTTGAAACGGTTGAACGGTACTCGTATATTTTGCTGGAATATCGAATTTGTATTGAATTACAGCGTTGTTTTTATCGAGATCACTCGCTTTGATAAATTCAACTCTGTTTATAACTCCTGTACTTGTTTGTTCGTTGTCATCTACACCAAATCTTAATACAAACAATTCTTCTTTCGGATTATAAATGGCAGTAACATATTTGTTGTAAGTATGATTGGATAAAACTTCTAGCGCATCAGACCCATAATTAATCTCGCCGGACTTATATTTAAATCGTACGAATCGTTTTTTTCCTCTATCATCCATCATTGATGAATATATCCAAAGAGTATCACCAATATATCTGTATGCGTTATGTGTGCCATGACCGCCGTTTTTTACCGTTGCTCTATCAACAAATTGCCCGTTAGGTTTTAATCTAGTCAGAATATAGTCTTTTTTATTACCGTGCGCTTGCGTCATATAAATCAAACGGTCTTTAGGGTCAACCCAAAACGATTGCATTACAGCGTTATGATAAGGTGCTAAATCAGTAACAAATTGCATTTCTTGTTTCTGAGGCTCAAATCTGTATTCATTAAATGTAAATTCCTCATAATTTTCAGCGACAGTTTTATTAACTTTTTCCAACTCGTTGGAAACGAGCAGTTGATCTCTTCGCAAGCGGTCTTGCAGTGTAGGATGCCCAAAACCAGTATTGTCTACCCTTGCATCCTTCACCTCATTTATACCATCTCCATTATGCCCTAATACCATATTGCTAAAACGACCATTTAAATAATCTAATTCTTCATTAGCAGGGACTTTTAAACTGTCTTTGCGAATGTGAACAATTTGATTGGTAGTGTGTGCATCCTTATCGTCGTTTTTGTGTTTTTTTAATGTTTCATCATTTTTATTAACTACATACTCAATTTTGCTGTAATTATCTTCGTGCTGATGAATACTCTTAATACCAAATAGAGAATGTAATTTTGTAGAAAGTTTCAGTTTCATTCAAGTCCTCCTTTACTGTTATAAAACAAGTAATAGTCTTTAATAAGTTCGTACATAATAACCTCGTGGCCTTTTTCATTCGGATGTAAGCCGTCAGGCATACTCGATGCTCTAAACGCCGGACTGTAAGGTCTAAAATAATCTGTGTGGTAAGTGTCAAATACAGGCACATCTAACTCACTGCAAGCTAAAACTTGCGCGTTAACATAATCTTCTAAAATTAGATTCAATTTGTTTTTGTCGGTATCTTTACGACGTATCTTGACACCGTCCATAGGACACTGTCTTGTTGCAGTCATCACAAGTATTTTGGCTTGAGGATTATTATCTTTGATAACTTTTATAGAACTACAAAAGGCACCGTAAAACGTTTTTGTGTCCGTTTTATCAGTGCCTATTTCTACATCCGCTAACCAATCATCATCTGTACCTTGTAATATGATAAGGTCTCCGTGCGCTTTGGTTGCTTGTGTGTATATATTGTTACTTTTAGTTGTAGACATTGTTGCCCCGCCTGATGCTAAATTCGTTTGACTAGCTTTAATTTTATTAGCTAACATTTGTGTAAAATTTGTTTTAGCTAGCGTACCTTTAGCAACAGAATCACCTATTGTAGCGATGCTTTTTATTTTATGGATATCCGAAAGGCTGGTGAAGTCATACATGATTGTACCGTTTGCTGTTGTTATAGCCTTTTCTTTTTTGTTAGATTGTTTGAGTTTGTCAGTACGTCCTAATAAATCTTGACTAATTTTAGTGTTAGCCTTTGTCTGTGCTTGTAACTCTTTCAGTAGTTTCGTGGGGTCGGTTTTATTGACTTTCAACGCTTTAACGTAGTTCGCTGCCTCTCCGACAGCTTTAGCATGACGTTGCTGGATAGTGAATGCACCGAGTACAACATCTTGTTTAACAATGTTATTATATGCGTCACGTTCAGTTGTAACCTCAACTATACGCACAAAGTCATTAAAACCAATTAAATCATCTACAGTTTTAACAACGTCGCCTACTTTAGGTTCTGCTTCGGGGAATTTTGTTTTTAGTGATACGAAATCAAGTGTAACGGATACTTTGATGCTTTCATCAATAGCTAATTCCATAGCCTTTTTAAGGGTATCTTCATGCGTTATTTTACTATTAATGATAGGTGGTGCATGTCGTTCTCCAATAACATTTGCGAGTGGGTGCTTAAAAGTGAACTGTAGTGAAGCTTCTGTATAATTTTGGTCATCTTCAAAGCCGCCGAAACCTTTAATCACGGTGTAACACTTTGTCGCATCCTCTTGTATTTTTACGTTGTTAGCATTTACCCCCGCTTTAATATAGTAGTCAGCTAAGCGTTGTACAGAATCGAATAGATGGAATGTTTTTGTTTTAGGATCATACTCATATTCAAGTTTATAACGTTCAAGCCCCTTTTTTAGCAACTCGAGGTTTGTATCGCCTGCACCCAAATTTTCGAATCTCGAAGATTTAACTTTAGCGTGTAATTGATATTTGTAACCTGTATTTTTGAACGTTAAATCGAAAAACTCTTTACCAGTCATACTTTCTGTATAACTTTGATATACACGTTTATTATTTAAATCATCAAGTTCAACAGGTATAGCACGTATAGATATCTTTTCTTTTGAACCAACACTCGTTTTATCGATTAAAGTAATGCGATACTCTTTTAAATCTTGTGGTCCATCAACTTTTGTAATCGTCCACATCTTAGTTATCGCACCAATAGCATCAAAGGTCGCCTTATTTTCGATAATATCCATCTCTAAAGAACTTTCTTCATTCAATTTGTGCGTAACTTTAGTTTTAACATTGAGGGGATAACCTACCCCTTGCAAACTTTTTAATAATACCGTGATGTTAATCCCCTCCTATCTAAAGTAAATTTTATGTTTGAACACGATTTTGCGAACTGTTTGATTACATCTAAAGCGATTAAAACCAGGCACTAAAACGGGTTGTTCTAGCGTCTCGTTGAAATTATCAATCTTTATATCATTACGATATGTGTGTAATCCGTCAAACTTAATAATATCTCCAGCTTTTAACTCAATACCTTTGATGATTGCGATATTCCCTTTGTCTGTGTAGAAGGTAAATCCATTATCATCACCTTTTTTTACAGGTTTTCCCAATTCTATAAGCACCAAACTATCTTGATTAAATTGGTTGATAGGTACATCACCATTGTAATAAACATCGCCATAGTTCACATCAGTAAATGTGTATTTGCGTCGATAACTCGATTCATCAAAAGGTATCTCGTCAGGAACTGCCCATTTTTCCATATAAGGCGATTGTTCTAAATCCGTGCTATATCCAATACTTTCAAAATAAGGTAAGTCTACCGTTTCAAAAGTCAAGGCAATGTCTCCGGAAGTTTTTGTTGTATCAAAGGATACTTGACTAGTTAGACCAACGTATATTTGACGACCATCAACGTATTCAAGTTCAAACTTTTGTGTTGAGTTAGATGCAAACACATCTTCAAATTGAATAGTATTATCGGGAGTCGCTAACTCCCTTAAATAGAAGTGACCACTCAATAAATTTTGTAAGCCAGTTTTTAAATGTGAAGCATACGCAATTTTGTCAACTTCGTATCTCACGTGAACTTCAACCTTTTTGAACTCTTCTGTTGAAGAATTATAAAAACGGCCATTAACACCTTCTATGTTGTCATAAGTGCGCTCATAACCTGCACCTTCAACATTAAAAGCGACAACCCTCAACGCATCAAAAGTGAAAGGGTTATCGCTTAAACGGTAGCTACCATTTTCTTTTATAATTTCAATGTCGTGCGCAATCAATTATATTAACCCCTTTCCTTAAAACACGCTGAACGCTGCATCTTTACCATTAACCTCATCAATGTAAGATTTGATAGCGGGTAAATCAGATTCATTTTTTACCATTACATTCACAACAGGTCGATTATTCTCTTGTAATTCATGTCTGATGTCGCCATCTATTAAACCGCTTATATCACTAGTTAAAGATTTTGACATAGCACCTGTGTCAAAAGTGGGAACAAGATTTGCGTCAAATGCATCCATAACTTTAAGTGCAGCATTTTTACTTTCTTTCGCTGCCTTACTAGCAAATTGATTAATACCCATACCTAGACCAGTCATACTGTCCCTTCCTAGTTGCATAAATTCCCTTGATGGCGAATGGCTATCGAGTGCGCTTTTTGCTGCATTAAGTGCACCTTTAGCTGCGTTCCATGCCGCCTGTGCTAAATCTTTAGCCTTTTGTACAATTCCGCTAATTAATCCGCCGATAATATCAATACCAGCTTGAACAAAATCTCCTATAAAACTTCTGACGGCATTCAAAGCGTTTTGCATGCCATTCCTACACTCATTAACTACTTCCCAAAACTTTTGTACAACCGTATTTATAAAGTTGATCATCGCTTGTCTTATCGCATTAACCCAATCAAGTCCTTTTTGAACAATGTAATTATAGGCTGTTAGCATTTTAGTCAAAACAGTATTTGCAACTTCTTGGAACCACTGCACAACAACATTCCAAATTGCAATTGCATAATTTTGGATTGTCTGCCAAACTTCAGACCAACTCGACGCTGTCTGACCAGTAATTCTGTTGTAAGTATCTAGTAAGAACTGACTTATCGTATTCCAAATAGATTGAATGCCTTGCCATATCGTCTCGCCTACGTTAGCAATCGTATTTTTCAGTGTTTCCCAAGCGCCAGAAAAGTCTCCGGACAAAAATTGGATAAAAGCAGTAAAAATGCCAACAATTAACTGTATAACAACTGAAATAATAGTACCTATCGCCTGAAACACAACTTGTATAACTGTCCATAAACCTTGTATAGCAGTTATAACACCTTCTACAACTGCAATAAACACATTACCTAAAACTTCATTAAAAATATCACCTAATTGTTGCAACAAAGGCATGATAGGTTCTAATGTTTCTTGAATTTTACTCCATAGGTCATCAAACCATTTTTTGATTCCCTCTATCGCTTCTCCTATGCTTTTTTTGATTGTCTCCCAAGCTTCTATAACAGCATTTCTGAAATCTTCATTCGTATTCCATAAATAAATTATGAAACCAGCCAACGCTAAAACCGCACCTATTGCTATCCAAACAGGTAAGCTGATACCTGCTAATGCACCGCCCAGAATTGGTAATAGCTTCATAAGATTTCCTATTGGGTTTAAGAGTAATCCAATAGCACCTTTTATTAATTTAAATGCACCTTTTAAGATAGTTGACGCTCTTGTAAATTTAATGATGTATTTAATTGCACCGAAAAGACTTTTACCGAACACGCCTTTTAGCATGGTGGATACGAATATAATAGGCGTAAGCAATGCCCAAAACGCACCACCGAGAATAGTAAGAATACCAAAGAATCTCGCAACATTCGGGTGATTCTCGAATAACGCTGCCGTAAATTCGGCTATTTTGCCTATAAGTTTTAGTAAACCACTTGCAATAGGCGCCATCGCTTTACCAAACGCAACAAGGATACGCACAATATCGCCAATCAGTTTCATAATCACTGGGCCATTTTGTTCCACATATTTCACAAATTTCTTAAATCCTTCTGATTTGCCAACCGTTTCGGACCATTCTCTAAATTTATTAGTCATTTGTACTAACCAATCAAAAATACCTGCACTGTTTTGACCGAAAGCAATCATTAGATTGCCGATACCTTTAAACACATTTCCAAATATTTTGCCGATTTTAGGTAAGTTGGTTTTTGTATACTCAATGAATGATTTAATCGCATTTTGACCGTTCACACTATTAGCCCAATTTTGAAAATCGATACTCATATTTTGTAAGCCTTGCGACATGAATTTAAATAGTGGGAAAAATTGCGTGAATATATTAACTAAACCATCGCCAAATCTCCCTGCCGCGTTAAGTAAGTCAGCAAATATTTGAACACCTACTGAATTAAGAGCTTTGAATGCTTTTTTAGCAGTGTTAGACTTTGCTACCCACTTTTCAAATTGTTGTGCATTGGCATCCACCAGCATAGAAACACCAGATAAAAACGGCGTTAGGTTTTTTAATGCAGTCTGTAATCCGTTTAATCCGGATGACATAGCACCAAATATTGAATCAGCATTAAGTTTAATAATGTCTGACCAAGTGTTTTTTAACCCTTCCAAGCTTTTTTCGTAAGCATCCGTTGCATCAGTAGATTGTATCAATCCGTCATTAAACATTTTAATTGCACTGATAGCCATAGCACCAAATGCTACAGCGCCTAGTCCAGCTACAGAGAAAGCACCTGCTAAGCCAATTACACCGCCACCTAATACACCAACCGCATTAAGTACAGCAAATAACGCGGGGACTAAGCCTGCAATTACAGGTATGAGTGCTTGTACACTAGCAATCATCACACCTTTAATTTGTTGTGCAAAAACAGTACCAAAAGAACGTATTCTGGACGCTAAATGGTCTATCCTTTCACTAAAATCATCTAAAGAGCGTCCCCCAGCATGCCATACGTCAACTAGCTTTGCTTTAATTAAATCAAAGTTATTTACATTTGCATCGATTTTTACTGTGTGTTTTCTAAAAGTTTTTAAAATTGCTTTTGTCATTGTAATAACTCTTTTCAAAGGGGATGCGTCACCATCAATTTCAACAGTATGCTCACGCCATTTTTGAGCCATTGCTTTAGCCCGTGTCAACGCTCGTTGAAACTTACTTGTGTTCGCTTTAATTTCTGTTTCAATTTCGTTTGGAACAGAAGTTTTAGCTAAACGTTGTGCTTTTCTTACGCCACGTTCAAAATCTTTTAGAATAGCATTTATACGAGCGTAAAAGTTCTTCTCCATTAACTTCCTCCTTCCTGATTCCCAAAGAATGATTCAGCTTCTTCAATTTGTTTTTGTCGAATTATTTTGCGTTTTTCAATTTCTTTCTGCCTATCATTTCTGATTTGAACATCATCTTTATATAGATTTTTACGTTCCTTAACCAGCTGTCTGTGCATGCCTTTGACGCCTTTTTTACTTTGTGCCATTGCATTTGCAACAGCTTGATGTAAGTTTCTTTCAAGTTGATCTATCTCTCGTTCACGAGCTCCCCTTATCCAATCTTGCCATTCTTTTGGTGTCATTTGGTAAAGCTCCTCAGAACGTACATAACCGAGATATTGTGATGTTTTTGAACGTATTTCACTATAATTTAATAAGGTTCTTTGCCTGTCAGTGTTGTGTATGTTTCTTTCATGAACGGAAGCGCGTTTTCCGCTTCTTCTCTGTTCTCTTCCTTCACTAATTTCGGTGCTCGAGCCATCTGGAACCAAAACATCTTGAACTCTTCCTTGAAAAAACCCGATTCACCTAACACTTGAATAGCCCCTTGCAACAAACCTAATGTAGTACCTTCTTTTTCAATAACATTTTGAATAGCTTCTTGAATTTCTTCTTTAGACGGGCGATTCTTAATATGAGCTAATGCACAATCCCAAAATTGAACGATGGCTATAGTTTTGCGGTTTAAAATACCTTGCAAAATCTCATGATAACCACTTGAGTTACCCTCTTTATCTTCTTTGGCATATTTTTCTGCTTCAATATCAAACCAAAATGTACCTTTAGCTTTTAATTTAGTATCTTTAAACTCTAATTCTGTAATGGGTTCAAATTTTTCTGCTTGAAATACGTTTTTTTCAGTCATTTTAATACCTCGCATTTTTGGATTTTAGAAATAAAAAAAGGGTGTCGTGCACCCTTTTTATTTACATTACTTCTTCGTCTTCGTGACTTTCATCTCTGCTAGAAATAGTAGTTTCGAATTTTTGGCTTGTCGACTGACGTTCTTCTAGGTCACCTGTGTACTCTCCTGGTTTTTCAAACTCAACTGTTGTGCCAGCCGCTGATGCATCTAACCAGGATTTTGGTAAATCTGTAAAAACACCATCTGCTGTGTTGAATTTAACTTTTAAAGTTACTTCGATTTTATCTTCTTCATCATCAAACGATTTAGAATGCTCTTCAACCAAAGCATAACCAAAGGCAGCATGGTAACCGTCTTTACGCTTTTTCTTCTCAATCAACCAAACTTTGATTTGTTTTCTATCTTTAATAGCTTTTTTAAATTGTGTTTGACCTTTATCTCCAGGGATATAGCCGAATGTAAGACTCAATTCTTCGGCCACTGATGTATAGTCGTAATCCTTTTTACCAGCAACGATTTTTTCTGAAAGTTCAGCAGAAACTTTTTCTTCTCCCTCAAGCAAATCAGAAACTAACACTCCAGCCATTCCTAAAGAGTTATTAGTCGGCTCACAAACAGCAATATAACTAGTTGCCATATACTACACTCCTTCTTGTTTCGTTTTATGGCGTATTTTATATAACATTCGTAATACGCCGTGTTTTGTAAATTGATCTATATCTGTAAAAACTTGTGAATTATCTTTTTTTATCCACTCGATTTCGTAATCTTTAAATAAAATATTTTGTTTTGTTACTATATCCAAAAAGCGTAGTAATTCACGCGCTTCAGCCCCGTTCTCGTACTGACTATAAACATGAAACGTAATAGCGATTACCTCACGCATACCTGGCGAACGTTCGCTTTCAGTCACGTTAGTTTCACCCACAATGATATATGGGTAATCCACGTCTTTTTGAACGCAATCAAAAACCCTACCGCCGACCAATTTGTCAGTGATAGGGTTATCAATTAAGTTATTCATAATTTGGTTAAATAGTAGCGATTCAGCGGATACCCACATATCAACACCTCTAACTGAAATATCGTTCAAATACTTTTCTACCTTCATCTATGGCAGGGTTCCAAAACGGTTGTGCTACTTGTCCGTAGGTTGTGTGCCATTCGCCATCGTCACCTTTATAGGACCATGGTATCTTATGTGCACGACTACCACCAGGGCCGGTAGCGTAGATGCCGCTACCAAATTCAACGTAAATCGCATACTCAGCCCCTACGCTAATCACAGACGAGAAACCGCCATCAGTAACTTTAAAGTCTATACTTTCTTTCAAGTATCCTAAGTCGACGGGTGCTAATGCGACAGCTGTGTTATAAATGGCAAGCGTCGTTTTTAAAATACCTTTTTTAACCCAATCTTCCATCTCTTCGCGATAATCGTCCAACTCAGCAACCAAGTCCCAATTGCCATACTTAACCTTTGCCATTTGGAACCTCCTGCAATCGCGTTAAATTGACTTCATGCATACCACCTTGGTCTACTGGATAACCTATAATTTGGTAGATTCTACCCTCGTATTTAAAGTAATCTTCTGTATTTATTGGTATGTCATACCTTGTATATAGGTTTCTATCGTAAGTTTTTCCCATTTGATGATATTTAAGCATTTCAGAAGTTGTGGGTGTGTCCATAAATCCGTTAAACGTAGAAACATCTTCGTAATTTACGATTGGGTTTGGGTAACTATTGACTTTAGTCTTTTTAACTTTAGTGATTGTGTGGGGGTATTCGTCGAATGGATCAAACACAAGCAAAACTCCTATCTTATAGGTTTAAAAACATGAAACTTAGCATGCTTATATCTATTTAACACGCCACTAATGTAATCAGGGACACCATCGTTATATGTGTACGATACTGTCCCCATGCTTCTCGATTTTAAATTTCTTTTAACTTCAGGTCGTTGATAATACTCAAGCACGTCTGCAACGTACTTTTTAATTGGATAGGGATAAACAATTTGACCATCTTTTATAAAGTCATTGTTTGTTACTTCTCTAACATCTTCCAGTATTCCGTCAACTTCCATCTTAAATAAATCTTCTTCATCAGGTTTAATATCAACCCCGTTTTTCTTAAGAAGAAGTTTGATATCTTCGTAAAGAGTCATAATTATCACTCACTCTTTTTAGACGCTGTACGTCGTGTTTTAACCTCTTGATAACCTACTTGACTGTAATAAGCATCGAAGGCTTTACGTGTAACTGTGATAGTCTCATCGTCACGTTGAACTTTGATTTCTTCAGCTGGATTAATCATACTATCCCTCCTATAACTCTGCTGGTTTAAGTGTTGCGAAAGCTTCAGGTTTAACGTTCATGTAAGCAATATGCATTGTTGCACGTAGTGCAAACATGTCACGTTCGAATAATGACACTGGTTGGTCTGATGCGTCAGATGCTTGTAATGTAGTTAATGTTGCATCTTCTGAAATTGCGTATTCGATACCTTGTAAAATACCATAACGCGCATAATCCCAATCGCCCATTAATGCTAACGATTTCTTTTTGTCGTATACATCCGCTCCAGTATAAGATAGTGGTAATCCCATAATCTCGTTCCCGTTAGCATCAAATAATGGTCTGTCATTAACATCTAAAGCATTACGCATTTTACTTCTGAATGAACGTGTAGTTAATACGCCGTTAGGATCTAACTCTTCATCTTCAATTGTTGCCATTAATGCAGAGAGGTCTACATATAAGTCGTTTGTATCTGTGACAACGTTACCTTTTTCTTCTGCACCAGTAACAAGAGGTTTACCGCTAGTTGAAGTGTTGTAAGGCGACTTAGTACCAAAGATTACAGCTTGGTCAAACGCTTTGTAGAATGCTTCTGCAATTAAAGGTTTAACCTCGTTAAAGAAATCTTTTGCAGTCCATTTAAGAAACTCTTTTGATAATGGAATGATTACACCGATTTTTTTAGCTTCCATTTCTGCTTGCGCATATTCAGGTTTAGAAGTTTGAATACGTTCAGTTTCCGAAACCCAATAAGCACCTACGCCTTTAGCTAAGTAAGTAAACTTTTTCTTTTGTGCTGTCATTGGCTCATTTTTAGCTAACTTCATGATAGCTGAATTTGCCATAATCTCTTTCATAATTAACGTGCCTTGTTCTGCTGGAATTACACCATTTTTAAAATCCGACAAAATAACATTAGCCGGAGTGTACGTTGGAGTTGCCATATTTTATTACCTCACTTTATTTTCTGATATTAATTTCTCGCGCCATTTCTTCGATTGACTTAACGTTTGATAAGTCCACATCATTGTCTTGCGCTTCTCGAACATGTCGCCCACTTGACTTAAATTTAGCCTCAACGCCTTCTTTGACATACTTATCGAAAGTTTCTTTAAGGCTTTTTAAATTCGCTTCAGTATCTTCATCAGAATCACCTAAGAATCTATCTACCAATGATGGTGGTAGGTTCATCTCTTGGGCTTTACCTAATGCATAACTTTTTAGTTTCTCGCGTTTAGCCTCTGCATCGCGTTTCTCTAGCTCTTTTTCAAGTGCGCTAATTCGCTTTTGTTCTTCTGATTGTTCAGGATTGCGTTTTTGTACTTCTTTCTCAATCAAGTTCTCAAGGTTCTTCTCTTTCCAAGATTCCAAACCTTTTGTGTGGTAACGATCTAATTCAGGTTGAATAAATCGTTTACCTTCTTCTGTATCTAAAAAGCCTTTAACGTCATCAACAGACACCGTCTTAAGTCCACTTAGATACTCTTTTACGTCTTTGTCGTCTTTGTGTTCTTCAAAGTACGACTTAATATCCTCGACATTCATATATCATTGCTCCTTTTTTCGCCCTTTGCGTACCGTAATAGTCCGAAAAGTGCATAATAAAAAAGCAGTTTAACGACATACTTTAGGTCGAGCAGTAAGGTGCTAGCTACATAAGATTAAAAAATAGCGTTTTTTACATTTTCTTCTTCTTTAAATGATTTGATAGCAGGAATATCTGACTCGTTTTTTACATTGAAGTTGATAAGCGGTTTACCATTCTGCAACTCGTTAATTTCTTCGCATAAAACTTTAATTCTTTCTAATTTCCTTATAGCTTCATCAGCCTCAACGTTTACTTTTACTGTAAAATCCATATCATTTTCCACCTTTATAATTTCTTCGTTCTTCGCTACCATCAGAATGAATGATTAAAATATAATTCTTCAGCCAGTAAAGTTTAATCACATTATTTTCCTTCACTTTAATCATCCTTTCCTTCTCATTCTCTCCCAGTCGCGATAGGACATTGACGGGATTACTTCTGTAGAACCATCGTCATTGCGTACACGCATTACGCCAGGCAAATCATCTTCGTCGATGTAATACAGTAACTTACAACGACAGTTAATATTCTCTTTGGCACTGGCGACACCCACAAATAAATGTGGTGCAGGACCCACGCAACCACTAGATTTAAAATTGTCATCTATTTCAACCGATTGCCCATCTAAATGACGGTGTGTATCACGTGTGCGTGTATCTTTAGTAGCTGACCAACGTTTCATCATCTTCATGCCATTGTTTTTAGCTACCATAGCACTGTCTAATCCTGCTTGTGCCATCGCTCTGCCTGCTTCTGTGCGTGCCACGCGTTGTGATTGTGCTTTTGTCATACCTATGTCATCACGCAACGCTTTAGCAATTTTAGAATAGCCCTCACCGCTCATGATACCTTGTGTTATGTGAATGCGGATACGTTTAAGAACCTCGTTGCGATGTTTCTGTAATGTTGGGACCAGGCGGATAAATTCAATAGGTTGTTCAATCGCTTTGTTAATCACAGATGCAGTAGGCACATCAAAGCGCATAGATGATTGACTAGCCATTTCATATAAATAAAGACTCATCATATACTTCTCAATGTAAGTGTTATGTTGAGTCTGTTTAATAGCTTTGGCTACTTGGTTATAATCTTCAGTTAACATCTGACCGATGCGTACAAGCTCTTTATTTAAACGATTGTATTTATTAAACTCTGTCCACGTCACATGTGGGTTATCAGACTGATATTTTTCAAACATATCCGCTAGTGTTTGTTTAATCTCTTTCAATCGATTTGAGAACAACACTTCGATTTCTTTTTCTGATTTACCTATAAGGCTCTCAATGTAATTATCTATGTCATTCTGGTTGGTTATCTTGCGGTCTGCCATTAGCGTCACCCTCGTTTATATCAGGCAATTTACTGTTCATTTCAAAGTTGTCACGTTCCATTTCGTCTAACTCATAATCAACGTCATCAACTAACTGTGATTGTCCTAATCTAGTGCGTTCAGATACTTGTCCTCTTAGGTTAATCAACACTTGTGACTCTTCTAACTTATTAACTGGAATATTACGAGTGAATTTGAATATAAGGTCTAAATAGCTGTCATCATCAACGTTGTAACCTTTTCGCTTTAATGCAGACAAAATAACTTTAAATTGGTAACGCAACATTGCTGTCATCTTACGTTCGAATGTCATACATTTGTTTTCTAGTGCCATAAGCTTTAACTTCATACCAATGATAGGTACATTCCCGTTAAACTCATCAGAATTGAAGTTAACTGATTTAGCAAAACGCATGATGTTCTTTTCGATACGATCTAAATGATTCTCAATCATTCCGTCATTCACATCTTTAGTTAAGTATTTAACGTCCATATCCTTGTCGAATAGCTCGAAAGCACCACTCTTTTGAGTCTCCTGTATCATTTGCTCACTCATGCCCATTCCACGCAATACAAGGTATGCTAGACGTGTTTGACTGATTTCACTAGATGCATCACTCATCGTTAAGTCATAAGCATCTATCAAGTGAATTACCTTTTCTGCGTCACCTAACATCTCTTTGTTATTCGGCACACCAAACAACGGGTTGTAATCGAATAGATGCTCATATCTACCAACTTCTTGTAAGGCATCTATACCTTCGCCACGGAATACGTAGTAGTAAGTATCGTCATAAAACTCTGCATAGACATATTCTTTACCGTTGTCATCGTCTAATTCATAAAAATAACGTAATGAATATGTAGGTTCTAATATACTGTCACCTACAAACACTACGTTAAATGGATCTATATTCTTTATTCTTACTTCACCATTTTTATCAATATAAGCTAACCTAGCACCATATCCACAAATCGCAGCCATTTTACCCATCTCTGAATCTTCGTCATAAACGTTATTGCGTAAGATAAAGTTGACAATAAAGTCTTTGAGCTTGTCGTTCTTCGCCGTGTTTTCATCCAGGTCATAAGTGATTGGCACACCATGTAGATAACCTACACGTGTGTCTACAATCTCACTATCGAATGAGTTGTTAAGTTTGTTGTTGATTGTCACATCTAGGCGCCTAACATTGCCACCACGTTCAAAGTCTTCCTTCTCCTCAATCGGACTACGTTTAAATATTGGTACGTAATCAATATGTGTCTTGTATCTGTTGTATAGATTAATCATTCGTTCACGGTCATCTTTATGTGATTCGATTAATGCTTCTATATGTTTTGGTAGTACACCTTGTGTCCTAATGTCATCTATTAGCTTGTACAACGTTATCTTGCCCTCCTCAATCTTTCGGGTTTAGTATGTGTATATATGGCGTATCGTAATGAATCTAACACATCGTCAAATTCTTTCATCGGTTCTCCGTTTGTAGGGTGCCACACATATTTGTATATCTCTTGCTTGAATCTATCCATATGATCATACAGAACAAATAACTTGTTTTGTTTGAACAACTTAGCTACTTCTTCAATCCCTGATAATCTACTTTTGTCCGCGTTAATAGCCCTTAAACCATGTCGTCTGAATTCAGTGATATATTCGGGTCTGGCGGTATCGCAATAAAAGTTGATATTGCCATACTTCGCAACAATACCTTTAGCTATGTCCACCCAATCCTCAATAAACTTAAATTGGTGGGCATGTTCTTCGATAAAATAAAAGTTACCGTCAATACCTTTTCCTAATAGAACGATAGAACCATAATGTTCAAATCCCCAGTCGACACCTGCAAAGTATTCTTTAATAGGCACTTTCACCAAATCATCATAGGTAATGGTATTTTGATTCAAATCAAAGTCGGCATATACAACACCGTCACCTGATACCCATTTCCCATTGATATTTCTTTCATAGAACATTCCTGACGGCGTTGAGGCTTTGATAGACTCTTTGTATCTATCATTTAAAAACGTGTTGTCATCGAGCTTATATTGATAACTCAATATACCAGCTTTAGGGTCTGTATTCTCTATATAGTCTTTTAACAACCAATGTTCAGGGTGGTCAGGGTTCGTATCAACTAATATCCTTGCACCTAATCCACTACAACGTGATTTAATTTCGTCGAATACTTCTTCATGAGCAAGTGACGCTTCGTTGATATATGCACCGTACGCAGTCATACCACGTATGGCACCAATACCACTTACTTTGCTGTGACCTGTTTGTACCACTTGCACACCAAACAACGTGAAAGAATTGTACTTATCAAAGTTAAACTCTAACCCGTATTTGTTCGTAAGCTCTATCAATACATTTTTCTGTATCGTACCTAATGTAGCTCCCGCCAGAATATATTGAGGTCTCTCAACACCTTCTTTGTCTGCTATTTCACGCACACGCATTAATTCGCGCAAGAATAAGTCGTTGTTCAATATCGTCTTACCTGTACGTTTAGCACCGTGATTAATGAGCATAAACCAATCTCTCTTTTGCGTTTCCCTCAAGATTTCTATCTGTTTATCTGTGTAGAGTTTGTTAAGTTTACTCATTAGAGATCACATCCGTTATAGCGTTATGCAACTGACGTATCTTATCTTCAGTACCTGCGTCACCTTTATCAATTTGTTCAATTTTCTTTTCGAGCATTTTGACTTCTGTTTCGATTTTCTTGTTAGCTAAAACTTCACTACCTAGCGTCATTCTATTCATGCCATCTAAACTAGCAAGGAAAGCATCGGCTGTTGCTTTCTTCACTCCGTCTATCTCAATGTCATTCTTAGCTACATTCTTTAGCCACTCATATTCTTCAAAAGCCTTTTGGCGTGTCCATTTAGATTCTTCAGCTACTTCTTGACGCAATTCTTCGTACCTTGACATAACCTTATCATTTTTCGCCATTCTACTTGCTTGCATATCAATATATGCTTCACCTTTATTTTTAGTCGAATACCCTGCGTCAATGTATGCTTTTCGTTGGCTTTTGCCTTCTATGAGCCCTAATACAAACTGCTCTTGTTTATGCGTTAATTTAGTCAATTCTTTTCACTGTATCACACGCCTTTACGTTAATTACTCTATAAATTTGAATACAAAAAGACACTGCGCGTATACAGTGCCTAGTGATTTTGTTTTGGGTATTTTATTTGAGTTATGCACTCATATCAATCACACATTATGTAATTCATATCAATACACAAAAGACGCCTCTATGGGCGCCTTCACGTTCACATCATCGAAAGGAGGATTTAATGCATCATATGGAAGAAATCATCGTTGTACATTACTGTACAGTCAAATTATACAAAATATTTTTTTTACTTCAAAATAGTGTCATTTCTGTCATTTTCGTCATTTTCGTCATTTGTGTCACTGCAGTAAATATATTTTTTCTGCTAACTCATCACGTTTGGTTAAAAAGTTATTACGGTTAATTTTTGAATTAGGCATCTTCTTTATAATCGATTCTCTGTTATATCCTTTTTTCAATAGTTCTAGAAAACAGAAATCGACAGTACCTAGTTTCTGTTGTGATTTATTGATAAACTCAATTTCTTCAAGCATTTGTGTATATCGCTTGTTTGACCGTTCAAGCTTTATTACAACATCTTCTACTTTACTAGCGTTTTCCCCCTTAGGTTTAGGTAATGTTGATTGTATTCCATATTGCGCAATAGAGTTGCTATCATATTCAGGTATTGCATCAGCAAGTACATTACACTTAATTTTATGCGTTCCAATCATATTAAGTATTGCTTCTTTGCTGTACATTACTCGTCCCCCTTTTTAAAACTTCGATAGCATCTAGTCATAGATATAACAAATCTCATTTCTTCATTACTTAATTTTATGCCATCAATTTCGTATTGCTGATCTACAAAATTATTTAGAGATATTGGTCGTTTCTTTTTGTGGGTATAATTTACATCGTTTGAGTCCTCAACATCGATGTTATAATCATTTTTTATAATCTTTTTAATCAAATTATGTTCTTCCTCATTATTGCTAACCGCTTTGATAAATTTTGATAAAAAGACTTTGTCAAAACTAGTTTTACCATTTTCAATTCTACTAATATGTCCGTGCGAATAATTGATAACTTTAGAAAACTCTCTTAATTTAATACCTTTTTCTATCCTTAAATATCTAAGATACTCGTTAATCGTCATTGTCTTTCCCTCTCAACATCTCAACCTCATATTCTCTTGCTTTCAACTCTCCCTGCAACTTCCCGTTTTCAACCATGCTACCTACAAGCAACAGCGATACGAATATTAGTATGATAACTAGCCACATTATTCCGACACCTCTGCTTTAAAATTGTTTAAATGTATATGATCATCAATGTAAAAATCATTAGGTGCTTCCACCTTGTCATTCGCTGTTAATAAGATGATTAATTGTTCCGTTAGGTATTTACCTAACTCATATAACGCTAATGTTATTAATAAGTTGATTGTTCGTTTAATCATTGTCTGCCTCCTTGTATTTACTCAACGCCTCTTCCTTACTATTTGCCTCCACAACACTAAACGTTTGATTGTGCTGTGGTTTAATTA
>NZ_CP092966.1:2059436-2253070 GCF_022557135.1 Staphylococcus coagulans
TTTCTTGTGGTGTAGGTGTGTATTGAATAAATCAACCACATCATCTAATTGGTGCTGCAACTTGTCACGTTGGTTACGTAAATTGGCTACGTCTGTGATGAGTGAGTCACGTTCTTTTTCGAGTTGAATTATTCTCTCGCCCAAATTTACTAAAGCATTCATTCCTATCCCTCCTTAAAAATCAAATATCGTCTTTTGCGTACCTAGCTCTTGCTCTAGGAACAAGTTATGCGTCGCTTTAAACCGCATTAATTCAGTCTCGCTCATATCCCACATTTGACCGGCAAAGATACCGGTCGCCACGCCTGCAACGTTGTATCTGTCCTTAATAGGTACAACACTGATCACTTTGCGACCGTCTTGGTCGAATAAGTTATATTTGTCGAAAATACTCATCTCACGCCAACCCCAGTTCCTGTTTAATTTCTGCAACACTTACTTTGACGCCTACCATGCGTTGACTGTGCCCCTTTCTCCGGAACACTTTAGCCTCTTCCACTTCTGTCGAGGGGTTTACAATTCTATCGAATGTCATGGGTGACATACCCAACTTTTCTAATATTTCTTTCCTTGTCCCACCGCACACAACATCATCGCCTTTGTAAATCACATATTCATACATTGCAGCCCCCATCAGCGAACAACCTCCCACTTGTCATACGCCCGTTCTAAGTACCAACGCGCCTCTGCTAAGTCCTCTTTGTTATTCTTGTGCCCTGCACGGTCGATACACATAATCGCATTACCAATCGCAAACGCTAAGTGTGGCGGATAATCTTTAATGACCTGTTCGATATAGTCGATAACCTCTATGTCGCCGTAAGTGTAATGTTCAGGTTGGTTAACCATATCTTCTTTGTGTGTTGCGATTTTTCGATTGACCGGTAATTTTTCCCACTCTTCACTGTCTTTCAGCCACTTTGTACCACCACTATCCAAATTGATTATTGTAATTCCTGGCGCCCAATAGCCTTTTACAGTGCCTGTCTCCCATATAGGTTCATTAATCCATTTATCTCCATCGTTGCTCTTGTGGCAACCTGTAACAACTCTCACTCTGTCGCCTTTACTCAAAATCTCGTTCATTAATTACGCCCCCTTACTGGTTTACTGACCGCTTTATTAACAGCCCAATTTAATCCGAATATTCTGTTGTATACATCGCTACGTTTGAGTCCGTTGTCTTGCATAGCTTTAACTTGCTCATCAGTTAAGATGATTCTTTTATCAGCGTTTCTAAATTTCATCCCGCAACACCTTACTTTCTAGGTATTTATAGTACTCACTCGGCTCAACTGACTGCGGGTACTTAACTAAATGCGACTTGTCTTTTCGTTCCTTCATAAAACGCATATATGCTACTTTCGGATGAGTGAGCGGTTTCGGTAAATCATTAACTCTTTTTTGAACAGGAGTAGTGACAGCTTTTTCAGCAGTCCATCCCATCCTTCTTACACGACTTCTCGCTATCTCTCTAGGTATGCTATTCAATTTCATCCTTTGTTCTTGTTCTTTTGTAAAAAGATCTAATTTTTCCACCGTTTTACTCCTCCTCTATGACAAGTACTGTACGTGCTACGCTATCCCATTTTTTGAATGTTCTGATTTCCGATATCAGCACATCGTCCGTCCATACTTTGCCATTGCCAGCATCTAATATTGTTTTAAGTAAATTGTCTATATCTGGCTTAATGCTGTGCGGTTGTCCCATGTGCGATTCCTTTTTGTGTTTTGGCCACGACTTACTAGGTTTAAAGTAAAACTCAATCGTGAGCCGTATTGGCTTATCAATCATCAAAGTTGGCAACTGATCAGCCACAAACTTTTTATGTTTTACATAAGGTGCAGGCATGTAAGTATGCCCGCCTCGTGTAAATCTAGGGCGTGATGACCCTTTTGGATTACCTAAGTTTCTGTCGCCCTCCTGGTAAAAAATCTCTATTCTAGTTTCCGCCACTTAATCCACCTCTAATATCGTCATATCCTGCCGTGTGTTGCGTTCAACTCTCTTTTGGATAAATAGGTCATATAACTTTTTATCGTCGCCTTGCGCCCACTCAAGCATTTTCTGAGCATAAACATCTGAACACTCAAGATTTTGTTTCAAAAACTCTTTTGTAATTACCATGCGTCACGCTCCCTGTAATCGTCCCCGATTACTTTTACTGTTCTGGCGTTATGTTTCATTCTCGAATTGATGCGCTGCCAGTTCATATTTTGATTCAATTCTTTATTGCTAAAGTTGGTTGTGAATATATTATTTTTACCTACACGGTTATCCACTATGCTAAATAACTTATTTAGTGTGTGTTCCGTGTTCTCGACGCCCATATCATCAAGTACAAGCAAATCAATGCTACTCAAAAGACTTACAAGCTCATCTGTCGTCTCAACTGCATTTTTGTTGTAGGTTGCTTTGATACGATCCATCAACATCGGTATATGCATAAATGCGACTGAATAGCCTTGATTTTTAATTGCTTTGGCTATCGCATAGGCTAGGTGTGATTTACCTGTACCGTACGAGCCTTGTAAGATTAGTGATTTAGGTTGTTCAGTAGAGAATGTTTGTACATACTCAATTGCAGTTTGTTTTGCCTGCGCTTGATTATCGTTTTGTGGTTTGTAGTTATTGACTGTCGCATCTTTTAAAGAGTAGTTAACATTAGATTGGTTAAATATATTGTTAATTGCTCGTTGCTTACGCTTCTTTTCAGCCTCTTTACCAGCCTCAATCATCGCGCAGTCACAACCATGTCTAAATTCTTGCCCATTGCTAAACTTGTAATAGTCGTAAGTGTTACCGCAGTTTTCGCATTTAAGGTTATGCTTTTCTTCGACGATATTATGATTAGGTTTGATGTTACGTGCTAGACTACTCATTGATTGCATTTAATCACTCCTAATCCCAGTAGCTTTCGTCATACTTCATTCTCTCAAGTTGATCCAAACCGCTGTCTTGTTTTTCTATCGTAAAGTCATTTAAATAGCTTTCTTGACTTAAAAATGTTTTGGGATATTTCTGGTACTGTTTGTTAGTGATGGTTTTTAAATATTCTCTAGTCCCATTCATAATAGTTTCGAACCCGTGTTTTTTGTGCGCACTCTTAAATAAGCTGAACGCTTTTTTCTTATCCAATTTCTTATCGTAAAGCGCCCACCACTCCTCAAAATGCGCTAGCGTAACGTCAGTTGCGCTATTGTTATTTATACTTGTAGTATTTATTCTTGTAATATTATTACTTGTATTATTCTCTTTGACATTTGCGTCAATAGGGGTATTGACAGAATTATCAATAGGGGTATTGATTTTTGCGTCAATAGGTATTGACGATTGTGTCAAGGGGTACATCTTTCTTAGCTTAACTTCATTACCTTCTTTGATAATTTCAATATTCAAATAACCATATTTGTTAAGGTTGGATATTCTGCGCGAAATCGTTTCTTTTACTACGTTATACAACTTCGCAAAGTAACCATTGCTTGCTGTGCAGTACCCATACTTATTGCTTAACGACGTGATTTCTGCGAATAACAACTTTTCGCTATCAGTAAGGCGGTTATCATATCTTACGTTTGCTGTAATAATTGAGTAGTAACTTGGCTGATCAGTCATTTACATTCTCCTTTCTGGTATAATTTTTCTGAATGCTTTTGCATCAGATTGGAGGTGATAAAATGTATATCGATCCATTTAAAGATGTCAGACCAGTATTAAACAACACTATTTTCAACTTAAGAAACGCCGTGTTTGAAGCGACAAAACCTTCTAAAGAATTAAGAAAAACTATTAATCAGATGACAAAATTCAATAATATTTACAAAAATACGCTAATAAATATGGGTCATATTAATTTGATAAATATTGATACATCAAATTTAGTAAAAATCAAAGTGCCTACTATCGACATCTCGATGAATTTTAGAAATAATTTATTTTCTGAAAATACACTTCAAGCATTTAAGACCCAATCGAATTTTCCTATAAAGGAAATTACGCGAGTTAACAATATACTTCGCTATTCTTTTATCAATACTGTTAACTTTCGTAGCGTTAGTGACTCCTTCAATTCTCCCTATCCAATAAACAATAAAAGAGAAAACAGAAAAGAAGATGACGTCGACGATACAAAATTGCAAAAGTATGCACCTCCAACTAAAAAAATGATTAATGCAACTTCATTAGTCTTCACCCCAAATATTTCGTGGAGTTTATTCTCTGGAGCAATGTATAATGAACCTGTTAATATTCCTGTTTCAATATTCGTGTTACCTATTTCTTTAATTTGTTTTTACTTAACATTCGATTACAAAAAAGATGATGAATAATTAAATTCTCGAAAAAGGTTTTCCTGTAGCTCTTTTATAATTTCTAGCATTCCTGATCTCCTCCGCCAAGATGACGATTAGGAGTGCTATTTTTATGACTTGTAATTTATTCATTCGCTTTTCCTCCTTTCAACATTTTATTTAATCTCTCATCGACATCGACCCAGCTGTCGTGTAAATGGTATCTATCGTTAAAGCTATCCATACCTATGTTGTGCTGTTCTGTATGATGTCTATGGCATAACGCAAGTACTTTATTACTGGTGTGTTCTATCTTCCGTCTATTACGCCCTCTACCGACTGCATGATAATGAGCTAAATCACTGTGAGGCTTACCACATATTGCGCAGTTTCTGTTAACAGTAGCCCAATACAACAACGCTTTATCTTCTTTCAACAATTTACTTGTTTCAACCTGCATTGGTATTTGATGATGGAACATAAACGCTACAATTAGCTCTATCAATTCACTTGCTACTTTCATGCTGCAATTACTTAGACTTATATGTTCATAACCTTTCATAATCTCTAATTCAGATTGAAATATTCGTCTCGTTGACTCCACCGGTTCGCCCCAATGCAGTTCTATGTCTCTACATAGCGCAAATATCTTTTTACGTTGATCGCTCGAAATTCTTTTATTGTCGTGTACCTCTACATCTGCGTTTATCGAATAACCATTTTCTAAAAGTTCAATATGACTTTGCTCAAGTTTTACACCAGTAGCAACGACGGAATATGTACCGTCGTTATCTGCCTGGTATCTTGTAATACGTTGCATCTTTCCACCTACCAAACCACATCTGTGTGAGACATCAACTCACTAATTACATCTTTAGCTTCATTTTTGATTGAATCGATATAGTTAATTACTTCTTCTTTGTTCATTTCAGTTAAATCTTTGTCGTCTTGAACAAACGTTTGTAAATGCTTTGCGTATTTAAGTTGTTTTTCGGTAGGTTTTTTAAAAGGGTAATATTTCATCATCAATATCAATTGGCCCATTGGCATTTGCAAATGGATTACTCTCTTGACTCATAGGAGTTTGTCTACCGTTAGTTTGCTTTTCTTTTTGTTTCATCTCGTCTGTTTTAGGTTTAGGTTTATTAATAATTTCATCGCCTTTTTTCCATGCTTTGACAAAGGACAGACGTACAAAATATTTACCTTGATCTTCGTTAAATTTATTTTTCAATACGATAGTTCCAGGTTTGTTGATTAGTTGATCTGTATCAAATGTTAAATCTGGTAAGTTTAACTTAATACCTAAACGAGTTAGCAACTCAATGTATTGTTTCTCTTGGTAATCTTGTTGAAATGGTGGCACGAATTGATTGTGTTTGAACTGCTTACCCTCGTTGTTTTCAAAAACGACAGTGAAATAACGCCCCTCTGCATCATTTGCTTCAATATCCTTAACTTTCACTGTAAATTCTCCAGCGCCTAAGAACTCTCCGCCTTTCATAAATGCTTCTTGATTCGTTTCTGTAATATGATTTGCTCTACCTGTAATTTTCATAATTAGTTACCGTCCTTTATTTAGTTTCCGTTTCGGATTGCTTGTACTACGTCATCAATACTTGGGTTGATAAACTTTTTATCGTTAATTTGCACACTTTGTGAGTGTCTTATTTTTGTTTCAAAAACCGGCGATGGTTCTGCGTTAAATACGTAGTTAAATGCCTTTTGTCCGTCTTGGTCATATTCTTCAATGGTCATTCTTCCTAGTACATCAGATTGGCTGACTACTGCTTTTCTGATTTGGTCCTGTGCTTCAATCGTGATAGTGGGATTGATGGTACTTCCTTCTTCATCTTTTTCTTTGTTGATGCCCTCATGACCACTGATTGCTAAATGGAATTGGTAGTGTTCCTGTAATTTTGAAATGTATCTATACATGTGTACAATACGTGTAGCTGTTGCTCCCCAGTCATTAAATGTCGGCTTTCTTGTTTTACCTGCCATAATGTCATCAATTGTGATGTCACGTAGTTTTTGAATGGTCTCTATAACCACCACATCAATCTGCTTTCCGTTAGATCTAAGTTGTTCTAAAATCTTTGGTAACATCTTAACTACCATTGCAAAATGCTTGTAATTCTTGATTTGTACAACAGCGCCATCTTCTGTAACTGTTGTACCGTCCTCATTAATGTCTAATACAAGCGCATTGTTGTCTTTAGTTAAAAACGTCGTCTTACCAGTCCCAAACTTTCCATAAACAGCAAATTTGTAAAACTTATTGGCGTTCTGTTGGCTAATATCTTTAACGCCTAACTGCGTCAAAATGTCTTGTTCCTCGCTCATTATTTAATCACCAAGCTTTCTGTTACCTGTAATTCTGCTCCTGGTATATCTTTGCCTGCTTTCAAATCGTCTGTAAGTTGTTTTGAGTTGAGCTTAGGTGCTTGTGAAACCCAATAATCTTGTGGAATTAAACTTTCATCGATAACTTTTTTAGTTGCTCCGTTTTTGCGCTTGTAAATGTGATTGGTAGCTGTGCGATAGTTTTCTACTTCTTGAACATCTAACATGTCTTTCAAATATTCTTTAAGACGATCACATAGATTTGTCTTTTGTTTTTTTAAGTCCTGCAACCTTTTAATCTCTTTATCAATAACATCAACATCGCCTAATACATCACGTCTCCAATTAATGATGTTATCCACTTTTACATTCATTTCTTCTTTAATAGAATCGAGTGTATCTTTCAGTAATGTTGGATCTAATTCTTCTTGACTCGACAACTCTTTGAATGCTCCTGACAATTCATATAAATTACTCATCGAGTAACTCCTCCTCGTCATCTTCTAAAACAGATAACAATTTGACTTGCTTTTCTAAATGTTCGTTTTCGTCAATTAACTCGTTGACGTCTGCTTTTAAAGCGGAAACTTCTTCCTCCAATTCCGCCACTCTATCTTTCAATCTACTCTCTTGTGCTACTAATCTTTTAAATTCGGTATAATGTATTGTCACTAATTCCATAGTTTGTTCCTCCTATCCTTTTGTAAAATGAGCCATAACTTTGTCTAGCTCATCTGTTTGGTACTCGATAAAATCGTAAATAGCTGCAGATAAAACTTCTTCCATATACTCGACTTCTGATAAATCATAGACAGTAACAAGTTTTATTGTTTGCCATTGCATATCCATGACTTCAACAACGATTCTGTCATCTTCTCTTGTGACTGCTTTTCTAAATTTGAATCCGTCTACCTCGAAAATTCCAGTATGTTCTTCTTCGTTTGAAAAATACATTTGAAAATCCTCCCAATAAGTTGTATATTGAGGATAGTTAACTTTCGTAAAATTACTATCCTCGACTGATTAGCAATTGCCGTTGCTGTCAGTCTTTTTTAATGCTTCAATCACATACGTTGTACCGTAGTATGTGACGATTTCAGCCACAGTTACCACGAATAAGATTGTGGTAAAGTACACGTCTGCAAAAGCAAGTACTGTACCTAGAATGAATGCGACTGCTGCGGTCATGAACAAAGCGATTAAATGTTTCATCCTCTTTTACTCCTTTCAAATCTGACGTGTTCGTGAATCTGCGTATTGTACTCTTTCAAAAACTTGGTCATCTCTCGACGATCAAACTTGTAATGTCCCTTACCGTCATCATTCGGGAAAGTTGAAAACTTTGCTATCTTCCGCCGAAAATAGTCGTTTGATAAAACATTTTCTGTAAACCACTGCTTGCTACAAGGGAACATGTCCGCCACTTCTTGCAAGGTCATATTGACGGGTCTACTGTCGATAAGTTCCTTATATTCAACTTTCGATATGATAATGTAGTCATCTGGAATAGGAACTGTAACTTGAAATGTTTGTGTCATGTTCGCTCCTCCTCAAAGTCCATTTCTAGTTGTCTTATGACGTACATCGTCGATTGTGATGGAAACCAATTTGTAATGATGTCCATGACATCGTTAAAATGTTTTTGTCTTAATTGTGTTCTCGTTTTAATTCCGGCCATTGTATTAACGTCATTGTTAATATTTTTGTAAAGTGGCTTGTTAACCTCTTTGATATTGGGTAATCCGTGTATCTGTCTGATGTAAGCAACACGTTGATGTATAGTTTTAGTGACTAAACCATATTCACCCGCATCGAGTTTTTGATTATCTTTTAAGTCAATAACATCTGCTTTTACACTTTCGATTTCTTCTTTTGTTTGTTTTGTAGCTTTAAACATTAATTCCAACGCTTGCATTGGATCACTTGGTACTTGGTAAGTTCCTGTTTTTCTAATTGCAGGTAAAACTTCCATAGCTAACCAATCTTGAAATTTTTCCGCTGTTGAATTGCCTGCTTTAAAAGCTAATTTATAGACCATCGGTTCCGGAATAAAATCACCTTTCCCAACTTCTTGGGAAAGATATTTCCCTAAATATTTATTGATAGTTTCCCAACGAATATATTGCTTGCCGTTTTTAATCTGAGTGAATCCCAAACTTTTTGCGACAGTCTCTAAATCGAATAAATTATTTTCCTCATCTTGTTTGATTAAGATTGAAAACATATCGTTACTGAATGTTTGTAATTCTTGCATTAAATTCCCTCCTTTAAGGTTTGGTGTCTCAGCACCTACATTCAGTACACGGTTTTGGCAATGACCTAATGTATTATGGTGTGGCTCGTATCGTCGCTCACTCTCGCTCGCATGTACTCAATGCAGGCGCTGAGATATTCGGATTTAAATTAAATCGTCTTTAGTTTCCTTTTTGGAAACATTGTAAGTAAAAAAAATACCGCATTTGTCTTGAGGAAGTTCTAAAGCATCAATAACTTTTGCTAAATCGTCAACAGTTATTCTAATGTGACCATTTTCTTTTTTTGAGTATGTTCCTGGAGTCATTTCTAGTTTAAAAGCCATATCAGTTAGAGAGATGCCTTTAGCTATGCGTTCTGCCTTCATTCTTTTTACATCGAACTCATACATGTTGTCGCCTCCTTTTTTGAAGTTAACTTTATACTAAACCTTCGTTTCCTGTATGTCAACAAAAATACCAAAAAATATTTTAAAATCTTTTAAATTACCAGTTGTTTCCTATATGGAAAAATGGTAAACTATTGATATAGACGAAACGGAGGTAAATATTACGATGAGAACATCAGCTGAAATAGGTAAATTGATAAAAAAACTTCGCCAAGAAAGAAATATAAATTTAACAGATTTTGCCAAAAAAATAGGTGTTAATAAATCTACACTTTCACGTTATGAAAATGGAAGTAGAAAGATACCGATGGAAGATATAGCTGAAATCGCTAATTATTTGAATGTCACTCCGGAAAGTTTGTTATTAAAAGATAAAAAAATCGAAAAAACTGTAACACATTTAGCTGCTCACTTAGAAGGAGACCTTACAGAGGAAGAATGGCAAAAAGTGTTAGATTATGCTAATTATATTAGAAGCAAACGCAAATAAAGGGTGATTCATTTGGGAAAATACGAAGATCTTTTAATTGAATACGATTCAGTGGAGGTTGTTGAAACCGATATTATGCCAGACAACCTCCCAGGCTTATGGTTGGGTGATATGATCCTGATGAAAAGAAATCTACCTGAAAGCAAAAAGACCGAAGTCTTAGCAGAAGAGTTATCTCACCACAAACTAACGTACGGTAACATCACAAATCAAAGTTACTTCAATAACCGTAAATTCGAAAATTACGCAAGACGTTATGGTATAGAAATGTTGATACCTATAAACAAAATAATAGAAGCGTATAAGCAAGGTATACATAATTTATATGAACTTGCTAATTTTTTTGAGGTTACAGAAGGTTTTGTACTAGATTGTATTGAACATTATAAACGTAAATATGGTTTAAAAACATTATGTGGTGATTACTTAATTGAATTCGAACCACTTAGAGTTTTTGAAATAAAAAATATTTTATAAGGGGGCATTATCAATGTCTGATATGAACGAACAAGAAAGACAACGACAATGGGCTGAATTCCAAGAATTTCAGAAGCAACAAAATAAAAAAGGTAAAAAGAAATGGCTATGGGGTTGCGGTGGTTGTTTAGTCATCTTTATAATCCTCGCTATACTATTTTCTGCTTGCGCAGCAATTTTTACTGGTGGCAACGGCGATAGTAATAACTCAACCAAAAATGCGTCAAAAGAATACAAAATTGGCGATACAGCAAAAAATGGCGATTTAGAAGTTACTGTTAATTCTGTTGAAACAGCTAAACAAGTAGGACCATCAGCATTGCCAGAAACAGCAAAAGATATGTATGTTATTGCGGATGTAACAATCAAAAATAATGGTAAAGATTCGTTGACTATCGATACTAACATGTTCAAATTGAAGTCTGGCGATAAAACAGCTAACGCCGATTCAAAAGGTTCTATTTCTGCTAATCAAAGTGAAGATGGTTCTATAACAGATTCCTTCTTTTTAGAACAACTTAATCCAGAAAGTACTACACAAGGTAAGGTTGTATTTGATGTTTCTGAAAATATTGCCAATAGCGATAATAAAAAATTAATTATCAATTCAAGATTTTTCAGTAGTAAAAATGTAATTTTTAACCTTAAAGGAGATACTAAAACTTCTAAAAAGAAAGATGACACTTTAGTTGCTTCAACAGAAAATAACAACAATGATCTACAACAAAATGTATCTACAGATAGTGTAACGTCATCAGATGATAATGATCCACCAAAACATAAAGCTGACAATAAAGCGGAATCAAAACCTAACGCAAAGACAATAAATGTTAATACTCAAAAAGATGATGGGGAAATGTCGCAGGCAGAAATCGATGAATGGAATCGTACAAAACCCACAACCCATGACGAATCGCAAATGGGATATGGCATTGGGGATTATGAATTAGCAAAAAAGGAAAGTTCAAAAATTTGGGATAATCCAAACGCTCATGTTGGAGGCCCCGGTTGGGTTGGAAAAGGCGAATCTTATGATAGCTGGGCTAAACGACAAGAGAAAGTAATTAATTCAGAAACTGAATAAAATTTTGGGTAGCGCGTCTACCCTTATTATTTTTTACTATTTTTGAGGAGGAACTACAAAATGGTAGTAAGTAAAAACGGTAACAGTTGGAAATATGACTTTAGATTTAAAGGTAAACGTTACAGAAAAAGTGGTTTTAGCACTAAACGCAAAGCGAAAGACATGGAAGCACAAAAGTTAAACGAACTAAACAACGGTATCACTAAAAGTGATGATTCATTTAGTAAGTATTTTAAAAAGTGGTTAGAAGTTAATAAAGAAGGAAATATAACCTCTAATGCATATAATCGTTATTTAACAAGCTTGAAAGCATTCGAAGAAAAATTCGGTAATATTGCAATAGGTGAAGTGACACAAATTGATTATAGGGAATTCCTTAAAGAGTATGGAGAAGGTAAATATTTGAATAATGCTAAAAACGGTAGAACAACAGATACAGTAAGTAAATTACACAGTTGTTTAAAGGGCGCTTTCGAAGATGCTTTTGAATCAGGTATTATTTCAAGAAACCCCACTTACAAAGCAAATCCAAAAGGTATAAAAAAGGGGAAACCGGAAGATGTAAAGTTCATGTCTAAAAAAGCTTATGACACTATAATTGATGAATCGAAAGAGAGAACCGAGCTATCATACTTAGCTTTGTATATATTAGCAATCACTGGCGCTCGTTTTGGAGAGGTACAAACTCTAAGGTATGAGGATTTAAAGAAACCAAATAATCAAATTAGAATTCCAGGCACTAAAACAGAAAATGCTGATCGCATTATAATAATAACAGAAGAGTCTAAAAAACATATCCAAGGAATAATAAAAACAAAGCCAGTATCTATGAACGGTTATATTTTTAACACTGGTGCAAACCTAATAACAAACAAATCTGTATCTGATGCAATGCAAAGGATTTTATCTACGCATAAATTTGGAAGATACACATTACACGCGTTAAGACACACTCATGCATCAGTTTTATTAAGTGAAGGTTTATCATTGCAATATATCAGCAAAAGGTTAGGTCACGCTGATATTGATGTTACATTGAGAACATACAGCCATTTAATCGAAGAACAAAAAACAGAAGAAGATGCGAAACTAGTAAAATTCATGGAAAACTATTGATGGTCAACATCTTTGGTCAACCTATATTTTTTTGACCATAAAATGACCAAAATATCAACAAACGAATATTAACTAAAAATAGCTAAAAAATAATGCAAACATTGATATATCAACGTTTGCAAAGAAATTTTAAAAGCAAATAATTACAAATATTCTCTGAAAAATGGAGACGGCGGGATTTGAACCCGCGTCCAAAGGTCCTGATACAAATGTTTCTACGTGTGTAGTCTATCCATGAATTTCACATCATGCAAGGCGATAGACAGCCAACATGATGCTAGTTTGATTGATCTCTTCTCGTCAGACTTCAAACGGCAGTGACGAGCGTATCCTACTAAAGTTGAATCACGTTAACAGCACATAGGCGATGCGGTTAGGTGATGCAGAGTGCAATTACGCAGCTACTGCTAAATTATTGTTAGTTTTGCCAGTTATTATAAACTGATGTGTTGATGACGGAGACAACCCTCCGACACGCTTCATGAGCTCTGGGGACCCCTGTCGAATCCATAAACGTCCCCGTATTTTTAAATGTGCTTTCTTTATACGAAAGCACATTATATCATATCAAAATTTTACAATCTTAGCAATGCTTTAATATTTTTGTTTCATCGCACGATCCATATCACGCTTCACAGCTTTTTCTTTTAAAGTTTGGCGTTTATCGTATTTTTTCTTACCTCTTGCAATACCAAGTAATACTTTACAATTTCCGTGCTTTAAATAGAGCTTGAGCGGAATAATCGAATATCCGATTTCACGTGTACGTTCACCGAGTTTAGTAATTTCACGCTTGTGCAACAATAATTTGCGTATACGTCTTGGGTCATGGTTGAAACGATTACCTTCTTCATAAGGTGCGATATGCATATTGTGAAGAAAGATTTCACCGCGTTTAACTTGTGCATAGCTGTCCTTTAAATTCGCACTTCCACGACGTATCGACTTAATTTCAGTCCCTTGCAACACAATGCCCGCTTCAATCGTGTCTTCGATGTTATAATCATGACGTGCCTTACGATTTTCTGCTAATGTGCCTTTACCTGATTTTTTTGGCATTGGTTTCACCTCAAATTATTTTTTCTTTTTACGTGCTTTTTTCTTCACACTTTTCCCTTTATAAAAAGGCTGATGCTGTGTATTTCCAGATTTTTCACGACGGCGTGCGTTTTTTCCTTTACGCTGCTTCTGCTTTTTCTTTTTAGTTTTTTTCTTTTCAAACTGATTACCTTTTGTTTTTGCTTGTATCGTTTTACCGCGTGCTTTTTTATCTTTTTGTCGACCAAAATCAATAGGCATGCCTACAATTTGAAAATCAATTTGTCGTTCTTCCACATCTACATGAACTACTTTGACTTTTACAACATCACCAATTCGATAGACAGTCGCTTTTCTTTCACCGATAAGCGCCATTTGTCGCTCATCAAAATGATAATAGTCATCAGTCATATTTTGAACATTGATCATCCCTTCAATTGTGTTAGGGAGTTCAATAAACATACCAAAGTTTGCTACTGAACTAATGACACCTTCAAATTCATCACCAATATGTTGAATCATGTACTCTGCTTTTTTAAGTTCATCCGTATCACGTTCAGCATCGACCGCACGGCGTTCACGTTGTGATGTATGCTCAGCAATTTGAGGTAACTTTTCTTCCCATTCGTGTTTCGCTTTTCCATCCATCGACTTTTCAATAAGATATTTTCTAATCAATCGGTGTACGATTAAGTCTGGATAACGTCGTATAGGTGATGTAAAGTGTGTATAATAATCAGCTGCTAAACCAAAATGACCTAAATTTTCTGCGTCATAATGCGCTTGTTGCATTGAGCGAAGCATCATTGTGGATATGACCATATCTTCTGGTCTTCCAGCAATTTCTTCACTAATACTTTGTAAAGTACTTGGATGAATATCTTCTCCTGTTCCTTGAATCATGATGCCAAAATTCGTAATAAAGTCAAAAAATTGGCGTAATCGCTCTGATTTTGGTTGTTCATGAACACGGTAAATAAATGGAACTTCCATCTTACTAAAATGTTCTGCTATCGTTTCATTGGCAATCAACATAAATGATTCAATCAGTCGCTCGCCTTCACCACGCTCACGTGTAACCACTTCTTTTGGAATACCTTCTTCATTGACTAAAACTTTAGCCTCTTTGATATCAAAATCTATTTCGCCACGTTTTTTACGCATATCGATTAATGTTTGAGATAAATTTTTAGCTAAATCTAACATTGATACAAGCTCACGATATTTTTGGCGTGCTTCTGGATCTCTATCAGTAATGATACGATTCACAGCTTCATATGTCATTCTTGCATTAGAATGGATCACACTATCAAATATTTCGTGTTTGATGACTTTACCTTCGGGATTAATGACCATACGGCAACTCATCGCCAAACGATCAACATTTGGATTTAACGAACAAATTCCGTTACTTAATCGGTGTGGAATCATCGGTATAACACGATCCACTAAATACACACTTGTCGAACGATCATAAGCTTCTCGATCGAGCGCAGAACCTTCTTTGACGTAATAACTCACGTCAGCAATACTTACTGTTAATTCAATATTTCCATGATCTAATTTTTTGACTGCAATCGCATCATCTAAATCTTTCGCGTCTGCGCCATCAATAGTAATGGTTAAATCTTGACGCAAATCTTGTCGTCCTTCAAGTTCTGACGGTTGGATTGTTTCAGGAATGCGTTCTGCCTCTTTCAGCACATCATTTGGGAATTCTATCTCGATTCCATGTTGATAAATGATGGACAAAATATCTACGCCTGGATCATTTTTATGGCCTAAAATCGCTGATACTTGGCCTTCAGGATTATTAGTTCCATCAGAATACTTTGTAATTTGTACAAGAACTTTATGGCCATCAATCGCACCTAAATCCTGCCCTTTAGGAATAAAGATGTCTTGCATAATTCTTTTATCGTCAGGGACGACGAAACCAAAATGACGGGCTTCTGAGAATGTACCGACCACTTGTTTAATCGAATGTGATTCTATCGCCTTCACTTCACCTTCAAATTTTCCTTTACGGAAGTCGCCGCGAGATTTTTTTACTTCTACGATAACTGTATCGCCATCCATTGCTCTATTGATTTTTGTAGGCGGTATAAAGATATCTTCCATGTCCTCTTCTTCAGGTCTTAGAAACGCAAATCCTTTCTTATTTTGGCTTAATGTTCCTCTGACAATGCCTGGTTTAGGTCCGCGTTTTTGATAACGGTCTTGTTTTGTCCGTGTAACCATTCCTGATTGTTCTAACTCAACCAATATTTTTATGAGGTCACGAAATGAATCTGCACTATTTAATCCTAATGCATCTTGGAAGTCAGACACTGACATAGGTTCATAATCAGCGCTTTGGATAATTGCCTTAATCTCTTCTTTTAAATTCATCTTGCTCCTCCTTTCTATTTAAAATCTGATTTAAATGACTTTCTAACTTGTTACGTATTTAAAATTGACTGTTTTAATATGCACTATTCTGACCAATCTAATGTTTCTAAAAATGAATAAATTTCTTCAAACACAGCTTCTTTTTCTTTATCAATTGTAATGACATGGCCTGAATTTTGATACCATGATAAATGCTTATCATCAGAAATAGCTTCATTGTATATGATATTAGCAGAATCCGGATTAATCATTTCATCGTTTTCTGATTGAATCACGAGTAACGGATCCATCACTTCATCTACAGCATCTCTGACTTCTTGCAATGTACCTTGGAGTTCTTTTAAAGTACTCGTCGGATGAAATGCTGCCATTTCTTTTTCTATCGTCTCTTCATCTTTTCCCTCATACTTTTTAAAGTTTCTAGCATATTCTAAAACACCTTCATACATTGCACCTTCTGTTTTAATGTACATCGGCGTACACATGGTTACAATACCCTTCACACTGCGATTTAAGCTTAATTTCAGCGCAAATACCCCACCTAATGATAAACCTGCTACAGCAATTTCATCGTAGCCTTGTTCTACTAAGTAATCATAACCATCCAGTGCATCTTTATACCACACATGCGGGCTTGATTTTAAAATTTCTTCTGGTGGCGCTGCATGTCCCTCATAATGAGGCGCATAGGAAGTATAGCCTTTCTTTTGTAAAAAGCGGCCTAACTGGCGTACGTCTGAACTATTACCTGTAAAACCGTGTAATAGTAACACAGCGCGTTTTCCTTCTTCAAAAAAGAAAGGCTTAGGTAGTTGAATTTTCATAATACAATCTCGTCCTTTCAAACACTCATATGATTCATTCTATCGATAAAAAATCGTACATACAAACAAAAAAGCCCGACTTTTCAACGGCCGGACTCTACATATTAAAGTAACTGATACCTAACATTAATACAAAGAAAATAATCGATAGTACAATTGTCAATCTATGCAAAAATAAATCTACACCACGTTGTTTTTGCTTACCGAATAACTGTTCAGCACCACCGCTGATTGCGCCTGATAAGCCGTTACTCTTACCTTCTTGTAATAAAACAACCGTGATGAGTGCGATACAGTCAATAATGAGTAATACTACAAAAAAGGTATGCATCAGACTGTCCTCCATTCATCATATACGGAAGCTATTTTACCATATTTACCGTATATTCACAATATAGTTTAACGATTAAATGTCGATTTACGCTTCACACTTACGGTAATCATCATTATCGCGAGAACTAAAGAACCTAAATTCACGACGAGATAAGGGACTAATGCGAAAAATCCTTTTACATGAAAAATCGCTGCATAAAGGATGGGTGGATTGAGTAGCGCGTTAAATAATTGAGAAATAAAGACTGCAAGCATAAACCACCATAAATAAGGATGTTGATTTTTAAGTGCAACGACACCCGCTGCATAGGCTAAAACATATAAAATGCCTATATAGCGTAAGCTGTTATTAATTGCATTGATGCTATTTTCTGTTGCCTTATTACCCGAATGTTCCAACATATACGTAATCACTTGACCATCAACAATAACGACCTGATGAATCACTAAGCAGACCGCAAATAAAAATGAAATATAACCTAATAATTTGCCGGTATGTTGTGCACGCATTTCAGAGTTTTGTAGTTGTGACATAAAAGACTCCTTCTTATACTTTTAATATTATTATATCAGTTTCAAAACACATTGAAAATCTAAGTCTTGGTCGAAATAAGACGAACACAACGATATCGATTTAAGCAGTCCACTTATTAAAGTTTTGAATGAAAAAACGAGAGGTTAAGCAACACGTTAGTGTTCCTCAACCTCTCAAATATCATTTAATTCATCTATTTAACTTAATATTATTTGTTTAAGTTATAGAATGATTTTAAACCTTCATATTTAGCTGCTTCATATAATTCATCTTCAATACGTAATAATTGATTGTATTTTGCGATACGATCTGTACGTGATAATGAACCTGTTTTGATTTGACCTGCATTTGTAGCTACTGCAATGTCAGCAATTGTAGTGTCTTCAGTTTCACCTGAACGGTGTGATACAACAGCTGTATAACCAGCTTTTTGAGCCATTTCGATTGCTTCGAATGTTTCAGTTAATGTACCGATTTGGTTAACTTTGATCAAGATTGAGTTACCGATGTTTTGTTCAATACCTTTTGATAAAATTTCAGTATTTGTTACGAACAAGTCATCTCCAACTAATTGAACGCGATCGCCGATACGTTCTGTTAATAACTTCCAACCTTCCCAGTCGTTTTCATCCATACCATCTTCAATAGAAAGGATTGGATATTTATCAACAAGTTGTTCTAAGTAGTCAACTTGTTCTTCAGCTGTACGTTTTGCACCATTTTCGCCTTCGAATTTAGTGTAATCGTAAACACCATTTTCGTAGAATTCAGAAGAAGCACAGTCGAATCCAAGGTAAACATCTTTACCTGGTTCTAAACCAGCCGCTTTAATAGCTTCGATGATTGTTTCTACGCCATCTTCAGTACCTTCGAATTTAGGTGCGAATCCACCTTCATCACCTACTGCAGTCACTAAACCGCGTGATTTTAAGATTTTAGCTAACGCGTGGAACACTTCTGCGCCCCATCGTAATGCTTCTTTGAATGTTTCAGCACCTACTGGTAAAATCATGAACTCTTGGAATGCAATTGGTGCATCTGAATGAGAACCACCGTTTACAATGTTCATCATTGGTGTAGGTAATACAGTTGAATTGAATCCACCTAAATATTTGTACAATGGTTGACCTAAGAAGTCTGCAGCTGCACGTGCGACAGCAATTGAAACACCTAAAATTGCGTTTGCACCTAATTTACCTTTATTAGCAGTGCCATCTAATTGAATCATCATTTTATCGATTGAAACTTGTTCTAGTACTGAAAACTCACCTTCGATTAATTCTGGTGCAATAATTTCGTTTACGTTTTCAACGGCTTTTTCTACACCTTTACCTAAATAACGTGCTTTATCTCCATCACGTAATTCTACAGCTTCATGTTCACCAGTTGATGCACCTGAAGGTACGAGTGCGCGACCAAACGCACCACTTTCTGTTAAAACTTCAACCTCAACTGTAGGGTTACCGCGTGAGTCTAGTACTTCGCGAGCGTATACATCAGTAATAATTGGCATAATGTTAATCTCCTTTTTCAATCAATTTTATGATCTGTTCTTAATATTTTAAACAGACATTATTTTATCCAAAACAGGTTGGCTGTTCATTGTTATTATAACGAGTAATACTTATTTTTCAAAATGATTTAGTGTTCGATTAATGATTCACCAGTCATATCTTCTGGTTGTTCTAAGCCCATGATATCAAGTAATGTTGGCGCTAAGTCACCTAAGCGCCCTGTTGAACGCAAAGTATGACCTTCTTTAGTCAAGATTACTGGAACGGGGTTTGTTGTGTGTGTTGTCATCGGTTGATCATCATCTGTTAACACTTCATCAGAGTTACCATGGTCAGCAGTGATTAATGCATGACCACCCATGTCGATGATTTTATCAACGACTTCGCCGAGACATTCGTCTACAGCTTCGATTGCTTTAATAGTCGGTTCCAATTTACCACTGTGACCAACCATATCTGGGTTCGCAAAGTTTAAGATAATAAGGTCTAAATCACCTTTATCTAATTCTTCTAACAATGCATCGCGAACTTCATAAGCGCTCATTTCAGGTTTTAAATCATAAGTTGCAACTTTAGGTGAATTGATTAAACGACGACGCTCACCTTTGAATTCCTCGTTTTGACCCCCGTTCATAAAGTAAGTCACGTGAGGGTATTTTTCAGTTTCTGCAATTCTTAATTGCACTAAACCATTATCTTGAGCAACTTCACCGATTGTATTTTTCAAATCAACCTTTTCAAATACAATATGTGCATCAACTTGATCATTGTAGCCTGTAAATGTAGCAAAATATAAATCTTTAACTTGTTCAACCTCAAAACCATCAAAAGCTTTATTTGTAAAGATTTCTGAAAGCTGTCCAGCGCGGTCAGGTCTGAAGTTATAGAAAATTACTGCATCACCGTCATTTACACCGTTATTTTGATTTTCTACAGCAAAAGGTTCGATAAATTCATCTGTCAAATCGTTATCATAGTTTGCTTGAACCCCTTCGTGTGCTGAAGGATATTTAACGACATAATCAAATCCACGAATCGCATCATATGCTTTTTGTTCACGTTCCCAACGTTTATCACGGTCCATTGCGTAATAACGTCCAGAAACAGAAGCAAATTGACCAACACCAAGTTCTTTGAATTTATCTTCAGTTTCATCAATATATTTAAGTGCAGATTTTTGATCAACGTCACGACCATCTAAAAATGCATGCACGTAAACTTTTGTTAAACCTTTTCTTTTAGCAAGTTCTAAAATCGCATAAAGATGTTCGTAATGACTGTGCACACCACCATCAGAAAGTAGACCAAAAACATGTAATGCTGATTGATGATTCAACGCATGATCAATTGCACCGTTTAAAACACCATTGTCGAAAAAATCGCCTTCTTCAATAGATTTGTTAATACGTGTTAAACTTTGGTACACAATGCGTCCAGCACCGATATTCATATGTCCAACTTCTGAATTACCCATTTGGCCATCTGGAAGACCTACATCCAAACCACTCGCTTCAATTTGCGTTGTCGGATATTTTTCAAAATAGCGGTCAAAATTAGGCTTATTTGCTAATTTTACTGCATTACCATGGATTTCTTCACGATTTGCAAATCCGTCTAAAATAATAAGAGCTGTTGGCTTTTTGGCCATAATTATTTCGCACCTTCTAACAATTGAACATAGTCATCAACTTTCAATGATGCGCCACCTACAAGTGCACCGTCGATATCTGATTCAGACATATATTCTTTAATGTTATTTGGTTTTACACTACCGCCATATTGAATACGTGCTGATTGTGCAACTTCATCACTTGTTAATTTTGCAATTGTTTGACGAACAGCTGCACACATTTCATTCGCATCTTTAGCAGTAGACGATTTACCTGTACCAATTGCCCAAATTGGTTCATATGCAATGACTACATCTTTAATTTGCTCATCTGATAAACCTTTTAAAGCTTTTTCTACTTGTGCTTCTACAACTTCATTTGCTTTGCCGTTTTCACGTTCTTCGTCTGTTTCACCTACACAAATAATAGGTGTCATGTTGTGATTAAATACAGCATGTACTTTTTTATTTACATCTTCATCTGTTTCATGGAATAACTCACGTCGTTCAGAGTGACCAATAACGACATAGCTCACGCCTAGATCTTCTAAAGCAACAGGAGAAGTTTCACCTGTGAAAGCACCATTTTCTTCAAAATAAGTATTTTGTGCACCAATTTTAAGACCCGGTGCAACATTTTCTTTTGTTAAAGAAATTAATGCATCTAATTGAATTGTTGGTGCACAAATCACTGACTCAACTTCATTTGTATCTGGTAATGCTGGTAGTTCTTTTACAAAATTTTTAGCTTCCTGCACCGTTTTATTCATCTTCCAGTTTCCAGCGATAATAGGTTTTCTCACTTCAGAACACTCCCTCTTAATTCTTAGTTTGCTTTCTATATTCACGCTTTAAAATTATTTATTCGCAATTGCTTTAATACCTGGTAGTTCTTTACCTTCTAAATATTCTAATGACGCACCGCCACCAGTTGAAATGTGTGTAAAGTCTTCTTCAAAACCAAGTTGCATTGCTGCAGCAGCTGAATCGCCACCACCAATTATTGTTGTTGCATCTTTAAGTTCTGCAATAGCTTCACATACACCAATTGTACCTTTAGCAAAGTTGCTAAATTCAAAAACACCCATTGGGCCGTTCCATACAACTGTATGTGCACCTGCAAGTTGTTTTTTGAATAACTCAACAGTTTTTGGTCCAATGTCCATTGCTTCTTGATCAGTAGGGATTTCATCGATAGATACAGTTGTAATTTGTGCATCGTTAGAAAATTCTTTTGCCACTTTACCGTCAATTGGTAATACAATTTGGTCACCTGCACGGTCTAATAAATCTTTGGCAAAATCAATTTTGTCTGCTTCAAGTAATGAAAGACCGATTTCTTTACCTTGTGCTTTTAAGAAAGTGTAGGCCATTCCGCCACCGATTAACACTTTATCTGCTATTTTTAATAAGTTTTCAATGACGCCGATTTTATCAGATACTTTAGCGCCACCTAATATTGCAACAACAGGTTTTTCAGGATTTTCAACAACGCCACCAATGAATTTGATTTCTTTTTCCATTAAGAAACCTGCAACAGCCTCAAGGTGTGTTGAGATTCCTACGTTAGAAGCATGCTCACGGTGTGCTGTACCGAAAGCGTCGTTTACGAAAATGTCACCTAAAGATGCCCAATATTTACCAAGTTCAGGATCATTTTTAGATTCTTTTTTACCATCTACATCTTCAAAGCGTGTGTTTTCAAACATTAAAACTTCGCCTTCGTTTAAGGCTTTAATGGCAGATTCTAATTTTTCTCCACGTGTTTCTGGAATAAATTGAACCTCTTTGTTTAGTTTTTCTGATAAACGTTTCGCAACCGGCGCTAATGAGAGTTTCTCTTTATCACTTTCTTCTTTGACTTTACCTAAATGTGAGAAAACAACAATTTTCCCACCTTGTTCAATGATATATTTTAATGTCGGTAATGCCTGAACAATACGGTTATCGTTGGTAATTTCGCCGTCTTTCATTGGAACATTGAAATCTGCACGCACAAGTACAACTTTACCTTTTAACTCAACATCTGTTACATCCTTTTTTGCCATCGAGAATCCTCCTCATAAAAAGTCATGAATTTTAAAATAAGCGGAGAAGCGTTTGTGCTCCTCCGCTTACTACAAGCTACAAAATAGTTCGAAGCACATATAGCCGTACTTACAATCCTATTTTAATCTATTTTATTTAGCGTGGCTTGCTAAATGTTCTAAAGTACGAACAAGTTGAGCAGTATATGACATTTCGTTGTCATACCAAGAAGCAACTTTAACTAATTGACGGTCACCAACAGTCATTACACGAGTTTGAGTTGCATCGAATAATGCACCGTAAGTCATACCTACAACGTCTGAAGAAACGATTTCGTCTTCAGTGTAACCGAATGATTCGTTAGTTGCTGCTTTCATTACTTTGTTTACTTCTTCAACTGTTACTTCTTTATCTAAAACAACTGTTAATTCTGTTAATGAACCAGTTGCAACTGGAACACGTTGTGCACCACCATCTAATTTACCAGCGATTTCTGGAATAACTAAACCGATTGCTTTCGCTGCACCTGTAGAGTTAGGGATGATATTTTCAGCAGCAGCACGTGCACGACGTTTGTCACCTTTTCTGTGAGGTGCGTCTTGTGTATTTTGGTCACCAGTATATGCGTGAATTGTAGTCATTAAACCTTCAACAATACCGAATTCGTCGTGTAAAGTTTTTGCAACAGGTGCTAATGAGTTTGTTGTACATGATGCACCTGAAACAACTGTTTCAGAACCGTCTAATGTTTCGTGGTTAACGTTATATACGATTGTTTTAAGATCACCTTTAGCTGGTGCTGAGATTAATACTTTTTTAGCGCCTGCTTGAATGTGTGCTTCAGCTTTTTCTTTATCTGTGAAGAAACCAGTACATTCTAATACTACGTCTACACCAAGGTCACCCCAAGGTAATTTAGCAGGTTCTGGTTCAGAGAATGATTTCACTTCTTTACCATTCACACGGAAACCACCATCAATTACTTCTACTTCTTCAGTAAAACGACCTTGCATTGTGTCATATTTCAATAAATGTGCAAGCATATCGTCGTCTGTTAAATCGTTTACAGCTACTACCTCAATGTTTTCTACATCTTGAATTCTTCTAAATGCTAAACGACCTATTCTACCAAATCCGTTAATTGCTACTTTTACTGCCATGTTAATGGCCTCCTTTAAATGATATTTAAAAAGTGGATCAATTCAAAATTAAATAAATCACGCACTTTTTATTATTGCTAAATTGTTTCACTCGTAATAACTTTAGCCGCAGCTTCATCCGTGATTAAAACGGTATTAGGAGAAGCGATTTTAAGGTATGCCTTAATTGCAAGGCCTTTCGATGCGCCACCCGCTACAGCAAAAATGTGTGCTTTTGATTGGGCTTCTTCTAACTGAATCCCAATCGTTTTAACCTTGTGAATGATGTTACCTTGTTGATCAAAATAATATCCTAACGATTCACCGACAGCATGATGATGTTGAAGCTTTTCGATGACTTCTAATGGCGATTGTCTTCGTCTCGCCATTTTCAGCGCATCACCGATACCGTGAATAGTGAATTGAGATTCTCTAATTTTATCCAATGTCTGGATAACAGAAGGCTCTTGCATCAAATTTTGATAAGTCAACTCACTCACTTGCTCAGGGACGTATAGTGTTGTGTAGTCGCCCCCAGTTCTCTGTGCCATTCTAGAACAAATTGTGTTGGCTTGAAAAACAACATTCTGACCTAAGCCACCGCGTGCTGGAACGAACAAAACATGAAAGGGAAGTTTAGACATCGCATCACTAACTGATGCCATTGTTGAACCACCCGTCACTGAAACAATTGCACGATCGTACAATTGTTTTTCAAGCAGTTGCCCAGCAATTCGACCAAGTTCTACTTTTACAGCAGAATCTGTATCGCTGTTCCCCGGAATGACATGAACTTCATTGATATCGAATTGACCCTTAATCGTTTGAGCAAGGCGATGATAATCAGAATAATGATTGAAATAAGCATTCAACTGTGTGACTACATCCTTACCTTCTACCGTTAACGTCATACCTGTTGGCTTGACAGAAATTAACTCTTGATGTTTAAGCAAGTCTGTTTCTGAACGTAAGACACGTTCTGTCAAATTCAACATCTCACTCAAAGTTCGTCGTCCTACAGGTTGATATTTCTGAATCGTTGCTAAAATAGAGAACCTTCGATACATTTTGTCTATCAAGTCAGGCACAATTTTTTGTTGCACTTGAATCATACGTTCCAAGGTGAATGCCCCCTTAATAGTCAATTAGATGGTCAACTTTGAGCCACGCTTTGACATTTATAGTCCCAAGCACTGTAAAAAAATATATCTTGTTGTTTACAAATCCATCATACTACTGAACTATATAAAATGCAAGTCATAAACCATCCCAATTTCATAAAACGTTGGACAAATAACGACCAACAACAATTTCCTATGACTTTCATTCCATTTATAACACATTTCACCATTCTTAAACATCCTTATCAATTTTATTGCAACACGATAAGTTATTTCATATATTTACATAAAGAGGTGATACTATGACAAGAGATTCCGAACAGCCTGAGGTCATCGATCCTTCAGATCCTCGCTATCGTCGCCCCGAAGATATACAACACGCTTCAAACAAAAATAGATATGAAGGTGGAAATTATACCTATACGCGCTACTATGGGTGTACACCTGTAGGCTGCTTACCAGGTTGCTTATTTTCCATTTTTTTATCAATACTTTTAACATTATTACTCAATTTCCTTTTTTAATATGAAAAAGAAGAAATGAGACGAACTACGCTTTTGGTACTTCTAACCAATATCCATATAAAGCAAATAGAAATGATAAAGTTGCAAAACAAAAAGCATAGCCACACGCTTTGTGCGTTAAGTTGACTATGCTTTTCTTTATTTTATTCATACAATAACTGCACAACACGATACGGTACAAAATCTTCCGTCTTTCGTTTACTCTAGGCATCAATGTATATTGATTAAGCCATTTTAATGTTGATTACTTTTATCTTCTGACGGTTTTTGATTTTGGCTTTGGTTCTGAGTTTGTTGAGGTTGTTGTTGAGAATGACCATTAGGTTGCTGTGTTGAAGGTTCCTTTTTAGGTTCCTGTGCTGAAGATGGCGGCGTTTTTGGCTCGTTTGAAGATGGTTCATTTGTCTTCGGGCCCGACGATTTTGGTTCTGAAGTATCTGGTTTTTCACTCGTCTTCGGTTCTTTTTTAGGCTCCTCGGTCTTCGGCTCTTCTTTCTTTGGTTTTTCCGTTTTCGGCTCAGTTGATTTAGGTTTTTGCTGCTGATTACGTTGGTTTTGTAACTGTGCTTGACGTTCCGCTTCAATGGATTGTTGACGCGCTGCTTCTAAAGATCTTTCTTGCTCAGCTTGTTCTTTTTCAATACTTTTTTCTTTTTCTCTCTTTTCTTGCGCTTTTTTTTCTTTTTCTTTTTTAATTTCAGCATCTCGCTTTTCTTTTTGTTCCTCAATAGACTTCTCTTTTAATCGCTCACTACTTCGGTGTGATTGATCGACGAATGAGAAGATTGCAAACACTAATCCAGCTAGCAATAACAATACAACAATAATACTGATAATCGCTAAACCTCGTTTTTTCTTTTTCCCGTTTTCAGCATATTTTGGTCCTTGTCCACTTCTTTTTGGTGCTGACATGTTTTTCCCTCTCTTTATTAAGATCTCAATCTATTTAGTTTAAGCTATATTTATTTTTAAACTTACGTCTTGTCTGTATTGTGATATTACAATTATACAATATTAGAAAGTTAACGACTATGTGACTTTTAAATTAATAACATTCAATATAAATCATATCACTCAAAACGACAAGGCACCAATTATCGAAATCACCAATATCAAAACCATAATCCATATCACTCATCTTTTATGAAACAGTACTACCCAAAACTATGATTTATTACTATTGAAACGAATTAAAGCATATTAAGTCCAAATTGTTATTGAATCTAAAAACCTTTCATGCGCAATCTGCTGATACCATTCAAGTTGAAGTTTAAAAATAATCATAATGAGGAAATGATTAACTATTACACCATTAATCATCTGAACCTAAACGAAGATAATAAAAAGAGGTCTGAATGCTGCATCATTCAGGCCTCAACTAAAGGGAGTCAAAAATTACCTTCGTCGTATATATTATGGGGTATACTGAATTTAATTAAGAGATGTATTAATTATCGAAGGTATTTCTATTATAACGCACTTTGTGAATTAATAAACACACTTTAATGCATTTAAAGTGAAAAGTTAATGTCTGTTCTATGACAATAATATGAACGAATCAAAAGGAGTGGTTTAAGTGACGAATTATTTAATAACTGGTGGCACAGGTATGGTTGGAACAGCGCTAGTTGAAGACATTTCACAACGACCTGATTCAATGATTTATATTCTGACACGTAGCGATCGAAGTTCAAAATCTTCACATATTCAATATATTAATTGGAATCAAACGGGTTGGGAACAAAAAGTCCCCGACATTGATATCGTTATTAATTTAGCAGGCGCGACGTTAAATAAAAGATGGACAAAGTCGCATCAACAACTTATGATGACAAGTCGAATACAGTCTACGCGCGCATTATATGACTTATTTAAAACACGCAAGCAAAAGCCGAGTGTGCTTTTCAACGCAAGTGCGATGGGATATTATCCACCTTCTCAAACTGCGACGTATACGGAAGACTTTCGTACGACACCACATGATCTTTTATCCGAAATCGTTTATCAATGGGAAAAGCAGGCTTCACTATTTGAATCACTAGGTACTCGTGTGATCTTAGGTCGATTTGGCCTCATCCTCTCTCAAAAGGGTGGTGCTCTACCTATGATAGAAAAACCGTATCGCTTCTTTGTAGGAGGACGTATCGGTAGTGGTCATCAATGGTATTCATGGATTCATCTTGAAGATTTAAAACGCGCAATTCTATTCTTGATTGATCATAAGACGGCTTCTGGAGTATACAATCTTGCTGCACCTGGGCCAGAAACACAACAACAGTTTGGGAAAATACTTGGAAAAACGTTGCATCGCCCTCACTACACATGGGTGTCAGCTACGCTTATGCGATTAATTCTAGGGAAAATGTCAACATTGGTACTTGATACACAATTTATCGTCCCTCAAAAACTCAATCATCTCCACTTTACATTTAATTATCCAACGCTTTCACTTGCACTTAAAGACATCTATAACCATTAAGTGAACCGACCAGTGTCGAATGCTAAAAGTGCTTCGATGATATCATTTCGAGATATATGATAAATCAGAATTGACAAGTTGAAACACCATACATATCAATTCTGATTTTTAATGATATCGCCAATTAAATCATGCCACATAAAGATACTTTATTTTAACTGTATCTGATAAAATGCAAGATCAAGCCACTGATCAAATTTATATCCAACTTTCTCTAATGTTCCCATATGTCGAAATCCAAATTTTTCATGTAACAGTTTACTTTGTATGTTTTGGTCATCAATACCTGCCACCATCGTTTGAACCTGTTTTTCGCGGGCATCTTGAATTATGTTCTCTAATAATTGGGAAGCAATGCCTTGTCTTCTCGCATTAGGACTGACATATAAAGAATGTTCAATCGTAAATTGGTAAGCGGGCCAATTTCTAAATTGACCATATGTAGCAAATCCCAACACCTCCCCATTCCCTTCGTATACAAAGACAGGTTGTTGTAATTGTTGCTTCGTATGAAACCATTTTTCACGTTCTTCTAATGTTACTGTTTCATAAGTATAGACAGCGGTCGTATACTTAATCGCATGATTATATATTTCTTGAATTTGAGTCAGATCATTCACTTGTGCCTGTCTTATCACGTCTGTTACCCCTTTCCCCTCATTTAAATAAAGTCCGTTTGTTTTATCATAAAAAAGAGTGGAGCATAAATCTAAAATACGCTTTCAGATTTCATTGCTCCACTCATTACATAGTAAGATGAGATAGGTTCATCATCTTATAAATGACAGAAACTTCTTTTCTATTCTGGTTGCATTACTTCATCAATTAAGCCATAAGCTTTAGCTTCTTCAGCAGTTAAGAAGTTGTCACGATCTGTGTCTTTCTCGATTTTTTCAATATCTTGACCTGTACGTTCAGCTAAGATCTTATTTAATTTTGCACGTGTTTTTAAAATATGGTTAGCAGCAATTTCGATTTCAGTTGCTTGACCTTGAGCACCACCAAGTGGTTGGTGAATCATCACTTCAGCATTAGGTAATGCATATCGCTTACCTTTAGCTCCTGCTGCAAGTAGGAATGAACCCATTGAAGCAGCCATACCAATACAAATTGTTTGTACATCTGGTTTAATGTGCTGGATTGTGTCATAAATCGCAAATCCAGCTGTTACACTACCACCAGGAGAGTTGATATAGAGGTAAATATCTTTTTCTGCATCTTGTGCTTGTAAAAATAAAAGCTGTGATACGATTGAGTTTGCTACATTATCGTCAATAGCAGACCCTAACATAATAATACGGTCTTTTAATAAACGTGAATAAATGTCATATGCACGTTCCCCGCGATTTGTCGTTTCAATTACTGTAGGAATTAAATTCATAGATTATTTCCTCCTAATTTCTTTGATTTGATTTTATTCTAACCTAAAAGTCAAACATGGTCAAAAATTACGCTTTTAACTTTCACTATTTTAGGAGTTGACCCCTACAATGCATGAAGGTAAAATGATGAGTGTACGTTTCAATTTACCCCTCGTAGTGTAATGGATAACACTTAAGATTCCGGTTCTTACAATAGAGGTTCGATTCCTCTCGAGGGGGCTATCTTACTTTTTAAAATCAAGAATCCCATAACGACGGGGTTCTTTTTGCTATACTCGTTAACTATATCCCATATCATATTGAACTTCAGGTATTTAAAACGATGTCATATCTTACGAATTTTTCTCATAAAAAGAAAGCGATCAGATTATTTTTTAGTAAAAAACTCTGAGCGCTATTTTAAGAATGGATGTCTAAGCCGATATAGCGCATACTTTACAAAATGCACTATCAAATAGCATTGAAATATGATATAAAAAACAGGCTGTCCTCACCGGCTAAACACCTACTTTTTACACTTCAAATCGTTCTCCGCTTCTGATTTTATCCGCCATTTCGTTTAATTTTCTTAAACGATGATTGATGCCTGATTTCGAAATAGTTCCAGTACTTACCATTTCACCTAATTCTTTCAATGAAACATCTTGATGTTCAATTCTTAATTTTGCCACTTCTCTCAGTCGATCAGGCAAATTATCTATCCCGATTTCTTCATCTATCAGTTGAATACTTTCAACCTGCTTCATCGCCGCACTGACCGTTTTATTTAAATTCGCTGTCTCACAATTCACCAGTCGATTTACAGAGTTACGCATGTCTCTGACTATTCTTACGTCTTCAAATTTAAGCAATGCTTGATAACCACCGATTAAACTTAAAAATTCTGCTATACGTTCCGCTTCTTTAAGATAAGTGATCCAACCTTTTTTACGCTCCAAACTTTTCGCATTGAGCTCGTAAGTATTCATCAATTGCGTGAGCCCTTCAGAGTGACCCTCATATAGAGAAAATATTTCTAGATGGTATGATGAAGTTTCTGGGTTATTTACTGAACCTCCTGCGAGAAATGCACCACGTAAATAACTTCTTCTCATTTCATTATCTTTAACCATAGTTGCATCGATATCATGGCTAAACATTCCATTTTTAAGTATTCCTAACTCGTCTAAAATCTCTTTTGCTTTCATTTTTATTCGGCATATATAAATGTTATTTTTCTTTAATTTCATCTTTTTACGTACTAATATTTCGACTTCAACCTGAAAAACAAGTTTTATTAGTGTATAGATACGTCTTGCAGTTGTGGCATTTTCAGTTTGAATATTAATGACAAACTGTTGATGTGATAGGCTTAAGGCCCCGTTCATACGAATTAAAGCACTGAGCTCTGCCTTAGCGTTATCTTTATCAACTTCAATCCTTGTCAGCTCATTTTTCATTTCTGATGCAAAGCTCATAATGAATCGTTTCCTTTCTATTTATCAAGAATCAATATGGCTAAAGTTATGATTTGAATTGATCAGGGTCAAATTGAATTGTACTAATTTCTTGTAATGCAATTTCATAAATCATCTCTGCCAATATTTCTGTTCGATGTCTCACATATTCGTGCTCTGTAATTTCAGCGAGATGCTCCCCTGTTACAAGTTGAACACCTTGTTCCTTTAATAGCTCTTCATCACAATATACAGGCTTAGCGCCTTTATCTTCATACTTTTGAAGTATTTCTTGTGAGAATGGCAATTGATTCGCAATTACAAAATCAATAACATTCGCACCCAATTGTTGATGAATTGCACGAATATGATCTGTGACTGTATATTCATCGGTCTCTCCAGGTTGGGTCATTATGTTTGAAACATATAATTTTTTAGCATCACTTTCGACAATGGCTTTGGAAATACCATTGACACAAAGGTTAGAAATCACACTCGTATAAAGAGAACCAGGCCCTAAAACGATTAAGTCCGCTTCTCTTAGTGCTGCAACAGCTTCATCCATCGGTTTCACATCAGCCGGCTCTAAAAAGACACGTTTAATTTTTTTATGTTTTTGAGGAATATTAGATTCCCCTGTTACAATTTCTCCATCTTCCATCTCTGCGTTAAGCGCCACGCTGGAATTTGTAGACGGTATAACGCGACCTTTGATATTCAAGATTTTACTGAGCTCTTTTACCGCATGTCCAAAATCATTCGTAATATTTGTTAATGCGGCAATCAATAAGTTACCAACAGAATGGCCGCTAATGATATCTTTTTCGAATCGATATTGGAACAGCTGTTCTAACAACGGCTCGACATCGCTTAAGGCAACCAGCACGTTCCTTACATCACCCGGTGCTGGTATATCCATCTCACTTCTAATTTTCCCTGTACTTCCACCGTCATCTGCGACTGTTACAATCGCTGTAATATCTATTGGGAAGGATTTGAGACCCCTTGCCAAAACAGATAAGCCTGTCCCTCCACCAATCAGCACTAATTTGAGTTGTTTCATTTTATTCGCCACTTTCTATATGTGCATCACGATGATGAACATATATGTTATAATCATACGTCTGCTTAAGTTCCTCAGCTAATCGTTGTGCTAATGCGACAGAACGGTGTTGTCCTCCTGTACAACCAATTGCAATGACAAGTTGTGATTTCCCTTCTTTTTTATATCCTGGAATCATGAATAATAAGAGATCCAATAATTTTTCATAAAATGTATTCGTCTCTTTCCATTTCATCACGTATTTATATACTTCTTCGTCCATACCTGTCAACGGACGGAGTTCCTCTACATAAAAAGGGTTCGGTAAGAAGCGCACATCAAAAACCAAATCTGCATCTATTTGAATACCATGCTTGAAACCGAAGCTTGTCACATTGATTGTAAACGTTGATTTATTCTCTTTATTAAAATTTTCATAAACTCTTTTTCTTAATGCTTTCGGTGTTAACTTTGTAGTATCTAAAGTATAATTGGCCAAACTTCTCACTTCGGCAAGTAAATTACGCTCTTCATTAATCGCTGCAACTAGAGTTAAATCGCCCTGCTCTTGAAGTGGATGCTTACGACGTGTTTCCTTATAACGAGAAATTAATTTTTCCGTTTCAGCATCTACAAACAGTACATCTACGATTACATTTTTTCTACTTTGCACAGCATCTATTTCACGCACTAAGTATTTAAAAAATTCTCGTCCTCTTAAGTCGATGCCAATAGCTACTTTTTGTAACGAAGGGTTCCCTTGTTCCATTAATTCTACAAACTTAGGCAATAAAATAGGCGGAAGATTATCGACACAAAAATAGCCTAAATCTTCTAAACTTTGAATAACGACAGATTTTCCAGCGCCCGAAAGCCCTGTAATGACGAGTAATTCACTTTTAACGATTTCATTGTTTTCTTCATGTTGCATTGTTGACCACCATCCCTTAAGATTCTCTTTTAGTGTACATGAAAATCCTTCAAAGTCATAGACAGAAAGCTAAAATTTAACACTTTTCATAACCGTATGTATTGACGATGATGTAACAATGGCAACCTGTACCGAATATACTTTAACAACTCGGCTAGCACTCATTTTTCAATCATCTTGTCATAATAAAGTATGCTGTTTTCACGAGCATAAAAAACAATGATAAATAAAAAGAGTGGGACGTGGAAACTCGTTGTTACGTTAGATTCCTTTGTCCCACCTTTATAGGGTGTCGCAATTAATACGTTTATTTAATATATGAACAGGCAAAATATAGCGCATTCGAACAGATTAACTCCAATCTTAAAAACGATTACTTAAAATCGTGATTAAGCTTCATCATGCAAGCTTTCGATATACGCTTGAACACTTTCTGCTGCGATACTACCATCACTTGTTGCTGTTACGATTTGACGCAATCCTTTTTCACGAACATCTCCAGCTACATAAATCCCTTTAACAGCTGTGCTCATGTCTGGATTTGCTACAATATAGCCCGCTTCATTTGTAATGCCTAAATTTTCAAACGGTTGTGTAAGAGGTTTCATGCCGATATAGACAAATAAGCCATCTGCATCCACTGTTTGTTCAGTGCCATCAACTGTTGAAACTAACGTCAATGAACCTACTTTACCATCTTTTTCGTTAACTGATTTAAGTGTATGATTCCAAATAAAATCAATTTTTTCGTTTTTGAAAGCACGATCTTGTAAGATTTTTTGTGCTCTTAATTGATCTCTACGGTGAACAATAGTAACTTTATCTGCAAATTTTGTTAGATACGTTCCTTCTTCAACAGCAGAGTCTCCTCCACCTACAACGTATACATTTTTATTTTTAAAGAAGGCACCGTCACATACAGCACAGTAACTTACACCACGGCCACCGAGTTGTTCTTCTCCAGGTACACCAATTTTTTTGTATTCCGCACCTGTTGCAATAATCACAGCAGTTGCCTCAATTTCGCTTGTGCCAAGATCGATAACTTTGTAATCGCCTTTATCTTCGATACCTTTAATGTCACCATATTTGTATTCGGCACCAAACTTTTTAGAGTGATCGAACATTTTATTTGATAAATCCGGTCCTGAAATCATTTCAAAACCTGGGAAATTTTCAACTTCTTCAGTGTTCGCCATTTGTCCACCTGGCACACCGCGTTCAATCATAACTGTTTTTAAATTCGCACGTGAAGCATATACCGCAGCTGTCATACCTGCTGGGCCTGCACCGATGATTGCAACATCATATCTTACTTGTTCTGACATGATTCGTTCCTCCTCTTAATTTCATCATAAGAATTTTACAACATTTAAATACGAGACTCAAACTTATATGCTCAACAACCAATTGAGCGCAATTTCAAACGTTTCTGGACACACGTCAAATAGTTCAATGACCTCTTGTCGATGTAATGATTGTACGCCAGCATTAAAATACAAATAGGTAACTGCCGCAACATATGCATTTACTTCATCAACATTTATCCTTTCCACCGATAAGCTATCTGCATAATTGATCCAACTTAAAAATAATGCGTCATCACCTTTAGTTTTAGGTAGATGATAAAGCTTTTCCATTCCTTTGTGTATAAAGTGTAACTTTGTGAGCTGTAAGTTTTGTATTAAATAGGAAAGATAGAGTTTCTCATAATCTCCTAATGTTTCTAGTATATCCCATACATCTTTCGTCATTAAAACCTCTTTACCATTTAATTGATTCAATAAAAAGAGCCCATAAAGACGTTCATGCTGATCCTCACTGGTCAATAGCGGTTCAATATGACAGTTAAAGTACTGTCTACTTTCATCCACGACCCAAGGGGGAAAACCAGGATTCGCTTTAAGAAATTGTGTCAATGCTTGCCAAAAATATTCACTTTGTTCAATATGACCCAGGTAATAATAATTATATGAAAGTGCATGAAAAAGCTGGAAAGTTTGAAATTTTCCTCTTCGGTGGAGCGGTAAGAGTAAATATTGCGATGCTTGATATTGCTTTAAATAGCTTAAAACGATCCCCAATTTAAAAGATTCTTCATCGTTAATTGGAACGACTTTATTGAGTAGTTTGAGATAGTGATTAAACAGTGTTTGTTCATTCATATTGTACAACAATAAAGTATAGTGACATAAAGCATGGACATCTGAAGCGTCTTCTTTCAAAAGCCGTTCAAACATTTCTTTTGCAATCGTGTTCTCGTTTAGATAGAGATAGCACATGGCAAGTAAATTTCGAATGAGGCGATTTTCTTGAATCACTTCATCTTGACGTAATATGTACGCTCTTGCATCTAACAAGCGCCCTTGTCCAAACAAATATTGAAAAATAACTTGTGTTACAAACAATTGGCTTTCTAATTCAAGCTCATTTTCGCCACTAAATGAAACTTCAAACATACTCTCAAGTTCTTCGCGGTAGTCTTCATCTTCCGCAATAAACGCATAGCTCAAACCAAATAAATAGGCTTTATTGGGTTCATTTAAATCAATATTTAATTGACTAAGTTCATAATAAGAGGCTTCGAGTTCAGAGCCTTTACTGATTTCTTCGTAATAAATAGCTTCTGCCTTGCTTGGTGCATTTAATTTGATTAAGCAAGTTGCAAGTTGTTGCTTCGCCTCAAAATGATCAGGTGACAATTCTAACACTTTTTCTAAATAGCGCTGTGCTTTTACATAATCTTGCTGTTGCATTTTCTGTTGTGCCAAACGTTCATAAACAGAAACATCAGACCACAACTGTATAATATTATTCTTTTGTGTCATCATTGCCACCTCTCTTTCTCTCATTGTTCTTTTATTTGAATCGGATTGCCATATGCAATGACATCATTGGGTATATCTTTTGAAACAACACTGCCTGCACCAATTTTAGCGCGCGCGCCAATTTTAACACCGGGAAGAACTGTAACATTGGCTCCAATCATCGTATCGTCACCAATTTCAATCTCTCCTACTCTTAGTGCATCGGTCAAAAATTCATGTGTCAGTAGTGTTGTATTATAACCAATAATGACATTTTTGCCTATTCTTATTTTTTCAGGATAAAAAATATCAGGTGTCACTTTGAAAGCAATCGCCGTATATTGACCGACTGTCATCTTCAAAATATGTCGATAGAGCCAGCGTTTGAATTTCAAACTCGGTACAAATCGCGCCAGTTCAATAATTAGTGTATTTTTAAATAATTTTGTAAAACTTCGATAGTCATACATGTGCCAAAGCGCATTATGCATTTTGGTCGGAATGACGGTTAAGCGTCTTTTCATTTAACGTGACCCTTTCTTTTCCCAAGGCCAATTTAAAACACCCACTTCCTGATACAACGGTGCTTTGGATTTAAATCGTCTCCATATAAACAGTGTTATCCCGATCACAATCGCGATAATAGAGACAAGCTGTGCAATTCGAATCGTCTCTGTTAACATCAAGCTATCTGTTCGCAAGCCTTCGATATAGAAACGGCCAATCGAGTACCAAATTAAATACGTAAAAAATGTTTCGCCAACACGAAGACGTCGACGCAAAAGAATTAAAACGATAAAACCAATCACATTCCATATGGATTCATATAAAAAAGTAGGGTGATAATAAATACCACCAATTTTCATATTCTCAATTATGAATTGTGGTAAATGCAATTGTTCCAAAAAGGCACGACTAACTGGTCCACCATGAGCCTCATGGTTCATGAAATTTCCCCAGCGTCCAATCCCTTGCGCCAATATAATACTAGGTGCAACGATATCACCGAGTTGTAAAGGATGCCAATTTTTGCGATAACAATAATACATCCCCATGGCAAACGCACCAATTAAGCCACCGTGGATGGCAATTCCTCCACGCCAGATCATGATAATCTCTGCGGGGTTTTGTAAGTAATAATCCAAGTGGAATAAAACAAAATAGAGTCGCGCAGTAATGATAGCGACAATGACGCAGACAATTAAAATATTAATTAAATCGTCTTCTTTAAAGCCCACTTTTTGTGCACTTTTTTGTGCGAACCAATAACCAATTAATATTGCAGTTGCTATAATAATCCCATACCACTTGATTTGCAATCCACCTAGATCAATTGCTACAGGGTTGATGTAACCAATCATCATTCTTTATCTCCTTTTTGATGTGTACTATTTCTTAATATTTCAGCATTTAAACGTTCATTAAATTCTTCTGCTGTGTTAATGCCCATAATATTGAGTCGATAATTCATTGCGGCTACTTCAATAATGACAGCCACGTTTCTTCCTGGTCGAACTGGGACTGTTTTTTTAGTAATTTCCGTATCCAAAATTTTAAGCGTCTCGTGATTCAATCCAACGCGATCATATAATTTGTTTTGATCCCACGTTTCAAGATTGATATTCAGCCGTATGCGTTTTTGCGTCAAGATAGAACCTGCGCCAAAAAGCGTCATCACGTTAATAATTCCTAGCCCTCTTATTTCTAGTAAATGCTCAATAATTTTAGGCGGCTTACCAATCAATTCGTTTTTATTGATTTCTTTAATTTCTACATTATCGTCTGCGACTAGACGATGACCACGCTTCACAAGTTCTAAAGCTGTTTCACTTTTACCTATGCCTGAATCTCCAGTAATTAATACACCAATCCCATACACGTCTACCAGTACACCATGTAATGCTGTAGAATTTGCTAATTCGTGCTCAAGATAAGAAGTGAGACGTCCCATGACACGTGTCGTGGCTTCGTCCACATAAATGAGTGGTGTATCTAACGCTTTGGAAGCTTCTAACAATTCCTCAGGCGCTTCAAGCCCTCTCGTGATAATGATTGCTGGTGTTTCTGGACGACAAAGCTTTCTCATCCGCCCTTGTCTATCCTCATCTGGCAATAAATTATAAAACGAAAGTTCTGTTGTACCTAATAGTTGAATTCGATTCGAAGCATAATGTGAGAAATAGCCCGCCATCTCTAAACCAGGTCTAGAGATATCTGTATTATGAATAGGTCGGTTTAAACCTGCTTCACCAGCTATCACTTTCAAATTAAATCGCTTTACCAAATCTTGAGTTGTTAACATGTCAGTCACCTCAGTATTCACTCTATCTCTCGTTAATCATCATATAGAAAGACGTAAAATAACAGTCCTATTGCGAGACTGATTTCATACGCTCAGTTAAACACGATTCTTTTTAACACAGTTCAATACGATGGACTGTGCCTATCGTTGTTAATTATGTCCTATATTATACATGAAATGCGAAAGAAAGAGATGTATTTCATTATAAAAAAACTTTTACATTCGTCTTAACTCGTTGTGTCTCATCTATTAAAAGCGGTTCACCCTACTCAATGACCCTATTCATTTTAACATTTTTACTATTTAAGAAGGAACATCTGCCACTAGACAGAAAAAAAGTCCCCAAAATTCAAAAATCACATGAATTTTAGGGACGCATATAAGAACAATCTCTACACTATAATATAAGTACGAAATCACAATGATAATCTTTTAAATAAAGGGCATTTACTTTTCTTTATTTAATCGATCTGTCACTTCTTTTAATGTTTTTTCAAATTGTTTTAAAGGATCGATAGGGTGTGCTTCTTTATTTTGCTTTGCTTGTTCGCGCTGTTGATTTACATATTCAACGCCTTGACGTAGTGTTTCACTAACATTTTCAAATGTGTCGCGGACAAAGTCTTCTACTGATGATTTAAAATCGCTGTCTACGCTTGTATCATCAGCTTTCGCTTCGCTTTTTTGAGTATCTGAATGGTTCGTTTGCGCTTGTGCTGTCGTTGTGTCTGTAGCCATTGCATCTAAAAGTATTGCTGCTTCTTCTACTGAAATCTTTCCATCTTGTAGTAATTCTAACACTTTGATTTTTGCTTCTTTCATTTACTAGCCCTCCTGTCGCGCTTTATCACGTGCCAATATTTCTTTCAAATAACGTCCAGTGTATGAAGTTGGATGTGCGGCAATCTCTTCAGGTGTCCCTGTTGCTAGGATTGTCCCGCCACCTTCACCACCTTCTGGCCCTAAGTCAATTAAATGGTCAGCAGTTTTAATGACATCAAGGTTATGTTCAATAATAACGACTGTATCACCATTGTCAACAAGTCGATTTAAAACTTTTAATAATCGACTAATATCGTCAACATGTAAACCTGTTGTTGGCTCATCTAAAATATAAATTGAACGTCCAGTTGAACGTTTATGCAATTCAGATGCGAGTTTCACACGTTGTGCTTCACCACCCGAAAGCGTTGTTGCCGGTTGACCTAACGTAATATAACCTAAACCTACATCCACAAGCGTCTGTAATTTACGTTTGATTTTAGGGATATTTTCAAAGAAATGGACCGCGTCTTCAACTGTCATCTCTAAAACGTCAGAAATGTTTTTACCTTTATATGTGACTTCTAAAGTTTCGCGATTATAACGTTTCCCTCCACATACTTCACATGGCACATAAACATCTGGTAAAAAATGCATTTCAATTTTGATAATACCGTCACCTTTACATGCTTCACAACGTCCGCCTTTCACATTAAAGCTAAAACGTCCTTTTTGATAACCTCGTACCTTTGCTTCGTTTGTTGAGGCAAAAACATCTCGTATATCATCAAAAACACCTGTATATGTGGCTGGATTAGATCTTGGCGTACGACCAATAGGCGACTGATCAATATCTATAATTTTATCAATCTCTTCAATGCCTGTAATTTCATCATGTGCCCCAGGTCTCACTTTTGATTTGTTGATTGCTTTAGCAAGAGATTTATACAATACTTCGTTAACAAGCGAACTTTTTCCAGAACCTGAAACCCCAGTTACCACATTCATAACAGACAGTGGAAAATCGACATCTACACCTTTAAGGTTGTTACTTCTTGCGCCTTTTACCGAGATTTTACGGTTGGTTTTTTCTCGACGATGTTCAGGAACAGGAATAAACTTTTTACCACTCAAATATTGACCTGTCAGTGATCTTTTATCTCGCATCACTTGTTTAGGTGTACCACTAGAAACAACATGGCCCCCATGATCACCTGCACCCGGTCCGATATCGACAAGGTAGTCCGCTTCAATCATCGTATCTTCATCATGTTCGACAACAATTAATGTATTTCCTAAATCGCGCATTTCTTTTAGCGTATTGATGAGACGATCGTTATCACGCTGATGCAAACCAATGGAAGGTTCATCAAGTACATAAAGGACACCAGAAAGACGTGAACCGATTTGAGTTGCCAAACGTATGCGTTGCGCTTCTCCTCCTGACAATGTTCCTGATGCACGATTCAACGTTAAATAATCCAAACCTACGTTATTCAAAAAGGATAAACGAGATGTAATCTCTTTTAAAATTAAACGCGCAATTTGGGCATCTTGATCTGATAATTCGATATTTTCATAGTAATCAAGCGCTTCTTTTATAGATTGTTCAACGACTTCACCAATATTTTTTCCAGCAACATAAACTGAAAGTGCTTCTCGACTTAATCTTTGTCCATGACATGTTTCACAAGGTTGTTCTGCCATATATTTTTGCATCATTTCACGGACATATTCTGAAGGCGATTCATGGTAACGGCGCTCAATATTCGGAATGACACCTTCAAACGGCATCGTACGTGTACGCTGTTGTCCATTTTTAGATTGGAATGAGAAAGTTATCTCTTTATCCCCAGAGCCGTGCAAAATAATGCTTTTTTGTCGATCAGTTAATTTTTTATAAGGTTTATCCATATTGATTTTATAAACTTCACACACACGTTTTAATAACGTTGGATAAAAATCTGAACTCGTTGGCTCCCATGGGACAATCGCCCCTTCATTAAGGGATTTGTCTTTGTCAGGAACAACTAAATCAATATCCACGGTTAATTTAGTTCCTAAACCATCACAAGTCGGACATGCGCCAAACGGACTGTTAAAACTGAACATTCTTGGTTCAAGCTCACCAATCGAAAAACCACATATTGGACATGCATGTTTTTCAGAAAACTCAAGTTGGTCTCCATCAATTACATCGACAACAAGACGGCCATCTGCAAGTTCTAATACGGTTTCAATTGAATCAGCCAGACGTGTTTCAATACCTGGTTTGACTACTAAACGATCGACAACAATTTCAATGGTATGGTTTTTATTTTTATCAAGTTCTGGCACTTGTGTCACGTCCATAATCTCGCCATCAACACGGACACGCACATATCCCTTTTTACTAATATCATTCAATAATTTTTCGTGCGTTCCTTTACGATGATTAACGACAGGTGCCATTAATTGGATTTTTGTCCGTTCTTCTAACGCCATAATTCTATCCGTCATTTGTTGTACAGTCTGTGATTGTATCTCAATACCATGATTTGGACAATAAGGTTTGCCGATACGTGCATATAACAAACGAATATAATCATAAATTTCAGTTACCGTAGCTACTGTAGAACGTGGATTTTTACTCGTTGTTTTTTGGTCTATTGATATTGCAGGTGACAAGCCTTCTATTGTATCCACATCGGGCTTGTCCATTTGACCTAAAAATTGACGTGCATATGCACTTAATGATTCTACGTATCGACGTTGCCCCTCAGCATAAATCGTATCAAAAGCCAATGAGGATTTACCTGATCCAGATAAACCCGTCATCACTATCAATTTTTGTTTAGGTAATTCAATATCAACATTTTTTAAATTGTGGGCGCGCGCCCCTTTCACAACAATCGCCGGTTCTTTCATGCTTTTCACCCTTCTGATTTTAGTTCGAATAATAAATCTCTTAATTCTGTTGCTTTTTCGAAATCCAGTGCTTTTGCTGCTTCTTTCATTTCTTTTTCGACATTTTCTATCGTTTTTTGACGCTCTTTTTTCGTCATTTTCTTCGGCACTTCTGTACGTGCATCTTCATTTGTCTCATCAGATTCCACAGTCGCACTAATCACATCATGAATTTGCTTATTAATTGTTTGAGGCACTATGCCGTGTGCTTCGTTGTAAGCCATTTGAATTTCACGACGTCGTTCGGTTTCATCGATTGCGACTTGCATAGAGTCAGTGATTTTATCAGCATACATGATAACTTCACCTTTATCATTTCGTGCTGCACGACCAATCGTTTGAATAAGGGAACGTTCAGAACGTAAAAAGCCCTCTTTATCAGCATCTAAAATCACAACTAAAGAAACTTCCGGTATATCTAAACCTTCACGCAACAGGTTGATACCAATTAATACATCAAATGTTCCCATTCTTAAATCTCGAATGATTTCTATACGTTCAAGCGTTTTAATTTCTGAGTGAAGGTAATTAACTTTAACACCTGCTTCTTTAAGATATGTGGTTAAGTCTTCACTCATTTTTTTCGTTAATGTCGTAATTAAGACACGTTCATTACGCTCTGTGCGTTCCTGAATTTCACTTAATAGGTCGTCGATTTGGTTTTTCGTAGGTCGTACTTCAATTTTAGGATCCAATAAGCCTGTAGGTCGAATAATTTGTTCTACCATTTCGTTAGTATGTTCAATCTCGTAAGGTCCTGGTGTTGCCGAAACATATACGAGTTGCTTCGTTTTTTCTTCAAATTCTTCAAATTTTAATGGTCTATTGTCTAACGCACTTGGTAGACGAAAGCCATGCTCAACCAGTACCTTTTTACGTGCTTGGTCACCATTATACATACCCCGTATTTGTGGTAAAGTCACATGTGATTCATCAATCATCACTAGCCAATCGTCACCGAAATAGTCTAGCAACGTATACGGCGTCGAACCTAAAGGTCTTAATGTTAAGTGGACAGAGTAATTTTCAATCCCTGAAGTGAATCCCATTTCTCGCATCATTTCTAAATCATAATTAGTACGTTGTTCTAAACGTTGTGCCTCTAAAAGCTTGTTTTCACTTCTTAAATATTCAAGTTGTGTTTCAAGTTCTTTTTCAATTCTTTCGATTGCAATTTTCATTTTTTCTTCACGTGTTACGAAGTGTGATGCAGGGAACAACGCAAAATGTTCTCGTTCTCTAAGGACTTCCCCAGTTAAATAATTAATCTCGCTAATTCGATCAATTTCATCACCAAAAAATTCAACCCGAATACATAATTCATCACGTGAAGCCGGAAATATCTCAACAACGTCTCCTCGCACTCTGAAAGTTCCCCGTTTAAAATCAATATCGTTACGTGTATACTGCACATCAACAAGCTTTCTCAATAAATCACTGCGGTCCATTTCCATACCGACACGAATACTTACTACTAAGTCACGATATTCATCCGGATTCCCTAAACCATAAATACAGCTTACACTTGCAATAATAATGACATCATCTCTTTCAAATAACGCACTTGTCGCAGAGTGACGCAGTTGATCAATTTCGTCATTAATAGATGCGTCTTTTTCTATAAATGTGTCAGTAGATGGAACATACGCCTCAGGTTGATAATAATCATAATAACTCACAAAATACTCTACTCTGTTCTCAGGAAAGAAGGCTTTAAATTCACTGTAGAGTTGTCCTGCGAGCGTTTTATTGTGAGCAATAATTAATGTTGGTTTCCCTACCTCTTTTATCACATTACTCATTGTAAAGGTTTTACCTGTCCCAGTAGCCCCTAACAATGTTTGATGGCGCTTTCCTTCCTTAATCCCTTTCACAAGCGCCTCTATTGCTTTAGGTTGATCACCTTGTGGATCAAATTTTGAAGCAATTTTAAAATCATGATGCTCCATCCCTGTTCGCCTCCTATCAACTTAATACTCATATTTTAACAGAATACAATTAAAAAATACAAACATTTGTTCGTAATGCGTGATTGTGCTTGCGCTATGTTTTAACATGTCAAAAAGGAGCGTATCTGATTGCAATGTCTTGCTTTTCAGATTCACTCCTGGTGAAAAATATTTATTTTTATAACCATTCTAAATATAACAATTGTAATATAAATACTTTTAAATGTTATATTCCATTGTCATCATCATGCTCAGTCCGGTGTTTCTCTAAGTAATCCATAATGAGATATCCTACTAGCAATGAGACAACATCTAAAAAAATAATCCATTCATTATGAAAAAAGCCCTTGTAGACGGAAGCCCCTATAACTACAAGTGTAATGAGAGTCCCAATCCATTTACTTCTCGTTATCGTACTGAAAAGAACAACAAGTACACATGGAAAAAAAGCGGCTAATATATACCAGATCAATCCAATCACATCTTTCTTTTATTAAGGATATGCATTGTTGTTTCTCTTAATTCAGTTTTAGGGATAAATCTTTCTGTTAACATTTCAGGAATAATATGTTCTATGAAATCTTGAACTGAATACAAATGATCAAATTGCATGATGGTTTCGAGACTCATTTCGTAAATTTCGAAAAATAGTGGTTCAGGGTTTCGTTTTTGAATTTCTCCAAACGTTTCATACAATAAGTCAATTTTATCAGCTACTGACAAAATTTGTCCTTCTAATGAATCATCTTTCCCTTCTTGTAATCGGCGCCGATATATATCTTGATACTTTTCTGGAATTTCTTCCTTAATAAAAGTATCAACCATTTCTTCCTCAACCTGTGAAAAAAGTTTTTTTAACTCACCGCTTGCATACTTTACAGGTGTTTTAATATCACCTGTAAAAACCTCTGCAAAGTCATGATTTAATGCTTTTTCATATAAACTTTTCCAATCCACTGTTTTCCCGTGATACTCTTCAACAGTGCCTAAGTATTGGGCGATTTTTGTTACTTTAAATGAATGTGCCGCTACATTATGCTCAAAATATTTAAACTTTCCCGGTAAACGAATTAGTTTTTCTAAATCTGATAATCTTTTAAAATATTGATGGACGCCCATAGCCAACCTCCTCTAAAATCAATTAAGCGCATGCAAGCTATTTGTTGATTATATTAACACATTTATATTGAATTTTTCACTTGTTTTTACAGGTTTCACTGATATTTAACAAAAATGAATACAATTTAAAATAATTCTTTTCGCGAAGCCTTAAAGCCTAAAATACAAACGAGCTGACACGCCATCAATATCAGTTTTTTAGCGTTTTTAATTTGAAAAACATGTATAAAAAAGGAACGAAAGATGAATTCTATATCACATCATAGAATTCATCTTTCGTTCCTTATTTTGATACAACTTAATGCATGAGATGTCTTAAATAAGCCTCTATAAATGGACTAATATCGCCATCCATCACTGCATTGACATTGCCTGTTTCTTCATTTGTTCGATGATCTTTTACCATGGAATACGGATGGAATACATAAGATCGAATTTGGCTTCCCCATCCAATTTCTTTTTGTTCACCACGAATAGCTGCTAACTCTTGTTCTTTTTGCTCGAGTTCAAGTTGATATAGCTTTGCTTTTAACATTTTCATCGCAGCTTCTCTGTTTTTAATTTGTGAACGCTCATTTTGGTTGTTCACAACGATGCCAGTTGGATGGTGTGTAATACGAATGGCAGACTCTGTTTTATTAATATGTTGTCCACCTGCACCAGAAGCACGGAAAGTATCTACGGAAATGTCATCAGGATTGATTTCAATTTCAATTTTTTCGTTGTTGAATTCAGGTATTACATCACAAGATGCGAAAGACGTATGACGTCGGCCCGAAGAATCGAAAGGCGAAATACGTACTAAACGATGAACACCTTTTTCAGCTTTCAAATAGCCATAAGCATTATGACCTTTCACAAGCATGGTAACGCTTTTGACACCCGCCTCATCACCCGCTTGGTAGTCTACAATCTCCGTTTTGAATCCTTGTTGCTCACAAAAACGCTGGTACATGCGTAACAACATATTGGTCCAATCTTGAGACTCTGTTCCACCTGCACCGGGGTGCAACTCTATAATTGCGTTATTTGCATCATGTTCACCATTAAGTAAGAGTTGCAACTCAAAATGATTGAGCTTCTCTTCAAAGTCGATGACTTCAGCTTCTACATCTTGCTTGATATCTTCATCATATTCGTCTTGCAATAGCTCAACGGTTGCTTCCATATTTTCAATCATTTCTGCGACTTCGTAATAGTCTTGAACTACTGACTTTAACGCATTATTTTTATCGATGATTTCTTGAGCACGGTTTTGATTGTCCCAAAAATGTGGATCAGCCATCATTTCCTCATACTCTTGAATATTTGTCTCTTTATTTTCTAAGTCAAAGAGACCCCCTTAGTTGTTCTAATTTCGAGGCATAATCATCAATATTACGCTTAATCTCTGATAATTCCATATTTATCTCTCCTTCAAATGTTCGACAACTTATTTTCCATGACAATTTTTATATTTTTTGCCACTACCGCATGGACATTGCTCATTACGACCAATTTCTTGGTCCTTTACAAAAGGTTGGGGCTTCGCTTTCTCTTTGCCGTCCTCAGCTGAGACGTGCTTCCCCTCCAACTCCTTTGTTTTTTCACGCTCCACATCATCATCCACAGTAATTACTGATTTTAGGATATATTTACTTACATCTTCTTCAATGCTTTGCATCATGATATCAAATAACTCGTGACCTTCATTTTGATAATCTCTTAACGGATTTTGTTGACCATATGAACGTAAGTGAATCCCTTGTCTTAATTGATCCATCGTATCGATATGTGATGTCCAATGATCATCGATAGAACGAAGAAGAATCATACGTTCAAATTCTGGCATACGATCACCTAATTGAGATTTTTGACGCTCATAAGCAGCCTCAATTTTAGCCCAGATGACTTCAAACATGTTTTCTTGGTCTTTGCCTTTAATTTCACTTTCTTTTAAGTCGCCCTCATGTAAGAAAACGTCTTCGATATAATGAATAATAGGTTCATAATCCATTTTTTCTTCGTCTTCATTCACATAATAATTCAATGTTCGTTGCAACGTTGATTTCATCATTTGAATTACGAGCTCTGAACTTTCAACTTCATCAATAATGCGATTTCGCTCTTCATACATAATTTCACGTTGTTTACGTAAAACTTCATCATATTCTAAAATACGTTTACGTGCATCAAAGTTATTACCTTCAACACGTTTTTGCGCAGATTCTACAGCACGAGAAACCATTCTAGATTCAATTGGAGTAGAGTCATCCATACCCAATCGGTTCATCATAGCTTGCATTCGATCTGAACCGAAACGCACCATTAAATCATCTTGTAATGAAAGATAGAAACGGCTGTCCCCTTGGTCCCCTTGACGACCTGAACGACCACGTAATTGGTCATCAATACGGCGAGATTCATGTCGTTCTGTACCAATAACAGCAAGACCTCCAAGTTCTTCTACACCTTCGCCAAGTTTAATATCTGTACCACGACCGGCCATGTTTGTTGCAATTGTTACCGATCCTCTTTGACCTGCACCTGCAACAATTTCGGCTTCTCTTTCGTGGTTTTTAGCATTTAACACACTATGACGAATACCACGCTTTTTCAGTAAGTTAGAAATATATTCAGAAGTTTCAACCGCAACTGTCCCTAGTAATACCGGCTGACCTTTACGGTGTTTTTCTATAACCTCTTCGACAACCGCATCGAATTTACCTTTTTGACTCACATAAATTAAATCGGACTTATCGTGACGTTGAACAGGTCGGTTGGTTGGGATTTGCGTTACTGTCATATTGTAAATATTGCGGAATTCTTCTTCCTCTGTTTTAGCAGTCCCTGTCATACCAGCTAACTTGTTATACATTCTGAAATAGTTTTGGAATGTAATTGAGGCCATTGTTTTGGACTCATTTTGAATTTTTACGTTTTCTTTTGCTTCGATTGCTTGATGCAATCCTTCTGAAAAACGGCGTCCAGGCATTGTACGACCTGTAAATTGGTCTACAATTAAAATTTCGCCGCCTGTTACCATATAGTCAACATCGCGTTGCATTGTATAATGCGCACGTAACGCAAGATTAATGTGGTGAATAATATCAACGTGTTTCACATCATATAAATTCTCTATTTTGAACATACGCTCAGCTTTATCAATCCCTTGTTCAGTTAATTGAATCGCTTTTGTTTGTACATCGTAATTATAATCTTCTTCAGATTTAAGCATCTTCGCAAAAACGTTGGCTTGCGTATAAAGTGATGTTGATTTTTCGGCTTCTCCAGAAATAATTAAAGGTGTACGTGCTTCATCAATTAAAATAGAGTCAACCTCATCAATAATTGCAAAATTGAGCGGACGCATAACACGGTCTTCTTTATAGTTCACCATGTTATCTCTCAAATAATCGAAACCAAGTTCGTTATTTGTACTGTACGTAATGTCTTTACTGTACGCTTCACGTTTGTCGATAGTACTCAAACTGTTTAAGTTTAAGCCTACAGATAGGCCTAAAAAGTTATACAGCTCAGCCATTTCTTCACTTTGTACACTTGACAAATATTCATTGACTGTAATTACATGCACACCGCGACCAGTGAGCGCATTTAAATACGTTGGCATCGTTGCAGTCAATGTTTTACCTTCACCTGTTCTCATTTCAGCTATGTCACCATTATGGATAGCAATCCCACCCATGATTTGAACTTTGTAAGGTGTCATATTGAATACACGTTTAGAGGCTTCACGGACGAGCGCAAATGCTTCAGGTAAAATGTCATCTAACTTATTATTTTGTTTTCTAATATCTTCAACTTTTTGTACTTCTTCTTGAAAAGCTTTCGTTTTCGCTTTCATTTCATCATCAGTTAATAGCGCCATTTGTTCTTCTAAGGCTATGACTTTGTCTGCTAATTTACTTAAACGTTTGACTTCTCTTTTATTACCGTCAACCAGTTTAGTTAAAAAACCCATTTTGTTCGCTCCTTTAGCGTTAATACTGTGTCGCTTACAACAACTCATCATACCATTTTTGAGTATAAATTTATACTCAAATACTCAGTTGCATTGCCGTCGTTATTTATCACACTACTATCATACGCGTATTTTACTAAAAAAGAAATCTATGGCAATGGTCTACCATAGATTTCTTAAATATCAATCCAATATGTCATGAACTCCATTCTCTATAATACTAGGCTCAAAGGTTGCGCCTAAATGGTGAAATTCACGTTTCCTTACTCGACATATTGATTATTCAGTTTCAATTAAACCGTATTTTCCATCTTTACGACGATATACAATACTTGTACCATCTGTTTCTCGGTCATTGAATACGAAGAAATCATGTCCTAATAAGTTCATTTGTAAAACCGCTTCTTCTGAATCCATTGGTTTTAAACTAAATGTTTTTGAACGGATGATTTCGATATCAGAATCTGTAGCTTCGTTTTCAACCTCTGGTTCTGCACCTTCAACATCAACAAAAACATCTTCTTCAAAACCACGATCTCTATTTTTACGGTTCACACGTGTTTTATATTTACGGACTTGACGTTCAAGTTTATTATTAATCAAATCGATTCCGGCATATAAATCATCGTGACGTTCTTCCGCACGAAGTGTAACATTCTTCAAAGGAATTGTCACTTCAATTTTAGTGCTAGAGTTTTGGTATGTTTTAACTTTAACATGAGCAGTTGCATTGGGTACATTAGTGAAATAACGTTCTAATTTACCAATCTTCTCCTCAATATAATTTCTGATAGCATCTGTGATTGTGAGGTTGTCTCCATGAATTTCAAAGTTAATCATAGTGCTCGCTCCTTTCAACCTCTTTTTAAAATATATTCCTTACTTATATTTTAACATGTTTACGCTATCTCGCAAACGTTAACATACTTAATTTTCTGACTTTTTGTTGTAATAATACATCTGCGGCACAATGTGCTGTATGACCTGTTGTGTAAATATCATCAATAAGTAGAATAGACTTGTTTTCTAAACATATCACACTCTTATCATGTTCAAAATAAATCGGATTCTGAACCTTAAATCGTTCGCTTAGCGTTAAAGTATATTGTTTCGGTCGTACATTCATCTTTAAACAATCAACATAAGCGATTCTTTGAAAATCTAATATCGTCTTTACAGGGTTAAATGTACGTTTGATATCATTATCTCGACTTGAGGGGATAGGAACAATGAAATCAATATCATGTGCTGGTATTTTAATATAGTAAGCAAAAATCTCTGCTAGGGCTACATCTTGTAAAAATTTATATTGATGAAACAGCGCTTTAATAAAGCCTTGGTAATGAAAAATCGCGTTTATCGTTTCAAAGTATTGCGTAGAAAGATTGAGGTAATCACAATTACGACAATATCCAGATGCACAGACACCTAAACAATAAGGACATCGACCCTCTTTATTAAAACGGCAAGCTTGGATCGCTTCGTCACAACTCATACACACAATTTTTGGTTTTGAAAAAAGTGATCGTATCCCCACCTCTTCATCATATGTTTTCATACAGTAATGGCATCTCACCCATCAATCCACCCTTTCTGCCTCGCAATTCGATTCATCATTTTGATTTCTCGTCGTGCTGTATACATGGCTGTTGTTCTTCCCTCGTGAAAAAAACACACATCACCTCCTGGGCTTTGCATTTTCCGCCCCACACGACCAGCAATTTGAATTAATGCTGTTGCAGAAAATCGGTGACTATCAACCACCCAGACATCTAAGTCTGCCATTGTAAAACCACGTTCTAATATCGTGGTTGTTAACATAATTGAATACGCTTTTTGTCGTAGGGCATCAACTTTCTTTATGCGCGCACTATCTTCACTATGCACAAAGTGAAGTTGATCTATTTGATGACGGTACGTTTCAAAAAATTTTCGCATTTGTTGAATATCACTAAAGAAAATCAGTGTGGTTCGTTGCTGTTTTTGTTGATGTCTCATTTGATTAAGAAGATAAAATTGAACTTTGGAAAAACGAACTTTAAAGTATTTAAAACGTGGGACGACAAGTGGCTTTTGATGAAAGCGAGCAGGTAAAGTAATCGTATGTTTATCATCAAACTGTGCTTTTAATTTTTTAGGTGGCGTAGCTGTCATATAAATCAAACTTTTATGCGTTCTTGCGGCATTTTCAATTGTATTCATTAAAGTGGTATCCATCGATAAAGGAAAAGCATCCACTTCATCTACAAATATCACATGGAAATGATTTTTAAACCGGTAGAGTTGGTGTACTGTTGAAATCACAAAATGCGCATCATAACGCTGTTTACTCGCTTGATGTAGCACATCGATTGCTTCGCTTTGAAATGATTGTTGAACACGATAACTGAGTTCAACCACAACATCTAGTCGCGGAGATACAATCGCCACATTGTATCCGGCACGTCTTGCGCGTGCAATAGCTTCAAACATCATTTCTGTTTTTCCAGCACCTGTTACAGCGTGAAGTAGTAAACTTTCAAAATTCATAACCGCTTGTACAATACGATCAGAAGCAAATTGTTGCTGTTCCGACAGCTGGAAAGTGAGATGGTACTCCCCTGTTGTACACTTCATTAAACTTTTCATTATATAGACCGTCGTTAAATTATCAATCCTCCCCATTTGAACACAGTGGCGACAATATACAACTGTCTTTTCGTGGTGGGGACTCTTGTAACGATAAAAATGTTCAGAAGCTGTTGTTGCACATCTCGCACAAAACCATCCTTGTTTCGTTCGTTCAATGCCTTTCTGTTGTGTTTCGATATCTACTTTCCTACATAGCGCTACATCAGTAATCAATTGTCCGTTAAGATACATTTAAGTGGCCCCTTTCACCTATATACACGCCTATGTCCAATGAATTACTTTCTCGCTTTAAAAAATATTTACACATTGTTTTTGTAACTTCATGCTATTCAAAAATCAATGACAGGCCGAAGAATTTAAATAACTGGCAATTTATCATCTTTTATAAGCAAATTCGTCTTTAAGCATCACAAAAATAAAGACACCTTAAAACCAACACTATGCGTTTGGTTTTAAAATGCCTTATGCTTCGAATATGTTTATTCAACTTCTTCATCTGCTTCAGGTAAACGGATATCACGATTCGTTACACCAATCCCAAAACCACCTAAACCTAAATGAGATGAAATAACTGGACCAAATTCTGAAAAAATAATATTTTTTTCAGGAAAACGTTCTAGCAGATCTTCATAGACATGGTGAGATTCTTCTTTATTATCTCCGCCAATCACCATTACTGTTGCAGCTTCAAACTGATCAGCTAATTCAATTGCTTTTTGTTCGATTAATTTCAACGCTTTCTTTTTTGTACGGACTTTCTCATAAGGAACAATTAAACCGTCTTCAAATGTAAGCACGGGTTTCATTTTGAGTAAGTTTCCAATCCATGCTTGCGCCCCAGTAATTCGGCCACTTTTATGTAAATTTTTCAAATCATCTACAACTAAAAAAGCACCTGTATGATCTCTCATTTCAATCAAATCGGCTAATATTTCTTGTACATCTAAACCTTGAGCAATTAGGTCTAACGCACGAATAACAAGTGCACCCTCTGGTAAACATGCAATTTTTGAATCAACTGGGTGAACGTTAATACCTTCAACCATATCAGCTGCTTGTAATGCTGTTTGATACGCACCACTAATACCGCTTGAAAGATGAACCGTAATTACATCTGTATAGCCCTCATTTTTGTATGCTTCATAAGCATTTATCATCTCGCCAATTGCGGGTTGACTTGTCGTCGGAATTGTTGCTGATTTTTCTAATATATCATAAAATTCATCTGCAAAAATTGAAATATTTTCTTTATAATTCTCACCGTTTTCCAATGTAATACTCAATGGTACAACACGAATATTATTTTTTTCTAAAACATGCTGAGGGATATAGCTTGTTGAATCAGTCATCACAGCTATCTTCATTTTTATTTCCTCCTCTAAAAGCTAAAACACAATCGTGTATTTTATTTGCAATCACTTTGATATGATTTAAGTGATATAAACGCTAATCGAAAAAATAGCGATAATTGTCAATGTGTGCAGTTCGGACTCGAACGTTGTCAAGTATGGCTATGCATATTTAAACTAAACCTACCCGCGCCATTACACCTCCAGTTTAATTCAACCGAAAGACACAAATCCTTACAATATGTACTTGATACTTTCTTTTATATCAGATTTCTTATTATATTGCTATTGTTTTAACATACAACAATTTATAATTATACCAACAGTTTTCATAGGTTTCCAATAGGTATGTGGATGCAATCACCTAACGCAAATCAATTATTGCGTTTTAACAATACGTGAAAGACGCTCGATTTATTCATGATAACTGTACTATAGCCTATAAGAAAATTCATCTCGTGGTGTGGCATCAAGAACAAAAAATATTGCAACATTTGCCTAATCTTATATGAGACTTGTTAATATAGTATAATAGACAAAGTAATTTGAACAATAAAGGGTGACATTTATGACAGATTCAGTCATTACAATAAAAGATGAACATATCATAGAAAATGTAATTAATAAATCACGATTTATCGCACATATCAAACCTGTGCAAGATGAATCAGAAGCAAAAGCATTTATTGAGACCAAAAAGAAAGAACACCGTGAAGCCACACACAATTGTTCAGCATATACAATTGGGGATACCATGTTAATTCAAAAAGCAAATGACGATGGTGAACCTAGTGGTACAGCAGGTGTCCCTATGTTAGAAATGTTAAAAAAACTGGAGGTTCATAATGCAGCGGTTGTTGTTACACGTTATTTTGGAGGCATTAAATTAGGTACGGGCGGTCTGATTCGTGCATATGGTGGCGCAGTGAGAGATGTCATCCAAGATATTGGACGTGTTACTTTAAAGCCTGCGATTCCAACACGACTATCAATTGCATATGAACTGACAGGTAAATTTGAGCACGAACTTCAAAGTACCAACTTCATATTAAGAGACACAAATTATACGGATCAAGTTACATATCATATCGATGTGTTAGAAGAAGATTACGATGCGTATATTCAATTTGTAAACCAACATACGCAAGGCAAGTTCACCATGAAAGAAGACCCTGTTAAACGTTTGCCTTTCGATATCGATTAACGAATGACTTCAAAAATCAATTTACCCTTCCATGACTGGTGTAAAATCATTGATGCATTCATCCTCAACATCCTTTCATGAAAACAAACAAAAACGGGAGTGGGCATTACTCCCAATCCCGTTCTAACTTGTTTATGAACAAACGAACTTCGTTGAATTAAGTTTTAAAAATTTAATACTTGATTAATTAAAAGCGCTTCATCTTCTTAATACTAAATCCATTCTTAAGATTCTGTCGTAAAAATGGATTTGAAAAGACTACACTATTATCTACTCTCTTTTCGCTTTGAAATTAAGTTAAGTAATGGTCGATAATCATCGTCAATTAACCCAGTAAACTCGACAATCAACTCAATTGTAACCACAATCAAAATAATCATTAAGAATACGCCCCATGGTTGTGATAAGTATAAAATAATACTTACAACACTAAACATGAAAGCGATGGAATAAATGAGTATGACGGTTTGACGGTGTGTATAACCTAAGTCCAACAGTTTATGATGGAGATGCGATTTATCTGCTTGCATAATATGTTGTCCTTTTTTCACACGACGAATCATTGCAAATAAAGTATCAATGAACGGTACAGCTAAAATGACTATCGGGAAAAACAAGGATATAAATGTAATATTTTTAAAACCAAGTAATGACACAAAGCCAATAATAAAGCCAATCAATAACGCCCCACTATCCCCTAAAAATATTTTTGCCGGGTGGAAATTGAATACGAGGAAACCGAGTAGTGAACCAATTAATACACTACAAATCATGATGATAAAGATATTACCTTGTAAGATGGCAATAAATGCAATCGTAGCTAATGCAATGACAGATACCCCTGCAGCTAGACCGTCTAAACCGTCAATAAGGTTGATGGCATTTGTAATGGCGACAATCCAAAAAATAGTAATTGGGATACCTAGCCATCCAAAATGAATCGTTGGTCCAATAGGCAAGGAAATAAAATCAATGGTCACCCCATAAGAGACAACTACAGTTGCTGCTAATATTTGACCTATCAACTTAATAATAGGTTTAAGGTCATATAAATCATCAATCAAACCCACTAAATAAATCACAACTGAACCTAGAAGTAACGGCTTAATTTCCCTTTCAATAGGTTCTCCAAGCCATATACCAATTAAAAATGAGAGTAAAATCGCCGATCCTCCCAGCATTGAAATAGGCTTAGTGTGGATCTTACGGAAATTAGGCTTATCAACAATATCCAATTTTTTAGAAACAGCGATAACGACAGGTATAATCATCAAACTGACTATCATTGAAACGCCAATGAGTATTAAAGTATACATCAGTTCACCTTCAATAAATGAAAATTTTCTTTATTAATATTCGACAAACAACAGCATATTTATAATGAGCTACCTTTAGAAAGTTTAACGTAAAGAATGAACTGTACTAAAACATAAATAAAAGTTAGAATGCTTTGTATAAGACAATCTAGAAGTTAGAACCAACATTCATCTTTTATAAACTTCAAACGGTAAATTGCGCACGCTTGTAAAGCGCATACGTCATCTTATGCGCGATTGCGCTTTTAGCATGAATCAAATAATCATACGTTTTATTTTAAAATAAAACTATTTGCATTAAAATCTATTTAAAAATGGTTTTACACGCTCAATCCTGTTATATATCCTACCATTCAAACGCTTCAAACACTTTATTATATTATCATATATTAACATGTAAATGCCTTTAATAACATTTATAGAAGCGAAAATTATTATTTTCTTTTTCATTATCATTGTATATTCTTTTACGTTATTCTCATGATCACTCTATGCGTTATGATCGCTATCCATTTTGACACAATTGTGATATTTTAATTTTTTTAACTTATTATAAAAATACTAACACGACGTTTTATCATTTAAAATTCTGATTTTCTCTTATAAAAACGAATGACAAAATGTAACATTTCACTTACAATAACTAATGGTCAAGAAAAGGAGTCATAAATTATGATTGAAGCTATTATTTATAATATTTCAGTAACCATTGCTGGTATATATTTATTTCATCGTCTTCAATACGCAGAATCACACGATTTTAGATTTTCAAAAAGCTATATCACCGTATTGATGACAATTGTTGGACTATTACTAGCATTATATCCCGTACCCATAGAACATTATATGGTTCAACTTTCTTTTGTTCCTTTACTATTTTTAGGACGCTATACAAATTCCTTTTACACATTTATTTCAGCCATTATTATTGCACTTGTCGGCTATTTTGTATTATCTACATCTTTAACTTATGCTATCGCACTGATTATCATTGCAGGCGTTGTGAGTACTATCGGCCCATTTTTAAAACAGAACCATGTCGTTGCAATTCAAATTTTGAATGTATTAAGTATCATTATTTTGACCGTTATTGCATTATTTATGCCATCGTATGATATCAAAGAAGTCATCTACTTAATACCACTTTCTGTTATCGCTACTTTAGTAACAGCGATTTTCTATGTTGATTTATTAAGATTTTTCTCTTTAATCGAACGTTACGAAAATGAAGAAACGGTGGATTATTTGACGGGATTAGGAAATGTTAAAGAATTTGACCGTCATCTCAACGAAGTCTCACGTATTGCAGATGATAATAACCAAAGTTTAGCTTTATTACTGATAGACATTGATGGTTTCAAAGATGTCAATGATGCACATACACATCGTGCTGGAGATGCCGTTTTAAAACAAATGTCTCACTTATTTCAAAATTACGTACCTAAAAAGACTAAAATTTTTCGTAATGGCGGTGAAGAATTTTCGATTGTCCTTCGTCATTATTCTTTAGATGAATGTGTGAAACTCGCCGAAAATATTCGAAAAGCAGTTGAAAAGTCTAGTTTTCACCTTCCTGATAAAACGGTGATTAAACTTTCTGTATCGATTGGTGTCGGCTATTTAGATAGTGAATCACATAAATCTCATCGAAAAGTTTTTAAAGATGCAGATGACATGCTCCACGTTGCAAAAAATGAAGGCCGTAATAAAGTCATGTTTAATCCAATTATTAAATTACAATAAGCAAGATGCTTTAAACACTTCGCGTATGACACGTTCATCCACGCGAAGTGTCTTTTTTGAGTGCTATATTTTTAGTCGTTTTTTCAAAGTAGAAAAGAAAATAATTCTGTAACAACAACACCTAGTTCAGAAACTAAAGTAACGCTATAGCGCATTGAATGAATCTCCTTTTTTAATGTGAAATTGTGAAATTATTTTGAGATAATTTTGAGAGTGGGCCTATTATGAAAAATATTATTTATTCCCCATATGTAAAGCTTTTGCTTATGATTTTTTGAAAACATAGGTATTATATATTGCAAGACCCTTTATTCCAATGTAGACTGACAATTGATTGTTATTAAAAAGGAGGCATAGTCATGGCAGAGGCATTAACGATTATAGATGAAGATAAAGTCATTGACGTTGTCTTACTTGCAGGTAAAGTCCTACTAGAAAGTGGTGCTGAAACGTACCGAGTTGAGGATACAATGGGCCGAATTGCTGCAAGTTATGGACTTGAAGATACATATGCTTTCGTCACATCTACAGCCATCATCTTTTCTTTAAATGATCGTACGAATACACGTCTTGTTCGGGTGCGTGAACGTACGACGGACTTAGAAAAAATTGCAATGGCTAATAATATCTCACGAAAAATCTCACGAAATGCTTTAACATTAGACGAAGCAAAATCGGAGTTAATTCATTTAGACCATGCTTCGTTACAGTATTCGTTTATTATTAAATTTATATCCGCTTCCATTGCATGTGGCTTTTTCTTATTCATGTTTGGCGGTGTCGCACATGATTTTATTTATGCAGTTATTGCAGGTGGCGCGGCATTTTTAACATTTGATTTAGTACAACGCTTTATACAGATTAAATTTTTCTCTGAATTTATAAGTGCAATGGTCGTGATTACGATTGCTGCCTTTTTTACTAAAATGGGTTGGGCAATCAATCAGGATATTATCACAATCGCTGGTGTTATGCCCCTTGTCCCAGGTATTTTAATTACGAATGCCATTCGTGACTTAATGGCGGGAGAACTACTTGCCGGAATGTCTCGAGGTGTCGAAGCCGCATTAACCTCTTTTGCTATCGGAGCAGGCGTCGCGATTGTATTACTCATATTTTAAGAAAGGTGTGGGAAGCATTGACCGTCATTTTGTATTACATTGCGCAGTTTATGATTAGTTTTATTTCTACGATGCTATTTTCAGTTATATTCAATGCACCTAAGCGATTGCTAGTTGCGTCAGGCTTTGTAGGAGCAATGGGTTGGTCCATTTATAAATTCACTGTAGATATGAACTACGGCATCGTTATGGCCGCTTTTCTTGGAAGCTTTATATTAGCGATTATGAGTCATACGATGAGCCGCCGTTATAAACGCCCTGTCATTATTTTTATATTACCTGGTATTATTCCTCTTGTACCAGGAGGCGCGGCTTATGAAGCAACACGACTATTAGTATCAAATTCCTATACACCCGCTGTAAACCAGTTTTTAGAAGTAACACTAACGTCTGGCGCGATAGCTTTTGGAATACTCTGCGCTGAGATCTTCTATTATATCTATACACGCATCAAGCATTACTATGGTAAACTTAAAGGTAAGACTTATCGTAAAGGTTATCATATGAATAACCGTATTTAACGTAAAGAGAAGGAGTGGTCAACTTGAAAGAACAAATTATCGAAAGACTCACACGCTACACTAAAATTAATACACAATCTGATCCCAATAGTGAGTCAACACCTTCCACTACAAGACAATGGGATTTATTACATCTTCTAGAGAAAGAATTGTCAGCGATGGGATTGCAAACAGATTTAGATGATCAAGGCTATTTATTTGCGACATTAGAAACCAATATTGAAGTACCGGTGCCAACTATTGGCTTTTTAGCTCATGTAGACACTTCTCCTGACTTCAATGCTGCAAATGTCAATCCTCAAATCGTCGACAATTATGATGGCGGTATTATTAAATTAGGTACATCTGGACGTGAAATCAATCCTGAAGTCTTTCCAGACATCGTTAAAGTTAAAGGGCATACTTTAATGACGACTGATGGCACTTCATTATTAGGTGCAGATGACAAAGCAGGCGTCGTAGAAATCATGGAAGCATTACGTTACCTATTAGATCATCCAGAGATTAAACATGGTCGTATTCGAGTAGGCTTCACTCCTGATGAAGAAATTGGTCGTGGGCCACATCAATTTGATGTTGAACGTTTTGATGCAGATTTTGCTTATACAATGGATGGTAGTCAATTAGGCGAACTTCAATATGAAAGTTTTAATGCTGCAGAAGCAACGATTACTTTTGAAGGCGTCAATGTTCATCCGGGTTCTGCAAAAGATAAAATGGTCAACGCTTTAAATCTGGCGAATATTTTTCATCAATCGCTACCTGCTCAAGAAGTTCCAGAGCATACGGATGGTTACGAAGGATTCTTCCACCTGATGCAAATGAACGGTAATGTTGAAAAAGTTACATCACAATATATTATTCGAGATCATGATCGTACTTCATTCGAAAATCGAAAACAAACTTTAATTGAAATTCAAGAGAAGATAAACGAACAGTATTATTACAATCCTGTAAACCTTGTCATTCATGATCAATACCATAATATGGCAGAAAAAATCATACCACTTCAACATATTATAGATATTCCTAAAGCCGTTTATAAAGATTTAGGCATTACGCCAAATACTGCACCTATACGTGGCGGTACAGATGGTTCACAATTATCATTTATGGGGTTACCGACACCAAATCTTTTCACAGGCTGTGACAATTTTCATGGGCCCTATGAATATGCATCGATTGATGTTATGGAAAAAGCAGTTCAAGTCATCATTGGTATCGTACAAAAAGTGGCTAAAAATCAAAAAGCATAACTTTATTGCTGTCAAAAGAAGTCAAAAAGAGTCAGAGAAACTGTATTCTCTGACTCTTTTTTATCAATTGTATTTCGCTTTGAAAGCATTCTTCATTGAGGGAGGCAATTTAACCCCCTCAATCTAGATGTCATCTTAAAACAACTCAAATTATTGTTATCCTAAACTTCTTTTATTGTGGTAAATGCGTGCGCAATAACTTGATGGCTTGTATTGTATTATGGCGTAATTGAATCCCCATTTTGAAGTCTGTCAATTGTTTTGGCATTTCGATAAAGCTATTAAACATAGCCGTTACACCTAAAGCTTCGAAACGTTCAAATTTATCTGCAGTGCCACACAATGCCACAGAAACTTTATCATGTTTTTGACATAATTCAGCGATGCGCAATGATGATGTATCTATAATTTCATCTTGTTCATCTATACCTTCACCAAAGATGATTAAATCCGCTTGTCCAACTAATTGATCAAGACCTGTAATTTGATCAACAAGTTCATGACTTGTATTGATTTCAGCATTAAACAGTGCCGCCATAGTTGCAGCAGTCCCACCGCCTGCACCGCCTCTTTCAATAGGACCTAACAACAATTGATGTTCATTTTTAAATAACTCACTCAAATACCATAATAGGTTATCAATTTCTACAGCTTGAGTTCTATCTATTTGCTGTTCTATATAAGTTTTCATAATCGCACTTTGTTTACCATATAACTTACTTTCAAAATCGACCAAAACTTGGATACGACATTGTTGCAACCGTTGATCCAAATCACTTGTATCAATATGACGAACATGCTTAATTTGGCGTGCACCTTTTGTCATGTCAACACGTTGACCTTCGTCATCATAAAAACGTGCACCTAACGCTTCTAACATACCCGCACCGCCATCATATGAAGCAATGCCACCAACTGAAATAACGATATGTTGTGCCGCTTTATCTAACGCATGTCGAATGACTTCACCAAGACCATAGCTTGTCAAGTTGACGTGTGGCGCTTGACCTGTTAAAAATTGACTTGCTTCAATCACTGTTAAACCATCATCTGTATGGCCGTATGTGACATCAACAGCTTGCATTTCAGCATTATGCGCAGAGATTCGATACTGTGTTCCAGACTTCCATAGAAATACAGCGTTCAGCAATTCTCTTCTACCATTAAATAATGGAACTTGAACGATATCTGCAGATTCTAATTGGCTCGCTACAGCTTCTTCCACATAGCGATTAGCATCATAACTCGAAATAATGCCGTTATATTCATCCATCGCAACTAAAACTTTCATTTTGTCACCCTCTTATCTCTCATATCTCTTAAATATCAAATTGAAACGATTCGTTATTGATTATACTGTTTTTTCACTGCTCAAACTGCTAGCGTACTATGAGCGCTACATTTATAATACAATAGGTATCTTGCTTGCATAAACGCTATAACAAGGTATGCTTTTGGAAAGATTAAGCTTCCATTTTCTCTCTATTTGTCCATTTTAATAATCATGGATTGTTCAACCACTCCATATTATAGCGTTGACTTATAATTGAATACAAACGAATAGAACGCTTATAGACATTTTGTAGTGATTCTACAATACCCTATAAGCGTTCCATTTTACAAATTGATTACTCTTCAGCTTGCGCAAGTGAAGATACATTAATATTATTGTGGCTATCATGCCATTTGACCTCACCATTTACAAAATAAAATGCCTGTGGTGATTCGTGCTGAATACCTGTTTTTTCAGCAATATAATCCGATAATTCTCTTTCTTCTTGAACAACGAGATAATAACCGTCCATATCACGTTCATATAAAAATTTATTAAACTGGTCAAATGCATTTTCGGAAATTGGACATGTATTACTATGCTTTAATATAAAAATATAGTTGTTTTGTTCAAGCACTTGCTCAAATTGGTCAATCGAAGTTAGCTTTATCGCCATTCTCTTCACCTCTAAGTATATTTTCTGTTTGTCTTTTATCTGTCATTTAATTCAACTTTTCTCAATGTGTACCATTATACACACATAATCTATCCTTGTTAACCTTTAATTTTGATTGAAACTGGAAATCTACACGTATGAAATCCATTCTTTTCTTCCTTATGACGCATATGATTCCCCTTTAATCCTTAGTATTACGAGCGATCTTATTTAGACTCTAACTTTCTTTTTTCTTTTTCAAAAGGTTGATCGAAACGTTCTAAATCGTCCCCTTTTGTTACTAATTGATTCACATCAAATTTTGATAATTTTTCACTATATTGAATCGTTTTCGCTCTTTCTTGATAATAACGTTCTAATTTATAATACATTTCAATCGCATTTTGACGCGCGTTATTTGTTGCACTGTCTTTTAATTGCGTTTTATTTAGTTCTTTTATTTGTCCTTGAATGAGCGGTAGCATTTCTTTATGAATGGCATCTAATTGTGCCTTCTCACTTTTAGCATTCATTGATTTTTCTGCTATCTCTTTAATCTCTTGGTTGTTACTGATGAGTTTATTTTCAAGCATTTCATTTTCTCTTGAACCTTGTTCTGTTTGTTTCGCCAAGTTCATTTGCGACTCGACACGACTACGGTGTTTTTCAAATGCTTGTGTAGAATCTAGAATTTTTTCATTGGATTGAATAGATTTTTGACAAAGTGCTATAAATGAATCCAATTGTTTGATTTCATGTTCTTTTTGATCAATTCCTTTTAAATAAGTTGATTTTAATGCTTTCAATGTATCATCTCGTGCTGGTAGTTGATTGGCTTCCTCTTTATAATCTTTAAATTTCGGCTTTAACTTTTGATCGATTGCTTTTTTTATGTCATTAAATGCTTGTTTATTTTTATCTGTCGTATCGGTTTGACTTAAATAATGAATTTGATTTAAGTCCATTTGATTGAGTGTTTTACTTAATATGCGTTCTTTTTCATTGACTATTTTCATATGTTGATCAAACGCTTTTAATTGGTCTTCAGACGAATGCATACATGCCGGAAGTAACATGAGCGCTAAAAAGCTTAAAATTATAATTTTAATCCATTTTTTCATCATTGCACCCCTTATTAATTCGTATTATACAGAAACATATTTAACTTGAAAATAATATATGTTATAGTTATGCAGAATTAAGCAAAATGCCTTATTTTAGCCATAAGGAGGCTTTCACATGTATCGTCATGTTCAACCTTTTATTACCGAGCAACACCAAGATTTTTATGCGCAACAATATCAAAAATATCAAGATATTCTCTTTAACTTATTGAAGTCTCCAGTGAAAAGTACACAGCATATCGGAGGGACCTTTCATTTTAACTATCCTACAGAACCCATCCTAGACATTTTAGTCGGTGTGGACAACCTTCATGATATTACTTCATTAGATGAAAAAAGATTAAATTACGCTGGATTTTATCGTTTGCATCATCCTTACGAAAAAAAGGTTATGATGGCGAAGTTTAATAACTTAATTGATTTAAAACAGGAAGTCCGACTGCATATTCTCCAACGTCACACTCCTATTTTCGAACAGTATGCGCAATATCATGATTTGTTAACATCCTATCCAAAAGCCATTGACTATTTTTCAACACAAAAACAGCAATTGACAGATACAACGTTAGCTATTCGAGATTATGAAGCACAAAAAGCACAATGGTTTAAAAATCTGCGTCAATATTCGTCTTAGAATTTCGATTAAAACATGACGCTTTATCATAAAACAGTTAAAATAGAATTAAATAAATTTCTGCCGACATTTCTAAAACAAAATATTAAGCAGAACTTTGTTGCAGAAATAATTAAATTATCAACGAATACAGACAAAGAAAGGATGTTAATTTTGAATCATTCTAGCATCTTACAAGAGTTAAAAGCGCTCATCCCAGAACGCATCATTAAAGTAGACGAGCCCCTTAAACGTTATACTTATACAAAAACTGGAGGTAATGCAGATTTTTACATCTCGCCTGATTCATATGAAGATGTACAAAAAGTCGTAAAATATGCTTACGATAACCAAATTCCAGTAACTTATTTAGGTAATGGCTCTAACATTATTATTCGTGATGGTGGGATTAGAGGCATTGTTTTAAGTTTATTAGATTTAAATCATATCGAGGCTTCTGATGCAACGATTATTGCTGGCAGTGGTGCAGCAATTATTGACGTTTCAAGAAAAGCACGTGATTTGTCACTGACAGGGCTTGAATTTGCTTGCGGTATTCCAGGTTCAGTTGGGGGCGCTGTATACATGAACGCTGGCGCATATGGTGGCGAGATTAAAGATGTCATTGATTATGCACGTGTGATTAACGAACGAGGCGAATTGCTCCAACTCACACATAATGGATTAGAACTCGATTATCGAAATAGTATTATCCAACAGCAACATTACGTTGTCCTTGAAGCTGCCTTTACCCTAACACCTGGTCAGCTCGAAAGTATTCAAGAAAAGATGGATGATTTAACAGAGCGTCGAGAGTCAAAACAACCGCTTAAATATCCATCATGTGGGAGTGTCTTCCGTCGCCCACCTGGCTATTTTGCTGGGAAACTCATACAAGACTCAAACTTGCAAGGTCATCGTATTGGTGGCGTAGAAGTATCGAAAAAGCACGCAGGATTTATGGTAAATGTTGATAACGGGACAGCAACAGATTATGAAAGTCTCATCCACCATGTTCAATCTGTTGTAAAAGAGAAATTTGATGTTGCATTAGAACGTGAAGTTCGCATTATTGGAGAAAAGTTAGAAGATCAATAGTAACTGATGTGAGGAGCGAATAGTATGCCTAAAGTGTATGGTGCCACTGTAGATAAAGAAACACGATGTATTCATTATCATACGCCTTATGATATTATTGCAATAAAGTTTAAATGCTGTGAAAAATATTACCCTTGCTTTAAGTGCCATAATGAATCTGAGAAGCATCGCCCAAAACGATGGCATTCAGATGAATTCCAAGTAAAGGCCATTATGTGTGGCGTTTGCGGCCATGAAATGTCAATTGAAACTTATATGATGTCGGAAGCTTGTCCAGAATGTGATGCCCATTTTAATAATCGATGTAAATTTCATTATCATCACTATTTCGAGATTTAATATGGTTTTCATTTGAGCTAAAATCAGGAATTCTTTTTATTTTGTTTATAATAACATCACATTAGTGAAATGACTGAAAAGGAATGACTGGGGTGAATCATGCTTCCCCTAGTATGAATAGCTAAAACGGGGCAAAAATCGTGTAGATTTTTGCCCCGCTCTTTTTGTTGTCTTATCAAAACTAGATTGGACATTACACTCCAACCACGTCTTAAATATTAAGTATAGCGCCTATCTTCGTGTGCACGAATCTTTTTGTAGTTCATCAAAAAGAATTGATATATCATTAAGGCTATCAAACCAAGAATGAAGTGATGTTGGGCATTGTGGAATATATCCTTATTTTTTACAATTCTAAAAAAGTGCTTTCAACGTTAGATAATATGCTCCCTAAAGAATACTCTTTTTTTCTATTTCAGTATTCTTGACTTAAGTTCACCTCTACATTTTGCGCATCAGTTCGTTTTGACAGAGCGCCACAAAAACAACCTCACCAGTTGGAGGTGAGGTTGCTCAATCAAATTGTATAGACTTCCTCAAGACATCCCGACATCTAACATGCCGTCACGCCTAGAAAAAGAGGAGTTTATATCTTTTTATGCTTTATCGTTGTCATCAAAAATAAAGTCTTCGTCTTGTAAGCCTTCAACGTTAAGTGCTAAAACGTAACCGTCTCCTTTTACTGAGAAGAAGTCATGGTTTTTAGTTGTACGGTCTAAAGCATTTTCAATAATTGGGCTGAACTCTTTTTCTTCGAAGTACGGTTCAAAACCTAAGTTAGAAAGTGCTTTGTTACCGTTATATTGTACATAATTGAGCACGTCATCAGCCAAACCAAGAGGCTCATACAATTTACGTGTGTAAGATTCTTCGTTTGCATATAAATCTTCTAATAATTTATACATTTCACGATCCGCTTTTTGTTTTTCACTTTCGGATAACTCGCTACGTAAACTTTGTGCATCCAGTCCAGTAAATAGACCGTGAATGGATTCATCTAATAAAATTTTACGAATAATTTCTCCAGATGTCGTCATACGGCCTTGCCCTGCTAAATAAAGTGGATAATAGAAACCAGAGAAGAATAAAAATGTTTCTAAAAATACACTTGCAACACGCGCCATATATTGATCATATATTGTTGTTTCTTTCGCCCATAATTTATGATACGTCCCAACAATTTTCTCAGATTTGTATTTCAAATGTGGCTCTTCAATTACCCATTTGTCCAATAACTCATCCGTTTCACTTGAAGGAAGCAATGTTGTGAAAATATGTGAATAACTTTTCGCATGAATCTGTTCCATCATCCCCATAAAAGCATAGACAGCTTTTTTACGTAAGTCACTTGTATGCATCATGATTAAAGGCATACCATCATCAGCTTGATGTGTGTCTAATCCTGTTAACCCAGCTAATGCTTTTTTAAAGGCATCTTGTTCTTGTTCAGTTAAAGTTTTCCAACTCGCAATATCTTTTGAAACTTTAAATTCTGTTTCAACCCACATTTGAGCAATGTTTTGACGCCAAAACATATTCGTCATATCTTCCTGAGTATTCCAATTTACAGCTATCATTAATTTCCATTTCTCCTTATCTTTTTATTAGTATCACGATCTATGCATCACGCATGTATGGGGCTGAAATCAATGACTTCGTTGCCCCAAGCATGATAGTTAATATTAGTTCGGCATCAATTTATGGCTAAATTGAGCAACTTGTACATTCTTCGACGCTAAGTAATTTATTTCTTGTGTAATATAAAGATTTAAGCCCTTTGTAATGTGCATAAACATAAAGTCGAGATAATTCACGTGTTGAAATTTCTGAGTTTACATAGAGAATTGTAGAAATACCTTGATCAATGTGTGTTTGAATCGTTGCAATTAAGTCGATTAATTTCATTTGATCTGTGTTAAATGCTGATTTGTAATACCACATCGTTTGCGGTGATAAAAATGGCATTGGATAAAATGTTTCAGAATTTCCGTATGTGCGTCGTTCAATTTGATCCACGATTGGCATAACAGAACTTGTCGCATTTTGTACGTATGAGATACTTTGAGTTGGTGCAATCGCTAAACGGTATGCATGATAAAGACCGTATTTTTCAACTTCAGCTTGTAATGCTTTCCAGTCTTCACGTGTTGGTATATCGTGATTTTCGAATAATGCTTTTACTTTATCATATTGTGGCAAAAAGTCTTCAGACGTATAACGCTCAAAATAGCGACCATTTGCATAATCTGTTTGTTCAAAGCCAACAAAAGTTTCGCCACGTTCTTTTGCGATTTCCATAGAACGTTCGATTGAATAATAGTTCATCATCATGAAGAAAACATTAGCAAAGTCTCTAGCTTCTTCTGATTCATAGCTTATTTTATTTTTCGCAAGATAACCGTGTAAGTTCATCACACCTAAACCAACAGAATGAAGTTCACTGTTTGCTTTTCTTACACCAGGTGCGTTTTGAATATTAGCTTCATCACTTACAACAGTCAGTGCATCCATACCTGTATGCACTGAATCTCTGAACTTGTCAGACTCCATTACATTTACAATGTTTAATGAACCTAAGTTACATGAAATATCTCGCTTAATTTCATCTTCAATACCATAATCATTAATGACAGATGTTTCTTGTAATTGGAAAATCTCCGTACATAAGTTACTCATTTTGATTTGGCCGATATTAGAGTTCGCATGCACACGGTTGGCATTGTCTTTAAACATTAAATAAGGATAGCCTGATTGCAATTGTGTTTGCGCGATCATATTTAACATTTCACGTGCATCTTTGCTTTTCTTCATAATATTTGGGTTTTCAACAAGTTGGTCGTAATATTCATCAATATTAATGTCATCGAGTGTGACACCGTATTCTTTTTCAACCGTATGTGGCGCAAACATAAAGAAGTCTTTACCTTCTTTTGCTAGTTCAAAAAACTTAGATGGCACAATTAGACCTGTAGAAATCGTAGACAAACGTAAATCTTCATCAGCATTTACTTTTTTAGTGTCTAAAAACTCTTCCACATCATAATGAAAAATATTAAGGTATACTGCACCTGCTCCTGGACGTTGACCTAACTGATCAGCATAACTAAAGCCACCTTCTAAAGCTTTAGCAACAGGGAGCACGCCTTTTGCTACACCTTTGATGCCTTTGATTGCTTCGCCTCTGGCACGTAGTTTAGATAGATTAATAGCGACACCGCCACCAATCTTACTGAGTTGTTTTGCAGTTGAATCTATGTAGTTAATGGAATTTAAGCTGTCGTCCACTTCTAATAAGAAACATGATACAAGTTCCCCACGACGTGCACGTCCTGCATTTAAAAATGTAGGTGTCGCTGGTTGGTAACGTTGATCAATCATCGCTTGAATAAATTGTTTTGCTAAAGCGACATTACCTTTTGCAAGGTATAGTGACACAATCACGACATGCTGATGATAATCTTCAAGGTACTTTGATTTATCATTGGTTTTAAGTGCATAGTCTTTAAAAAACTTACTTGCTGACATATAGCTCGCAAATGCAAATGGAATTGAAGATGCAAATGCAATGACTTCAGCAAGTTGCGCTTCACTGTATTCGTTAAATACGTTGTAGTAAAAATTATTATCAACTAAAAAGTGAAGGCGCTCCAATTCACTATCAAAATGAACGGTTTTATCTTTAATTTCTTCAAGATACACCGCTAACGCTTCTTGGTCTTTTTCTATTTGAAAAAAGCCGTTTTCATTTCTCTTTGTGACTTGATTGTTTAATTCAATGTGATTGTACTGCTTTTGTTCCATAGTTTTCATAAAAATTGACCACCTTCTCTTTAAATTCTGTTGTGTCTTGGGCATTCCCATGTAATTCAAACTTCAATAATAAAGGGACATTGTACTCGTCAGAAATTGTTACGCCAGCCTTTGCGAAGTTTTGTCCCCAGTTGCGATTTCCACTTGCTGCAACGCCCTTTAAATATTCATGGTTTTTCCCTAAAAATTGTTGTACTGGTTGAGGCACCTCTCCAAAACCAATTGTACTTGTCACAATAATAAAGGGTTCTGTCATCTCTTCAGATGCATTCGTTTCATTAATCTCAAGTGTGTTATCAAGTTCTGCACGCTTAACAAAGCGTCTTACATTGCCGGTAAAAGAATAAAAAACGACTTTCATATTGAATAACCGCCTTTCATATTAAATGAACGATTTTTATATAATTGCTTTTGTTTTCTCTCAATCACAATATAATTCGCATTTAATTAAATGCGAACATATATTTGTTGTCATATGCACTTTAAGATGATGCGCTCATTTCGCAAATTGCTATATTCATCATGCAATCGTTCATTAAAAAATTAATAACACTACATGTAGAGAAGAAAAGAAATAGAATGTGCAAAAACGTGTAATCCTCTATCAATTCCAACCGTTTTCATCCTATTTCTCATCTTTCAAACACAATATATAGTGTTTCTTTTCGTTCATCGGTACTATATTATGTGTTTCATTATACATAAGTCCTTTCTGTTTTTAAAGAGATAAATATGAACTTTTGTCACCGATTGTCATCAAAAGCGATAGTATCAATAGGTTAGGGAAACAGAAAAATTTTTTCTGTAAGAAAACATTTTTAACGCTTGACTTTTGATGATAAAAGAATTATTAGACCACCTAAAATAGAACGTATGTTCTATTTTATTGTACACTTCCTTCACAAAATTTCAAGATATAATGCACGGTAACGCTTTTTATGCTACGATGTATAAGTCAAATTTTTATAATTAAGAGGCGATTTAATGAATTCAAAAATGAAAGGCATCGTTGCTATCTTAATTTCTGCGATTGGTTTTAGCTTTATGGCTGTTTTCTTTCGTCTCGCCGGAGATTTGCCCGTATTTCAAAAATCATTAGCTCGAAATTTTGTAGCGATGTTTATTCCCCTTTTCTTTATTATTAAATTCAAGCAACCTTTTTTCGGTAAACTCAGCAGTCAACCCTTACTCATTACACGCTCGATTTTAGGCTTAACGGGTGTGTTGTTAAATATATATGCCATTGATCATATGGTTTTAAGCGATGCAGACATACTTATGAAACTCAACCCATTTTGGACGATTCTATTAAGCTTAATATTTTTAAAAGAATATATTCAAAAGTATCAAATTACAGCGATGCTTGTCGCAATCGTTGGGATGCTTTTTGTAGTCAAGCCTGAATTTTCTTCAGAAATATTACCTGCGTTGACAGGATTGTTGTCTGGTATTTTTGCAGCTTCGGCTTATACAGCTGTACGTGCATTAAGTACACGCGAAGCACCTTACACGATTGTTTTTTATTTTTCATTCTTCTCAGTTATTGCGCTGTTACCATTTGTTATATTTACGTATGAACCGATGAGCCGTATACAAATCATCTACCTTGTTTTAGCAGGACTTTCAGCAGCTGTTGGTCAAATCGGAATTACTGTCGCATACAGTTATGCACCTGCAAAAGATATTTCTATTTTCACATACGCTTCTATCATCTTTACAGCACTCATAGGTTTTGTTTTATTCAAAGAAGCACCTGATTTCTACGCTGTAATTGGTTATATTATTATTCTAGGTGCAAGTTATTATATGTTTGAAAAAGCAAGACGCGCCACATACTCTGAACATCGTCATAAAAAGCAACAATCAAATTAAAGAAGGAGGCATACCAATGCCTAAAGGTCGTTCAAAAGAAGAATTAAAGGATATTACATTACTCGGCAATCAAAACAACACATATGATTTTGATTACCGTCCAGACGTATTAGAAACGTTTGATAATAAACATCAGGGACGAGATTACTTTGTTAAATTCAACTGCCCTGAATTCACATCTTTATGTCCAATTACAGGTCAACCTGATTTTGCTACCATCTATATTTCATATATTCCAAATGTAAAAATGGTTGAATCAAAATCACTCAAACTTTATTTGTTTAGTTTTCGTAATCATGGTGATTTTCATGAAGACTGTATGAATATTATCATGAATGACCTTATAGAATTAATGGACCCTCACTACATTGAAGTATGGGGTAAATTCACGCCTCGTGGTGGTATTTCAATTGATCCTTATACGAACTATGGTCGTCCAGAAACAAAATATGAAAAAATGGCCGACTATCGCATGATGAATCATGATTTATACCCTGAAACAGTTGATAACAGATAATTTTATTTAAATACATTTAAAGCACAAGAGGCTAGCACATCCATCCCAAAGTAAATAGCGCTCAGATGATTTTAATAGAAAATCGTCTGAGCGCTTCCTTTTTATGATAAAACTGCGTTTCATATCTCAGAGCGTCCTCCTCTTTTATAACAAATCACTTTAAATCTATATTATCCTACCTAAAAATATGCACATAAATGAATTAGCTTCTTTGAAATATTTAAAGCTAAGTTGTATATCATATTAATCATTGTCTTGTTTAATCTACAATTTAGTTATAAAATGGTTTTAACTTCATGCGAAGAGGGGGACTTTTTAATGGGCGCACATTACACAAAGAAAGAAATATTGAACAGTACGCCACGTACAGGTTTTTTCGGGCATCCTAAAGGTTTAAGTACATTATTTTTTACTGAATTTTGGGAGCGCTTTAGCTATTATGGTATGAAAGCCATTTTAGCTTACTATATTTATTATTCTATCGCTAAAGGCGGATTTGGCCTCGATCAAGGTGTCGCACTACAAATTGTTTCTATTTATGGTGCGTTAGTTTATATGAGTGGTGTGATCGGTGGATGGATTGCTGACCGTATTACTGGTACACGTCACGCACTGTTTTACGGTGGAACACTCATTATGCTCGGGCATATTCTTTTATCTCTACCCAATAACTTTGTCATCCTTTTAATTGCATTACTCGTGTTAATTATTGGGACAGGGATGTTGAAACCTAACATTTCCTCAACAGTAGGCTTATTGTATGAAAAAAATGATCCACGCTTAGATGCAGCTTTTACAATTTTCTATATGAGTATTAATTTAGGTGCATTGCTTTCCCCACTTATTGTAGGTTGGGCACAAGTGAACCTCGGTTTCCACTTCGGCTTTGCTATTGCTGCAGTAGGGATGTTTATTGGATTAGTTACATACTACATCACGAATAAAAAATATTTGGGTCTTGCTGGATTAGAAGTACCCGATCCGTTAACAAAAGCAGAGCGTTCAAAATTAATCAAAATCGTTATTATTGTGGCTGTTGTCATTGCAGTAGTTTGCTTTATTTTAAATCAATTACAACTGTTAACGATAGCCACATTTGCAAACTTTATTACGCTTTTGGGTGTATTTTTACCGCTCTTTTATTTTGTTAAAATTATTTTAAGTAAAAAAACAGCCGATCATGAACGCAAAAGAGTTTATGCTTATATTCCTTTATTCATTGCATCGGTTGCATTTTGGATGATTCAAGAGCAAGGTTCAACTGTACTTGCGCAATTCGCTGATACTAAAACGCAACTTGATTTAGCAAAAGTCACTGGTGGACTCATCGATTTTCATATCCCACCTGCTTGGTTTCAATCGCTAAACCCACTCTTTATCATTACGCTTGCGCCATTATTTTCTATATTGTGGGTAAAATTAGGTCGTTTTAATCCACCTACTGTTATCAAATTTGCAATTGGTGTTATTTTAGCAGGAGTTTCTTACTTAATCATGGTTATCCCTGGCGATGCTGATTTGATTAATCCATTTTGGTTGGTTGCGAGTTTCTTAATTGTAACGATGGGTGAACTTTGCTTATCGCCTATTGGCTTATCGACAACTACCAAATTAGCACCAGAAGCATTTACCGCACAAATGATGAGTGTATGGTTCTTATCTAACGCGATGGCACAAGGGATTAACGCCCAAATGGTAACGATGTATACACATATTAGTACAAATCAATATTTCTTAATTTCTGGTGCAGTCGCACTTCTCATCGGTATCATTTTAATTTGTATCGCACCATTTATTAAAAACTTAATGCAAGGTGTTAAATAACATTTAACTTCAACGATGACACAAATAAGAAGCGGAAGTGGAACGACGAAATCGATTCGATTTCAGTTCTACTTCCGTTTTTACTTATCTGATAAAGTGTTATCTCCCTATTACTAAAACGCCACTCGTAGACCTAAATCTGCTATGGCTCTCTTATCATATCAAGTGTTAATTAAGTTTAACTCTGCGAAATTATTTCACGCTTGATAACTTGGCTTGTCATTTTTGTTTGTTTTTATTAATAAAAAACTCAAAATCAATTACTTTCTTCTTATTTTATTATTTGGTACCATATGAGGGTCTGGAAAGTTTAACCTTTTATTCTATAAATCCATTTAAAACGAATGAAAGAGGCGTTGTTAGTTTAATAATCCCTAACACTATAACCTCTGCTGTCTTAGTAAGTGTCTTTTTTTAGTGTTTTAGATCAAATAGAACACTAGCATGAACCGACTTAGGCATCTTAAAGTATTCACACAATTAGATAGTGCCCTACTTCGTTTCATATTCATTCAATCACGCTTGATAGGTAAATTGTTAAAATTAAAATTATTCAAAATATTTTGTCGTCATACAAAATTCACATTTTCAGTATTATATTTTCAGAAACTTATTGAAATTTAAATATATCAGGCGTAAAATGGCTTCTATATGCTTTGTTCAGACAGGAAGGATTGATTAAAATGTCAGAATTATCACACGAAAAAGCTGTCCAGACCATTCCTCAAAAAGGTTTTTTCGGACATCCTCGTGGTTTAGGAGTACTCTATACTGTTGAATTTTGGGAGAGATTCAGTTATTACGGTATGAGAGCCCTTCTGATATACTATATTTACTACAATGTAGGTCAAGGTGGTTTAGGCCTTGAAAAAACTTTTGCCCAGTCGTTGATGGCTGTCTACGGTTCATTAATTTTTATGACTTCCATTCTAGGGGGATGGATTGCTGACCGCATACTGGGTACACGTCGCTCGATGGTTTACGGTGCATTATTGATTATTATTGGTCACATCTGTTTAAGTTTGCCGTTTGGATTATCAGGATTACTTGCTTCAATGGTATTTATCATTGTAGGTTCTGGTTTAATGAAACCAAACATTTCTAATATTGTTGGTCGCTTATATCCTAAAGGTGACGATCGTGTCGATTCAGGTTTTGTTATTTTTTACATGTCGGTAAATATGGGGGCATTTCTTTCTCCACTAGTATTGGATCATTTTAGAAATACGGGCAACTTCCACGGTGGATTCCTTATTGCTGCAATTGGTATGGCATTATCACTTTTATTCTATTTGCTATTCCATAAGAAAAATTTAGGCGAAATTGGAACAACTGCACCTCACCCATTAAGTCCATCAGAAAAGAAAAAATATGGCATCACATTTGGAAGCCTAGGCTTACTCTTACTCATATTACTTGGCGTTACATACGCAACAGGAACGCTTACATTTGATTTAATTAGTTTTATCGTTTTAATATTAGGCGTTGCCTTACCGATTGGATACTTCTTCATCATGATTGTTAGTAAAGACACATCAGATGTTGAACGTTCACGTGTTATTGCATTTATTCCTTTGTTTATTGTCGGCGTTATTTTTTGGTCTATCCAAGAACAAGGTGCCAATGTCCTTAATGTTTATGCGGATGAAAAGGCAGACCTTACATTTAATTTGCTCGGTTGGCATAGTGCTTTTCCAGTGACATGGTTCCAATCGATTAACCCATTCTTTATCGTCGTTTTAGCGCCTGCAATCTCATTATTATGGCGTAAATTAGGTCGTTTCGAGCCGAGTCTACCTATCAAATTTGCGATTGGTCTCGTATTAGCAGGCGTTTCATTTATATTAATGATGGTTGTCATATACGCATATAATGGCTCAGAAATTTGGTTTATGTGGATTGTTCTATCTTATTTCATTTGTGTTATAGGTGAATTGTGTATTTCTCCAACAGGTAACAGTTCTGCGGTAAAACTGGCGCCTGAAAAATTCAATTCACAAATGATGAGTTTATGGTTACTGACAAACGCAACTGCACAAGCCATTAACGCACAGCTCGTAAAGCTACAACCGATTATTGGAGACCAAAACTACTTTGGTTTAATTGGCGGTATAGCTGTTGTCGTTGCATTACTTGTTGCACTTGGTACACCACTTATTCTTAAAGCGATGAAAGGTATTCGTTAACACATTACTTTAAACGGCTCGCATGATTGACTTTCAAATACAATAAAGTAAAGCAGGAGTAGGAGAAATCTAAGTTCAACTTTAGACTTCTCCTACTCTTTTTAGATTCACTATTCTGTTTAAAATGATTAACATACACTACGTTTAGATATACAATGAGAACTAAGATTAACGAAAGGAGTCAACACAATGACCCCGAAATATGAACACGGTTTACTTTTTTATCATGAACATTCAGGCCTTCAAAATATCCATGAAGGCTTAGGGGAAGTGACCGTTGCACTTTCACAACTTTGTAAAAGGCTTTCCATCCAACTAAGTGAAAATGAAGGCGACATTGAACGCTACTGTAAAATGATAAAAGACAATAACAATATTGAACAAATAGAGGTCCTCTTTATTCTAGGTGGCGATGGTACCGTTAATGAACTGATCAATGGTGTACTCAAACACCAACTCCATATTCCAATTGGCGTCATTCCGGGCGGTACATTTAATGATTTCGCAAAGACACTCAATTTAACGAATAAAGCCGTGGAAGCGAGTCATGACCTTTTAGTTGCGACGCCGCAAACTTATGATGTCATGAAAGTGAACGATCGCTACGCCCTCAACTTTGCTGGTATTGGTTTGATGGTGCAAAATGCGGAGAATGTGAAAGGAAAATCAAAAGACCTCTTCGGAAAATTAAGCTACATCTCCTCTACATTTAAAACGATAACCAACCCTAAACATTTTAAATATACTTTAGAAATTGATGGGCAAACGTATTCAGGAGAAACTTCAATGCTGTTATTTGCAAATGGCCGATTTATTGGAGGCGGAAAAATCCCATTAACAGATATGTCTCCTTCAGATGGTGTACTCAACACTTTTATCTTTAATAACTACAGTATGAGCATCCTTAAAGATATTTTTAGTTTAAGAGATAGTATGACTTGGAATGAAATTAGCGACAATATCCAGCATATTTCCAGTCATACAATCAAAATTACGACTGACCCTGAAATGCGCGTCGATATCGACGGTGAAATCGACATGACAACACCAACCACGATTGAAATTATTCCAAAAGCGATTCAATTATTAACAGCCCCACCCGCTGAAAATAATCAATAAAAAACACATGTGTCAGCAAAAAGTCACTGACACATGTGTTTTATTGTGTTGTTAAATTTAATCTGACTTTCTATGATAAAGATTCTTCTTCAGTAATATCACTTAAAAAGTAGGCTTCAACTTCTTTCCAATTGTTCAAGCGTTCGAAGTCCGTATTGCCTTCATTATGTGGCGCTGTAAACATTAAAGGTTTGCCCGTATGAATTGCTAATTGTTTAGGGCTATCGTCAATTAAATAATCTGTCGCGACGATACCTTTACGCCCACAGAAAACAAATTGCTGTGGATCTAAAAATGGAAAATGTGTTAATAACCAATCATATTTATCATGGAAAGATGTTGGCACATCCATCGCTGCAGTTACAATGTAAATATCGTAATGGGCAGCAAGCTTTTTAACGACTTCTTGTGCATCTTTCATAACATTTAAACGTCGAAAGAACCCATCAGACGCTAAAATATCACGAATTTCTGCGGTATGCTCTGGCATAATATCGTAAATTTTACGTCCAACAATTTGTTCTACTGTTATACCGAGTTCGGTACGACGATTAAATTCATCGATTAGTGCTCCTGTCGTATCAGCTAAAACCTCATCCATGTCTATCCCAATTGACACTCTCATCTAATCGCTCCCTATTATTCATTTCATTTAGAAGGCTATCAAAACAGTCATGTTTTGATGCCTCTATAACACGCCCTTATTTCTAGGGTATCAATGTACTAAAAGGATTGTAAAACTTTGCGAATCACTTCATTTTGCTCTGGAAAACCTAAAGTGATGCGCACGCCATTTGGAAACCCTCGTGCAATGATACCATTTTGAAGCAACTGTTCATCTAGTTCTTTTGCGCGGTCTGTTTGTGCAAAGATAAAATTCGTTTCCGATGGATAAAGCTTTACAGAAGTTTCTAAACCATCAAATTTCTCTCTCTCAATTCGATTACGTTCCACAACTTCTAGTAAGTAATCTTGATCTTCAAACGCTTTTAAAGCAGCCTGCTCTGATAAACGTGTTGTATTGAATGGTGGTCGTAATACATTTAATTGTGCAGCCAATTCAGCTGTCGCAACCAAGTAACCGATACGTAAACCAGCAAGTGCATATGCTTTAGAAAACGTGCGCATCATCGCAATATTATCATATTTTTTCATTAACTCAATCGTATTTGGAAAGTCTTTTGCAGTGACATATTCACCGTATGCTTCATCAAAAAGTACGGTTACCTCCTTTGGGATTTTTTCTAAAAATGCTTCTATTTCAGCGTGTGTATGATAAGTACCTGTCGGATTGTTAGGGTTACAAATCCAAACTAACGCTGTTTCCTCATTTACCGCTTCTGCAATACCATCTAAATCAAATGCGCCTTCAATCAGTGGCACTTGGATTGTTTCGGCATCTTCTACAGTAGCGTTATGGAAATATTGTCCAAAAGTACCTTCGCTTGTAACAATGTTATCCCCTGCTCGAACCATAGTTCTAGAAATAATTACAATCATCTCATCAAGGCCGGCTCCAAAAATAACTTGTGATGAATCTACACCATAATGAGAAGCAATGGCTTGTTGTAAAAGAGGTGCATTGGGTTCAGGATATAAGAAGAGATCATCTACATGATCCTTAATCGCTTGTTTTGCCAATGGAGAAGGGCCATATACATTTTCATTTGAAGCATGTTTATATAGCTCACCTGCAATGCCATATTTTTTCTTAAGTCCTTCTGGTGATAAGCCTGGTTGATAAGCGCGTAATTTAGAAATTTGAGATTTCATCTCTAGCCCTCCTATATGTCAGAATTTTTTAAATATGTTAACTATTATAACGAGTTTTACTTTAAAATGCTAGAGTGTGTGGCCATCATTATCGATAGTCCTACTTGTTATAAAACATTTCATATACGCTACATGTTAATTATAGTTACATTTTAGGGTATATTGCACGCCTTTTGATTAAATGTAAAAAGACGGGATAGCAGGATCATCTCTATCTACAGAAGATTTACCGGCCTATCCCGTCTCAAACCATTCAAAAGCGTAAGTTATATTTTGAGTTTCTCATGATGTTTTACACACGTATCGTTCGTTATGCTTTTTAATGAATGAGTCCTTCTTTTTTCAAGTAGTCTTTTGCAACTTGATATGGATCTTCATCTTTTTCAGCAACACGATAATTCATTTCTTGCATTTCTTCATCAGAAATTTTGCCTTGTAACTTGTTTAATGCTTTCTCAACATCTGGATGGTCATCAATAAATGATTTTTTAAATAATGGTGCCCCTTGATAAGGAGGGAAAGCTTTTCGATCATCTTTCAATACGACCATATCAAATTGCTTTAATTCTGCATCCGTTGAATATGCATCAATGAGATTAATGTCACCTTTCTCGACAGCTTGATAACGTAATTTAGGTTCCATCGTTTTCACATTTTTAAAATTCAAGTGATACAATTTCTTAATAGCTGGATAACCATCTTCACGATCATTAAATTCTAAGGTAAAGCCAGGTTTAATTTCACTTTGCACTTTTCGTAAATCACTGACCGCCTTAATACCGTGTTGTTCTGCAAAATCACGTTTAACCGCAAGTGCATACGTATTGTTATATTTCATCGGTTTTAATAAAGTCATATCAAATTTTTTCTCAAGACTTTGATTCGCCTGTTGATACACTTCTTTTTCATCTTTTGAGTGTGGTGATTCTTTCGTTAACTCGCCTAACACCGTACCCGTGAATTCAAGATAGCCATCGATTTTATCAGATTTAAGGGCATTGAATAAAAAGCTCGTTTTACCCATACCATCTTTAACATCGACCGTGTAATCTGTTTGATCTTCAATCAATATTTTATACATATTTGTGATAATAGAAGGTTCTGTTCCGAGTTTACCGGCGATGGTAATCTTTTCACCTTTGTGAGACAACAACGGTGCCACAGTAACAAGGAACATCGCAAGTAAAATCACACCCAATGTGATTAACATTTTGCGATAAGAAATGTGGCTCAGTATTCTTAAACCGACATCAAATAAAATAGCTAAAATCGCAGCTGGTATCGCACCAATTAAAATTAATGACGTATTGTTACGATCAATTCCTAATAAGATTAAATCCCCAAGACCGCCAGCACCAATCAAAGCTGCAAGGGTCGCAGTACCAATAATCAATACCATTGCTGTGCGAATCCCGGCCATGATGACAGGCATCGCCAAAGGTAACTCTACTTTAGTGAGTCGTCTCATAGGCTTCATACCAATCCCTTTAGCTGCTTCAACTAATGAATCGTCAACACCTGTTATCCCCGTATATGTATTACGTAAAATAGGCAATAAGGCATACACAACTAAAGCAATAACAGCCGGCACTGTTCCAATACCAAACAATGGAATCATCAAGCCCAGTAGCGCTAGCGATGGAATCGTTTGTAATACAGCAGCAATATTAATCACAATTTCTGACAGTTTCTTTGTTTTTGTCAAAAGGATTCCAAGTGGCACACCGATAAGCACTGCAATCAGTAATGCAACAAAAGACAGTTGAATATGTTCAAGTAATCGGGCTAATAATTCCCCTTTGCGATCACTTAAAGTATTGAGGATGGTATTCATACAGATTCACCTGCCTGGTTTTTTGATAAGAAGCTAAAAATATCTTGTCGCGACAATAACCAAGATTGTGCATCAACCGAAACAATAACTGCATCATGTGATACGAGTTCGCGGTAGACGTCACTGACCGCTTGATTATGATCGACGACTGGATAATCTAATGCTTCGTTCGTATCAAGCTTTCTTCCTGCAAGTTCGGCTACTTTTCCAAGTGTAAAATGATTTAATACCACACCGGTCAAGTTTCCTAAAAACTGACGTACAAAATCATTTTTAGGCGTTTTAATAAAGTCATTAGGTGTCCCAATTTGTTCAACGCGTCCATGATTAAGTAAACATATGCGGTCGCCTAACTTGAAAGCTTCTTCAATATCATGTGTCACAAAAACAATTGTTTTCTTGATTTTACTTTGTAAGCTTAACAGATCATCTTGTAACTTTTCACGTGTAATCGGGTCTAAAGCACTAAAAGGTTCATCCATTAAAATGACAGGTGGATCCGCCGCTAGTGCACGAACGACACCGACACGTTGACGTTGACCACCAGACAATTCGTCAGGTTTGCGATTTCTAAATTGCTCAGGTTCTAAACCTACCATTTCCAACAATTCATCAACACGCGTATCAATTTTTGATTTAGACCAATCTTTCATTAAAGGAACTTGCGCAATATTGTCACGGATTGTCATATGTGGAAATAAAGCAATTTGTTGTAACACATAACCCATATCCCAGCGCATCTCATACACAGAATAGTCACTAATAGGTCTTTCTTTAAAGTAAATATAGCCGTCTGATAAGGGGATAAGACGGTTAATCATTTTCATCGTTGTCGTTTTGCCCGATCCTGATGGTCCAATTAAAACGAAAAATTCGCCTTCTTGAATCTCCATATCGACTTGATCAACAACGACTTTATCACCGTAACGTTTCGTTACATTATTAAACTTAATCATTGAATCCCTCGTTCTCTATTTTATTGATTTTCATTTATATAGCTCATTACCCCAAACTTTGAAACTTATACTTATTAAATCATAATTCATTGAAAAAATAACTCAATTTGCCTCTAATTTTTAATCGAGCTTAATCAATAAAATAATACGTTACAAGTAGCATTCAATTTTATATAAACTGTTTCTTTTAACACCATTATGGATATCAATCACCTAACCTATTTTATCGCATGCATTTATCAAATTTTTTTAATTGCCTTTACAAAAACATCGCCTCAAAAAAGCAATAAAAAAACAACACAGACTGGATTTTCTGTGCTGTTTTAATATTTATCTACTGCTATAACGACCTATCTTAAATTAGCTCTTTTAATCGTCTTTAATAAAAGCATTCCGACTATTATTTATGAACTATGCATTTTATAATCTTGAATCGCTGTTAAAAATTCAGGACAGTAGTGTTTTAATTTATAACTACCTACACCTTCAATTTGAATCATATCTTGCTTTGAAAGTGGCTTACGTTTCGCAAATGCTTCTAATGTATAATCCGTAAAAATATTCGTCGGTGGAATATTCATTTTTTCGCTCATATGTTGACGTACTTCAACTAATTTTTCAAATAAAATGCGGTCTACACCTTCGACAGTATTAATATTAACGGTTTCTTTTGATTTTCGTTTGAAAGGTGTCGTATAAATTTTCGTTTCGTCATACAATAACGTCTCGACAGATTGATCACACAACAAAATTTCATCGTGTTCATTTAAAAAACCTTTAAAGCGCAATTCGTCAATTAAATGATGTAATTCACCTGTCGTATAATGTTTCATGATGCCATATGTGGAAAGTGCCTCATACGCGTGATGACGTATGTAGTCTGTCTTTTCACCACGCAAGACTTGAATAACTGTTTGATAACTTTCATTTTGTCTTAAACGTGCAACACAACTGACAATCATTTTAGCTTCATTTGTCATGTCATACGTTTTATTTTTATCAACACAGTTACTACATTGTTGACACTCTTCTAATTTTTCATTGGGCTCAAAATAATGAACGAGTGTAGCTTCTAAGCACTTACTTGTTTTAGTATATTGAATCATCTTCGTAAGCTTTTCACCCATGCGTTCCTTATAATCATCATCCGCTTTTGAACTACTAATAAAATACTGATGTAAACTGATATCACGATCACTATACAATAATATACAATCACTTTCTAAACCATCTCGGCCTGCACGCCCCGCTTCTTGATAATATGATTCCAAATCACCCGGCATATTGTAATGAATAACGTAACGTACATTCGATTTATCAATACCCATACCAAAGGCGTTTGTGGCGATAACGACGCGAATACGATCGTACAAAAAATCATTTTGTGCTTCATTTCTTTGCTTAGATGTTAACCCTGCATGATAATAAGTTGAAGCGACACCTACATCCTCAAGTGCTTCATAAAGCGCCTCTACTTGTTTACGGGTAGAGCAATAAATAATGCCCGAAACCTTCGCATGACTTTTAACATAATCAACAATAAACTTTTGTCTTTGATAAGTTGCATTGACTTGAAATTTTAAATTACGACGTCTAATACTCGTTTTTACGACATGATTAGGATGAATCATCAAGCGCGACATAATATCTTGTTGTACTTCCGTTGTAGCAGTCGCAGTAAGTGCTATAATCGCAAAATGTTGAGGCATAGCTAGGACACGTTGAATGACCGCTTGATAACTCGGACGAAAATCATGGCCCCATTTCGATATACAGTGTGCTTCATCAAATGCGACAAGTGCAATATTGACACGGCGCAACAGCATTTCAAAATACGTACTCTCGAATCGTTCTGGTGCGACATACAAAAATTTTAATTCACCATCGACTAATTGTTGTTCGATTTCTTTTTGGGCTTGTGCAGTTAAACTACTATTTAAATAAGCCGCTGCAATGCCCATCGCTTTCAATTGATCGACCTGATCTTTCATTAATGAAATTAACGGGCTGATTACAATCGTTGTACCTTCTAACATCAGTCCTGGCACTTGATAACAAATCGATTTACCACCCCCAGTAGGTAAAACACCTAATGTGTGATGATGATTTAAAATCAATTCAATGATTTCTTTTTGACCAGGACGAAAACTTTGGTATCCAAAATAATGCGACAGTGTTTGCTCCATATTATCCCTCTTACTGTTCTAAAATTTCTTCTAGTTCACTCCATCTCGTGATGTCTAAATCATATTGCGTCTCAAGCGCTTCTTTTTCTTCACTCAATACTTTGATTTTGGAATAATCTGCGTTGGCTTCAATCATCTCTTCGTCAATAGCTTTGAGACGTGTTTCTGTTTCATCAATTCTAACGATTAACATGTCGTATTCTCTTTTTTCTTTATATGATAATCCTTTTTTCTTTTTCTTCGGTTGTTCTTTTGGGGTATCTTTCGAATCTTTCACTTGGGTTGATGCTTCAACGTATTGTTTCTGATAAGCAAGATAGTCCTCAAATTGTCCTAATATCACATCAAATTGCCCATCATGAATATACCAATAACAATCGACGACTTTATTTAAAAAGTAACGATCATGACTTACGGTAATGACTGTTCCACCAAAAGTTTGAATATAGTCTTCAAGAATCGTCAATGTTTCAGTATCTAAGTCATTCGTCGGTTCATCTAATAATAGAACATTCGGTTGATGAACTAATAATTTAAGTAAATATAAGCGCTTCTGTTCTCCACCAGACAGTTTATATACTTTTTTACCATGAGTTGCACTTGGAAAGAGAAAACGCTCCAACAACTGTGTAATCGAAATGGTTGTGCCATCCTTTTGACGGGCTAACTCACTCTCTTCTCGCAGAAAATCAATCATACGAATATCTCGATTTAAACGCTCATCTGTTTGTTTAAAGTAAGCAATTTTAACCGTTTGGCCCACTTTAACGACACCCTCATATGCTGTGTCTTCTCCTGCTAAAATATTCAACAATGTTGTTTTACCGGCGCCATTCGGTCCAACAATACCAATTTGTGCCCCTTTTTGAATCAATGTTGTAATATTTTCAAATAACGTGCGTTGATTGATCACTTTCGTTACATTTTCAAGTTCAAAAACTTGTTTACCTAAACGGGAATAAGCAAGACCTAGTGACCCTTTTTCTTGTGATTTTTGTGCATTGACTTGCTTTTCTAAATCATGGAATCGATCTTGTCTCGCTTGTTGTTTCGTCGTTCTCGCCTTAACACCCGCACGCATCCACGCAAGTTCTTGTTTGTATAGGGCACGTTGCTTGGTTTGTTGTCGTACTTCAATTTCTTCACGTTCTGCACGCATCGCGATATAGGCCTCATAATTACCCGGATAAGTTTCTAGCTGACCATTCTTTAGTTCTACAATGCGCGTCGCCACTTCGTTTAAAAAGTAGCGGTCATGCGTTACAAATACAACTGTTTTCGGGTAAGATTTTACAAACTGGATAAGCCAATGGATAGATTCAAAATCTAAATGGTTTGTCGGCTCATCTAAAAGCAGTAAATCTGGTTTTTCAATTAATGTGCGTGCTAAAATAACGCGCTTTTGTTGGCCCCCTGACAAAGATCCGAGTTGCCGTGTTGTATCATGAATACCTAATCTAGAAAGTATCGTTTTAATTTCGGCACTGTAATCCCATGCGCCTAAATTGTCCATTTCTGTTTGTGCTGCCATCATTGCATCAAAAGCCTGTTCACTCTGTACTTCAGCATAAGTTGCAGTGGCTTCTTCATAACGCTTAATGACTTGTAACTCTTTAGAGTTTGCACCATATACTGTTTCGTACACTGTCATCTCGGGATTTAAATCATGATTTTGTGCAGCATAACGAATGCGATAATTTTTAGGATGCGACTGTTCGGCATCAAAGTCATCGTCTTTACCTGCAATCACTTTTAATAACGAACTCTTACCTGTTCCATTAATCCCTACTAATCCAATTCGCTCTTGATGAGAAATGGATAGATGAAGATCATCAAATATCACTTTATCCGCATACGATTTATTGAGGTGTTCAATTTTATACGCTTCCACAACACATGCACCCTTTTTCCTATAGATTTACTCGTATTTATTTGTTAACCTTAAATCAGTTCTATATATTATACACTTTTTTTGGAACAAATGATATAAAGAGAGGTGTGCTTGGTGGAATATATTTCAAATGCACCGCCCTTTCTTCAAGCGCTCATTGCAGGTATCGTGACTTGGCTTTTAACTGCATTAGGGGCTGCAGTAGTATTTATTTTTAAAAAGGTCAATGCACGTGTACTGAGTTCAATGCAAGGTTTTGCAGCCGGCATTATGATTGCTGCGAGTTTTTGGTCACTTTTGCAGCCTGCTATTGAAAGCAGTGCTGACAGTGCGACGCCGTGGTTACCTGCTACGATTGGCTTTCTTCTTGGGGGCGTATTTATCCGCTCTTTAGATGGGGTCATCCCGCATATCCATCGCAATGCGAGAGAAGCGTCACAAAGACAAGAGGGTGTCAAGACGCACTTAGATAAAAACACATTGCTATTGCTCGCGATAACTTTGCACAACATACCAGAGGGACTTGCAATTGGGGTTGCATTCGGCGGTATCGCAACTGGAAATGCGCATGCAACATGGCTTGGCGCTTTAGGGTTGGCAATAGGGATAGGCATACAAAACATTCCTGAGGGTGCTGCATTGTCACTTCCTATACATGCATCAGGGCAAACAAAGTGGCGTGCTTTTAATTACGGACAAGCTTCAGCACTCGTCGAACCAATTTTTGCAGCAATAGGTGCCGCAGCGGTTTTGGTCGTGACGCCAATATTACCATATGCATTAGCTTTTGCAGCAGGCGCAATGATTTTTGTCGTTGTTGAAGAATTGATCCCTGATTCACAATCAGGGGATAATACAGACCTCGCAACTTTGAGTTTGATGCTCGGTTTTACCATAATGATGATACTCGATGTTGCGCTAGGCTAATAGGGCACATTAAAATCCGATTGTTCACTTTGTTGGAACAATCGGATTTTTGTTTTTTATACGGCATTGGATGACTAACCATAAATAAAGGGGTCAAGACATTTATATGTCTCAACCCCTTAATATCTCAAATGAGAAAATTATATTCCACAATGACATTGACGCTTAAACACAATGTCATTATTTGATAACAATAGCCTTATACAAATTGAAATTATTACTTAATGTCTGCTTTTGGACCTTGTGGATATTTATATTTAGATGGATCCACTCTGTTGAAGTCTGGATTTTTATAGAAACGGAATAAATCGCCATTTAAAATTTTATCGCTGACTTCTAAGTCATTTTCAACTTGTTTTTTATTTTTCTCTAAATCAGCAGGTTGTTTTTCTACTGGATGATTGTCTTTATTGCTGTATACCTTACCATTTACATACTTATAGTCTTTTGTTACAAAATCACCATTACGGAATGGTACCACTTGTTTATGGTCTTTAGACAACATATCCGTACCAAGCATTAAATAGTTTTTCGTATCAATGCCCATTAAGTGAAGTAATGTAGGCATCACATCAATTTGGCCTGCATATGTTTCATCCACTTTTGGTTCAACACCAGGTGCTTTTAACCAAAAACCAGTCGCATTTAAATCATTAAACTTCGCTGGTGTAATCGGTTCACCTAACAATTGAGACATCGCTTTATTATGATTTTCAGAAATACCATAATGGTCACCATAAATCATAATCACAGAGTTATCATATAAACCACGTTTTTTCAAATCGTTAATAAATGCTTCTAAAGATTCATCTAGGTAACGTGCAGTTTGAATATAACCGTCGACGGTTGGGTTACCTGTATCCCCTTTCGGAATCGATGCATCTTTATCGCTTAACGTAAATGGATAATGGTTCGTTAACGTAATTAAATGAGAATAGAAAGGTTGTTTTTCTTTATCTAAGTATGATGCTGCCTCTTTGAAGAAGACTTTATCTTTTAAACCTAAGTTTTCAAGATTTTCTGGTGACATATCAAAATATGTCGCATCATAAAACTTATCAATACCAAAATGACGATATACTTGATCTCTATTCCAAAACGTTTTGTAGTCACCATGCATAACATTCGTTGTATAGCCCTCTTTTTGATGTAAGATAGCTGGTAATGATTGGAATGTGTTATCTCCTTTTAAAGAGAAAGCTGAACCTTGTGGTAAACCATAAAGACTGTTGTCCATAGTAAACTCAGCATCCGATGTTTTACCTTGACCTGTTTGGTGATAAAAATGCGGATAGTATCTAAAGTCATTATTACCAGAAGAAAGTTTGTTCAAAAATGGTGTAACTTCTTGTCCATGAATCTTTTTATTAATTAAAAAGGTTTGGAAACTTTCTAAGTGGATTTTAATGACGTTTTTGCCTTTAGCTTTACCATAATACTGCATGTTGGGTTCAACATTTTTTTGCTTAGAGTAATTCAACACTTTTGTTAAATCATCTTCAGAAGCTAATGCTTTTTGTTGATTGTTTTGAACTGTTTTCACGCCATCGTAAACTGTAAAGTTATAAGGTCCTAAATATTTGACTAAATATTTATGGTCGAATGTACGTGTTAACAACTCTGGTCGATCTGTTTCTGCAAATGCTAAATTCAAGAAAAATAAAGCAATCGCTGTTGCCATCACAACTGGCACGAATTTTTTATGGAATACATTTTTACTTAACCATTTTTGTTTAAAAATAAGAATGAATAAGTACACAAATGTATCAATAAAATAAACAAAGTCATACCATTGGAATGATGCCCCAACAGCACCGCCCATTGAGTCCACATTGCTAACTTGGTTCAATGTACTAAAAGTAATGAAGTCTGAGAAAAATCGGAAATAGACGACATTGGCATAAAGTAAGAAAGTTAATAAGAAACCTCCTGTAAATATAAACCAATAGGCTTTTCTACCTTTAAAAAATAAGAACACACTCAATAGCAATGCAACTAAGCTATATGGGTTCATGAGCAAAATTAAGTTTTGTGTTAACCCTTTAACACCAAGTGACAAGTCAACATAATAAGCAAAATACGTTTTTAATGCGATGGTTAAAACCGTCAGTAGGAAAAACGTAAATATACCTATTCTTTTTTTTCCTTTTACCATATTTGTTCCCCCGTCGTTTTATCTGTTGATTAAAATTCAATCGTTTAACAATTTCTCTAAATTTGTAAAATTCTCCACTAAAAGCTTTATTAATATGTAATATTCTTGTAATATACATGATTAAGTTCAATATAACAATATATACCCATTAAGACAAAAATTCAAGCGAAAGCCGTTTGTTTGAGTGAGATTAAAATGGCTTTCATTTCGGGTTTATATTGGCTTTATATTAGCTCAATATTAAAAAAACACTGCTTTAAATTGATGCAAGGATATGCAATGTAAAATTGTAATATACTAGGTTCACAATTAGAACGTATATGATTATACAGAAATCACGCTTTAAATGACTCGGCCCATAGTTGTATTTCTGCATCTTCCATATTTAACTCATTTAAACGCTTATTTTAACAACTCGCTTTGCATTCTAAACTCTATTCCTTGGAATAATTGCTTCCGCCACTGATGATACTTCACTAAATTTTGTTCAGCTTGTAACACATCAATAAACTGAAATTTAATTTTTGAACTTTGACTTTTTTGTGCAATTTTAGATAGATGATAAGAAGCGATTGTCCCAATTTGTGGGTAACTGCCTAACGTATAATGATCATTAAGCAATACAATTGGTGCGCCTTCTTTCTTAACTTGAATGGTACCTCGTTTGACTGACCGATGTGGGGGCATATCTTTGTAAAAGGCTTTAATGGATGGTCCTTCTAATATCATTCCCATACGATTGGCCTTGCTCGAAATTTGGTATTCACTTTGGATAAAGCGTTTGAGAATAGGTTCTTCAAAGTCTTCTGTACCTTTGTTCGGGATGACATGCACAACATCAGATAAATAATTAAAAGAGAGCGCATAACCATCAACACCCCATGACACAGTCTTTCGATCCTCCAATTTTTTAAACAATTGATGATGCCTTTCGTTATAATCACGCTTCATGTTGACGGTATCGCCATCTCTTAAACGACGACCTTGAAACCCACCTATTCCTGAAATCATGTCAGTTGAAGTCGAATTCAGCCATTCATCCAGTTCAAAGCCACCTGCAATCGCAAGATATACACGTGCACCTCGATGTAAATGATCAAAAGAAAGCACATCGCCTTTATTCAATAAATACAGTTTATTAACTTGAACTTGCATTTCGTCTATATGTGCTAAAACTTGTGCACCTGAGAAAGCAATTAATGTCGGCTCCGTGAATCGAATTTTAGCCATTTTATGTGTCATTTCTAACGTTGCTTCATTCCGATCGTTACCAACGAGTCGATTCGCAATTTCATGAGCAAGCACATCGAGTGCCCCACTTCGAATGACACCCATATGTTCATAGCCTTGTCTTCCAAAATCTTGAAAACTCGAAAACAACCCACTATCTTCTATGATAATGGCCATTATACATCCCCTCCTTGCGATACAACTGTAAACTTCACTTGGTCTCCTAACGAAATTCTTGCAAAATCTTTTTTATTGGGTTGAAACAATTGTAATGGCGTACGCCCAATCACTAACCAATCGCCATACGTTTCGGTAGTTGTAATACCACATTTATTATTTTCCATAATAATAGAACCCGCAGGAATCACGCGTGGCTCATTCGCCATATGGTTGACTATAATGCGAGGATCAACGCCCGTTAAATAAGGAAAGGCTGGCGAATAACCCATCATTGATACGAAATAGTCTGATTCCGTGTGTAGTTGAATAAAAGTTTGTGCATCCATATTCAACTCCGCTAAGATTTTGTCAAAATGCAAACCGTGTATACCCCCATATTCCACTGGTACTTTAATACAGCGCTGTTGTTTTTCAAAAACAGCATCACTGATATCAATATGTTCAATAAGCGATTTCATATGTAAAAAAGGAGACGCTATTTTTAAATGTCTCATCATCATATATCCATCATAAGAAATGAGCATATCCGTCTCCGTTGGGACAATTTCAGTAATATATGGATAATTTTGAGCGACTAAATAATTACGAATCATCAGTAACCTTTGTGTCGCTGTTGGCGTGACAGCCCCTTTTAAAGAGACCACTATCGCTTGATCCCCTTGACTATATACTTTCATTTTTCCACCTCTATTAATTATCATAAAATAAGCTTAAAACCTCAATGGCACGGGGGGCCAATTCACTTATCAACCCGTATATGATTCCCCCTTGAATTATGATTACACATATCATCCATACATAGGCCCAAATACGCTTTTGACGAAAAACAAGTTGATTCCCTATCCATTGGCCAAGCCAGAGTACGATCATAAATCCTAATAAATATACCACTATCATAAAATCACCTAATTCTTTAGTTCAAGTGAAATAGGGACCCATTCACGTAAACTATTAATCATCCACAACTGGCCACCTTGTTGTAACATTTCTAACAAGTCATCCACGGTAAAGTACTGCTCTATGATTTTATGTTGCTCTAGTAGCATTTGACGCATGCACCCTTGTAAAAAATCGTGGGCGTAATTGGGCGTGATAGATTGCCCGTTAATCACGACGACAACATTCCCTATATCGAATTCTAAAATTTTTCCATCCGCATCATAAAAAAGCGCTAACTGTGTCGTATGATTATGTGCCAAATAATCACGTTCAGACGTTTTGTAGATTCTTTGCCACGTAGGCACTTGATTTTTTGATGGCATCAACTGCGAGGTCATCTTTTTAATTTCACCAAGCGCACCGACTTCAACTTGCATCTCCCCAGATTGATGCACAATCAACTTGACCCGATACAGTCCACTGGGATATTGATTTTGAACATGCTTCAAATTGTGTTGCCATCGTTCAAAATCAAAGGGGATGTTTAATGACTGGCTCGCACTTTTTATTCTTTTATAATGATATTGAAGGCGAGAAATCTGCCCCGCTTCAAGCCGCATCGTTTCAAATAATTTCATAACTACCCCTCTAATATTTTAGTTTTCGTACAAAATTCTTCATATTCTTTGTCGGGATCAGAATCAATTGTAATGCCTGCACCTACACCGTAATAAAAAACTTCATTGATCCGTTCGATCGTCCGAATGGGTACGTTGAAAATCGCGCGTCCATTCGGATGAAGTAATCCTACCGAACCACAATAAATATGACGGGGTGTCGCTTCAAGTTCGTGAATGATACGCATCGTATTGATTTTAGGTGCCCCGGTAATCGAACCACAAGGAAATAGAGCGCGTAGTAAATCTTGATAAGTTGTGTCATCTGAAATTTCCCCTGTGACCATTGTTGTCATTTGAAAAACAGTCTGATAACGTTCAATCGCAAATGGATGTTTCACTTGAACAGTCCCTTTTTTCGCTACACGAGCAATATCATTTCTTAATAAATCAACGATCATTACATTTTCGGCTCTATCTTTTGACGAAGATCTTAACGCTTGTTCATTAGCTTGATCATCTTCAACCGTAAGCCCTCGAGGCATCGTCCCTTTCATCGGTTTACTCACCACTGTACGAGAATTTGTTTCGAAATCTCCTAACTGAAAAAATAATTCTGGTGAAATAGATGCTACTTTAATTTCTTCAGTATCTATTAATACGGTATAGTCCCCATTCGCGCTCTGAGTAAAGCGTTGGTACAAAGCTGAGATCGACAACGCATCAAAGCTTTTAAGGCGCGTCGTATAGTTGACTTGGTATGTCCACCCAGCAGTGATTTCATCTTGAATTTTACGAATGTGCTGCTTGATGGTTTCGGGCTGTGTCACGAAATGAAAACGTCCGCCCGCCTTCTCAGGCCCTTCTCCCTCTTCAACAGCGTTCACTGGTGCATCAAACACATAATAGGCTGCATAAATATGGTGCTCTGGTGTATGTGTGATGAAGTCACGTTGGAAATAAGGCGCTGCCTCATAAGGCAAATAAAGTGCGACATAATAGCCTTCTCGTTGGTAGGCTTCAGCTTCATCAACTAAGGAGCCAACTTCTTCAATTTCATAAGCAATCCTTTTCTCAATGGGATGCTCAAAACGATATCGATAAGATGTCGTTGTATCTGCGTCGCTATAATATTTATAATTAAACTTCACAACCATCGATGATCCCTGCTTTTCTTAAAAAATTTCTCATTTGTTCATGTCCGTACTCTGACAAAATGGACTCCGGATGATACTGTAAACCGTAAATGGGCCACTGTATATGGCGCACAGCCATCACAATGGCATCTTCATTCAACGCTGAAACGACTAAAGGCGTATGGATTGTGTTAGGATTAGCCATTAATGAATGGTAACGCATCACGTTGAAAGATTTAGGCAACGCATGAAACAACGTTGACCCGTCATGATGCAAACGTGTCGTATGACCGTGGACTGGACGTGGGGCGTGAATAATCTTTCCGCCATAATACGTCACGATAAGTTGAAATCCTAAACAGATGCCTAAAATTGGAACTTCTTTCTCAAATGTGCGTATCACGTCAAACAATATTGGATAATCTACTGGTGCACCAGGCCCTGGAGAAATCACAATGGCACTCGGTTTTAACTGCTCCAACATAGGAAGAGATACCTCATCGACATCAATGACTTTTACTGTTTGCTGACTCTCCACCTCTAAATAATCAACAATATTATACGTAAATGAATCTTTATTATCTATCATGACTATCATTTTTTTGCCTCATTTTTATTTAATAATTCTATTATCACAAATGTGCGCATAATTGACAAAGTTCTAGCTAATATCATTTCAAAATATTAGGATGACTTGATTTCTGTGCCTAAATGTATTACAGTATGGAACGTAATTGAATTAAAGAGGTTCCTAGCTTCTAACCCTCTATAAAAAACTAGACACCTTCCGTCTATCTTTTTATAGAGACGGCTTTTTTTATGTCTTATTTTAGGATCTCTACATAAAATAAGGAGCGAAACAATTATGTCTAAGGTGCTCAATGATGAAAAAGCAGTCGTTGTATTTAGTGGTGGCCAAGATAGTACAACCTGTCTCTTTTATGCGAAAAAACATTTCAAAGAGGTGGAGTTGGTTACTTTTGAATACGGTCAACGTCATGCGAAAGAAATAGAAGTTGCAAAAGCAATCGCAGAGGATCAAGGGCTTAAACATCATATTCTTGATATGAGTTTATTATCTCAACTTACACCAAATGCGCTGACATCGCATGACATGCAAATAAAGACCAATGAACAAATACCTAATACTTTTGTCCCTGCGCGAAACTTACTTTTCCTCTCTTTTGCCGGTGCACTCGCCTATCAAATTGGTGCGAAACACATTATTACAGGTGTCTGTGAAACAGATTTCTCAGGTTACCCAGATTGCCGTGACGTCTTTATTAAATCAATGAATGTCACACTCAACTTATCGATGGAACGCGACTTTGTTATTCATACACCATTAATGTGGTTAGATAAAAAAGAAACATGGGCATTGAGTGATGAATTAGGTGTACTTGATTATGTGCGTTATCGTACACTTACTTGCTACAACGGCATCATCGCAGAAGGTTGTGGCGAATGCCCAGCTTGTCGCTTACGTCAACGCGGTCTCGAACAATATCTTGCTGAGAAAGGAAGTGAAAAATCATGATGCAACAAATTTATCCATCTGTAAATCATGATTATACGTACGAACTCAATAAAGACTTTAACTTTTCAGCTGCACATTTTATCCCTGATGAACGTGCAGGTAAATGCATGCGCGTTCATGGGCATACGTATTTTGTAAATATTACGATAGCAGGCGATGCCTTAGATGAACTTGGTTTCCTCATTAACTTTAGTGAGCTTAAAAGTCTTATCCATGATAAATTTGATCATTATTTATTGAATGATTTAACACATTTCCAAGGCAAAAGCCCCTCTACTGAAATCGTAGCGCAAACGATTTACGAAATTGTGGCTGAACATTTAAAAGATTTACCACATGCGCCAAAATGTCTTCAAATCTTTTTACGCGAAACACCTACAAGCTATGTCGTCTATCGACCGAAAAAACAGGAGCCAAATCATGGCTAAAATACCTGTACTCGAAATTTTTGGTCCTACAATCCAAGGTGAAGGTCGTGTTATCGGTAGAAAGACAATGTTTGTGCGCACAGCTGGATGTGATTTTCGTTGTAGTTGGTGTGATTCCAAATTTACTTGGGATGGCAGCATGAAAGATGAAATCCAAATGATGTCCGCTGAAGCCATTTTCGACCAACTTAAAGCGATTGGTGGCGATCGCTTTAATCATGTCACGATTTCAGGTGGAAATCCTGCACTCATCAAAGGAATACAAGCATTAGTCGATGTTTGTCAATCTCACGGCGTCCATACCGCACTTGAAACACAAGGAAGCCATTTCCAACCTTGGATGCGTCAAATTGATGATTTAACGATTTCACCGAAACCACCAAGTTCGGGTATGAAACAAGATTTGGAACGACTAGATCATGTGATCGCGCAATGTGACGTGTCACAGATTAATTTAAAGGTCGTTGTATTTGATGATGCGGATTATGAATTTGCTAAAATGATTCATCATCGCTATCCTCATCTTCCTTTCTATTTACAAGTTGGAAATCCTTATCTTGAAGATCATGTCAAACACCATACCCAAAAATTACTTGAACGTTATGAACAACTGATTGATCGTGTCACTGAAGATGCAGAAATGAATGAAGTATACGTGTTGCCACAATTGCATACATTAGTTTGGAGTAATAAAAAAGGCGTTTAACTCAAGCCATCCAATCGCCCATTTTACGCTTCTACAATGATGGGGATAAATAGATGAAGGAGAACTGTCTGCATGACGATTTTCCTTCATCTATTAAATTTTATAAAGATTTAAAGTGTTATTAAATGCCAATAAGAGATGAGATTGATATAATGGAAAAATGAATTGCGAATAGTTAGGAGAACATAATGGCCTTATTTGTCATCTTAAACATTATTATCGTGATTGGGACATTATTAGTTGATTTACATCGACATCACTATCGATATATTCGACTCAGTTCGGTAATTCTATCACTCACGTTAAGTAGTTTCGTGAACCCAATCTTATTGAATAAGCTTAATTTTATCACACTCGCCACGATGTTAATGTATTTAACATGGTTGATCTTACAATATCATTTAGATTACACGCATCATACATTTAAAATTAGACATCAAAAATTCTTTATTGGTGTTTTAACCATTATGATTAGTATTTTATTTGTCATTTTGGCACGGTCATCTGAAGCATCAATTTATATGTCTGTACCGTATTTAGCCCCTGCCATCTTCCTATTTGGTGGGATATTACAATTTTCAACCACGTTAAACTCACCGTGTTTTTCAAAATTTTATCAAGTTTTAAAAATAAAACATCCGATTTGGATGGGTGGCACTTTGATTCTCTTATCAATGATTACAATGGTCAGCCTTACGCCTTTTTGGTACCTTTTTGTAATTGTATACGTCGGCTTTTGGGCAACATTAACGATTGAAAAAATATTTATTTTACCCAAAAATGATTAAACCATCAACAAACGTGGTATTTACTTATAGAACCTTATGGTATAGAAAAAAAGGAGGCATACACTATGGGTTTTATAATTATGTTAATCGTCGGTGGTCTTATCGGTTGGGCTGCTGGAGCAATTTTAGGTAAAGATATCCCAGGTGGTATTATTGGTAACATTATCGCTGGTTTAGTCGGTTCTGCGATTGGTAGCTGGCTATTCGGTCATTGGGGCCCATCATTAGGCGGCGTTTATATTTTACCAGCATTAATCGGTGCAATTCTTGTTATCGCAATTGTATCACTTGTTTTAGGTAAAATGCGTGGTAAAAAATAAATTTAAAATGATATTGAAATACATGGGCTTTGGCTCATGTATTTTTTTATGTATAAAAACGACCAACAAAGTATCGCGCTTTCATAACGCATCGTTAATGCGCTTTGCTAACCGCTACACAACATTTTTCATCCCCCACGATTATATCCACAAAAAACTTCTTTTTCATTGTATAAATTTTAAACTTTAAATATAAAACAAATGTATTTTACTCGCTAATATTTATTTATCTATAATATTGCTTTTTAAAATTAGTTTGCATATAATACTTTTAAAGGCATGCCTCTCTTCATAGTGAGCTTTTGGCCTTTTTATAACTATCATTTTGAATCTTTTAACTCAACTTATACAATCTAAACTTTACATTTTATACAGTGTTTGATGATTTGTCTCTATCAAATAGATAATGATTATATGGGAGATGATTAATGAAAATGAATTACAAAGCCGCACTATTTGCACTCTTTTTAAATATATTATTTTCAATTTTAATGTTCATATTAAAGTTTAATATCGGTTTAATGATTATAGCATTTACGATTATTTTAGTTCCTGTTTTGATTAATATTCTCTCTTTATTTATAAGTAAACAATCTTATAATTTATTGACATTATTAACAATGAGTGTTTTTAATGTTGCATTTTATGTTATTTCTGCAAATACCATATTAAATAATTCTCACTTTCAAATCTTTGCCTGTCATTATTCCTATGAGACAAATGGCTCTATTATGAATTTAAAAGAACATTCACTTTCTATACCTCACCTAATCGTTTTCTTCTTACTTTATTTTGTGTTGAGTTTGTTGTGCGCTAAAATTTATTCAAAAAGCTTAAAATTAAAATGATGTGGTTGAGACACACAATGTTCTTACGACAAAACCGGTCATTTTCAATATCATTTGCGCGTTTTTTCGTATTAGTTGCGTACGACGTGGCTCATGCATCGTTTTAAATCTATTCTAAGCTATACAACATGCACTTTGCTCCTCTTTAAAGCAAGTTCATTATTATTTTGAAATAAAAAAGCGTAGGAGAGAAATCGTTTTGATTTCGTCATCCTACGCTCCACAAAAAAACAGTCGCCCCTATGAAGATTAAAAATAAAATTTATACTTGTTACTTTTTATCAAACTTTGGTGTTTCTACATTAGAGGCTTGCACAATGTATTGCGGTCGTCGCTTTACCTCATAATATATCCGCCCGATATACTCACCCATCACACCTATAGAGACGAGTTGAATGCCACCAATAAATAATATCGCCGCAATTAACGTAAAATAGCCGGGAACATCAACACCATGGATAAGTGTATCAACAAATAAGTAAATAATATAAACCATACTCATTAAAAAAATGAACAATCCCAAGTAAATCATTGTACGTAGTGGCTTATAATTAAATGAAATCAATCCATCTATAGCATAATTGAATAAACTTTTTATAGACCATTTTGATTGTCCTGCTTCCCGCTCAACATTTTCATATTGAATCACTTTACTACGGTAACCAATCCATGAAAATAAGCCTTTAGAAAAACGATTATACTCTTCTAAATTTACTAACGAACGCACCGCGCGTTGGCTTAAAAGTCTAAAGTCACCAATGCCATCTTCTAATTCAATATCTTCAATGAAATAATTGATCATTTTGTAGTAACAGCGCGTCATCCATTTCCGAGAAGCGTGTTCACCTTCGCGATTACGCTTTGCGATAATTTGGTCATAGCCTTCCCGGTATGCTTTTACCATATCAGGTATAAGTTCTGGAGGATGTTGTAAGTCTGCATCAATCATCACAACCGCATCACAATCTACACTATGTTCAAATCCTGCAAACATTGCTGCTTCTTTACCAAAATTTCGACTAAATGAGATATATTTGAGATGTTGCGTTTCATTGGCTGCCTCTTGAAGTATTGTAATCGTATTATCGTGACTCCCGTCATCAATAAACAACAAATCATACTCATACACTTGTGCAATACTGTCTTTTTCTAATATTTCTACCAATTGTTGTATGGTTTGATGTAGTACATCTTTCTCGTTATAACATGGGACAATCACACGTAATTTCATTATTTGTGCACCTACTCTATCTACTTTTTCTATGTCTCGTCCTTTTGGTTCTACCCATTTCCTACATAAAAGTAACGTTCATTAGAAAAGCGCGCGCTCACGCAAGGCGCTATTCCTACCTCTAAAGGATAGCATATGATTATTCGATTTTAATCTCAAAACCTCTTCCCGATCTGTGATCGCTATTATATGGCTCAGTCCTGTTAATCCATTTTTACATGACAACCCAATATTAACTGCAAATGATAGCATCGAATATAAAATCCAAAAAAAGAGAGGAGTTGTCCACACATCTCTCTGTTATGGACACTCCTCATTAAAATCATTCACTTTTCCGTATTAGGATACTTTTTTATGCTTCTTCTTGAAGTTCATAATCATCTTCATCGCGCTGTCGAGAACGTTCTGAGTTGTATTCATAGCGCAACAATACATGAATTATCTGATGATTTTCGATTTCTGAAATCACCCAACGATCATAAGTTGTATCGACGTAATCATCTTGTTCTAAGTCTGTATTTTGAGCTTGAAGCCAGCCCCCAATCGTATCAATATCTTCTGAGTCTTCAAAGTAAATACCAAACTTTTCTTCTAAATCGCTTAGTAGTACACGACCGTTGATTTGATACGTTTGTTGATCGAGCTCGACAATATCATTGATTTCATCATCGTCAAATTCATCACGAATTTCACCAACGATCTCTTCAAGAATATCTTCCATCGTCAATATCCCAGCTGTACCGCCATATTCATCAATAATTAAGCTGATATGCACATGTTCACGTTGCATTCGAACAAGCGCATCGCTAATCCGTGTTGATTCTGAAATCATTGGTAATTCATGAATATAGTTGGCAATTTTAATTGGTACACCCGATGCATATTCTGTCAGAAATTCTTTTACGTTGATAAATCCTTTAATATGGTCTTTATCACCATCTTCAGTAATCGGATAACGTGTGAACTGATGTTCTTTAATTGTTTCTAATAACTCATCTACATTGAAAGGTTCGTTCAATGTGATCATTTGCGTACGTGGTACCATAATATCTTTGGCATGACGCTCATCGAATGAAAAAATATTTTGCATATACGCAAGTTCAGTTTGGTTGATTTCACCACCATGATAACTGTTGTTCATAATGATTTTCAATTCTTCTTCAGACATCGCCTCATTACCAGCATTTGGATCAGCGCCAAACATTCTAATAATTAAACGCGCAGAACCATTCATTAACCATATTAACGGTTTCATCACAAAACCGAAGTAATATAAAGGTCTCGCATATAATAATGCAATGCGATCTGTATGTTGGATTGCTAAACTTTTAGGTGCAAGCTCACCGATGACAACGTGAATGTAAGTCACGATAATAAATGCAGTCACAATTGATACGGTTGTGACAATCGCATCAGGAATATGAATGAGTCCAATCAGTGGCTCTAATAAGTGCTTAAATAAAGGCTCACCTAACCACCCTAAGCCTAGAGATGTCACTGTAATCCCTAGCTGACAGGCTGATAAATAATAATCAAGATTTGAAATCATTTTTTTTACAACACGCGCATTGCCATTCCCTTCAGCAATTAGCTGTTCAATGCGTGATGCTCTTACTTTAACTAATGCAAATTCTGAACCGACAAATACAGTAGTTAAAGCAATTAATGCAAAAAATATAAATAAATATAATATGGTCGTACTATCCAATTAGTTCCCTAATAGATAGGGATTCACCTCCGTTAATTGCATCGCTCAATAGAAAGCGATGGCGATAAGTGTATATGACCTAAGTGACACAACATCGTATTCATGCCTAAATCCTTCCCATTGAGCTACCTCCAGACATAAAAATATTAATTTTATCATACCATAAGTTTTAGTGAAATAATACTATGAAACTATCGTACTTTAGTAGGAATTCCTATAAAACACGCACATCTTTTTCACTCAGCCATTCTTAGTTCATCACAATATTTAAAAACAATCTATTTCTGCATACAACAAAGCGTTCGGGACATAGATTTCAAAATAAATAGCGCTCAGATGATTTTTAATAGAAAACCGTCTGAACGCTTCATTTTTATGATAAAACTTCGTATTATATGACTTCGCTTTCCGAGGGGACAGCCTCAGCCTGTAGTCTTCGGCTCGTCCTGTTCCCTCAGGAGTCTCGTCATAAATACTTCGTTTATGCATATAATCATTCACTATTATAGTTAAGAACAAGTCGCTTTTGCTTAATCTAGTCAGCTTTGCGGAGGCAATACAACGCAATCTTTGTTACACATGAAATTTCTGTGTTGCGCCAAAAATCCAATTTGGCTTCATCACGTTTTTACTACAATTACACCAAATTAAGTTGAGATTTCATCCCCCTAAGCAAGCACGTTCTTGGAGGCATGATTATCAAAAAATTTATATCTAAAACGCTTTAAATCTATTACTTTACTTTCCATTCTTATCGGCTTTTGTAAATCATCTCATCACCTTACTATTAAGGATCATCTTATTTTTTAAATAGTAGGTTGTGTGGGTGCCTTTTTCAACAATCCGTAAATGACTGCACTTACAATGGCACCAATCAAAATGGCAACAATTGTTAAAAATGCATGACTTGGATCAGTTCCAATAATAACGACCAATCCACCATGTGGCGCGTTAATAGATGCACCAAACAATAGAGCAAGTCCACCCGCTACGCCTGAACCAATCATCATTGAAGGAATGACACGCAATGGGTCAGCTGCAGCAAACGGAATTGCACCTTCAGTGATAAAGCTTGCCCCCATTACAAAATTCGGGATAATAGAACCACGTTGCTCTTTTGTAAATTTTGAGCGGAAAATTAGCATTGCAAGCGCGATTGCGATAGGCGGCACCATACCGCCAATCATTGCTGCAGAAATTGGTGCTGTATTACCCGCTGTTAATGCAGCAGTACTAAATACGTATGCAGCTTTATTAAAAGGTCCACCCATATCGATAGCCATCATCGCACCGATAACAACACCAAGTAATACGATATTACTGCCTGATAAATGATCTAATCCATTGACTAAGCCATTATTCAACCATGCGGCCGGCGTATTGAAAACATAAATCATCAATATTCCTGTCAAGAATACAGAAAATATTGGATAAATCAATGTCGGTTTTAAACCTTCTAACATTTGAGGAAAATTTCTTGTTAATTTTTTAATACCTTCAGTGATGTAACCCGCTAAGAAACCAGCTATAATACCACCTAAAAATCCTGAACCACCTGAAATAGCGAGCATCCCACCAACAAGACCTGCGGCAAAACCAGGTTTATCAGCAATACTTCGTGCAATATAACCTGCTAAAATAGGAATAATTAACGCAAATGCACTTTTGTTGCCAATCTGCCATAACGTTGCTGCAAAAGCGTTGTAATGACTACTATTCGGGTCAAATGCGTCTGGATGAATCATAAACACAATCGCCATTAAAATACCACCTGCTATAACGAGTGGTAACATGTTAGAAACCCCGTTCATCAAGTGTTTGTAGATTGTTTTGCCGACACCTAATTTTTCATTACTTTCTTCAGTATGCTGTCCAGATGCAGCTACAAAAGGTTTTCTTGATGTATCTAAAGCACTATTGATTAAAGCTTCTGGGCGCTTGATACCATCAGCAACAGGTACTTGAACAACATTTTTTCCATCAAAGCGGTTTGTTTCAACATGCACATCCGCTGCCACAATAATTCCGTTAGCGCGTTCAATATCCTCTGAAGTCAGTTTGTTTTTGATTCCACCCGCGCCATTTGTTTCTACTTTAATATTAACGCCCATTTCTTCAGCTTGTTTTTTCAATGCATCCCTTGCCATAAAAGTGTGTGCAATACCTGTGGGGCAAGCAGTAACTGCCAATACATAAGGTTGATCTTGATCGACAATAGGTTGTGCGTCTTCAACGCTGTCTTCATCTGTTGCTTCATCGTCTGCACGATTAATAATTGCTAATACATCTTCCTGTGTCTCTGCATGTAAAAGTGCTTCTCTCACTTTTTCGTCCATCAAAATACCTGAGAGTTTCGCTAATGCATCTAAGTGTGTTTGTGCCCCTGAAGCAGGTGCCGCAATCATAAAGAAGAGATGTGCGGGTTGCATATCTAAACTGTCATAATCAATTCCTGCTTTTGATTTACCAAATGCAATCGCAGGTTGTTTTACAGCTGCTACTTTTGCATGTGGAATCGCAATCCCTTCACCAATTCCTGTTGAGCTTTGTTGTTCACGTGCGTGGATGGCTTTTTTGAAATCTTCTAGATGGCTTAATTTTCCTGCTTGATTTAATTGCTGTGCAAGTTCATCAATTGCTGTATCTTTCGTTGTCGCAGAAAGATCCATAGCAATCGTTTCTTTAGTGAGTAACTCTGTAATTCTCATGTTACCCCTCCTCGTATAATGGTTGGATTGTCACTTGTGCTCTCAGTTCTTGAATTTTGTCATATTCTGCTAGATCATGATTAAACGCCGTTGCAGAGCCCGAAGCAATCGCAAGTTTCAATGCCTCTGGAATCGTTAATTTTTGAGTTAAGCCTGCAACCATGCCTGCCACTGTACTATCACCTGAACCGACTGTATTAATCACTTGACCTTGTGGTGCTTGAATCCGATAGGCTTCCTTCTCATCAACATAAATCGCACCTGCACCACCTAGAGACACGATAACGGCCTGTGCACCCTTTGTAACTAATTGACGTGCATACTTAAGTACTTCTTGATCAGTCTTAATTGTGACATCAAACATCTGCTCTAATTCATGTTGATTTGGCTTAATAAAGCATGGGCGATAAGCTAATATCCCTTCAATTAATGATTTTTCAGCATCTACAACCAACTGTGCGCCTGTTTGTTGGGTGATTTTTGCGATATCGGAATAAATACTTCCTGGCAAGCAGGTCGGTACACTTCCAGCAACAATAATTACATCGTCTGCAGTTGTTTTACGAAGTTGTTCAAATAACGCTTCGACTTGTGTATCAGTAATATGAGGACCTGCAGCATTAATTTCCGTCTCGTCACCACTTTTTAACTTGATATTTATACGTGTATCTTCATTGACGTGGGTAAATGCGGTTTGAATGCCCGCTGTTTTTAATGTATTTTCGATAAATTGCCCAGGAAATCCACCCACAAACCCGAGAGCCGTGGACGGCGTATCTAATGTTTGTAAGACACGGGAAACGTTAATCCCTTTACCTCCTGCAAATTTAGCAGTATCTGTCGTACGGTTCAGTCCGCCCGTTTCAAAATTATCTACAAACATGACATAATCGATGGATGGATTAAACGTCACTGTGTAAATCATAATTACCCTCCTAAAATTTCAAAATGTGAATCATATTGTGTATAACCATTGATACTTTTCACTTTTTCAGAAGTGATGATAATGGGTCGCTCTTGTGTATGAATCGTCGCTAAAAATTGTTCATTGAATTTGGAAGTATCTGCGAGTACATAAGCTTGTTGCGCCTGTGAAACGGCAGTTTCTTTAACAATCGCTTCTCGTTCATCAGGTGTTGTAAAGCCTGCCTCAATATCAATCCCATTCACACCAAGAAACACCTTGTTAAAGCGATAATGTTTTAGAAAATCAACAGCTCGACCGCCTACAACAGCCAACGTATTTCCTTTCACATCTCCGCCAATCAATTTAGTTGGGATGCCTTGTTTGAGTAAGCCTTCAACATGAGATAAACCATTTGTCACAACGGTAATCTCTTTCGCACTCAAATAAGGAATCATCTCTAACGTCGTCGAACCTGCGTCGAGATAAATACAATCTCCCTCATTAACGAGTTGGGACGCCTTTTTAGCAATGGCCACTTTTTCTTCAATATGCTGTGTTCTTTTTTCGTAAAGTTCTGGTTCTTTAGGATTATTAATTAATTTGGCACCACCATGTACACGTGTTAACTTGCCCTCTTCTTGTAGCCGAGATAAATCTCTTCGAATCGTCGAAGCACTTGACTCTGTATATTCGACGAGATGTTGTAATGACAAAAAGTTATGTTGTGCTAGTGCATCGAGTATTATTTCATGTCTCTTCTCAGTTAACATCTTCCCACCTCAATTCGCTTTCATTATAGTGTATCCGTTTTCAAAAATCAATCGTTTTCAATCAAAACTAATCAATAACAATCATATAGCACATTAAAAAGACACATTTTAGTCATTTTTCAATCAAAAACAACCAAAATGTGTCGGTTTACTTACTGGATGACATTAACTGTCTGTGCTTGACTCATTCGAATTAGGTCTTCTGGTGCAATTCCCATTTGTACACCTCTTTGGCCTGCACTTACAAAAACAGTTTTACAAGCTAAAACAGCCGTATGAATCGTCGTTGGAAAATGTGTCTTCATCCCTATAGGTGAACAGCCACCGCGGATATATCCTGTCACTTTCTTCAAATCATCTAAAGGCATAAGATGTAACTTTTTCTCATTGACGGCAGCCGCTGCTGCTTTCATATCTAAGTGCGCATTAACTGGAATGACGAACACAAAATGGGCATGGTCATCATTTTCAAGTACGAGTGTTTTATATACCGTATCTGTCTCTGCTTGAATTAAAGCAGCCACTTCATGCCCTTCAATATGTGCATCACCCACAGGAAAAGTACGTATCTCATATTCTACTTTCGCTTGATCTAACATGCGCATCGCATTTGTTTTCTTTTGCTTTGCCATGATATCCCTTCTTTCAAGTCTTACTATTGTTCTAAGATAAACTGTGCTACTTTGTTATCACTCTCAATTTGATCATAGGTCATAAGTTCCTTTGTCATTTTTTGATGGTCCACATGTTTATTTTGCAAAATCATGTGCTGAATTTGTTCGATGCTTTGACCTACTTTTTGAATGTTTGTAAATTGTTCAATATCAAAGTAGAAACCGATATCTTGTTGATAACGCGTCGTATCTTCATCAAGGATAAGTATAGGTCGATTTAAGTGTGCATAATCAAAAATTGCGGACGAATAATCTGTTATTAAGACATCTGAAATTAAATACAATTCTTGAATATCAACCAATTCATTGAAGAAACAATGAATTCTTGGGTGCAATCGATCATAGACTTCACGTAAATGCCCCTCGTTCGGATGCAGTTTAACAATCATTTCATACTGATCAGGCAGCCCTTCTATCAATGACACAATATCAAGCGTCGAGACGGATTGACGTGTATCTTTTCGCCATGTAGGACAAAATAAAATATATCGCGTCTCTTTATTCTTAGTAAACATATACTTTTCTTGGATTGCTGATCTTCTCTCCACATCTTCTTGATAGCGCATCAAATCACTATTTCTCGGTGCGCCTTCACGCAATATTTTTAAATTTGTATGCGTCTTCAATTGGAAGGCAGATTGAATATATTGTTCATATCGTGATGAAGATGAAAGTAAAACATCCCATTTTTTCATACGCGGTGCAAATTGCATCGCTTGCTTTTGACGTTCTTGCTCATCCATTAAGTCATTTACCATCCGTTTTAACGGAAAACCATGCCATGTTTGAACAACACATTGCTGGGGATGTTTCACCAATCGATCCCATAAATTCCCGTTAATTACAACGTAGGCACTTTTTTCAAAAGTACGCATATATGAACGTGTACCAAATCGTATCGGCGTCATACCAAAAGCTCTAATCTCCAAATCAACTAACGGGTCTGCTGAACTTACGTAAATTTCTAATTCTGGATTTAATCTTTTAAGTGCACAAGCAATGTACTTAGGATCCCCTGAAAAGTTTTTGCCATGAAAAGATTCAATAAAGACGTGTTTTTTAGAGACTTGACGTTGACGAATTTGGCGTTGCTTCACATGTCCTTCAACTTTAAAAATAACTTGACGAACTTTATTATAAAATCGAGAACCTTTACGCAAGGGTCCTTTAGATGAAGACTCTAAATTTTGTTTTGTCTTGATTGCAAATCTTTTCGCCATTTCCTGAGCAAATTGATATCTTGCCTTTATTTTTGGAGGCTGAATATCAGCTTGTTTCACTTGATGCTGTTGTGCGATTTCCAGCGTTTTAGCAATGAGCGCATTTGTATCATTAATACGGACAAATTGTTGTTTTAAAACCTCAATATCTTCTTGTCTCTCTTGATTCGTGTACTGCGCACTAAAAGCTTGCAACAACGTATCGGCGTCTGATTTTAAATCTTTTTGAAGCCAGTGTACAGCATGAAAAGGTGTGTAGATGGCTTTTAATACCTGATCGTCTCCAGGATAAAGGCATACACGATGCCCTTGTGCAATGGCTTCTAGTATGGAATAGCCCAATGTTTCATAAGGCGAAGATGAAAAATAAATATAAGATTCTGGTTCTGCTTCATTGATATGAACATTGCTTTCTAAACGATAATAACGCACTAAATTCTCATAAAGTTCAAGTGAAGGCCCATAGCCTTGAAGATATAAATGAATTTGTGATTGGTGACGTTCGTGTATGAAATAACGCATCATTTTTAATGCATAAGAAATATCTTTAATTTCATCTTCAAAACGTGCTTTAATTAATAAATTATGAGTCGTAGCTGTAGGTGCTTGCGCTATTTTTAGATGATTTGTATTGACATACATCGGAAACACGTAGGAATAATCATAGCGTTGTTCGAATGCTCGTGCAATGGCTTCTGTACTTACACGTACTGCATCGACCGCTTCTAACGCCAAGTCCATATGCGGTGAAATATAAGCTAACGGACTGTGAATTTCACCGAGTATCACTGTTTCAGGTGAAAGCTGTTTCACTTCGCGTGCAAATATAAAAAAGTCTTCTCGTGTGATGATCAATAAATCTGCGTGCGCAATAGAATTTGCACCAAGAAACGATTGGAATTTCACATTTTTTAGTTGTCCACCTTCTTCTGCTATCAATGACTTTAATCGTTGTTTTCTCACACCCATATAGTTGACGTAAGTCACTTGATGACCTGCTTGGCACAACGATTGAATCAAATTTAAATTACTTCTAGTTGTGCCTCCTTTTTGAAAAATATGATAACCCAATATTTTAATATGCATATCGAATTCGCTCCTAATTTTACTTTTCAATTTCTCCTATTATATCACGAAAGTTTTGCCTTTTCGGCTGATAACATTAGCCCGCACTTTCTCACTTTTTTCTATCATTTTATGTATTCAAAAATAAAACCTCGTTCATAGAATCAAGATGGGTGGCTTATTTTAAAACCATTCAATCCATATTTCTATCAACGAGGTGTCATTTCATCATTTACCCACATGGATGTATGTTTTGATTTTAGTGAAAAATCATTACTTGCTTTTTTGATATTTCCCTCTAAACTGGCTTTCAATGACAATGACCACGCAACCTAATATCATAAAAGCGATAGACATTAGTAACGGATATTCAATATCGATATCGTAAAGCGTTCCTGCAATTAATGGGCCAATAAAGTTCCCCATACTTGTAAATGTCGAATTCAATCCCCCAGCAAAACCTTGACGATGCCCTGCTATATTTGAAAAATAATTGGTAAGGGCTGGACGAATTAAATCAAAGCCAATAAAGACAACAAAACATAACAACATGACATGCCAATACGTATGCGCATAGATTAATAATACTAAAATAATCATTGAATAAATTAAGGCATAGGCGATAAATTTCAATTCACTAAAATAACGCATCATTTTATCAAACAAGAACACTTGGAAGATGGCTCCCAAGACGCCTCCACCTGTAATGGCAATCGAAATATCTACCGGTTTGAAGTTAATTTTATCTGCTGTATATAGCGGGAATAACGTTTCAAATGCAGATAAACCAAATGCAAGGATTAACGTCAGTATGGCAGGCGTAATAAATACTTTATAGTTAATTTTTCCTAGTTCGGCGTTATCAAACTGATGAAAACCTTGTGTCGTTTGTTTCTTTGGAGAATGGACGTAGATGACCGTTCCGACAAAAGCTAATGCACCAAGTGCCCCAGCCACAACGAACGGCATACGATGTGAGATTTCAGCAAAGAAACCACCCGCGCCTGGACCTAGAATGTAGCCTGCTGATATAATCGCTGACATATACCCGAAGTTACGCGCTTTATCTTTTGAAGGTGATAAATCTGCAATCAAACCGGTCACACCTGGCATTACCATTCCTGCACTCAAACCACCTAATACGCGAGAAAGGATTAAATATGAAAATGTGTGGCTTGCTGCAAATAAAAATTCAGAAACACTAAACAGCACAAGCCCAATACAAATAATTAATTTTTTACCTAAACGGTCGGCTAATGCGCCTCCGAAAGGTGAAATAATCATTTGTGCAAGCGCAAAAACAGCGACGAGTATTCCAAGATCAGAGCCAGTTAACCCTAAATCCTTTAAATAGATAGGAAGTACTGGAATTACGAGACCAATTCCTAGAAATACTAGAAAAATATTTAAGTATAAAATAATAAACTGTTTATTCATACACTTCCCTCCCTCAATGCATTCAAAATATTAAAACATTATATAACAACGACTCAACAAAATAAAGAACAAAAACTCAAATCAAACCATTTAAAATATCTATTTAAAACAAAATTTTAAAGTTTATTTTTGTCTTTTAAAAATAGATAGCCCGCTATGCAAAACTCCCCATCTCATCGGCTTAGAACTGACGGTGCTCATATTTAATCAATATACACACTAAGCCCTTATAATATCAGGATTTAGACTATCCATAGTCTCTTTCATATCCTTCATTTACCCTGTTTCAATGAGAAACAAATTTAATCATATGTATATTTTTTTGTTCTGCTCTTATAAAATATTTGAATCCTTTTTCATAACAAGTTATCCTTATTTGCGCATAACATAGAAGGAGGCTTGATAATGAAAGCACGTTATATTGCACGTTTATTTTATATTGTCTTTTTCATCATCTCACTTTTTTCACCTACGCAATATAAATTTATAGCACTTAATATTACACTTGCCTACATTCCTTTAGAGCTTGCACTTTTGCTTAAACTCTTTCTTCCAAAACGCTGGTTTGAATGGCCATTATTTTTAGTGTTTTTGACAGTGTTTATTTTAATGTTACCTAATACCTTTTATATGATGACAGATTTGATACATCTTAATCATTTCGGCTTTGATTTCCTATTAGGTCTTAATCTCATAGAGTGGACCAATTTTGCTCTATTGACAGCTTCTGTCATGTTTGCGGCATATTGTTATGTATTAATCATATTAGAACTTTATCATATGATAACATCGAAGTGGTTTAGGGTTTTAGTCCTGCTTGGCATGATGATTTTAAACGGCGTCGGTATTTATGTAGGTCGTTTTTTACGCTTCCACAGTGTACACGTCATTAACCATCCATTTTCTGTCATATGGTCAACGTTAAAAGCCATTGATACCCCCGCAATGATTTTCATTTCGTTAATCGTTGGCTTACAAGCACTCTTATTAATATTTGTGAAAGGGGTACGCAGTCACTCATGAATATGTTCTTTATTTTTGTCATTGCCATCGTATTGATACAAGCAATCATTGCTATACTCTATTCTCAAATGAATTGGCCATGGTATGTATGTCTTATTGTCTTTTCATTTCCGTTTGGTGTCACATTGTTTTTAATACAATTACTCTATTACGAACGTTTTCATAAAGATTGGGATGTCACGTTTAAAACAAAATTATTACTAAAGTATAGTTATATTTTGACGTTTTTAGAATTTGTTGCATTGTATTTAATCATTTTTGTGGTTTAATAGTATCATCATAGTTCATATATGGAGGTCATCTTATGCGCGCATCTTCAAATCATCCTGTTGCCTGGAGAGACCTATGGGCATTTGTGATTTATTTTTTAGTTCAAGTCATCTTAGCAAAACTTTTTAGCTTATTGTTAGTTCCGTTGCATAATTTTCCAGTAAGTTTATTGTTTCTCATTATTGGGATTATCACTGCATTAACGGTGATTGGATATTTAATTTGGTCCCATCGACATCATTGGAAAGAAAAAATAATCCATGCTATTAAAGCGTCTCGAAAGTATATTAGTACGATGATTGGTGCTTATTTCCTTTATATTTTTGCCAATGGGCTCATGACATATCTTTTTAAATTTTTACCAGAGCAATGGCAATTTAAGGAAACAGGGAATCAAGAAAGCTTAATGCTTTTTTTCAATGATCCAAAATGGTTACCGCTTGCGTTTTTAAGCATTGTTATTTTATCTCCTATTACGGAAGAGTTACTATTTCGACATGTGTTAATTGGGGAACTCGGCAAAAAAGTTGGATATGTAATAACAGGGATTATTTCCACCGTCGTTTTTGCACTTTTACATATGCAAGCGGCACAATCTCCATTCGAAATTTTCCCATATCTATTTTTAGGACTCATGTTTACCTATACTTATATTAAAAGTGGATGCAATATTGCAGTTTCAATTATGATGCACATGTTTAACAACTTTATGGCGTTTATCATTATGGTAATTCAACTTCACGCGTAGTGTAATTGATACAGGGGTATTACTTTGATTTCAAATCGAAAGTAACACCCCTCTTTTTTTATAGCATCACAGTGTTATTCAATCGTTTATTCTTCACATAAAAGATGACTCAATTTTTAAAAATGTCTATACAGATTTAAAGATCGAGTCATCTTCTAAAATGTCGCTAGACCAAACTTAATCTATTTTTATACGTCGATTTAATGTGATTGTGATGACGTTGCTTTTAATGAGGCTTTTACGGATTCAACCGCTTCAACCGAATGTGCTAATTGTTGCTGTTCATCTTCATTCAGTTCTAATTCGATAATGCGTTCTACACCATTCGCACCTAAGATGGCAGGTACACCAATATAAATATCATTTAATTGATATTCCCCTTGGCAGAATGCAATCGTTGGAAGTACCCGCTTCTGATCTTCTAAAATAGCAAGAACCATTTCATATACTGCTGCAGCAGGTGCATAATATGCAGAGCCGTTGCCTAATAGTTTTACAATTTCTGCGCCACCTTTTCTTGTTCTTTCAACAATAGCGTCTATTTGTTCTTGTGGCATAAGCTCAGTTAATAAAACGCCGTTCACTTGGCTGTGACGAATTAAAGGGACCATAGTATCTCCATGTCCACCTAAAACAAGCCCTGTCACATCTTTCACTGCGACACCGAGTGCTTCAGCTACAAAAGTATTAAATCTCGCTGTATCTAAAACACCTGATTGACCCATAACTCTTTCACTAGGAAAGCCGGACGTGCGATAAACGGTATAAGTCATCGCATCGACAGGATTAGTTAATACAATGATTGTACAGTTTGGCGAGTATTTAACTACTTTTTGAGTGACCTCGACCATAATTTCTTCATTCGTTTGAACTAAATCGTCTCGACTCATCCCCGGTTGTCTTGGCAGGCCAGCTGTAATTACTACAACATCAGAATCTTTAGTTTCTGCATAGTCCACAGTTGCATGCACATGTACATTAAACCCTAAAATTGCACCACTTTGTTGCATATCCAAGGCTTTCCCTTTCATCACCGATTCATTTTTTTCTCGGTCTACAAGTAAGACATCTGCATGACCATGCATCGCAATAATAAATGCTAATGTTGCACCTGTATGACCTGATCCAATGATAGAAACCTTTTTACGTTTCATGTTCACTACCCCCTTGTATATCCTCGTCTTTATTATAACACCCTCAAGTTGCTTTTTTCATTTTTAGAGTAAAATCATTTGCATCTTTTTTTATCTTCCATTGCAAATCTATAGACACAAAAAGCACGTCCCTATCACAAAGTACGTATGCGATACTTCGTTTGGCGCAAAGGCAATTCAAATACTTATCAAATTCTCGTTACTTTAGGGAATAAACAATGCGTCCTTATCAAATAAAAACGGCACTTTTACATCACGCTTTTTCAATAAGCTGATCATAAAAGTGCCATTCTATACATTAGTGATATTTGAAAAGCATATATAAGTATAACGAAAATGCGCCAATCATTAACACGGTCATCATTAATAAATACAATGTTGTACGACCATATTTAAATAAGAATGCGATGAACATCGCGATAACGTTATAAACCATAAAAATACCAAAAACTGTAACTAACCAAACCGTATCAGGTGAAAAAATAAATAAAAATGCAACGATGAGTCCAAAAATAATATAAGGTATGGCGATGACGTTGCGTTCAAAACGACTACGTTTAATTTTTTCTTCTTCTGTCATAAGACTGCCCCTAACTTCAATTCGTAATAATCCGATTTTACAATGTTTTTAACGATGTGCACCGACAAGTTGTGACAAATTATGGAATATCATAGCCTTGTGCTGCAGTAAATATATCAAACCATTCTTGGTCATATAATTCAATATCAAGCCCTTGGATAACACGATCAAGTCGCTCTAACTGTTGCGTCCCTACAATCGGCATAATCTGAGCGGGATGCTTTTTAAACCAAGCCGAAACAATGGCTTCAACAGTTGTGTGATGTGCTTGTGCAATACGTTTAAGTACTGTCATGACATGTTGTCCTTTTTGATCGTCGCTTTGAAATAGTGCACCACCAGCAAAAGGACTCCAAGCCATTAATTTGACGTTTTCCCGTTGCATATCATCAATCGTGCCATCTTGAAAAGCGGTCAATTGATATGGAGAAATTTCAATTTGGTTCACTGCAATATGAAATTTATCGTCTTTCAAACATCGATTAAGCAATTCATATTGCGCGCGTTTAAAATTAGATACACCAAACGAACGAATTTTACCTTCATCTACCAAATCTTTCACAGCATCTGTAATTTCACATGGTTTCATTAGTGGCGAAGGCCGGTGAATGAGTAAACTATCTAAGTAATCAACTTGAAGTTCTTTTAATGACCGCTCTACTGCACGCTTAATATGTATTTTACTAAGATCATATCGATGTGCGGTTTGATGGGGGTGAATTGCGTTTGGCTGAACAATCCCACACTTTGTAACAATCTGCAGTTGATCTCTAAGTGAAGGGGATAACGCAAGCGCCTTGCCAAACATCCCTTCTACAGTATAGTGACCATAAATATCTGCATGGTCCACGGTTGTGACACCTCGCTCAACCAATTTATGAATAAAGCGATTCATTTCTTGTGATGACATTCCCCACTGATCTGCGCGATAAAATCCTTGAATAATTCTTGAATAGTGTACATGTTGATTAATTGCAATCTTCTCCATAAATAACACCTCTTGATTGATCCATATTAACTAAATTGTAGCACATCCAAATTATTTCTGAGTCTAGCTTCATCTAATTGCTCCCCAATCAAAACGACTGATGATGGAAAATCTACATCTCCGACACTTTCAATCGTAGGCAAACCTTGAGCATATTGAATTAAATACATTTCATCCGGACTTTCTCGAAGTCTAACGTAACCTTTTAAGCGTAACATATTTTCTGGTAATTTTAGGATAAACTGCACCAACTGCGCTTGTGAAATTGCTGAACTAAAAGTATATTTTAGACTTGTATAATGCGCATGATGATGGTCGTGATGATGTTTACCATGATGGTGATGTTCATGGTGCGCATGATGTCCGTGACGATGTGCATACTCGGGTAACGTATGCTCAGCGCCTGCATTTTCAATGACAGTTTGTTGAACTTGTCCATGGTCTGAAATTAACACACGACTTTTGGGAGCAATGGTTTCAATCGCTTCTACAATTTCCTTTAAGTCACTGTCATTTGATAATAAATCGACTTTATTAATAACAATCGTTTGACTCGCGCGAACTTGGTCTTCTAATAAATCAAGCGTTTGTTTCGAATAGTTTTGTCGAGATAAAAATCTTGAACTATCTACAATACAAATCGCTTCTGGACTTTCGAAGGCTTGCGCAATAAGCGGGTCTTGACAAGCAATCAAAACATCAATCGGATTTGCAATCCCTGTCGCTTCGATAATAATCTGATCAACACTGTTTTTTTGTTGACTTAGTTGATATAAAACTGCAATTAAATCATGTTGTAAATCACAACAAATGCAGCCTTGTAATATGGATTGTTTGACGTTGTAATCCTTTAAAATTCGACTATCCACATCAAAATCCCCAAATTCGTTTACAATGAGTGCGACTTTCTCATCTTTTTTTAATATTTGCGTCATATAATGATTTAAGAATGTGGTTTTGCCACTTCCTAAAAACCCATTAACGATTGTAAGACGCGTTTTATTTTTAAGCATAAATTTAATCCTTTCTCTTAATAAATCTACAAATCTGTTATAATATATGTGTATGTCTGACTTTTAACTTGATAAAGTACGCTTTATCTTCTAAAATTACCGCATGCTATATTTTAAGGATAGCATAGATTTAAGTGAGAACGGCTTAAATCCACTCGATTATGGACGGGTTCCCATTCGTGATAGAGAGAGAAAACGAATAGAATGTCTGGAGGAGAACTAATTATGTCTGACCATTTAAACTTGAAAGAGCAAGTATGTTTTAGTTTGTATAACGCACAAAGACAAGTTAATCGTTATTATTCAAACAAAATTTTCAAAAAATACAATCTCACGTATCCACAATTTTTAGTATTAGAAATTTTATGGGACCATTCTCCTGTTAATGTAAAGAAAGTTGTAACAGACTTAGCGCTTGATACGGGTACAGTATCACCGTTATTAAAGCGTATGGAACAAATTAATCTCATTAAAAGAGAGCGTTCTGAAATTGACCAACGTGAAGTGTTTGTACATTTAACTGAAAAAAGCAAAGATATGCAACCAGAGCTCGCAAATGCATCACAACTTGTTACTGAAGCTTCATCATTAACAACTGATGAGGTTAAGGAGCTCAATCGATTACTTGAAAAAGTAATTACTGCATTTGAAGAAAAGAAATAATAATTAACAGTTCTTGAAGTGTGTTCTATTTAATGGGTGATAAAATCAGTTATTCTAGTTTCAAATATGACAGTGTATTGCTATAGATAGACTTTGATTTTTGGGGACCGAATCAATATTTACGAAATCATACTGGGGAATCGTAGTATTGACTTTTCAACCTGTTACTTTTCATAAAATCATAACAGGTTGAAATCATATCAAAAAATGAGGTGTTTGATATTGACCACCTTGGTTTATCTATACATACTTTATCAACGACTGAAAGCGCGTTGAATGCATAAAAGACTTTGCATTCACGCACTTTTTTTATTTTATCTTTTCCTACTCTACATTGCATATCTCATCTATCATTAGGCTATAGCTTCAACATGTATGGCTTATAGTTCAATGGGGCGATGAACATATTCCGCCAAAAATGATTCTGGGGACATATCTCCCACCACTTTTCCTTCTTGCATAACAATCATACGATCAAAATCTTTTAAATATTCCATATCATGTGTCGCGACAATCAATGTTTGCGCTTGCTGGTGAAGCTGTTGCATGACCAGTTTTGAATTTTCTATATCTAACGCAGTGGTTGGTTCGTCAACGATCCAAACTGGTTGTTGACGAAGTAGCATACGTGCAATGGCTAATCGTTGAAATTCCCCACCAGAAAGCGCTGTTCTCATCATCGTAATCGGTCGTTCTAATGGAATATGCGCTAACTGCAATTGATCTAACACCTTACGACATTTCGCCTCTGACGCGTGGGTCAATAAATTATCATACACTGTACCGTCGAAAAAATGCGGTTGTTGTAATAATGTATCGATTTGCGCATGAAAATGCGACGTATCGAGTTGACCAATAGGCATCTGATTTATCATTATTTGACCTTCTGTGGTATCGTACAAGCCCATTAAAAGATACAATAGGGTTGATTTTCCTGCACCTGATTCTCCAACAATCGCCACATGTTCGCCTTGATAAATCGTTAAATTCAAATGAGATAAAATGGGTCTTTGTTGATGTTCATAACGTAATGACACTTCTTTCAAATTGAACATCGGTTCGCCGTGCTCAATGTCTGAAATATTTACTTTTCGATGACCCTCTTCACTACCTTGTTCACGCATCACTTCTGATAAGCTTTCTTGTGCAAGTTCTGTCTCGCTCTTATAATAAGCCACTTGACTCATTGGCACAGCTTGCTCAAGTAATGTCAGAATCATTAAAATAATACTTGTCGCATAAACGACATCAACATATTGTTTTTCGACCATCACAATGATTAGGATGACACTGACCAATAGTGCAACCATACTTATGATATTTCTCACATATGCATACTTCAAATGTCCCCGTTGTGAATGATGTTCTGCTAAATTAAAGTGTGTTTCACTTTCGGAAAGTTTGGCATCATATTTTTCAGAACTATTGAAGCGTCGCAGTTCATTGTGACCTAAAATTCTGTCGTGATACTCATGCATAAATTGTTGTTGAGATTGATTAACAGTCGTCTGAACCTGCTTAGCTTGTTGTGCTTGAAGCCAAGGCAAAACCAACAACGTTAACACCATCGTGAATAGGATTAATAGGGCATGTGTCCATGAAAAATAAAATAGGACGTCTGCTGTTAATAAAGTCGTTATTCCTATCACAATAGGCGGATAATAGACACGTAAATACACATTTTGCAAAGATTCCACTTGCGTCACCATACGGCCTAATAAATCACTTGAACGAAATTTACGAAATACATCCGGTACGATTGGAATTAAAGCGCGGTAGAGTTGTACACGTACATCTCGTAACATCGTAAATGTGGCCCGATGAGAACGTAGTCTTTCATAATAACGTGTAATTGCACGAGTAAAACCGAATAATTTCACTGTAACAATAAGCCCCATTAATGCAAAGAGAGGCGCACCTAGCGCACTTTGTGTGATCATATAACCACTTAAGAAAAACATGCCTAAAGCAACCGCACTCCCTACGACACCTATGAAGATGGCCATTAAAATATCTTTGTTCCATTTAATATTAATGGTTTGATTTAATTTTTGATTGTATTTATTCATTTAAACATCACCATCCTGTGGATCCGCCTTGAAATCAATTTGAATCTGGGTATCATCAGAGCGTATCTTTCCGTCTTGTAAATAAATTCGACGGTTCGCATGTGCTATCGTTTGTTGTCTGTGTGCAATCGTCAATCGCGTCGTCTCAGTAAAATAGGTATCCAACGTTTGTTGAATCAATTGTTCAGTTGCTCGGTCTAATCCAGCAACAGGCTCATCTAAAACGACAAAGTCTGGCTGCATCAACAACAGACGTGCCAATTCAATTCGACGCATTTCTCCACCTGACATCATCTCGCCACCCTCTCCAATAAGCGTGTCTATACCATCGTGTAAAGCATTGACTTTATCCCACAAATTGACCGCTTGCAGGACAGTCATCATTTTTTCACGCGGAACTGTATTGAACACACTCACGTTTTCGGCAATCGTTGCATTGAAAATATATGGATTTTGTGATAAATAACCCATCTTTAGGTGTGCGTTTTGATAAGAAACATATCCTTTTTGTGGCACCAATTCTCCAAGTAAGATTTGAATCAATGTAGATTTACCAGCACCACTAGGGCCTACCAGCGCAATTTTGTCCCCTTTATTAATATCAAATTGGATATCACTCAGAACCGCTTTCGCCATACCTTCATAACAAAATGACAGATCTCGAACTTGGATAAGAGAAGTCTGTGTTGTATCTATCACAGGTAACGGATGATTCGGCAATTTATTATCGAGCGCTTCATGAATAATATCACTTGCGCCTTCACTCTCTTTTCCAGTATGAAATGCTTGCCCCAAATCTTTAATCGCATTATAAAATTCAGGTGCCATAATTAACGCAATAGCTGCTGTGTAGAAATGAATAGATTTAAAGACAATCAAACTCAACCCCACTTCTAAAGCGACCAGTCCAATGCCTAGCATACTGATAAATTCAAGCATCAATCCTGAAAGAAAAGCACTTCTTAAAATGACCATCGTCTTGTCACGAAATTGTGTACTCTCTCGTGAAACAGTCTCCACCGCTTGCTCTGAACGATTAAATAATTTTAAAGTGACTAATCCTTTAGTCAAGCTGAGAAAACGTTGACTGAAATGGTTTAAAAAAGTCATTTGGTCTTTGGCATCATCTCGTGTTTTCAACCCAAACACGATGTAAAAGACTGGAATAAAAGGTGCAGTCACTAACATGATCAGTGCTGCAGGAATATGGATTTTAAACATAACGACAATAATCACAAATGGAATAAACGTAGATTTAAAAACTTGAGGTAAATAATTTCGATAAAATGGTAGCATATCGGCTAGTGTCTCAGTAGCCGTTGTTAATCTTTCACCAACTGCTTGTTGATTCACTTGCTTCAATAAACGGTGTCGAATCGTCGTCCGAACACGATGCGAAAGTTTTTCACCTAACCATGAATTCAAATAATCTAAGCTTGCCCTCATTAAAAGTGCCACTGCTAAAAGCGTCACTAAAGGTAACCAGTGGGTGGATTTATTTGTAAGTAGACGGTCTAATATCACACCAATCGTAATATTTTGTGTCACGACTGTGATTGCCAAAGCTAAGCAAACAACCGCCATTAATAATGGATATAAGTAAAATTTCTTTGCCCATGAATGCAATTGTTTCATTTTTTCGTGCCTCCATTTTGGATGCGTTATTTTTTCTATTTTACATTGTTTATGAGGCAGAAAGCTAAAAATTAAATTGACATTTTCAAACGATTTTCATGACATTCATACGCTGAATCAATGCGCCTGGGCTCTTTTCGAAGATGTGACAGATTTTCGAATATCCTTAACCTTTTGATATCTGCACTTAATGCTTTTTACTAGAATAGGATAACCTACCCTTTTAGATACCTCATCATCTTATCCAGTTTGTTTTCATACTTTGGTCCTAGAATATAGGTTAACTAAAGACATGTGAGGGGTTCTTGTGCTATCATATGCTATATTATATTTACAAATAAACAAAAATGAATAGAGGGTACTTGTATGTTATTTTTTGAATTGATCAAAGCAATCATTCTCGGTATTGTGGAAGGTCTTACAGAGTTTGCACCTGTTTCTTCCACTGGGCATATGATTCTCGTCGATGATATGTGGCTCAAGTCGACTGAATTTTTAGGCTCACAATCTGCTTTTACATTTAAGGTTGTCATACAGCTAGGTTCCATTTTTGCTGCAGCATGGGTATTCCGTCATAAATATTTCGAAATGTTACATATTGGTAAGTATGCACCTGAACGTCAAGAAGGTCGACGTTCTAAGCCACGACGTTTGAAATTATCACATATTATTGTCGGTATGATTCCTGCTGGTATACTAGGATTTTTATTTGATGATTTAATTGAAAAGTATTTATTCAGTGTACCAACTGTTCTCATTGGACTTTTCCTTGGCGCAATTTATATGATTTTAGCTGATAAATATAGTCGCAACGTTCGAAATCCAAAAACTGTTGATGAGATAAACTATTTCCAAGCTTTTGTTATCGGGCTTTCTCAAGCTATTGCAATGTGGCCGGGTTTCTCTCGTTCAGGATCAACAATTTCTACAGGGGTCTTGATGAAGTTAGACCATAAATCAGCCTCAGATTTCACTTTTATGATGGCTGTGCCTATTATGCTTGCGGCAAGTGGTCTATCCATCGTAAAGCATTATAATTATATTCAATTTGCGCATATCCCGTTTTACATTTTAGGCTTTTTAGCTGCATTTATCTTTGGTTTTATTTCAATTAAACTTTTCTTAAAATTAATTCAAAACGTGAAGTTACTACCTTTTGCTATTTATCGAATTGTGCTCGTCGTCGTTATCGCAGTCGTATACTACGGTATCTTATAAAAAAGCTCACGCACAATCAGCATCTCAGTGAGGGGTCAAATTGAGGGCGTGCTTTAATCTCTAGCAGTTGACTTAAAGATTAAAGGCGCCCTCTTTTACATATGTTTTCTCACCTCGACCTCTAAGCGTTTATTTCCAAGCGCGAAAGGGTAATAACACATAAGTATACTCACAAATGGAGGCAACGTTCATGAACAAAACTATCAAAACAATTATAAACATCTTACCTGTCTTTCTCGTCCCACTCATTGTTGAACGTAAAAAGTTCAAGGCTCATCCAGATGTCCAAAAAGTGACACAAACGACCGTGCATACATCTCAAAAAGTAGCGCATAAAGCGGGACATGCTGCTGGGTATGTTAAAGACTCTGTCGTCTCTGGTTCAAGCCATTTAAAAAATCGTGTTCAAACTAAAAAACAACGTCATGATTATAATAAAGCGATGAAAAAAGAAGCGGAAAAACAACGCTATATGCGTCCTGAAAATGTACGCGCGCGTGGTGAAGACTTAGCGAAAGAAAACCGAAAAGAAATCGATAAACTTTCAAAGAAATTAGACAAACACATTTCAAAACGCCATAAAGAAGAAGATAAAGCGTTAGCCCAACGTCAAAAAAACTTAATTAAAAATATGGAAAAAATGCAAAAGTATGAAGAAAAAGTCGGTCATACACCTGGAAACATAGATTTGAAAACAAAGCAACGTGGCGATAAAATCGAGCAACAAAATAAAAAAGAAATCGAAAAAATGAATAAAAAGTTAAAAAAACATCAAGAAGCACTGCGTAAAGAAGAAGAAAAAAATACAAAAGCACGTGAAAAAGCATTGAAAGCAAATATGAAATCCTTACAAAAAGATGAACAGTTAAATGACACATCTCTAAATGCACGTCACAAGCAGGATTAATCAATGCGTATATTGATAGATGGCGATGCTTGTCCAGTCGTAGATTCGATTATTCGTTTGACGTCTGAGACAGGCATCTTTGTATATCTCTTTCGCACATACGACCATTTTTCTGTTCAATCATTTCCCGCACACGTTGAAGTGAAATATATCGATGGTGGTCGAGATGCCGTTGACTTTATGATACTTCAATATGCTCAACCCGACGATATTGTTGTCACACAAGACTATGGTTTAGCGAGTTTACTTTTAAATAAGGTCAAGTATGTTTTGCATCATACCGGGCATTTATATACGTCTGAAAATATAGAACGTTTGCTTACACAACGTTATTATCATCAACAAGAGCGTCGAAAATCAAAGCGTTATCCAAAAGGGCCAAAAGCTTTTAATCAAGATCAACGTTTATCTTTTGAATCGCAATTGTTAAAATTAATTGAGACACAGCAGTAACAGATGACCTGATTTCATCATTTTTTAAATCAATGATTAAAAAAGTGACGCGATTGCGTAGACGCCTTTAATTTTACGTTCGTCACCTAAACCAGGTCGTTGGAAGAATATAATCAAGTAGATTCGTCAATATTAAGGAGGAGGCAATATGATTAAAAGAATTGCTGTCTTTTGTGGCGCAAGTAAAGGTCACGATGATACATATGTAAAAGAAGCATACGCTCTAGGAAAACACCTCGCAGAACATCAAATTGAGTTAGTTTTTGGTGCAGGTTCCGTTGGTATCATGGGTGCCATACAAGAAGGTGTCTTAGATTATGGCGGACGCGTGATAGGCGTTATGCCAAAGTTTCTAGATGAACGAGAAATCACAAGCCAAAAAGTATCAGAATTAATCTTAGTGGATTCGATGCATGAGCGAAAACAAAAAATGTCAGATTTAGCTGATGCTTTTGTGATGGCTCCTGGCGGTGCAGGATCTTTAGAAGAATTCTTTGAAATTTATAGTTGGGCACAAATTGGGTTACATCAAAAACCAATTGGTATTTATAATACGAAACAATTTTTTAATCCACTTCAAAATTTAATTGAACATATGATCAAAGAAGGATTTATTGATGAAAAATATACGCACCTCGCACACCTCTATGAAACGCCCGAAAGCTTACTAGAAGGCCTTAAAAATGCAAAACCTATCTCGACACGAACATATGATTAATCGTAATCGTTTAAGATAGCGTGTTACACCGTATAATACAAGGGAGCTGGTATGATAAAGCCCATGTTAGGGATTGATGCCACTCCCTTTTTCAATGTATCGTTATCGGACATTTCTTTTATTTAATTACGACGACTTTTTATGTGTCTCTGCCACGTCATCATAAAGCGTTTTATGATATCTGACTTGTTGCTTTAAGACATGATGCGGGCTTAGCTCTCTTTTTTCAAATTTATCATAAAAAGACATTCCAATTTTCTCCATTACACGAATAGAAGGACGATTAATGTGAGCAGCGATGGCATATACTTCTGAAACACCTCGCTGTTTAATATAATTTAAAACCGCTTCCGCCCCTTCAGTAGCAATCCCGTTGTCCCACACTTCTGGTGATAAACGCCAACCAATTTCGTAAAAAGGTAAATTATCAAAAGGATAGTCGCTCGTTTTAGGTATGTAATTCACACCGATAAAACCAATCCATTCTTTTGTCGCTTTCAATTCAACCGCAAATAAACCGATTTTATTTTTAGATAGGTAAGCTTTCATCGCTTCAAAATCAAGTCTTGATTTTTCATAGCTTAACAGACTTGGAAAGTATTGTCTGACTTGGCGATTTGCATTTAATCGTTGCAAAGGTAGTAAATCTTCCTCTTGCCAATCTCTTAGCTTTAATCGTGCTGTCTCTATATATACTGTCATTGATGATCCCCCCATTGTTACCGCTCATAAAAAATAGACTCTATAGCTACAATAGCCATAGAGCTGCAAAAGTGATGCCATATCCATTATGCCTTAGAAATGTAGCTAATCAGTTGGATTTTAACGGGTACTTCTTTTATGCGATTTGGATTTTGACCTTTACTTGTAGTAAATGTCGCATCGACAAAATCATTTTTATGGTTCAAACGATATGTTGCGACATACGTTTCCCAATCATGATCAAAATTAGGTTTTAATGCAATTACACGTTTCAACTCACCTGTTGCATCTATAATTGAATAACCTGTAATATTTTCAAGCTCACGTCCGAGTTCAATTAAAGACATGTCGCGACCTTCTAATAACTCAAATTCCTTTTCATACATGTGCAATCCCTCTTTTCTGTACGTTCATATATGTGTTTTTAATACCCTCTCCATTTTAACATCAAACGCTTGAGATGTAGTCAATGAATGAAAGCTTTCTGTTGCGTGCCTTTTATAATTTGCGTATGGTTAATGTTGCTTGTCGTTTGAATCTGAAGTTGCTTGTTCTTTATGCACTTCATTCGTCTTTTTATGTGTAGACGCCTTTTCATTAGCGTTTGTTGGTTCTTTTGTATGCTTGGCTTTTTCATGGTTTTTTTCTTTTTCTTGCGGTTTATCTTTTTTCTTTTCTGTATCCGTTGATTTACCTTCATCAATGGACTTTTCTACATCTTTAATTTGATGATCTAAATCATCACCTTGCTTTTTTAACTTCTCATTTTCTTGTTGGAGTGTTTTTTGCTCTTTTTCTAGCGATTGAATTTCATTTTGCAGTTTATCTTTTTCACTCTTCCCACAACCAGACAAAACAAATGTGAGTGTCACAAGTATAATTAGCCATTTTTTCATTTTTCTTTCTCCCATATCAAAAAATACTTCTCTTTTATTCTATCATGGTTTTACGCTTCTAGCATAACAAGGCTATGCGCATCATGATAAAAAATCTGAATTCATTCGTGCCCTCTTTAGCTTTCTTTTCCATATCACAAAAATATAGACAATCTTCGAAAAACATCTAGATTCGTACTTCTCTATCGCCTTAATGCTCAAGATTTTTAACCATCGTATACTTTTCGACTTGATAACCTAACTTTTGGTTCAATGCTATCATGGCTTCATTATTTTTATCCACTGTCCCAATCAACTGATGTGCCTCTTGTTTGATTGCCCACTGCTCAATCTCTTTTTTGAGTTGCTCTGCATAGCCTTGTTGACGATAAGCAGGTGCTGCATAAAGAGATTCAATCGTCACTGTTTGAGAAGTACTATCAAAATGCGCCCATCCATACGCTTGAACTCTATCGTCGTCACCCCTCATCACACCTAGCCAGTCTTGTGTATAGCGTAACCGGCGATCAATCATTTCTTCGTACAGTGCAATTTCCATCTGACTCACAGCCTTTTTATTGCTATGACGCTGTTCATACAACATTTGTACATGTATTGATGCCACTTGATGTATATAGTGGTGATTTTTTGATTTCAGTAAAAGCATACGTGATACCTCTCTCTTAAGTATTGATTTATTTCTATAAAATCGTCATAATAGTGACAGTTTAATGTTGAACCGAATAAAAGGAGGTGCATGACCAATGAAGACAACTAACGAACTCATGAAAGAAAATAATGTTAAGTCATTGCGCTTAAATAATACAGACCGTCAAATATTTGAAAGCTATATGACATATGTACGCGCAGATATGCGGGTCAATGCACATGATTCAGAAATTGTTCTACAACGTATTTTGACGCATTTGCTTAATGCTGAAAATAAAGGGATGCATGCGATGGATTTTTTTAATCATGATCCAAAAAAACATGCGATACAAACGATTAAAGAGTTACCCAACCATACATTTATCAATATATTTCGTTATATTTTCCAACATATTATTTTTTTATTAGGCCTCTTTTGCTTTTTAAAAGGTTTTTTAGGCTTCTTTATCAATGATACCCGAATTTATCTTTATACTTTCCCGTTCACTTTTATTTTAGGTATTTTTATTACATTTTTGTTTGTATGGGCTTGCTTTAAAATGGTACAGTTACAAGCTTTTAGCTATTCCCGAATTGCTTGGCTTTTAGGTTACATCGTTTTAATCGCTTTAGTGGTGATCATTTTTATTGTTTTCTTCTTCCCACAAAACTTTTTACAATTTGGCCCTTATATTCATATCAGCAATTGGGCTTTTATTGTCGCATCATTCATTATTGTACCTGTAGGTGCTTATTTACAGAATCATAAACAGAAACAGACCGGACCTTCATGGCGTTAAAGTTAAAGCACGGCCATCGTCCAAAGCAAAACGAAGACGATTTCCTATATAATAAATGAATCTTCAAAAGTAATGAGGTGCTTGAAGGTACATGTAAAAAATAAAACTTCTTCGCGCCCTTAATTTGCGCTTAAATGATTAAAAACGGGGCTAGGATCATATCCTAGCCTCGTTTTTTAGTTACTATTTAAATCATTACATAAATGAAGCCCTATTTATCTCCTCAGTTGTACAGTCTATTTCCTGTATCGAATTTAGCTTACTTCAACTGTTTTTGGACTTTTTTTAGTAAATAAAATTAATACAAAACCTAATGATAATGATAATGCAGAGACATAGAAGACATTACCTAAACCAATCCAGTCACTCATAGCACCGCCTAGAAGGTTTCCTAACAACTGGCCGACAACCATTGCATTTGCAAATAATGTTGAAGCATACCCTGGAAATTGTGGCAAAATATCTTGAAAGTAGCTAATCCCTATACCTAATAAAACAGCTAAAAATGCTGCAAGTAAGACTTGACCAATTAACATCATTCTCACACTTTCAAACACGCCTATACTTCCAAAAAAGAGGCTTCCACAAACAGCTGCAATAGCCAACAGCGTTCGAGTTTGAACCTTACTCGCAACAATGCCTAAAATAATCATAAAAGGCACTTCTAAACCTGCACATAAACTTGCTAAATGACCTACATATTTCTCTTCTTCACCAAGATATTTCGTGACAAAAAGGGGCATATTGAGTGTGTACATCCATTGCCCAATATGTAATAACACAAAAGCAACAAATGGCACGATAAGATAACGATGTCTCAACATAGAAGGTGCATTTTGTTCAGTATGTGTCGCTGTACGCGTGGGTTGTTTCGTCTTGATATCTTTGAAAAAGAAGACTTGTAAGAGTAGTGTTGTCAAAATAATCGCGACAGTGCCTCCGAAAAGTCCACTATAGCCCCATGACTGATTAAGAATGTTACCCACTAAAGGTCCAAATAAGAAACCAAATGAAAACATAGACCGCAGCACAGAATTTGCAAAAACGGCGCGACTGCTTGAAGTTGACTGATCAATAGACTCTCTCGCAGATGCATAAAGTTGTGGCATTGCAGGTGCGAACAGCCCTTGAAAAATGGCATATAAAATAATAAATAGCGTTATAGAATGAATAAAAAAGGGGAGTGCAAAGCTAATAGCGCCCATAAATAACCCAATAATAATTAATAACTTGCGATTCACAGCATGTGTGTCTGAAAAACGCGCGACAATACTGTTCATTGTGAATTGACTAATTGCCGCAAGTGCTAATAATAATCCAAACTGATTGGTAGTCATCCCGAGTTGGTTTGTTGCAAATAGCACAAAAAAAGGTACTGTAATGGCAATCCCCATGCCAATCAGCATCATGTTGACTAAAAAGAGCTTATAATTTTTAATAGTTAATAATTCCCGAAACATTTGTTTTCTCCTTAATACGTAATTATCTTCTTTCTTAAATGACTTTACATCATCCTTTACTTTTTCTTCTGTTTACCTAAAAAAGCACACCCTTAAACCATCGGACGTAAACGCGCAATGGTATACGTCACATCTGATCAAGATGTAGATATTCTTTGAAAACATTAATAAATGAGCTCACTTGCGGTAATTGCATCATACTCATGTCATAACTTAAATATGTAGAACGCACGAGCGAATGTGCTTCTATGTCAACTTTTAACATCTCGAATTGTGTAATATCTAAGTCTTTCACCATAATTTCTGGTAATATGGTCACGCCAACACCACTCAAAAGTAACGCTTTACATGTAGCAACTTGATCCACCTTGATTCTTGCATGATAATCTTGAGACATATGTTGTTGATACCACGTTTTAATTTGATTAATGTAAACTGGATCAGCCTGAAATTCGATGAAAGGTAATTTATGCAACTCATCTTTTTTATTTTTAGGATAAATAAAATAGTGTTTATCGTCCATTAAATGATCATTATGCATATTTAATAAAGGATTTCCGCGAACAATCATTATATGATAATCATTATGATTCGCTTTAATATGTTCACTTGACCCGACTTGTAATTCAATTTCAACATTTGGAAATTCAGTTGTATAACGATTTAACACTTCAGGTAACACTGTTTGACCCACAAGTGATGAACAACCGATCGATAGTGTCCCGTTAATCGCACCCACATGTGCCTTAATTTTATCTTGAAACAAGCGCTCTTGCTTTAACATTGATTTTGCATGCGCTATAACCATCGCACCTTCAGTTGTCGTAATTAACTGCTTTTTTGTTCGGATGAAAATCTCAACACCAAAATGTCTTTCTATAGATTTAAGACGTTGCGTGACTGCAGGTTGAGAAATATATAGTCTTTCAGCTGCTTTTCTCAACGTACGTGTCTCATCTAAAGTAATTAACAACCGATAATCATCAATTTTCATCGTAGCGCCTCCTCAAAATAAAAGAACACTAGACAAACAGAACATTGTCCAGTGTGCATGTATACTTTCACAGCACACGCTGGGTTGGTTGTAACGGTGTGTGAAAAACATTTCTTTTAATCACTAATACTGTTTATGCTTTTCTTTTTTCTGATACTTATGCTTGATTTTCTGATAACAGTACATTGCCCGTCTTTCAATACCTTCAAAATCCTCATCAATCTGGATCATGAGTTGGTGTGCGATCACATAAGCTTCATGGTATTGCTTTCTTGTAATTTGCTTCGTTTTCAGTGCATATTCCAAGTCATCTTGATCAACAAGTTCATATTGACCATTGGGTAGTGCGAGCACATCTAAGCACAAGTCTAACGTACGTGCCTTACCTTTTTGCGTTATATTTTTTAAATTAATATCAAAATAATATTGCAATGGTTGTCCTTTATCATTAAACATGACAGTCATACTGTAACGCTTTTTTTCTGGTAATATTTGCAACCACTGATAGTTATCATCAGCCACGACTATCTTCTTACCTACAACGGTCACCTCTAAAGGCTCTCTCACCTTTTTAATTGTAATTAAACCTATGATGCCTTTAAATTTGTTATTGTTTACTTTAACTTCGATATAATCATGGTCTAAGAGGCGACGCCAGTGACGTTTATCAATATATTTCACTTTCACAGCCACCAACCCCCTTTCGTACATTATATATAAATCAGCGTTATATGTCACTTCTCTCAGTTTCTAACCCACTTGAACTTTGCTCATCTACACCTCGATGATAGATGTCAGTCTGTCTAAAGCTATGTGATGTGCAATATTTTTTATACGTCAATTTAAGCGTAGACGTTGATTTTCTGAAAGGTGAGAACATCGTACGATTTCATACATCTTAATATGAAACAAAAAACATACTAAAGTGTATACAATCGTTAGGTTCTCATCACCTTAACATCCACCTTAGTATGTTTAAAATCACAACCACTGTCTCCCATCATCGCCCTATATGTTATGGGATTGACGTAATGAGGTCATTCCTCATTCCCTTTCATTTACACATTCTTTTTCGCATATTTTTGAATGATTGTTTTATGCTCAGGATAAGTTTTTATAAGCTCATCTTGTGTGAATAATTCAAAATGTTCAAATTGAAATGCCGGTTGTACCATACAACCCACTACCGCAAAACTATTTTCTTGTTCAATAGAAGATGCAAAAATGGTATTTTTAGGCACAACAAATTGTAATACGTCACCATTTGCTACATCCGGACCGAGTTGCACAGTTTCATATGTGTGATCAGGGTGTATCATATGAATCGTGAGTGTATGCCCAGCATGAAAGTACCATATTTCATCAGCATCAATGCGATGAAAATGAGAAATGTTTGCGTCTTCTAATAAAAAATAAATGCTTGAATAATTTGGACGGCCTTCTGCCTGATTTGGACTTAATATTGTTTCACGATAATATCCCCCTTCAGGATGAGGGGTTAAATTAAGATGCTGTATCCATTCTTGAACATCCATAATAAATGCCTCCCAGAGATTTATTATAGTTCAACATTATGGAAGACACGTTGTACATCTTCAAGGTCTTCTAATACGTCAATCAGTTTTTCAAAAGTCGCTTGGTCTTCACCAGAAAGTTGCACTTCTGTTTGCGGTAACATTTCAAATTCTGCAACTTCAAAGTCAGCAACGCCCATGTCACGTAAAGCTTGTTGAACTGTAGCAAACTGGTCAGGTTCAGCATAGACGATTGTCAAATCACTTTCTTCAACCACGTCACGAACATCTACATCGTTTTCCATTAATGCTTCAAGTACGGTATCTGCATCAAAACCTTCAAAGGCAAATGTCGCTGTGTGATCGAACATATAAGCAACTGAACCAGAAACGCCCATATTTCCTCCATTTTTACCAAATGCGGCTCTTACATCAGATGCCGTACGATTAACATTGTTTGTTAAAGCGTCAACGATGACCATGGAGCCACTTGGACCAAAACCTTCATAACGTAACGCATCGAAATTTTCTTCGCCGCCACCTTTAGCTTTGTCGATTGCTCTTTCAATAATATGGTTGGGTACAGAATAAGTTTTAGCACGTTCAAGTACAAGTTTTAACGCTTGGTTTGACTCTGGATCTGGCTCTCCTGATTTTGCAGCCACATAGATTTCTTTACCAAATTTTGCATAAATACGACTTGTATTCTTATCTTTTTGTGCTTTCTTTTCTTTAATGTTATTCCATTTACGTCCCATTACTTCCATCTCGCTTTCACATGCTTTTTTGAATACTCTTTATTATACATGGAAATTTTACAGTCTGGCAACATTCTACTCAATGTGAACAGGTTGTACGAATAATCGTTGTACTAATTCATGCGCCGTTTGCTGATCTGACGCATGATAAATCAACAACCGTCCATCTTGATATAATGTCATTTCATAGTCTTTATATTGTAATCGTTTAATAAAATGATTTTCGATTAAACATGTCACACTTGGATGGATTTTTGCTGAAAACTGCTCTGGAGAGAGTCTATATTGATAAACGCCACCACACAGTAATTGTGTTTGTTCGAGTTGCTTATGATTTAATCGATCATATTGATGTTGAGCACAAACTTTACAATCTTCTTCTTTCAATGCTGTGATAGACAATGTTTTCATTTTGCCACGATAAATATCCATTGTCGTCATACGATAAGAAAAATCACCATGCATCAAATAATGAAAGACTTCTGCTACAACCAGACTACTCGCCATATGAACAGCGGGTGGAAGAACACCATTAATATCACAACTTTCCATTGTATCTGGCACATCTGGCATTACACAATGTAAGCATGGACCATCTTGATGAATTGGAAAAACACTCACTTGGCTCCCCACTACAGCCCCATAAATATAAGGTATATTTAACTTTCTAGAGGCTTCATTAACTAAATAACGTGTTTCAAATCGATCGAGTCCATCTAAAATCATGTCGGGTTGCGTTTCATTGAGGATGCCCAATATGTTTCTTGCGGTGATTTCCTCATTCAATGGTTCTATCGTCACCTCATGGTTCATTGCTGATAGATGTTGTTGTAATGCAAATACTTTCGGCATCATGGCTTGTGCATCCGCTTCAGTATAACCACTTTGACGATGTAAATTAGATAAGGACACCACATCTTTATCAACGATTGTTAAACGGCCGACACCACTTCGCGTCAATTGTTCTGCGATACCACTTCCTAGCGCACCAACACCGATAACCATCACATGTAATTGCTGCAGTTGGAGTTGTCCTTGTTGACCAAAAGGTTTAAATTTCTCTTGTCTGTTATAGCGGGTCATTATAAGAACCCTAACCCCTCTGATGGACTTGATTGAACAGCATTATAGCGAATAGGAATACGACCCGCTTCATAGCTCAAACGACCCGCTTCAATTCCTTTTTTCATTGCTTCTGCCATTTTCACAGGATCTTTAGCACGTGATACCGCAGAATTTAATAATATCGCATCTGCCCCAAGTTCCATCGCTTCCGCACAGTCTTTTGCCGAACCTATGCCCGCATCGACAATAACAGGAACTTGACTTTTTTCTATAATGTATCGCAAGTTTAAAGGATTGCTAATACCTCTTCCTGTACCAATTGGCGAAGCAAGTGGCATCACGGCATGTACACCAAGCGCTTCCAAACGTTTCGCTAACACAACATCATCTGAAATATATGGACAGACAATGTAGCCTTTTTCTAATAAAATTTCACATGCTTTATAAGTTTCGAGGGGATCAGGTAATAAAGTTTCATCGTCACCAATCACCTCTACTTTAATCATGTCACATACACCCGCTTCATTTGCCAATTCAGCAATACGTACTGCTTCATCAGCCGTTTTCGCACCTGCGGTATTTGGAAATGTCGTAAATTGAGATAAATCCACATTGGCTAAAGGATTAGGCAACTTTTCATCATACAAACTCATTCGGCGTACCGCAAATGTAAGTACTTCTGTTTCAGATGCGTCTATCGCACGAGATTGAATCTCTTCATTTTCGAATTTACCTGTTCCTAAAAATAATCTTGAATTGAAACTTAAATTACCAATTTTAAACATCATTAACCGCCTCCAACAAATTCTAAAAGTTCTAACTGATCGTCTTCACGCACTTCAGTTGTATCCCACTCTGAGCGTTTTACAACTTCTTCGTTACGTTCGACTGCCATGCGTTTTGACTCAATACCAAAGTGATTCAATATATCACGAATCGTAGTACCTTCATCGAAAAGTTGCCTTTCACCATTAACATATACTTGCATTACCTTCACTCCTTTGCATGCCAATAAGTGATCATTTGTTTAAACTGATGGATTTCGTTTGAAAACGCACTTCCGATACATGCGATCCCCGAAAAACCTGTAGGAACGTTTTGGATTGTCTCAAGACGAATGCCTCCAATTGCAATAATAGGAAAGTCAATAGACAACACTGATGCAATTTCACTAGACGATCGCGGTGGCTGATTGGGCTTAGAGGGTGTAGGAAAGAGATGACCAAACAACACAAAATCAAAACGTTGAGCTTGCGCATAGCGAATACTGTTTTCAGAATGTGTAGACATACTAATACGATAATCCGGCGACTTCTGTTTGATATATTCAGCTCCAACATCACCTTCTCTGAAATGAAGGCGATGAATGCCCAATTGCTCGGCAAGCTGCACATCCGTATGTACAATCATTTTAGATTTTGGAAAACCTTCATCATGCAACTTTAAAATCCATTTTTCTAGTTCAGGCTTTCTCATAGGCGTCCTGAAAATGACGCCATTAATATCAGGTTCAATTGCGCACAAGCGTTGAATATGCGTATGATCAAGCCTTTGATAAGGTGTAACCACTACAATCATCGTATCCATCCTCCTTAACGCAACAAAAAAAGCTACTTTTCATAAATCAAATTAAGAAAAGTAGCGTGTTATTCCCACGAATTCAGCCACTTTCCTACGCCAGTACGAACTGGATCAGGTTCAGGAATTTTGAAATCGCATTTCAATCTCAGCCATTCGCAATGGCACTTCCAGTGGAATCGTTTTATCTATTCAATTGCGTTAACGTTTTACCATACGTGTTAATTCTAACACATAACGAATAATACGGAAAAGGTTTAAGAACAAATTGAAACCCATCTCTCTAGGTGAAAATTGTCCTCGTTTCATTCGATTAAAGTCGTAAAGGGTATACAATAAGAATAATAACAAACCCACCACAGCAATAAGCGTATGGTAAATCGGATTATGGATAAACCATCCGAGTAGACTTGCTAAAATTAAAGCGATAAGTGTTACGAATAAATATTTTCCGATACTTGAAGCATCTTTTATCAAAAAATAACCTAAAAAGCCAAAGATAAGAAACGCCGCAATTGCTAATAAAACAGTATTAAAAAATACACTTGGCCCCAAATCTTCTAACGTATACATAAATGTGGCATAGGATAATAAGCCTGCAACAATGGTATAAATATGTGAAATGATAGGACCACTAAAACGTACACGTTGTACAACCATCGAAGTAAGGATAAGGATAAGTAATCCTATCGATAACGGTTGGCGCCATGCTTCTGGTAAAAATTGACCTAAATAAGTTGAAATGCCAAAAATAAGCCAATAATAAACAAAAAAGAGCCAAACTTTTCCATAAGCCTTACTAGCGGCTTGATGTGTTGATGATGACATCTTTTCTCTCCTTTCTTTTTGGTTGTTATATTTTACGATAGATTGTGTCACGAATAAAATAAAGTCTCTTGTCCTGTACCAGAAAATACCCTTTTTAGACCTCATTCATCTTAGTTTTCACGCCGTGTAATCCACATCTTATGTTCACTATCATTGTGGCGTTTCTTTATGTTATATTCAGTTGCACAAATTAGCCATCAATCTATAGAATACTTTCCACTGACTTATGAAGCCATTAGCCGTTGGACCTTGTTCAATGACTCATTGTTACAATGAATCGTCTTTTATTTTTAACGACAGATGGATGGCAAGACGCCTGAGGGAACAGGACAAGACGAAGACTACAGGCTGAGGCTGTCCCCTCGGAAAGCGAAGCCATCCATATAAGCAAACAACACCAAAAACGCTCTAAGACAGTTTCATTAAAAACAATCTTAGAGCGTTTGAATTGAGGAAATAACCCCAGCCTCATCTCTTCTATCATATCATCATAGCCCCTACAACGGCCATTGTACAATCAATAATTAATGTGCTGACAGATGATCTAAAGCCATATTTAACGCCAACACATTCACATAGTCATCATACATCGTTCCTTTATGTGCTTGCTTTGTAATTAATTGATCAATTTGTTGTGGTGAGAGATTTCGTTGTTTTGCAATACGTGCCACCTGTTGTTTTGCATTATCCACCGTAATATCCGGATCTAAACCTGAACCAGATTCTGTCACTGCATCAATCGGTGTATGGTGTCCATCGTCTTGTTTTAAATCTTCTACTCTCTTTTTAAGTTCAGGATTGCCATTTGAATAGTTATCACTACCAGAAGCCACCCCTTTTTCTTTCAATGTCGCTTTATCCATATTATATTTGACAGCACTCGTTCTTCCGTGAAAATATTGCGGTTCATTCCACTGCTGTCCAATGAGATTCGAACCTACTACCTTACCATTCTGTGTCACAAGACTTCCGTTAGCTTGGTGGTGAAACAACGTCTGTCCAACTGCCGTTACAGCCAATGGAAAGAGGACACCACACAAAACCATTGTCATTACAACGAGTCCCATGCTACTTCTTATCGCTTTCATATACACCCTCCTATATCCACCATTGAACAATGAGATCGATGAGTTTAATTCCAATAAATGGAATAATCATACCACCCAATCCATAGACCAACATATTTTTCATGAGGATGGTCTCAGTTGAAGCACCTTTAATGCGCACACCTTTCATCGCAATTGGAATTAGTAATGCAATAATCAGTGCATTAAATATTAACGCTGAAACAATTGCAGATTCAGGAGAATGCAAACGCATAATATTTAAAATACTCATTTCCGGTACAGTGACCATCATCATTGCAGGTAAAATCGCAAAATACTTCGCGATATCATTCGCAATACTAAATGTTGTCAACGCACCTCTCGTCATCAATAATTGTTTACCGATTTTAACAACTTCCATCAGTTTCGTTGGATTTGAATCCAAATCAATTAAATTTGCTGCTTCTTTTGCACTTAATGTACCTGAGTTCATAGCTAATCCAACGTTGGCTTGTGCTAATGCAGGCGCGTCGTTTGTTCCGTCTCCTGTCATTGCGACGATATGCCCTTTTTCTTGTTCTTCTTTAATGACTTTTATTTTATCTTCTGGTTTACATTCTGCGATAAAACGATCCACACCCGCTTCTTTCGCAATAGTCGCGGCAGTTAATTCGTTATCACCTGTACACATAACTGTTTCGATGCCCATTTGACGTAACTCTTGAAAACGTTCGACCAATCCTTCTTTAATGACATCTTTTAAGTAAATGACGCCTAAAATTGTTTGATCTTCAACGACGATTAAAGGTGTTCCGCCTTTACTAGAGACTTCAGTAACCAGCGATTCAATATTAGAAGGTACCATGCCACCTTTTTGTTTAACATATTTAATCATACTATTAGGCGCCCCTTTAAAGACTGTGCGATCTCCTATGATAATACCGCTCATACGTGTTTCTGCTTTAAATGGTTGGTAGTCACCTTTGACTTCGTCCGGTAATTGAACCGATGAAGCTTGCGCCAAAGCAACAATACTTTTACCTTCAGGTGTATCATCATAAACAGAAGTTTCATAAGCTGCGACGAGCAATCTGTCATACCATTCTTCATGCACGGGCATCAATGATTCCGCTAAACGGTTACCATAAGTAATTGTGCCGGTTTTATCCAAAATTAATACGTCTACGTCTCCGCATGTTTCTACAGAGCGTCCACTTTTAGCTAAAATATTAAATTGTGTAACGCGGTCCATCCCAGCAATACCAATAGCTGAAAGTAATCCCCCAATCGTTGTCGGTATTAAACATACTGTTAATGCGATCAACGTTGCAATGGGCACATTCAGTTTTAAGTACTGTGCAATAGGATAAAACGTTAAGATAACAACTAAAAAGATAATCGTTAAAGTAATAAGTAAGGTGAAAAGTGCAATTTCATTCGGCGTTTTTTTACGTTGTGCACCTTCGACTAAGGCAATCATTTTATCTAAAAACGTAGCCCCTTCCTCACTATCAACTTCAATAACGAGCCAATCCGATGTTACCGTTGTGCCACCAATAACACCTGAAAAATCACCACCTGATTCTTTAATCACTGGTGCTGATTCCCCTGTAATTGCAGATTCATCAACCGTTGCAATCCCTTCAATAATCGTTCCGTCTGATGGGATAGTTTCCCCGGCTTTAACAAGGATGCGATCTCCACGTTTTAACGCAGAACCATCAATCGTTTCATATTTTTCATCGCCTATAATTCGACGTGCAACCATATTTGATTTTGTTTCACGAAGACTATTCGCCTGTGCTTTACCTCGTCCTTCAGCAATGGCTTCTGAAAAATTAGAGAATAGAATCGTCAATAATAAAATCACAAAAATTGTAAATAAATAAAGCCGTGACATCGCATCATCTGTAAAAATTTGTGGGACGATCGTCATAATTAATGTTAAAACCATCCCTACTTCTACAACAAACATAATTGGATTTTTAATGAGATATGCAGGGTTTAATTTTATAAAACTCTCTTTGACGGCTTGTTTGACTATCGCGCCATTCAAGACATGAGATGATTGATTCATTCAACATATCCTCCTTTATTTTAATGATAAAAATTCTCCAATAGGTCCAAGTAATAACACTGGTAAAAATGTCAAACCACTCAATAAAATAATAAAAATTGTGAGTGATACACCAAAGAAAGGTTTGTCGATAGCCACGGTCTGATCATCTTTTTGATATGCTTTTTTATTAACTAAGCTTGAAGCAATCATAATTTGTAAAATGATAGGTATATAACGCGCAATCAACATGACGATACCGGTTGAGACATTCCAGAACGTCGTATCATCTGCGAGTCCTTCAAACCCAGAACCATTATTGGCTGATGATGATGCCATTTCGTAAAGCGCTTGTGAGATACCATGAAATGAAGGATTCGTTAATGCGTCACTCGCACCAGGAATAACAAAAGCGAATGCAGTCGCAACTAAAATCAATATCGGATGAATTAAAAATGTCAATGCGATGAGCTTCATTTCTCGTCCTTCTATTTTCATTCCTAAATAGTTTGGTGTTTTCCCTACCATCAAACTACAAATAAATACTGTTAATAAGACGAAAATCAACATATTCATTAATCCAACACCTTCACCACCGAAAATAGCATTAAGCATCATTAATATTAAAGGTACAAAACCACCAAACGGTGTAAGCGTATCATGCATATTATTAACTGTACCTGTCGTAAATGCTGTTGTAATCGTCGTGAAGAGCGCTGAAAGCCCTGGGCCAAATCTCACTTCTTTTCCTTCCATATTCGGTCCAACCACACCTAAATGCGACAACACAACGTTACCTTTGTACTCTGAAATAATGGCAATCGTGAAGAAAACTAAAAAAAATAGCAACATTGTTCCAAATATGACATAAGCGTGCGCATGAATTTGTTTACCACTTTTTGTCAACATTCTTCCAAATAGGAAGACAAGCGCACCAGGAATCAACATCATACTCAACATTTCAATATAGTTCGACCATACAGTCGGATTTTCAAATGGTGTTGATGAGTTGGCGCCTAAAAAGCCGCCACCGTTTGTACCGATATGTTTAATGGACTCTAATGATGCGATAGGACCATATGCGATTTGTTGAATTTTTCCCGTGATCGTATGCAACGTTAGGTTACCTTTTAAATTTTGTGGTGTGCCTTGACTCGTCAAAAGAATACTCACAAGAAATGATAGCGGTATTAAAACGCGAACGATAAACCGTACAACATCTTGATAAAAGTTGCCAATGACATCTGTCATCCCCGTTAGTCGACGCAACATCGCAATACAAACCGCATAACCTGAAGCACTAGACGTAAACATCAAATAAGTGATGACAATCATCTGTGTTAAATAAGTGAGTCCAGATTCTCCAGCGTAATGCTGTAAGTTCGTATTCGTTAAGAATGAAGCGACCGTATTAAACGCCAATGAAACCGATTGATTTAAACTATGATTCGGATTTAAAAAGAGCCATTGTTGAATCAGTAACAATAGGAATGACACGATTCCCATTAGTCCATTAAATAGTAGAAAATGTTTCAGATATGTCTTACCCGACATGTGCTCTAACTTTGTGCCTAACACTTTGTAAATCCCTTCTTCCACACCTAAAAACACCTTATCTGCCGGTGTAGGGATTAATAATGCAACACTATATAAGTATCGACTTAATAAAAATGCGCATAAAAGAAAGATGATTAAAAAGATAACGACTTCCATGTTTTCCCTCCATCAATAATCGAATTTAAAACTTTTCACTGTAAATTAAGGCGTATACTAAATAGCCAATTAATACGATGACAATGAGACCCAATACGATAATCATCTCTTGACCTCCTCCTTATTGCAGGAATTATTATATAAAAATTTTTATAAGGAGATTATTAATATTTGTACCGTTTTATTAAGAAGTTATTAAGATAAAGAAAAACGTATTTTTTTATAGAAAATATAAGGTTTGAAGTTTATGATGAATTAAAAGAGGTGAAAAATATGGAGCGTAATCCAACGATAAAAAGAGGGTCCCTGACAATATACCTTGGTTATTCTCCGGGTGTGGGTAAAACTTATGAAATGTTATCTAATGCTATAGATTCATATCAAGAAGGCGCTGATATTAAAATTGGTTACATAGAGCCACATCAACGTAAAGAAACCCATGCGCTAGCTGAAAAACTACCCGTCATACAAACTAAATCTAAAAATCATGGGAGTCATACATTCCAGTATTTAGATGTTGATCAAATCATTGATGATGCGCCTGATATCATTCTTATAGATGAATTAGCACACACGAATATTTCAAAAGAGCGTCATGAAAAAAGATATATGGACATTGAAGAAATTCTTTCCCACGGAATTGATGTACATACCACGTTAAATATTCAACATATCGAAAGTTTGAGCGAGCAAGTATCATTAATGACAGGTGTCAAAGTTAAAGAACGGGTGCCAGATCAATTTATTATGTCGAGTGATGCCATAGAAGTGATTGATATTTCACCTAAACAGCTCATCAATCGTCTTAAAGCAGGAAAAGTATATAAAAAAGAACGACTCGATACGGCATTTACTCATTTTTTCACTTACGAGAACCTTTCAGAACTAAGGGAATTAACACTCAGAACAGCCGCAGATATTATGAGCCAAAAAGAGCACCTCTATAAGAAAAATATTGATATTACACCTCATATTGCCGTCGCAATTAGTGGGAGCATCAGCAATGAGACGGTTATTCGAGAAGCGCGGCGTATCGCCAATCGTGAACATGCTCAATTTACAGCTGTTTATATTGACGTTTTTGATCATGAAGGCAGACACTACGCTAATGAAAGTCAAGTCCATCAAAATTTAATGCTTGCACAATCATTAGGGGCATCCGTAAAAGTGATTTATGATAATCAAATTGCATCGGGTCTCGACGACTGGTGCAAATCCCAAAAAGTCACTAAACTTTTTATTGGACAACATATTAGTGACAGATGGAACGATATTTTCAAACGCCCGCTGATTGACCAATTACTGGATTTAAAGCATCATTATAAAATTGAAATCGTGCCAATAAAGCATATTCAAATGAAAGCGAAGCATGAACGACACAGTCAAAAGGTAGAGCAGAAACGTTGGGCCGTGGATATTTTTAAAATGATCACCATTCAAGCCATATGTGTCCTTTTGGGCCTATGGGTTTATAACGCAGATAAAGGGGAACAAGATACCATTATTCTCCTATTATTTTTATTAGGGATTATTGTTTTAAGTATGTGGACACAGTCGTACCTCATCGGTTTTTTCGCAGCGATTTTAAACGTATTTGTCTTTAATTTCTTTTTTACCGTGCCAAGATTTACTTTCGAAGTTTATCGTTTTGATTACCCTATTACATTCACCATTAGTATTATCGTCAGCATCGTGACAAGTGGACTATTAAAACAAATTAAGCATCAGTACATTGTAACGAAACATCAACTCTATCGTACAGATATCCTGTTACAATTTAATGATTCAATTAAACAAACGTATACCATTCCTGATTTATTAGTTAATGCAAGACATCAAATCCAACATCTTTTAAATCAAGAAGTTACGATTTACTTAGTTGAAGATGAAAAGATTTCAAAAACGATTCCTATCGAGGTTCCGCATGCCGACTATTCACGACATCAGCAAGCGTTGAGTTGGATTATCAAAAACCAAAAACGTGCTGGTGCCACGACGGATACTTTTCCAGGGATTCAATATTTATTAATTCCAATAGGCACAAATCCTGTCAAAGCGATTGTGTCTATACATTTTTCAGAAACACAAGTCATTGATTCCTATGATAATTCTATTTTAGAGTCTATGCTTAATGAAATTTCACTTGCGGTAGAAAACTTGAGCTTATTACGTCAAACCCGTGAATCGATGTTGCGTGCTGAGCGAGAAATGACACGTTCAAACTTTCTACGTTCGATCTCTCATGATATCCGAACACCTTTAACATCAATTATCGGTAATTTAGATGTATTATTACTTTACGGCAAAGAGATGTCTCAACAAGAACAACATCAGTTGGTTTCACGCTCTTTCGATGAAGCTCAATATTTACACATGTTAGTTTCAAATATTTTGTCACTTACGAAACTCGAACATTCAAATGTGAAATTAAATCGTCAACTTTACCTCATTGAAGAATTAGTTGAAGAAATAGAATCAGTATTAGAGCGTAGAAGATTAAATCATCAAGTTAAGGTCATGGCATTTCATGATATTTGTTTTGTTAATATTGATAGCAAACTCATTTTACAAGCCATATTCAATTTGATAGAAAATGCTTTAAAACATACACCTCCTGAAACTAAAATCACGCTAGTCATCAGTAAAAATGAACAGCAGATTTTGTTTGAGGTCATTGATCATGGTCCTGGCTTGACTGATGAAGAGCAACATACAATTTTCCAACCTTTTCATAAACATCAACTTTTCAAAGATAATAAAAAAGACAGTATGGGGCTCGGTCTTTATCTTGTTCAGTCTATTTTAGAGAAACATGACAGTCAGTTAAAATATCGACAAAACGAGCCACATGGTAGTATATTTTATTTCAACCTACCTTATGAATATTAAAAAAATTAAGGAGGAAGTGCAGTGAATGTTAAAATACTCGTTGTAGAAGATGATGATGCGATTACACACTTACTCGACGTCTCATTAACCCTTGATTATTATGAAGTGCTCACTGCGACTAATGGCAAAGACGCTAATTTTCAAATTCGTTCAAAAGCACCCGATATTATTTTGTTGGATTTAGGATTGCCCGATATGGATGGTTTGGACCTCATTAAAATGATACGTCAAACTTTTGATATCCCTATTATTGTGATTAGTGCACGATTAGATGAACAAACGATTGTTGAGGCATTGGATAACGGCGCGAACGATTACATGACAAAGCCTTTTAATGTTGATGAATTACGCGCACGCATTAGAGTCGTACAACGGTTGAAAAATATGCAAGATCATAAAGATATCGTCTTCGAAAATGGGCCTTTAGTCGTGTCTTATCAGTCTAAAACAGCATGTATTAATAACGAGACGTTAAGTTTAACCCCTAATGAGTTTGCTTTATTAGAATTATTATGCCGTCACGTAGGAAAAGTACTCACGTACGATACGATACTCAAATCTATTTATGGTTATGTGAATAAATCAGAGATGCCGAGCCTACGAGTCCATATGACATCATTGCGCAACAAGCTTAACCAAGCGCATCCTTCATCTAAACAACTCATTATTACCCGTCCTCGTATCGGTTATCAAATGCAATATTGGCATTGATTTCAACTTAAATCATCAAAAAGCCGGCGCCAAAACTAAGAAATAACAACTTAGTTTTGGCGCCGGCTTCATTCAATTTTTTGCGACGATTTTATAAAAATTTAGTTAGGAATGCAAACACAAATTGCAATGGTAATCGAATCACATGCTCTTTCACTGTCTTACGTTCACTGTCTGCATATGAAATTTTCTTTCTTGCAGCGTAAATGTTTGCTGGAAAGACGAGCCATAAAAAGCCACTTACAATTTTTCTTACACGATTTCTGTTTTTGCCTAATAAAATGTAGGCAGAAAGTACAAATTCTGCGATACCTGAGTATTTCACAATTGCTTCTTTAAAAGGCAAATAAGATGGGACAATTCTTAAAAACATTTCTTTGTTTTTAAAATGGGCTTGTCCACTTCGGAAAAACATAGTGCTAAATAATAATTTTGCGATAAGTTGTTTCATATTTTCTCCTTTGCTGACTTTAAAGTTTGTGTTTAGTTTCAATTATTCTTCAGATACTTGCACGACTTGCTTACCAAAGTTATCACCTGAGAATAATTTTCTAAAAGCTGTAGGCAATTGATTAAAACCGTTATCAATTGTTACTTCTGATTTTATTTTACCCTCAGAGACCCATTTTGCAAGTTGTTCGCTTGCTTCTTTAAAATGATCAGAAAATTGAGCTACCACAAAGCCTTGCATCAATGCTTGGCTCTTCACTAAAGTTTCTTGAATTCTTGGTCCCAGTTCAGCCTCTGTATTATTATATGTTGAGATGGCGCCACACACCGGGACACGCGCAAACTGATTGAGATGTTTGAATACTTCATCTGATAGTGCGCCGCCCACATTTTCGTAATAAACATCAATACCGTCTGGAACAGCTTGTTCAAGTTTCTCTGCAAAGTCATCACGTTTATAGTCAACTGCAACATCGAAGCCAAGTGTATCTGTTAAATATGATGTTTTCTCGTCGCCACCCGCAATACCAACAACTCTAGCGCCTTTAATTTTAGCGATTTGTCCTACAACAGAACCTACAGCACCAGAAGCTGCTGATACAACGACGGTTTCACCTTGTTTTGGTTTTCCAATTTCTAATAAACCTGTATAAGCCGTCATACCAGGCATGCCGAGAACACTTAAATACAAATACAATGGAACTTCTTTTGAAGGAATCGGATCTACTTTTTGTGCATCTACGGTAATGATTTTTTGCCAAGGTAAGACACCTGTAACATAATCACCTACATTAAAATTATCCGCTTCAGATTTAATAACCTTCGCCACGATATGGCCGTGAATAGGCGCATCAATTTCATAAGGTTTAACATAACTTTTCGAATCATTCATTCTGCCACGCATGTACGGATCAACTGAAATATAAATTGCTTCTAGTTGAACTTCACCTTGCTTTGGCTCAACAGTTTCTATCTCTTCATATCTAAAAGTATCATCTTTTGGTACACCTTTAGGTCTTTTTGCTAAAACAATTTGTTCATTTTGCATAATTAGCCTCCGTTCTTAATAGATTGAGATACATCTCGTCGTATTGAATTCAACAACTTGAGATGCTCGCTTTTAAAAACGATATGATGCCCTATCAATCGCGTGACGTGAACCATTATTATAGGCTCACATTCGCTTTATTTTTCTTCTAGAAATTTTGCAACTGCATCTGAAAGTGATGCATCACCATTAATGATTTGGAACTCTTTACCATGAAGCGCATCATTAACAACCACTTCTGCTAATACTTCAGCAACGTCTTCTCTTGTGATTTTAATAGGACCTTTACCTCTTACATTAGAAGCAATAATAAATTTTGATGTCCCTTTGTCATTTGTTAAACCACCTGGATGTACAATTGTATATTTAAGGTTCGTACGACGTAAATAGTCGTCAGCATAATGTTTTGCAATCGTATATGGTTTTAAGTCTCCTGATTCATCAAATGCTTCTCTACGTGAATCAAACGTAGATACCATAATGAAATGCTTAACGTCAGCTTGCTCACTCGCTTTAATCGCTTTAACTGCCCCGTCTAAATCAACAATGATTGTTTTATCATCGCCAGTATTAGGCCCTGAGCCGACTGAAAAAAGAACTTGATCAAAATTTTTAAATGTTTCACTCAATTCATCTATAGATTGATTTTCAACATCTACATAAATCGCTGAGACATTATCATTTTTTAATGCATCAACTTGCGATTCTTTTCTTACACCTGCAGTAAATTCAACGTTTTGCGCTTTCAGTTTATTGACGAGATGTTTACCTACGCCACCATTTGCACCAATAATTAATTGAGACAATGTCATTCACTCCTTTATTTTTTTAATAACGCTAATGCTTTTTCAGCTACAGCATGGCCTGATTGTGGGTTTTGACCTGTAATAATACGACCATCTACGACCGCAAATGGGTGCCAATCTGCATCTTTTTTAAATTTTGCCCCTTTGCTTACAAACTCATCTTCTAATAAGTAAGGGATACTTTGAGTTGTCCCATTTGCTTCTTCTTCACTATTTGTAAAACCTGTCACTTCTTTACCATTCACTAAGAAGCCATTTTCAAATGGAATGTCTAACAGGCCAACTGCCCCGTGACATACAGAAGAAACGATTCCGTTATTTTCATAGATTTTAACCGCAATGTTATTGATTGCTTCATTATTTCTTAAATCCCAAATTACACCGTGACCACCCGCAAAATAAATAATACTGTAATCTTCCGGGTTTACTTCATCTGGAGATAATGTATGGCCAAAGTTCTTCATATAGTTATCATCCGTATAGTATGCCCAATCATCATCAGACATCATATCTGGTGTAAGACTTACGGGATCAAGTGGTACATAGCCACCTTTTGGACTCATGTAATCTACTTCGTAACCCGCATCGTAAAAGTCTTTCGCAAAATGCGTTACTTCAGAAAACCAAGCACCTGTTGCTCTTTTTAAATTTTCATATTTAGATACATTTGTCATTACAATTAAAGCTTTTTTCATTGTATTTCCTCCTATGAAATGATTATATATAATAAGATAACAGTTAAACCTTACTTTAAGAGAAGGGATATGCTCACATTGGAAAAATATTATATCGATTATGTTGCAGAAATATGTAATATATCCAAAAGTAGATTAAGATTTTATGAAAAAAAAGAGATTCTAAAATTTATAGAAAGAGATTCGAATAATAAACGATTATATTCAAAAGATGATATTGAAATGATTAAGTTTATCAAATGCTTAAGTACGTTAAATATGACTTTGAAAGAAATTAAGAAAAATACCAATATGCTCTATGAAAAGAAAACAGACGTTAAAACAATTTTAACGTTACATTTAGAGGTCCTTAATACAAAGAAAGCATCGCTAACGAAACAAATTAACATTCTCGAAAAGGAACTCAAACAAATATAAGCCTCATTCTTTCATTAATATGTGCAACTTAACATCGATTAATAAATAAGTTGAACTTAAACATTCTTTTTCCCACTAGATACGCTGTTTCATTATATATTGCGGTCTATATTCTTGTTTTCAACCTCGCTTGAAAACCGCAAAATATTGTTATATCCTTAACAAGTAAGTGCAATTAAAGTAATCAGCATATCCAATAAAAAACATAGCTATAACACCTACGATTAAATTACTTTTTATTTTAAATAGTCCGTATCTGTTCGTTTCTAAACCTTTAAACAATTCATATTTGCACGCTCTAATTAAGCTTATTAGTACTGAAACTTTCCATATCATCGTCATTGATGCAGTTACACTTTTATGTAACAAATGCAACATCAGCATTGTGGTGGGGAAATGCATTGTGAACGCAATGATGATTTTAAAATCATTAAGTGTATCAAAATAGTTGCTACGCATTAACTTTATGTGAGACGGCGCGCCCCTTACATATTAATATGATGTCATTTTTTGTTATCGCTTACATGATATGTAGGTTGATGTGGATTTAATGAAATAGGATGAGAGCGCAGCGCTTATTTATTGAAACTCGCTTATTAGCCCCAAATTTTAATATCACGAATATATCTTGCTTACTGAAAGGACGAAATTATGCAATTTTTAAATTTAACCGAACAAGAATTTGATTCATTTACTCAAGAGAATTTTTCGCATTACACGCAAAGTAAAGATCTCTTCGAATATAGAGATAATAAAAGCCAAGACGTTCATATTGTCGGGGTTAAAAACGATAAGGGTAAAGTAATTGCAGGTTGTTTATTTACAGAAGCTCGTGTTATGAAATTCTTTAAATACTTTTACTCACATAGAGGACCAGTGATGGATTTTCATAACACTGAGTTAGTAACATTTTTCTTTGAAAATCTCACACAATATTTAAAAAAACAAAACTGCTTATTTACATTAGTTGATCCTTATATGGTCATCAACGAATATAATGCAGATGGTGAAATCATTGCGTCGCATCATTATGAAACATTTAAAACAACACTTGAAGGGCTTGGCTATAAACATCAAGGCTATTCGATTGGCTATCATCCATTGAGCCAAATTAGATGGCTGTCAGTCCTTGATTTAAAAGATAAAACAGAAGCAGACTTATTAAAAGCAATGCAATACCAAACACGTAGAAATATTAAAAAGACCGAAGAAATGCATGTACAAGTTGAAGAATTAAGTATTGATGAAACAGAACGCTTCTTCAAACTTTTTAAAATGGCTGAAGAAAAACATGGATTTTCATTTAGAGATTTAGACTATTTTAAAGAAATGCAAAAAATCTATAAAAATTCTGCTTTAAAAATTGCGACCATTAATTTGAAAGATTATTTGAGCACATTAACAACGCAACAACAGTCCATCACAGAAACGTTGACTTTAGCAGAAGAAAAATTAGAAGAAAACCCTAATTCTAAAAAACAGAAATCAAAAGTCCAAGATTTACGTCAACGACTTCAAAGCTCAAATAAAAAAATTGAAAGAATTCAATCGCTCATCGAAAGTGATGGTGAAGTGCTTGATTTAGCCGCTGCTTTATACATCTATAACAATCATGAAATGTACTATTTATCTAGCGGATCCAATCCGAAATATAATGAATTTATGGGTGCTTATAAATTACAATGGGAAATGATTAAATTTAGCCTAGATCATCATATTGATCGTTACAATTTTTATGGCGTAACAGGCGATTTTTCAAAAGATGCTGAAGACTACGGTGTTCAACAATTTAAAAAAGGATTTAATGCACACGTTGAAGAATATATCGGTGATTTCGTTAAGCCTATTAAGAAAAACTGGTATTTCATTTACAAATTACTCAATCGAGATCGTTAATTAATAGCCTTCCGTTTTATGACGGTTCCCTCACCTTTTTTACCGTCAATTCGTATCTGTCTTCCGTTTAAGGCATGGAGATGACTACTCGGATTGCACAAAGCTTACAACAGCCCCTGTGCAATCCAGCTAGCCACTGCATTTTATCATTATGCCCTTATCATCCATCTAATTGCCCACCTCCTTACTCATTAATTACCACCCACATTTCTTCATAAGATGTTCATCTTTATTAACAGGTAAATGAGGTATCGTTATATTAAAATCATCTTACAAAACAAAATTTTCTGTCCGTTAAAATGAATGCAACAATTCGAGCACTACAATGTTTAAAGCCATCCGTCAAATTAAATAAAATTTTCCACAACATTACAAATTCGTAACATGTGCCCTATATGATTTATTCTTTGTTATCATGGGTAGTGTATTCATAACAAATTAGAACACTCATAAATGATAGAGATTAAAAATCTAAGTGTCACTAAGGAGGAAATACATTGAAAAAATTCGCATTTGCATTTACGATGGCATCTGGCGCAGCTGCATTATTAACGCATCAAGATGCTGAAGCTTCAACGCAACATACGGTTCAATCTGGAGAGTCATTATGGTCAATCGCACAACAATACGGCACATCTGTTGATCAAATTAAACAAGCGAATCAGTTAGACAATAACATGGTATTCCCTGGTCAAGTCCTCTCAATCGGTGGAGGTAGCGGTGCTGGCGGTGCTGCAACAGCACAATCATCCAATAATGGTTCACACGTTGTACAAGCAGGCGAATCTTTAAATGTTATTGCCGCACAATATGGTGTCAGTGTCCAAGATTTGATGCGTGCAAATGGCTTAAATAGTTATTTAATCCATCCACAACAAACTTTAAAAATCCCTGGTGGAGCTGGTGGTTCTGGTGGTGCACAAGCGCCTCAAATCGGGGGCTCAAATGGTTCATCAACAGGTAACGGAGGCTATACATCTCCTACATTTAATCATCAAAATTTATACGACTGGGGTCAATGTACATGGCACGTTTTCAACCGTCGTGCTGAAACAGGCCAACCCATCAGTACATATTGGTGGAATGCCGATCATTGGGCTAGCAATGCAGCAACTGATGGTTACAGAGTAGATCACAATCCTACTGTTGGTTCTATTTTACAAAACTTTGAAGGTCCAGTCGGTCACGTAGCCTATGTTGAACGTACAAATCCAGATGGTAGCATTCTTATTTCAGAAATGAATTACAATACGCCTCCAGGTGTTGTTGATTATCGTACAATTCCTGCTTCAGTTGCATCTCAATATAATTATATTCACTAATTCATTTTGAAGCATATGTCATTAAAAAAGCCATTAGAAGCTTTTCACTTCTAATGGCTTTTTTATTGTTTCAAATCATCAATTTTTATAGCGTGCTGTAATAATACAGCGCATACTTGTCCTTTTACTCTTACCATTGCATTGCACACTCTTCTTATAATAGACAGAGTCGCTTAGGCTATAGATGCTTCTCTATTATAAGAATAAGTTTAAAATCAAATAAAAAACTGCAGCAATAACAGCTGAAATTGGCAATGTAATGACCCAAGTCACAATCATACGTTTCGCTGTGTTCCAATGCACACCTTTAATCCGATTTGAAGAACCTACCCCTAAGATAGATGAAGAAACGACATGTGTTGTTGATAATGGAAAGTGAAGTGATGATGCGACAAATATTGTCAATGCTGAAGCTAAATCAGCTGACGCACCATTTGCTGGACGAATTTTCATAATGTTACCGCCCACTGTTTTAATAATCTTCCAGCCCCCAATGGCTGTTCCTAATCCCATTGCCGTTGCACAAGAGACCTTAACCCATAATGCAGGCTCAACACTTGTTTGTAAATTCGCGACAATTAACGCTAATGTAATAATCCCCATTGATTTCTGGGCATCGTTTGTACCGTGAGAAAAAGATTGTAAAGACGCTGTGAATATTTGAAAGATACGAAAATTACGATTGGTTTTTGTTAAATTCGCATTTCTAAAAATCGTTTTGACAATCGTATAAATAATAAAACCAACGATAAATGCAATCACGGGTGATAACAGTAACACTAACACAATTTTCGTAAAGCCTTGATAGTGTAACACATTAAAAGAACCCGCAGAAGCAATTGCCGCACCTGCAATTGCACCGATTAACGCGTGTGAAGATGAGCTCGGTATCCCATAATACCAAGTCACTAAATTCCATACAATAGCCGCCAAAATCGCTGCTAACACAACAACAAGCCCATTTTCTAATGTAAATGGATCGACTATTTCTTTTGTAATTGTTGAGGCTACACCCGTAAAAGTCAGTGCCCCGATAAAGTTCATAAATGCTGCCAACAAAATGGCTTGTCTCGGTGATAACGCACGCGTTGATACTGCCGTCGCAACTGCATTGGCTGTATCATGAAACCCGTTGATAAAATCAAATAATAACGAAAAGATAATGATAGCTACCGTAATAAGCAACAAAAACTCCATAAATAAGGACTCCCTTAGCTATTTTTCATTATGATTGTTTCAAAATTATTTGCAACAGCCTGACAGCGGTCGGCAATATTTTCTAAACTTTCATAGATGTCTTTAATTTTAATTAAAGTAACAGGGTCTGTTTCACTATTAAAAATATGTTTAATAGACTGACGTAAAATGCCATCACAATTTGTCTCATATTCTTTAATATTGATAGAGTGTACACGCATATGTGAAAGTTTTTTCTCTGTCATTAAACCAATGGCCAATTTCATCTCGCCAATTGCTTTTTGAATATTATCCACAAACTCAAGCATATACTCATCTGTATATTCAATCGAATACATTTCAAACATACCCGATGTTTCTTCCATTGCATCCAAGACATCATCAATCGCATTACACAATGACATAATATCTTCACGTTCGATTGGCGTAATGAATGTTTGGTTTAAATCTGTTATGACTTGGTGCATTAAGTCGTCACCATGTGATTCATACGTCTTGATATTATCAGCATAAGCTCGTAAGTCTAGGTGTGTATTGAAATCCATTTTACCGAACTCAATTGCTGCACGGTCTAAATTGAAAATCATATCCTCTAGGCGTTCCATGAACTTATCCTTTTTCTTCCTAATCATCTTAAAATCCTCCATTCAGCGATTACCCAATCACTTTTGTAAAAGTTTTATTACTTTAATTATAAGATAATGTTAAACCTTTGTTAACTCATAAGATGCTTGATAGGGTCATATCACCTTTTGATTTTCTTATTTCATTGTTGTTACATGCTTTCAACCTTTTTCACAATTCCTATTTGAAAATAGCATATATTTTAAAGCGCTACAATTAAATTTACAAAACCTTAACATTTTATTTTGTTAAGGTATTTTGCCCCTTAAAATTATCAACATATTTTATTAAATGTGTGTTTATTTTCGAAAATTCTGTAACTATTAAGGTATTATTAATCTCTAATGTAGGGTTATTATAAACTTTTTAAAGAATTTGAAAATATTTTTAAAGTTTAATTTAAAAGATTTACCCTATCAGTCACCCAAAAATATGATAAGTTTTTGTTATCATTCAAATGATTTATTGTTATATTTATAAAATATGTATTCCTTTTAGAACTAAAAATATCTATCATCATATAATATATAAAGCTGTGTGCTTATCTTTTTCAAATGTAACTGCCACGTTTTATATACCAAAAAGCACGATAGAAACCTTTATATTTCAAGATTTCTATCATGCCTTTAAAACAATTTAAAATATTGACATGTTTCATTACGTCATGATATCGGATTAAATTTTACTATTTTAAATCGAATATTTAATGCTACGTCGTGAATGCATGTAAGCGAGTATTGCAAAGATAAAGTAGATGATTGTATACACGCCCATCGCAATGAATACAGGTATGAAGTTCTTACCATTCATTAATTCATTAAAAGCTCTAGCAGCAAAACCCGCATGAAGCAAGCCGATAACTAAAGGTAAACCAAAGTTAAATAATACTTTAAATGCCAATCCTTTAAACATATCTTGGTGTGTGTAACCCATTTTACGTAAGATACGATAGTTTTGCATCTCATCCTCTGTCTCATCCATTTGTTTAATATAGATAATACACCCTGCTGCAATAAGAAATGCTATACCCAAGAAGCTACTTACAAATAAAAACATCCCTGAAAATTGAAGTTGTTGCTCAAGTAGAGCCGTTCGATTTTGCGGAATCTCTTGATTCAATTGGTGATTCCACTTTTCAGCTTTTTTTAAATTTTTCTTATCTTTCAAGTCAAAACCAATCTGCGTTGTAGGACCATTGTGTTTATCATTAAGTTGTGTTGATTGTAGCGCCTTAAAATCTTGTTGATTCACAACTGCAAGAGATTGACCTAATATAATTCGATTGGCAACATAAAACTGACTTGAGATTTCGGTAACTTTTAATTGAACGTGCTTCTTTTGATCCCCGAGACTTAACTGGATACCTTCTTTTAATCCAGAGATGTTGTTTGCTACTCCATAACCATTCACAAATACGACTTCACCTTTATTTACCTTTACATCATCAATTTCTGAAGCACTTATAACGGGTGTCACATCGAAATCCTTATTAACATCACTGCTTTCTGTTAAAATTGGTACATCTATCATGTGCAATGTTTTCTTTTGATAAGGTATATTATTTTCCTTTAATTTATCTTCGAACTGTTGCGCAGTTTTCATTTTCATATAGGTGAATTCATTTGGAGTCATCATGTCAACATTATTTTCGATATTGGCTTGACCTATCGTTGCAAATGATAAAACTGTTATCGTAATAGCAGATATTATACCAATAACAGTTAAAGAAAACGCATTTTTCTTCATTCTATGCATAATTGATGAGGTGAATACCACATCTGTAACATTGACATAGCCTCTTTTACTCCGCTTCAGTGTCTTGAAAATCAATGAAACAGAACTTCTGAAGAAAAGGTATGCCCCTAAAACCGTTGTAAATAAAATTGTAGGTACTAATATGATCAATAATCTTACATCTTTTAACATAATAACTGATAAGTAATAACCGACACCTATCATTAAAATACCGAGTACGCCTAACATAACATCTCTTTTGGTAATGTGTGCTTGCGGGGCTTCAGTTTGTTTAATATCATTCATCATTTGTATAATCGAACGTCGTTTTATAAAAAGAAAACTTTGCATCATAATTAATAAAAACGATAAAACCACAAGTATCAAAGTAATGAGTAATGCTTGAGGTTCGAATGCAATTTTGATTTCAATTGGTAGGTGTGCAACATTTTTAATAATTAATAACAATAAGCGAGAACCAAATAATCCAAGTATTACTCCCACAAATGTTGTAGAAATAAAGATGACTGTTTGCTCTATACCAAGCATGCGCATTAAATCTTTACGCGACAGTCCTATCAATTGAAATAATGCAAAATCTTGTGTACGTCTCTTAATAAATAATCGATTCGCATAAAGCAAAAAGACGATGATGATTATAAAAAGAAATTTTTCTCCAATTCCTGCTGCTTTATTCAATAATTCTGCTGACTCTGAATGTGCAATATCATCTGTATATTTTAATGTCACAAAACTAAAATACAACGAGATACTGAGTAGCAAAGAAAACAAATATATCGCATAATGGCGCAAATTTTGGCGGAAATTTTTAAGTACAATGTGACTAAAACGCATGCTGTACACCACCTAACACACTTTGATTTTGAATGATTTCTTGGTAAAAGTGTGAAGCGGGTTTGTCCCCTTGATACAATTCTGTATGAATTTGACCATCTTTCAACATAATCACGCGATGCGCATAACTTGCTGCTACCGGATCATGTGTCACCATCACAATTGTTGTTTTCATGTGACGATTAATCATATCTAATCGTTTCAATAAATCTTGTGCACTTTTAGAATCTAACGCCCCTGTAGGTTCATCTGCAAAAATAATCGCAGGTTTACTAATTAATGCACGTGCCGCTGCTGTTCTCTGTTTTTGACCGCCTGATATTTCATTTGGATATTTATGGCTTAAATCTGTGATTCCAAGTGCATCTGTCACTTCTTGATAGCGTTGCTCTGCTTCAGTCTTATTAATATTTCCAATAGACAAAGGCAACATGATATTTTCACGTACAGTCAAAGTGTCTAAAACATTATAATCTTGAAAAATAAAACCGACATTTTGTTTTCTGAAATGAGAGAGTTGTTTGTTCGACATACGCGTGATGTCTTGTTTGTTCACTTCAATCGTTCCTCTTGATACGTAATCAATTGAACTTAAAACATTTAATAATGTCGTCTTACCTGAACCAGAGGGCCCCATAATCGCTACAAATGCACCTTCTTCAACTTTGAAATTAATGTCTTTTAAAACTTCAAAGCTTTGTTTTTTATTCCCATATATTTTACTAACATGACTCACATTTAAAATGGACACGATTCCTCACTCCTTCATCAAATTTATAATGTTATTTTATAGTGAATACAATGATAAATCGTGCGTATCATGTGACAAAACGCATGCCTTATGTGACATTTTTGTCACTTTGACATGCGCGCAATATTTTCATTTTGCATTGGAAAATGAATTGAAACCGTTGTGCCTTCACCCAGTTGAGAGTCTACAGTCACTTGAATACGTAAAGCATCACGTACAGCGTCGACTAAATAAAGCCCCATGCCTGAAGAGACCGTTTGATAACGCTCATTTTTACCTGTATATCCGCGTTGAAAAATACGTGGTAAATCATGTGCTGCTATACCGCTTCCTCTATCTTGAACGTGTAAATGCACTTGATCATCTTCAAACGTCGTATAAATCGAAATGTACGCATTGTCAGAGTATTTAATCGCATTTGAAATAATTTGACGAATGACCATACGAATCCATCGCTTATCCGTATAAACCGTTAACGTATCTGACACAGCCAAATCAAATCCAACACCTTTTTGTAAGCAGAGATGACGTGTTTGTTGAATTTCTTCAATTAGAATGGCACGCAACTTGACGCTTTCGAAATACATATCATTGGATTGATGATTAAGTCGCGCTAAAAATAATTGTTGATCGAGCATATAATCAATGCGAGACCATTCAAACATCAATTGGTGTCGACGCTTGCTATCCTCTTCTTTCTCGATTAACAATTTTAAAGCCGTCACAGGTGTTTTAATGTCATGAATAAACTCCGTCATATTTTGCTCACTCAAATTAATCCAATGTTGTTGTTCACCAATAGATTGTTGAAGTTGTTGAATTTTCACTTGTAAATAATCCAAGGTCATCTTTTCAAAAGGGGATTCGGCTAAATAGCGATGCTGCAATGATTCGACTTCAGCATACGATTCTAAACGTTGATAAAAACGTGTTTCTCTCAAATAAGTACGTATCAAAAACGCAATGCTCACAAGCCATTTTAATCCTATGAAATACCACAAGCTTCCAAGCGATATCTTTTCATCTAATGCAGCAAGTAACAAAAAAAGTAAATCCAACGCAACGAGTAAACCAATCCAAGCGATACGTTCTCTTAAAAAATAAAATACCCACCTAATTGTTCTCATGTGCAAGATAACCTTTCCCTACTTTTGTTTCTATTACACCATTCAAACCTATATCTGCCAATTTTCTGCGTAAACGATTGACATTTACAGTGAGCGTATTATCACTTACAAATGATTCATCATCCCATAACGCTGTCATCAACGTATCACGGGATACAATTTGATTTTTATGCTTGAGTAAAACCTCTAAAATAAGCATTTCCGTTTTAGATAACACTGCTGTCTGTTCTGCGCGTGCTATCGTACCTTTAGACAAATCTACAACACTGTCTCTCCACAAAATTGTCCGTCGTTCTTCTTGATTATATTGATACACACGTCGAAAAATCGCTTGTAACTTAGCAATCAGAACGGGCATATGGAACGGTTTTTGTATATAGTCATCTGCGCCAATCTCCATACTCATCACTTGATCCATTGGATGATCACGTGATGATATAAATACAATCGGTACATTCGCATGTTGACGAATTTGTCGTGTCCAATGAAAGCCATCGAATTTGGGCAATGTAATATCCATTAAAATAATATGAGGATCAGCTTTTTGATATTCTTGAAAAACTTCATCAAAGTTTTGAATACAAGTGACATGATAATCCCATGACATCAATGCCTCAGTGATTTGTTGACATAATGTTTGATCATCTTCTACCAGTAGTATATCCAAATTCGTCACTCCTTCGTATAGTGCAAATCTTCACCGTTTTGTTGGCGATCATAATAGTTTTGAATCCGACATTTCGTATCAAATCCTCTCACTAGCATTTGAAAAAAAGGGACTTGAATAAAGTAAGCAATTGGCCACCATGCCCGTGGAATATAATCAAATAAATGAACAATAACTGCATCTAATTGTTGAATATAACGAAATTCAATAACGGCACAATTGCCACCTTTAACTTTTGCCAAACGCCCTTTGACCATTTCAAGCCTATAGAGCGTGTCATCTATTTTATTAAGTTCAAATACCATCAACAATCGTTTTTGCTTTTTATCATATACTTCAATTCGATGATCGACATGTCGAATCGAAGTACGTGTTCCTGGTGTTTGAGACAACCATATCCCCATTTGATGGACAAAGCTACCTAAAGACCACTTCAATGGTTTCGGAATATGATGAACAAGACGTATATCATTATATTTGGCGCCTTGGAATTCAACAGAAATATGAGATCGGTTCACCTTTTTGCTAGTAAACCGCACGGGTACACCATATCTACCCAATTGTTGAACTGTTTCATTATCAAATTGACTGCCTCTAACATATATGATTTCTTTGACACCTTGCTGAGCAGCAGCACGTGCAAAATTATCAGCGGCAATGATGTTCAAATCTTTCGCTAAAGCTCTTGTCATTTTAGCCGAATGCTTCGTTGGATCTAAAAAGTAAATCGCGATATCTATACCATGCATCGCTCTTAAAACATCAAGATAATTATATATATCTGCTTCAATCCAGTTCACTGCTGAATGTGCCTGTTTTTTAGGATATTTAGATATCGTATGAATAAAGCAGCGATCAGCAAGCGTATGAATGAGTGATTTGCCAATATAGCCTGTACCACCAGCTAGCAATACATTGGGTTTCATCGTAAACTCCTTTCCTATCAACACCTAATATTTAACAATTGATCAGTGCTAGAGAAATTTCCTAAATATCTTATTTTACGTTACAATAAATGTGAATCTTTATTAATGACGAGGCGTACTAAAACATGAAATGGAGTTGAAAGCATGTCAGTAACAATAAGAGAAGTCAGCATTAACGATGTCAATACATTCACCACACTCATGCAACAAGTCTTTGAAGAATCAGAATATATGCTTTACGATCCAGGTGAATATATGCCTTCATTTGAAAATGCTATTTCAAAAATGGAAGAAGTCATCACTTCCCCCCATTTGGCTATTTTTGTTGCTCAAAAAGATGAGCTACTTGTCGGCTATTTAACGGTTAAAACGAAAACACTTCATCGGATTGCACATATTGCTGAAATATCTATTGGTGTGCTACGACAATACCAAAATTCAGGCATTGGCTATCAACTTCTCCAACAATGTATTGAATGGTGTCGTCAACACGAGGTTACACGCCTTTCTCTAAGCGTTGTTACTGAAAATAAAGCAGCTGTTCAATTCTATGAGCGGGCAGGATTTAAAATTGAGGGTGAACTTCGACATACGCTCAAAATTGACAATCGTTACTACAACTCGTTTGTCATGGCTTATTTGCTATCCTCTTCTTCAAATCCAACACCTTAATAATTCCATTTTATCATTTTATGAAGTTCGACTCACATAATCGTCATTTTTTATATTTAAAAGCACTGAAATCTTTTAAAATGATGTACATTCCATAAAGTTAGTTTTGAGTCCAATTTTTGGAATGCACATCGACAGTTAAGATTTCAGTGCTTTTACTTAGTTATCGTATGGATTTAAGTTAATTTCAGTGTGATCCGTATCTTTATTATCCGGACCGACTTGTGTGCCTGTTGTATTTCTACTTAAAAAGCTTAAGACTTTTTGAATATTCTCTTTAGATTCTGGTTTATTGAGATGAAACTGGTACTGATGTTTCAAGTGATGTGTACCATCAAAGAAGAATCGATCCACCGAGACACCTTTCTCTTCTAGGGCATTCGCAAAACTTTCATTTTGACTCATAAAAGGATCGTCGTCCCCTACAGATAAAAATGTTGATGGAAAATCTTTAGTAATTTGATTCTCTGTGGACATTTCAGCAATATTTTTCGAACTCATTTCCCATTTTTTCGCACCTAAATAACTTCTCATAAATAAATTAATTCTTGGAAATTCAGTTGAGCGAACGGTTTTCATATCATAAAAACCACCAAAGAAAATAGCTGCTTTAATTTGTTCAGGTGTAAACTGTTGTCGAAAATTCATTTCTTCACGTAATGCGCGGTTCGTTTGAATTGCAGTAAATTGACTGTTAATTTGTGCACCTGCTGAATCGCCACCAATAATAACTTGATTTAAATCAATAGGTAAGTTACTTTCGTGATTTTTAATAAACGTGACCGCGCGATCCATTTGAATGAGTGGTGTCGGATATTGATATTCTGGTGCGAGTGCATAATTGACATTAACTACAACGTAGCCATGCTCAACAATATTCGCAAGTAGCGGGTTTTTGTATTGCTTATCCCCAGCGATAAATCCTCCACCGTGAGCCCAAAAAATCACAGGTAGCTGTTCATCCGCGCTTACATGCTTAGGCATAATAATATCGAGTTGACTATTCGGTAAGCCTTCCATATAAGTAATGTCTTTAAATACTGAAACATTTTTATTTTGAATTGATACTCTATTTTGTTCCTGTCTCGATAGTCGAGGCTCAAAAAAATAGCCGGCTATCAGACCGGCTATAACGAGTAAAATAATTGATGTGATCACAATCCATCTTTTTCTATGATTCGTCATTCCAATCTTCCCTTTCGGAAAAATTGTAACACATCTAATCAATTAAGCAATAAATTTCTTATCTTGAGATTTACGATAGAGATATTTAACAATGACCGCAAGTACGATAAAGAGGCCAATAACCCCCATAATTGGGTAAACCACTTTAATGAGTCCTTCAAAACCTACGAAACTTAATCCGTATGCCAACGGTACAAGTATTGAAATCATAACATAATAACCTTTTGTATAAGGTGTTGTAAAACGTGCTGCAAATGAATAAGACAAACCTAAAATTGTGTTATACATTACAGCTAACATCACGATAGATAATACAAATGTTAAAATTGGAGATATTTTACCCGCTAAAACTAGTGTTGGGATGGCAGAATCTTTTATCGCTGTATATTCTGAATGTAAAGCGAAGTTAATTAAACCTAATAATACTAAATATACAACACCACCTAAAAGACCTCCTAAACCAGAAACTAGTCTTTTAGATGCGTCTCCACCGATTGCAACTAAAGTACTAAAACCTACTGCAAAAGCAAGGCCACCATAATTGAAGCCGTTCCAAATTGCTAAACCAATATTTGGTGTTTCAACAACACTGTTGATTTTTGAAAAAGGAATACTGCCTTTGAATAAGAATGTGATAGCAATCAATACAACTAAAACAATTAAAACAGGAGTTACAATCCCTAAAGCTCTTACAATCTTATTAAAATCCATGAGTAATGTGATATAGACGGCAATACACATAAGCAGCGCGCCTAACCATGTGGGTACACCAAAGCTCTCTTCAAATGTAGAGCCGGCACCCGCAATCATCGTAATTGTTACGGCATAAAGTGACAAAATTAACACATAATCGATGACAAGACCGATTTTTTTACCAAATAAATACTCAAGTGTCGATCCATGATTATCTGCATCAAAGGCTGTTCCAATTTTTGCAACTTGACGCCCGATAAATGTCAGGATTAAACCTGAAATAAGTACACCTATATAGGAATAGATACCATATCTACTAAAGAATTGTAGGACTTCTTGTCCAGTTGAAAAACCGGCACCTACAACAACGCCTACATAGGCAAAAGCTATTTTTATAGCTTCACTATATTTTTGCATACTGTTTTGACCTCCTCGTTAGCAAAACACGTTAAACATTAAAACATATTACTTCATTAATTTCAAATTATGATACACCTATCAACTATCTGAAAAGCTTGATATGACAACTCTAAGCGCAATATTAAATGATTTTCTTACAGTTTTTTATACTTTTTTATGAATAAAAAAAACGTTAAAGGCTGTCATTTTTGCATATTTATTCTAATTATGAATAGATTCAACAAAAGATTTCATAGAATTCTTAAAATTTTACAGGTATTTTTTGAGCCTAAAAGTTTTTATGTACACTTTTAGAGTATTTTTAAATCATTTTAGGTTTCAAAGATTATGATTTAAATTTAACCTTCACTCACCCTGAGGTAAAAAAATCTATTTATAAATGTATCAAGCAGACTCAACAATATTGATGATGCGTACTTTGAATCAAGGTGATGAAATAAAAAACGAGACAGAAATCTTGTTGGATAAAATTTCCGTCTCGTTCATACATTCGTTTGCGATCGTACATTGCTTTATGCATCTTTATAATTATTTAACTGATCAAAATCAACCACCACTTGATCCATACGTTTCGCTGTTTCTTTCAATACATTTCTAGCCACTTTATTATTTGGATCAAGCTTTAAGATTTGTTTTGCAACACTAAAAGCCTTTTTATCAGAAATAACAGGCTCTGGAATTGCATGCAACAGTAACATTTGTAATAAACTTTTTACTTCTTTACCTTCAGTCAAATCAATTGACGATTTAGCATGGTAATATGCAGCATCTAATGCGCCTGGCACATCACTCAACGGATATACAAGTAATAAGAAAGCTAAATCATGAATTTCTGCTGTTTCTTCCGCTTTAATCATATCAAGCAAACATGTATAATACATGACACTTTCTTCTTCATGTGCACTAGAGATATACGCTTCTTCAAAAGCTAAAAAGTCAGTTGCAGACATTAAGTTTTTTACCGCTTCAAATTCGCCGTTTAAGACATGTTTCTTTATTAAATCTTGCATGGCTTGTCCTCCTGAATGTGCCTATGTCCATTTACCACTATCTTAACATAATTACATTAAGATTGCAGTTTGACCTGCCACATTAAGTTATATTTTTATCGTATCATCTCATATATTCATATTCTAACATATTTTATATCTTTTACGCTCAGTCTAAGGATTGAAATCATACAGAACGTGTTCGATACATTAAATATAAAAAGTAAGGCGCACCAATCACAGCTACGACGAGACCTGCTGGTACGCCGCTTGGTTGTAATAAAATTTTCCCTAATGTATCTGAAACAATCAGCAGTAAAGCGCCGATGACGATTGAAATAGGTATAAATAATTGATGTCTTGGCCCTACCATTGACTTCGCGATATGAGGTCCCATTAAGCCGATAAATCCAATTGCACCAGCCACTGACACCGCAGCGCTAGACAAGAGAACAGCAATCAATATTAATAAAATACGCGCTTTATTAAGCGGAACCCCCACACTTTTAGCAATTGTATCACTGGTATTTAAAATATTTAAAGTTTCAGATTTAAAGATAACAATGGGCACTAAAATAATAAGCCAAGGTAAAAACGCGAACACAAAAGGCCATGTATCACCCCAAATATTGCCTGCCAACCAAGTGGCTATAAATTCAGATTGATCTTTGTCAAATGTCGACATCAGCGTAAGTGCTGCACCTGACAACGCAGTCGACATTCCGACACCAATCAATACCATACTTGCCGGAGAAAGACCTTTATTCCCTTGGTAACTCAAGATAAAAATTGCAAAAGCTGTCAAAAGTCCACCTATCATACTGATGATAGGTAAGACATAAGCAAACTGATCCGCTTGGATTTGACCAACTGAGATAAACAATGCAATAGCAAAGCCACTCCCTGCATTAATACCTAAAATACCAGGCTCTGCTAATGGATTATTAGTCACACTTTGTAAAATCACGCCACTCAAACTTAAAGCGATACCAGCCATAAGTGTAATCAACATACGCGGCAATCGGAAATCAATCAATATCAATTGATCTGCTGCATTGCCTTGGCCGAAAAACGTTTGAATAATACGACGATAGGACATCGCATATTCTCCAGTCGTTAGATTCCAGACTATAGCTAAACAGAGCACGATAATAGCAGTCACTAAAACAATGCGTTGCTTCCGTTTCAATTTTGGATGGATCATATCGTACTACCTCCTTTTCGAATGAGGTAGAAGAAATAAGGGACACCTATAAAAGAAATAATAGCACTCATAGGCGCTTCTCCCAGTAATCTTGCAACTAAATCTGCCAATAGGACTAACGTTCCTCCCATGATTGCTGCCATTGGGAGTACTTTAATATAATCAGTCCCTACTAAATAACGTACGATATGGGGCACAATCAATCCTATAAAGGCAATCTGACCTACCATTGCCACTGATATACCCGCTAATAACATTGAAAGCACTAAAGCGAGTGTACGAATCCATTTTACATTTTGTCCTAAACTGGTTGCCAAAGTTTCACCCAAACTCAAAATCGTCAGTTGACGACTTATAAGAATAAATAAAGCTAAAACAACTAACACAATGGGCGCACTAATCATAATTTGTTGCCAGTTTGTACCGGACACACCGCCAGCACTCCAAAAATTAATAGACTGATTCAGACGATAAATTAATGCAATCCCTTGACTTAATGCAGTCAAAAGGGCACTAACCGCGGCACCCGCAAGAATCAGCCGCATTGGATTAAATCCATCACGCCTTGACGAGCCAATCATCATTACGATTGTACCACCAAAAATAGCGCCTATAAATCCGGCCAAAATAAGCACCGTAAAAGGCACAGAGGGGATAAAGGCATAAGTCACTGCCAACGCAAAAGCAGCCCCAGCGTTTAAACCAATTAAACTGGGGTCTGCTAATCCATTTTTTGTGACGCCTTGAATCACTGCACCCGATGTGGCTAAAGCAACCCCTACTAATACCGCTCCAATATTACGCGGAATACGAATTTCAGAAATAATATTATGTGCTTGAATCGATGGATCATAATGAAATATGGCTGCAGCAATCGTTGACATATTCACTTGCGCCTCTCCCAATAAAATAGAAAGAATAAACACAAATGTGAGTATTACAAGTGCACAAATCAGTTGGAATGTATAATTTAATTTAACAAATTTATTTTTATTTAACATTTGAATACGCCATGCCTTACTGCTTTATGCTTTCTCATAGTGCTTACATAATAAATTATAAGTCACAAGCATCGGCTTACCTGTGCGAGGATCAGTGCTTAGTTCCGCATCAATATTAAATACTTTTTCTAAAATCTCGTTCGTTAACACCTCATGTGTTTCACCTTGCTTAACAATATCACCATTTTTCATCGCAATCAGATGGTCAGAAAAACGAATCGCTTGGTTAATATCATGTAAGACCATAATAATCGTTGTCCCATGTTTCGCATTCAGTTCTTGTACGAGCTCTAAAATTTCAAGTTGATGTGAAATATCTAAATAAGTTGTCGGTTCATCTAGAAAAATAATATCTGTTTTTTGAGCCAAAGCCATCGCAATCCATACGCGTTGACGTTGACCACCACTTAAATCATTGACTGCACGATGTTTAAAATCAATTGTTCCTGTTACACGCATCGCCCAATCAATTTCTTTTTTATCTTCTTCATTAAGGCGACCAAACCCTTTTTGATGTGGAAATCGACCGTAAGAAACCAATTCACCCGCAGTTAGCCCATCTGCTACATCTGGTGATTGAGGTAATATCGCGATTTTTTTCGCAATTTCTTTTGTAGATTGTGTATGAATATTTTTACCATCTAAAGAGATTTCGCCACTTTTAGTATTCAGTAATCGTGATAAGGCTTTCAGTAACGTAGACTTCCCACAACCATTTGGGCCTATAATGGACGTTATTTTCCCATCTGGTATAGCAACGTCTAAGTTGTTCACAATAACACGTTCACCATATCCGATAGAAACTTCTTTACCTATTAATCTGTTCATCGTCATCCTTCTTTCTTAAAACGATTCCGCTTCAATTCATATTATGAAAAGCGTTATTTGTACTTTACGAGATAGACGTGACCAGTTATTTATTAATATCACGCTATTTTGTAGATCTATTTCATCCAATTGATAATCATTATCATATATTTGTTAGTATATCATTCTTTGCTAGAAATTTCTAACTGAAACTTAATTGATATACATACATTAAACAAAACGAAAAACGTCTGTTTGTTAAACGATAGATGCTTTTATTTAATAAAAATAAAAAAGCAGGATAGTCCAAACCATTTGATAACTATCCCACTCATACTACTTATATCCACTTTTCTTAAAAATGTTCTTTTAAATTAGTCTTCTACTAAAAAGCCATTGCCGTATACATCACGAACGTCATGGACGACTACAAACGCGTTTTCATCAATCTTTCGAATCATGCGCTTCGTCCGTGATAATTGCGTTTTACTAATCACTGCATACAACACATCTGTTTCTTTTTTTGAAAAATAACCGCGACCGTTGAGTATAGTGATACCTCTACCTATATCTTCATCAATCATTTTAGCAATGCGATCTGGCTCTTTAGAGATGATGGTTACAGCTTTTTTAGGATTTAAACCTTCTATAACAAAGTCCATTACTTTTGTACCTATGTACAAACTAATAATTGTTAACAATGCACGGTCTAAAGGAATGACTGTCAACGAGATTAGCACAACAATTAAATCGAAGAAGAGTAAGGCATTAGGTGTGCTCACATCTAAATATTTATTTGCGATACGTGCCAAAATGGTTGTCCCTGCAGTCGTACCTCCCGCTAATACAATAATACCGATTCCTAATCCTACAGAAAAACCACCGAATATCGCATTAATAATAACATCATCTGTTTTTACATGCCATGACTCAGTTAAACTAAGGAAAATAGAAATCAATACCGTCGCTAGTATTGTTAAATACATACTTCTTTTACTTAAAAATTTATACCCCACACCGATTAAAATCGCATTCACCACAAAGTTAGTGATGGCTGGAGATAAGTGAAATGCATAGTATAAAATGATTGCGAGCCCTGTTACACCGCCTTCACCAAGATCCGCAGTGATAATAAATGCATTTACACCGGCTGAAAATATAAACGCACCTAAAACGACTAAAATTAAATCTCTAATTGTTCTGCTCACCAAACCATTCCCTTCATCTTAAGATTGTCTTTTTATATTGTCATTAGCCATATTATCACAACTTTATGACAATTCGTACCCTTGAATTCCGAGTTAATGTAAAAGATTTTATTAAAGTTTTAAATTTCTGAATATTTAGTTTACTTGTGGTGTAAAAGTGTGTATAATATGAATTACCTTATTTGTTGCTAGTTTACTAGTCAACAAGAGGCCATCTCCTTTGTGTTTTTTATAGTAAGAGAGATTTTTTGCTCGAGGTTGATATCATGCTCGAATATCAATCTAAATTATTCATTTCCCGTCTAAGGCAGTTCAGCAAGCGCTGAGCTGCTTCTTTTATGCTCTAATTTCATTTAAGATGATAAGCTGATATGGATCACTCACAGTTTAAGGCATTAATCTTTTAACATAATCACTTACACATAAAAAAGAGAGCGGACAATCATGTCCTGCTCCCTCTTTTTTCATTCCGTCGCTCACCGGAATCACAATTACCAAGCGAATAAACCTACAAAACCTGCTGTTAATAACGAAACTAAAATACCCGCTAATAACATCATTGGGACATATTTAGAAACAAAATCAGACGTCTTTTCATTAACAATCCCTTTTAATGTACCGATAATCATACCAATTGTTGAGAAGTTAGCGAAAGAAATTAAAAATGTAGAAATAACAGCGCGGTGATGCGGTGTATAACTATTAATTTCACCAGTAATTTCACCCATTACAACAAATTCGTTTGTTACAATTTTCTTCGCCATATTTTGTGCAACTTTCCACACTTCATCTGACGGTAAACCTAATAAGAATGCAAACGGCCACATAAATACACCTAAAACTTGATCTAGACCAATGCTTCCTTTTAAGTGGAATAAGTGTGCAATACCACTACTGATAAGGTGGATCAAACGGTCTGCCAATTCTGCTAAAGCAACAAAACTAATAACGAAAGCAATAATAATTAATACAAGCTTACCAGCATTTAATACTGAATCTCCCAAGAATGAGAAGAACGGTTGACGCGCTTCATTTTCACGTAAGTCATAAATAACATCGTCATCTACTTCAACTTTAACTGGATTCAAAATTGAAGCTACAATCATCGCATTAACAATATTTAATGGGATGGCTGTCAATACTAATTCGCCTGGAATCATTGTGACGTAAGCCCCAACAATCGCACCAGAAACAGAACTCATTGACATCATTGCAATCGTTAACACACGTGTTTCTTTCATGCGCTTTAATTGTTCACTTGAAACCGCAAGTGCTTCAGTGTTACCTAAAAACATCATTTCAATACCAAAGAATGCTTCAAATTTAGGTTGACGTGTAATTTTGGCTAAAACCCAACCAATTGCACGCATAATCCATGGCAAAATACGGAAATACATTAAAATGTCAAACAAAGGCACAACTAATAAAATAGGGAAAAGCGCAGCAACAGCCATATCTAACTGTTTGACTTCTATCCAACTCTTAAATGCAAAACCTATACCTGCAAATGCAGCATCTATTACCCAAGAGATACCTTCTGCTGCTTTTTTAACGGCTAAAGTTCCAGCAGGGAAGTATACGAAAAACCAAGCTAAGATAAGGTTCAATACAACTAAGACAGCTATAGAACCCCATTGTATATTTTTACGGTCACGTGAACACAGATATGCAACACCCAAAAATACAAACAAACCAATAATGTTAATGATTAAATACATAAGGATTTACCTCTTACCTTTCAACTGTTTTTAACACAACAAGTATACCATGCGTATGAGATAGTGAGAATATGTTTTTTTAATAATATTTAGGTCAAAATCCCCTCTTTCTTCCATTATGTATAGACCACGACAAACGACTTTCTCATGTGTCGAGATGAACAATGCGGTTCATCGAGTCATGCCGACCTAGCTACCTATCACACACACATATCCAAACTGATTCGCACATTGTTAAACTGAACGGATTGTGCATCCGCCTTAAATGAAATGACGAGTAAAACTTGACTATTTCACGTCACTTAGACTCTAAAGTCCGGCTAAATGTCGTTCCAGCCCAAACAAAATTTTTGATTAAATTCAATAATTTTACATATTCTTTCTAAAATCACTATTGCTTACAAATATAATTCAAGGTATTCTATAATTAAATGAAAATGATTATCATTAACGATAAGTAGGTGGGAATATGTTACATGTTGCAAATGCTGAGGTTGGAAGAAACTATCGTGTCAAAGCTTTAGAAACGCAAAACATTAATTTGAAGCATCGTTTACGCGCACTTGGATGTGTGGAGGGTTGTTGTTTATCTATTCATCAAAAAGGTTTATTTAAAGGGCCTTGTACTTTAAAAATTAATGGCCAACAAATTTGTATACGAAATTGTGATGCTTGTGACATCCTATTGGAGCAAGCCTATGAGTAATGCATATTGTATTTTAGGAAACCCTAATGTCGGGAAAACATCATTGTTTAATGCACTTACCGGCTCTTATGCTTATGTTGGCAATTGGAGTGGTGTCACCGTTGAAAAAAAGGTCGGTCAATTAAAAAAGAAAAATGGTCATTTAATTGATTTACCCGGCATTTACGATTTAGTTCCTATTTCACGTGACGAAACTGTTGTAACTGACTTTTTATTACATGAATCATTCGATGGCATGATTAATATTATAGATGCCGCACAAGTCAAACGTAATTTTAATTTAACAATACAATTGTTAGAATTCGGCGCACCGATTCTCATAGGTTTAAACATGATAGATGTTGCTAATAAGCGTGGCATTCGGATTGACTATCAGAAACTCATGAGGAAATTACACGTCCCTGTCATTCCTGTCATTGCAAGAACTGGAAAGGGTAGCGATGATATGCTTAACGCCCTGACAGATCATCATATTTCAAAGCAACGTCCTTTAAAAATCAACTATGGTGAAGCGATTGAAAACTTGCTTCAACAATTACAACATGCAATGCCTTCTCAATTGAAATTAGAAAAGGCACAATATCGATTTTTAGCGATTCAATATTTACTCAAAAATCCATCTGTTTTAACGTACTTAGATTCTCAAACGTGCGACGCATTAAATAACATTAAAAATGCATTTATGTCTACACATACAATAGACATTGAACATCATATTGTTCAGTGTAGACAATCCTACATTGACGCTATATTGGCTGACATTGTTCAATATCCAGATACGCAACGACACTATGTTACAGAACGCATAGATGCGTTACTGACACATAAAATTTTAGGGATTCCTATCTTTCTTGGTATCATGTGGCTGATTTTTCAAACCACATTTACATGGATAGGCACACCCTTATCAGATCAACTAGATGAGTTTTTCGGTGGTCCTTTAACTGACTCTGCACGAGATGCTATGACACATCTCGGTATATATCCAGCACTTCAAGATTTAGTCACAGACGGAATTATCGCTGGTGTCGGAGGTGTGCTTGTCTTTGTTCCTCAGATTCTTGTCTTGTTTTTCTTCATATCTTTGTTAGAAGATTCTGGCTATATGGCACGAATTGCAGTCATAATGGATCGAATTATGGAAAAATTTGGACTAAACGGAAAGTCTTTTATCCCTATGATTATCGGGTTTGGTTGTAATGTACCTGGAATTATGGCCGCAAGAAGTATCGAAGAAGAAAAGGAACGTTTAACAACAATTCTGATTGCCCCTTTTATGTCTTGTTCGGCAAGGCTTCCTGTATATGGATTGTTTGTCGCTATATTTTTCGCGCAACATCAAGCACTCGTTGTTTTAAGTCTTTATGTGCTTGGTATCATCGTAGCTCTATTTGTCAGCTGGGGCCTTTCAAAAACAATTTTGAAAAAAGACACCTCTATTTTTGTAGTCGAATTACCTCCATATCGCTTGCCATCTATTAAAACTTTATGGAGAAGCACTTGGGAAAAAGGAAAAGGATTTGTTAAAAAAGCAGGAACATTTATTTTTGCTGGTTCTGTTATCATTTGGTTGCTCAATTATTCTGGACCATCAGGGTTTCATATACCGGTAGAACAAAGCTTCTTGCATTTAATCGGGGCTGCTATTGCACCTCTTATCGCCCCTTTAGGTTTTAGTTCATGGCAAACGGCTGCTACATTAATACCAGGATTTTTAGCCAAGGAAGTCGTAGTCAGTGCTATGGCGATTATTTATTCAGTAGATGAAAACGCCCTTGTTTCAATGATTTCATCACATTTTACAGCTTTATCCGCTTATTCATTTATGGTTTTTATTTTGCTATATACACCTTGTCTAGCTACTGTCGCGGCGATTCGTAAAGAAACAACATCATGGAAATGGACCTTACTCGCACTCGTTTACCCAATTACAATTGCTTATGTCTTGTCACTCGCAGTTTATCAAATCGGTTCAGTTTTCTTTTAAGGGGGAAATCATTAATGGCATTACTTTTAAACTTACTACTCATTGCACTTATTTTTTGTTACGTTGTCTTAGTAACGATACGATATATTAAAAAATCTAAGCAAGGACAATGTAGCGCTTGTGAGGTCAACAAATCTTGTTCTACTAAACAGTTACCAAAACATTTGCAGTAATACAAAAAGGAGAATTTCATTCGCTGAAATTCTCCTTTATTGATCTAACAATTGATGAGGTGAAACGTTGAAACGAAACAACATACCACCCAACAACATCTCGCCACGAAGCACGTCAATTGCAACAAGGGTATGCCATAAAAACGCTTGATGGATAAAACCCTCCACAAAATTACGCATCACGCTTTGTTGTTTTATAATCAGTTAAATTTTGTGTTTCTACAAATTGTTGATATTTTTTATGGGTCTGCATTAGTACTTCATGTCGGCCTTTACCTGTAACACGTCCTTGATCTAAAAAGATGATTTGTCCTGCTTTTTTAATTGTAGATAGACGGTGTGCAATGACAATCGTAGTGCGATTTTCCATTAATACATCTAATGCTTCCTGAATCTTACGCTCACTTTCACTGTCTAAATTCGCCGTTGCTTCATCCAGTAATAAAATATCTGGATTTTTTACAAAACTACGTGCAATGTCAATACGTTGACGTTGACCTCCTGATAATTTCAAACCACGTTCACCCACAATAGTATCGTATCCTTGCTCAAATTCCATAATAAAGTCATGACAATGTGCAAGTCGTGCATAATGGATAAGCTCTTCATCAGAAACTTCGCGATCAATACCATATAAAATATTGTCTTTAATCGTTCCATTCATCATCGCATTACTTTGCATAACGTAACCTATTTTTCTTCTCCAATCCGTTAGGGAAAGATCGTAAATAGATCGATTATGATATGTAATATCGCCACCGTTAACATCATACATACGCTCAATCAAACTAAAGATTGTACTTTTCCCTGAACCTGATGGTCCAACGAACGCTGTCACTTCACCTCGAACGACATTAAATGAGACGTCTTTTAAAACAGGCGCAACATCGTAGCTAAAATCAACGTGTTCAAATGATAAATCTCCTGATTCAATTAGATGTGTCTCACTCGGATCATCAATGACTTCCATTGGCTCTTGTAGTATTTCATAAATTCGACTACTTGCCCCTACTGCTTTTTTATAATCCGTGATAAGTGTGGATAAATTGATAAGTGGCACTGATAAATTTAATACATAAAATATCATGGCTACAAGTGTCCCAGCAGAAATGGCACCAGAAGCAATACGCAAGCCACCAAAACCTAAAATAATCCCAATTGTTAATAACATTATAATGCCAGAAACAGGTTGAACAATTGCTGCTATCTTGGCTTGTTTCAATCCTAATCCGTAAATTTTAAGTAAATTATCATGTGCAAGATTTAATTCTCGCTTTTCTGTGTTTGCTACTTTCACTAAGCGCATTTCAGTTAAAACACGTCCCAATAACCCACTAAAATTGGCAATCTCGGTTTGCGTATTCGTTGAGATTTTTTGCATAATCTTACCGAGTGGTATCATAATCAATACAAATATAGGTATTGTTATAAATGTTAATAACGTCATTTGCCAATCTAAAACAAACAATAAAATTAAAGAACCAATCAACGTAATAATGGATGGGAAAAAGTTAGGCAATTTTTGCGATATAAAATCATTAATCACTTTCGTATCATCAGTTAAACGACTCATCAATTGGCCACTTTCATTTTTGTCAAAAAATGGCATTTTTAAATGAATAATATGCTGCCACAACACTGAACGGATAGCGTAAATGATTTTTTCACCAATTTTATTCAACAAATAATATCCGATACCACTTAATAATGCGTTTAAGATAAACACGACGAGCAATATAACAATGAAAATAGGATTAATTGATGCAACTGTGAATTTATCTACCATCTTCCCAGTAAAGAGTGGAACGAGCAGGCCGCTAAGGCTTCCTAATGAAGCGATAATCACAGCGATAATAATGAGACCCACCGGCCATGAAATCTTTTTCAATAAATATAGGAGTGGGTTATCTTTTCTCATAGTGACATACCTCATTTATTCGTAATTTTCTTCGCAATAAGTAATCCGTGAGTCTTCCTTCTTTGTGCGTGCAGTCTACCTCATTAAATTTTAGTCATTTTTACCTACCATGATTAAAATCGGTATTTTTTGTTAAACCACAATGTCTATGACTCGTAACTAAAACAAGGGCACCTTTGCAAAAAATCAGCCAAAGTACCGATTTATTAACAACAAGCTTTATGATAAAATGACGTTTGTTGTTTATCTATTTATAGTTTTAGATTGAGGAGTCTGTATGCAAATGAAAAAATTAATACTATCTATCGTGGTTGTATTCTTCGCTACCACAATTATAACACCTTTCGCGCGTGCATATACACCTTCACCTGTTGAACTTGCACAACAAAGTGGTTATCCGGTGACTTTGCCGTTCCAACCTGAAGGTGTCATCAATATCAGTCAAACTGGCCAAATTTTATACGACTATAATAGTCAAAAAGAATGGTATCCAGCCTCAATGACAAAACTTATGACAATGTATTTAACACTTCAAGCGGTAAAAGAGAAAAAATTATCATTAAATGACACAGTTAAAATCACACCTGAGCATTATAGAATGTCAACACTACCGGAATTAAGTAATACAAAGCTTTATCCGGGTGAGACTTATACAATAGCAGAGTTACTTCAAATTACTGTTTCTGCTTCAAGTAATGCGGCTGCACTTATTTTGGCTAATCAAGTTTCTGACAATACATCTGATTTTGTAGATAAAATGAACCAGACTGCAAAATCTTTAGGTATGAATCACACGCATTACGTGAATCCAACTGGTGCAGAAAATCGACTATTATTAGAATTTGTTCCTAAAAGATACCAAAATGAGTCTTCCTCTACTTCAACAGCCCATGATTACGCCATTTTAGCGCAACATACCGTTCAAGATACACCTAAAATTTTACATTTCACTAAGCAAATTGCGCCTACTCAACACGGCGTAACCTATTATACTTTTAATGATTTACTAGAAGGTGGCAATATGAGCTTAGAAGGCACGGATGGGTTAAAAACAGGTTCCAGTGATATTGCAGATTATAATAATTCCTTAACAACAAAACGTGGGAAATTTCGTATATTTCACATCATTATGGGGGCTGGCGATTACAAACATCTCGGTGGCGAAAAACAACGGAATATGATGAGCGCGAGTGCGATTAATTATAGTTTTGCATTATATGACTATAAAAAAGTCCTCTCTAAAGGAAAGCATAAAATCGATGGTAAAACATATTACGTCACAAAAGATTTATATGACGTCGTTCCTAAAAACCTAAAAAAACCTTATCATTTTATAATTGATGACAACCAAGTACATCTTGATTATGATCGTAAATTCATCACAAAACATGATGGCCCCCCTAAAGTAGAGGTAGAAAATCCATTTATTTATGAATCTAAATCTGTCGTCATTTCAAGTTGGCAAACACATCCATGGATGACAATCCTCGCTTTCGGTGTTATTGTCGTCTTTCTATCTATCGTATTTTACAGTCTTATGAGCCGATTCCGTCGTAAATAAAATAAACTCGTTGTTTTACACGGAGTCTCAAGCAACCTATGCGACAATCAAAAAAGCTTAGAAATTTTGGTAACTTCAAAATTTCTAAGCCTTTTTTAATTTATGACTATTTTGCATCTTTACCATACAACTCTTTCTTAATTTGAGTTGTAGAAATGCCTTCTGTACGTTTTAAATAAATCACTTCACATTTGTCTTTTAAGAAATCAAATTCGCCTTCCCAGTCATGACCCATTACGAAAGTATCAATTTCATATTTTTCTACGTCAGTTTCTTTTTGACCCCAATCATTTTCAGGAATCACAAGATCTACATAACGAATCGATTCTAACATCATTTTACGTTGTTCAAAATTGTAATATGACTTTTTATTTTTGATTCGATTGAATTCATCACTTGAGAGCGCAACAACTAAATAATCTCCCATTTCACGGGCACGTCGTAGTAATTCAATATGTCCATAGTGTAAAAGATCGTATGTTCCATATGTAATGACACGTTTCATCTTTACATCTCCTTAATAATCTATTAATATATTTACATTTTGTTAAAATTATAGCATAAACAATTCTTAATTCCTAAAATATATGAATATAGATTTTAAATCCTCACGAGTTTTTCTACATAATTGACCACCTGATTGAGACTCTCTCTTGTATTAAATTGGTGCCACTTTTCAAATAGTGGTTTTAAGTTTCCTTTTCTAATACGTGCATATAAGTCATGCTCATTATAAACTTTGTAATCTTGTGGAATGGCTTGATAATATTCATTGAGCCCTCTGACCTCATCATATTCAGCCTCATCATAGACATAAAAGAGTGCAGGCGTATCGATGATACTCGCTTCTATAGCAAGTGAGCTATAATCTGTAATAATTAAATCTGCCATAACGATCAGATCAAGTGTACATACTTTCGTATTGTTCACTGCAGCGGGAACCGTGGGATGATACTTACTTAATAAAGTATATCCCGGTACTGTCGTTTCAAAAGTCACTTTATCGATAGTACGATTGTTTTGACCTTGCTCTCTATAAGTTGGTAAATAGACAGCAACTTTATTTTCGATGCCGAGTTCCTGTTTTAACTTTTGCTTATGTGCTTCTATATCTAATTGTCGATATGTGGTCAAACGCGGACTCCCAAAACCAATCAACTGCTCGTATTCCGCTTCAAAAGCTTTTTCAAAACAGTGTGACATTTGTTGGCCACCTACGAGATATTTATCTGTCGCTTGATAAACAGCACGATACTGTTCGACTAATTTGTGATTGTTTAAATCTACTGAGCGATCTTCTAAACCAAACTTTTTAAGCGCACCTGCCGCATGCCAAGTTTGAATAACTGTCTGTCCACTCTTTTTATTTAATCCTGCCATTAATAAATAATACGTATCAATAAAGATAATCTTAGCGGTTGCTAGCGCTGACAACTGTTTCAAAATGGAAGAAAATTTAAGTGGGTGATAAGTAATATTTTGTCGATTCTCTAAAAAACTGAAATCCTTTTTTTTCGCAAAAACAGTAACGCGAAAACCATTTTCACTTAATTGATAGATAATGGGTAATTCATCTTCTTTAAAAGTCATTAAAAAAGCAATATGGTTAGCATCCACACGTAAATGACTGTATAAACGACTTAAAAATTTAATAATATAAATATAAAACATTTTAATATAATATCGCATCATTGTTCTTCACCGCCTTAAAATGTTGTCGAATGAACAAAAAGCCCTCAACACAAACCACTGTATTGAAGGCTTGTTCTCATTACATAAAATCTGCAAAGTGATCTCTGTAGCGCATATGTAACATCGAACCAACGATAAATATTACAACTGTAACCAATACATTATATAACGCAAGATGCCAATGCTCTATGAAATACCATTGATGATACAGTATCGCAGCACGGTAGCTCTCTGCTATAAAAAAGATTGGATTAAACTTTAAAATCTTCTCTGCTAATGACCCTGTTGCAGGGTGCCATAATATAGGCGATGCATAGAAAAGAACCCTTAATAATGCTTGCATTGCCATTTGTGTATCTCTAACAAGCACACCTAACGTTGACGTTAATAATGTTACAGATATCGTGAAGAAATATGCAAACGGAATATATAAAAATAACTGAATGATATAAATTGTTGGCGTAATACCTGATAAAATACACAATATTATAATAGCGAATACAAGCGCCAAGTGACCATAAAGTTTACTTGTGACGATATAAGTTGGAATAATCGATAGTGGAAAGTTCATCTTCGCAACCTGCCCGTATTTCATCGTAATCGATTTTGTGCCTTCTAAAATACCTTGGTTAATGAAGAACCACATACTAATACCGACTAATAGCCAATATATGAACGGTATCCCTTCTATTGGGTGGTTGCTACGAATTCCAAATCCAAAGACAAACCAATAAACCAAAATTTGTATTACCGGATTAATAATCTCCCAAGCTAATCCAAGATAATTATTATGATTTGAAATTTTAAGTTGGAATTGTGCTAACCGTTGAATGAGGTAGAAACTTTTTAAATGCTCCTTTAATACGATTCTAACTGAATTCATAATTTACCACGCTTTCACATATTGGATAATTCACTCAATGCCAAAACAAGGTCGCTATATAATGAATATATTGACCTAGAGTGTCTCATCACCTATTCTTTAATTGAAATTGTTCAACTATTTGAGTAAAATGGATACATTGTATCCCTAATACTTTACAATAGCTTCACAAATTTAACAACCACTTAGTAATATATTATAATCTATAGACAACAAATGATGAAAGCAAAAAACGAGATTCTCATAAATATTATCAATTAATGTAAGGAATGTTCTCAGATGAATCCAACTGTCAATATTAATCAAGTGACAAAAGAATATCGTATTTATCGTAATAATAAAGAGCGTATCAAAGATGCTCTATGGCCAAAACATAAAAATAAAACATTTTATGCTTTAAAAGACATTTCGTTTCAGGCTTATGCTGGTGATGTAATCGGTCTCGTCGGTATTAATGGCTCAGGTAAATCAACACTCAGCAATATGATCGGTGGCTCGCTCACGCCGACTAACGGTCATATTGATAAAAAAGGTGATGTGAGTGTCATCGCAATTAACGCAGGCCTAAATGGTAACTTAACCGGCATGGAAAATATCGAATTTAAAATGCTATGCATGGGATTCGATAAACATCAAATTAAAGCATTAACACCTGAAATTGTAGAGTTTAGTGAGCTTGGTGAGTTTATATACCAACCCGTGAAAAAATATTCAAGTGGGATGCGCTCAAAACTCGGCTTTTCAATCAGTGTAACAATTAACCCTGAAATACTCGTCATTGACGAAGCCCTTTCTGTGGGTGACCAAACGTTTACTCAAAAAAGCTTGAAAAAAATCTATGAATTTAAAGAAGCAGAAAAAACGATTTTCTTTGTAAGTCATAACTTGCGCCAAGTGAAAGAATTTTGTACTAAAATTGCTTGGATTGAAGCAGGCCAACTTAAAGAATTTGGTTCAGTTGATGATGTACTTCCTCAGTATGAAGCTTTCCTTAAAGACTTTAAGAAAAAGTCCATTGCTGATCAAAAAGCTTTTAGAAACAGCTTAGATGAAAAACGTTTTGTTGTGAAATAAACGAATCATCAATCACATAATTGCATATTTGCACAATACCCAAAAATAATACCTTTCATTCAATAAATCTTAGTATTTCAATCAATTTTTCAAAATAAAGCGCGAGTAATTCCAGTCGTCTCTTCAATTACGGCCTGAATCGCTCGCGCTTTTTATGATTGATATTACGTTATTATTATGATGATAACGCTCTTTTTGCCGTGCTACAGCTTTATAATGGTAGCCGATACATTCGAATTACCGTCGTACTACTTGCCCCATTTTTAAATAATTAAAGGTAGCGCGTCAATTCATCGCCCTACCTTTAAATTATTTTGATTGATTGAAATACTTCTGTTTATAAACTCCTACAACAAATTTAGGAATTCTCTCTAATCTACGGATACGTTTCATATCTGTCAAACAACGATACGCCCATTCTAAATTAAGTGCGCGCCATACATAAGGTGCTCTTTTGACATCCCCACTAAAAACATCAATAGCACCGCCAATCCCCATCATTAATGTATGGTCAAAATGATGTCGGTTGTGCTGTATCCATTGTTCTTGTTTGGGATACCCCATGCCAACAAAAACAAAATCCGGATTAAACTGACGCACTTGCTCGATAACTTCTTGATCTGTGATGTCAATAAAGCCATGGTGGGTTTGAATTTCAATATTTGGGAATTGCTGTTGGATACGTCTTGCTGCTTTTTCAACGACAGGCGAAGTAGCGCCAAGTAAGAAGACCTTTTTGCCCTCTAAATCAGCGATATTTAAACATGTCTCCATGACTTCGATGCCTGGCACACGTTCCTGTAAAGGTTGACCTAAAATGCGCGCCGCTTTAACAATACCTGTCCCATCAGGCACTGTATAATCTGCATGTGCAATGATCTTATGATATTTTGGATTTTCAGATGCATAATGTACAATTTCTGGGTTGGCCGTTACGATAAACAAATTATGTTTCGTTTCACTATGCATATATTTTAAAATGTTTTGATGCATATCTAATAAAGTGACATTATCGAACATGACGCCCATGACTTGAACTTGTGCCTTCTTATCTTTTAGCAAATATGTTTGTGGTATTGTCGAAATATCAGCGTGTGTAAAAGCCCCTTCATGCTCTCCACTAGGCATTACTTTTGCCATAGTTTCACCTTCATTCTCTCTATCATTTCAGTTTGTTTTTACTTTTAGTTTACAATATGTTTATGTTACTTTAACACATTTTACACCAAAATCAAGCTAAAAGATATCTTTTCATGCTAAAGTATGAGGCTGCTTTTCTCCTATTTTAAAAAGAGCGCAACGTCCTCATTTCATCGGCTATTTGAAAATGAATACTTACCCTCTGGTGTATTCGTATAGTTAAACCTTCAACTTTAAGACTTTAGTCCATAGTCCCTTTTTCATTCAGCCGTTATAATCATTATATTGGCTCTGAAAGGATGGACATATATGCACGGATATTCTTGGTTGACTTCACCGATTCCGATTTCAGGTGTATTACTTTGCACCCTAACTGCAATTTACTTAATCAGTCGCTATTATCATCATCGCCCTTTATTTTCTATACTAGATATTGCGATGAATTATATTCCCGTTTTGACTCATGAATGGGGGCATATCTTATTTAACAAATTATCTGGTGGTCACGTGATTGATTTTGTAGTTGTCGCAACCAGACGTGAGCGTAATGCGACAGGGCAACAAGGATACGCTGTCACACAAAGTCATAACCGAACAGGACAAATCTTTACAACGCTAGGTGGATATTTAACACCCCCGATGATGTTATGTTTAGGTCTTTATCTTCAAAGTAAAGGCCAAGGTGCGTTATTATTGATGCTATACATTTTAATTTTTATTTATTTCACATGGAAGACCTCTCGAAAATTAGTTCCGATTTTGATTATCTTATTCTTAACACTTATCGGCTATTTTGGAATTCAATCTGAAAACTTAACAAATTATTCCTTCATATATATGTTCGTTTATCATTTTATTTTAGGAACTTTATTAGGAGAAGTCATATTATCAACGGTAACGATTTTGCAACTTACGTTTTCACGTTCACAAGCCCAATGGGATGGAACTGCACTAAAAGCGTTGACACATCTTCCGACATTTTTATTTTCAATGTTTTGGATTGCAGTCAATCTTCTAACACTTTATTATACATGGACATATAGCTTTCATATCTTTTCTTAGCTAAGCATGATAAAGGATTTAGGACATAGTTTTTTGATAATCATGACTCCATAGACGCGCTTGCTTAGGGGCTGAAGTTTCAACTCAATTTGGCTTAATTGAATGCGAAGTTTTATCATAAAAAGAAGCGCTGAGACGATTTTCTATTAAAATCATCTCAGCGCTATTTATTTTGGGATTAATGTCCCAGCCTCTTGTTAAGTTATATTAAAATGATTAATCACTATTTTTATTGTACTTTTTCAACGAAGATCACATCTGCGTTATGATAGCTTAATGTGACTTTTTCGTCTTTATTTTGCAATCCTAATAATTGATTGATTTCATCTTTTTCTACTATTGTAACGGTATCACCGATAGACAATGCTTTGCTCGATAAAAATACGAGTAATTCCGATCGATCACGGACACGTCGAATCGTCACTGTATCCCCTGCATCAAACTGCAATAACGGGGTTTTATAAATTTCTTCATATTGATTGTTTCGTGGAATCACACCACCGTGCGGACATGTTTCCGGATAATTTAATAGTTCGTCCAAACGTTCTACAAATAGTTCAGATACACGGTGCTCGAGCACCTCTGCTTCACTATGAACTTCTTCCCACGTATAATTTAAAATCTTTATTAAAAATAATTCTATTAAACGATGTCGCTTAATTACATCTAATGTATAAGTCAGTCCTAGTTCTGATAACTTTACGCCTTTATAAGGTTTCGTTATGACATAGCCCTCTTTTTCCAAGCGTCCTACCATTTCGCTCACAGATGGAGGTTTAATATTCAAAAATCCTGATAACGTTTTATTTGACACATAACTATGAACGCCATCATGACTTAAAATTGCTTTAAGATAGTCTTCTTTTTCCTCAGTTAACATATGCTCACCTCTTTTACATATACAATTTATTGTATCATGAATTCTATTGATATTGACAATTTTCTATTTATAATATACTTTATTAGGGTAACCTAAAACAGAAGAAAGGTGGTGTTAATATGTTATCCATAAAAAACCTAAACCTATTTTTAGGTCAAAAACATGTTTTGAAAAACATCACATTAGATTTACCATTGAATGGTGAAATGATTGGAATTATGGGCCCTAATGGGAGTGGTAAGTCCTCTTTAATCAAATCTATTATTGGCGAATTACCTGCTGAAGGCACGATTTTACTTAACCAAAAACCGACACAACAACATTTAACAGATATTACATATATACCACAAAAATCTGTACTTGATCTTGACTTCCCAATCAATGTACAGGATTTAGTTTTATCTGGCTGCTATCAAGAAATCGGATGGTTTAAACGTGTACCAAAATCCATTCGCGATAAAAGAGACACGTTATTAAAAGAGTTAGAGCTTTTTGATTTACGCAAACGACAATTGCATGCGCTTAGTGGCGGACAACTCCAGCGTGTGTTCATCGCTCGCGCCCTAATGTCAGATAGCGTGGTTTATTTGCTTGATGAGCCATTTGTAGGTATCGACTTCAAAAGTGAACACATCATTTACAACAAACTTAAAGCATTAAAACAGCAAGGTAAACTCATTTTAATTGTACATCATGACCTCACAACAGCTTCTGAATATTTTGATCGTATTTTACTCTTAAACCAATCTGTCGCATTTTTAGGTGAAAGTTCCGAAGCCTTAAAAACAGAAAACATAGAGTCTGTCTTTTTAAGTCGTCACCATTCAACAAAATTACAAGACCAAAATCCCCATGGAAAGGAGTCATCACAAGATGTCATTCATTCAACATCTCTTTGAATATCAATTTTTGTCACGGGCTATGATTACAGCCATCTTAGTCGGCATTGTATGTGGTGTTGTCGGATGTCTGATTGTTCTTAGAGGGCTTTCACTTATGGGGGACGCAATGAGTCATGCCGTCTTACCTGGTGTTGCTTTATCATTTCTTTTCAATATTCCTATGTTTATCGGCGCATTGATTACAGGTATGCTCAGTAGTACAATTATTGGTTATATTTCGGACAAATCAAAAACTAAAAAGGATGCAGCAATCGGTATTACATTTACCGCCTTTCTCGCTTTAGGTATTATTTTAATTAGCTTAATTCATTCAGCAACAGACTTATATCACATTCTTTTTGGTAATATTTTAGCCATTACTCAGTCCGCATTTTATACTGCATTGGTTGTTAGTATCATTGTATTGAGTTTGATTATCATTCTTTTTCGACCTTTAAAAATGTCTACATTTGATCCAGTGTTCAGTCGAATGAGTGGACTCAATACTACATTTATGCATTATTTTGTTATGTTACTTTTAGCGCTCGTTATCGTCGCAAGTGTTCAAACTGTAGGTGTCATCCTTGTTGTTGCCCTGCTCATTACGCCTGCTTCAACGGCTTATCTCATAACAAAAAGATTATCTACAATGATGCTCGTTTCTAGTTTGTTTAGCGTCATCAGCTCTACAATCGGCATCTATGTTAGCTTTATATTGAATTTACCAAGTGGTGCGGTTATCGTCCTCATCGCTGCAATATTGTATGCACTTGTTTTTGCACTGACTAAATTTAACAACATCTCACATAAAGGAGCGTATCAAAAATCATGAGTAAACGAATTCTTACACTTTTATCGATTTTATCGATTGTTTTTCTTTTAACAGCATGTAACTCTTCTGATCAAGGACATAAAGATCACAAACTTAAGATTGTAACAACAAACTCAATCTTATATGATATGGCAAAAAATATTACAGGCGATGAAGCAGAAATTCACAGCATCGTTCCTGTTGGTCAAGACCCTCATGAATATGAAATTAAGCCTAAAGACGTTAAAGCATTAACTGACGCAGATATTATTATTTATAATGGTTTCAACTTAGAAAGTGGGAATGGTTGGTTTGAAAAAGCATTAAAACAAGCTAACAAATCATTAGACGATTCTTCAGTTGTTCAAGCTTCTAAACATGTTGATCCTATCTACTTGAAAAAAGGTGAAAAATCAGAACACAACATTGACCCTCACGCATGGTTAAGTTTAGATAATGGGATCCAATATGTTAAAAACATCAAAGATGCATTAGAAAAAGCAGATTCATCACATAAATCTACTTTTGAAAAAAATGGTAAATCTTACTTAGACAAATTAGAAAAACTAAACAATAAAAGTAAAGACGAATTTAGTGATATTCCAAAAGAAAAACGCGTTATGATTACAAGTGAAGGTGCATTCAAATACTTCGCAAAACAATATGATGTAACGCCAGGTTATATTTGGGAAATCAACACTGAAAACCAAGGTACACCAGAGCAAATGAAACAAGCAATTGACTTCGTTAAACAAAATCACATCAAAAACCTTCTTCTTGAAACAAGTGTAAGTGACAAGAGCATGAAGAGCTTAAGCGAAGAAACAGGTGCGAAAATTTACGGCACAGTTTATACAGACTCTATTGGTAAAAAAGGTAGCAACGGAGATTCATACTATAAAATGATGAAATCTAATATCGAAACAATCCATAAAAGCATGAAATAAAACTCCCATTGATATATCAATAGAAATATTCATCATATAATAAAAAGCGTGACCAATACATTACCATTGGTTCACGCTTTTTTATTATTTTAAATAATGAAGTTCGCTTGATAAACTTCTCAAAATCCTAAAATTCGTATTAAGAAGTAAGTGAGCTATGGGCACTATTAAAAACTTATTTAGAAATTATAAATATGATTCAATCTCATTTTTTAAAATTAGTCTTTATCTAAGCGAGAGTATATTCTTTTGCGTCGTTTCGCTCTTTTTTCTATTCGAATTCGACGCTTCGTCTCTTCGTCTACATCTTCTTTATTAAGGTCTGTATTTTCATGATTTTCATGTTTTTGATACATATAAGCACCTGTTCGATAAGCGGCACGCGAGATTAAATGACCGCCAACGGGTGAAGTAATATTAATAAAGACCAATGCTAAAATCGTACGGACACTGACATAACCTTGCGCAAAGATAAAATAAATAAATACACCCACCAGTGTCAATAAAACTGCTGCCGTAGAAGCTTTTGTCGCTGCATGAATTCTTAAAAAGACATCTTTAAATCGAACTAAACCAATTGCACTTACAAGCGCAATAATACTTCCTGCAAATACAAGGAGAGCTGCTAACAATTGGATGATTTCATTTGTCATCGCCATGAAATACATTCCCCCCTTCAATAAAGCGAGAAATCGTAACAGAACTTAAAAAGGAAATAATGGCAATCAACAGTACAGAATCTAAAAATGAAAATGTTTCGAATAAGAGACTCAAAACCCCTACTGTTGACATTAAAATGGCACTCATTGCGTCAAATGCGACGACACGGTCTGCTGTTGTAGGTCCTTCAATCAAACGAAACAATACGACAACTAATGACACAGCAAAGATAACTAATGCACCCGACAAGAAGAATTGTGTTAATTCAGTTATCATTTCGTCACCTCCACAATGAGTTCTTCGTATTTTTTAATACTTTTCAATAAATTTTTCTTTTCTTTTTCAGTTGTATCAATAGCGTGAATTAAAAAGATGTTAGGATCACGATTCACACGAATAACAGTCGATCCTGGTGTTATAATCACTAAAATTGTTAGAAACGTAATTTCCCAATCCGTATCGAGCTGCGTTTCATAAGTTACTAAACCAGGATCCATTTTATTCGCTTTAAATAACACATAATTGATTATTGAGAATGTTGCAGTCAATAGTTGATAGAGATACGTAAATAAAAATTTAATCGATACCCAAATCTTTTTAGGATAAAATTCTTGATTAAAAAATTTATGAAGTAAATAAATAATAATAATACCTATTAAATAGCCAATCACAAATGTTGGAAAACGAAAAGCATCTTCATCTTGGAATAACACCCATAAGATAGCTATCATCATATTCAAAGCAATTTGTCTCATTTAACTGCCACCTCGCAGTCCAGGATTAACCATTTTTTCAAATTTTTGTACATTCATGGATAAATCCGTTGCTTGTGCTGTGACTTGGTAGATCACTGGTGCGCAAAGACCTATCGCTAATGTAACTGCAGTCATAAATAAAACGATAGCCTTTCTATTTGACTTGATAGGCTTAAATTGAATTTCTGCACCTTTATCACGATTTCCTGCATACATATAAAAGAAGACTCGGAACAAACTATACATCCCTATCAAACTTGTGATAATCATCAATACTAAGCCTACATAATGCTGATGCTCAACTGCACCGAGAAAAATAAGTAATTTCCCAGGAAATCCACTGAATGGCGGCACTCCTCCAATGGCTAATGTCACAACAATAAAAGCCACACCAAGCCACGGTTCTTTTTGGGCTAATCCTGTTAAGAAACGATATTGGCGGTAACCCGTTGTGTAAACCATAATGCCTATAATGAAAAACAGTAACGCTTTTACAACGATATCGTTCACTAAATAAAAAATTGCGCCATTGATTCCATTAAATGTATGCGTACCTAAACCAAAAATGATATATCCGATAGATAATACAACTTGGTAAGCGGCAATCTTTTTAATATCTCGATACGCAATCGTTCCAATGGCTCCAATTACCATTGTAAGACCCGCCATAACAATTAAAAGTGGTTCGACAATTTCACCACTTTTATTGAAAATTAAAGTAAAGAACCGAATCAAAGCATATGCGCCAACTTTTGTCATTAATGAGGCAAAAAGGGCTGCAAGTTCTGTATTGAGTACGGCATATGCCTTTGGAAGCCACATAAATAAAACAAGTGCTGCTTTTGATCCGAAAGCAACAATAAATGACATCGCCACTAAGTGAATCGCTGTCGGATCATCCATTTCATGAATTCTTATCGCGATATGCGTGTAATTTAAGGTACCAATTTGACGATACAGAAGGCCAATCCCTATTAAGAAAAACCATGAGCCTATCACATTGAGGACGACATATATAATACTCGCGCGCAATTGCTCTACAGATTGTCCTAATGTCACTAACACAAATGAAGCAAGTAGCATAATTTCGAACATGACATATAAGTTAAACAAATCTGCAGTCAAAAAGGATCCCACGACACCGGTTGTTAAAAATAAGACAAAGGATAATAAATAATACCGACTTGCACGCTTTTCACCACGTCCAAAACCAAAAGCGACAATCATAAACACGACTAAAAATGTTGTGGTAACGAGTATTAAACTCAACGCGTCGCCGACATATTGAATACCAAACGGTGCTTCCCAATTACCAAAATTCAAAACAATCGGCTTATGGTTGTACACGTCGATCAACATCACGAGCGAGACGACGAATGATATCAATAATACAAAAAGAGCAATAAAGCGTGATAACCGCACTTGCTTGTTCAAAATGACTAAAAGAAGTGCACCCAGAAGTGGTAGGAGTATGGGTACGGCTAAAATATTATCGTTCATCCTCTTCACCTCCTGTTAATACATCGATTTCATCTTCTTTAGTCACTTTAAAAGTACGGTAAACTAAGACAAGCAAAAATGCAGTGATTGCAAATCCAATTACAATCGCAGTTAAAACGATCGCTTGTAACAATGGATCAACAAAGTTTTGATGACCACTCACAATCAATGGCTCGGTTTTTTGTGCGGTATATTCACCCATACTCATAATAATAAGGTTGCCTGCATGCGTGTAAATTGCGATACCAATAACGATACGAATTAAATTTTTAGATAGCACCATATAAGTAGCAATAAAAACTAAAAATCCGATTACAATCAATAAAATAATATTCATGATCTCCCTCCACTCAGGGAAAGTATTGTCGTTACGACCACGCCGACAACAACTAGGGCGATTCCCGCTTCAAATAATGTAATTGTCGACAGATGTACTTCACCAAAATAAGGGAAAGTCACATTCCAATCCTCTTGATAAAGGATGTTCTTACCGAAAAACACAGGCACAATTGCAGTTGCGAGTGATAAAAGCGCACCAACAATCATGAGCTTTCTAAAATCAATAGGTAAAGCTTCTAGTACCTTTTTTACATCAAATGCTAAAAACATTAAGATAAACGCTGAACTTAACACTAGGCCGGCAATAAATCCGCCTCCAGGATTATTATGTCCTGCAAAGAAGAGATAAAAGCCAAATGTTAAGATGATAAATACAACCACTCTTGTAACGGTTTTGAGTACTAAATCATTCTCTTTCATCTTGACCTCTCCGATCTTTATAGTTAAGTAATGTATAAATACCGAGTCCTGCAATAATTAAAACTAAACCTTCTGCCAGTGTATCTAATGCCCTGAAATCACCTAAAATGGCATTAACGATATTTTTACCACCTGATTTTTCATAAGCATCATGATAAAAAACAGAAATCGTTTCTATTGCGCTCGCTTGTTGAATAATAAAAACAATACCGATTACTGTAATTGCAGTAAGTAAAGAAACTAAGATTTTAACGGTTTCTTTTTTCATATTGAACTTACCGCGTGGAATATTCGGTAATCTTGAAAAGCTTACGATAAATAATACTGTCGTAATCGTTTCAGTAACAAGTTGTGTTAGCGCTAAATCTGGTGCACGCATTAAAATAAAGAACAACGCAACAACATAACCAATGCCCCCTGTAAGAATAACCATCGTTAAACGTTGTCTAATAAATATGAGCGCAAATCCAATGAGAACTACCGTTACTAAAAGGAGTATATGAAAGATATGGTACTCAGTGACTTCGATACGTGAAAGTTCTGGAACCCCTGTACTTATCAAACCATAGAGATGAATTACAAAATAAATAATCAACGTAATAATAATGTAAGAATTCAAACGATTATTCATCAAACTACGTAGTCCGTATCCACAATAAAATTCCATTGACCGGTATGAATCATTACACATACGTGATACTGACATTTGATTTTCTTTTAAAGACAGATAGCGTTGTAAATCTACGAATAGTACCACAATAATCCCCACAACGATAATCGTTAAACTCATAAGTAAAGGTATATTAAACCCATGCCATGCTGATAAGTGGGGAACTGTGGACGCAAAAGATGTTGAACGGACTGAACTTAAAAATGCAGGTTGAATAAGATAAGTCCCTACCCACTGTGGAACAATAAATACAATCGGTAATAAGAGCGCCATTATCATCGCGGGTGTAATGAATAAACGTGGTTCATGTATCGCTTTGTTCAACTGAAATGAGCCAAAAAATGTCGTTTTTATCATATTGATTGAATAAATAAAGGTAAAGATACTAGCAATAAAACCTACAAGCGCAATTGCAATCATCATAGATTGGTTGAAAGCAGACAGATAATTCGATCGAATTAACCCTTCAAAAAACATTTCTTTACTTATAAAGCCGTTTAATAACGGGACGCCTGCCATAGAAAGTGCAGCCATTGACATGACAACCATGGTAATCGGCAAGTAACGTTTTAAACCACCTAATTGTCGGATATCACGTGTACCTGTTTCATGGTCGATTAAACCCACGCCCATAAATAATGTTCCTTTAAATAATGCATGATTGAAAAGATGAAAAAGCGCTGCGCATAATAAGTAAGTATAGATTTCAATCATCCCACTCTGCGTCGCTTTAGCAATACCGCCACCTAATCCAACCATCGTCATGATCATACCTAATTGACTAATTGTTGAATAAGCAAGTATCCCTTTTAAGTCAAATTGTCTAATCGCAGTAAACGAGCCGTATATCATAGTGATGAGCCCAATAGCCGTCACAAGATAAGTATAAGTATCACTCAAACCTAAAATGGGTGTAAATCTTAAAAGTAAAAATATACCTGCCTTTACCATTGTCGCTGAGTGTAGATAGGCACTCACAGGTGTAGGCGCAGCCATCGCCTTTGGTAACCAGAAATGAAAAGGCCACTGTGCTGACTTAGTAAAAGCACCGAGTAACAATAACAATACAATGGGGATAAATAAAGGATGTTGTGCAATCGTATGTCTTTGATGTATTAATTCACTAATTGAGAACGTTCCTGCCACGTGATATAACATGACAAACGCGACTAACATGGCTAAGCCACCTAAAACCGTAATCATAAATGAAGTGATTGCACCGTTTTGACTCTCACTTTTATCGTACCAATAACTAATTAGTAGGAACGATGACACACTTGTTAACTCCCAAAAAACGTATAACAAGATCGTGTTATCAGAAAGTACAATTCCTAACATACTAAACATAAATAAAACTAAATATGTGAAAAATCGGGGTAAATGATCATGTTCATAGGATAAGTATTGTGTTGCATAAAAGAATACAGCGACACCAATGATGGAAATAAGTAAGGCAAAAAACATACTCAATCCATCCAAGCGGAGTACGAGGTTAATATCTAAAGCAGGTAACCACCGAATCTTTTCAATGATCAGTTGGTTGTCTAATACCTTAGGAATGTTTATCAAAAAGATTATTGATGCAACAAGGGGTGCAAATAATGCGACAAAGCCGGGTAAACGCTTTGTATTACACTTCATCATTACGACAAGTATGATCATTATTGCTATTAAAAATATAAGCAATCCACTTAACATCTTCACGCCTCCCTTTCTCTATTTTTATAAATTTAAAGCGATGGTCGTGTTAATTTCCTTTTTAGAAATACCTATAAACTTCATTGTTTCATAAGCCGTTTGATGTCCAAGATATTTTTGAATGATTGAAACTGAAATTCCGGATTTATACGCATGATATGCAAAAGTTTTTCTAAGTGTCGTTAAGCCTATATGTTCAATTCCTAATTGATGTGCCGCATTGTTAACAATACGATAAGCTTGCTGTCGACTAAGCCCTTTTTTTGTCCGCTTCGAGCGAAACAATAAGTCATCTCCAGAAATTGCTTCTGCCTGAATGTATTGTTTTAGCTCTTTACGTAGTTGTTCTGGAATAACAACACGAATATTTGAGTCCGTTTCATACCAACGTGTCATACTGACGCCTTGATCAGAAAGGAATTGAGACACCTTAAAATTAAGTAACTCTGTTAACTTAATACCCGTATGGATAGCAAATTTGAAAAATAAATAATCACGCATTGAATGTGCCTTTAAAAATTCATACATTCGATGAATATCTTGTTTGTCACGGATAGGATCTACACAGTTCACGCAATTCCACCTCTCATAATGTTTCTTATCCCATGATAAACTATATTTAAGTAACATGAAAGAATTTTCATAAATTATTTTATTTTTAGGGTGTGCTTTTTCGTTGTCATATTCGATATATAAAGTGAAAGGAGGTCAGAAATATGAACATCCATCAAATCACACTTATTCTGACGCAAACATCAGTCACACCGGAAGGAAAAATAACTAAAACGTCAAGACGCTTTACGCAACTTAAACCAACTGCAACCCGAGAAGAACTCAAAGCCTTTAGCAATGCAATTCAAGCACTTACTGGTGAACAATATGACGCCATTGAAGTCCTAACATCTGAATACATTCAATAAAAAGGAGCATACAAAAATGAATACAAAAACTTTAGAAATTACTTTTTCCGACGCATCACAAAAGAATATCAAACTCTCTCTTCCAAAATTAGACACTTCTATCACAAAAGAACTCGTAGAAACACAAGCAAATAAGATTGTGCAATTGAACATACTAGATAGTAAAGGGGGCGACATTCAAAAAGCAGTAGGTGCACAATTGATTGATAAGTCCGTTACAGTCCTTTTCTAATAAAAAAGACCCTGCGCATACCATATAAATAACGAGAGCCTGTCACAAATAAACGTGACAGGCTCTTTTCTAGTCATTCTTTTGATAATGAGGTCGAATTCTCACTTCATCACCGTAGAATATCTTATATTTCCCCAACTTATAACATATCGCATATTTCTCAAATACTTCTTCAACCCTTGCTAACGTTTTGTAAGACTTAAAAGGGTTTAAAACTTCAACATATTGTCCCTCTTGAAGTTGGGTTGACGGTTTTACATTGATAAAAAACATTTGTTCATCAATAACACGTACGATCTCATGTTCGTACAAATTTATCACAACTTTCTCTTACATCATACAATTCTTCAAATAAATGCCTTAGTCATGCATTAAACTTAAATAACCTTCCATGTGATTAATACAATTAAGTTCAACAACAATTTTCATGACTCCTCCCTATCTTAATCAAAATAACTTACGTTTGTAAATATATCGTAACTTTCTTTTATCTAAAATATTAAACTTTTTGAAATTAAAATTCGATAATTCCCTTTAAATGCTATCTTATTATATTTTGCTATAATAACACTATCTTAATTAAACAATAAGGATGGACATGATATGCTTTCACTTTTACTTATTTTAGGGCTTATCGCAGGTAGTGTCGTGCCAATTCAAACTTCTATCAATTCAAAATTGAGTCTTTATACGCACTCCTCGTTTTATGCTTCAGCTATTTCATTTTCGACTGGAACACTTTGGCTCATCATTGTTAATTTAATCATGAATCCACATGTTTTTTCGATTGCTTCCTTTCGTCATTATCAAATTGACTATTATTGGTATGTAGGCGGATTAATGGGGGTTATCTTTTTAACAGGCAATTTATTGTTACTCCCCAAAATTGGGGCTTCGCTCACCGTTGTCACTACAATTGCTGGTCAAATATTAATGAGTGTCGTGATAGACTCGTTCGGTTGGTTTAACGTAGACATCAAGCCGTTATCCATTTTGAAGACTTTTGGTATTATTTTATTACTCATTGGCATTATTTTAATGAATATTCAAAAGCGCTCAAAAGTTGTACGTACGGCGCATCAAACGCCTTTATGGATTATCGTAGGTATTTTATTTGGATTCGCTCCTCCAATCCAAACTGCAATCAACAGTCATTTAGGCCAAAGTGTGCACTCTCCTTATTTCGCATCACTCATTTCTTTTACAGTAGGATCACTAGCGCTGATCTTATTAACGCTGATTGTTCATCGTAAAATTTCTATCAGTACACTTCATGCATCAAATGGTCCTTTGAAATGGTGGCATTTTATCGGAGGTGCGCTTGGCGTCATTTTTGTTACTACGAACATTATTTTAACCCCACATATCGGCGTGACATTTACTTTAATCACTGTCATGTTAGGTCAAATTATTATGGGTATGATTATTGATCACTTTGGATTATTAGGTGTTCCACCGCGTCGTTTATCTTCCCAACGCCTTATTGGCTTTGTTGTAATTATTATAGCGATTGTACTCATTCAAGTGCGCTAATAACATATTTTAAAGGTTGGAAGAACTCGGATTGTGCTTAAATCATATTTAAGTGCAATCTGTATACCTTCCTCATTCACTCAATATGCCCCTATCTTTAGACGCTTTTGTTGTCTATCAAATGAAACATCAAAGGTTTTTAAATTGTGTAGCTGCATACGCCATCACTTTCTTTTCTTCTTTCAATTCTTTTATATTACGATAAAATCATTCAATGCACATGAATTAATTTAAATGTTCCTGTGCATTTTTCTATACACATTTTTAATGATTTTCTTTTTTAGTCATCATCTCTTCTATATTTTGCACAATTATAGTCCGTCATCATCAAAACATTTAAGTTTACGATATTCATTCATATATAAACAAAAAAATTGATATTATATATTTTTCAACTTGCATCCCATTTATAACTCAGTATAATATAAATATCTATTTGATATGAGGTGCCCGGATGTCAAAAAAATTAATATTTATTGTCTTATTATTTATTTTGCTGCCCTTTTCTTTTATGACATTCTTTTTATTTTTTAATAACCAATCAGAAAACTATGATTTAAAAATGGTGCGTGCCAGTGCTTCCCAGCCTTTAGTGTTAAATGGCATTGTGCAATCGGACTATCAAAAAGTAATTGTAAATCAAACAGCATTAGGAGAAATTAAAAAGATTGAGGTTGTCGATGGACAATCTGTAAAAATAAATGATTCACTTCTCACTTACCACAACGCTTCTAAATCCCACCAAATCAACTTTCTTTCCCATCTTATTCAACAAAATCGAAACCCTTCCAACACCTTAAACTATCGTGCTCAGATTGCCCAACTCCAAGAGCAACAAGACACAACAATCAAATCCCCCTTTGAAGGAATCGTGCACTTGCACAAACATTTCCCAAGTCTCCAGAACGAAAAAATACTTGAGATTTATTCCAAAAAACAGCATCTTTCATTTAAAGTTCCAGAAAATTTGTATGCGAAAATCAAAGTTAATCAGCCTGTATCTGTCAAGAAAGTTTTTGATACCAAAACTTACAAAGGCACGGTGACTTCTATATCTCCAGTACCTACCACTTCTGACAATCCTTCAAGTTTTTCCACTTATTCATTCAATGTTAAAGTAGCCGAAAGCTTTCCTATTGGTACACACTTCACTTTACAAATCGAACAACCACGTATCGTCTTACCCCAAGACACTCTTTTTGACCGTAATTCTGTTGTTATAAATAAGAATGGAAAATTCATTAAACGAATAATAAATTATGATAGAATAAATGAGCAACTTTTAATTGATAAAGGGGTTTTTATTGGAGAAAAAGTTGTTAGAAATCCAAATGCAAATATTTTAGAACCAAGTTAAACATGATATTTATCATTTTTTTACATTTTATTGCAATTTTTAGTTATTTAAAGGGAATAGTGGGTAAAAGAGCATTATATAAGAAGTTATATTGTAGAGAATGAATAAGCATCATTTCGTTTAAGATTGTTCTACAGATATCTTTCTTATTTTACAATTTTACACCAATTAGATATGCTGTAATAAATAATTGCACGCGAAATAAATTAAATATAAATTATAATCGCATATTATTATGGTGTAAGATAGACTTTGTTTGCTATAATATAAAGTGAGCACTGGATTAATTCATTGATATTTATAGCATATATGCGTATTATGATTTGAGTTAATTTTTTAAGGGTTATACAAATGGGAGGTTATGAGAATGGCTGTTACAAGAGTCAAAGATTGTTTTGAATTATTATCCATGGTTACTTATGCTGATAGATTGAAAAGTGTGATTAAAAAGGAGTTCAAAATTAGTTTTGAAGAGTTCGCTGTTTTAACACATTTAAGCTATCGTATTGAAGAAGAATACTACTTGAAAGATATTATTAACAACTTGAATTACAAGCAACCTCAAGTTGTTAAAGCTGTTAAAAATTTATCTCAAGAAGGTTATTTCGATAAGCGTCGTAATGAAAATGACGAGCGTACAGTACTTATTTTGATTAATGATGAACAACGCGAAAAAATTAATGCTTTATTAGAACGTGTGAATGAAACGATCAAATCTACTGATATTAGACCGCAATAAGAATTTACATCACTGATTATTCATAAATCATTCATCTTAATATGGGGAAAGTCTCAACACAAATGAGATTAATTAAATTAAAAACCACTCACAAAATCGACCATTTCTCATATGGTTGTACTTAGGATGAGTGGTTTTTAGGATACCTATCATCTCGCACTGCTACACTCAATTTTCTAACTCTCTTTATTGCGTGCGGTGCTTATATATCTTCTACTTAAAGATCATTTAACCTTTAAATGATACTTCATAAAACCCTCGTTTTTAATAAAAAAAGTGAATAAAGCGAATGAACCATCACGTTCATTGTTTTACTCACTCTTTTTAATCACTTTTTTATGATTTTATATTTTCCATTTAATACGCGTTAAATATGTGAATCTTATGATTTCGTTCTTGAAGATAATTCAATGGTGTAAAAAATAATCAGGACAAGAATCATCACCCATATCGCTATGGAAATTAATTGTGCTGCTTGTCCATCAGAAATTATAACATCAATCGTCTTTTGCAATAGTAGTAAACCGATGCCAGTGTATTCAAGATGTTTTAAATACAGACCTATACTCATAATTATTAACCCAATAAATGCTACAGCCATATGTGCATATTGTGTGACGACATGAATACCTAAATTAAAATCGAAGGCATTCATCATAATTAAAACAAACGCAATGAGTGCTAAAACGACACCGATATAACTTTCGAATTTGTTGCGATATAAATAATTTTTATGCATGATGCGTATATAAATAATAATTGAAATGGGTAAAATAATTAAAATATAAACTAATGATAAGCCTGTTGCAGCACCAAATGCGACGAGCTGTTTATCATATAGATATGAAATCAAGATAAAGTTGATAATAAAAAACACCACTGGATTAAACTGTAGTGTAAACAAATTCTTTTGAATAATTAATATAATTTCAGCAGGTGATTTATGGCGATACTCAATGTAATCTTTATCTTCCGCTTCTGATTTTTGAATATCTTTTCTTAAATTTTCTTTTACATCATCAATCAAATGCGGAGAAACACCTTTATGCTTCAAATAATCTTCTACATTCTCTAGCAAAGTACGATTATTGACTCTCATATAATCCTCCGTCTCACTTAATACATAATCATATTATATTAAAAACCTAACGCATACGCCACCAACAATTTAATGAAGTCTTATTTGAGTTACTATCTTTTGATTGATATTTGCAAAATAATATTGTTACAAAGTCTATAAAATAAAAAGGAGCGTGGCAGAAATCATTTTGATTTCATTGCCCCGCCCTATCAAGGTCATGCACAAAAGA
>NZ_CP092966.1:2253170-2344121 GCF_022557135.1 Staphylococcus coagulans
ACAAAAGATATCTTTAAAGGATGCCTCTTACGTTTAAGCTTCTAAATCAATGCGATAAAGTTTTAAGTGATGATCTTTTGGATTTTTAGATGCAAATTGATAAGCTACTTTGCCATCTACCACGTAACCATTATTTCCTGTCACAGAATTATAATGTGCACGTGTAATCGCTTTTTGGCTAACTTCTTTTTTTACATCCTCATAACTTGGTCCGTTGAGTGCTTGATAACTCATACTAATTCTTTTTACTTTAGACTGCTCACTTTGTCCATTTGTAGTTACAATCATAAGCCCTTTTTTAGTATGATACTCATAATAATGATTGTGTCCATAGGCTTGTTGCGTATGAATCCCTTTTCCTTTTTCACGAAAAACATCTTTCAAACTTTGACCAATTGTTACCCCTTCAATTGTTTGATCACCATTTTGTAATGCTTTAACTGACTCCAAATCATTTCCTGTCATTGCGTTTGCTGTTCCTGTGTACGTAGTCAACAATGTCACACATGCGATAAGTATTGCACTGACTAGCTTTTTCATAAAGCGCACACTCCTTTTTTATGCCGTTATCTTTAGTTATCCATACCCGTAATCACCATAAAATAACAATTTGATTACAAAAACATTACAACTCCATATGATGTGTCGTTCTTTGCATAAAATCTTTGACTTGTTTAAGAAATTTTTCTTTTTCTTCTACAAATGGGTAAACACCTGACTTATTAAATAATTCATATGTTGCATTTGGCATTAACTCTGCAACATGCTTTGACTCATTCGGTGTCACACGTTCATTTGCCTGACCTGCAATAATGAGCGTTCTCACGTGAATTTCAGGTAAAATCTTTTCTAATCCATTTTCCGTAAATGAATGATCAACAGCTGTTTTTTCATAATCTGTTAATAACGCCTCAGAATCATTCACATTTTTAAGAAATTTACGCACTTTTCCTTTAGAATGATATAAATGCTTCTCTAAAAACTTTTCTTGTTCAGATTCATTACATGTTCGAATTGTTTCTGCGTATTTGCGAAATAATCGCTCATGTGGTAATAAAGTATCATCAGCAGTAGGATTAATCAGTATTAACTCAGAAACTTTATTTGACGCACTCAAAGTCAAATCTAACGCGACCGTGCTACCTAACTCATTACCTATTACTGTCGCACTTTCAATGTAAAGAAAGTCCATTAGCTCTTTTATATCTTGGCTATATTCATGAAAATCAATCGCCAAAGGTTTATCAGAATAACCATGTCCACGTAAATCGATTAATATAACTTGAAAATAACGTGCCAATCGTGTGGCAATGTCTTCAAAAACCGTATGGTTCATATATATCGAATGTATCATAACGATGGGATAACCTTTACCCATTGAGCGATAATTTAATGCCGTACCATCAGATGTCCTAAATAGTTCCATTACTTTTCAGCCTCCCGCTTTACATTTAAAATATCTAACAACTCTTCAAGTGTTGTGATTTCATAATCCATTTCTGAATCTAGAGGAACGACTTCATCTTCTTGTCCTTCATGACGATACCAAACACTTACCATTCCCATCGCATGTGCGGGCGCAACATCGTTTAATGCATCATCCCCGACATATATAACCTCTTCGGGTTGAACATCTAACTTTTCTAAAATATCCTCATAAATACGTGGGTGTGGTTTGCGGAAGCCGACCGTTTCTGAAGTGGATAAATAATTGACGTATTCTTCAATACCTAGTGCATAAACACGATACTGTTTAATTTTAGATTTACCATTCGCAATAACGCCAATCTTATATCCCGCTGCTTTCAATCTTTCTAACGTATAGTTCGTGTCGTAAAATGGGAATACATAACGATAAAAATGCATTTCAAAGTCATGAAATAAGTCCTTCCAACTTAATCGATCAACGTTGAACTGCTTAATAATTTCTTTGTATAAGTCCGGTTTATCATGGTCTTCATCGTCATCTAATTCAATGAATTTTTTACGAAAATCCGAGGCCTGTACACGTACTAAGTAATCATGAAATCGCTCATACTGCTCTTCGATAAATTTATCTCGAGACTTTTTACGATCCAATAATGTACCTTCTAAATCAAATATTATTGCTTTAATTTGTGTTAAGTCCATTGATTTCCCCTCATTGTTATTCTTGAAAATTACATAACTCTATCATAGTCAATTGCCTATCGCCGTTCAACTATCATGAGATAAAACATTAAAGGAATACCTATTATTGCCAATACAATGCTTGCCGGTATTTGAATAGGCGCAAGCAATTGAGTGCCTAAGACGTCTGCTAATACCATCATGGTTCCCCCGATGACGAGATTAAGCAGCACTTTAATCGTAAGGGATTGTTGACTGATACGATGTACAAATTGAGGAATCACCATGCCAATAAATCCTATGACACCAACAAAGCCTATAATAACGGTTGAAATTGCCGTCGCCAATAATAAAACTACGATTGATAAACGTTCTACATGAAGACCTAAAGCAGCACTTGATAACGTATTCATTTGTAATAGCTTAATTTTAGGAAGACATATCAAAATTGCGCCTAATGTTAGACCTAAAACGATACTGACATAGATGACCTCGCGATATTCCGAAGCTGAAAAACCACCGAACATATAGGCAACGATATTTCGTAATTTTGTAGGATTAAATTGCACCATTAAAAATAATATCGCGTTTAGCAGAGAACCAATTAATATTCCGGCTAGAATCAGTGAACGCGTGGGATAACCGCGTGTTATGAAATATGCGACAGCAATCACAATGAAAAGTGAGACCATCCCCATTATCATCGCAAACGGGGCAATCCAACTAAAAGATAGGCCTAAAAGAACAGCGCATGCTGCACCCACTGTCGCACCATTTGCCAGCCCTAGCGTAAAACTGTCTGCCAGTGGATTGTTCAAAATAATTTGGAACATTTGCCCCGCTAAAGTTAAACCCATGCCTGATAAAAGTGCTAATAATACGCGTGGGAGTCTGACCTCTAATATCAATGTTGCCGCCAAAGGAGTTCCCCATTCAATTTGGCTAAGAAGGCCATACGCACAGACAACAATCAGTGCAATTATCCAAAGCATTATGCTGATTAAGCCACGCAAGGCCTTATTTTTCATATATGGCATCTCTTAACAATTTCATGGCATCATCTAAGCGTGGTCCAGGTCGAGACAACATATCATCATTTAAAGCCACGACGCTCTCTTTTTTCACTGCGCGAATTTGTTCAAAACCACCACGTTGTTTCACGCTTTGTTGATAGTCCTTTGTTGAAACGCCTGCAGTCGACACCATAACATCAGGATTTTTCTTTATAATTTGCTCTTTACTCACTTTCGGCCATCCTTCTGTATCATCAAATACATTTTTAGCGTGCAGTTGTTTAAGCATGTCATTCATAAATGTGCCTTTTCCAGCGGTATAAATTTCTGGTTCTGAAGCAATTTCAATAAATACTTTAGGCTCTTTTTTCTGTTTTGGAACACTATCTGTTACTTTCTTGATATTTGCTTTTGTCTCATCGATTAAATATTTTGCTTGTTTTTCTCTACCTGTAAGCTTTCCAATTTGTTCAAATGATTCATACATTTCATTAATTGATTGGGCATCTTTCACATATGCCACTTTAATACCACTTTCACTCAAATCTTTTAACACTTTTCCTTGTGTCGCTTTTTGAGATTCATGCGCTAAGATTAAATCTGGTTGCGCTTTAATCAAAGCTTCTTTATTTAAATGCATCGCATCAAATTTTTCCTTTTGTTTTACTTCCTTTGGATAATCATCCACTGTAGAAACGCCGGTAACTTTATCACCGATGCCTAATGCATATAATACCTCTGTGTTACTAGGCATCAAAGAAATAATGCGCTCTGGTACTTTACTCGTTGATTTTCCCGTATCCTTAGATTGATTTGCATTAAAATTACAGCCTGCAAGCACAACTACAATGAGTAGTAAGATGCTTATAAAACTTTTCCCCCTCATGGTTTCACTCCTATTTTAATTATTTCATATATCTTATCATTTTCTAAAGTTTAATGGTGCATAAAATTTATTTTCTATAATAAATAATGTAAAATTCGAAGCCCTATCACAATCATCCCTTGACCCAAAATCAATTTTTACGCATATTCGAAGATTGAATAACCAAAAAGAAGGCAGAAACCTATGTTCGTTTGCTAGATTTCTACCTTACTTTACTTTTAATTTTATGATTTATAGTCTAATTTTACATTTGTTCTGGTGCAGAAACGCCGACTAAATGTAATGCATTTCGTAAAGTGATACGCACTGCATCAACTAATGCGATGTGGGCCCGAGTTTTTGCATCGTCTTCTGTTAACACTTTTTCTGCGTTATAAAATTTATGGAAATGCGCAGCTAAATCTTGAATATAATTTGTCACACGATGAGGGGCTCTCGCTTCTGCTGCACTTTCAATCATCGGTTCAAATTCGGCGATTTTCTTTAATAATTCAATCGCTTTTTCATTTGTGATTGTTTGATAATCTGCACCTTTTTCTACTTGATAACCTTGTGCTGTTGCTTGTCTTAAGATAGAGCAAATACGTGCATGTGCATACTGCGCATAATATACAGGGTTATCTTGTGATTGCTCTTTTGCAAGCGCCATATCAAAGTCAAAATGTGTGTCTGGGCTACGCATTGTTAAGAAATAACGTGCTGCATCTACACCCACTTCATCCATAATTTCTCGTAGTGTAATGGCATTTCCTGTACGTTTACTCATTTTGACTTCTTCGCCATCCTGCATTAAACGTACCATTTGCATAATTTGTATTTCTAAACGATTACTATCAACACCAAATGTCTCTAATGAAGCTTTCAGACGATTAATATAGCCATGATGATCTGCGCCGAACAAGTTGATTAGTTTTTGATTACCGCGTTGAATTTTATCATAATGATACGCAATATCAGGTAGGAAGTACGTATAAGTACCATCCTTTTTGATTAATACACGATCTTTATCGTCTTTAAAATCAGTCGTACGTAACCACGTTGCGCCATCTTTTTCATACGTGTAGCCTAATTCATCCATTTTAGCGAGAACCGCTTTAATTTCATTTTTCTCATAGAGCGATGTTTCGCTAAACCAATGATCAAAATGCGTATTAAAATCAGCAAGATCCTGCTTTAATTTTTCCATTTCATAGTCTACACCTAATTTTCTAAACGTTTTTAAACGTTCATCTTCTGCTAAATCAACTAAATGCGGCTGTTTTTCTGCTAAATCTGCACCTATATTTTTAATGTCTTGACCATGATAGCCATCTTGTGGCATTTCCGCATCATATCCTAATTGTTGTAAGTAGCGTGCTTCAATGGATTTGGCTAGGTTTGTGATTTGATTACCTGCATCATTGATATAATATTCACGTGTCACGTCATAGCCGGCTGCATCAAGTACATTACTCAACGTATCTCCGACTGCAGCGTTACGTGCGTGCCCAATATGTAAATCTCCAGTAGGATTGGCTGATACATATTCAACTAGAATCTTTTCATTTTTAGGTTCAGCTACACGACCAAATGCGAGATCTTGCTCTAACGCTTGATCAATCACAACATTGAGATAACTTGGGTCTAAATAAAAATTAATAAACCCTGGTCCAGCGATATCGATAGATTTTACATGTGCCGCTTCCGTATCTAAATGGTCAACAATAAGTTGTGCGATTTCTCTCGGATTGCGCTTTGCTAATTTTGTTAAAACCATAGCGATATTTGTTGAATAATCCCCGTTTTTACTATCTTTTGGGATTTCAATTTTAATATCAGGAATTGTGTCCACGATTTGCGCTTGTTGAATACTATTTTTAATTTCTTGAACTAAAGTGTCTTTAACTTGATCGATAATATTCATCTTATATCTCCTTATATTTAATTTCGTATTGATATTTTCCAATCTGTTCATTTCCTTGAAATAAGGCGTAATACACTTTAAGTTTTCCACCATTTTCGCTCACAAAATGTAATATACTCATTGTATGGACGGTTAACACCATTTTACCATGCGGAAACTCATAAAATGTGGTCGTATCTTGACCTTCAACAAAATGAAGTGTCATATTGATATCACCTTTACGAATAATCTTGATACTGTCATCCGCTAATTTTACGGTCACATTTACAGCAGCGTCATCCACTTTTTCATGATATCGAATGAAGTCTGCATCTTTTTTCAACCATTGCCCAGTCGTTTGATGGGAGAAAATGTCCTTATCTCCATCTTTTTTTACAATTTGACGCACATCAACTTTGATATTATGTTCCACAGTGTCATTCACCTTACTTTATAGAATAATACAAGCCATTATATCACACAATACAATAAAGAAAAGAGAGCAAGACATCATGTCCGGCTCCCTTTTTCTGGAAAATGTTAGTTTGCTTCATCGTTCAGCGCTTGATGCAACGTCACATCTGAGTTGCGCCACATTTCAGGATGATGCGATTTTAAAAATTCAGCGAGGACTTTACGATTGTCCGCACCAATATGGTCGACAATGACTTTGTGCTTCATCGATTTATCCATCATATTCACATGTTCAGGCATACTTTTATATCCCCGACGAATTGACTTATTAACAAGCATATAAGCTGCAGTCACGCCAGCGTAATAGGGCCCTTGCTCTCCTCTTTCTGTTGTGACCCAACATAACCAATAGGCTTTTGCGCCATCAACATCAACAATTTCCTTGTCTGTTATCCATTTCACACCTCGCTCTACTTTAGCACGTGCATGCATCGCACCAATATCTATAAACGCTTCTTGTGCTTCGATATCAATAAAAACAGGTGCCACATTATCTAAACTAATGGAACCTAAATTCGTCCCTTTATGACCATCTAGCGGGTCTTTTTTAATAATATTAAAATTAAAGCCTTTTTTCTCCGCCATTGCATATCCCTCCATCAAACATGTTCTCTCAAATACAAGTGAAGGATAAAAATTGATTTGAAAGACGTCTTCCCAATCAGTAATAGTAATAAGAAGTATGCCACGCCTCATTCAAAGCGTATGCCCAATCCCCATCCTTAACGGCAACATAATCTTTTGTGCCCCTTCATATGAGGCAAAATGCATGGTTCTCTCAATCACTAATTGATTAATTCAACTCATTCAAAAGATTAATAATAGTACTTTTTATCTCGAGATCTTCAATATTAATAATAAGCTCTTTAGGATAATAGAGCTTATAGTCTTCACGTTTAATACCTGTAATACTTGAAATAATCAGCGATTGGCTACTAATTTCTCGAATACTACCATTATTTTGTAATAAATGTATCGGTTGTCTATTAGATCCAGGTCGGTCATAATCATAAGGTAAGTCTGAAAATGAATCACTGACAAAATAATAGTCAGGGTCGATACCCGCCTGTTGAAATAAATCGCGTAACTCAGTAATCGTAATAATGGAGCCATCAAATGGTAAATACTTAAATAAATCACGATTAATAAAGCGACGCGACAAATCACTTAAAATCGGATCCGTTTCTTCCATCCATTCTTTCAAGTAATATGTAACATCTGTTTCGTCTAATTTAATATATTCTTCAACTGTTGCTCTATTCTCAAAAAAAGGCACAAAATCTCTTGGAGAAATCTTAAAAGCATAGCCTTGCTCATATAAGTATTTCGCGCGTTTAAAACAATGATTAAGCAAAACCTCTCCACCACGACTCACAGGGTGAAAGTAGATTTGCCAATACATTTGATAGCGACTCATAATAAAGTTTTCAACGGCATGCATTCCGCTCTCTTTAATCAGTACCTCATCTTTCGAAGGGCGCATCAATCTTAAAATACGTTCCATATCAAACATACCATAAGACACACCTGTGAAATAAGCATCCCTTTGTAAGTAATCCATTCGATCTGCATCAATTTGTGATGAAATCATTGAAATGACTAACTTATTGTCATGCGTTTTATTAATCACTTCGGCGACTTCATTTGGAAACGTGTCACTGACACGTTTCAGTACCTTATTGACTTCCGTGTCTCCTACAATAATCGCCTGAGTATATGCTTCGTGGTCTGTATCAAAGATTTTTTCAAAACTATGGGAAAATGGGCCATGTCCTAAGTCGTGTAACAAGGCTGCGCACATCGCTAGTGGTCGATCTGCATCATTCCACTCTGGCCGTCCTCTAAACGATTCGTCAATCATGCGTCGAACAATCTCATAAACGCCAAGCGAATGACCAAAACGGCTATGTTCAGCAGTATGAAATGCTAAATTGAGCGTACCGAGTTGTTTAATTCGGCGTAACCTCTGGAATTCTTTTGTTTTGATTAAATCCCAAATCAATTGATCTTGTACGTGTATATAGCGATGAATCGGATCTTTGAAAACTTTTTCTTCTGGTAATTTACGTGCTGCATAAGTTGATTTCGTCAATCGAAAATCCTCCTTAATCGCAATTTTATCTCAGTCTTTTTTTCATAAGGGCGAGATGCATCGTTTCACCATACATCACATGTTCATATGTACGTAATACTTCAAAGCCTTCTTGTTCATAAAATGCGACACCTTTTTCATTTTGCGTATCGACTTCAAGGTAGACAGCATCATATTGACCATCGTAGTGCGAAAGTCCTTTTTCTAACAATAAACGTCCATAACCTTTATTTTGTGAGTGTGGACGCACATAATGCGCTGATAAATAAAGTTCGCTTCCTTGTATAAAGTTAGCGAAACCTACCACTTCTTTATCTTCAATTGCGACAATAAAGAGTTGGTCTTCTAATCTTTTACGCAAATGCTCTTCGTTATATGAAGCCGCGAGTAATTCATTCACAGTGGAAGCCGCATAAATATTCAAATACGTATTGTACCACGCTTTGGTCGCAACATCGCGGATACCAATGACATCATCAGGTGTAGCAATTCTTACTTCATACATTCAACATTTCGCTCCTTACTTGCATTATAGAATACATACTATTATACCATAAATGCACAATTAAATAGGATTGAAAATATTTATTTCGTCACGCGTAAAACTGGTTCCAACGCTTTGCTTCTTTCATTGCATAGCTATCATCACGAATATCTCCTGGGCGTTCTGCATAGCCAATTAAATAGTCTTGTAAATGCGCACCTAAATACTGCAAACTATATTCAATCTGTTGTACGCAAGGTAGCGCTTTAATTCTAGGACTATCGCCACCCACAATAATTAATCTAAAGTTGATTCTCGCCATTTTTTCTTTAAAATCAACGTAACGCGGATCTTGTAATGTTTCCGACCAATGGTCAATAAATGATTTTAATGTCGCACTCACACTGTACCAATAAACCGGTGAAGCAAATATCACTTCATCGCTTTGTAGCACTTTATCAATGACTTCTTGATAGTCGTCATTGTAATCTAGTATCGTTTCATGTTGATGTCTGACATCTCTCACTGGATTAAACTTTAATTTTGTCAAATTAATCCATTCATAGTCGTATCCGTTTAATGCTTCTTTAACCAGTGCAGCCGTATTGCCGTAATCTCGACTTCCCCCGAATAGCACCGTAATCATAAATTATCATCCCTCTTACTTTTTTGAATGTATGGATACTATTCCCATGTAAAGCGCTAAATATGCATGATTTCTTTTATCTTGCACCTGAACAAAGTTTTCAAAACCGACTATAACACATAAAAAAGGCTAAGACGTCATCACGTCTTAACCTTTTTAAGGATTTGAAATGACATCATTATTTCTAGGTGCGCCACACCGTAAAACAACGGCATATCCGTACATGTCTGTCGCCATTTCTCTCTTATTTATTTTGAATCAATTCAATGATTTAACCGCTTATTGACGTTTAGCGAGTTTTTCTTTCAGCTTCCGATCTTGTTCTTCTTTTCGACGCTTACGCTCCTCATTACGCTTTCTGAGACGTTCTTCTTCCTCTGGATCTCTTGGTTTTTGAAGTTGTTTCGTTACCTTTTCTATCAATTCTTCCTCAGTTTGCGCAGCGAGTGGTCGATTGTTAACAAACGCAAAAGTTTTACGTCTTCCTGGTCCACAGTATGATTGACAGCCCACTTCAATTTCCGCTTCAGGGTCTAACTTTTTAAGCTTTTGCGTCAATGTTTTAATGTTAACCGCTTGGCAATCATCGCAAACCATGAATTTATTTTTCACTTTAGCGTCCCACCTCTCAATTTTTTAACTCTATCCATTTTACTCTTTTTTCAATATTTTTCAAGTTACAAATCTTTAGAGATATGAACGTCAACCCATATTTTTACGCCACTTAACAACTTATTAAGATCGTCCCTCGCCCAACATTAAAGAACCTAAAAAAGGAGTGGAACAGAAATCGGTTTAATTTCGTTGTTCCACTCCAGCACAAATGACTAAAATTGAGTAAAGCTTGCTTCAAGCATATGTGCAATCCAGTCAGTTACTGCTTTTAATTTATTTAAAACTTTTCGTAGATTGAACCCTATATCTCATTAATATCGTTCATTTCAATCAATACAGCACTATTTATTCCATTTTTGCATTCATTTTCGCGTTACGCGCTAACATTCGTTCGTAATACCCTTCATAGCGCTCCCATTCAAATGAAGTAATTGGATCCATATTCAGTGTACCACCTAAATCTTTAATCGCATAAAGCAATTTAAACATGACCTCTTGAACAGTTAAAGAATGACCTAAAAGTTCTTCCAAAGATGCCATACATTCTGGCTCAATGCTTGGATACGTAAACTTTGTCTTCTCACCGTGAAGCGCATGTTCGTAAAATGCACGCATTAATTCAGCACGTTCACTGCCTGAGCCTTCAACACAAAGATAAATTTGCACAGCTATTCCACCTCGTACACGCCGTTGTGAGATGCCAGCAAACTTTTTATTATTGATACTCAAATCAAACTTACCTGGGCAATAAGAATGTTGAATTTCGTGTGTATCTATGTCTACATTTTCGTCTTCAAACATTTTGCTAATTAATAAGTACATCACTGTAAAAGCTTCATCGATAGAGGTTTCCGTTTTACCTTTAAACATCAGTGAAATGTTTAATACACCTTGATCTAAAACAACACCTAAACCACCTGAATTACGAACAATCGCATTATAACCACGTGTATCTGTCAAATATCGAATACCGTCTTGCAAATGAGGAAGTCGCGAATCGTGAATACCTAAAATCACTGTATGTTGATGAACCCATGTTCTTACTACATTCGGAGATAAATCTTTGCCCACACTTTCCGAAAACGTATCATCAAAAGCAAATGATTGCATAGGCGCTAAACCAGAAGAATGGTCAACATAGCGCCATGTGTGGCCATTAAAATACTTTGATGTTAAGTCCATTATTGTAAACTTTGTGCAGCAGTAATAATAGATAAGTTATAAACGTCTTCAGTTGAACAGCCGCGAGATAAATCGTTTACTGGTGAATTAAGTCCTTGAAGTACAGGACCTACTGCATCGTATCCTCCTAAACGTTGAGCAATTTTATAACCAATATTACCTGCTTCTAAGCTTGGGAATACGAATACGTTTGCATCACCTTGAATTTGTGCACCTGGTGCTTTTTTCTTCGCAACTTCTGGTACGATTGCAGCATCGAATTGGAATTCGCCATCAATGACAACGTCAGAAAGTCCTTCAGAAGCTATTTTTTCTTGAGCAAGTTGAACAGCTTCTACAACTTTTTCTGTATCATCTGATTTTGCTGAACCTTTTGTTGAAAAACTTAACATAGCTACGCGAGGATCCATTCCAAAGCTTTGTGCTGTTTTGGCACTTTCAACCGCAATTTCTGCTAAATCTGATGCTCCTAATTCTGGATTAATGGCACAATCACCAAAAATAAATTGTTGATCTTCTTTAATCATAAAGAACACACCAGAAGTTTTAGACACACCTGGTTTTGTTTTAATGATTTGAAGCGCGGGACGTACTGTATCTGCAGTCGAATGTGCTGCACCACTCACTAATCCATCTGCATAACCTGCGTAAACAAGCATTGTACCGAAGTAGTTCACATCGTTTAAGAACGATTGCGCTTGTTCTTCAGTTGCTTTACCTTTACGTCTTTCCACAAATTTCTCAACTAATTCGGCTTTTAAGTCACTTTTTTCAGGGTGAATGACTTTTAAGCCTTCAATATTTAAAGATTTGTCAGCTGCTAATGCATTAATTTTGTCCACATCACCTAAAACGATTGGTGTGACGTAATCAGAACCTTGCAATTCTACAGCTGCTGTTAATACACGCTCATCTTCACCTTCTGGTAATACGATACGCACATTTTTACCTGAAAGTTTGTCTTTTAAAACATCTAATAAACTAGACATTGTTGTCCTCCTCTGCTTTACTTCTCAATAATTTCCATCTATTATTATACGTTATTTAAGCATAGATTTCCATGCCACTCACTGTAAATCTAGGGATAGGGGGATCTAGTCAAATCCATTTCTATCCTGCATGTATAATTTTTGCGTAAACTCTAGTGAGCGCAGTTGATGGCTGGATTGCGCCTTCGCTTTTTCAAGCTTTGCGCAACCCTACACATCTTTGCTGGGGCAGGACAACGAAATCAAATAGATTTCTGTCCTGCATTTTTTGTTATCCATATTTCTTTGAAAGCGCAGTTGATGGCTGGATTGCGCCTTCGCTTTTTCAAGCTTTGCGCAACCCTACACATCTTTGCTGGGGCAGGACGACGAAATCAAATAGATTTCTGTCCTGCATCTTTTGTTATCCATATCTATTAGAAAGCGCAGTTGATGGCTGGATTGCGCCTTCGCTTTTTCAAGCTTTGCGCAACCCTACACATCTTTGCTGGGGCAGGACGACGAAATCAAATAGATTTCTGTCCTGCTCCCTTTATGATAAAATTTAATTATAATTCTATTTCTAAGGAGTGTTCTGAATGAGTCATGCAGCAGAGACTTTAGATGGTTGGTATAGTTTGCATTTATTTTATGCGATAGATTGGGCTTCTTGGCGTTTGGTTCCAGAAGCGGATCGTGAAGAAATGGTTGCTGCTTTCCATCAATTACTCGATCGTTTTGATCAAGCGAAGTCAGATCATAGTGGCGATCAAGTGATTTACAATGTAACAGGGCAAAAGGCTGATTTATTATTATGGTTTTTACGTCCAGAAATGAAGGATTTAACTGAAATTGAAAACGAGATTAATAAGTTAGCCATCGCTGACCATTTTATTCCTACATATTCATATGTTTCAGTGGTAGAGTTGAGTAATTATTTAGGTGGTGATTCAGAGGAAGATCCTTATGAAAATCCACATGTAAAAGCGAGATTATATCCTGAATTACCACATAAACAATATATTTGTTTCTATCCTATGAACAAACGTCGTAACGAAACATATAACTGGTATATGTTATCTATGGAAGAGCGTAAAAAGTTAATGTACAATCATGGTTTAATTGGTCGCAAATATGCCGGTAAAATCAAACAGTTTATTACAGGTTCTGTTGGCTTCGATGATTTCGAATGGGGCGTAACATTATTTTCTGATGATGTACTACAATTCAAAAAAATTGTTTATGAAATGCGTTTTGATGAAACAACAGCACGCTATGGTGAATTTGGTAGTTTCTTTGTCGGTCACCATTTAGATAAAGAAGGTATTAATACTTTAATGGCGATTCAATAATATAAGCTTAATAATAACGAGATGAATGTGCCGCGAGATACGCCTTGTAGCCCGTCACCAATCACATTTTGTTTCGTGTACTCTTTAAAGCTGAGGCGTTGTCACGTCTCAGCTTTTTTATGATTGTCAAATACGCGACTCTCCATATCTTTAAAAATTGTTCTTTCTATTTTTAATGGCCTTTCATTCTTCAACAAAGTCGATATTTATTTCAACATCTCTTATGCTATAATCGGTCTATATCAAAAAGGTGCTTTCCAATCAGCTTCAGCTTAATGGAACACTTTGTTTTCGATGGTTTTTATTTTCACAATATTAAGAAATTGATATCATTTAGACCTTTACTATTCATTATAATTACTTTGACCCAGGATAGGAGTTAACTATGACAGATAAAAAAGCAGGTGACATTGATGACCCAAATTATACCTTCTGATCGAGAAGTCACAAACTTAGTCATTTTAGCAGGACGCATTCTACTTGAATGTGGCGCAGAAGCTACGCGTGTAGAAGATACAATGAAACGCATTGCACAAAGCTATGGCTATGATGAAGCGCAAGGTTATGCCCTCAATATTTTTATTAATTTTTCTTTGTCACCTGATCATGATACACGCATGGTTAAAATTAAGAAAAATGACACTAACTTAAGAAACGTTTATTTAGTCAATCATATTTCGAGACAAATCGCACAGCATGCGATTGACTTTGATCGTGCATATAACATATTAAAAGAAATCGAACAAAAACAACCGCGTTACGCTTTAGGACATAAAATGCTATTTGCTGGCATGATTTCGCTAGGCTTTTCATATTTACAAGGTGCTTTTTGGATCGATGTTTTTCCAGCTGTTTTAGCAGGTGCACTAGGTTATTTTGTGACAGAATGGATGAAAAACAAGCAACTGACGCTCTTCATTCCTGACTTTTTAGGCGCCATTACAATTGGACTTATCGCCATCCCGCTCAACCATTGGTTAGGCAGTCCAAATATTGGAGCCACCATCACCGCTGCAGTCATGCCTATTGTTCCCGGCGTTCTAATAACAACCGCAATTCAAGACTTATTTGGTCGCCACATGCTCATGTTTACAGCAAAATTTTTAGAAGCAATCGTTACATCTTTCGCAATTGGTGCAGGTGTAACAACCGCGTTTTTAATATTATAGGGGGTGCTCACATTGACAATTGTCTTTATCTTTATATGTAGTTTTTTAACTTCATTTTGTTTTGCTTTTGTATACGATGCACCTACTCGACTATTTTTACCCGCTGGTTTATGTGGTGGCTTCGGTTATTTAACTTTCTTTGTTGCTAATGACGTTTTTACTATGGACAGTATCTATGCCAGCCTTTATGGCAGCTTTATTTTAGGAATTATTTCTCACATGATGGCACGCACGTATAAATCTCCTGTGATTATCTTTATGGTTCCAGGTATTATTCCTTTAGTGCCAGGAAGTATCTTTTTTAAAGCCACTCAACAATTGCTCACATTAAATTTTAATGAAGCCAGCGACATCTTTGTTCGTGCAACATTAATCGCCGGTGCAATCGCAGTAGGTCTTCTTATATCTGATCAAGTAGCCAAATCTTTTATTCGTAAACCTATTCAAATCTTAAAATCACCTCAAAAATAAATCATGATTATACTTAGCCCTGAAATGAATTGAATGCTATTCGTTTACAGGGCTTTTCCAAGCGCTAATATCTTTTTATACTATCTCACCTTGTTACGGGCCTTCTGCTTGCATTAACGCCCTTTCTAAAATATTTTTCAATTTATACACACTAAAAATATAAAGCGTTTTCATTTTGCAGATTAACTTCGCTGTTTATTGCTGAAACCCTCTAGATACGCCATTAATGAATGTGCTATACTATTTTCAAATATGATACTACTTATGGGATGGTGTATTAAAAACAAAGGGGGGGCAACATCATGAATAACTCTAATGAGTCACGATTGTTGACGTTTTTTACAGAGAAAAAGAAGGATCCTTCGTATACGCTTGCACAGTTAATCGGGCTAGTATTAGGACCCCTTCTTTTTGCGTTAATTTTACTATTTGTAAGACCTGACGACTTATCTTTTAAAGGCATTTATGTACTCGCTATTACAGCTTGGATTGCCATTTGGTGGATTACTGAAGCAATCCCTATTCCCGCGACAAGTTTATTGCCTTTAGTTTTATTACCTTTAGGTCATGTCATGGATAGTGCCACAGTTTCCGCTCAATACGGGAACGATATTATTTATCTCTTTTTAGGTGGCTTTATTCTCGCTATCGCAATGGAACGTTGGGATTTACATACACGGATTGCCTTAACAATTATTAATAGCATTGGGACAAGTACTGGGCGTATTTTACTTGGTTTTATGTTAGCAACTGGCGGTTTATCGATGTTTGTGTCGAATACAGCTGCCGTGATGATTATGATTCCTATTGGTTTAGCTATTATCAATGAAGCACATGCCTTAAAAACTGAAAATGACAATGAAGAAAGCATTTTAAAATTTGAGCGTGCGCTCGTTTTAGGTATCGGCTACGCAGGAACGATTGGTGGACTCGGAACACTTATCGGAACACCACCTCTTATTATTTTAAAAGGCCAATATGCCACACATTTTGGACAAGAATTAAGTTTTGGGAAATGGATGATTATTGGGATTCCAACTGTCATCTTACTATTATTTCTAGCTTGGCTCTATTTTAAATTTATCGCTTTTCGTCATGATATGAAGTCATTGCCAGGAGGCCAAAAGGTAATTAAAGATAAACTTGCTGAATTAGGCAAAATTAAATATGAAGAAAAAGTTGTATTTATTGTTTTCTTAATTGCGAGCTTCTTATGGATTTCACGTGAGTTTTTACTCTCAAAATGGGGAACTACTCAACTGGTAGCAGATGGTACGATTGCGATGTTTGTGGCAATTTTACTCTTCTTAATTCCTGCAAAAAATAAGCATAAACGTATTTTAGATTGGTCTATCGCAAAAGAATTACCATGGGGCGTGCTCATTCTATTTGGAGGAGGCCTCGCGCTCGCAAAAGGAATACAAGCAAGTGGGCTTGCAAAATGGCTAGGAGAACAAATGACGTTATTGAAAGATGTAAGTCCTATCGTTATTGTTATCGTCATTACAGTGTTCATCTTATTTTTAACAGAGATTACATCGAATACGGCAACTGCGACGATGATCTTACCGATTCTCGCTACGTTATCTGTTGCTATTGATGTACATCCATTATTATTAATGGTACCTGCTGCAATGGCTGCGAACTGCGCCTATATGTTACCAGTAGGTACACCACCAAATGCCATTGTTTTTGGTACCGGCAAAATAGAAATTAAAGAAATGGCCGTCAAAGGCTTTATCATGAACTTACTCAGCATTGTCATGATTATTGTCGTTGTCTATTTCTTATTACCTATTGTATTAGGTATAGATATTACACAAAGTTTGCCTATTAAAAAATAAGACGGCTGTTTAATAGCTCATATTACTTATATTCAAATTAAAAATGCCCTACAAAGTGTGCACTATATCTGTGCGACTTTGTAGGGCAATATCATATATTTTATGAGGACTGCGATTCACAACAATCATTAAGTGAAACACACCTCATTGATACACAACCTATCAAATTTTATAAGATAGTAGTTGTGATTAATTTTATTCGTGTGAAATATAATGTGATTTCCCTTTTAGGAAAAAGCTTAAAAATAGTGCTAAACCACTTAATGCAGTCGCGATCCAAAACGCACTATTCACACCATCAACAGATGCTAATTGATTCATAAATCGAATAATCGCAGCCATTGCATGGTCTTGGCCACCCATTTGTTGCGCCATTTCTTGCAATTCGTCTTTGATTGCTGGGTTCGTACGGTCTAGGTCTTGTTGGAAAGTTGCAAGATGTTGGTCAGTTTGTTGCGTCATCACTGTAACCAAAATCGCAGTACCAATTGAACCTGCAAGTTGTCTCATTGTATTAACAAGTGCATTACCATGAGAAATGAGACGAGATGGAAGAGAGTTAATACCCGCAGTCATAATTGGCATCATTACAAAACTCATACCAAATGAACGAATAATGTAAATCATTAAAATACTACGATATGGTGTATCCATAGTCAGCTGTGTAAGCTCCCATGTCCCGTAGGTAGTAATCGCCAAACCAAGAATGGCAATAGGTTTAACCCCTATCGTATCTAATAACTTACCAGCGATCGGTCCCATAACCCCCATGATTAGCGCACCTGGTAATAAAAGTAACCCAGAATCTAGTGGTGAAAAACCACGTAAACTTTGGAGGTAAAGTGGTAATAAAATCATACCGCCAAAGAGACTCATGGTAAGTATCATATTAATAATTGCTGTTAATGTGAAGCCAGAATATTTAAGGACTTCAAAACTTAGCATTGGTACTTTCATTGTCATCTCACGAACGACAAAGGCAATTGTAAACACTGTACCGATAATGAACATAATCACAATTTTAGGTGATGTCCAACCATCGTTACCCGCTTCACTAAAGCCATATAATAGCGCACCAAAACCGATTGTACTAAATATGATACCTGGAATATCTGCTCTTGGGTTTGTCGTTCTTTGATAAATACCAAACCAAAGAAAACCAACTAAAAGCGAAATAATACCAATCACAAACATACCTATAAACATAGAGTGCCAATCATAGTTTTCAACAACATAACCTGATAATGTAGGTCCAATTGCTGGTGCTAAGATCATTGCAATCCCTAATGTTCCCATAGCCATACCACGTTTTTCAGGCGGGAAGATGGTCATAAATACATTTGTACCAAGTGGCATTAAGACACCTGCACCCATCGCTTGAAGCACACGTCCAACCATCATAATTGGGAAGCCCCATGCAATACCACAGACGAATGAACCAATTGTAAATAAAAGCATCGCAATTAAGAATAATCGTCGATAAGAATATTTATTGAATAAAAAGGCACTGATTGGAATTAAAATCCCGTTCACCAACATAAAACCGGTCATTAACCATTGTCCTGTTGAAGCGGAAATATTAAAGTCCGTATTAAGTTGTGGCAATGCTGTATTCAATAATGTTTGGTTTAAAATCGCTATAAACATACCAAATATCATTGCGATTAATACTTTGCTACGAGTGGTACCTTTTTTGAACACAAAGTCTTGCGTTGCATCTGCAACTTTTTCATTCACAGGTTGACGTGGAACATGCGTCTCATGAGAAGCTTGCGCATTTGAATGATCATCGTCTAGTGTGAAAGTATGCTGACTTTGATGGGGTTCATTTGATGTTGTCATCGACTGTGTTGACGATTTGCGATGTTGTTGTTGTGGTTTACGCTTTTTACCACGGACTAAAATCCAGTTAAGTATAATAGTCACAATAAGGGCAAGAATTGTATAAATCATCACAAACATTTGATGACCCCCTTTTAATTTTTGTGAATACTTACTTCAGCGTTCATACCTGGAACAACACCACTTGATGGTTGATTGTCTAATTTGATTTTAACTGGAACAACTTGCGTTACTTTTGTGTAATTACCGTCACTATTTGATGAAGGCATCAATGAAAAGCTTGATGCAGTTGCATGACCAATTCGGTCAACTTTACCTTTAATCTTAGAATGCTCGCCATCGATAGAAACATCGACATCACGACCTTCTTCTACATCTTTAATGTCTGTTTCATCAACATTTGCAGTGATGTATAAGTCGTCCATGTCATAAGCATAAGCGATAGGTTGACCTGCTTGAGCAATACCTTCGTTTTGCCCATCGAGTTTAGCGATTGTTGCAGTTTGTGGCATTTTAATTGATACAGATTGTGGAGAACCATTTTCTCCTTTTCCTTGTACTTTAGCCACTGTATCGCCCTTATCTAGTTTTTGTCCTTCATGCACGTCCAAACCATCGATTTTACCTGATACTGGACTTGCAATTTTAATTTGATCGCCATCGACTTTTGCATTATCTGTTTTGATATAACTTACAGATTGATTGTAAAAATAAAAGCCGACAACACCAATAATAATTAAAAGAACGATTGTTACAATGTTAATCGTTATTATTTTCTTCATTGTCTTTACTCCCTTTCTCCAATAAAGTAACTCTTGTATTATAAAATGATTTTTTCATAAAAAATAGAGACAATCTTTTTAAATGTGTCGGATTTGAAAATATATTATAATAACAATTGGTGATACTATGACGAAATCAAAATCAAAAGCAAGGCGTCAAATTATTAAAGCGATGATTCGCTTATTGAAGACTGAACCCCTTGAATCTATTACAATTAAACAAATTTGTGCAGAGAGCGGTGTCCATCGTTCTACTTTTTATGCACAGTTCGAAGATAAATATCAATTATTTGAGAAACTTACGACTTATCATATGACGAAATACGAGCACCTTATTAGTTATCTTGTCGATGTCGTAGAAAATCATTCTCTTCCAGAAGTTAAAACGACAATTTTGAAAGTGTTTCGACTGCTGTTTCGCTATTTAAAACGTCATCGTACATTTTTTACCGCGATTATCGTCACACAGCCGCAACCTGAGTTAATGCGAAGTTATATTCAATATACTTATGGGGCCTATGAGAAAATGCTAAAGCATTTACCAGAATTAAAGCAGACGCAATATTTTATCCATTACACGCTAGGTGGACAAATTGCGATTGTTTATAGTTGGCTCTCAAAAGGGTGTCAAGAATCTCCTGATGCCATGGCAGATACCTTGTATTCAAATGTACTTAAAATGAATAGATAATTTAAGGGACGGATTGAGAGAAAATTGGAGAATACACAATCATGTGCCTTTCACAAGGCTAAGACATATAGCTTTCATCTAAGCAAAGGTTTTAACTTATTAATGGTAGAAATCTATTTCTCACGATATGGTTATGTCAAAACCTTAAAAGCACAGTTAATGTCTGTTTAAATCGCAGTCAAATAGGCCTGTCTCATCACTAACAGTCGCTACGCTATTAATGTGAGCCAGGCCCTTTATTGGAGAACTTTTTGAAAATGAAAAACACAAAATGATATGCTTATACTGTTCATATATTTTGCTTAACACTAATGTAACATGTTTTTAAACTTTTTGGGATAGAAATATTGAAATTTCATTAATTTTTTATGAAATTTTTAAACTTTTTATTTATGTTGTGTGTTTGGAATGTCGCGAATCGTTTTTCAACCATAATAATCAGATTTTAAAAGTTCATAGTAATTTATGTCTTCATATTGGTGGTTGCTAAACTCATCCTCGTATTTTACCCCTATCCACCGAAAACCAACCTTCTCCGCTACTCGATTGCTCCCTTTATTGTTAACATTGGCACGTAATTCCAATTTATTGAGTGCCAAATCTTCAAATGCAATATCGCACAATAGTTTTACAGCATTTGTCGTAATCCCTCGCTTTGTATATGCTTCTGCAAGCCAATAGCCTACCTCTGCTTTTCGTGTTTCTTTATCAAATGCATGTAAATCTATCATTCCGATGAATTGCTCCTCATCAAAAATCAAATAAAGCAACGCTTCACCTTTTGCAACTTGTGTTAACACCCCTTCTAAAAAATTTCTTTCAGCTTCTACTGTTGTTATATCGTCCACCCATTTTAAATAGCGACTTAAATGTGCGCTGTTTTGTTGTATGGCTTCCAATATTTCTTCTGCATATGCGATATGAGGATAAACGAGCGCGACGTCTCCCTCGATAGGTAATCTAAAATGATGCATCAACTCACCTCTTATTTTTCTGAAAATTATAACATTAGACAAAAATCTTTACAATCTCTTTTAATATATAGTCATAAATAAATAGAGCAATGCAAACTCCTAAATCAATTTTTAAAAGTTATACATTGCTCTACTGTTATTATTTATTCATTTAACATTTTATCAACATCACGTTTTTTTGTATCTAAAATTAATTGTGTTAACTCATCTTTATCCATACGTTTTAATTTTGGTAAACGAATTAAGAAGAAAATCAGTCCAAGTATTGTCCATCCACCAAGCGCAATATGAGATGGTAAAGACAATGAAGCTGGTGATATAGGAAGTAACAATAACATTAAGAAAATAAACGCAATCACCGAACCGACAATAGCAAATATTTTATAAACTGGACCATAAGTTCGACTGTTTTTATCAAAACTAAACAATTTAGCAGCGGATAGACAAGTAACAAAATAAGCGATAGAAACACCTGTAGATGACATATCTACAATCCAAGTTAATGCTGTACGCCCTAACCAAGGTGCAATTAACGTAATCGCTACTAAGAAAATAATCGCCACATACGGCGTTTTGTATCGATGATGCAATTTACTAAATACTGAAGGCATAATGCCTGAACGTCCCATTGAGAAGAGCAAGCGACTTGCGCTCAATAAGAAACCATTCAATCCAGTAAAAATCCCCATAACAATTGCAATCGTCAATACACCTAAGCCAATCGTACCGAAAGCTTCACGCGTTACAGATCCTGTTAACCAAAGATCACTGTTTCCCCCTGCTAACCAACCTGTGTATAATATCATCATAATGTAAGTCACACTTGCAGCAAGTAAGCTATAAACAATCAATTTGAATGTTTTATTTGGAGAAAAATTAAATTCCTCTGCGGTTTGTGGAATATTATCAAAACCAACAAAAGCCCATGGTGCAACCGCTACTATCATAATAATCGCTTTAAACCATCCATATTCAGGTCCATTGTATGGTTTTAAATTATCAAAAGAAAAATTAGAACCAAAGAAAGAACCTACGAATAATAATGCCACGACAATAACCATTGCGACACAAAAGTAGTATTGAAGTGATCCTGAGACACTCGTCCCTTTAATCGCAATCAACATAAAAATAATCAATAATAATGAAGCAATGATTATTTCAGTAATATAGACGTCCCATCCCGCGATGGTATATAATTTTCCAAATTCAATAACATCTGGCAGTAAAAACTTAATTAATAAACTAAATGCCGTCGCATTCAACGCAACTACACATATGTAACCGAATGTTAAAAACCATGCCGAGAAAAAGCTCACATAGCGTCCAAATCCTAAAAAGCTGAACGCAAAGCCACCACCTGATACTGGGAATCGCTCTACTAATGCACCGTAACTCACCGCAATAATAATCATTAATAACGCACCGATAAAAATACCGATAGATGCTGCGATCGGTCCTGAAGCTTTAATCCAATCCCCCGGAAGAATAAATGAGCCCCATCCTATACATGACCCATAAGCAATCGCCCACACAAACTTTTCAGATAAGTTTTGTTGGAGGTCTCCACGATCAGGTTTTCCGTTCTTTGTATTCATTATCATTTCACCCCTGAGTGTTATTATACCCCTGTTATAAATTTTTATAACAATTATTTTTGGCATATCAAAAATAAATCATACCTTAAAATTAAAAAAAGTGCGATAAAAAAAGGCGCTCTATTTATTGTCAAACTTTTACAAAAATATGCATCATTATTTCGTATCATGGCACAAATCCTTTTGCGACAAACAAATTTAATGCCCATCTTTATATCTAGCAATAAAAAACGTTACCTTAAATGTATAATAATTACACTCTAGGTAACGCTTTTATAAAATTGATTAAGTTATTCTTTTAATAAATATTAAAATGACTAAATAGCTCTGTACTTAAATATACATTGCCATCAAATGAATTGCTCTACTTGATACTTTTAAACATACCCACTTACAGTTTAAAAGCGGCAATAGCTAACATCAGCCAACTTATTACAAAGAGAACACCACCGATTGGAGTAATCGCACCGAGGATACTCACTTGCGTTAAGGATAAAATATAAAGAGATCCACTGAAGCATACGATACCGATGAACATTAACCAACCGGCCCAGCCCACATTAAGATGTAAAGCACCGCCAATAATGCCTATCAATATTAAACCTAAACCATGATACATTTGATACATTGTTGCTTTTTCCCATACTGACATGTAGTGCTCTGATAACTTGCCATCCAATGCATGTGCGCCAAATGCACCTGTACCTACTGCCATTAACGCGTTTAATGCGCCTAATATGATAAATACTTTCATTTTATTTCCTCCTCTTTAAAAATCAAAAATAGATGCGCCGTTCCCCACTTCATCATCTGTTACCATACGTTGATTTGAATCTAATTGTTGTGGAGACGAGGACACCTTACCGCCCATCATTTTGATTTCTTCGTCAGTCACCTCAGATGAACGTGACGTATGACGATTTTTGTTTGTTTCTGATAACTTATGCTTTGAAAACTTTGGTGTTTCCTCATCAACATATAAAGATGTCAATGTGTGTATCGCATAAATGTGTTTATGAAATGCTTCATCTGTTGTTGCTGCATCCGCTTGCACTAATTCCTGTTCCAACAATTGAATCAGTTTTTCTTTATTCATCGAATTTCTCCTTACCTTCACACCAATGGATTGGCTTTAATCCTTGTGATTCTAGATATTGATTTGCTCTTGAATAGGGTTTTGAACCAAAGAAGCCTCGATGTGCAGACAATGGACTTGGATGGGGCGACTTGATGACATGATGTTTTGTAGTATCGATTAAACGTTCTTTTTGTTGCGCCGGTTTACCCCAAAGGATAAAAACAACACCTTCTTTACCTTCAGATACTGCTTTAATAATTTCATCTGTAAAGACTTCCCAACCAATATCACGATGTGAGTGTGCCTGTCCTTGTCGAACTGTTAAGACTGTGTTCAATAAGAGAACGCCCTCTCTTGCCCAATCTTGTAAATGAGGGGAAGTTCGTTGACACCCGATATCATCTGCAAGCTCTTGATACATATTACGCAGTGATGGTGGAAACTTTGCGTTAGGCTGTACAGAAAAAGCTAACCCATGGGCTTGATTTGGACCATGATAAGGATCTTGTCCTAATATCACAACTTTAACATTTTCAAAAGGCGTTAAATCAAAGGCTTGATAAATGTTTTTTCTATCTGGATATACAATTTGCGTAGAATATTCTTTTTCTAAAAAATCGTGCATAGCCTGAAAGTCATGTTTTGTTGTAATTTCATGAAATATTGTTGACCAATCCATCTTTTTCACCTCGTTGACATTTTACCATAATTCGTCATGAATCGTGTTCTTTCATTTTAGATTCAAACATTCCATATGCATACGATAGGTGACCATGATAAGATAGTATGTAACTAAATAACTATGGAGACGTATTGATATGCGGATTTTGTCGGTCCAATATCAATAAGTTAGATTTAAAGGAGTGCGTATATTATGGCTTTAAAAAAAGTATTAACAATTGCAGGTTCAGATACGAGTGCTGGTGCAGGCATGCAAGCAGATTTAAAAACTTTCCAAGAACTAGACACATATGGCATGGTCGCATTAGCTGCAATCGTAACAATGGATAAAGAAACATGGTCTCATGATGTCACACCGATTCCGTTTGATGTTTTTAATAAACAACTAGAAACTGTGATTAGTATTGGACCTGATGCAGTCAAAACAGGGATGCTCGGCACAGAAGAAATTATTCAGCGCGCAGGCGAAGCTTTTACTGAATCAGGTGCCAAATATTTTGTCGTCGACCCTGTGATGGTATGCAAAGGGGAAAATGAGGTTCTTAACCCGGGAAATACTGAAGCAATGATTCAATATTTATTGCCTAAAGCAACAGTAACAACACCTAACCTTTTTGAAGCGGGCCAATTGTCTGGCTTAGGTACATTGAAATCGATTGAAGATATGAAAAAAGCGGCACAAATCATTTACGACCAAGGTGCGCAACATGTTGTAATCAAAGGCGGTAAAGCATTAGATCAAGATAAATCTTATGACCTTTACTATGATGGTCAAACTTTCTATCAATTAACAACGGATATGTTCCAACAAAGTTATAACCATGGTGCAGGCTGTACTTTTGCAGCGGCGACAACTGCGAACTTAGCGAACGGTCAAACACCAAAAGAAGCAGTCGTTAATGCAAAAGCATTCGTCGCTTCTGCGATTAAAAACGGTTGGAAAATGAATGAATTTGTTGGCCCAGTCGATCACGGTGCTGCCAATCGTATCGAACAAATTGAAGTTGAAGTAACAGAAGTATAACTGTAGAGATACAAATACATTTAATAGAGCAAGACAGAAATCAATTTGATTTCGTCGCCCTACCCCGGCAAAGATGATTCGGACTGTATAAGTTAGCAAGCCACTAATCATCTTTGCCTTTATTTAAAACTTTTTCCATGGATTAAGATATACATATCCACTCATAACGCTTTATTGCCGCATTCGCGCTTTTTCTACACTGAATTTCTCACATATAGCGAATCGTTAATTTAGTCTCTTCATTTGCGCCTACAACTTGGATTAAGTGTGCCATTTGACGTATCTCTAATTGTTCATCCACACGTATAGGCTGCTGATATTTTACTTTATACACTTTTGGCTGCCATTTCAACACATGCCAGACCCTTTCCACCACCATTTGACCGGGCACAATATGCACATGAATCGGATTATCATCTTTAACGATATTGACATAGTTTTGTATGACTTCTAATGAAAATTTCAATGTCCCACCCGCTTCACAAATGTCTGTTGTATTGTATTATCATGAGGTAAAGCAAGCTCAAATTGAAAGCGTTCAAATCCTTTAATCTTTTTATACGCCATATAAGTCATTGTTGCTTCTATTGATGCCTCATATAAAATGGCTTGAGGCTGATTTACATTTGTCTCTACTAAAGTAATGGCTTCTCCAATAAAAGGTTGAAACAGTTCAAATTTTGACCAATAGCGCGCAAAAAATAATAAGGGGATTGTCGTTGTTGAAGCGTCATCAAATAACGCTTGATAATCCATTAATGCTTGTTGCTCAATATTTAAATAACGGGTTTCTTTACGCCCAACGTTCAAATAACGCTGCATTACCCATACCGCCTCCAATCCCCATCGTAGCAATGGTTCTGTGCGCATCCATCATATAAAATAATCGAGTGACTAAAATGGCCCCGCTTGCACTATAAGGGTGTCCCATCGCAATGGCACCGCCAAAACGATTGAGTTGATCATTGCGAATGTCTAGCTCTCGCTGTGATGCAAGCACTTGTGAACTGAACGCTTCATTTAACTCTACAGCATCAATTTGTTCGATTGTCAGTTGTTGCTGTTCTAGAATGCGCTTTACTGCTGGAACTGGACCTATCCCTAATAGATTGGGATCAACACCGACCATCGCATAATCAACAAATGCTAATCCTTGTGTCAAACCGAGTTGCCCTGCTTTTTGTTCAGACATCACTACAACTAAACATGCTCCGTCATGCTTAAGGCAACAATTGCCGACTGTTACCGTACCACCTTCACGTAGCGGTTTTAAACGTGCGATACGTTCATATTGGATTTTCGGCTTTACACTTTCATCATGAAGCATCTGTTGTCCATTTACAGAAAGCGGTAATATTTCAGGTTCTATGACACCCATCGCTATCGCTTGGCTCGTGCGGTGATGACTTTGAACCGCAAACCGATCTTGGTCTTCTCTTGTCACGTGGTATTGTTTTGCGACATTGTCGGCGGCTTCAATCATACTCGGATCTTGACCCTCTGGCGCAAATGGTGCGCGTTCATAAAAAGTTGGGGGACTGGAAGGATATAATGATGTCGGTTTTTCCATTTTCCAGGGCGCACGACTCACACTCTCTACGCCACCAGCGATGTAAAAATCTCCCGCGCCACTTTCAATCAACCGACACGCTAAATGAATGGCTTCTAAACCTGAACCACATTGTCGATCAACTGTAAGTCCAGGAATCGACACATCGATGCCCGCTTCTAATAAACTTTTGCGTGCAATATTCCCTCCTTTGCCAACAATATTTCCAATGATTACATCATCAAGTTCATCGAGCGGACACGGTAAATTTTCCACAAAATACTCAAATAATGGTTTTAATAATGCTTCGGGTTCCCATCTCTTTAATAACCCTCCATAAACGCCAATAGGTGTCCGTTTCGCTGCTACAATGACTGCTTTCGTCATTGATAATCACCTCTTTCATAACAAATTTGCGCATCTTTACGCGAAACTTTACCACTTGCAGTTTGTGGTAACGACGCAACACGAATAAATTTTGATGGTATTTCGTATCTTGAGACACGTGATGAAAGCCATTGTCGCACCGCATGGACATCCAACGTTGCAGTTCCTACATAAAGCGCTACGGCCAACTCACCTAGCTTATCGTGTGGACGGCGCACAATGACGGCCTCTGCAATTTCAGGCCATTGTTTAAGGTACTGTTCAATGACTGCAGGATAGACATTTTTTCCACCAATGATGAGACGGTCTTTTACACGGCCTTGTAAATACAACACATCCTCCTCTATTCGTGCATAATCCCCTGTCGCTATCCATTCATTGTCTTTTCCTTCACCCACATAGCCTGAAAATGTCATCGGGCTTTTCACAAATAATTGTCCTATACCGGCCTTGTCTTGTTCGCGTAAAGTCACTGCTACATTTGGAAACAAATGCCCAACAGAATCGAGAGGTGCCGTTTGATTACGATTAACACTGATAAAGCTTGCTTCTGACGTACCGAAAAACTCATCAATTGAACTCTCTGGAAACACTGCTTTCAGTTGTTTATGGCGACTGGGCGGTAACTTGTCTCCTGAAATAAAAATATGACGAACCCAAGGCGAATGTTGTCGCAAATGAATCCCATCATACACCATTGTAGGTACAAGAAACAAAGCACACGTCTGTTGTCGTTCTGCAAGGTCAGATAAACCTTTTGCCATATCGTATGTATCTTGTCCTATAAACGTTTTACCGTTCCACAACGCGTATATCAGGACATACAAAGTTAACGAATGTGCATAAGGGCCAAGCGCCATATACATCTGTACTGAAGTATCTAGCAACCTATCATTCACTTCAAATGAAGCAATCCATGACGGTAAGTCTCTCATAAAGCCCTTCGGTAAGCCTGTTGTCCCTGAGGTAAAACCGATATGTAATAATTGTGGCTTTTCGGATCGCTTATGAGATATTTCAAAAGATGTACACACTAACCCATCATCTCCCCAAACATACGGAATAGGATGTAACTTAATGAGCGCATCTCGTTGTTCCGACGACCATTGAGGACCGAGTACACAGGGTATACCTTGACGCATCAAGACCGCTAAATAAGCGACAATAAAATTCGCTGTTTGCGTATGCGTCAACATAACTTTTTGAAACGCAATAGCGGCAGTTATCGTTTCACTTTCCTCTTGTACATTTTGCCATAACATTTCGTAGGTAATGGGGACATCCTCCATCCATAACGCGAGATGCTTTGGCCTTTCTTGGGCATATCTTTCAAGTCGCTTTAACAATTCCAAATCCATCACACTTCTTTTTATACTTTTGCCCTATTTTAACATAGTAGTTGCTTTATCCATATGTGAAACTGATACTTCTATATCTCCGTATTATACATATGTTGAATCAATATGATGAAACCCCTTATCATCCCAAATTTAATTCAAATGATAACCAATGAAGATTTGTGCTTTTTCATATCAAAAAAAAGACCAGGATATCTCCTAGCCTTTTTAAGTCGCTTATTCTTTATAGCGATAACATTATTATAAGTAATATTTATCAATGACTTTTAAATCATCTGATAATTCATAAATAAGTGGTGCACCTGTTTTAATTTCATAACCGACAATATCTTCATCAGATACGCCTTCTAAGTATTTAATCAAGGCACGTAAAGAATTACCATGTGCGGATACAAGAACTGTCTTACCAGCTAATAATTCTTGTGAAATGTGATCATTCCAATATGGAATTACACGTACCAATGTATCTTTTAAACTTTCAGATTCAGGCATCACGCGTTTATCTAACAATTCATATTTACGATCTTTTAAATAACTTTCGCGTTGTGCTTCATCTTGTGCTGGTGGCGGGGTATCGTAAGAACGTCTCCAAATATGTACTTGATCTTCACCAAATTGTTTACGCGCTTCATCTTTGTTTAATCCTTGCAATCCACCGTAATGGCGTTCGTTCAAACGCCATGATTTAACAACAGGAACATACAGTTGATCTGATTCATTTAATAAATGAAATGTTGTTTTGATGGCACGTTTCAATAATGATGTGAACGCGATATCAACATTAATTCCTTGTTCTTTCATTTTTTTACCTGAAGTTATGGCTTCGTTATGTCCTTGTTCAGATAAATCAACGTCTGCCCATCCTGTAAATAAATTTTCAGCATTCCAAACGCTTTGGCCATGTCTACATAAAATAAGTTTTGGCATATTTTACCTTCTTTCTATACGTGAACGCCAATCGCATTAAATGTTAATCAAAAATAAACGTTCACGTGCTAATCAATGTATTAAAAAATGCGATTTTTTTATTATATAAATTGATTATAACAAGTTTTTTGATGCTTTTACATGATTTACACTTGATAAAATATGAATATATTGTTTCATTTCCTAGCTTACTTATTGCAAAACAATTAAATTACTTTAGAAGCGCGCACTTCTAAAAAACGCTATTAAAGTCAGTAGTCCTTATTGTTTACGACACTAATACTCGTATGCCTATATCATCTTTTCATATTTTATGATTGGCTATTCGATAAGTTTTCTTGTAATAAATTGGAATAAGATCTTCATCATGGATTATTTCATCCGCTTTTCTTAGACATAAAAGATATTCTAGAAACGGTTACACCAGATTCATTTCTAAAATATCTATATCGCCTATATCAAACTTTTTAGACTTCTTGTTGAATAAAAATCTAACTGAATCTTCCGCTTTTTCGCGATTATTGAGGTAATAATTCAAAAAAGGGACTTACTATGATTCAGACTTATTATCGAAGTTACGCCCCTCGAGTCCTGCAAGTTCTTCTTTCGTTGCTGCTGGTGCTTTCATTTCAAAAATTTGGTCAACGACTGTGTAATCATAGTAACCTAGACGCGCAATAGGACGGATAGACTTAATATCTAACTTTCCATTATCCATAATGACATCATCATCAATATGTACTTGCGCTACACGACCGATAACAATATCTACCGTCGAAACAGGGTCGCCAGTTGGAATACGAATTGTTTGGACATACTCACATTCAAAATGCACGGGTGACTCTTTGACACGGTAGCCTGGCGCTTCAATACATGCTTCTTTTGTCACACCTGCAAATTCAAACTCATCTTCCTCAGGTGGTAACGCTTTAGACGACAAGTTTACAGCTTCTCGCAATTCATATGTTGCCATGTTCCACACAAACCAACCTGTCTCTTCAGCATTTTTTACGGTATCTTTACGCTCATGATTTCCTAATACTGATTGATTCGCCGCAAACATCACCATTGGTGGATCCCACGTTAAATTTTGGTACTGGCTATAGGGCGCTAAATTGTCTTTTCCATCTTTTGAAACCGTTGAAATCCAACCAATCGGACGCGGTACCGTACTACTTTTAAATGGATCATGAGGTAAACCATGACTTCTAATCCCTTGTTTTGGTGAATAATCCATAACATTTCCTCCTTGGTAGATGACTTTGCTTTAATCCAACAAATCGTGTAATCAGTTTCTAATACATAAATTCTATTAAATTATAAGAAAATTCTATTAATCGAGTGTGTCGTGCGGATGAGACATAGCTGCACTTAATCTAAAAAAGCATTTAAAGCTAAAAGCAAGCCATGCAAATTCCTCTCAACGTATTAACATTTTCAAAAAAAGCTAGTTCCACATCACTACTGTAGAAACTAGCTTTTCCCTCAACTTCAAATCATTGATTTTATTTTTGATGATACTATTCTAAATTAGCATGGTTATTTTGCATGGTTGTCTCGTTTATATCTAATGCGGGCATTAAATCTAATACGACACCATCTAACATCAACTGCGCACTTTGCTCGAATAAACTACCGAGCGGTTGAGCAGAGCCTTCAGATTGATGTTTCGTACCTGCAGGAAGGACAAGCGTCACTTCTGCACGTTCACCTATCTCAGAATCAGCTTTTGTCGTTACTAAAGCAATTGTTGCACCTACTTCATGCGCTTTGTCGGCTAATAATTTTAAATGTGTCGTCGAACCTGAACCTGAAATGACAACGAGCAAATCCCCTTTTTGAATAGAGGGTGTTGTCGTTTCGCCGACGACATGCGCCTTTTGGCCAAGTTGGTTCAAACGCATCGCAAAACCATTTGCGACAAAACCCGAACGTCCTTTACCTGTCACAAACACCGCTTCTGCATTTAACACAGCTTGTTCAAATTGTCGGATGGCTTCTTCATCGACTTGAGACAATGTCTGTTCAAGCTCACGATGAATAAGTTCAAATTGCTGTTGAATAGCCATTTTATTTACCTTCAATCGCTTCACGAATTTGTTTTGCTGCTTCACGTGGATCGTCAGCGTTTGCGATACCGCCACCCACGATAATTAAGTCTGGCGATTCAGCAGCCACTTCTTTAACAGTTTCAGGTTTAATACCACCTGCAACTGCAACTTTTGCATTTTTAATGACAGATTTAACTTTCTTCAAGCTTTCTAGTGGCGATTGACCTTGTGCTTGTAAGTCATAACCTGTATGAACGGCAATGTAGTCCGCACCAAGTGCATCAATTTCTTTTGCACGTTTTTCTAAATCTTGTACTGCAATTAAGTCCACCAACAATTGTTTACCGTGTTTGTGCGCTTCTTCTACAGCATTTTTAATAGAAGCATCTTCTGCCACACCTAAAATCGTAACAACATCCGCACCAAATTTAACAGCTTGACTTACTTCATAGTCAGCTGCATCCATAATTTTTAAGTCTGCTAAAACTTTAACATCTTCATCTTTTACATTTTCTTTTAAATGTTGAACGGCAGGTAAGCCCTCATTAATTACGATAGGTGTTCCGATTTCTACAATGTCTACATAATCAGTTACCTTTTTAGCAAGTTCTGCTGCCTCTTCTTTATTTAGTAAGTCTATAGCTAATTGTAATTCCATGATTTCATCAATCCTCCGTCAAATTTGTAACTCTCATGATAACATGTTTACCCAACATATAAGAGATTAAACAAGTCGGATATCGATGAGATACTGGAAAGCCTTATCGATTAAGGCATTGCAGCATCATCTACAAACACTTCGACATGCGGGTGACGGTGCAATATTGATGCCGGCACTTCAGTTGTAATGGTTTTTGTCATTAATTGACGCATAGCCGCTCTTTTTTGCTCACCAAAAGCAAGCAAAATAATACGTTTTGCTTTCATAATTGAATGTAAGCCCATTGAAATCGCCTGTTTAGGTACGTCATCAATCGTTTCAAAATAACGGCTATTCGCTTGAATTGTACTTTCAGTCAAGTTGACACAATGCGTTAAGCTATCAAAAGAGGTACCTGGCTCATTAAAACCGATATGCCCATTTTGACCGATACCTAATATTTGAATGTCCACTGCACCACCTGCTTCTAATAACGATTCGTAACGTTTTGCTTCTGCTTGGATATCTTGTGCAATCCCATTCGGGAGATGGATACGCTCTGGATCAAAATGTGGGTAAGCGCTAAAAAGTACTTTCTGCATATATTGATAATAACTTTCTTCATGATTTGCATCTAAGCCAACATACTCATCTAAATTAAAAGTTTCAATATGTGAAACGTCTAATTGATTTTTTTGTAGTAGCTCGACTAAATATTCATACACTTTTACCATTGTACCGCCTGTCGCCAATCCTAAGCGACTCTCTTTTTGATACAACATTTGTTTGTAAAGTTCACATGCTACATGGAACGAGGCATGTGCTTCTGAACCTAAATTGATAATTTTCATCTTCGCATCCTACTCCTCAATCATTTTTACAAATCGTCTTGTAATATCTCGAGGTCTTGTAATTGCACCGCCTACTACTGCAGCATATACCCCTTTTTCAAATACAGTTTTCAACATTTCCGGTGTGATCACATTCCCTTCAGCAATCACTTTTTGCTGTACGACTGACAAAACATCTGTTAAAAATTTAAAGTCTTGATCATACAAAACTTGTCCTTGTGTTTCTTCTGTATAGCCTCTCAAAGTAGTTCCTATATAATCAAAGCCTAGACGATCCGCATTTTTAGCTTCTTCAATCGTCGCAATATCTGCCATAATTTCAACTTGTGGCGCTTTTTCTCTTATATATGTCACTAGTGTTTCTAAATCTTGCGCTGGACGTTCTCGCAATGTGGCATCTAGTGCTATCACTTCACAACCACTCTCAATTAGTTCATCCACTTCTTTTTGTGTCGCAGTGATAAAAACAGAGGAGTTAGGATAATCGCGTTTTACAATGCCTATAATAGGCAAGTCTACTTCTTTTTGAATTGCCATAATATCTGCTTTTGTATTTGCTCTTATCCCTACCGCGCCGCCTTCTTTGGCTGCTAAAGCCATTTTGCTCATAATCCAAGATGAATGCAACGGTTCATCTGGTAACGCTTGACACGATACGACCAAGCCTTGAGGTATTTTCATATTTTTCCACATTCCTTTCGTTGTCTGTTCATTTGTTTTGACCTGTATGACATAGGTTTACGCTTCGATTCAGCTATTTTTATCCATCATATGACTACTTTTCATTTTTTGAAGTATATATCTATTCATAGCCTACGCCATATTTCATTAAAAAAATCTGTCTGTATTTATGATTTCAATGATGCTTCATTCAATTCAAATCGTTCTACGCAACATCTTTCGCGGTTGAAAACATACGTCTAAAAATATTTCATCTTTAAAGTACAGTACAAGGTGGATAACTATGGCTTATGCTTTGCGTTTCAATGCATCATCTATCCACCTTCAATATATCATTTTGAAAATATCCGTCAATAAAATACATTGTTTTGAAAAATCTTTTCAAATACAATGAGATTAAAGGAGAATTGCTATGAAAATTGAAAATCGTATTCAACAATATCAACATCTTTTCACAAAAGTAGATCGACAAATTGCAAATTATATTTTAAATATCGATTACCAAATGGATATTGGCGCCATAAATAATTTAGCTGATGTGATTGGGGTATCGCCTTCAAGTGTGACGCGCTTTGCTTATAAACTACATTATGATAGCTTTCAATCTTTTCGATTCGCTATTCAACATGAATTGCAAGTGAAGCCGATTCATAATAGTCCGTCTATACAAATTTTGCACCAACACTATCGTTCAATTATGGATCATACCGGAGAATTTTTAGTTGAGTCAGATTTGCTCTACCTCGTAAATACCATTAGAAACAGCGAAAAAACAATTTTTATCGGTATTGGTAGTTCTGGACTGAGCGCGCAAGAACTTTACTTTCGTACTGCTCGTATGGGGTTTAATACGCTTGCGATTACTGATGCCCATTTAATGACTGTCGTCGGGCATATGTGCAATAACAAAACAACCATTGTTGCTTTTACCAATAGTGGTGCGACGCAAGAAATTATTGATAGCATTTATCATGGACACCAAAATGAAGCGACGATTATTGCTATTTCTCATTTGCGCACGCCTGCACTTGAAACTTATTGTGACCGTATTATTATCACTGCCGATCGCAGTCGTACGCATGATGCGTATTTTATTAATTCACAATTAGCCAATCACTTTATTATTGACCTTCTCAGCTATCATCTTTTACAAGATCAAGAGCGTCTTGATTATTTTACAGAAAGTTATCAACAGCTCGTGATGAGAAGACAACCCACACCTCAATTAAGTAAAGATTTGCTTTTATTTGAGGATTAAAATGAGCAGAGCTATATTAATTTTCTTTCTTTTTTAGTAAAATGGACAGATAACCATAATCAGGAAGGCAGTGAATTTTTTGCAACCGATTACAGAAACGACTGTTCAAAAATTATTTGATCACTATGCCAATGAACCTGTCTATATCCACGTTGAGACAACAAATGGCGCTTATGCGAATCATTTTGATCAGCGTGTATTCAACGCAGGCACATTTTTAAGAAATATACAGCTGACTTATCAGCACGCCCAACTTAAAGGGGGCGGCAAGGATCCTTATCGCGTAGGTTTAAAGCTCGACAACAACGGTTGGGTTTACGTTCAAGGCTTAACACACTATGAAGTGAACGATGATGAGGAGTTCTTATTAGCAGGATTTAATTATGAAGGTCAACTTGCGGCAGCACTTGAAATTAGTCGCAAACCTTTTAAGGCGTAGAAAGGAGTACGAATACAAATGACGATTGAAAAACATATTCTTGTCATCTTTCCTCATCCTGACGATGAGACATTCTCCTCTGCTGGTACACTTGCACGTTATATCAACGACGGTGTGCCAGTTACTTATGCTTGTCTGACACTTGGTCAAATGGCACGTAACTTAGGAAATCCCCCTATCGCGACACGCGAATCACTGCCTAATATTCGTGAACGCGAACTTGAAGATGCTGCAAAGGCGATTGGGATTACAGATTTACGTAAAATGGGGCTACGCGATAAAACGGTTGAATTTGAACCCCATGAAGAAATGGATGCGATGGTTCAAAAATTAATTGATGAGACGCAACCTACAACCATTATTTCTTTCTATCCTGGGCATGCGGTTCACCCAGATCATGAAGCGACTGCTGAAGCTGTTGTAAGAACAGTAGGTCGAATGGAAGAAAGTCGTCGCCCAAGATTACAACTTGTAGCATTCAGTAACGACGCCATTGATGTGCTCGGTGAACCTGATATCATCAATGACATTTCAGACTATAGAGACCAAAAATTTGCTGCTTTTGAGGCGCATCGTTCACAAACAGGTCCGTTTTTAGAACAACTTGCGAATCCTCAAGGACAGGCATCGGGTGTACCCAAAGATGCAGCAGCTTATTTAACAAGAGAAACATTTTGGACTTATCAATTTAAATAAATGGTATGACATTCGTATTACTGTGAAAATTTAGTGGAGGAAGATACATGACTGAATTTGATTTATCAACGCGTGAAGGTCGTTGGAGACATTTCGGTTCGGTTGATCCCGTTAATGGAAGTAAGCCGACAACAAAATCTGAAATGCCCGACCTTCAAAGTACGCATAAAAATTTCTTATTTGAAATAGAAGAAGTAGGAATTAAAAATCTCGTTTACCCTGTTTGGATTGATCAATACCAAACGGCTGGTAATTTTAGCTTTTCGACAAGCCTGACGCAAGATGAAAAAGGCATTAACATGAGTCGTATATTAGAATCTGTTGAAGCGGAATATGACAACGGGATTCGACTTGAATTTGAAGCATTAACACAACTGATGAATCGTCTCAAAACAAGTATGAAACAACGAAGTGCTGGTGTAGACGTGAGCGGAAAGTGGTTTTTTGATCGCTTGAGCCCAGTCACTCAAATTAAAGCAATTGGCCATGCAGACGTCACATATGGTTTAGCTGTCGATAACGATCAAATTACACGCAAAGAATTGACAATTGAGGCTGCAGTGACAACGCTCTGTCCATGTTCTAAGGAAATCAGTGAATACTCTGCACACAATCAACGTGGTATGATTACTGTCAAAACATATATTGACAAAAACGCGATATTACCTGAAAACCATAAAGAGATTATTTTAGATGCAATGGAAGCCAATGCGAGCTCAATGCTTTATCCTATCTTAAAAAGACCTGATGAAAAAAGAGTAACAGAGCGCGCTTACGAAAATCCACGTTTTGTAGAAGATTTAATACGCTTGATTGCTGCTGACTTAGTAGAGGTCAACTGGATAGAAGGCTTCGATATTGAATGTCGTAACGAAGAATCTATCCATCAGCATGATGCGTTTGCAAAATTGAAATATAGAAAATCATAGTTTGCACTCATAAAAATAATCTTTTTTGAGGCAAACTCATCATAATTTTAATGATTTAGAAGGGACTCTAGATTAAATCAATAATCTAGAGTTCTTTTTTATTGGTTTATAAATTATTCTTGGGAACTAGACAATTTACCGTCGTTATAGTGATTCTCTATTTTTATTCATAAAAAAATCGGAAAGGCAAAATTGAAATATCATTTCACCAATCCGATTGATACAAAATCCATCATGCTAGATGGATTATACCCGCTATAATAGAGTTAAAAGACAATATGCAGTATCACGCTTAAGCCAAATTAATTATTCTCACCTAAAACACGATAAATTGCTTTTGCGACACCACTTTCTTCATTCGAAGCTGTTACAAAAGTGGCATTTTCTTTTAATTCAGGTAAACCATTGTCCATTGCCACAGCAATACCTGCACGATCTAGCATTGATTTATCGTTCAAATTGTCACCGATTGCCATGGTATCTTTCATATCAATGCCTAATTTTTCAGCAATCGCACATAATGCTAACCCTTTTTGTGCATCTATGTGCGTAATTTCTAGATTACCTTTTGAAGAAGAAGACACCGCTAAATTACTACTCTCTGACAATTCAGCCTTCACTCGGGCAATTTTATCTAAATCCGTATCATGCGCAAGAACTTTCATGATTAACTCTCCTGTTACGGATTCTATATTGTCATAGTTGTTTACTACTTTTAATGTTCCAATTTCAATACGATGATTAATATGTTGACGTATTTTTTCAACATCAGGTTGTTGCCCTGAGTATTTAGCAATGTCCAAATAAATTGCTAAATCACGCTCAGGGTCTTCAGTGTAAATACCAAAATTTGTATAAATTTGATAATAGATATTTTCACGAACGAGCACGTTTCGAATACGTTGATAAAGTTCATGATTTAGACTCGATGTATGGACAATATCAAAGCTTTCATCACGGACTTCTGCGCCATTCAAACAAATATATGGGACTTTTAATCCTGTTGGTTTAATCGGATCATTCGCTTCATAAAACGCTCGGCCTGTCGCAATGGTTACTGTAACACCGCGTGATTGTGCGTATTGAATGGCTTCAATATTTTCTTGTGAAACTTCATGTGCTGCGTTTAGCAACGTGCCGTCCATATCTGTGGCAATAAGTTTTACCATCTTTATCCCTCTCTCTTTTATGTTTTAACTATAAAATGACTGTCTCAAATACAGTCTCATTCTATCAAAATTATGACTATAAGTATTGTTCAAACATCTTCATTTATTTAAACGAAAGAAAGGATTACTTGTACAACGCTATGTCATTCAGTCGGGGATTTGTTGTTTACACTTGGCACCAACTCATATCTTTTTTTCATGCCTCGATAACTTAATCACAGCCTAGTTTGACATCGCCTTAGTGGCTTTTCGTTGACGTAGCGTTCTAAAAAATTGACGTAAGATTTCACCACATGAGTAGGCCAATACACCTTCAATCACTTTTGCTCGGTGATTCATACGCTGATCTTGAACGAGATTCATTAAACTACCGGTGCATCCCCCTTTTGGATCATATGCACCAAATACAACATTGTCCACTCGACTCATCACAATGCTTCCTGCACACATCACGCAAGGCTCTAGTGTCACATACAATGTACATCCTTCTAATCGCCATGTTCCTAGTGTTTCAGCAGCTCGTTCTATTGCTAGTTGCTCAGCATGTGCAGTCGGAATTTGATTTGTTTCACGTAAATTATGTGCACGTGCAATCACTTTTTCATTTTTAACGATAATGGCACCGATAGGCACTTCTCCTTTTTTTGCCGCTTCACGTGCTTCTTCAAGTGCCAATGACATATAATATTGATGACTTGTCATACAGAAATAGCCTCACTTATGTTAAAATTTGTAATACTGGTTCAATAAAATTTTTTATGGAGAGAAAAATATGAAAAAACCGTTTATCGCAATCGAAGGACCGATAGGCGTTGGCAAATCTTCATTAGCGCATAAGTTGAGTCAATCTTATCACTTTTATGAAGCAAAAGAAATTGTCGGCGAAAATCCTTATCTATCAGATTTTTATACAGATATTTCCAAATGGAGTTTTCAAACGGAAATGTTTTTCTTATGTCATCGTTACAAAGCTTATCAAGATCTAGCTGAATACGATGGTGGCATTGTCAGCGACTATCATATTTATAAAAACAAAATTTTTGCGCGTAATACTTTAAATGATAAGGAATATGATAAATTTTCCAGAATTTATGATATTTTAACGGAAGATCTGATTTCTCCAGACTTCACTGTTATTTTAGATGCAGATTTAAGTATACTTAAAGCACGTATCGCCAAACGAGATCGTGATTTCGAAGCGAATATCCAAGATGATTATTTATTAAAACTTAAAGAAGATTATGCAAATTACTATCAATCATTAAAAAATGATGGTCATCATGTTTTATGGATTGACACAACAAAAATTGACTTTGTTGAAAATCCTGATGACTATGCGCATGTATTAGAACAAATTAACGAACTAATCGGAGGCAAATGAAATGAATCAATATAACATTCCTTCCAATGCTATTATTACAATAGCTGGAACCGTTGGTGTTGGTAAATCATCATTAACGCAAGCTTTAGCTGAGAAGCTTAACTTTCGAACTTCTTATGAAAATGTCGAAAATAATCCTTACCTCGATAAATTTTATCAAGATTTCAATCGATGGAGTTTCCATCTTCAAATTTACTTTTTAGCAGAGCGTTTCAAAGAACAAAAACGTATGTTCGAATATGGCGGTGGTTTTGTACAAGATCGTTCTATTTATGAAGACGTCGATATTTTTGCGAAAATGCATGAAGAACAAGGTACAATGTCTGAAGAAGATTTCCAGACCTACTCAAACCTTTTCGAGGCAATGGTATTAACACCTTACTTTCCTAAGCCAGATGTCCTTATTTATCTCGAATCTGATTATGACACTGTGATTGAACGCATTCAAACACGTGGACGTCAAATGGAAATCGAAACTGATCCAGAATATTGGAAAATGTTGTTTAAACGTTATGACGATTGGATTAATCAATTTAACGCTTGTCCAGTTGTTCGTGTCAATATTAAAGAATACGACTTATATGAAAACCCCGAGTCGATTGATATCGTGCTCAAGAAAATCGAACATGTAATTCATACATATAGACAAGTGGATTCGCGTTCATAATCCGAATCTTATCAAGATTAATGCGCTAATTTTAAAGCAGGTTAAAGAAGAAACAACGCACGTCGTTAACTTCTTTGATCTGCTTTTTTATCTAATACAGACAGTAATTGACTGATGTCATCAATGACCACATCTGCCGCTTCAAATGTCGCTTCTTGCCCTAATCCCGTTCTTACACCTACATTTAAAGCACTACCTGCATTTTTTCCAGTCAACATATCGTTATCTGTATCTCCCACCATCACAAGCGATTTACCTTGTACGCCCATGTCCCACAAAGGTTGAAGCAACCGTGCATCTGGCTTTTCATAATGATTACCCTCTGTAGAAATCAATATGTCAAAAACCTGCTCTAATTGTGTAGTTTTGATAAATTTGTCTACCCCTACCGCATTATCACTTGTCACTAGACCTAAATGATAAGACTGTTGTTTTAGTTCATAAAGCAATGTCTGCACACCTTCATACAACTCGATTTCAGGCTGTCTTTGACGTATCAGTTGCTGACTTCTTTCTGAAACCCATTTTGTAGTATCCGCATCTGTAAAAGCGTTAAATACATTTATCATATCTTTTAACGTCCCTGAAGCCATGATACTTCCTTTCACAAATTGATGATCACGTATACCTAATTTGTGATACACTTCGCTCTGATTATTAATTTTATAATATGCACAGACGTCATCAACTAATTGTATGCCTATCTTGGTCCAACTCTGATCAAAATGTATCAGTGTGCCATCTTTATCGAATAGTATCCATTGTTGATTTGTCATTCTTTCCTCACCTCATCTTTTTTTGCGTTAGGTTTATCATACTTCAAAATAAAAAGCGTCCAAAATTGAACAACGCAATTTTGACGCTTCCTTTTTCAAATTTAAAAATGATTCAAATATCTTATCTTTCGTAATGTGGTACAACTACACGCCATCCTTTAGGATCATCTAATTTTCCACTTTGAATACCTGTGTAGTGATCATAAAGTTCTTGTGTGATAGGGCCTGTTTGATTATCATTAATTACAATCTGTTGATCTTTAAATTGTAATGTCCCTACAGGTGAGATGACTGCTGCTGTACCGGTACCAAACACTTCTTGTAAAGCGCCTTCTTTATGAAGATCAAATAATTCATCAATCGAAATACGACGCTCTTCAACTTCATACCCTAATGTTTGTGCCAATTCGAGCACCGTTTTTCTCGTAATCCCTGGTAAAATACTCCCGTTTAATTGTGGCGTAAACACTTTGCCATTAATGACAAAAAAGATGTTCATACTTCCTACTTCTTCAACATATTTTTGTTCTACACCATCTAACCATAGTACTTGATCAAAACCGAGTTCATTCGCATTTGCTTGAGCAAGTAAACTTGCAGCGTAGTTACCTGCTACTTTCGCGAATCCAACGCCTCCACGCACGGCACGTACGTATTCATCTTCAACATAAATTTTAGTTGGACGTAATGAGTCACCGCCATAATATGAACCCGATGGTGATAAAATAATTAACAAGCGATATTCGTGGGACGGGTGAACACCTAACACACCTTCTGTCGCAAATACAGTCGGTCGAATATAAAGAGACTGACCTTCTCCTTCTGGTACCCAATCACGATCAATATCTACGAGCTGTTTTAATCCTTCTAGCAATAATGCTTCGTCAATTTCCGGCATTTTTAAACGTGCCAACGACTGATTGATACGTTTAAAATTTTCCTCAGGTCTAAACAAAACAACCTCGCCGTTATGTTTGTATGCTTTTAACCCTTCAAATACTGATTGGCCATAGTGAATACTCTGTGCTGACGGTGAAAGTTCAATTGGACCATAAGGAATAATCTTTAAATCGTGCCATCCTTTTTCTAATGAGTACTCAAAGCTTAACATGTAATCAGTGAAGACTTCACCGAAAGTAAGCGATGCATTGTCGGGCTTTTCTTTGAGTGATTTTCTGGCATCAAGTTTAATGAGTTCTGACATGATTATTCCTCCTAATTATGTAAATGTAATATATGCATTATAACAATGACAGTCATACAATTCAATGAGAATTCCGAAAATTAAAACAATTTATAGATTTTATTTTAATTTTTGTGAAATATTTCTGCCATTTCAAAAAAGATAGCGCTATTTCGAATAACCTATACGAATTGACTATATTATCATCTATCTTACTTTCTAACCGATTGAACTTCAATTGTTTTGATATATACGTCGACACCCTTATTATTGTTTAGCTCTGAAATGATACTATAACAAGCAAAAAAACAGTAAAGTTATTGAAATGGTGAATTTCCTTGAGCCACATACTTTTCAACAACTTTACTGCTTTATTTAATATTAATTTAGGCTTTATGACTTTCTTTCTCGCGAATACCTTCTAACATACGTGTTGTCATCGCTTCTAAATCATATTTAGGGTTAAAGCCCCATTCGCCACGTGCGCAACTCGTATCAATATTATCTGGCCAACTTTCAGCAATATCTTGACGTACAGGATCTACATCATAGTCTAGTGTAAATTCAGGCATATGTTCTTGAATTGCTGACTTTACCATTTCTGGTTCTATACTCATTGCACTTAAGTTATATGCATTACGATGAATCAGTTTACCACCGTCTGCTTCCATTAATTGAATAATCGCTTGTATCGCATCATCCATAAACATCATATCCATATATGTGTTTTTATCAATATAGCTTGTGTACTTACCTTCTCGAACCGCTTGGAAATAAATATCAACGGCATAATCCGTTGTACCGCCACCGGGCTCTTTAACATATGAAATCAAACCAGGGAAACGAACACTGCGTGTATCCACACCGAATTTAGTAAAATAGTAATCGCACAATAATTCCCCAGAAACTTTATTTACACCGTACATCGTATTTGGTCTTTGGATTGTAACTTGGGGTGTGTTTTTCTTAGGTGTATTGGGTCCAAAAGCACCGATAGAACTTGGGGTAAAAAATTGTAAGTTTAAGTGACGCGCTGTTTCTAACGCATTTACAAGTCCACCCATGTTCAAATTCCATGCTAATAAAGGCTTTTGTTCAGCAGTTGCAGACAATAGCGCAGCCATATGCATCAAAGTATCAGGCTTAAATGATTCTGCAATTTGCATCATTTTATCTGCATCTGTCACATCTAGTATTTCAAACGGACCTTCCGCAACTATAGAACCTGCTTCTGGCTCACGAATATCAGTAGCAAGCACATTTTCAGTACCATAAACTTCACGGCATTTTGCGACAAGCTCAGTCCCAATTTGTCCTAACGCACCGGTAACCATAATTCTTTTCATAACGTCATCCATCTCCATTCTGTGTTTCTCCTGAGGACACATGTGTTTTATGTACAATCATTTTCTTTAAAATATAGAGTAATTATAACATTAAAGCGTTTTCTTGTATATGCATGATATACATATAAATACACATTGATTTCAAATTCTAACTTTATCGCAAATTTAAATATCAAAGACATCTTAATGTTAAATCAGTTTGAGCTATAAGCATATTTTAAGCTAAAGATAAAGCTCTAAACAAATAAAGGAAGTCACTCACTAGATTTCGTATTCGTTTATAACCATTTATACGCAATTGCAGTTATCTTTACCAAAGTTTCACAATAAAATTAATTTTCTGTCCTGCATACGATATGACACTTAAATCAAAAAAGAACAAGGTAAAATCATTACACTGCTATGATAAGTGTACACCTTGCTCTTTTAAAGATGACTCGAATATGTGCCCTTTTCCAGCTCAAATAACGAATCTTAATATATAATTTTTTTAGTTAAATGACTTCTAATTCTTTACCCACACGTTCATACACCGCTAACGCTTCATCTAGCATTTCTTTTGTGTGTGCAGCTGTTGGCATATTACGTACACGTCCTGTACCACGTGGCACAGTTGGAAATACGATAGATTTAACATAAATGCCTTCATCCATTAAACGTTTACTAAATTGTTGTGTTTTCTTTTCGTCTCCAATAATTACAGGCGTAATCGGTGTTTCAGATTTACCTGTATTAAATCCTAAACGGTTCAGACCTTCTTTTAAATAATGCGCATTGTCCCATAGTCGATCATGAAGTTCAGTTGATGCCATTAATTTATTAACTGCTTCAGTAATAGCTTTTGTATCGCCAGGTGCCAATGAAGTAGAGAATAAGAACGGACGTGATTGTACTTTCAACCAGTCAATTAATTTTTGTGAGCCCGCAACATAGCCACCCACAACACCAATTGCTTTAGATAATGTTCCGATTTGGAAATCAACTTTGTCTTGTAAGCCGAAATGTTTTACTGTACCTGCACCTTTACCCATCACACCTGAACCGTGTGCATCATCCACGTAAACCATGATACCGTATTCTTCACAAATTTCGACAATTTCAGGTAATTTAGCAACATCACCATCCATACTGAAAACACCGTCAGTAATGTACATCACTTTATTGTATTGCCCAGATTCTACAGCTTCTTTTGCTTTTTGACGTAAATCATCCATATCTGAATGGTTAACACGAATAATTTTCGCTTTTGATAAACGGCAACCATCAATAATTGAGGCATGGTTTAATTCATCAGAAAGAATAGCATCATTTTTATTCATAACCGCTGAAATTGCAGCCATATTACAATTGAAACCTGATTGGTAAGCAATTGCCGCTTCAGTGCCTTTAAATTTCGCCAAAGTCGCTTCAAGTTCATCGTGTAAATCTAATGTACCATTAATAGTACGTACTGCCCCTGCACCTACACCATGAGAATCAATAGCACTTTTAGCTGCCTTTTTCAAATCTTCGTTTGTTGCTAAGCCTAAATAGTTATTTGAAGAAAGGTTAATGTATTTTTTGCCATTAATTTTAATTTCAGGACCGTTTGCACCTTCAATTGTATCAATTTCATTATAAAGACCATTATCTTTTAAATAACTAATATTTTCTTCAAGAAAGTCATTTAACTTTTGTACCATGATTAAGTTCCCCTTTCAATTTTCATACACTTTAATCATAACGTATTTTGTACAAACTTAAAAGCAAGTGTATAATAAATGAAATAACTGCAAGTAAGGAGGGATCATCGTGACTGATTGGTTCCAATTGGCTTATGAAAAAGAACAGGATATGATTGAAACACGTCGTTATCTTCATCAATATCCCGAATTGTCTTTTCAAGAAAAACATACTCATGATTATATTGTAGAGCGTCTCCAAAAATTAAACTTTCAAATTGATGCGCATGTAGGACAAAACGGTATATTAGCCCGTATATTAGGCGAAGAGCCCGGCCCTACAATTGCTTTGCGCGCTGATTTCGATGCGCTACCTATCGATGATTTAAAAGACGTCCCTTATCGTTCTAAAGTACCAGGCATCATGCATGCCTGTGGTCATGATGGCCATACGTCTATATTATTAACCGTCGCGGAACTATTACACGAGCATCAATCGGAGTTGAAAGGGACAGTCGTTCTGATATTTCAATATGGCGAGGAATTAACACCGGGTGGCGCTCAAGAAATGATTGCAGACAATGCATTAATGGGCGTTGATAAAATCTATGGCAACCATTTGTGGACAGGCTACCCTACCGGCACGATTCATACACGACCCGGGCCTATGATGGCACAGCCGGATGAATTTCATATTACGCTCTTTGGTAAAGGAGGGCATGGCGCGAAACCCCACGAAACCATCGACCCCATCGTTATTTTGGCAGAGTTCATTTTAAGTGCTCAAAAAATCGTCTCAAGAACGATAGATCCCGTCAAACAAGCAGTACTCTCTTTCGGTAAGATTGAAGCAGGAAACGCCGATAGCGTTATTCCTGATACAGCCACTTGCCAAGGCACTGTTCGAACTTTTGATTCTGAAGTTCAAACACACATCTATCATAAGATGGATAAGCTGCTTCAAGGACTCGCATTGGCAAACGATATCACTTATTCATATGATTACATTAAGGGTTATTTACCTGTCTATAATCATGAAGCGTCAGCAGAAACCGTTAAAAAGGCAGCCAATGCATTGAACTTTCGATACCATGACTCTGACCTCATGATGGTTGGAGAAGATTTCTCTTTTTATTTAAAAGCCAGACCCGGTGCTTTTTTCTTTACGGGTTGCGGTAACCCTCAAAAAGAAACCGATTGGCCCCATCATAGTCCACACTTTGATATTGATGAAAGTGCGATGAAGTACGCCGTAAGTACATTCATGAAAATATTAGAACTTGAAGGCAACTTTTAGTTAAGGTTTCAAGTTGAGAATATAAGCAAGATAGAAAATCTTTTTGATGATGTCGTTACTTCTCAAACGGCTAATTCAGGCGCGCTATCATATATTAATGGATAATTTCATATTTATAATGATTTAGAAAAAAGAGGACAATAATGATTTGATTGTCCTCTTCTTTGCGTTTTATTCACTCACTAAAATGAGCTCATTTTTATATCAAAATCCCTTTTACTTCATTTATTATTCTATATTTTAATTGTTGAAAAATTGATATTATCCGATAGCCAAAATTCATGTAATCGCTTAATACAAGTCATATCAACGACTTAATAAATTGATATTTTTAAAATAACTATTTCCATCTAAATAATAAAAACATTGTTTTTGATTAAATTAGTTTTGTGTTCTAGACTTAAAATAGGCATAAGTCATATGAGTGATCTATTTGATACCCTGCTAATATATTTTAGGTATGAATCGTTCACTGATACTGACTTATCTTACATGATAAGGAAGGAATTGATAACATGACTCATCAAAACTATTCAGCTGCAGATATGGTGATTGATACTTTAAAACATCACGGTATTGACTATGTATTTGGTATACCGGGTGCAAAAATAGATTTTCTTTTTAATGCATTAAAAGATGATGGCCCTGAACTTATTGTTACGCGTCATGAGCAAAATGCTGCCATGATTGCGCAAGGAATTGGCCGATTGACTGGAAAGCCAGGAGTTGCCCTTGTAACAAGTGGACCAGGGGTGAGCAATCTTACTACCGGCCTTCTCACTGCAACTTCTGAAGGTGACCCTGTGCTCGCTATTGGTGGACAAGTTAAGCGTAATGATTTACTTCGTTTAACCCATCAAAGTGTGGACAATGCATCATTATTGAGATCTTCTACAAAATTCAGTGCGGAAGTTCAAGATCCTGAATCATTATCAGAAGTGATGACAAATGCGATTCGAGAAGCAACTTCTGGAAAAAATGGTGCAAGTTTTATCAGTATTCCACAAGACGTTATTAGTGCGCCAGTTCAAACGGAAGCAATCACTGTTCCTCAAAAACCAAAATTAGGTGTTCCTGCAGAGGAAGATATTAAAAATATTGTCGAAGATTTAAAATCTGCACAATCACCTGTATTATTAGTGGGTATGCGTAGCTCTAGTGAAGCTGAGACACATGCGATTCGTCAACTTGTTGAAAAGTCAAAATTACCTGTTGTTGAAACATTCCAAGGTGCAGGTGTGATTAGCCGTGAATTGGAGTCACACTTCTTTGGAAGAATAGGTTTATTTAGAAACCAAGTGGGTGATGAGCTTCTTAGAAAAAGTGATTTAGTCATCACAATTGGTTATGACCCAATTGAGTATGAAGCAAGTAACTGGAATAAAGAATTAGAGACTGAAATTATCAATATTGATGAAGTTCCTGCAGAAATCACGAACCATATGCAACCTAAAGCTGAATTGATTGGTAATATATCAGAGACAATTCAACTCATTTCTGAACATATTAATCATCCAATCTTAGACGAAGAAAAATTACAAAAACTCGATTCACTTAGAGATAATGTATCTGAAGCAACAGGGATTAAAGCAACGCATGTTGAAGGTGTCCTTCACCCTATCGAAATTATCGATGCGATGCAAAAAACAATTAGTGACGATTCAACAGTGACTGTCGATGTAGGAAGTCATTACATTTGGATGGCTAGAAAATTTAGAAGCTATAAACCACGTCATTTATTGTTCAGTAATGGGATGCAAACATTAGGTGTCGCTTTACCTTGGGCAATTGCTGCTGCACTCGTTAGACCTCATGAACGGGTAATCTCAGTTGCTGGAGATGGTGGCTTCCTATTTTCTGGCCAAGAACTTGAAACAGCAGTTCGTAAAAACCTTAATATTACACAATTGATTTGGAATGACGGACGTTACAATATGGTTGAATTCCAAGAGGAAATGAAATATCAACGTTCTGCAGGTGTTGAATTCGGGGAAGTTGACTTTGTCAAATACGCAGAGTCATTCGGAGCAAAAGGCGTTCGCGTCACTACACCAGCAGAATTAGAACAAGCAATTAAAGAAAGTTATACGACAGAAGGACCTGTTTTAATTGATATTCCGGTCAATTATGCCGATAACATTAAATTATCAACAAATGTACTACCCGATGCATTAAATTAAACAGAAAAGAAAGCAAAGGAGTAATTAGAGTATGGCACACACATTATATCAACACGGGACTTTAGGTACGTTAATGGCAGGACTATTAGAAGGCACTATGAGTGTAAAAGAAGTACTGGAACATGGTGACTCTGGACTTGCAACATTAACAGGATCCGACGGTGAAGTGATTTTTCTAAATGGAGAAGCTTATCACGCAAATGAACATAAAGAGTTCGTTAAATTAAAAGGCGACGAAATGACGCCTTATGCAACAATTACACGCTTTTCTGCTGATGAAACTTACCAAACAGAAAATAAACCTTCTGAAGACGTGTTAGAAGAAGTGAAAGCACATATGCTAAGTGCAAATATGTTTTCATCTGTAAGAATTACAGGAACATTTAAAAAAATGCATGTGCGTATGATGCCTGGGCAAGAGCCCCCTTATACACGTTTAATCAATTCTGCGCGTAGACAGCCAGAACAAACAGAAGAAAATATTCAAGGAACTCTTATTGGCTTTTTTACACCTGAACTCTTTCATGGGATAGGTTCTGGAGGGTTTCATATCCATTTCGCTGATGATGCCCGTCAGTTTGGTGGGCATGTCCTCGATTTTGAAGTCGATCATGTTACAGTTGAAATTCAAAACTTCGAAAATTTTGAGCAACATTTCCCAGTTCATAATCGTACATTCACAGAAACTGAAATAGATTATAACGATATTGCTGATGAAATTAGAGAAGCTGAATAAACCATAATAGTGGCATATTCATTTAAATCTTAGTATTTAAATCTAACTATCAATAGAAAAAAAGAGATTGAGCATGGTATCTAAACATTATGTTGCTTGATTTTCGTTATCCTTACTTAAAGAGGGGATGAAACATCATCATATTCATACGCGCTTACTCGCGCTAGGCTTGTAATACTGTTAGTGATTGAATACGATACCCCCTTTTTATAAATAATTAAAAGTCATATGCACTGATTTTTTGAAATCTATTTTAAGTTGATCTCAAACTGTATCACAAATTATTAAGAAGGCAGACTTCAACGTCTTGCCTTCTTATTTTTTATAAGTTATAAACCATTGTCCCCTCCTCTCTTTTTATATTTCGTTGTATAGGTTGAAGCGATTTTCAATTGAATGGGACAATGCTTCAGCTAACGCTTTAAATATTCAAACGATAATCTTCAGGTTTCACAATGGGGAACACACGCATAAATAGATATTTAAATAAGAAATTGAATCCAACCGGCGCAATAATAAAAGCAACTAACATTTTTATAAAATTAGTTATATTCCAACCACCGTCTACTAAATTTAAATAATTAATGGGTCCTACTAAGCCACTAAATCCAAAACCTGCACTCATAGGTGTGCCAATAATATTTAATAGAGAAGCAATCAGACCACAACAAGCCGCTGTACACACAATAGGTAGTAAAATAATAGGCTTTTGCGCTGCATTCGCCATCGACATTTTAGGCGAGCCAATAAAATGTGCCACACTTGTTCCTTTCGTATTAACTGACCAACCTAATATCGCAAATCCGAAACCAGCTGCACAAATACCAATATTTGCTGCACCTGCACCAATGCCTGAAATTGAAATCGCAAGTGAAATACCTACAGTTGTAATCGGCGACACAATCATTATGCTAAATATCACTGCTATGATGATACACATCACGACTGCCTGAAGGCTCAATAGTGCTGCGACCCCATGTCCAATCCATGTGGTGATTTGCATGACGTACGGCAACATCAAGCGTCCAATAAAGCCAACGCCTACGAGTAATATAAGTGGTATCACTAAAATCGTATAGGCTTTTAACTTATCACCGATAAACAAAATCACAGCTGCTCCTAATGCTGCTGTCAGTCCCATGTTGATGACATCGCCCGTACCTTTAAGTATAATCATACCTTCTTTTCCAAATTGCGCTGCACCTGATGCAAACATCGTCGCTAATCCCAATGCCGTAGCTTGGATTGGATTAAATTTAAAGTTTAAACCGGTTAATACACCCACCACGAGTCCCATCATCGCATTAGACAATGCCAAAGCCCCTACGATAGGTTTCAAAAATGGCAGAACAGGTACTAATACTTTCATTAATTCTCCTAGTAATGCACCTGGAATAAGCACAACGACGACACCAATAGCCATGCCATTCAAAATATTCATTACAAATTGCTTTGCTGTCAAATTCTCCATGGTTTTCCCACTTTCCAATTCAAATTAAATAGTTTAATTTATCCCATCTTATACACAATACACTCAACGGAATCATATCCCGCAATCAAAGTGAAGTGAGAATATTTAGATAATTTCCATCATACACACTTTAACGCTTAAAAGCAATACATTTCAAATGGAAGTGTACTATTGAATTAATAGAATACTTTTACTAGTAAGATGCCATTGATCTTTTAATTCAACTCATAACAGTAGTTACTTATAGCTTTGTTCATGATGCGGAGACAAGAAAAGATAGTTATTTTTAGCATTGCTCTCTAGATAAGCTAGCTTTATATTGTATCCCTTCTATAAATAGTTTAGTAGTGCAGTCTATCATTTTATGTATGAATCATTTTGAAACGCATCAAAAAAGAGATTAAGTAACGCGATACTACTTTACCCCTATACTTTGCTTATCAGTCTGATTTGACAGAGCGCCAATATAAAAAGAGCTAACCCAACAGGGCTAGCTCTTTTATCTCATCAAATAGATGAATTATTTTTCGATTTCAGTAACAACGCCTGATCCTACAGTACGTCCACCTTCACGAATTGAGAAACGCGTACCGTCTTCGATAGCGATTGGTGAAATTAATTCAACTTCCATTTCAACGTTATCGCCAGGCATAACCATTTCAGTACCTTCTGGTAAGTGAACAACGCCAGTTACGTCAGTAGTACGGAAATAGAATTGTGGGCGGTAGTTAGAGAAGAATGGAGTGTGACGACCACCTTCGTCTTTAGATAATACGTAAACTTCTGCTTTAAACTTTGTGTGTGGTGTAATTGAACCAGGAGCAGCTAATACTTGACCACGGTTGATGTCTTCACGTGCAACACCACGTAATAAAGCACCAATGTTGTCACCAGCTTCAGCGTAGTCTAGTAATTTACGGAACATTTCTACACCAGTAACAGTTGTTTTAGAAGATTCTTCAGCTAAACCGATGATTTCAACTTCTTCACCAACTTTGATTTGACCACGTTCAACACGACCAGTAGCAACTGTACCACGACCAGTGATTGAGAATACGTCCTCAACTGGCATCATGAATGGTTTGTCTGAGTCACGTTCTGGAGTTGGAATGTAATCATCAACAGCTTGCATTAATTCTAAGATTTTTTCTTCGTATTCTGGTTCGCCTTCTAAAGCTTTTAATGCTGAACCAGCGATTACAGGTACGTCATCGCCTGGGAAGTCGTATTCAGATAATAAGTCACGAACTTCCATTTCAACTAATTCTAATAATTCTTCATCGTCAACCATGTCAACTTTGTTTAAGAATACAACTAATGCTGGTACACCAACGTTACGTGATAAAAGGATGTGTTCACGAGTTTGTGGCATTGGACCATCAGCAGCAGATACTACTAAGATACCACCGTCCATTTGAGCAGCACCAGTGATCATGTTTTTAACATAGTCAGCGTGTCCAGGACAGTCAACGTGTGCATAGTGACGTTTGTCTGTTTGGTATTCGATGTGTGAAGTATTGATTGTGATACCACGTTCTTTTTCTTCTGGCGCGTTGTCAATCATGTCGTATGATTGTGCAACAGAGTCACCGTTTTTAGCTAATACAGTTGCGATAGCAGCTGTTAAAGTAGTTTTACCATGGTCAACGTGACCGATAGTACCAATATTGGCATGTTCTTTTGAGCGATCGAATTTTTCTTTTGCCATTATGAAATCTCTCCTCTTTGAATAAGAATTAATATTTTAAATATCTCTCATGAAAGTTACTCACCAACATGAGATAGATAATGATATTTCCTTTATAAATCATTTTACTGAAAAAATCAATTTATAAACAAGGCTTGCCCTTAGTCATATTAACATGATTCGCGCTAATTTGTAATGATTGAATTACTCGCCTTTGTTCTTTTTGATGATTTCTTCAGAGATTGATTTTGGCACCTCTGCATAGTGATCGAAGTACATTGTATAAGTACCGCGACCTTGCGTGTTAGAACGTAATGAAGTTGCGTAACCAAACATTTCTGAAAGTGGTACATAAGCGTTTACCACTTGTGCGTTACCACGTGGTTCCATACCATCTACACGTCCACGACGGGCAGTAACGTCACCCATGATATCACCCATGTATTCTTCAGGCATTTCGATAGTTACTTTCATCATTGGTTCTAAGATAACTGGATCACATTTTTTAGCAGCTTCTTTAAGCGCTAAAGATGCAGCAATTTTGAAGGCCATTTCAGATGAGTCGACATCGTGGTATGAACCATCAAATAATTTTGCTTTAACATCGATTAATGGGTAACCAGCTAAGACACCATTTTCCATAGCATCTTTAAGACCTTGTTCAACTGATGGAATGTATTCACGAGGAACTACACCACCAACGATAGCATTTTCGAATTCGAAACCTGCACCTGTTTCGTTTGGTGTGAATTCAATGTGTACATCACCGTATTGACCACGACCACCAGATTGACGAGAGAATTTACCTTGAACTGCAGCAGATTGTCTGAATGTCTCACGATAAGACACCATTGGCGCACCTACGTTAGCTTCAACGTTAAATTCTTTTTTCATACGGTCAACAATGATGTCAAGGTGAAGTTCACCCATACCACCAATGATAACTTGACCTGTTTCTTCATCTGTATGCGCTTTGAAAGTTGGGTCTTCTTCTTGAAGTTTCACAAGCGCCTGAGTCATTTTATCTTGGTCAGCTTTAGATTTTGGTTCAACTGATAAGTGGATAACTGGCTCTGGGAATTCCATTGATTCAAGGATGATGTCATTTTTCTCTCCACAAAGCGTGTCACCTGTACCAGTATCTTTAAGACCTACAGCAGCTGCGATATCACCAGAATATACAGTGCTGATTTCTTGACGTGAGTTTGCGTGCATTTGAAGGATACGACCTACACGTTCACGTTTGTCTTTTGTTGAGTTTTTAACATAAGAACCTGAAGTTAAAGTACCTGAGTATACGCGGAAGAATGTTAACTTACCAACGTATGGGTCAGTCATAACTTTAAATGCAAGTGCAGCGAAGTCAGCATCGTCGTCTGCTTTCGCAATCACTTCTTCATCAGGATCATCCGCACGATGACCAATGATTGGTTTAACATCTAACGGAGAAGGAAGGTAGTCAATAACAGCATCAAGCATTAATTGAACACCTTTGTTTTTGAACGCTGTACCACATAATACAGGGTAGAATTCAACGTCTGTTGTTGCTTGACGAATAGCGTCTTTAAGTTCGTCAACAGTGATTTCTTCTTCACTGAAGATTTTTTCCATCAAGTCATCATTTGTTTCAGCAACAGCTTCGATTAATGTTTCACGTGCTTCTTCTGCACGTTCACGGTGGTCTTCAGGAATTTCAGTTTCTTCAATTTCTGTTCCTAAATCATTTGTGTATTTGAAACATTTCATTGTAACTAAGTCGATGATGGCATTGAAGTCATCTTCTGCACCAATTGGTAATTGGATTGGTGCTGCGTTTGCTTGTAAACGATCATGTAAAGTGCTTACTGCATAATCAAAGTTAGCACCTAATTTGTCCATTTTGTTTACAAATACGATACGTGGTACGCCGTATGTTGTTGCTTGACGCCAAACTGTTTCAGTTTGAGGTTCAACACCTGATTGCGCATCTAATACTGTCACTGCACCATCAAGTACACGTAAAGAACGTTCAACTTCAACAGTGAAGTCTACGTGTCCTGGTGTGTCGATGATGTTAACACGGTGACCATTCCATGCTGCAGTTGTAGCGGCTGAAGTAATCGTAATACCACGGTCTTGTTCTTGTTCCATCCAGTCCATTTGTGAAGCACCTTCATGTGTTTCACCAATTTTGTGGATACGTCCAGTGTAATAAAGAATACGTTCAGTAGTAGTCGTTTTACCCGCATCAATGTGTGCCATGATACCGATATTACGCGTGTTTTTCAAAGAAAATTCTCTTCCCATGGGTATTCTTTCTCCTTCCAGAATAATAGGATAATATATTTAGATATAGCTTTACCCTAAGCACGTACAGTTCTCTCAAACAAGCAAAATGCAAGTTGATTACTGATACTAGAATTGCTCAGGGAATTAGCACATATCTTACCAGCGATAGTGAGCGAATGCTTTGTTCGCTTCAGCCATTTTGTGAGTGTCCTCACGTTTCTTAACTGCACCACCAGTATTGTTTGCTGCGTCTAAGATTTCGTTAGCTAAACGCTCTTCCATCGTTTTTTCACCACGAAGGCGCGCATAGTTTACTAACCAACGTAAACCTAAAGTTGTACGACGCTCTGGACGAACCTCTACAGGCACTTGATAGTTTGAACCACCTACACGGCGAGCTTTAACTTCAAGTACTGGCATAATATTGTTAATTGCTTCATCGAAAACTTCCATAGCATCGCGACCTGAACGTTCTTGAACTAGGTCGAACGCTGAATAAAGAATACGTTGAGCAGTTCCACGTTTACCATCTAACATAATCTTGTTGATTAATTTTGTTACTAACTTAGAGTTGTGAATTGGATCCGGTAACACATCTCTTTTAGGTACTGATCCTTTACGAGGCATAATACAAGTCCTCCCTTCCTATTATAGTATATTTATATTCTATCAGTCATGATTAAAAGGCTGATTTACAATCTTTTAACCTTATTTTTTAGGTTTTTTAGTACCGTATAATGAACGGCTTTGCATACGACCATCAACACCAGATGTATCTAACGCACCACGTACGATATGGTAACGCACACCAGGTAAGTCTTTTACACGTCCACCACGTACAAGTACAACACTGTGCTCTTGTAAGTTGTGTCCGATACCAGGAATGTATGCGTTGATTTCAATGTTGTTTGATAAACGAACACGTGCATATTTACGTAACGCTGAGTTAGGTTTTTTAGGTGTCATAGTACCCACACGTGTACATACGCCACGTTTTTGTGGAGAATTCAATTTAGTGAATTGTTTCTTTTGACTATTGAAACCTCTATTTAAAGCTGGTGAGTCTGATTTTTGAGTTTTGCTTTTTCTTGGTTTACGTACTAATTGGTTAATAGTAGGCATTTCAAGTTTCCTCCTCTCTTCATTTCTTAATCCCACACATCCAGGTGGTTCATTTTTAGGTTAAATAAAATTTAGTAAGCAAAAACTTACTAATCTCATTTGAGCAAAGCAACAACTGTTGCTTTTACATTTATACCAACATATTCTCCCAATGCTTTTCGGCTTGAAAAGAATTCGATAGGTATCTTATTTTGATTGGCAAAGCATAACACGCGTGCTAAGAGATGCACATTAACATCTTCACCGATAATCAATGTTTTTACACGTTGTTTTTGAAGCGCTTTTAGCGTTTCTTTTAAACCAACAACGTAGGCTTGTTTGTTTAAGCGTGTGACTTTTTCATTAGACATTTACATATCCTCCAAAGTACTTGCTTGCATCAACCTTTACTATATTATCATTTTCATAAATACTTCGTCAACTGTTATTCGCAATAAATATTGATTTTTAGAGACTTGTGAATACCAGTCAATCTTATATTGGGGATGCAGGCAGTCTGATTTCAATATTGTATACACGATATCGAAATCAGCCCCTACCTTTTATTTCTGTCAGTACAGATCATATATTGACAGATCCCAATATTACAACTTACTTCAATGATTCAAATTAGTCGATAATGACTTGCTCTTCAAGGCCTTGTTGTGGCGCTTCGTCTTTTTCAATATCAACTTTACTGTAGCGTTTCATACCCGTACCTGCAGGAATTAATTTACCAATGATAACATTTTCTTTAAGTCCGAGTAAGTCATCACGTTTACCTTTAATCGCAGCATCTGTAAGAACACGTGTTGTTTCTTGGAAGGATGCAGCTGACAAGAAGCTTTCTGTTTCAAGAGAAGCTTTTGTAATACCTAACAAGACTGGTTTCGCAGTCGCAGGACGCTTACGTTCTTTAAAGGCTTCGCGGTTCGCATCTGTAAAGTTATGGATATCAACAAGTGATCCTGGTAATAATTTCGTGTCACCTGCTTCAATGATACGAACTTTACGTAACATTTGACGTACCATAACCTCAACGTGTTTATCGTCGATTTCTACACCTTGCATACGATAAACTTTTTGAACTTCTTTAAGCAAGTATTCTTCTGTCGCTGTTAAACCAGCAACTGCAAGGAAGTTTTTCGGCTCAATTGAACCTTCAGTTAATACTTCACCACGTTCTACGGATTGGCCAATTTCTACTTTCAAGCGTGATGTACCAGAGGCAAGATATGAGCGTGTTTCGTTCGCACCTTTAACAACGATTTCTTGTTGTCTATCTTTGCCAACTGTGATGTTATCAATCACACCTTCAATTTCTGTAATAACAGCTTGACCTTTAGGATTACGCGCTTCGAAAATCTCTTGGATACGTGGTAAACCTTGTGTAATATCGCTACCAGCAACCCCACCTGTGTGGAATGTACGCATTGTTAATTGTGTACCAGGTTCACCGATAGATTGTGCAGCAATTGTTCCTACTGCTTCACCAACTTCGACTTTTTCACCTGTTGCCAAGTTTTTACCGTAACATTTTTCACAGACACCATGTCTTGTGTTACATGTAAATGCAGAGCGAATATACATTTCTTCAATACCAGCATCCGTAATTTCTTTAGCGATTTCTGGTGTAATTAATTCGTCTGGGCGAATGATAATTTTACCTGTTTCAGGATGACGTACAGTTTCTTTTGAATAACGACCTTCGATACGTTCAATAAATGGTTCGATCATTTCAGTACCTTCTTTAATATCTGAAACGAGTAAGCCACGGTCTGTACCACAGTCTTCTTCACGAACAATGACATCTTGTGCAACGTCAACAAGACGACGTGTCAAGTAACCAGAGTCGGCAGTTTTCAGTGCTGTATCGGCAAGACCTTTACGCGCACCGTGAGTAGAGATAAAGTACTCTAATACCGTTAAACCTTCACGGAATGATGAAGTGATTGGAAGTTCGATGATTTTACCAGATGGTGCGGCCATTAAACCACGCATACCTGCAAGTTGCGTAAAGTTAGATGCGTTACCACGGGCACCTGAGTCACTCATCATGAAGATTGGGTTCGTTTTATCAAGTGATTTCATCAATTTAGCTTGGATTTTATCTTTTGCATTTGTCCAAATTTCAATAACCGCATTATAACGTTCTTCTTCTGTTAATAAACCACGGTTGAATTGTTTTTGAACACGCTCAACTAATTTTTCTGACTCATCCAAGATTTCTTGTTTATCTGGTAATACAACAATGTCTGCTACACCTACTGTAATACCTGCTTTTGATGAATATTTAAATCCTAGGTCTTTCATCAAGTCAAGCATCATAGACGTATCTGTAATGCTAAAGCGATTGAACACTTCTGCAATAATATTACCCAAGAATTTTTTGTTGAATGGTGGAACAAGTTCAGTATTTTCAAAGTACTCAGCTAGACCACCTTCACCAAGTTCTGATGGATCAACAAAGTATTTATCTGGTGTGTTTTTCTCAAGGTTTGTTGCTGTTGGCTCATTAATGTACGCAAATGAGTCCGGAATAATTTCGTTAAAGATGACTTTACCTACAGATGTCGCTAAAATTTTGTTATTTTGTTCCTCAGTAAATGTAGGGTTGTTGAATGAAGAAGCTTGGACACCAATACGTGTGTGTAAATGTACATGGCCATTCGCATAAGCTTTGATTACTTCATTCGTATCGTTAAACATCATTCCTGTATTAACAGCGTCTTTACGTTCTAATGTTAAGTAATAGTTACCTAATACCATGTCTTGTGATGGTGTTACGACTGGTTTACCATCTTTAGGGTTTAGGATGTTTTGTGCAGCAAGCATCAACATACGTGCTTCTGCTTGTGCTTCTTTAGATAATGGAACGTGAACCGCCATTTGGTCACCGTCAAAGTCTGCGTTATAGGCAGTTGTAACGAGTGGGTGCAAACGAATCGCACGGCCTTCAACTAATGTAGGTTCGAACGCTTGGATACCTAATCTGTGCAATGTTGGCGCACGGTTTAAAAGTACAGGGTGTTCAATAATAACATCTTCTAAAACGTCCCAAACTTCGTCTTCAGTACGCTCAATTTTACTTTTAGCATTTTTGATGTTTGTTGCAATTTCACGTTGCACTAATTCTTTCATTACAAACGGTTTGAACAATTCTAATGCCATTTCTTTCGGTAAACCACATTGGTACATTTTTAAGTTTGGACCTACTGCGATTACTGAACGACCTGAATAGTCTACACGTTTACCTAACAAGTTTTGGCGGAAACGACCTTGTTTACCTTTTAACATATGTGAAAGTGATTTTAATGGACGGTTACCTGGTCCTGTTACAGGGCGACCACGACGACCGTTATCGATTAACGCATCCACAGCTTCTTGTAACATACGTTTTTCGTTTTGAACGATGATTCCGGGCGCACCTAAATCTAACAAACGTTTTAAACGATTGTTACGGTTAATAACACGACGGTATAAGTCGTTCAAATCACTTGTAGCAAAACGACCACCATCGAGTTGAACCATTGGACGAATCTCAGGTGGAATAATTGGAAGTACGTCTAAAATCATCCAAGCTGGGTTGTTACCAGAGTTACGGAATGACTCAACAACTTCTAAACGTTTGATGGCACGTGTTAAACGTTGACCTGTTGCAGATTCCAATTCGTCACGTAATACTTTTAATTCTTGATCTAAATCGATCTCATCTAATAAATCTTTAATCCCTTCAGCACCCATTTTTGCAGTGAATTGACCAGGGAATTTATCATAATATTCACGGAATTCTGCTTCAGAAAGCAATGTTTTCTTTTCTAAGCCTGTTGGACCTGGATCCACAACGACATAAGAAGCAAAATAAATAACTTCTTCTAAAGCACGTGGTGACATGTCTAACAAAAGACCCATACGGCTTGGGATTCCTTTAAAATACCAAATATGCGAAACTGGAGCTGCTAACTCAATGTGACCCATACGTTCACGACGTACTTTTGATTTTGTCACTTCTACACCACATCGGTCACAAATCATACCTTTGTAACGTACACGTTTATACTTCCCACAACTACATTCCCAGTCTTTAGTAGGTCCGAAAATTCTTTCACAGAATAGACCATCTTTTTCTGGTTTTAAAGTACGATAGTTAATTGTTTCTGGTTTTTTGACCTCACCATATGACCAAGAGCGGATTTTTTCAGGTGAAGCGAGTCCTATTTTCATGTAATGGAATTTATTTACATCAATCAAGGAGCCTACCTCCTTTAGTTTAAATTAGCTGTGCTAGTTGATTGATTCACACGATTTCATAATATATTAAAGCAATGTCTATTTAACAAACAGGATAGAGAAGATGCGTGTAGGTTTCCACACATCTCCCTTCTCGAGTAGCAAAAGCGCCACTCGTCTTCCTTTCGTTTTAATCAAGTTCAGGTTAAGTCTTTAACGCGTCTCATGTTCTTAACGCAATTAAATCCTTAAAAGTTACATTGAACGTGCATAACTATCGGCACGCTATGACGTCTCATGCGACTTTGCGATCTCCTATTCAAGATCGTTTTTGATTTTCAACATGCATTTATTCGTTAAATTCTTTTTGAGATTCTGGAACAGTAGATGGTTGAATATTGACTTTACGATCTGGAATATCATCCTCATCTAAATCGCGCATTTCAATTTCATTGTCTTGTTCATCCATCACTTTAACATCAAGACCTAAACTTTGTAGCTCTTTCATCAATACGCGGAATGATTCAGGAACACTTGGTCTTGAAATGTTTTCACCTTTAACGATCGCTTCATAAGTTTTCACACGACCTACAGTGTCATCTGATTTGTATGTTAAGATCTCTTGAAGTGTATATGCTGCACCATAAGCTTCGAGTGCCCATACCTCCATCTCACCAAATCTTTGTCCACCAAATTGTGCTTTACCACCAAGAGGTTGTTGTGTAACTAATGAATATGGTCCAGTTGAACGTGCGTGAAGTTTATCATCTACCATGTGCGCAAGTTTCAACATGTACATCACACCAACTGAAATACGGTTGTCAAATGGTTCTCCTGTACGGCCATCGTAAAGTACTGTTTTACCGTCACGCGCCATACCTGCTTCTTCAATTGTAGACCATACGTCTTCATCGTTGGCACCGTCAAATACTGGTGAAGCAACGTGAATACCTAAGTTTTTAGCAGCCATACCTAAATGTAACTCTAAAACTTGTCCGATATTCATACGTGATGGTACACCTAGTGGGTTTAACATGATGTCGATTGGACGGCCATCTGGTAAGTACGGCATATCTTCTTCAGGGACAATTTTAGAGATGACACCTTTGTTACCGTGACGACCACACATTTTGTCCCCTACATGAATTTTACGTTTTTGAACGATATATACACGAACAAGTTGGTTCACACCTGGTGAAAGTGAATCATCGCCTTCTTCACGGTTAAACACTTTAACATCAAGAACGATACCGCCTGCACCGTGTGGCACACGTAATGACGTATCACGAACTTCACGTGCTTTTTCACCAAAGATCGCATGTAATAGGCGTTCTTCTGCTGTCAATTCAGTAACACCTTTAGGCGTTACTTTACCGACTAAAATATCACCATCTTTTACTTCTGCGCCAACGTATACAATACCGCGGTCATCTAAGTTTTTCAGTGCGTTTTCTGAAACGTTTGGTATATCACGTGTAATTTCTTCAGGTCCAAGTTTTGTGTCTCGAGCTTCAGATTCATATTCTTCGATGTGAATTGAAGTATAAACGTCATCTTTAACAAGACGCTCACTCATAATTACGGCATCCTCGTAGTTATAACCATCCCAAGTCATAAATCCAACAACAACATTTCGACCTAAAGCCATTTCTCCGAGTTCCATAGATGGACCATCTGCAAGAATTTCGCCTTTTTCAACAATATCGCCTGCTGCGATAATAGGACGTTGGTTATAACATGTACCTGAGTTTGAACGTTTGAATTTCGCTAATGGGTAACGGTCTAATTCGCCTTCTACTTCTTGACCATTTTCTTCAACTAAGCGACGTACTAAAACTTCGCTTGATTGAACATGTTCAACGCGGCCACGATACTTAGAAATAACAGCAGCACCTGAATCACGTGCAGCTACGTGCTCCATACCTGTACCTACAAATGGTGATTCTGGGTTTAACAATGGTACTGCTTGACGTTGCATGTTCGCACCCATCAATGCACGGTTAGAGTCATCGTTTTCTAAGAACGGAATACATGCTGTCGCAGCTGAAACAACTTGTTTAGGCGATACGTCCATGTAGTCCATTTTTTCTTTAGCCATAGTTGTGTTGTTACCACGAAAACGACAAACGATTTCGTCATCGATAAAGCGTCCGTTTTCATCAAGTCTTGAGTTCGCTTGCGCAACAACATAACTGTCTTCTTCATCCGCAGTAAGGTAATCAATACGGTCTGTAATTGTGTTTGTTTCAAGGTCTACTTTTCTGTATGGTGTTTCAATGAATCCAAATTCATTCACACGTGCATAACTTGAAAGTGAGTTGATCAAACCAATGTTTGGACCCTCTGGTGTCTCAATTGGACACATGCGACCATAGTGAGAATAGTGTACGTCACGAACTTCCATTTGTGCACGTTCACGTGTTAAACCACCAGGTCCTAAAGCTGATAAACGACGTTTGTGTGTTAACTCAGCAAGTGGGTTCGCTTGGTCCATGAATTGTGACAATTGTGAGCTGCCGAAGAACTCTTTTATTGATGCAATCACTGGGCGAATGTTAATTAATTGTTGTGGTGTGATGGAGTCTGTATCTTGAATAGACATTCTTTCACGTACCACACGTTCCATTCTTGACAAACCAATACGGAATTGGTTTTGTAATAATTCACCAACTGAGCGTAAACGACGATTACCAAGATGGTCAATGTCATCTGTATAACCGATACCATGTAATAAGTTAAAGAAGTATGACATAGACGCTACGATGTCAGCAGGTGTAATACATTTCACTTCTGAATCTGGGAATGCATTACCAATTACAGTTGTTGTGCGTTCTTCATCATCATTTGGTACATAAACTTTAATAGATTGTACTTCTACAGGTTCATCGATAATACTATTAGGAAGTTCGTAAACTTGTGCGTTAGCATTTGTTTCAAGAACATCCATGATTTCGTCTAACTTACGACGATCTAAAACTGTGCCTTCTTCAGCAACAATTTCACCTGTGTCAGTATTTACAATAGGTTCAGCTAATTTTTGATTGAATAGGCGGTGCTTTAAATGTAATTTTTTATTTGCTTTATAACGTCCTACGCTTGCTAAATCATAACGTTTAGGGTCAAAGAAACGAGAATACAATAAGCTTTTAGCATTTTCTACCGTTGGTGGTTCACCTGGACGTAAACGTTCATAAATTTCTAATAATGCTTGTTCTGTATTTTCAGTGCTATCTTTTTCTAAAGTGTTTCTTAAGTATTCATTGTCTCCAATTAAATCAATGATTTCTTGGTCAGTTGAATAACCTAATGCACGTAATAATACTGTCAATGGTAACTTTCTTGTTCTATCAATACGTACATAAACAACATCTTTCGCATCTGTTTCATACTCTAACCATGCACCGCGGTTAGGGATAACAGTCGCATCATAGTTCACACGACCATTTTTATCTAACTTTTCATTAAAGTAGACAGACGGTGAACGAACTAATTGAGATACAATGACACGCTCCGCACCATTAATTACAAAAGTACCTGTTTCTGTCATTAAAGGGAAATCTCCCATAAATACTTCTTGATCTTTCACTTCGCCTGTTTCTTTAATAACTAGACGAACTTTAACGCGTAATGGTGCCGCATATGTTGCATCACGGTTTTTTGATTCTTCTAAATCATACTTCGGTTCACCTAATCTATAATCTACAAATTCCAATGAAAGATTACCCGTGAAGTCTTCGATTGGAGAAATATCACGGAACATTTCTAAAAGACCTTCTTTTAAGAACCAATCATACGATTTTGTTTGAATTTCAATTAAGTTTGGTAACTCTAAAACTTCTGAAATTCTTGCGTAGTTTCTACGTTTACGATGTCTTCCATATTGGACAAATTGACCTGCCAAACAGATTCACCCCTCAAAAATTGTGCGAACACTTTTCAGTTCTCATCATGTAACAAGACAAAAAGAAAACGGTAGCACATAATCGATGACACCATTTTCTATTCTATAAGTCTTATTTTGAAATGTTACAATGAAACTTTAACCGTAAAAGTACACACTTATTGAACATAATTATTTCATCTTACAACTATATCATAGTCAATATTTAAAATCAAGATTTAAAACTCTTTAATATGTGGTAACCTTTACTATTTTTGACAGATGAGACGTTTCCAAAAACCTCATCCATTTTTTTCTTAGCAGAAGGCATCCCTTGCTTTTTTTGTATAACGACATACAATGCACCCTCAGTTTTAAGTACGCGGTATGCATCTGTCAAAATTTGGTGAACCACTAGTTTACCAGCACGAATAGGTGGATTAGTCAAAACGTAGTCACATGCTTCGTCTTCTATCAGTGCTAACCCATCACTCTCTTGTATCGTCACATTTGAGATGCCATTCGCTTTGGCATTTCTTTTAGCTAATGCTAATGCACGATGATTTACATCTAACATTGTAATATGATCATGGGGTGCAACTTTGGCCACCATTAAACCAATCGGTCCATAACCACAACCGACGTCAATAATCATTTTCAATTGACCTGGCGGGTGTTCATTTAAAAATGTCTGTATCAATAAATCAGAGCCGAAATCAACTTTATCACGAGAAAACACGCCTGCATCTGTTGTGAGTGACAGTTCGTGTTGCTGATAATGATAGCTAATTTCTCTCTCATCTGGTGTTGCATCAGGATGTGCATCATAGTAATGACTCACGGTGTCACACCTCTTTATCGTATTGTATTCAAAAACCCGCTATTCCAAAAATAGCGGGTTTTTCACTTATCAATGAATTATTTTAATTCTACTGAAGCGCCAACTTCTTCTAATTGTTCTTTAAGTTTTTCAGCTTCTTCTTTTGGTAAAGCTTCTTTGATGATGCTTGGAGCACCGTCAACTAATTCTTTAGCATCTTTTAATCCTAAACCAGTTGCTTCTTTAACAGCTTTAACAACTTTGATTTTAGATGAACCAGCTGAAGTTAACTCAACGTCAAATTCAGTTTTTTCTGCTGCTGCGTCTCCGCCAGCTGCACCTGCTGCTGCAACTGGTGCTGCTGCAGTTACACCAAATTCTTCTTCGATTGCTTTAACTAAGTCATTTAATTCTAAAACAGACATTTCTTTAATTGCTTCAATGATTTGCTCTTGATTAGCCATGTTAATATTCCTCCAATTTTTAAGTTTTAATTTATCGCTTATTCTGCGTTTTCTTCTTTGTTTTCTCCAACAGCTTTAACTGCATAAGCAAAGTTGCGCATTGGCGCTTGTAATACAGAAAGAAGCATTGATACAAGACCTTCGTGTGATGGTAATGAACCAACTGTTTTCACTTCATCAGCAGTAATGATACTACCTTCCATGATACCCGTCTTGATTTCTAAAGCTTCGTGTTCTTTAGCGAATCCAGCGATGACTTTAGCTGGGGCTACAACGTCTTCAGTAGTAAATGCTACTGCTGTAGGTCCAGTTAAGAACTCGTCTAAACCTTCAATACCAGCTTGTTCTGCTGCACGACGTAACATAGTGTTTTTGTATACTTTGTATTGAACACCAGCTTCACGTAATTGTTTACGTAATTCTGTTACTTCTGCTACTGTTAAACCACGGTAGTCAACAACTACTGTAGAAACAGAACTTTTAAGTTGATCAGTAATGACGTCAACTTGTTGTTTTTTCGCTTCAATGATTCCAGACATTTTGACACCTCCATCGATAAGTTTTAGGTGCTTTTTATAGTTAAGTCCAAGACTTAAATAAAAAGCACTTTTTACCCACGGCAAAAAGTGCTTGAAAGTTCATACGTTCAAGTCCATTTTAGCCTCGGTAGGATGATTTTTAAGTTCAGTTAGAACTCCTACTGTCTTAGGTAAAATATTCAACAAAAATTAATATAACGGCTTTTGTGTAATAAGTCAACCATTATTTTCTATTTATCAAGCCACTTAATGATTTTATCATTAAGTGATTCGTTTTAAAGTTTGAAACTTGCAGTATCGACTTTGATACCAGGGCCCATTGTAGTTGTTACTGCAACAGACTTAAAGTAAGTACCTTTAGCTGAAGATGGTTTAGCTTTTGTTAACACATCTTGTAAAGTTTTGAAGTTTTCAACTAATTTTTCTGTATCGAATGAAACTTTACCGATTGAAGCGTGTACGATACCCGCTTTTTCTGCACGGTATTCAACTTTACCCGCTTTGATTTCTTCAACAGCTTTTTTAACGTCCATTGTTACTGTACCAGTTTTAGGGTTTGGCATTAAACCTTTAGGTCCTAATACACGACCTAATTTACCAACTTCACCCATCATATCTGGTGTTGCAACAACAACATCAAAATCAAACCAACCTTGTTGGATTTTGTTTACATATTCTGCATCTCCAACATAGTCAGCACCTGCTGCTTCTGCTTCAGCGATTTTGTCGCCTTTAGCAAAAACTAATACACGTTGAGATTTACCAGTACCGTGTGGTAATACAACTGCACCACGGATTTGTTGGTCATTTTTACGTGTATCAATACCTAAACGGAAAGCCACTTCAACTGAAGCATCGAAGTTAGCAATAGATGTTTCTTTAGCTAAGCTGATTGCTTCTTCTACTGTATAGAATGCTTGGCGATCAACTTTGTTTAAAGCTTCTTGATACTTTTTACCTTTTTTAGCCATTTTTTGTCCTCCTTTAGTGGTTTTATCGGAATGTCCTCCCACATTTACTTGCTTCAAGCAAGTTGAGCGCAGATAGTCCCTAGCACAAATCTGTGCGAATCACAATGAATACTTTCTTGTTCATAGGCTATCTGCGTTCTTACGAAAATTTATCTTCTCATTGTCTTATTTGTTAATCAGTTGGTGATTACTCAACAATAATACCCATACTACGTGCAGTACCTTCAACGATACGCATAGCTGCTTCTTCGTCTGCAGCATTTAAGTCAGGCATTTTAGTGTTAGCAATTTCACGTACTTGATCTTTTGTTACTGTAGCAACTTTAGTTTTGTTTGGTTCACCAGAACCTTTTTCAATACCAGCTGCTTTTTTAAGTAATACAGCTGCAGGTGGTGTTTTAGTAATAAATGTAAATGAACGATCTTCATAAACATAAATTTCAACCGGAATAATTAAACCTGCTTGTTCTTGTGTACGTGCGTTAAATTCCTTTGTGAAAGCCATAATGTTCACACCGGCTTGACCTAATGCAGGACCAACTGGTGGTGCTGGGTTTGCTTTACCTGCTGGAATTTGTAACTTAACTACTTTTTCTACTTTTTTAGCCACGATGTGCACCTCCTTGATATCGTGATGTGGTCACAGGGCTCAATTTTGCCCTCCCACTCTTAACATTTCGTGACGAAATGTAGCGCTATGAATGCGCGACTTCGTAATTGTAACATTTTCATACGCTGAATACAACTCATTTTTTATAACTTTTTACACGTTTAGAGTTTTTCTATTTGATCAAATTCAACTTCAACTGGTGTTTCGCGTCCAAACATATCGACTAATACAGTCAACTTAAATTTATCCGCTTCAATTTCACTGATTTCGCCCACTTGATTTGCAAACGGCCCAGAAGTAATACGGACTTGTTCACCTAAATCCACTTCAACATCGATTGTCTTTTCTTTCATGCCCATTTGCTTAAGAATAAAACGTGCTTCATCTGGTAATAATGGGTTAGGCTTTGAACCTGCCCCAGCTGATCCTACAAATCCAGTTACACCTGGTGTATTTCTAACAACGTACCATGATTCATCAGTCATCACTAGCTCAACTAATACGTAACCAGGAAATGTTTTCTTCATTTGCTTTTTAGCTTTTCCATCTTTAACTTGTGTCTCTTCTTCTTCAGGAATCACAACTCTAAAGATTTGTTCTGTCATGTTCATTGACTCAACACGTTTTTCTAAATTCTTTTTCACTTTATTTTCATAACCAGAGTAGGTATGTACTGCATACCAACGTTTTGCCCCTAACTCTTCAGACATGCTGACAACTCCTCATTCACTATTTTATCATTTTAATTAATTGACCAATTCCAATATCTAAACCGTAGAAGAATAACAAAAAGAATAGCACTGTCATGACTACGATTGTTGTGTATTTTACAAGTTCTGGTCCAGTTGGCCAGCTTGTTTTTTCCATTTCGGATTTAACGCCTCGGAAAAAGCTTTCTTTTTTTGGCATAACGAAAATCCCTCCTATTTACTTAGATTCCTTATGAAATGTATGTGTATTACATTTTGCACAGAATTTTTTTAATACGAGCCGGTCAGTTTTATTGATCGTTTTCGGTACATGGTAGTTACGGTTTCCACATTCCTCGCAATTTAATGGCACTTTTTTCAACTTATTTCACCTTGCTTCTATAATACCAGTTTACTATACATAAGTTTATGTTCAATTGTCAAACCACACTATTCGTCCAAAAGTACTTTCAATTTCTTACGGATTCGATAGATGGCATTATATATTTTTTTATCTTCAGCCTTTAATGCCAATGCAATTTCTGACGGTTTCCATTCCTCAATCAGATATTTCAACACCTGCATTTCAAAATGACTTAATCCACGATCCGCTAATTTTAATACTTCATGACAAAATTGTTGTGATGTACACCCACTTTGATATTGTTGTACTAACATAACTTGGTATTGCGTCGTATAACGTTCAATATAGTTGTCTAATAGCCGTTCATGCGTCATCTTTTTACGGCGATAGTCTATTTTACGTAAATAAATTGCACGATGAATATAATGTTCGAAAGGGACATCGTAATAAAAATTCTCGCTTTGTATCTTTTTAAAAATAGCTAGCAACACTTCTTGGATAAGATCTTCGCAATCTGCCGGCATGATACTAAAGTCACTAAAACTTTTTCGTGCATATTGCTCAATGTAAGTGATTAATTGTACGATTGCCTCTGGTTGCCGAGCCTTTACTTGTGCAACCATTACTGAAAAAGCATCATCTAATTCATATTGATATTGATAAAGCATATGCGTTCTTCCTCGCCTTCGAAAAATATGCTTTATCATACCTATTCATAACAGCTTCAGACAACTTGCGAAATCTTATTCTTCGGACTCGCCTCGCCTTAATTTCTCAAATTCAGACAATACTTCTTCAGATAAGTGAATCCGTGTTCTCGGCTTCTGCTCATGAAAATGATGCATCGACTTTGTGACGGTCTCTTTATTTTCTTTTAAATGTCGCCACATTTCTCTTGAAGATAAACGATAAGCACCTGTACCAAAAATAGCATGTTGTTCACTCATATCACTTGTTACAACTGTGATATGCGTTGTATGTTTGTTGTAAATGTTGTAAACATAACGCTCAATAAAACTATCTGCCGTTTCATTTTCTTTCGTAAAAATAACATGCACACCATGATAGACAGATTCTGACTGAGGCGTGCCTTGTTCATATGCATCAAAAACACAGACGATTTTCCCTTTTACGACCGCATTATAGTTTGCGATTTCAATCAGTAGTTGCTCTCTTGCTTCTTCTAAGTTTTCTTTAGCTACTCGACTTAATTCTGGAGACTGACCTATCATGTTGTACCCGTCAATGATTACATAATAGTCTTTCATCTTTTAATCTTCACCGCCAATGGGCCGCCGTTTTCTAAACACTTCATACATCATTAAACTTGCTGCAACAGAAGCATTCAAACTATTCACATGGCCAACCATAGGAATTTTAATATAAAAATCACACTTTTCTTTCACACGACGGCTCATTCCTTGACCTTCACTTCCGATAACAATAGCTAACGGAACGTCCACTTGCATTTGTCTATAATCTGTCGCATGATTTGCTTCTGTGCCCGCTATCCAATAGCCTTTATCTTTCAATTCATCCATCGTTTGAGATAGATTCGTGACTCTAATAACCGGGACATGTTGAATCGCTCCAGTAGACGCTTTAGCTACTGTTTGTGTCAATGCAACAGAGCGTCTTTTCGGAATAATAATCCCATCCACACCAGTTGCATCTGCTGTTCTCAATATCGACCCTAAATTATGCGGATCTTCTAAGCCATCTAAGATCAATACTGTAGAAAGTGTCTCTTTTTCAGCTTGTTGCTTTAAGAAATGATCCAATGTCTCATATTCGTAAGGAGCAACATAAGCTGCTACGCCTTGATGAGGTGCGCTCGCAATTTGGTCTAATTTTGATTTTGGAACGGTTTGTACAACAAGTTTTGCCGATTTTGCAGCTTTTAAAATATCTTCAATCTGTTGCTTTTTAATGCCTTCTTGAATCAGTATTTTATTAATGGTATGTCCTGTTGTCACAGCTTCTCTTACTGCATGACGGCCAACAATGATTTCTGAATCCATTTCATTCAACGCCTTTCTTCTACATATTCAACTATTGTCGTTAATAATGCTTCCAGTCTCGCATTTTGTTGTTCTAAATATAAATAGCCAATCAGTGCTTCTAAGCCAGAACTTTTTCGATAGGTTTGAATATCTGTGTTTTTCGCTTTTGTATAACTTTTAGCATTACGTCCACGTCGAATGATATCTCGTTCTTCTTCTGTAAACCAATTGTTTTCAATTAAAGCTTCAAGTGTTGCAGCCTGACTTTTAGCTGAGACAAATCTTTTCGCTTCTTGATGCAAGCGGTTCGGTTTGCTCTGTAATTTGAGAATGATATATGTACGGACGTGCTGATCTAAAACAGCATCGCCCACATATGCTAAAGAGAGTGGATTTAATAATTTTTTGTTGATGTCATTAGCCACGTTTAAATCTCACGCCCTGTGGTGTATCTTCAAGAATAATATTTTGTGCTTTTAGTTGATCACGAATTTCGTCTGCACGTGCAAAATCTTTAGCTTTTCTAGCTTCATTTCGCTCTTCAATTAATTTTTCAATCTCTTCATCAAGCAGTTGCTCATCTTTTTGAGAAGTGAGTGGAATACCCAGTACCTCACTAAAAATTTGGAAGACTTCTTTAAAACGTTGAATCACTTGTGTCGACGTATTATCTTCTAACATGTATTTATTTGTAAGCTTAACTAAATCATACCACGCTGTAATGGCATTCGCTGTATTAAAATCATCGTCCATCACTTTTTCAAATTGCTCAAGTACTTGTTCAATTTGTTCTAAATAATTCGTATCGTCTACAAGATCTGTAGCAACCGCTTCTCGTTCAATAAGGGCTTGATAACTGTTACGAATACGCTCAAGACCACTACGTGCCGCTTCTACACGCTCGATGTTATAGTTAATTGGACTTCTATAATGTACGCTGATCATAAAGAAACGCAATACATCTGGATCGACCTCTTTAATAATATCGTGAACTAAAATAAAGTTACCTAATGATTTACTCATTTTTTCGTTGTCGATATTAATAAAGCCGTTATGCATCCAATAGTTTGCAAATGGTGCATGATTATGCGCTTCTGATTGTGCAATTTCATTTTCATGATGAGGGAATTGTAAATCACTGCCACCAGCGTGGATATCAATCGTTGCGCCTAGTTTTTCATAGGCCATAACTGAGCATTCGATATGCCAACCCGGACGTCCTGTACCAAACGGACTTTCCCAACTGATTTCACCCGGTTTTGCTTTTTTCCACAAAGTGAAGTCTAAAGCTTCTTCTTTTTGTTCACCTTGTTCAATCCGAGCACCAATTTTCAAATCATCGATAGATTGATGACTTAACTTTCCATAACCATCAAATTTGCGCGTTCTGAAGTATACATCTCCGCCACTTTCGTAAGCATAGCCTTCATCTATTAAATTTTGAATAAATTGGATAATATCATCCATATGCTCCATAACGCGTGGGTTGCATGTTGCGGGTTTGACATTTAATGCGCCCGTATCTTCGTGGAATGCTTTTATATAACGATCTGCAATTTCAGGTACTGTTTCCCCGAGTTCTTGAGAGCGTTTAATAAGTTTGTCATCGACATCTGTGAAATTTGATACATAATTCACTTCATAACCTTTATATTCGAAATAACGTCTGACAACATCATAATTAATAGCTGGACGTGCATTTCCAATATGAATGTAATTGTAAACAGTCGGTCCGCAAACGTACATTTTGACTTTCCCAGGTTCAATCGGTTTAAAAGTTTCTTTCTGACGCGTTAGTGTATTATATAATGTAATCATCTTTAATCTCTCCATTTTTAGTTTGTTCAAGTTGTCGCTCAAGCTGCTTGAGTTGTTCATAAATAGGGTCAGGCAAATTGAGATGATCAAACGTTTTACCGGTGCGAATGCCGTCTTGCTTTACCACACGACCAGGAATGCCTACAACAGTTGTATAACTAGGCACATTTCTTAATACAACAGAGTTGGCACCGATGTTGACATTCGAGTCTACTTTAATATTTCCTAATACTTTAGCCCCTGCTGCAATCAAGACATTGTCTCCGATATCAGGGTGTCTTTTACCTTTTTCTTTCCCAGTCCCTCCTAAAGTCACACCTTGGTAAATCGTTACGTTATCACCTATTGTACATGTCTCTCCGATAACGACACCCATGCCATGATCGATAAAAAGACGACGTCCAATTTTAGCGCCTGGATGGATTTCTATACCTGTAAAAAAGCGAGAAACTTGAGATATGACACGCGCTAATGTGAAGCGTTTTTTATTATATAAACGATGTGCAATAAGATGACTCCACACGGCATGCAAGCCCGCGTATGTTGTAATCACTTCAAAAGTTGAACGCGCTGCTGGGTCTTGTTCAAAGACCATTTTTACATCATCCATCATTCGTTTGATCACTGTATTCCCTCCTAAAATGGTTATTCTTATTCCTTAGTATAAAAAACACCTCTGACATAAATTATGTCAGAGGTGCTTAAGCACGGTTCCACTCTCAATTAGTATATCGACGAGAATCATTCAATTCTCTTTGACCTACTCACTCATTAATTATTTAATTCTTCTTAATAAAGGTGCATTCAACAAATTTTGTGATGTACTTGCAGCAACCGTACACTCTCTAAAACACGCAATTTGCCTACTAATCCTTTATTCAAATCAAAATTCACCTTTATGGTAGTGGATTTTGAATGTGATATCAAGTTATAAATTTGGAAACGGCTTGAAAACAATCTAAATCGCTCTTTAAGCCTCATTTTAGAATTAAGCCAGTCATTACAATAATTGATTAATTCGACGAAGTACTTTTGTTTTGCCAAGCACTTCCATTGTATTCGGCAATTCTGGTCCATGCATTTGTCCAGTTACCGCAACACGAATTGGCATGAAGAGTTGTTTACCTTTAATGCCAGTTTCTTTTTGGACTTCTTTAATTTTCTTTTTAATTTCAGCAGCTTCAAATGGCTCTAACGCTTCTAATTTACCATATAGTGCATTCATTAATTCAGGAACTTGTTCACCATTCAACACTTCTTGTGAAGCTTCGTCTAATTCTTTTTCGTCTCGGAAAAATAGCTCTGATAAAGGTACAATTTCTCCAGCATAGCTCATTTGTTCTTGATAAAGTGCCACGAGCTTACGTCCCCAGTCTAATTCAGCTTCTGATGGTGATTCAGGTATCAAACCAGCTTTAATCATATGCGGTAATGTCATTTCAAAAACTGTTTCCGAATCTTTTTCTTTCATGTATTGGTTGTTAATCCAAGCCAATTTTTGTTTATCGAAAAATGCAGGTGATTTTGATAGACGCTTTTCAGTAAAGATATCGATCAATTGTTCTTTAGAAAAGATTTCTTCTTCACCTTCAGGAGACCATCCTAATAATGCGATAAAGTTAAATAATGCTTCTGGTAAATAACCTAATTCTTTATATTGCTCAATAAACTGTAAAATTTGACCGTCACGTTTGCTTAACTTTTTGCGTTGCTCATTCACGATTAATGTCATATGTGCAAAACGAGGCGGTTCCCAACCAAATGTTTCATAAATCATTAATTGTTTCGGTGTGTTAGAAATATGGTCATCGCCACGAATCACATCTGTAATTTCCATATAGTGATCATCTACAGCAACTGCAAAGTTGTATGTTGGAATACCATCTTTTTTCACAATTACCCAGTCGCCGAAGTTATCAGATTCAAAAGAAACTGTCCCTTTCACCATGTCATCGAACTGATATGTTTTATTTTGTGGTACACGTAAACGAATAGCAGGCTTACGTCCCTCTGCTTCAAATTGCTGTCTTTCTTCTTCTGTTAGATGGGCATGTTTACCACCATAACGTGGCATCTCACCGCGTTCGATTTGTGCTTGACGCTCTGCTTCTAATTCTTCTTCCGTCATGTAACATTTGTACGCTTTGTCTTCAGCTAACAATTGATCCACAAGAGGTTGATAAATGTGACCACGTTCAGATTGACGATATGGACCATAACCTTTATCTTGATCCACAGATTCATCCCAATCTAAACCTAACCATTTTAAATTTTCAAATTGTGAAGCTTCACCATCGGCAAGGTTACGCTTAGTATCCGTGTCTTCAATACGAATCACAAAGTCTCCATCATAGTGTTTCGCGAATAAATAGTTAAATAATGCAGTACGTGCGTTACCGATATGCAAATAACCTGTTGGGCTTGGTGCATATCTGACTCTTACTCGGTTACTCATTTCGTTCACTCCTGTTTTGTTCTTCAATTTTTTAATTATAACATGTCATATGATATTGTGTATATGTTACTTTCAACTATGCTTGCGTTGTTAAAGATACGATTGCTTGTGCTGCGATACCTTCTTGACGACCTGTAAAACCTAACTTTTCACTTGTCGTTGCTTTTACATTGACTTGTTGTATTGCGACTTCAAACAAATCAGCAATGACAGCACGCATTTCATCAATATAAGGGCGGAATTTAGGGCGCTCAGCAATGATGGTTGCGTCAATATTATTAATAATATAGCCTTCATCTTTAACTTGTTCATATGCAGCGACTAACAACTTTTTAGAATCTGCATCTTTGAACTGTGGGTCTGTGTCAGGGAATAATTTTCCAATATCTCCTAGTGCACATGCACCTAACATAGCGTCAGTGATAGCATGAAGTAAAACATCGGCATCGCTGTGGCCTTTTAACCCGTGTGTATGCGGCACTTCAATACCACCGATAATTAATGGGCGCGTTTCGTCAAAAGCATGAACGTCATAACCTAATCCAACTCTATACATGATTTTCTTTTCTCCTTTTATCAAATATTGCTTCCGCATATGTAAGGTCTTCTTCCGTCGTTACTTTAATATTATCATAGTCACCTTCAACCATATAAATCGGCTGGCCAGAAGCTTCTAAAAGCGAGGCGTCATCAGTGCCATTGATTTTTTTAGCCACCGCATCATCATAGGCTGTTTTTAAATGCTGAAATTTAGAACCCTGTGGTGTTTGAACTTGCCATAAAGCGGAACGGTCTAAAGTTTGTGACACAAACTGATTTTGAACCAATTTAATCGTGTCTTTCGCTTTAACACCTACAATAGCCGCGCCATATGCTTCGATTGCTAAAGTAACCTCTTTAATGGTTTGGTGTGTAATAAAAGGTCTCGCGCCATCATGGACGAGTACAACTTCATCTTCAGCCACATTCATATGTTGGATAACTTTATGAATGCTTTCTTGGCGTTCTTTCCCGCCTTCAATTAAGCCTTTAATTTTATTATAAGGCGCTAAAATATTTTGTAATCGCTCACGGTCCCTTGGATGGATGGCTAAATAAATGCTTTCACATTGATCATCTTTTTGAAATACGTCTATCGTATGTTCTAAAATTGTACGACCTGCAACACGAATCAATAATTTATTATAAGCACGTCCCATTCGATTTCCGGTACCTGCTGCCGGTATGATCACATGATAATTTGTCATTTATTCCTCCACCTTTTTTGCAAATATGATGCGCCCAGAAGCTGTCTGTAACATACTAATCACTTCCAAAGGAATCGTTTGATTAATATATTGCTTCGCATCGTCGACCACGACCATCGTTCCGTCATCAAAATAACCTACACCTTGACCCGGTTCTTTACCTACTTTAGTTATCATAAGGTCAAATCGGTCTCCTTGATGCACTTCTGGACGAATTGCGTCTGATAAATCATTAACATTCAACACTTTAATGCCTTGAATACTACAAACTTTGTTTAAATTATAATCCGTTGTAATTACGTGAGCACGATAATGTTGCGCCAATCTTACGAGTAAATCATCAATATCATGGTGACTTCGCTGTGGATGAACAATACGTGTCGGATGTTTTGACATATGAATCGCATTAAGAATCTCTAAGCCACGACGCCCTTTGTCACGTTTAATACTATCATTAGCATCAGCCACAACTTGCAACTCGTTAATCACACCTTGCGGAATTAAAATCTCACCATCTATAAAGCCCGCTTCCATAATTTTTAATATTCTACCATCTATAATTGCGCTCGTATCAATAATTTTCGGTACAGCGTTACGCGCGCTAATTGCCATCGAACGTGCCATGTTTTCCGGTAAAAACAGCAACATTTCATCTCGTTTTTTAAGACCGAATTGGAAACCTAAATAACTTAAAATTAAAGTTAAAATAATCGGGATAATACGATTAATAAAGTCTGTCCCAATAAATTCTAAAATAAAAGAAATCATAACAGAAATGAGCAAGCCCATAAACAGACCAATTGTCGCAAATATAATTTCAATCGCACTGTATCCTAACACAAATTGCTCTAAGTCTTTAATAGCATATGCAATACGTGGAATAAACCAACCAAATAATAAAAACATCAAAACTGTACCCATAAACGCTGCAAAATAGCTATTTTCTATCATCGGTGGATGACTGACTTCAAAGTCTACAACAATCTCAGGAATCAATACAATGCCTAAGACACTCCCGATAACAATGTACGATAGGATAACGAGCAGTTTGACAAAATCCATTTTTCCTCCCTCCTTTCTATTTTTTTATGGCATATTTTAATGCTTCATTTACAGTAGAAACACCAATCACTTCAATACCTTGCGGGAATTGCCATCCCCCTATATTTGTTTTAGGTAAGATCACACGTTTAAAACCGAGTTTTGCCGCTTCTTGTACCCGTTGTTCGATACGGGAAACGCGTCGTACTTCCCCTGTTAATCCAACTTCTCCAATAAAACAATCTAATCCATCGACAGCTTGGTCTTTAAAACTTGATGCTGTTGCGATAATAATACTTAAGTCCACTGCTGGCTCAGACAACTTCACGCCTCCTGCTACTTTAATATAGGCGTCTTGTTGTTGTAATAAATAGCCTTCTTTTTTCTCTAACACTGCCATTAATAAACTCAAGCGATTATGATCAATACCTGTAGCCATTCGTCTAGGATTATTAAATGTCGTCGGCGTAACGAGTGCTTGTACTTCAATAAGTAATGGACGTGTCCCTTCCATCGTCGCAACGATCGTTGAGCCAGGCACATTGGTAGAACGCTCCTCTAAAAACATCTCTGATGGGTTCAATACACTTTTCAATCCGGATTGTTTCATTTCGAATATGCCCATTTCATTCGTAGAACCAAAACGGTTTTTAACAGCTCTTAAAATACGATAAGCATGATGTTCATCGCCTTCGAAATACAACACCGTATCCACCATGTGTTCTAACAAACGCGGTCCAGCAATTTGGCCTTCTTTTGTCACATGTCCTACAATGAAAGTAGCAATATTCATTTGTTTTGCAATCTGCATTAAGCTTTGTGTACTTTCACGAACTTGTGACACGGATCCTGGAGCCGAACTAATCTCTGGATGATAAATCGTTTGAATTGAGTCCACTACAATAAGCTCCGGTTCAATTTTCTTCACTGCTTCATGAATCACTTCTAAGTCGGTCTCAGCAAAAACATTCAATTGACTCGCATCTTCGTCAAGTCGATCCGCCCTTAACTTTGTTTGATTAAGTGACTCCTCACCTGTAATATATAATACATTTTTACTTTGGGAGAGTGCTGCACACATTTGTAATAACAGCGTTGATTTCCCTATACCTGGGTCACCACCAATGAGGACGAGCGATCCTTCTACGATACCTCCACCGAGTACACGGTTAAACTCATCACTATTTGTTAGGATACGCGGTGCTTGTTCTTGTTTAATTTCATTTAGTTTTTGAATTTTGGAAGTACTCGTTTTTTGAGATCTGACCCCATGTTTAGGGCTCGCTACTTTTTGTTCTATCGACTCTTCCATTGTATTCCATGCACCACAATTTGGGCATTTGCCCATCCATTTTGGAGATTGATAACCACAAGCTGTACATTCAAATATCACTTTCTTTTTCGCCACAAGGCCACCCCCATCTCTTCGGATAACATATCTATTTTATACTTGTTAAAGATTTAAGACAAATTTTGCGTAAGGCTGGTTGTACCTCACACTACAACCTATGAAATAAAGCGCAATCATTCAATGTTCATCGCAATTAACACCGTAACCATTGTCGATTTTAATACATATCTAAACTTTACTTGTGTGCCTGTTGCAAGCATTCGGATACTGGTCAACTTGAACAAAAACAAAGCTACTTAACAAAAGGATAACAATGCTAATGATTTTCTATTTTATATCTATCACTCTAATAAATACAACATAAAAGGAGACGACCTCTTATTTATCATAAGATTTAATCGTCTCCTTAAAAGCATGTGACTCAAAAGCAAATGGTTATGCACTCTTTTTTAATCACTTTAAATACGTCAGTTCTTTTCAGACATTTTTACGATGATGCTTCAGATGTTGTTGCTTGATCTGATTCTCGTTCAGAAATGTCGTATTGGAAAGATTCACCGTCAAAGTCAACAGTAACGTTTTTACCTTCTAATTCTTTACCTTCTAAGATTAACTCACTTAAGTTATCTTCAACTGTTTTTTGAATTGCGCGAATTAATGGACGTGCACCATATTCTGGATCATAACCTTCAGCGGCAATTTTATCTTTCGCTGCATCTGTAACACTCACATGAATGTTTTGTTCAGATAAGCGATCTGTTAATTTACCTACCATCATTGTTACGATTTCTTTCAATTCTTCTTTATTAAGTTTGTGGAATACAATGATGTCGTCAACACGGTTTAAGAACTCTGGACGGAACGCATTTTTCAATTCTTTCATCATTGTTTTTCGAATTGTTTCGTAGTCGTTACCTTCTGAATTGCCACCAAAGCCTGCAAATCGTTGGTCTTGCAATTCTTGTGCACCGACGTTAGAAGTCATAATAATGACTGTATTTCTGAAATCTACTCGGCGACCTTTCGTGTCAGTCAAGTGACCATCGTCTAACACTTGTAATAAGATGTTAAATACATCTGGGTGCGCTTTTTCAATTTCATCAAATAAAATAACTGAGTATGGTTTACGACGTACTTTTTCAGTTAATTGACCTCCGTCATCGTGACCTACATATCCAGGAGGGGCACCAACCAAACGACTCACTGCATGTTTTTCCATAAACTCACTCATGTCAACGCGAATCATCGCATCTTCTTCACCAAACATAGATTGCGCTAATGCACGCGCAAGTTCTGTTTTACCTACACCTGTTGGTCCTAGGAAAATAAAGCTACCAATTGGACGTTTAGGATCTTTTAAGCCTGCACGCGCACGACGAACGGCTTTAGAAATAGCAGCAACTGCGTCATCTTGACCAATTACACGTTGGTGTAATGTTTCTTCCAAGTTGAGTAATCGATCTGATTCTGTTTCGTTCAAACGTGTTAGTGGAATACCTGTCCAACCCGCAATAACTTCTGCAATATCTTCAGGGACAAGTGTTGTGTGTTGGCCACCTTGGTTATTTTTCCATTCATTTTTAGCTTCTTCGTACTGCGTTTCTAATTTTGTTTGCTTATCTCTTAGATTTGCAGCATTTTCGAATTCTTGTGCGTGGACTGCAGCATCTTTTTCTTTTTTCACTTGTTCAATTTGTACTTCAATCTCTTTTAAGCTTGTTGGTGTTGTATGGCTTTTTAAGCGTACTTTTGAACTAGCTTCATCAATTAAATCAATCGCTTTATCTGGTAAGAAACGATCTTGTACATAACGATTACTTAATTTTGCAGCAGCTTCAATCGCTTCGTCGGAAATGTTAATTCTGTGGTGTGCTTCATAACGATCACGTAAGCCTTTTAAAATTTCAATTGTATCCGTAACACTTGGTTCATCTACTTGTACTGGTTGGAAACGTCGTTCAAGTGCAGCATCTTTTTCGATGTGTTTACGGTACTCATCTAATGTTGTGGCACCAATACATTGTAGTTCACCACGTGCAAGGGCAGGTTTTAAAATATTTGAGGCGTCAATTGCACCTTCTGCACCACCCGCACCAATGAGTGTATGCAATTCGTCAATGAATAAAATGACATTGCCTGCTTGGTGAATTTCTTCCATTACTTTCTTAAGACGTTCTTCAAACTCACCACGGTATTTTGTACCTGCGACAACAGTTCCCATATCTAAAGACATGACACGTTTATCTTTTAATGTTTCTGGGACTTCATTGTTGACGATTGCTTGAGCAAGACCTTCCGCAATAGCAGTTTTACCTACCCCAGGTTCACCGATAAGAACAGGATTGTTTTTTGTACGTCGACTTAACACTTCAATCACACGTGTAATTTCAGCATTTCGGCCTACCACTGGATCTAACGTACCGTCTTTAGCAATAACTGTTAAATCTCTTGCTAATCCATCTAAAGTTGGTGTGTTGTTTGATTTAGCTGCTTGTGCACCTTTATTAGACATTTCTGGGCTACCTAACGCTTTAACAACTTGTGCACGTGCTTTAGTAATATTTAAATCTAAGTTTGCAAATACACGTGCAGCTACACCTTCGTTTTCACGGATTAAGCCAAGTAAAATGTGCTCTGTTCCTACAAAGTTGTGCTGTAATTTACGTGCTTCATCCATTGAAAGTTCAATGACCTTTTTAGCACGTGGTGTATAGTGTAACGCGCCCATTTGTTCTTGACCATGTCCAATCAATTTTTCTACTTCTGCAACAACTTTATCTTCTGTAATATCAAAACTTTCTAATACTTTTGCCGCAATACCTTCTGGTTCTTTCATTAAACCTAGTAGTAAGTGCTCTGTTCCAATATTAGAGTGATTTAAGCGAATTGCCTCTTCTTGTGCATGTGCTAAAACACGCTGCGCACGTTCTGTTAATCTTCCAAATAACATATGCCAACCTCCTAGTTTTATATATGCGTTCTTAAAATTTCTGCTCTTTTGGCTTCAATGGATTGTTCTTCTGCATCATCAATTAAAAATGGCGATTGAATCGCAATCATTAATTCATTAAATCGAAAGTCTTCCATTTCTAAAATGCCCAAATCAACACCTAATTTAATATCACTTAAACGATATGACGCTTCCTCTACCGAAATTAAACGACTATATTTTAATATACCCAATGAACGATAGATTCTATCAAGTGTCTCAGTATGATTGTGTTGATTTAAACGATCTCGTAATGCGAGTTCTTCATTAATAATTTGATGAACTAATTCTGTTAATGCATCAATAATTTCTTGTTCACTTTTACCAAGTGTTAATTGATTTGAAACTTGATAAACATGTCCATAAACTTGCGAACCTTCACCGTAAATGCCTCTAATCGTAAAACCAAATCGGTTAATCGTTTGTGCAATACGATTCATTCGCTTCATAATAGACAACCCTGGCAAGTGCAACATCACACTCGCACGCATACCTGTGCCAACATTCGTCGGACAAGTTGTCAAATAACCCAGTTGTTCATCATAACTGATATCGAGTGAAGCATCTAAGACGTCATCTATTTTAGAAGCTTTTTGATAAAGCGTATCTAATGATAAATCGTTACCCATTGCTTGAATACGTATATGGTCCTCTTCATTTACCATTACACTAATAGATTCATCTTCGTTCAACAATACAGCAGATGCGGGTTGCTTTGTCAGCTCTGGGCTAATTAAATGCTTAGCCACTAACTTATATTTACTTTGTTGATCTAATTCATCTAATCTTAAAACTTTCATATCCTTTAAAACATCTTGAACTTCATTAATCACACGATGTCCTTCCTCTTCAGACGGGAACATCAAAGGATGTACATGATTTTCAAGATTACGCGCTAACCGAATACGTGAAGACATAATCACAGGTTGTGATTGAACTTCTTGCATCCAATCACTCATGTGCTGATCAAGATTATTCGTCATCAGATTTGGACACCTCACTTTGTTGTTGGAGTGCTTGAATTTCATCTCGTACAATCGCCGCTTCTTCAAAAGCTTGTTTTGAAACAAGTGATTCAAGATGTGCACGTTTTTCTTCAAGTTGTTTTTTCAATGCCCGTTTTTGTTGCGACGACTGTGGACATTTTCCAGAATGTTCAATATGACCACCTTGGACACGTCTCACAATGTCATAAACATCTTCTTTGAAAGTTTGATAACAATCATGACAGCCGAACTTGCCGACATGCGCAATATCTTTTAATGTCATTTGACAAGTTGGACAGCGCTTTTCTTCTCGATAAACCACTTGATCGACACTCAAGCCGTGTTTAGCTGCCAAATGTTGTAAAATTTGTTTGATGACAAAAGTCCCTTCAACATCCTCTGCTTCTTGCCAATCATCGTCAGACTGTCCATAGATAGGTTGCTGTGACAATTTGACTTGCTGACGGTAAGGGATTGTCGCTTGATGTCGTTCAAGTTTGTATTTATCGGTATTCATAGCACATCATCCTTTAATAATAGTTAATAACCGGTAGTAGGCGTTTCAAAATATTTGCCCGGATAATATCTCTTGCGGCCACATCCATTTTCAATGTTTCCCTATCTACAATCGCTGCAATCATTTTGGCTTCTCTTTCAGTAATCAAGTTGTTTTCCAACAAACCATCTATGATATAAAGCGCTTGTTGCTGAGAAATGGCAGGTCCAATTAATTCCATCAGACGTTTAATATAATTCCCTTGATCTTTTGTTTCAACTTTTGTGATTCGAATATACCCGCCGCCACCACGTTTACTTTCTATTTCATAACCATGTTCATTCGTGAATCGTGTTTTGATGACATAATTCAACTGAGATGGTACGCAATCAAAACGCTGTGCAATGTTTGCGCGTTGAATTTCAACAACGTCATCTTGTGCTTCTTCAAATAACTTTTTAATGTACTGTTCTATGATGTCAGACATATTGTGCATCGTATCACCTCTTTTGACCATCTTTGACTATATTATAGAACCCACTTTGACCTTTTTCAACCAATTTGATTTTAAATTTATAAAATTGCTATGTTACTGCTTACATTTTTGGTGTATGATAGTTCTAGTGAAATTTAATTTTGAAAAGCAGAGGTGGAACTCACATGCATATTTTAATTGGGGTTGTTGGGATTGTTGTATTTTTAGCCCTAGCTTTTTTAGCAAGTTCTGATAAAAAGCACGTTCGTTGGCAATATATTGGCATCATGCTTGTTATCCAACTTGTTTTAGCATTTTTCTTACTTAAAACAAATATTGGGATTCAAATTGTCGGCGGTATTGCTACTGGGTTTGGTTATTTATTAAAACAAGCTGCAGTCGGTGTCGATTTTGTATTTGGTGGTTTAGCCAACAAAGGCGCATCGCCTTTCTTCTTTAATGTATTACTGCCAATTATTTTTATTTCCGCGTTGATTGGTATTTTGCAATACACAAAAATCTTACCATTAATTATTAACGTTCTTGGATTTTTAATTTCTAAAATTAACGGTATGGGTCGTTTAGAATCATATAATGCGGTAGCTTCTGCTATTTTAGGACAATCCGAAGTGTTCATTTCATTAAAAAAACAACTTCCTTATATTCCTAAACATCGCTTATATACATTAACCGCTTCAGCAATGTCTACAGTATCAGCATCAATTGTCGGTGCCTACTTTACACTTGTTGAACCTAAATATGTTGTAACCGCAGTGGTATTAAACTTATTCGGTGGTTTCATTATTGCCTCTATTATTAATCCATATAAAGTCAACGAAGAAGACGACAAATTATTGATTGAAGAAGAGAAAAAGCAACAATCTTTCTTTGAAATGTTGGGCGAATATATCTTAGATGGATTTAAAGTTGCTGTTATTGTAGGTGCGATGTTAATCGGTTATATCGCTTTAATCTCATTACTCAATGGTATCGTAGGCGGTATTATCAGTTTAGTTTCTGGTGGTCAATTGGATTGGAATTTCCAAACATTGATTGGTTTCATTTTCGCACCATTAGCATTTTTAACAGGTATTCCTTGGCATGATGCAGTTCATGCAGGTTCAATTATGGCTACAAAGCTTCTATCTAATGAATTTGTAGCAATGACTGAATTAGGAAAAGCAAACGGGCTTTCACCTCGTACACTAGGTGTTGTCTCTGTATTCTTAGTATCTTTTGCGAATTTCAGTTCGATCGGTATTATTTCCGGAGCCATTAAATCTTTAAATGATGAAAAAGGTGACATGGTTGCACGCTTTGGACTTAAATTATTATTTGGTGCTACATTAGTATCATTTGTGTCTGCAACAATCGCAGGTTTCTTCTTATAATTGAAATCGAATTTTTTATAAAAAGAAGCGCTAAGATGATTTATTAATAGAAAATCATCTTAGCGCTATTTATTTTGGGATTGATTTCCAGCTCAATCGCTTTGATATTTGATGTCCTTATCATCCTAGATTATCACTTGATGCATAACCATGAGATTGGATAAGGACAACTATCATTTAGCTTCGGTTCTTTGCGATGTGCTGTTCGGGATAACCTGTTCTATAAAATACTGTGTCATACTGTAATCATCTGTTAATTCTGGATGAAATGAGATTCCTAAGTATTGATTTTGACGAACTGCGATAATCTTATCTTCAACTCGACCTAAAATCTCTACATGTGGCGCTGCAGATTGGATATGAGGTGCTCTAATAAAGACACCCTCTACAGGTTGATTTATCCCTTTAATTTGAAGCTCTGATTCAAAACTGTCAACTTGACGACCAAATGAATTGCGTTCTACAGTAATATCCAATTTTTGTAAATAGCCTTCTTCGTCAACGATATCTTGCGCAAGCACAATCAAGCCTGCACAAGTGCCAAACATTGGCAATTGTGATTCGCGTAATGCTTCTTTAAAACCATAAAGTCCCATTAAGCGACGTAACGTTGTTGACTCACCACCAGGGATAATTAACCCTTCTATTTCTTCTAATTGTGCTACTTTTTTAATTGGCACGCCTTCATGCCCCGTAGCTTCAATATGTCGAATGTGCTCACGAACAGCACCTTGTAATGCAAGTACTCCGATTTTCATTTTACCAACCACGCTCTTGCATACGTTCTTCTAATGAAAGTTGATTAATATCTAATCCTTTCATTGCAGTACCTAATTTTTTAGCTAACTCGCCAATGAGTTTGTAGTCTTGATAATGTGTTGTCGCTTGTACAATAGCTTTAGCAAAAGTTTCTGGATCTTCTGATTTAAAGATACCTGAACCAACGAATACACCATCTGCACCTAATTCCATCATTAATGCGGCGTCTTGAGGTGTTGCGACACCACCAGCTGCAAAGTTTACAACCGGTAAGCGACCATGTGCTTTAATATCTTTTAAGATTTCATAAGGTGCACCTAAGTTTTTCGCTTCAGTCATTAATTCGTCATCACTCATCACTGTGATACGCGCCACTTCTTGATTAACTTGGCGCATATGACGTACCGCTTCAACGATATTTCCTGTACCTGGTTCGCCTTTAGTTCGAAGCATCGCAGCACCTTCGCCAATACGACGTGCAGCTTCTCCTAAGTTTCGGCATCCACATACAAATGGTACGGTATAATCACTTTTCTTTAAGTGGAAGACTTCATCAGCAGGTGTTAATACTTCTGATTCATCAATGTAGTCCACACCCATTGCTTCTAAAACCCTTGCTTCTGTAATATGGCCAATACGACATTTAGCCATGACTGGAATAGATACCGCATTCATTACTTCTTCTACTATAGAAGGATTACAAGCACGTGCGACACCACCAGCAGCACGAATATCTGATGGTACACGCTCAAGTGCCATGACTGCAACAGCACCAGCTTCTTCCGCAATTTTTGCTTGTTCAGCGTTAACCACGTCCATGATAACGCCACCTTTTTGCATTTCTGCCATACCGCGTTTAACACGCTCTGATCCGATTAATTTTGACATAGGTGATTGTCCTCCTTTTCATACGTTCACAAGTAGATTATACTAATAACTGAACTGGTTAAAGTGTCAGAATAACAAAAAATAAGCGGGTCAGATTGGAGTAATATGATGGAAATGTTAATGTTCGATATCCAGCAGTCACAAAATTCACCTATCTACATTCAACTATATGAAAATATTAAAAAAAGTATAATTAATGGGAGTATGCAAGAGGGTGAAAAATTGCCTTCAAAAAGACAACTCAGTCAGTACTTATCTGTAAGCCAAACGACTGTTGAGAATGCGTATGCACAACTTATAGATGAGGGCTATATTTATAGCAAACCTAAATCTGGGTTTTATATTAGTGCGATTGAGACGCTCCCCTTTATTAACGAAAGCCCTGCACCATCACCACAACGTTCCTTAACATCAGAACATAACCCTCAATATGCATTCAAATTAGGGATGGTGGATCAAACTCATTTTCCTTTTGAGCAATTTCGTAAATATGCGAAAGAAGCATTTGAGGAACCTCAATATCCGCTAGTTGAGATAGGTCATAGACAAGGTGACTATGCATTAAGACAACAAATTAGTCAGTATTTATTTCATAGCCGCGGGGTACAAGCGACACCCGAACAAGTGATTGTCGCTTCTTCAACTGAACAATTGTTGTCTATCATTACAGATCTATTACCATCCCATAGCCAATTCATGTTAGAAGACCCTATTTATCCTCAAGTCCATCAATTACTAAAGCGAAAGCATATTCCTTTTCGCTTTATTCCAGTAGAAAAAGATGGGATTGCAATTGAAACAATAAACCAAACTGAAGATAACATCGTATACATTACACCGAGTCATCAATTTCCGAGTGGGGTAACGATGCGTTTGAATAAACGGATGCAACTCCTAAAATGGGCACATCAAAGCAAAGATCGATTTATTATTGAAGATGACTACGATTCAGAATTTCGATATGAAGGTAAGCCCATTCCCGCACTTCAAGGTCTCGATCAATCAGGACGTGTCATTTATGTGAGTACTTTCTCAAAATCTATTTCACCATCCATTCGTATCGCCTACGCAGTTTTACCTGAAGCATTACTTCAACGTTATCATGCACTTCAAAATCTTGAAGGAGGGACTGTTCCGAGACATACACAATTTATGGTCACACGTTTTATGCAGACCAATCAATTTGAGCGTCATTTAAATCGGATGCGAAAAATTTACAGACAAAAGCGAGATAAAGTTTTAAACGCTTTAAAACAGTACCCCGAATTATTCACTATCAACGGTGAAAAAACAGGTATGCATTTTATTATTACCATCCAAAATGGTTGGGATAAAGCAACATGTATCCGTCAGCTTAAAGCAAATGATATCGATATCCATCCCCTTTCTGATTATTCATTCGACAAAGTAAAAGGGCCCCCTCGTTTTGTATTGGGATTTGGTGGGATTCCTATGGATAAAATTGAAGCACACACACAACAACTCATTGCTAGTTTTAATGCAGACTAAGACAGAGCTCAATGCTATCAATCACTGACAGATCTCTGATAATCAAATCAATGTAAGATAGGCCTCTATTGGCAAAAGGCTTTCAGTAAATCATCATAAAAAGGGATCACGTACACTAAATTGATTTTAGACACGCAATCCCTTTTTTCTATATGACTAAATAAATAGACTAATCTTTTAATAAATTTGGATTTCTATGATTTTGATAATCGTAAAGTTCAATATTTTGTAACTGCATCAATGAGCGACGTAACTGCGCATAGTACTCTAATTTAGGTAGATCTATCAATTGAGTTTGGTATCGCCCTTGCTCAAATAATTTAGCAACATTTTCAAAAGCAACTAAATACTGTCCCATAGCTTCGTTATTCAAGTATTTAGGCTTATCATCATATAAGGCTTGAATTAACTTAAAACTCATCTGTTCAAGTATAAACATTGCTGGATATAAATACTGTGTCCGCTTTCGATTAGATAGCAACTCGCCATAAGCAAAACGATACATGGTTTCCATATTATCGATATTGAGTTTTAGCCGTAGCCTTTCACGATAACGATTGTATGATGTCTCTTCACTTTTACTAGAAAATATAGTGTGAAACATTTGTGCTTCAATACGAGTCACATCGGCAATAATTTCGGGCAAGCGTTTGGAAGCAAGACGTCTTCCGATAATCATCACACCTATCACAGCGATTAAAATCCCTACTGTTGTATCTAATAATCTCGGCACCGCAATCATAATCGTTAAGTTACCTTGAGCAAGACCACTCAGTAAAATCACTTGAACTGTAATCGCAAACATCGCTAGAGCATAATTCGCACCAATCAACATCTCAGTTAACGCACCACTTAAACAGAGTAAAATGACTGCAATGATAAGGGGCGGATGAAACATTAAAATCATGACTGCAATCCCTACACCTACAATCGTTCCAAACCAACGTGCACCTGCGCGCTCAACACTGGCAATCGTCGTACCACCAAGTAAAACCGTATGGGCACTTAATGGAATCCAGTACGCCCTTTCAAAGTCAAAAATTAAAGCAATCAAAATGGCAATGCCTATAATGACTGAATATTTTACTGTAGAGATAAAATTCATTGACTCTGGCGTTAAATTATAACGTAATCTTTTCCAATACTGAGGCGATTGGATAGTCTCATTTTTAGAAATTGTAGCATCGGGGGCAGTTAAAATTTCATCAACTTTAAAAATCAATTCCACTAAATTTTCATACTCTGGTGAGACATCCACATGTTTTTTCCAAGTGTGATGGCTATGTGACGGAGCTAAAATTTGGTTCATCACAAACGTCACCATATCAGATATAATTTCAGGAATAGGCCGATGCCCCTTCGCATTGAGCTCTAATAACTCTGAGTAAATCCCTTCAGCAGCATGATGTAATAACGTCAAACGTTGAGAATCAATGGACTTGTTCTTTAGAAGTGAGCGCGATGTTTGAAGTATTTCAGAAGTAGAAATTAAAGTACGAACGACTGTCTTCGTTAAGTCATTAAACTTTACTTGATCATTGAAGTGGTCAATGAGCGACTGGATTTGCTTAAACTCTTGAGCAACTGCATCATACTCCGGCTGTTCTTTTCTCAGCTTAATCTCAATGTAAACAAACAAGAGAGCCATTAAACCCCCTACTCCTACCATAGCACCTCGAAACGCAAAAGCTTGTGGGTCATGAGGCATCACGCTCGATAAGCTATATGCAATAATAAAGAACGTAGATGAAGGACCGGGAATGTTAAGAGTACTGAAAATATAGTATGGCACTACCGCCACAATTAAAAGACAAATTCCAAATAATAAAGGCGTGCCTGAAGTTAATGTCCCTAACATCATTGCCACCGTCAGGCCTAAAGCCGAAAAAGTAACCGCCCGTAATCGGGAATTAAATGTCCCCTTAAAGACATAGATATTGGCAAACGTTCCAATTGTCGCAAGGAGTGTCGCTGAAAAGTTATTAAAAATCATCCCAAAACATAGTGGTAAAAACATTAACAGTCCTTGACGAAACGCCCGTTGAAAATCAATTTTATGACGATCTATATAGGTCACATTTTTTAAATAGTTCATCATCGAGGTGCTCCCCTCCCTTATATTTACCGTCTTACCTCTATATATATAAAAGAAAAATCGTCGAGCATACTTTGCTTATTTGATATTTAAGACGGTACAATCCAATCACTTTCAAATACTTTCTAATGATTTTCCTAAAATATTACAACTTCTACGATTGATGATCACGTCCCATATTGTAACATGACAGATTCCATGTTGGTGTCATCATTATCATTTTTATGGTAAACGCTGCAATATATGTAGAATCATTGTAGTAAGAGACTAATTGTTTTTATACTCGAAATAAAAAATAACGGTTAGTGACTATTTTACCAACCGTTAAAAACATATAA
>NZ_CP092966.1:2344221-2382576 GCF_022557135.1 Staphylococcus coagulans
TCAAAAAATAATGGTGGAGACTAGCGGGATCGAACCGCTGACCTCCTGCGTGCAAAGCAGGCGCTCTCCCAGCTGAGCTAAGCCCCCAAGATTTTTAAGAAGTCGGGAAGACAGGATTTGAACCTGCGACCCCTTGGTCCCAAACCAAGTGCTCTACCAAGCTGAGCTACTTCCCGTATATTTAAAATGGCGCGCCCGATAGGAGTCGAACCCATAGCCTTTTGATCCGTAGTCAAACGCTCTATCCAGTTGAGCTACGGGCGCTAAATGATAATGGTGCCGAGGACCGGAATCGAACCGGTACGGTGATCTCTCACCGCAGGATTTTAAGTCCTGTGCGTCTGCCAGTTCCGCCACCCCGGCAAAATAATGGAGCAGAAGACGGGATTCGAACCCGCGACCCCGACCTTGGCAAGGTCGTATTCTACCGCTGAACTACTTCTGCTCGATAGTATTTGAATGATGAGCCATAGAGGATTCGAACCTCTGACCCTCTGATTAAAAGTCAGATGCTCTACCAACTGAGCTAATGGCTCATGAAATGGTGCCGGCCAGAGGACTTGAACCCCCAACCTACTGATTACAAGTCAGTTGCTCTACCAGTTGAGCTAGGCCGGCAAATGGTGGAGAATGACGGGTTCGAACCGCCGACCCTCTGCTTGTAAGGCAGATGCTCTCCCAGCTGAGCTAATTCTCCGTTATCATTGCCTGGCAACGTCCTACTCTCGCGGAACGTCAGTCCGACTACCATCGGCGCTAAAGAGCTTAACTTCTGTGTTCGGCATGGGAACAGGTGTGACCTCTTTGCCATTGTCACCAGACAATAATTTTTTTATTAAGTAGCTCGTTTTGGCTACCTTATTATAATACAATTTTTGTAAATACTTTTCAATAGTTAATTTTACACTTTGTTTAAGTTTTTTACAAACAGTTTAAACAAGTTTGTCACTGAATTTGACGACTTTTATATATTAATCAATTCTTGCAATAAAGTCAACATTTTTTCGTAACTTTTTTATATTTTTTTCATCTCCAACTTTTATTGAGATAAAAACCTTTGATATAGCCCTTTTAAAGCCATTTGCTTTGTATCGATAACCGCTTCAATGAAACATTCTAGCGCAGCCTATATCAAAAAACTTTCTGACTTAAAAAGGAGCAACACTATAAAAATAGAGTGAGGTAGAAGTCAAATTAACTTCCTTGCCTCACCCTTACCAATATTATTTCATATTAAAGATGCACTAAGCGTACACACTGATTAAAACGTCTAACCGCACTTCATTTATGCTGCTTCATTTTATTTTTGACGCATGTAAGGGAATAATAAAACGTCTCTAATCGATGGTGAGTTTGTCAATAACATCACAAGACGGTCGATACCGATACCTAATCCGCCTGTTGGTGGCATTCCGTATTCCAACGCTTCAATGAAATCTTCATCCATTTCATGTGCTTCATCGTTACCTTGTTCTTTTTCAACAAGTTGCGCTTCAAAACGCTCGCGTTGATCGATTGGATCATTAAGCTCTGTGAAAGCATTCGCATGCTCACGACCTACAATGAAGAGCTCGAAACGGTCTGTGAATCTTGAATCTTCCGGATTTTTCTTCGCTAATGGCGAAATTTCAATTGGGTGACCATAAATAAACGTCGGTTGAATTAAAGTTTCTTCAACTTTTTGTTCGAAAAACTCATTAAGGATATGACCATACTTCATATTTTTATCAACTTCGATACCATGTTCTTGAGCAAGTTGATGTGCCTCTTCATCTGATTTCACTGCATAAAAGTCTACGCCAGTAGCTTCTTTTACAGCATCAACCATATGAAGACGACGCCATTTTGGCTCTAACTCAATTGTGTAATCACCATATTGTACTGTTGTTGTTCCTAAAACTTTACGTGCAACATGAGCCACCAATTCTTCAGTTAAAGCCATAATGTCTTTATAGTCAGCGTAAGCTTCATATAATTCAATCATTGTAAACTCAGGGTTATGACGTGTAGATACACCTTCATTACGGAAAACGCGTCCAATTTCGTAAACTTTTTCCAATCCACCAACAATCAAGCGTTTAAGGTGTAATTCAATCGCTATACGCATATAGAGTGTCGCATCTAAAGCGTTATGATGTGTAACAAATGGACGTGCAGCAGCCCCACCCGCAATTTGATGCATCATTGGTGTTTCAACTTCTAAAAAGCCTTTATCATTTAGATAATTGCGCATTTCTTGAAGGATGCGGCTGCGATTAATAAACGTTTTCGTGCTCTCTCCATTTGTTATTAAGTCGAGGTAGCGTTGGCGATAACGTTGCTCTATGTCTTGTAAACCATGGTGTTTATCCGGTAACGGACGTAATGCTTTTGATAGAAGTTTGAATGACTTCGCTTTTACTGAAACTTCGCCTGTGTTTGTTTTGAACATCACACCTTCAATGCCGACAATATCTCCTAAATCTGCACTTTTCCAAAGATCAAATTGTTCATCTCCAACTTGGTCTTTACGCACATAGATTTGAATTTGTCCCGTTAAATCTTGAATATGTGCAAAACCGGCTTTACCTTTGCCTCGTTTTGTCATAATACGACCTGCAATTACGGTATGACTTTCTGATTCTTTTTCTACAAGTTCTTCTTTAGAATATTGATCCCATTGCGCTTTTAATGTTTTAGCATCTCCCGTACGATCAAACTTTTCACCAAACGGGTCAATTCCTAAGTCCCGTAACTCTTGTAATTTTTGACGGCGGACCTGCATTTGGTCATTCATTTCTTCTGTCATTCTTACCTCTCCTTTTCACTGCTTATACTTCTATTGTTTATTGTTTTCCAAGCATCTCATCACGGAATTGTATTCACACTTCCGCCTTTTGTGCTTCTATTTTGGTTTAAAGCTTTATACGCTTGACCATTTCCTATAATCCCTTTAAATGCTAAAAGTCAAGTTTTCGCAATCCATTACGCCAACTTTTCGCTTTTTAAATCCTCTCAACGATGTAAGCAGAATCATGCACGATCAATTTCCCATCGATATACGATTCATCGATGAATTCACCTGTTTCTCAATAATGATTGTTACGATGTCTCATCCAAAGATTCATTAATGTTTCAGGTTCAATCCTCATCAAGTATCGAAACAAGTTAACTTTTATATTTTACCACTGTTTCATCTTGTTGCACGATATTTTGAATCATTTGACCTGATCGTGGTTCAATGACGTTGGCTGCAATATCATTTAATGGAATCATCACAAATGCGCGTTCAGTCATACGTGGATGAGGCACAATCAAATCAGTCTCATCGATGACTTCATCTCCATATAATAAAATATCGATATCTATTGTGCGAGGTCCCCATCGTATTTTACGCACGCGATGTAATTCCGCCTCTGTATTTAAGGCAACTTTTAGCAACGCTTGGGCTGAAAGTTCCGTTTTAATATGCAAACATAAGTTTAAAAAATCAGGTTGCTCTGTATATCCTACTGGCTTCGTTTCATAAATAGGTGAAATCGCGATGATTTCGATGGCTTCATTTTCACGTAATAGGCGGATCGCTTCTTTTAATTGATTTTCACGGTCACCTATATTACTTCCTAATCCTAAATATGCATCAACCATGATGGCTCACCCTTACTATTTCCACACCAACGCCTTCATAATGACCTGGGATAGGTGGATTCTTTTTTGTAATTCTAACTTTTGTTTCCATTACACGATTATAGTGTGAATTTATACGTAATGCAATACGTTCCGCAAGATGTTCTAGCAAATTAGATGGAGAACCTTCCATGATTGCTTTAACATCTTCATAGACTTCGCCGTAATGAACGGTGTCTTCTACTTGATCAGATTGTCCTGCTTCTTGCAAATCAACTTTCATTTCTATATCTACTGTGAAAATTTGTCCTATTTCGTTTTCCGCTGATAGTGCGCCATGATAAGCATAAAAGTTTAAACCTTCTAAAAATATTTTATCTGTCATGTTCATATCCTTTCAATCCGTCCATCGCTTTAGCAAGTCGCGCATTCATCAAAACGTTGTGCACACGTACACCGTGAACCCCTTTCATAATACCATAAGCAGTTGTAGCGGCTGTACCTTCATCGCGTTCATCCACTTTATTATCATTGCCAAGCAGTAATTTAACAAAACGTTTACGACTTGTAGCCAGCAGTACTTTATATCCTGTAGCCACTAATTCATCTAAACGGGCCATAACTTCACGTTCTTCTTCTCTTGTTTTAGCAAATCCAATTCCTGGATCTAACCAAATTTTTGATTTTGGAATTCCTGCCAATACGGCTTTATTCGCTTGCTTTAATAGTGTTACAAGCATTTCATCCATGACAGGAACATCACGTGTACCATCACCGTTATGCATTAAAATGATGCTCGCCTGATATTGCGCCACCACTTTAAACATGCGTTCATCGTAAATACCTGCCCATTGATCATTAATGATTGTTGCGCCTTCTTTCAAGGCCGCTTCAGCCACTTCGCTTCGAAAAGTATCAACAGAGATGTCTGCATCGATACCTTTCAGTGCACTGACTACAGGAATTACGCGTTTCATTTCCTCTTCTATGCTTACATTTTCATGGCCGGGTCGGGTCGAAACACCCCCTACATCAATGATATGCGCACCTTCTTGAACCATCTGTTTGGCATGTTCGACTGCTTTATCGACTTCGCTAAACTGACCACCATCAGAAAAAGAATCTGGTGTGACATTCAATATACCCATAATTTGAGTTTGCTGCATAGGAATCCTTCCTTTCTGTTTGAGATAGCTCATTGTACGAAAAATTCTTTTTTGAACAAATTTATTATAGCAAATTTTTCAAACAAACCCTCTTGATTCGTTCATAGCCACATTAATATCACGTTGATTATACTGCCTCGTCTCAACAAAGAAAACTAGAACGATGGTTTGACTTATCAAATATGCATGGCAGCACAGCGTCTCGTTTCCACATGCCACTTGTTAAGCATAAAAAAAGAGATTGAAGCATCGTTATTGGACGCTTCAATCTCTTTTGCCAGCTTTTATTCAAAATTGTAAAGTGGTGTAGATAAGTAACGTTCACCATTACTTGGTAATACAGTCACAACTGTTTTACCCTTACCTAATTCTTTTGCTTTTTGAATCGCAGCATAAATGGCAGCACCTGAAGAAATACCACCTAGGATACCTTCTTCTTTAGCTACACGACGTGACGTTTCCATCGCCACTTCGTTACCCACTTTAATGACTTCATCGTATATATCTGTATTCAATGTACCTGGAATAAATCCTGCACCTAAACCTTGTAATTTATGTGGTCCTGGTTCTCCGCCACTAAGTACTGGAGAAGCTTCTGGCTCAATCGCAACAATTTGGATGTCTGGATATTTCTCTTTTAACACTTTACCAGCACCTGATAACGTACCGCCAGTTCCTACACCAGCTAAAAATGCATCAATTGTTTTACCTTCGAATTGTTCAACTAGCTCAGGTCCAGTTGTTAATTCATGTACTTTCGGATTGGCAGGGTTTTCGAATTGTTGTGGTTCGAAATAACCATGTTCTTCTTTAAGTTCTTTTGCTTTTTTAATTGCGCCTTTCATTGCTTCAGCGCCTGGTGTTAAGACTAATTCTGCACCGTATGCTTTTAATAAGTTACGTCGCTCATGACTCATTGTTTCTGGCATTGTAAATACTGCTTTATATCCTTTTGCCGCACATACGAATGCTAAACCAATTCCTGTGTTTCCTGAAGTAGGCTCGACAATTGTATCGCCTGGCTTAATTTTTCCTTCTTTTTCAGCTTGTTCAATCATCGCTAATGCAATACGGTCTTTTACAGAGCCGCCTGGATTTTGATATTCTAATTTCACATAAATATCAGCTGCATCTTCACCTGCTTGATGACGCAATTTTACAACAGGTGTTTGTCCAATAATTTCAGTTATATTCTCTACAGGTTTTCTGACCATAAGTTGATACCTCGCTTTATCAAAATTATATTTCGTTAAATACATAGTTTTTGAATCGGATATCTTTAGTTTACCACTATTTAGACCTTTGCAAAAGCACTAATATCAATTATTCCCTGAAATATGCATCTTTTCTTCGGAAAAACGAAAGCCCCTTCAACGATTAAAAATTTAAGAAGACATTTCAACTAATAATGCTTTAAGTTCTTCTTCGGTATAGTGATAACGTGTTCTACAAAAATGACATTCTGCTTCTGCACCATGATCTACGTTTATCATATTCTCAATTTCTGCTTCTCCTAAACCTTTAATTGCATTTAAAAATTTATCATGTCCACATTGACATTCAAAATCAACAGGAACTGTCTCTAAAAATGTCACATTATCTTCGCCAAGTATGGTTTGTAACATTTCTTCAGGTGTCAGTCCTTCGTCAATTAATTTTGAAACAGGCTTCATGCTATTAATAGCCGCTTCTAAGCGATCAATCGTTTCTTCTTGAGCACCCGGCATCACTTGAATAATGAAACCGCCCGCCGCTTTAATAGAATTGTCTGGGTTTACAAGCACACCGACACCCACTGATGATGGGACTTGTTCACTGTTCGCAAAGTAATAAGTGAAATCTTCGCCAAGTTCTCCAGATACAATCGGACTACTACCTGTATAATAATCACGCATACCCACATCTTTAACTACGTTGATCGCACCGCTAGTCCCTACAGCACGACGAACATCGAGTTTGCCTTGTGGATTCAATGGAAAATGCGTTTGCGGTTGTGATACATAACCACGGCCTTTACCTTTTGCATTAGCATCTGCAATAATTTTACCGATTGGGCCATCACCGTCAACAGTTACTGTTAATTTTTGTTCACCCTTCAACATTGCCCCCATCATCACTGTTGCAGTCATTGTACGACCTAATGCAGCTGAAGCTGTTGGCCAAGTATAATGGCGTGTTTGTGCTTCTTGAATTGTATTTGTCGTATTCGCACTATACGCTCGAATTTCCCCGCCGAATGCTAATGCCTTTACTAAATAATCTTGTGTCATCTTTCTATACCACTCCTTCAATCCTTCTACAATGTTTTTAAAGCTTCTTTATACAAATATCATTTTTAACAGATTCAAAATCTTATCAACACTAAATTCGCTATTTTTAATAGCACTTAAGTTGATGTGCAACGACATTTCAGTCACATCTATATATCAATGTATTGTATACAATAACTACTGCGAATTATCATACGCGCATGTGGTTAGAGACACAACTAAAATGACTCAAAACACATCTGTATCACTTTTCACTATCATTAGTACACGATACTTCATAAGCAAAACGGACTTTTCTAAAAAGTTTTCACTTTAAAGAAAAGTCCATTCTATCTTTTATTGACGTGGCTCATTATCGCCTGGACGATCGATTTTAGGTTCTTGTTCGTAACCTGTTGTATCTTTGTCCTCGTCTTCTTGATGAGAAGATTGATCCTTTTGATCGTTATCTTGCTTCTCTTCATTTGATGATTCGTCATGGCTGCGTTCACTTGGGTGTTGTGTTAGCGACTGTTGTTCACGGCGAATATCATCGTAAGACTTGCCATATTTACCTTCGTCAAAATCTTTATTTTCTGAGTGATTGATCACTTGTGCGTCATCATAATTCACTACAGGTAAATGTCCTTCATGGAACAATGATTGAATTTGTTCAGCAACCAATGTTTCTTCAGTTAATAATGTTTTAGCAATAAGTTTAAGTTGAGATTCATGTTCTAAAAGAATTTGCTTACAACGTTCATATTGTTCTTTAATGATACGTTGAACTTCTTTATCAATCTCAAATGCAATTTGTCCTGAATATTCAGGTTCACCAGACATATCTTTACCTAAGAACACTTGTCCACCGCCGTGTTTAAATTGTAGCGGTCCAAGTTTTTTACTCATACCATACTGTGTCACCATTTCACGTGCGATTTGTGTTGCACGTTCAAAGTCATTAGATGCACCTGTAGAAACTTCGTTAAAGATAATGTCTTCAGCGACACGTCCACCTAACAGGCCACAAATTTTATCTAATAACTCTGGTTCAGTCATTAAGAAACGGTCTTGTTTTGGTAACATCATCGCATAACCGCCGGCTTGACCACGCGGAACGATTGTAACTTTGTGTACAATTTCCGCTTCGTCTAATACCATACCGATAATCGTATGCCCGGCTTCGTGATGGGCTACAATATTTCTTTCTTTATCAGAAATTACGCGAGATTTTTTAGCAGGACCTGCAATAACACGGTCTGTTGCTTCTTCGATGTCACGCATATCGATTTTCTTTTTGCCGCTTCGTGCAGCAATAAGCGACGCTTCGTTTAATAGGTTTTCTAAGTCAGCACCAGAAAAACCTGGTGTACGTTGCGCAATCGCTTTAAGATCTACTGTTTCATCAAGTGGTTTGTTTTTAGCGTGAACATGTAATATCGCTTCACGACCTGTCACATCAGGACGACCCACTTGTATTTGACGGTCAAATCGACCTGGACGTAATAATGCCGGGTCTAAAATGTCTGGTCGGTTCGTTGCAGCAATCATAATGATGCCTTCATTTTCACCAAAACCATCCATTTCAACAAGTAATTGGTTTAATGTTTGTTCACGTTCATCGTGTCCACCACCGACACCCGCACCACGTTGGCGACCGACTGCGTCAATTTCATCTATAAAAATGATACACGGCGCATTTTTCTTCGCATTTTCGAATAGATCACGTACACGGCTTGCACCGACACCGACAAACATTTCAACAAAGTCCGAACCACTAATCGAGAAGAACGGCACACCTGCTTCGCCAGCGACAGCACGCGCAAGTAATGTTTTACCTGTACCCGGTGGTCCTACTAATAAGACCCCTTTAGGGATACGTGAACCCATTTGTTTAAATTTCTTATTATCTTTTAAGAAATCTACAATTTCGATGAGCTCTTGTTTTTCTTCATCTGCACCTGCAACGTCTGAGAAGCGTACTCTTCCTTTTTGGCTATCATACATTTTGGCTTTGGATTTACCAAAGTTCATCATGCGGCCACCACCACCGCCGCCTTGTGCTTGACTAAGGAAGAAGATAAAGAGCAAGGCAATGACTAAGACTGGAATTAATGTAGAAATGATGCTTACAAATACACTCTGTCCTTCTTCTTCTTTAACTGTAAAATCTAATCCTTTTTGTTCTTTAGCTGTTTCAGTGATTTTGTCCAATTCTTTATCATTATTGAACAGAATTGTCGATGCATAATCGTCATTGTTCTTTAACTTACCACTTACTTTATATACGTTATGCTCAGGTTGAATTTCTAATGTTTTCAATTCACCTTTATCTAATTTTTGTATAAATTGGTTATAAGTTAATTCTTTAGGTACATTTCCGTTACCATTAATCCACGAAAACAACCCAAAAATAACAACGCCGATAATTGCTACAAACAGCACATTACGAAAAGCTTTCTGCATGCGTCGTTTCCTCCTACTTCAAATATAAAACTAATAAAAATTTTACCATAATTGATTGACAAATGGCTAGTAATTGACTTTCATCAACTGACACACCATATGATTTTTAAAATTATTTATTTTGCATAAACTTCTTGTTTAAGCGTACCAATATAAGGTAAATTACGATATTTTTCTTGATAATCTAAGCCGTAACCTACGACAAATTCATCAGGAATTTTTTTACCAACATATTTGGCTTCAATCTCTGCTTTTCGACGATTAGGCTTATCTAATAATGTCACAATTTCTAATGATTTAACTCGACGAGAAGCTAATAATTCTGTAATTGATTTCAAGGTCGTACCTGTTTCAAGGATGTCTTCGATGATTAAAACATCTTTATTTTCAATAGATGAACCTAAATCTTTAAGTATTTGAACTTCGCCTGTAGATTCTGTACCGCCATGATAACTCGAAACGTCCATAAAGTCTATTGCGAGGGGCACGTCAATGCGTTTAATCAAATCTGTCATAAATAAAACAGATCCCTTTAAGATACCGACACAAAATAAATCTTTACCTTTATAATCTTCCGTAATTTTACGGCCAAGTGTTTCACATATTGCTTGAATATCATCTTCAGTCAGCAATATTTCTTTCAAATCATTTTTCATCTTTGTCATCTCCCAGAAATTGTATCTTTATAAATTTTTCATACTGCTTGCGAACATACAACGTACCCACTGCTAAAATATCACCATTTAATGTTTCAACAATTGGCATTTGTTCCCTTAATTGCGTAGGCACCTTTGCATCAATCATTAAACGCGATACTTTTTTATGATGCTTTGAATCTAAGGTCACATAATCACCTTCATGACGCGAACGAATCGTGATACTTTCCATGTTCATCTCATGAAAGTCCTCTATTTTGATGCGATAGAAACCAAAATGGTAAGTTCCCTCTTGGTCGACTTGCAATGGTTGCGAATCTGCACTGTACAGCCCCGGTTTCATTATCATTAATTGATCGTACACAACATCTGCGTGCCATTGATGCGTATGCATTAATGGCGTTTGTGCAACGTCACTTTCTAGTTTATCAAACCAATCAAAGTATGCTTTTTCACTAATAGTGACGATGTCATCAAATTCTTGTAACAATTGATCCAAGATTAACATTTTAACATGTGCCGTGCACAGATTAAATGTTTTTCTAGGCAAAACAACACCCTTATCTTGTTTTGTTACATGATTTTCAATAAACGATTGTGCTTCGTTTCTCATTAACAGTTGCGCTTCATCATGAAATGATTTTAACTTTAATAAATGCTGCGTTTGTAGCTGCGGGCTTTCTTGAATTGAAGGCAACAAACGATGTCGAATCATATTACGTATGTAATTTTCAGTTGCATTGGATTCGTCTTCAAAGTAAGGGACATTATATGTTTGTTGATATGAACGGATTTGTGCTTTAGTTGTTTCAAGCAGAGGTTTTAGTAGACGATAGTCATTTCTTCGTTCGCTATCTGCCATGCCTAATGGGCTCCGTGTGCTTCTGCCGGTAAAAATTCTGTAAAATATAGTTTCAACTTGGTCATCTTGATGATGCGCAGTTAATAAACAGTCCGCGCTCAACGCATTCATCATATCATCAAACCATTGATAACGCATTTCTCTTGCATCATTTTGAATACTTCTACCTTCTGAAACTGCTTGTGATAAATCCAATTGTTTAATATAAAGAGGGACGTTATGCATATCGCAATAATATTTAATGAACAGCGCTTCTTGATGAGATGCCTCTCGCAACCCATGATGGACATGCAAACAAGTCAATTGTCTATATGTCGACGCATATTGATGCAATAATTGATGTAACAACACCATACTATCGATTCCAGTTGATATTGCAAGTACGAGGTGATCTGTCGCTTTCCAATTTTGTTGCATAGTTCAAAACACTCCTACATTAAAATAGAGGCTGAGATTCAAAGTTACCCTTCGTTTCTCAACCTCTAAGTCATTATCAATGCTTAACGACGTGAGCCTCTGCCACCACGTCTTGATTCCGTTTGACGCTTAATAGAAGTAAGTTTATCTTCACTATCTTTTAAAAAGTTAGATAGCTTTTTCTCAAAGTCTTCCGGTTTTTGCGCCGGTCTTTGTTTACGTGGGCGATCTTTTGCTTTTTTAATCGATAAGCTTATTTTACCGTCTTCTGCTATAGACAGCACTTTCACTTCTACTTCATCACCAACTGACAAATGGTCTTCAACATTTTCTACATAGTTGTCTGCTACTTCACTAATATGAACTAACCCACTTTTACCTTCAGGCAACTCCACAAATGCACCAAATTTTTTGATACCAGTGACTTTACCTTTTACCTTACTTCCTACTTCGATTGACATTGTTTTAATGCATCCTCCCGATTTTGTTCGATATTTAGTTCTATTATACTTTTGTTTATCTATTTTCACAATGACTATTTGAATATCGACATTTTTCTTTACGAATTTTACATATTATGCAATTTAATTATAAACTGCTTTTACTCTTTTACTCTTTTTTCGATTGTTTCTCTTGCTTGTCTTTGTCGTTAGGCAACTTAAAGATGATCTCGCCGTCATTACTTAAATAATATTCATCTCGCGCAATTTTTTCAACATACGCCTCATCATTTAAATTATTGAGTTGTTCTTTAAGTTCAATCTCTTTATCTTGTAACTTTTGATATTTCTCCTCTTTGGCTTGACGTTCAACAGAGGCATCATGGTTCCCTTTAATTTGAAACGCAACCATGATTAAAAGCAGGATAATAATGACTAAAAGTACGCCTCCAAAAACAGCAATACGCTTTTTCACTACTTTTTTACGGCGTTCATGTCGTTTTTTCTTTGCGTTTTTTTTAGAAGTATATTGATTGCCGATATTTTGAACTTTTTGATTCATGCGGCGTCACCTTTCTTTGTTTACCCTTTACTGAATGCGTTCTTCTTTGACCAATTCAAACATACCTTTTGCATTCTCTTTTGTGGCATGTTCACTCAACCCTGTTACTTTAACTGTCACAACTTTTTGTCCAAATTGAATCACGAGCATGTCGTCTAATTTAACATCTGTGCCTGCTTTTGCCGTTGTCCCATTTACAGCGACACGACCTTGATCGCACAATTCTTTAGCCAGTGTACGTCTCTTAATAAGACGTGATACTTTTAAATATTTGTCTAGTCTCAATGTGACCCTCCTCGTTCTTCTAAATAGGCTGTTAACTCTTCTTCTGAAAAATCTCTATTTTTGACTTCATCATACAATTTTAGAAAATGCGTCGCAAATACTTTCTCGAATTTTACACGTGGCGTTTTACCTTCAGCTACTTTTTGCTTTTGCCAAATGGCTTTAACATCATCTACATCTTGAGCTTGATCATTTTCAAAAATATGTGGATGACGTCGAATCATTTTTTCAGTCAAGCTTTCTACAACTTCACGTGTATCCATATAACCTTCTTTGCGACCTATATTGGCGTGTAACAATACTTGTAATAAAATGTCACCTAATTCTTCAATCATATGCCAATCATCTTCGTTATCTATGGCCTCAAATAGCTCGAATGTCTCTTCAAGCAAGTAGCGTTTAAGCGTTTGATGCGTTTGTACTTTATCCCATGGACAGCCAGTTTCGTCGTCCACAAGTCGTGCAATGACTTGATCAGCATAATTAAAATCTTGGTATAACACTTTTTCGTCATTCGCTTTAGGTATAAATACGCTCGTTAAATTAGTATATTCTATCTCATGATCCAGCTCATATATTGGACAGCGTGTAACTTGAGCGCCAGATTGACGCGCACCATCAACGACCATGACCTCAAAATCATCTGGATAGCGTTCCATAAGCAATAGTTTCAAATGACCCGCCATCATTGCACTGTAGACTTGCGTGATGATAGTTGCTGTTCGAGGGTTCAACATGTCTGCATTTAAACTTGTCGCATCTAACAACGTAAAACCGTCATTAGGATCCGTTTGAACCGCTTCAAATATATCATCTATAAAACTCCGCCCACCTAAAACTTGAATCTCAACATCATTTTCATGTGCACGTTCAATTAGCAATTGTGTCGTCGTTTCTGCTACGCGTGGATGTCCCGGCACAGCGTAAACAATATCGGACTGTTGTGCACGTTGTAAAAGTTCATCCACAATCGCTTGATATACAGGTTCAAAAGAATCATATTGCTCATAAATGTGATCAAAACTTTCAAATTCGATTTCTTTCAGTTGCTGAACCACTGGATGATGCTGAGTACGAACATAAATTTTAGGCTGTTGCTGAATTAATCTGTAAATGCTGACAGGCAATTCATCTAAGCCGTAATTACCCAGTCCTATAATTGTAAGTTGATGTGTCATGATTCTCTTCCTTTCTTCCATTCAATCATTTTATCACCAAATGGTAAATGTACCCATTCATCGCTACTTAAAATATTAAGATATAACAGCATTAAAATCACACTGCCAACGCCTACACTAGTCAAAATAAGCAATTCGAGCAATCCGCCTAAGCGTGTAGATGTAGGAATGAGATATTGACACAATTGTACACTAGCTGTCATTACCAATAAAGCCAAAGCCAAGTTGAAATAAAACTTCCTTAACGCGTTTAAACGGTATTGTTTGACTACATATACATGTAAATAGAATACAAAAATGATTAAAGATGCGACCGTTGCAATACTTGCTCCGATAATACCCACAAGTGGAATTGTGATTAAATTAAATATTAATTTTGTAGTAATGCCCATTAGAAAACCTATCAAAATGATGCGAAACTGCTCTTGTACTTCTAATAAGGCGATATACATCATAATTAATGAAACCCAAATAACAGTCAACATGTATATAGATAGTGTTAACGTTAAGTTTTGACTTGCAAAAAAGACGTGATTGAGTACAGGAAGAAGATTGATGAGCCCAATGCCACAGGCACTACTTATCACAATAGTAATTTTAAGCGACGCATTCGCATAACTGTGCATTTGTTGCAATTGACCTCTTTTTTTCGTTTCTGTTAATAGCGGAATCAAGACAAAGCAAAATGTCGTTGTGACAATCAAGCCCATTTGAATAAATGAGGCACCTCTATCATAAATACCTTTTTCAGTAATCGCCTCTTTAAAGGGCAAACCTGAGCCATAACGCAACATGTTCACGATGGTAAAACTATCTACCACTTGCCATAAAATGACGATTAAATGACTGATTGCAAAAATAATGGTTGCAACAATAAATTTACGCCATGGCAATGATGGCATTTCGTTATTACTATGTGGCACATCATGCTTGCGCCAAAGAAAGAGCGTTGCGCCCAAAAAGCCAAAAGCAGAAGCGATAATGGCCCAAGTTCCTGCTTGATAAATTGATAAATCTTGTTTGACGAATAGCAGGATAACAACACCAATGATTCCCACCCGAATACTTTGTTCTAAAACTTGTGAGTATGCCGGCATGTGCATATCTCGTTTTGCTTGAAAATGGCCACGCAATAAACCTAAGGCTCCTATGGCGATAAAACTCAAGCTTGCTGCATGAATCATCGGTGTCAAATGAACGTCACCCATCAAGCTTGCAATACTTTTTGCACCTATAAACAGCACAATAAATATAAGGAATCCTATTGCTGTCAATGACCATAATAATCGTTTTAAAACCGATTGCGTCTCATGTGTATCCCCAACGAGCTGGGTATATGCGCTTGGTAACGCATTGCTAGATAACACAACACCCAATGCGACTATCGGATAAATTTGTTGATACGCATATAATCCTTCATCACCGAGTATATTTTGATAAGGCACACGATAAAGAGCGCTTAATACCTTAACGATGATAAGTGCAAGCGTTAAAACGACGACGCCATTGAACGCTGTTTTAGACTTCATCTGGTATTCTCAAACTTTCTTCGAGTGTCTTAGACAAAAACTTCAATGACTCTAACCATTGATTACTTTTTGTCAGCGTCACTTTCATGCAACCTTCTTGTACACCGACTTTCATGCTTCGTCCTAACGCAATTGTATTTTTAAACAACGCTTCACCATCAATATCGTTTGTGCCTTTTTGTGTTAATAAAATTTCAATGGTTTTTCCGGTATCTTTTACCGTTTGCACACCTACGTGCAGTAAATGAACTTTAATTTCAACGGAATCGAGCAATTGTTCAACTTCACTCGGATAATCGTTGAAGCGATCTAACAATTCATCTTTAATATCCATGAGTTGTTCTATCGTTTCAGTCGCACGTAATTTTTTATAAATTTCTATTTTAGCTTGCTCATTACGAATATATTCGGCAGGCAAATAAGCGTCTAAACGTAAGTTCATCTCAATTTCAGGTGCTACTGTTTCTTCTTTGATACCTCGTTTTTCATTCACCGCTTCTTCTAACATTTGTGAATAAAGATCAAAACCGACAGAATCAATAAATCCATGTTGTTGCTTACCTAATAAGTTTCCAGCACCTCGTATGTTTAAATCACGCATCGCAATTTTAAAGCCACTGCCTAGCTCTGTGAACTCTTTTATAGCTTGTAATCTGTCCTCAGCCGTTTCATTCAACACTTTATTTATCGCATGGAGGAAGTAGGCATAGCCAATTCGACTCGAACGACCCACGCGACCACGTAATTGATACAATTGACTTAAACCAAAACGGTCAGCATCTTCAATAATCAATGTGTTGGCATTAGGGACATCTACGCCGGTTTCAATAATCGTGGTCGTAACTAAAATATCATATTCACCATTAATAAAATCGAGCATTGTCTCTTCTAAATCGCGTTCAGGTAACTGTCCGTGTGCCACACCAATAGATGCATCTGGCATTAACATTTGTAATTGCTCACGTTTTTCATAAATAGATTGGACACGGTTATACAAATAGAACACTTGGCCCCCACGCGATAACTCTCGCTCGAGTGCTTCTTTAATAAAGTTCGTATTTTGCTCTAATACATAAGTTTGAACTGGAAAACGATTTTCCGGCGGTGTCTCTATTACAGATAAATCACGCACACCTAACATACTCATGTGCAATGTTCTTGGTATAGGGGTCGCTGTTAAAGTTAATACGTCGACATTCGCTTTCAATGTCTTGATTTTTTCCTTATGACGTACACCAAAACGTTGTTCTTCATCGACAATCAACAATCCTAAATTTTTGTATTCCACAGCTTTTCCTAAAAGTTTATGCGTGCCTACTACAATATCAACAAAACCGGACTTTAAGCCTTCTTTTGTTTCACGAATTTCTTTAGGTGTTCTAAAACGGCTCATTAAGTGAATTTCGACTGGAAAATCTCGCATACGTTCGATTAATGTCTCATAATGTTGTTGCGCGAGTATAGTGGTTGGCACTAAAAATGCAACTTGCTTACCTGACATGACCGCTTTAAACGCTGCGCGCACGGCGACCTCAGTTTTACCATAGCCGACATCTCCACAGAGAAGTCGATCCATAGGGCGCTGACTTTCCATATCTTCTTTAATCTCTAAAATCGATTTCGCTTGGTCATCCGTTAAATCATATGGGAAGTCCATTTCAAAAGCATGTTGTTCATCTGTATCCGGCCCAAAAGCATACCCTACAGATTGCTCACGCTCTTTATATAAGGCAATTAATTCGTCGGCAATATCTTCAACACTACTTTGAACTTTAGCTTTCGTTTTCTTCCATTCACTACCGCCTAATTTATATAGTTTCGGCGTTTTATCTTCAGAACCAACATATTTTTGCACTTGTTCCATTTGATCAACAGGTACGTACAGTTGATCTGTGCCTTGGTACTGTATCTTAATATAGTCACGGTGGACTTCTCCAACTTCTAACGTTTCAACACCTAAGTAACGTCCTACACCGTGATGAACATGGACAACATAATCGCCAACGTTCAATTCTTGATATGACTTGATTTTTTCAGCATTACTCATCGTTTTACGACGTTTTTTAGACGTCTTTTTTTGCTTCGATTTAAATAATTCTCTTTCAGTCACGACTACCATGGACATGTAAGGCAATTCAAAGCCTTCGGATAGACTGCCTTGAATAATCGCAGCATGACCGGGCTCCATAGCATCATCTTCAGGTTCGAGTAGTGTAGGCACATGCATTTCACTCAACATTGCATGAATTCTTTCTTTTTTTGTTTCTGTTTCGACCATGACCACCATACGGTCACCTTGTTTCATGTAGCGTTGAAATTCTGAAGCCATGATATCGTATTGGCCATAAAATTGTTGTACAGGCTTACATGAGAACTTGACGATATGGTCTAATTTCATAGGCATTGAGGCAGTAAACAGTGTAAAGAAAGTAATTTTAAATTGACGGAGCATGCGATCAAAAGTGTCATCTTCCATAAAGCGTTGACCTATAAAGCCTTTACCACTTTCGATTAAATTTTGAAGAAATGCTTCTGTCTCAGTAGTCAACGTTTCTTCCGTTTCTCTCACACGATTATACTCATCTACTAAAACAATCGCGTTGTCTTTGAAATAATCTAAGATGGTTGTCGGTGTTTCATACATCCAAGCGATAAGACGACGTAATATTTGTGGATCAAAATGCGTATCTTCTAAAAGATTAAAACTCTCATACGTATCTTTTAAATCTTGACGCACAGACTTCTCTATTTTAGGGCGTGTCGTTTCATAAGCTTGTTTTAAGCCTTCCATCATTCTTTGACGAACCGCATCCGTCATAATATAATCATGCGCTGTCGTGATCTCTGCTATTTCCACATTTTCAGAAGAGCGTTGAGATTCGACATCAAATTGACGGATTGAATCCACCTCTGTATCAAATAATTCGATACGCAACGGTTCACCTAGCAATGGATAAATATCAATAATACCACCGCGTACTGAAAATTCTCCAATATTTGAAACGACTGTTTCACGGCGATAGCCCATGTTTACAAGTTTATCTAGAAATAGATCAACATCAATATCGTCACCAACTTTCAATGAGAGTTGATGTTCTTGCCATAGTGCTTTTGGCGTTAATAACTTTTTCAGACCATTTAAAGGAACAATGTAAAGTCCGCGACGTTCATTCGCAAGTGCCGTAAGTGTTCGAACACGCTCACTCATTAAATCTGGACTTTGCGTAGAAAATTCTTCAATCATAATATCTTGCACGGGATATTTATAAATTTCGTCATCTGGTACAGATTGAAGGAGATCCGCTTCTAATTTATCCGCTTGATATAAATTATTTGTCACTAATAAAACTTGGCGATGGTCTGATTGGTAAAGTTCAGCTATGATAGACGCTTTTGCTGCAGGCGTTAATCCTGTGACTAATAAATTGGCATGTCCAACTTGCTCGGACAAATCTTTAAATCTTGTATCTCTATTTATAATTTCATTAATGATTGATTTCACTTGGCCTCACCATTATATTGATTCATTACATTTTCGAATTTTTCATCGCTAATAAATGCTTCCACAGCATCTGCAACATGCGCAATAACAGGATCCATCACTTGCATTTCAGCGTTTGAAAACTTTTGCAACACGTAATCGCGAATCGGCGTTCTGCCTGAAGGTCGTCCAATTCCTATACGGATACGTTTAAAGTCACTTGTTCCGAGCATCTGAATGATTGATCTCATCCCATTATGACCCCCAGCACTTCCTTTTTGTCTTAAACGTACTTTACCTTGTGCTAAATCTAAATCATCATATAACACTAATAATTCGTCGATTTGAACGTCATAATAATCCATCAATGGGGCTACGGCTTCTCCAGATAAATTCATTAATGTTAAAGGTTCGATCAGCATTACTTTTTGACCGTTAATTCGTTCAATTGTATAAGCACCACGAAATTTTTGCTTATCGAGTTGGATTTGATGTCGCTCGAGTAAGTGGTCGATGACTTCGAAACCTATATTATGTCTTGTATGCTCATAATTTTTTCCTATATTACCTAAACCAACGATACACTTCATCATTTACCTCCAAATTGATCTTGATGCGCTTCATTTGAATAAACGCCCCTTCTTCATTATTTCTATATATTAACATATTTAAGAATACACTTGCTAAATTGCGATATATACGGTCGCACGATCTATTTGAATGCGAGACTACAAAAGTTAGAATCACTGAATATTATGAATTTTACTTTTAAAGATTTAAATCCTATAAAAAATAACTTAATGTGATTATATTATTATTTTTACATTTTAACACAAAATTACCACAACGCCACTTTTATACTAAAAGCATCCACCACATCTTTTTCACTTTTCTCTCGTATCATCGTATGCAACAAATTCTGCATTTTGTTTTACCCATTATAAAAAGAGCTGAAAACTATAACAGTTTCAGCTCTTTTTATAATACGACTAAGTTGATAGATATTAGTCTTCTTTTTCTTCTTCTTCAGAAGATTCACCAACAACTTCTGGTTCTTCTGTTGTAGATTCGCCTTCCATTGCTTCGATTTCTTCTTCAGTTGGTTCTTCAGTTGGTGCAACAACTGATACAAGTGCTTCTTCTTCATCGTTTTCGATAGTGAAGTCACCAGAAATTTTAACATCTGCTACTGATAAAGTATCATTGATGTTTAATTCGCTAATGTCTACTTCAATGTATTCAGGAATGTTGTCTGGTGTTGCAGTAATTTCTAAGTTGAATAATGGTTGTTCCACTACGCCGCCTTCTTTAGCTCCTGGCGCTTCACCAATTAAGTGTACAGGTACTTCTACTGTACGTGCTTCAGTCATATTGATTGCTAAGAAGTCAATATGTGTAATTTGGTTTTTAAGTGGATCAAATTGATAATCTGAAACCATTACTTTGATTTGTTTTGAACCTACACCAAGTTCAATAACACCGTTACGTCCTACTTCACGAATCAATTTGATAAATTCAATTTCATCAACTTTAACTGAAACGTTTTTAGTACCGTAACCATATACAACTGCAGGTACTTTCCCTGCTTCACGGATTTTACGTAAATCACCGCGTGTTTGTTTACCTTGACGAATAACAGACTTTAATGAAGCCATATTCATTTTCCACCTTTCATTGCACACATCTGTGCAGCACTTGCCCATCAACTTTTATTGCTTGCAAGTGTGTATTTGTCCGTATGGGCACGAACAGAAATATTTTACACAAAATTTGCAGTTTCGTCAATGCTTTAGTCAAATAATACGCTGACTGATTCACGTTCATACACACGTACGATGGCTTGTGCAAGTAATTCAGCAACAGATAATTCTGTAATATTATTTGGTTTTTGCTCCTCTTTAAGCTGAATTGAATTTGTCACCACTAATTCTTTAATCGATGAGTTCTCGATACGCTCTTTCGCAGGACCTGACAATACTGGATGTGTACAACAAGCATACACTTCTGTTGCACCTTTATCTCTCAATGCTTGAGCAGCAAGTGTGATTGTACCTGCTGTGTCAATAATGTCATCAATGATAATCGCTGTACGCCCTTCGATCTCACCTACGATGTTCATAACTTCAGCTACATTCGGTTTTGGACGACGTTTATCAATAATAGCAATTGGTGTTTTAAGGAAGTCTGCAAGTTTACGTGCGCGTGTTACACCTCCGTGGTCCGGTGAAACAACAACACAATTTTCTGGATTAATTTCTTTATTATTCAAGAAATATTCTGCCAAAATCGGAACGCCCATTAAGTGGTCAATAGGAATATCAAAAAAGCCTTGAATTTGAGGTGCATGTAAGTCCAATGCAATCATTCGATCTGCACCAGCAGTTTCAAATAAATCCGCAACTAATTTCGCAGTAATTGGCTCACGACTTCGCGCTTTACGGTCTTGGCGCGCATAGCCATAATAAGGGACAACAATTGAAATATTTGCTGCAGAAGCACGCTTACATGCGTCAATCATAATAAGCAGCTCCATTAAATGTACATTGACTGGATTTGATGTAGGTTGAATAATGAAAACATCACAACCTCGAATACTTTCTTCAATATTAATTTGGATTTCACCATCACTAAAACGTTTGACCGTACATTTACCTAATTCAACACCTACATGATCTGCAACTTCTTTTGCAAGTGGTTCATTACCTTTCAGTGAGAAAATTTTCAAAGACGAATTTTTATACTCGGTGTTTAACATTATTATGAATCCTCCAATTTTATTATAGTCATTTCAATTGATTACAACATACTTGTTTCTATTTCTTACTTAATTCATTACATTTATTTATTCATATATCCCTTTTTTGTCACCTGTCTTGAACGTGCGAGTGCGAGACTCTCGTTCGGTACATCATCAGTGATTGTTGACCCTGCAGCGATTAATGAACCATCGCCAACAGTCACAGGTGCAATAAGATTTGTGTTACAACCGATGAATGCGTCTTTACCAATTATTGTTTTAAATTTGTTGGCACCATCATAGTTAACTGTAATTGAACCACAGCCCACGTTCGTGCGTGCGCCAATTTCTGCGTCTCCTATGTAACTTAAGTGCGATACTTTAGCACCGTCATCAAGACGAGCTTTTTTAATTTCAACAAAATTACCCACTTTTGTTTCTTTGCCAAGTTCTGAACCTGGTCTTAATTGTGCAAATGGACCTACTTTTGATTTTTCGCCAACAATAGCGTCTGAGATGACAGATTGTTTAATCGTCACGCCCTCATGGATTTGGCTGTTGTGTATTTCTGAATATTGTCCAATTGTGACATCTCTACCAATACGTGTGTTGCCAGATAACTTAACACCCGGCTCTATCACTGTATCTTCACCAATTTCAACTTCTGCACCAATGTAGGTTGTGTCTGGATCAATCAATGTCACACCATTGCGCATGTGATATTCATTACGTCGTTGACGGTAAGCTTTTTCTGCTCGACTTAGTGCCACACGGTCATTGACACCCATAATTTCGTCGAAGTCATCTGTACGGTAGACTGCAACTTTACCTTCGTTCTGAAGCACTAAACTTAAAACTTGAGGTAAATAATATTCGCCTTGTGCATTATGATTGTCAACTTGCTCTAACAACTGAAACAATGTTTGATTATTAAATGCGAAAATTCCAGAACTAATTTCTTGAATCTTTTTTTGTTGTGCGTCAGCATCTTTTTCTTCGACGATTTCAGTCAGTTGGCCTGTTTCATCTCGAACGATGCGGCCATATCCAAAAGGATGCGCGGCAATCGCAGATAATACTGTCGCTTGTGCACCTTCTTGATCATGATGTGCTAGTAATTGAGACAACGATGCGCTTGTAATTAGCGGTGTGTCACCACAAACAACAAGTGTTGTGCCTTCCTTTGATGCTAAATGCTCTGCCGCTTGTTTAACGGCATGCGCTGTTCCCAGTTGTTCTTCTTGAAAGCTATACAAAGACGTGTCCCCTAATGTTTCTTTTACACTTTCTGCACCGTGTCCTACAATAGTCACCACATTGTCAACACCTGATTCGCGCACTTGATCAATTACATGACGAATCATTGGTTTTCCAGCAACACGATGTAATACTTTATATTGCTTAGATTTCATCCTTGTGCCTTTACCCGCCGCCAAAACGACTGCATGTTTTTGCATGGCAATGAACCCTCCAGTATCTTTTACACTTCTATATAATTATAATTTAAGGGCGTGTACACTTTCAAGGCGTAAACGAATAAAACCTTTGGCACATCATAAAAACCTTGTGCTTTCACAACTGAAATATCATGGCTATCGCAATATACTCACGCTAAAAATCGTAAGCTCATCTTTAACACTGGTATGATTTTAAGCGATTAAGTGCCGCTCTACAACTATTAAAATGTTGTCCCCGCTTCTTCGTAGCCTGCACAATGGTCCAATGCCTTTCACTCACTTTTTACATACAAAAAGGTTTCATCACCCTTTTTAGATGACAAAACCTTAAATCGCAAATACCTATTCAACTTCTTCGTTTGTGTCTTCTGATGTGTGATTATCCTCATGATTATGAGATGGTAACACTTCATCAGTTTCGTCATATACTTTCATTACTGCATCCTGAATTTCTTGACGCATTTCCGAGTTGATTGGATGCGCGATATCTCGGAATTCACCATCTGGTGTACGTTTACTTGGCATCGCAACGAACAAGCCTGTATTACCTTCTATTACGCGTAAATCATGAATCACAAATGATTCGTCTAAAGTAATAGAGACTAAGGCTTTCATTCTGCCATCTGTTTGGATTTTTCTAAGTCTGACATCTGTCACTTTCATGTAGTGAGCCCCCCATAGTAATTAAGTATATTTATTGCTGTGTAATTAAAGAAGTCTTCACCGTAACTTTCATGATTATATAGCTTTAACCTCAGCAATCAGTTCAATCTCTACTTTAACATCCTTCGGTAATCGTGCAACTTCCACCGCGCTTCTTGCAGGGCGGTGTGTGTCAAAGTATTTTTCATACACTTCATTCACTTTTTGAAAGTTTTCCATATCCGATAAGAAGATTAAAGCTTTAACAACGTGATTTAGATCTGACTCAGCTGCTTCAAGTACAACTTTAAGATTTTCTATGACTTGTTCTGTTTGCTTTTGTACACAATCACTTACAATTCCACCATTTAAAGTAAGTGGAATTTGACCAGATGTGAAAACAAGTCCGTTGGCAACCGAAGCATGTGAGTATGGTCCAACTGCATTAGGCGCTTTACTCGTGTTAATGATTTCCAAATGATTGAACGCTCCTTTTGTCTTTAAAATTTAGCTAGACTGTTACCTGATTCGACTTTAAATTCTTGATTATATTCGTCAACATCAGATAAACGTACTAAGGAAGTATAATCTTCAATCAGTCGTTGTTTGACTTCTTTGGATTCTACAAGTACTGATACCCCTTTTACATGTGCTTTAAACTCATTCATTAAATTCATCACACCGTTAATGGATCCACCAGCACGCATGAAATCATCAACGATTAAAACATTCGAATGTTCCTTCAAAGTACGCTTAGATAATACCATTGTTTCGATTTTTCGCGTTGATCCTGAAACGTAGTTAATTGAAACTGTTGATCCCTCTGTCACTTTATTATCTTTGCGAATCACCACGACAGGTAAATTGAGTACATTTGCCACTGCATTTGCGAGAGAAATCCCTTTAGTTGCAATTGTCACAATTGCATCTAACTCTTCATGCATATATATTGTTGCAATCAAACGTCCCACACGTTTAAGCAAGGCGGGGTTTCCCATCAAGTCAGATAGAAAAAGATATCCCCCAGGTAATAAACGTTCTTTTTCTTGTAGCAAGGCGATGACTTCATCAATGACAGCTTTTGCTTCTTCTTTTTGCATTTGGGGTCGATATTTGACGCCACCACTTGCGCCAGAAATCGTCTCCACTGTGCCTAAGCCTTCTTTAATCAAAGTATCTTTGATAATTTGAACATCTTCGCTTATCGATGACTTGGCCTGTTCAAACTTTGTAACGAAAAAAGTAAGTGGTACAAGTTTATTCGGGTTGCTTATTAAATATTGTGTCATGTAAACAATACGTTCACTTCTTTTATATCGCACGATTGTCATCCTTTCTCTTTTTAACCAAGCATTCTTACAAGATATACGTCATTACAACAGCCACTCACAGCATTGTAAATATGACGTGCTTGCCTTTCACGTTGTGCAAAACCATAGACAGTAGGGCCACTGCCACTCATTAACGCGCCATCTGCACCGTTATTCAACATATTAGACTTAATTTTTGCAATTTCAGGTTGTAGCGCCATTGACACAGGCTCCAAACGATTAGAAAGACTTTCACACATCATTTGATAATCGTTGTTTTCCAATGCTTGTAAACATTGCGTTGTATGAACAGGAAAAGGCTGATTTAAATCTAATCCACCATATATTTCAGGTGTAGAAAGACCCGCTTGCGGTTTCGCTACAATCACCCATGTCGAAGGCGGTTTTGGTAACTGTTCCAATATTTCCCCTCTACCTCGACAAATCGCCGTTGTACCATAAACACAAAACGGAATATCTGACCCTATCTCTGCTGAAAGTGCACTTAATTCATCGAGCGGGCGATTGAGTTCAAACAAACGATTCATACCACGCATCGTCGCTGCCGCATCACTTGAACCCCCAGCGAGACCAGCAGCAACAGGAATATTTTTTTCTAATGTAATCGTGACACCTTGCTTTAACTGATAAGCCTCCATCATTAAAAGTGCCGCACGATAAGCCAGATTACGCTCATCAGACGGAATAAAAGTCTCATCTACATTTAGAACAATACGTTGATCATTTCTCTTCTCAAACGATAGGCGATCATTCAAATCAATCGTGGTCATAATCATCTCAACTTCATGATAACCATCATCTCTTTTATATAAAGTATCTAATGTTAAATTGATTTTAGCAGAAGCCGTTTCATAAATCATTACAATATCCTCTTTCCAAATGGTATTAATGTGATTTTAACACAGAACCCTTTCAAAGTGGGAGCAGGACAGAAATCTATTTGATTTCGTCGTCCTGCCCCGGCAAGGATGACTAGGGTTGAACAAGCTTGAAATGCGATGTTCAATCCAGTCAGCTACTGCGCTCTTTATTTCTTTCGCACTCTTATCATGCAGGACAGAAATCTATTTGATTTCGTCGTCCTGCCCCGGCAAGGATGACTAGGGTTGAACAAGCTTGAAATGCGATGTTCAATCCAGTCAGCTACTGCGCTCTCTTAGGTTTACCATCAACATTAGTGCACTCAACACTATCTATCAAATAGAATTCCATACTAAAAAAGACCATACTACCTATTAAGTAGAATGGCCATTATGTAGATTTATCCTTATATGACAGACATATATTATTGCGCAATTGCTTCTTGTTGAAGTTCTTCTTCTACAAATGAAACTTGAACGTTTTCAGTCAAAACGTCAGCATACGTGTAAGATACACGCTCAAAATTATGTTTCTCAGGGTCTAATTCAACAACGAACACTGATGGATACGTTTCAGTAAGAACGCCACAACGTTCAATTGTTTTTTTACGACCTCCATTAGCTTTAAGTACAATACGATTTCCTAATTGACAATCAAGAGAATTTTTGATGTCTCCAATAGATTTTGGCATATTGCTCCACCTCGCTACAAGTGTATTATAACACAATTAAGTAGGATGCGTCAAATAAAATTTTAATTTTAGCAAGGTGGCGTGCCAATGTCAACAAATTTAGAATGTTAATTGAGGGAAATTTTCCAATTCTTCATACAATCGTGCATATTCTTGTATTGACAATGTTTCCCCGCGTCGTTTCGGATCAATTCTAGCTTTTTCTAACCATTGTAAAATTTCATTCCGCTGCGCTTTTCCATCATCAAAGAAATTCTGATAATTGTTGAAAATCGTTTTACGTCTCTGACTGAATGCACCTTTTGCCATTTTGAAAAACGCTTGCTCATTTTTCACTTCGACAAGTGGATATTGGCGCTTCATTAATTTAACGACAATAGAATCTACATTAGGTGGTGGCATAAAGACCGTTTTCGGAACGGTCAGAACTTTCGATGTTTCTGTATAATACTGGGTTACTATTGATAAAGAACCATATGCTTTAGAGCCCACTTGCGCATTTAAACGCTCACCCACCTCTTTTTGCATCATGACCACGTAACCATCAATATTCAAATCTTGCTCTAATAGTCGGAGTAGAATTGGCGTCGTAATATAATACGGTAAATTAGCGACAACCATTATTTTTTCACATTTCGATAAATACGTCTGCATTGCCTCTGAGACATTTGCTTTCAAAATATCTTCATTGATGACTGTAACATTGGGATAGGGTGATAATGTATCTTTTAATACAGGGATTAATCTTTGATCAATTTCAAAGGCTAAAACATGCTTCGCTTTTTTTGCTAATTGTTCTGTTAGCGATCCCATCCCGGGCCCAATTTCAATGACGCCCGTCGTTGCATCAATGCCACTTGCATCAATAATGCGATGAATAATATTCACATCTATTAAAAAGTTCTGACCTAAACTTTTTTTGAAGTTAAAACCATATTGATTTAATAATGCACGTGTTCTCGATGGTGTTGCAATATCTTTATCATGCATAGATTTACTCCTCTTCCCCTAATGCCCTTCTTACATCTTCTTCTGTATAACCAAAGGCATTGAGTTTTTTTAATAATTGCTTTCCATTGGAATGACCAATATGCAAACGTCTCCCTAGAAGATCTCGTCGGCGACGTGCATCTGGCCCAATGATTAATCCTAATTCAATTAGCACGGTTTTATCTATCGTTTCTTGTGCTTCTGATAGCGGCGAAGAAACGTGCATCAATGCTTCACGTATTGTTTCAAAGTCGGCGTGCTCGACGCCTATTTTACCCCGCCTATTTTTAGCTTTATCACGGTCGATAAACGCATGTTTCACACCGGGTACCGCTTCACGTATAGTCGTCCGTATTTTGTCACCCGGGAAATCAGGGTCAGTTAAAACGATGACACCTCTTGTTTCTTGAGCTTGACGTATTACATCTAAAGTCTGTGAATCTATGGCACTGCCGTTTGTTTCAATGGTATCACAGTCAACCGCTCTTTTTACGCGTTCAGTATCATCTCGCCCTTCTACAACAACAAATTCGTTAATTTTCAACGCTGCACCTTCTTTATCTTCTATGAACCGACCTATTTCAATCCGAATAAGCGTTCTGCATTTTGAGTTGTTTGTGCGGCCACTTCTTCATATGAAATGCCTCGTAAATCCGCAATTTGCTCAGCCACTAGCGTGACACGCGCCGGCTCATTTCGTTTACCTCTATATGGGTGGGGTGTTAAGTATGGCGCATCTGTCTCAACTAATAAACGGTCCAACGACACGTGCTTCGCTACTTCTTTCGGTTGCTTCGCATTTTTGAAAGTCACAGGACCACCTAACGAAATGTAAAAGTTCAATTTATTCGTTACGATATCGGCAATTTCTGGAGAACCACTAAAACTATGCATAATACCACCGACCTCTTCGGCATGTTCCTCCATTAAAATATCAATACAGTCTTGTGTCGCTTCTCGATTATGGATAATAATCGGTAATTTCACGCGCTTAGCTAATGCAATTTGCTTACGAAAAACTTCTTTTTGTACATCTTTTGGCGATTTATCCCAATGATAGTCTAATCCCATTTCTCCAATCCCAATCACTTTAGGATGTTTTGAAAGTTCTTCAATCCATTCTAAACGCTCATCTGTAAAATCAATGGCATCAACCGGATGCCAACCAATAATAGCGTAAATAAAATCGTATGCATCGATTAATTGCATCGCACGTTCAATCGTTTTTGTATCGAATCCTACGACAAACATACGGTCTACCCCTGCGTCTAGTGCGCGTTGTATCACTTCTTCTAAATCTTCATCATATTGATCTGCATTTAAATGTACATGTGTATCTATAAGCATTGTTCATCCTCCTTATCATTTCATTCTTCTGTTTTCTATTTCATTTCAAAACTCTACACCCGAGTCATTGACTTTAAGAAACACACCAGTCAATACGTATAGTTCCTGTTAAATCGTTGAAAATGAATCTATCCGCGATAAAGTTGGGCTAACCTTCCGCCTCTCATCATAAACGAAAGAGTGAGACGTAATCAAAATCTACTCCGTTCGATTTTGTCGTCTCACTCATTGCATTAGCGATTAGATAGATATCATCAACTTGAATTAGAACCTTGCTCGCATCACGCATACACTGTCAAAAACGTTTCTATGCATTACGCTTTGCGTGCCATTTATTTAATGATTGCGCCGTTCGGTACCGCATTCGGTAAGCTAATTAATGTTAAGACATCATCTTTTTCAGCGGATAAAATCATACCTTCAGATTTTTGCCCCATTAATTTTGCAGGTTTTAAGTTTGTAACGACAGCGACTTTTTTACCAATGATATCATCAGGCTGGTAAAATTTTGCAATGCCTGAAACAATTTGACGTTTCTCATGCCCAAGATCCACTTGAATTTTGAGAAGCTTATCTGATTTTTTAACACTTTCTGCGTCAATAATTGTTGCAGCTTTAATCTCAACTTTATCAAAAGCTTTAATATCAATTTGTGGTTTTGATGTCTCTTCTACTTGCGTTTCTGCCGCTTGTTTTGGTGGTTGCATTGATTCTCTAATATAGCTAACTTCAGCCTCTACATCCAATCTTGGGAAAATAGGCTTCGGTTGGCTTGTCACTATGATAGGCTCCGTCAAAAGACCATAGCGCCCGAGACTTTCAAAGTCATGAAGTTTCTCGCTATTAATATTCAATTGATCAAAAATTTGATATGGTGCATGTGTTAAAAACGGTCGTAATAAGACAGCTGCGAAACGTATATTCTCTACTAAGTGTGCCATTACACTGCCCAGCGCTTCTTTTTGTTCAGGATCTTTCGCTAAAATCCATGGCGTTGTTTCATCAATATATTTATTCGTACGGCTAATGAGCTTCCAAACCGTTGACAATGCAACTGAAAATTGAAGTTTTTCCATATGATCATGATACACTTCAACTGTATCTAAAGCCATTTGTTCCATTTCTTGATCAACTTCGTGCATAGGTCCTTGATATGCTGGAAGTTTGCCATCGAAATACTTGTTAATCATTGAAATTGTGCGGTTTACAAGGTTTCCTAAGTCATTCGCCAAATCAAAGTTTGTGCGATCAATAAAGGCTTCTGGTGTGAAAACACCGTCAGAACCAAATGGGAGCTCACGCATTAAATAATAACGTGTCGCATCTAAACCATAACGATCAATTAACACATTGGGATCCATGACATTCCCTTTAGATTTACTCATTTTGCCGTCTTTCATTAAAACCCAACCATGTGCAAAAACCTTTTTAGGAAGCGGTAAATCTAAAGCCATTAAAATAATTGGCCAAATTATCGAATGGAAACGAACGATTTCTTTTGCCATTAAATGAATATCTGCTGGCCAATACTTACGGAATAATGTATCGTCTTCTGTTAAATAACCTAACGCCGAAATGTAGTTAACAAGCGCATCTAACCAAACGTAAACAACATGTTTTGGGTTGGATGGAACTTTCACCCCCCAGTTAAAAGAAGTACGTGAAACAGCTAAGTCTTCTAATCCAGGCTTAATGAAATTGTTAATCATTTCATTTTTACGAGATGGTGGTTGTATAAATTCTGGATGCTGATCATAAAATTCTAACAAGCGATCCGTATATTTCGACAATTTAAAGAAGTAGCTTTCCTCTTTGACTAATTCCACTTCATGTCCAGAATCTGGGCTTTTACCACCTACAATTTTGCCATTTTCATAAACTGGCTCTACTAATTGTGTTTCTGTGTAAAAAGTTTCATCTGGAACCGAATACCATCCTTCATATTCTCCTAAATAAATATCGCCTTGCGCCAATAATTTTTCAAATATCTTTTCTACCACTTCTGCATGACGACGCTCAGTTGTTCGGATAAAATCATCGTTAGAAATATCCAATTTTTCCCATAATGCTTTAATGTCTTTGATCATACTATCAAGGTAGTCGAGTTCTGACTTCCCTGCTTTTTGAGCTTTTTCTTGAATCTTTTGACCGTGCTCGTCTGTTCCAGTTAAATAGCGAACATCAAAGCCTTGCAAGCGTTTATATCGAGCAATCACGTCACCCGCAACTGTTGAATATGCATGCCCGATGTGTAAATTACCACTCGGATAGTAAATCGGTGTAGTAATATAAAATGTCTCTTTCACCATCAGCGCTCCTCCTCAATTCTTATCTTATCTAATATATCTAAATTTCGTTTTATTTTCAATGTTACAATTCAATCCCTATTGTACTAAAATGAGTTTAATTGATGTTGTGGAAAATATTATAAACTTCTTTACTCGACATTTGACGATCTTGCGCTACATGCTTGATTGCTTGTTTAGGTTTCATATTTTGATCAATATAATGATTCACATGCGCTTCAATCGTCATATCCTCAAACCATGATGTAGAGGCCTTTGCCATTGCACCCTCAATAATTAATACAAACTCACCACGCAACGGGATTGTATCGTCTAATTGGGCAATTAAATCGTCCACCCGGCCTGTTTGAATTTGTTCAAATTTCTTTGTTAATTCTCTTGCCACTGTCATCATACGCTGATTATCCACCTTAGCAATTGCCTCTAGTGTTTCTTTTACACGGTGTGGCGATTCATACAATAATAAAGTACTCTCTTGAAACATTCTTTTTTCAAGCACTTCTATCTTTTCGCGTGTTTTACGTGGTAGAAAACCAAGAAAAGTATATGTAAATGATGGCAACCCACTTGCCATAAGTGCTGTCAGTCCGGCATTGGCTCCCGGAATAGGGATAACATTAACGTTTTCTTCGCGTGCACGTACGACCAATTCATAACCAGGATCAGAAATCAAAGGTAAACCTGCATCTGACACAAGTGCAATATCATCTCCGGCACAGAGCTTTTCGATAAGACTTTCTGTCACACGCTGCTTATTATGCTCATGGTAAGATTTCAAAGGCGTCTCTACCTCAAAATGATGACATAACTTTTTAGTAACACGTGTATCTTCACACGCAATTAAATCTACTTGTTTTAAAATATCGATAGCTCGAAAAGTCATATCATCTAAATTTCCTATGGGCGTTCCTACCAAATATAAGCTTCCCATTTCATCACTCCTCAATGAGTTGGATTTTTTGTTGCCGTGTCATTTTTTTAATCGCACATTCACGCTTAAGTGCTGCTGATTTTGTTTCAAACGTTTCATAATAACGCAATTGAACAGGACGTCGGCTTTTTGTATATTTTGCGCCTTTTCCTTCATTATGTTTGGCGATTCGCGCTGCTAAGTTGTTCGTATATCCGGTATAAAGTGAAGCATCTTTACATTGAACAATGTAGATATAATGTTTATCCATAATACACCTCTCGCATTTCAGGCGTATATTGTTGATTTTCATCGTATACATAAAAAGGCGGGGAAATCTTTAGACCTTGCCGTCCGCCTTTTCGACCTTCAACGACAATGGTTTGCGCAGATTGTCCAGGTTTACTGTAAACCATGTGGAGTTGCTTCGGTTCAATACGGTGTCGACGCATTGCTTCAAAAAGATCAAGCAAACGTTCTGCACGGTGAACCATTACAATACGTCCACCCTCTTTTAGTAAATGCTTTGCAACTCGAAAGCAATCGTCTAAAGTACAAAAGATTTCATGTCGCGCAATTTTATGCGCTTCAATTTGGTGTTGATGCGCTTGATTTGCTTTAAAATAAGGTGGATTGCAAGTAATCAAATCAAACTGCGCGGGTTGAAATGTTTCAATCAAGCGATTAATGTCCATCTCAAGCATTGTGATGCGTTCATCTAATTGATTATATGCAACACTGCGACGCGCCATATCAACGAGTTGGGGCTGAATTTCTACCCCTGTAATGGGGTTAAGACCTTTCGCCGAGAGCAACAATGGAATGACACCATTGCCTGCACACATGTCTAAAATACGATCTCTCTTTTTAACCTTTGTAAAATGACCGAGCAACAGCGCATCTGTAGAAAAAGAAAAGACTGCATCATTTTGAATAATGCGCAAGTCTTCTCGAATTAAATAGTCTAATCTTTCACCTGTTTGTAGCATGGTTCTTATTTTCACCTCATTTGTCATTAAGCACATTCAAACAAAACATACAATCCTCGCCGTGGCGATGCTTTCCAAATACATCATGACAAATATGAAAACCTTCATGATACAATTTGGCAAAATATTCCCGACTTTGTAGTTGTTTTTTAGTGGGCTGTGAGGTTGCATTGCGCGTTTCTTCAATGGGCGTTTCGATGTTCTCCTCTTCCTCTTGCTGCATCAAAGCTTTAAAATTATCATTTTCAATTTGTAATGCCACATTTTCTTCTACGAGTTCAACAGTTAAAGCTTTTAACTCTTGCATATCCTCATGAATACGCGCTACATTTTTTTCTAGTCGCATTAATCGGTCGAATAGTTCATTTCGATCCAACAGATGAACCTCCCTACTTTAAAGTTTCTAATTCTTCAATATGGTATTCTGTCAGTTGTTCCATTCCGTCAAGACGGACTTGCATAGACACATCAATAATATTTAAACCGACGACTTCTCCTTGACCTTCTGGTGTTTGAATACGCTCTCCTACGTCAGGCAAATGTGCTCTTGCTGTTTCGTAATAATCATTTTCATACTTCAAACAGCACATTAAACGCCCACATGCACCAGAGATTTTAGTAGGATTGAGTGATAAATTTTGATCTTTTGCCATTTTAATCGATACCGGCTCGAAATCTCCTAAAAAAGTGGCACAGCACAATGAACGGCCACATGGTCCAATCCCTCCGAGTAACTTCGCTTCATCGCGCACCCCGATTTGGCGCAATTCAATTCGTGTTTTTAAGCGTTGCGCTAACATACGCACTAGTTTTCGGAAATCGATACGCTCATCCGCTGTAAAATTAAAAATGATTTTAGTGCGGTCAAGAATATATTCACAGTTCACAACACGCATATCTAATTCCAATTGATCAACAAAACCTTTACACATCTCTAAAGCACGATCCGCATCTTGCGCATTTTTTTCATAACAGGCTAAGTCTTCCTCAGTAGCGACTCTTAATATAGGCTTTAAAGGTAGGGTCACATCTTGATCTGACACCGCTCTTGGTAGATGTTTAATCACACCGAGTTCGTGTCCTCGCTTAGATTCTACAACCACATATTGCCCCTCTGTTAATGGCGTGTCAATTGGCTCATAATATTCTAATACGTTTGCTTTTTCAAAGTATACACCTGCGACAAAGTGCATAAGCGTCACCCCTTCACCTTAATTGCAATTTGTTCAAATACTAACGTTGGATTCACATTTTGATTGAGTTTTTTGTGCGCCTCAGTAATTTGTTCAATAATATACGTTAAATGACGATAGCTCATTTGTGTGGCTAACGTTTCATACTCTTCTGTCATGCCAGAAAACGTAATGCGCTCGGACATCTTTGTTTTAACATACAATAAATCTTGAAAGTAGGCATTAATTCCAGATAATGCCATCAATTGGAGCTGTCTATTTTTAGCATGCTTGAGTAATTCAACAACTCCGATTAGCGCCATTTCGCGTTGCTTCACTAAACGGTAACACCACTGCAACAATACCTTGCGGAAAGGTGACAGTTCGAAATCCTGATTAAGTTGCATCGCCACTTCAATTTGTGTCGTATATGTACTGAGTAACTCTGCTATCGGTTTTGTGACAGTTTCATCGCGCGCCATTAAACGCGACACGAACGTAGCTCTGGACATCGGTTTAAAATACACGTGTTGGCACCGAGAGTGAATCGTATCTAAGATTTGCTCTGGCTTTGTGGACATAATCACTGCAATCGTCTTTTGAGGCGGTTCTTCTAAAAATTTGAGAATACTATTTTCACCTTGTACCGTTAATTTTTCAAAATCTTGAATCACATAGACTTTAAAATCCCCTTCAATGGGTAACTGATTCATATGATGAACGAGCGCCTCAACTTGCTCTTTTTTTATCGTTGCTTCGTCTGTCATCACGTATTGAAAGTCAGGATGATTATGCTCAGTTACTTTGTTCCTACATTGCGCTTGATCTTGACATAAAATAAATTGCGCAAAATCCATTGCCGTTGTTTTCATCGTTTCCGCATCGTCACCTTCGAATAAATAGGCATGTGACAGCTTTTGATTATGATACGCTTTTTTTAATTGATCAATTACTTCCATGAAACTTTGCGCTCCTTTATGAAAATGAGTCCTGACATCTTAATACACTTTAGGCTGTTTTTACTTAATTCCATGATGTATGACGAAGAAATAACTTGTAATTTAAACTGAGCTACTACTCATGCAAGTCATATTTGATATAGGCAAAAAAAAACAAAAAGGTTGAAACAACGTAAACGAATTTTGCTCGCCAACACTGTCACAACCTCCATTTTATTCTAAAACTGATGGAATGATTCTACTGGCATTACAAAGACAGTTGCGCCACCGACTTCGACTTCTACAGGATAAGGAATATACGAATCAGCACTTCCGCCCATTGGTGTAATTGGTGATACAAGTTGTTCTCTATTACCACATGTGCCACCGATAACTTCTAGTATTTCATCAACTCTATCGTCATCAACACCACTTAAAAATGTCGTATTTCCAGCTCGCAAAAAACCACCTGTTGTCGCTAATTTCGTCGCACGAAAATTGTTTTCAACAAGTTTATCCGAAAGTTCTTGGCTATCTTGATCTTGAACAATCGCTATAATCATTTTCATTTTTACAAACACCTCTTAGCGTATATTATAACATATCTCGTATCACTGCTTCACTTCAATCCTAAGTAAACAACTGAATGACTTTTTAATCTGCCAATTGCTGTAAAATGGCTTTTACTGATGCATCAACGACTGCCTCAATCGGTTGACTGGCATCAATTACTGCAAAACGCGTTGGATCTTGCTTGATAATATGTTGATACCCTTCGATTACACGTTCATGGAATAACATACTTTCTTTATCTAAACGATTTTGCTCGCGTTGATTACGTTCAATTCGTTCTCGTCCAACTGCCGCTGGAATATCGAGGTATATCGTTAAATCTGGATAACGTCCTTCTATCGCAAAGTCATTAATAGTTTGTACTCCTTTTACCCCGATTTCACGCGCATAACCCTGATACGCTAAAGAACTATCAATAAAACGATCACAAATCACTAATTGTCCTTTTGCTAATGCAGGCAAAACTTTTGCGACAAGATGCTCTCGTCTTGCAGCAGCAAACAACAATGCTTCAGTTCGACCATCCATGCTATCGCCGTTTAACAATATTTGACGAATTTTTTCTGCTGTTTCCACACCGCCTGGTTCGCGTGTCGCCACGACATCATAATCACGTGACAACTGTTTAACCACAGCTTCGAGTACTGTTGTTTTCCCGGATCCTTCTGGTCCTTCAATCGTGATAAATCGGCCCATTTTACTCATCCTCTACTTTAATTTTTCCATTTGTAAGGCCTTCAACGCGTATCCCACGTGTTTGCCAATAATGAATTAATTTTATCATATCTTTAGTCATTTTTTCGCCCCTTAATAATGAAGGTACACCAGGCGGATACGGAATTAAATGTGCCGCTAATATTTTGCCATATGCATGTTCAAAAGACATCTCAACAAATGAATTGGGTGCCACCACATTGTATTCTCCTGCTTGACTGTAAAGCATTGGCGCCTGTCCATGCTGAGTTATTTCCCTAACAGCGCCTATTTTCATTCTTGCTATACGTTGTAACAACAACGCAAAAGGATAACGATCATCAACATGCCATAAGGGTAAAACCCATAAAACGGACTGTTCGTCAGCTAATTCAACATAGATTGTATTTTCTTCCATGAGTGCCTGAATTTCTTGACCAGACCATCCTTTACAACGAATCACCAGTTTAAGCGGGTCTTGTGACTCTATAACCTCAAAGGCGCTTTCTTTTAACTTTTCAACCAATATTTCACGCTTTTTAAAAAAATAGTCACTTTGGTAGTGTCGATAAAAAGTTTGTGCTGATTCTAAACTTTCTAATAACAAGTATGAAGGACTAGAAGATTGGAAAGTTTGCAAGAGTAATTCTATTTGAGCACGGTAAGGTGCATCCTTATGTATCCATAATATAGAACTCATGGTTAAACTTGGTAGTGTTTTGTGATAAGATTGCACGACATAATCAGCGTCATCATTCATACTTGAAGCTGGAAAACCATCCAAACCAAAATGTGCGCCATGTGCCTCATCTACAAGGACTGGCACACTAATCGCGTGATAATCTCGAATTACTTTTCCGATATCATACGTCTCACCATAATAATTCGGATATGTCACAACACCTAATTTATAGTCCGTTTTAATTGACGTATTAACCTCTGGCACAAGATACTGATTGGTTTGTGCACTCATTGACGTTGGCATGATATTAGCACTTTGCCCACCAATATCTAGCGCATTAAATACCGATTTATGTACATTTCTAGCGATACTCACTGTACCTTTTCGATTGGCAAACGCATGAATAACCGCTAAAATACCACTCGTCGTCCCATTCACTAAATAATACCCTTTATAATTCGGATGCTGGTCTAAAGTCTGCATACTTTGATATAAAACATCATCTGCATGATGTAAATCATCAAATCCTGTTATCTCCGTTACATCATATTGCGGTTTTGTGAAAGAAAGATCACCAATTGTTCCATTTTTATGACCTGGAACATGCATGGAAATGGGAACACTTTGCCCCCATGATTTCATTTTTTGTCTTAATGGTTGATAAGACATACTTCAATCCCTCCTTTACACATTTATTAACTTACTCAAATTTAATACATCTATTATAACGAACTTCTTGGGGGACGTCAGAAATTTCATGGCTAGCCCTTTTAAAATACGTACTTATGTTCTATATTTTTTGTGGAGGTGATGATATAGATGGAGATTCAATTAGATTGGGATAAAGACTTTCAAGAATTTCAAGAAATTTTAAACAGTGGGATTCACCCCAAATGGCTTTACGCATCAATGACAAATATGATTTTAGAACCCGCATATACTGGACAAGGCAAGCAGTTTTTTTATACTCAGGATATTATCGAAGCGAGCAAAGAATTACCATTTTTCTAATATACTCAAACTTGAGGTGCTAAAAAAATTACCAATAATATTTTAAATTTTTCGCTTTAATTTTAAGCATTTCTGATATATCATTACACATAGGCACAATATCTCCTTAATCGTTGGTTTGGTCACTT
>NZ_CP092966.1:2382676-2447288 GCF_022557135.1 Staphylococcus coagulans
TAAAAGAAGTAAGCTTGATATAGCTCGTTGATTGATTAAGTCAATCACTCTTTAAAGTACGTTGAAGTACTCAAATTATCGGAATTAACGTTGACATATTGTCATTCAGTTTTCAATGTTCATGTCATTTATTTTTTGACTCGACAAGAATTAATTATACACAAGTTGATTTCTAATGTCAACAACTTTTTTAATTAATTTTTTCGTTTTGTTGTTGCGACTTATTGTGCCGCTCAACAAGATATAACTATACAGGCTTTCAACCCTTTTAACAACAATAAAAATTACACTCTTTAATGCTTTTCGTTATTTTAAACGCATTATTCTCATTTTATTTTATTGTTCTATACAAAACGCTACGCAATCTACACTAAAAAATAAAGACAACAGGGTAGGAGACGACATCATATCTCAATATACAAAAGAAAAGCATTAGCAAATCATTGGATGAAACCTGTACTTCAATGCCATCTTTTCTAATGTACATATCATTCTCTTGATACGAGACGATACAACTAGGTTGCTCTCTCCCCCCTGTTATCTTCATTCATTATATGATCATTTGTTTCTTACTACATTTCTGTACGCCCAGAGATAGCTCTAGATAGCGTCACTTCATCTGCATATTCCAAATCGCCACCGACAGATAGCCCCTGCGCTAATCGTGTGACACGAATGCCTAGTGGCTTAACCAGTCTAGAAATATACATCGCTGTTGATTCACCTTCAAGATTAGGGTTCATTGCAAGAATCAACTCTTGAACTTGTTCATCTTTGAGACGATCAATAAGGCTTGGTATATTGATATCTTCAGGACCAATACCATCCATAGGAGAAATTGTGCCATGCAATACATGATACAAACCTTTATATTCTTTCATTTTCTCCATTGCAATCACATCTTTATCATCTTCGACTACGCATATTGTTGAACGATCGCGTTGTTTATCTTCACAAATATAACAAGGATCTTGTTCGGTAATATGGCCACAAACACTACAATAGGTAAGTTCTCGTTTGACATCCACTAAAGCTTTTGCGAATTGAACAACATCATCTTCTTTCATGTCAAGCACGTGAAAAGCCAGACGTTGAGCCGTCTTGGGACCAATGCCTGGCAATTTCATGAAACTATCGATGAGTTTCGATATCGGTTGAGGATAATGCATATTACATCATTCCTGGGATGTTAAGACCTTTAGTATGTTTTCCTAAACGCTCAGCTGTTAATTCATCCGCTTTGTTCATTGCTTCATTTGTTGCAGCTAATACTAAGTCTTGTAACATTTCTACATCTTCTGGATCTACGACTTCTTCATTGATAACAACATCAACGACTTCTTTATGACCAGATACGACAACTTTAACCATGCCGCCACCAGCTGTTCCTTCAACTTGCTCTTCTTTTAATTTTTCTTGCTCTTCAGCCATTTTCTTTTGCATTTTTTGCATTTGTTTCATCATTTGTTGCATATTTCCGCCACCGCGCATAAATGTATCCTCCTTATTATTAAAACCATCATCAATTAAATAATCTTATCAAAGACGAGATGGTCCATCTATATTCATTTTATTAAAACAACAGAATAATCAATACTCTATCGTTTTACAGTATATACATATTCACGTAATGATACGCGTCCAAGAGTGAGTTCTTCTTAGATTCGTTTACAATTATACATACCTTTCAAAGCCTTGTCATGTTTATTCATCTATAACATGGACTGTGTCTTCTCCGAACAAGTTCTTGGCCGCTTCAACAACACTTGCTTGTTTTTCCGGCTTTGCAGACTCCTGTTGGCCATTCGAATGACTTCGTTTACGATTAGTAATGTAATCACTCCGCACTTGCATCCATTTATCAGCAGGTACACCTACCACAGATACAGGCTTGTTTATAATATCTTTTACGACATTTTCAATACTTTGTTTCTTTTCTTCGTCTTTTTTCAAAATTTCACAGTGTATTTCTTCATCGAACTTTACTAAAACTTTATCTTCGCTAGCTGCTACAGGTTCCGAATTTTGTAACAAACTGACGAGTGATTTCTGATTACGATCTTTCGCATATTGAATAACATCAGCCCAACGCTCTTTAATTAAAGCAATGTCTTCTTTGTTTGCTTTATCTAGAACTTTAGCAATTTGTTCCACCGAATAGGTCGAACTTGAATTACGACGCTTTGTGGGCTGTGGCTTAGGTTGTGATGTCGGCATACCAATATTTTGAGATTTTAACGTTTGTAATTCAGATTCTAGTGCTTCCATCCGTCTTATCATCGCATCTTGCTGCTCTGTTGGCGCATGGTTAACAACGACTTCTCCTGTTGCTCCAGCCTCTTTAATCATTTCGGAAAGTTTAACTAACAATACTTCTAAATGTACATTTTGATTCACGCTAAATCGAATTGACACTAATGTATCATTAATGACATCAATCATTTTATATAAAACTTCTAAGTCAAATCCAGCCAAGGCATCTAACGTCATCGACTGATTTGTTGTTTTAGCCATAATCGTGTCTCTTACAAAATAAATCATGTCATTGATTAAACGATTAACCTCTTTACCTTCACTAACAAATTGATGATAACGTTCAAACGCATCATGAACATGACCTTGTACAACATCTTGAAAGAGTGCATTTAGATCGGACTCATCTAGACTCCCTGTAACATCCAAAGCATCCTTCAAAGTTAATCGCTCATCACCGAAAGCAATCGCTTGATCCATAATACTTAAAGCATCTCTCATACCGCCTTCTGATACTTTAGCGATAAACTCAAGAGCTTCCCCATCGTAATCGAGCGCCTGTTGTTCGGCAACGTATCTCAAACGGTCTACAATTCGATCTGAATGAATGGCTTTAAAATCAAAACGTTGCGCCCTCGAAATAATTGTAGGTGGAATTTTATGCGGTTCTGTTGTAGCCAAAATAAAGATTGCATGTGCAGGAGGCTCTTCCAATGTTTTCAACAGTGCATTGAACGCGCCTGTTGTCAGCATATGGACCTCGTCAATAATGTACACTTTATATTTTGATTCACTCGGTGCATATTTGACTTTGTCTCGAATATTACGGATTTCATCTACGCCATTATTACTCGCGGCATCAATTTCGATGACATCTGAATTAGAACCTTGTGTGATGCCTTTGCATGTCGCACATTCATTACAGGGTTCTCCATCTTCTCTCACTTCACAATTGATGGCTTTAGCAAAAATTTTTGCAATACTCGTTTTTCCTGTACCACGCGGACCACTAAAGATATAAGCGTGGGATTGTTTCCCTTTTGCAATTGCATTTTTTAAGGTTTTGGTCACATGTTCTTGCCCGACTACATCATCAAAACTTTGCGGACGAAACATACGGTATAATGCTTGATAATCCACTTTGGCACCTCCGAACTAACAATGACTTCATTATATCATGTTCAATCTCGTTTGTATGGCGCAAAGTTACTTCAAAAATTCTGATGGATAGATCACTGTTCCATTGGGTAAATCTGCTAAAGCATCCCACAAAAATTTCACATGTAGCTCAGTTTCACCCATTTGAGGCGGCAAATAGATATCATAATTTCCAGCAACTTCATAGCCTAATTTTTCATAGTAAGTCCCATCGCCTAAAACGAGAATCGTTGTATATTCTTCAGAAAGTGCACGTTCTTCCAAAGCTTGAACGAGGGCTTTCCCCAATCCTTTATTACGATATGCCTTTACAACTGCGAGCGGTGCGAGTGCAAGCGCAGTATAGGTCTTGTCTTCGTTTTGAATTTTGACCTCTGTACACATCGCATGTCCAATCAATGTGCCATCTTCTGTTTTGGCGATAACTTCCAACTCAAAATGATAGTTGGGTGACATACGTAAACGTTTCACCCATTCATGCTCACGATGCGTTGAATGCGGTACATCCTTAAAAGCTTCAGCAATCATTTCATAAGAGGGTTCATAGTCAGTTTCTGTTGGTGTACTAATAAATACGGACATCCGTTAACCTCCTTACATTATTCATATATAAAAAAAGAGCAACTCTTCAAAAGTTACTCACACATCTATTAATCGAAAATACAATTTTAAAAATAATAATGCCGTGCACCTTTGTGTAGAATACGCATCACAAACGTTACCAGAGTCGACAGCTAAATCTCGGCTACCCTACGGCACATATGAGAATCCACTTAATGCTGCTTCCGTCAGGACCTGACATGGTTCATGGGTTCATATTGCATAGGACCGAAATCTTCAAACACCTCGTGCTCTGGGCAGACTTCACAAATACATATCCGCGACAAAGGAATTCGACCTCGCATAAAGCGGATTTCGAGAATAGGGAACCGCTACCTCCCCGCTTAGCACGGCATATTTAATAATACTATACCTTTTAATAAAAATGCAAGCAGAGTATCTAGATTCATGTATCAAAATTGATTCATATATATTGATGCATTGTTACATGGGTGTTTGCCTTCTAAAAAACAACAGGCTTAAAAATATGTTTCACGTGACACGTTGTCTCTGCTCACTCATCAGTTGATGATTTAAAAACTTTTTACATATATTTAAAATCGTATTTGCTCCAGCAGTTTTAAAAGCCCATGCTATACAAGTTGTATATCTTTATAACGCAATCAAAGCGCAACCGCGCGTCATCCAAAAGATAATGGAAAATCTCTACTCATAAGCGCACCAATGATACGCCTCATTTTTAAATACAAAAAAGCCAAACATTCAACCGCATTGAGTGTTTGGCTTTTATATCTATTAGTCTTGGATTTTACTTATAATGGCGGAGGAAGAGGGATTCGAACCCCCGCGAGCCGTTAAGCCCCTGTCGGTTTTCAAGACCGATCCCTTCAGCCAGACTTGGGTATTCCTCCGTGTAACGAGCACATAAATATATTATTATAGCTCGTTCACATTGTCAACAAGAATTTTACAAAAATGATACAAAACTTTTTTCATTAATATCATTAATATATTGATGGACTGAAGCAGCCACTTCACGCCCTTCTTTGATTGCCCAAACGACTAAACTTTGACCTCTTCGTGCATCACCAGCTGCAAAGTATTTCGCTTGATTTGTCTGATAATCCTTAGTATCAGCCACTATTTTTTGTCGTTCTACTTTCAAATTTAAGGCATGTGCAAGCCGAGGTTCTACACCTTCAAAACCAATCGCAAGTAACACAAGATTCGCAGGGATAAAAATTTCTCGATCATCACCTACGATTGTACCGTCAGCTCTATCTTGTTGGACTTGCGCGTATATACCGCGCACATTTCCGTTTCCATCCAAATCAAAGCGCATCGTTTGAATACCATATGCACGGGGTTCTTGACCATATTTTGCTTCATACTCTTGGTGCGCATAATCTTTTTTCAATACAGGTTGCTCTAATGGCCAACTGTAATTCATTTCAAAACGTTCTGGTTTTCGAGCTTTACGGTTAAATTGAACAATAGATTCACAGCCATCTCGTAATGCAGTTGCGACACAGTCGGCACCTGTGTCTCCATCACCGATGACGACTACCTTTTTCCCTTTTGCTGTAATCGTTTGTGTATCCAACTCGCCTAATAAAAGTTGTGTTTGTTCAGTTAAATAGTCCATTGCGAAGTGAATACCTTGTTCCATACGTCCTTCTAGTGGTAAGTCACGTGCTTTTTCAGCACCTGTACAAACAACAATGGCATCATATTGTTGATCCAATTCACTTTTAGTAATGTCTTTTCCAACTTCCACATTACATTTAAATGTGATACCCGCTTCTTCTAACAAACGAACGCGTCGAAATACGACCTTTTTATCTAGTTTCATATTAGGGATACCATAAGTCAGCAAGCCGCCGGGTCTCGCATTTTTTTCATAAACGACTACGGTATATCCTAATGCGTTGAGCTCTTCAGCGGCAGCTAACCCAGCCGGGCCGCTTCCGATGATCGCAATTTTTTCATCTCGTCGTTGTTCTGGTTGACGTGCTTTGACCCATCCTTGCTCAAACGCTTCATCAATGATTGTTCTTTCAATACCTTTAATAGCGACAGATTCGCGATTAATCTTCATTACACATGATGCTTCACAAGGTGCAGGGCAAACGTACCCTGTAAAGTCAGGAAAATTATTTGTTTCTGATAAACGCGCATAAGCATTTTTAAAGTCACCGCGGTATGTGAGATCATTCCACTCAGGTACATAGTTCCCGAGTGGACAACCAACAGTTTCACGTCCTACGAGTTCACCGACCTGACAGAATGGCGTACCACAATCCATGCAACGCGCCCCTTGCTGTTGTGCCTCTCCTTTTGTAAAACGTGATTGATATGCTTCATAGTTTTCAATACGTGTTGTTAAAGGAACTTCCGCGAGCTTTTGTTTGTGATATTTCATAAAACCTTTAAATTCACCCATAGTTAGCCTCCTTTAGTACACTGGAATACGTTCTTCTTGCGTAGTTTCTTCTATAGATCCATTATCATTGAAAGCAGCTAATAGCGCTTCATCCTGTGAAGTCGTCCGTTGCTGATGATAGTGAATTTTTTGCACCATTTTCTTATAATCTTTAGGAATTACTTTTACACATGCTTTTAATTTCGCATCAAAATCAGATAAAATGGCAGCCGCTTTTTGACTGTCTGTATATTTCAAGTGACGTTGAATCATCGCTTTTAGCATTTCTTTCTCTTCCTCATCCACAACTTCATCAAAATCAAGTGAATCCAATTGATTTTGTGCTTTGAAAGTAGCAACATCTGATGGGAAAATGTAACTCACGCCACCACTCATACCTTGACCAAAGTTTTTACCCACATCACCTAAAATGACCACACGGCCTCCTGTCATATATTCAAGACCATGGTCTCCTACACCTTCGACGACAACGTGGACACCACTATTACGAATGCAAAAACGTTCGCCCGCGCGACCATTAATATAAGCTTCTCCTTGCGTCGCACCGTAAAAACAAACGTTACCTACAATAATTTCATTTTCACGTGCAACATTCGGTGCATCGATGACAATCTTACCACCTGATAGCCCTTTACCTACATAGTCATTTGCATCTCCAGTATGTTGAAGTGTCAAACCTTTCGGCATCCATGCCCCTAAACTTTGACCACCATGTCCTGTCGTTTTTGCAACAATGGCATCCTCTGGCAAACCTTTCAAACCGTAATTCCGCGTAATTTCACTACCTGTGATCACGCCCACATTACGTTGTTCATTTACAATTTCAAATTGTCCGACAAAGTGTGTTCCTGCTTCAATATATGGTTTTGCGGCTGGCAACAACTGGTTCAAGTCAAAACCATGTTCTAATCCATGCTGTTGTTCAATCACTTTTGTACGTGTACCTTCATTTTGATGAAGTAAAGTTTCTAATTTCATCTCTCTTGCTTTAGGATGATGATAAGCGACAGAAGAACGTTTGAGTAAGTCTGTACGTCCAACCAGTTCATCCACTGTTCGAACACCTAATTCAGCCATGATTTCTCTTAATTCTTCGGCCACAAACCGCATATAATTAACCACATATTGCGCTTTACCAGTATAAAGCTTACGTAAATCACCATTTTGTGTCGCAATACCTACTGGGCAAGTATCTTTGTGACATACACGCATCATGATGCATCCTAGGACGACCAATGGCGCTGTCGCAAATCCAAACTCTTCAGCACCAAGCATACAAGCATAGGCGACATCTCGTCCTGTTAATAACTTTCCATCTGTTTCTAAACGGACACGTGATCGTAAATCATTCAACATGAGGGTTTGATGTGTTTCAGCAAGACCTAGCTCCCACGGCAATCCCGCGTGTTGAATACTCGTTTTCGGCGAAGCACCTGTTCCGCCATCAAAACCACTGATGACAATTTTATCAGCAAATGCTTTTGCCACACCGGCCGCAATTGTTCCGACCCCAGATTTAGAAACCAATTTAACTGTAATATCCGCATCACGATTAACATTTTTCAAATCATGAATTAACTGTGCAAGATCTTCTATAGAATAGATATCATGATGAGGGGGTGGTGATATCAAACCGATTCCCGGTGTCGAACCTCGAACTTCTGCAATCCACGGATAAACTTTACTGCCTGGTAGCTGGCCCCCTTCCCCTGGTTTAGCACCTTGCGCAACTTTAATTTGAATCTCTTTCGCATGTTGTAAATAATGGCTCGTCACCCCAAAACGGCCTGAGGCAACCTGTTTAATCGCACTTTTGTAATCGCGGCCATCTTCTCTCTCTTCGTAACGTGAGCGTGCTTCTCCTCCTTCACCACTATTACTTTTTCCGCCCAATTGATTCATGGCTTCTGCAAGCGTTTGGTGGGCTTCTTGAGAGATAGAACCATAACTCATTGCACCTGTTTTAAAGCGTTTAACAATTTCGTCGACCGCTTCCACCTGTTCAATATCAATTGATTGTTGCGCTTTAAATGTGAATAAATCACGAATGTGACTACTTGTTTGTTCATTCGCCACTTTAGAAAAAGCTTTAAATTGTGCATAGTCATTCTCGCGACAAGCATGTTGTAACAATCGTATTGTTGTCGGATTAAATGTATGATGTTGTCCTTGTTGGCGCCATTGGAAAGTGCTTCCTGGGTCAAGCGTTTGACCTTCCACCGTTTGACGCGCTTTATTTTCTGCATCTAAAGTTTCAATTGAAATACCTGATAATTTCGAAGTTGTCCCCGTAAAATATCGATCAACCAGTCTCTCAGATAACCCTACTGCCTCGAATATTTGTGCCCCTTGGTAACTTTGTACCGTTGAGATTCCCATTTTAGCCATCACTTTAATCAGACCTTCAGACAGTACCGCATTATAACGTGCTACATTTTCAGCAACAGTGCCCTCAAGACGTCCTTGGGTCGTTAAATCAGCAACCGTATGTTGTGCTAAATAAGGCACTACTGCATTCGCACCATATCCAACTAAACAAGCGAGGTGATGTACCTCACGCGTTTCCCCAGAACTCACCACTAAGCTGGTCTGCATTCGTAAGTTTTCACGAATGAGGCGTTGATGTATAGCACTTAAAGCCAATAAGGCAGGCATTGCAAAAGTATCACTTTGACGAACATCACTGTCATCTAATACAATTACTGTCGCCCCGCGTCTTACTTCTTGAACCACATGATCCCCTAACGCTTCTAATGCCGTCTCTAGACCCTCTGTATATCCGGTAGAAAGATAGGATGTTTTTAGTGTTTTAGCAACTTCATCCAATTGCGCATGTGTTAACACAGGATGCTTTAACTGAACGCGTTGTAACGCCTCTGGACTAGGATTCAACAAGTTTCCTTCTCCACCTAAATAACTGAGCTCACTTGTAACAATTTTTTCTCTATAAGCATCTATCGGCGGATTTGTCACTTGCGCAAATAACTGTTTGAAGTAATTGAAGAGTGACTCGGGCCGATGATTTAACACGGCTAAAGGGGCATCGTAACCCATCGCGCCGATAGGATCTTTACCACCTGACACTAATTCCGTTAAATATTTATCTAGTTCTTCTTTTGTATAGCCATATCGCTTTTGCATCGCGAAAGCTTCGTCTGTTGATAATTTATCGTCTTGATAAGGAATTGTTTCCAAATTAAGGTTAAGTTGGTGTGTTTCAAGCCATTCTTGGTACGGATATTGTTGTGCGATTGTTGTTTTCAGTTCATAGTTTTCAATCACTTTATGTTGATTAAAATCGACTAAAAGTAATTTTCCTGGGTTCAACTGTCCTTTAAATGCTACGTCTGCTTCATCTACATCAACGACACCGACTTCCGAAGAAAATACAATTTCGTTCTGCTTTGTAATCGTATAGCGACCCGGACGCAAACCATTTCTATCTGTAAGTGCCCCTAGCTTGTCGCCATCGCAAAACGAAATCATAGTTGGACCATCCCAAGGTTCCATTAAATAGCTATAAAATTCATAAAAGGCCCGAACTTTCGGATCATTGCTTTTGTTATATAGCCAAGGTTCCGGAATGAGTAGCATGGCTGCTTGCTCAGGTGGCATCGCTAAACTTAAAAATTCAAGCGCATTATCAACAATTGCCGAGTCGCTTCCTGTTTCATCAAGTATCTCTTCCACTTTCTCATGTTCTTCGCCAAAAATAGTCTCGATTAAACGACGTTGACGTGCACGCATCCAATTCACATTTCCTCTAATTGTATTGATTTCACCATTATGCATAAGCAAGCGATTCGGATGGGCGCGTTCCCAACTTGGAAAAGTATTCGTACTGAAACGGGAATGTACTGAACCAAACTTGGATACATAGTCTTGTTGTTGTAAATCGATATAAAGACGTTTAATTTGATCTGAACGTAACCATCCTTTATAAACGATTGTTCGACGGGATAAGCTTGTAAAATAAAGGCCCAATCCCTGTTCATGACTATATTTTTCAATCTGTTTGCGAGAAAGATATAAGGCACGCTCGAAATTTTGAGCCTTCTGGTTTGAGACAAAGATTTGCTGAATGGCTGGCATCGTATCCGCTACGCGTGTAGCCAAGCATGTTATATCAACAGGCACTTCACGATAGCCCAACACTTGCAACCCTTCGCTTTCAAATATGGATGCAAGTGCTGACGCGTGTGGAGTGTCAGAAATCAAGTCTCGTGAAAACATCATTCCAACAGCATAGGCGCCCTCTTTAGGAAGTGAAAATGATGTCACTTGGTTAAAATATTGATATGGAATCTCAGTCATAATGCCCGCGCCATCCCCAGTAATACCATCTGCGCTAATTCCTCCACGATGATCTAAGCGGCGTAACATTTCTAAAGATTTTTCAACAATAGCATGTGAACGTTCATTATTCATGTTGGCATAAAACCCAATACCACATGCATCGTGCTCTTCGCGACTGTCATAGAGTCCAATTTTTGTATAGTTAGAATTATTAGACATTTCTGACACCTCTCTTTAATAGTATTCTAACTATAGCGGAATCCTATTCATCACATCAATATATACTTGAGATGAAATCTATCTCATTTTGAGATAATATAAAAATGAAGGGGGAATATTTATGGAGCTTAAACAGTTGAAATACTTTGTAGAAGTGGCTAAGCGTGAACATATTTCAGAAGCGGCACTCGAACTCAATGTTGCACAATCAGCAATTAGCCGACATATGCACAACCTAGAAGTCGAGTTAGGAACTTCGCTTTTTTATCGTAGTGGCCGCAACATTTTCTTAACGACTGAGGGGAAACAATTATTAAAACATGCGCAATCGATACTTGAGCAAGTGGATCACACATTATCTCAATTTCAAACACAAGTTCAACAAAAGCAAAGCGTTTTTACAATTGGCTATGTCAATGGTTCAATTGGCCAAATTTTACCACAAGTGTTACAAACCATCGAAACAGAACTGGCTTTATCACTTGTACCTACCTTATTAGATGAAGAAACAACTTTACCCTCCTTGCAATCACAAGATATCGACTTAGCCCTGACAACAGCAACCTTTCATGATAATACACTAGAAAGCCTTCCCCTTTTTGAAGAAACATACGTGCTTTATGGGGGTACAAACGCTCCTATCATGAACGTTCCTAATCCACCGCTCAGCTATATACTCAAACAATCTTTGTACATACACGAGCCTTTGCCTACTGACCTAAAATTATATTTAACAACACATGCTGAGACACCCGTACATATCATTAATAATCCGCAATTTGCACGATTTATTTTACAAAATCAAAAAGGCTTTGTACTTGCACCTGCTTTCATCAACTTATATAGTCAAAATCAACAGTGGAAAAAAATTTCATTGTCACATACAGATATCAAAAAAACATTTCACCTTGTATATCGACGAGATTTACAAAAACCATTATTAAATGAGGTCATTAAAATTATAATGACCCATACACAACAACGTTCGATTTATCACTAAGGAGACTTATTATGAAACAAAAACGTCATTTATGGAATTACTTTATCGCGATTTGTATTATTCTCGCGTTATTGGCAATTCTCTTCACTCGAGTGAACACCTCTTTTTATCGGATACCGATTGGAGAAGTCGTTCATGTCGACCAACATCACAGCGAAAAATCTGTTGATGATCAACATAATCGAGACACTAAATATCATGATGTCCTGAAAATTAAAGTTTTAAATACATCTAAAAAGGATCAAATTGTACACGTCGATCACCTATATAACGCTTCTCAAACCGAAGCACAGGCTTACCAAGTGGGCGATAAAGTACTACTCCATATAGATAAAGCAGGTAAAGATAACTTTATTATCGAAAAGAAACGCGATACTGTAATTGTCACAATTGTAAGCTTCTTTCTCATTGCACTAATCATTGTGGGGCACCGCATTGGCTTGCAATCGATTATTTCATTATTGATTAATTCTGTTGCGATTTTACTAGCCATTAGCCTGTATCACGCAAATACGAATCTCAATTTGTTTCTATTGATGTCCGGAGCTATAGTTATAGCAACCACCTTAACGCTTTGGCTCGTCATCGGTTGGTCTATGCGTACCGTTGTCACCATTCTTAGTACATTGTTAGGCACCTTTATTTGTATATTTATCGCATGGTCTGTTATTTCACTCACAAATAGCCAAGGGATTAAATATGAAACCATGAGCTTTTTGACAATTCAACCTAAAACAGTCTTTTTAACCTCTGTTATGGTAGGGACTTTAGGCGCAGTTATGGACGTGGCTATTACAATATCTAGTGGTATGTATGAAGTGCTACAACGGGCGCCTCATATTTCAACTGAGCGTTGGGTTTTGGCCGGCCGTAATATCGGACAGGATATCATGGGAACAATGACAAATATTTTATTATTTTCTTATCTCGCAGGTAGCCTCCCAATGCTCTTACTTTATTTAAAAAATGGGAATACCCTCACCTATAGTATTTCTATGAACTGGTCTTTAGAAGTTTCACGTGCCATTACAGGCGGTATAGGTATCGTCTTAACAATTCCATTAACAATCCTACTCATGCAAGTATGGTTGAAATGGTTAGGAGGCAAGCATCAATGAACGCAATTGTGATATTAAGTTTAATTTTACTCATACTGATGCTCGTTTTTGGAGGCCGCAGTGGCATCGTTTCGTTTTTAACACTGTTTTTAAATTTTATTGTACTTTTCATTGCGATATTATTTATCGTATTTCGCGCGCCAATTTATTTAGTCACGTTTGTCTTTTGTATCATCATCGCTGTGATTAATCTTTTTCTACTTAACAAGTTCAATATAAAGACACTTGCAGCGTTCATTTCTAGTATCGTGACGACTTTATTAATGATTGCTGCGATTTATCTCTCCGTTCACTGGGGCCATTTACAAGGTTTTACGCAAGAAGAGCAAGACGAAACCTATGTCTTTTCATTGAATATTGGGATTGATATGGAGCAGTTTATGATTTTTACAGTCATTCTCGCCGTCATTGCTGCAGTGATTGACTTAGCCATTACCATCAGCTCGCCTGTTTTTGAGTTACACGAAGCGAACCCTTCATTGACAAGGCGTGAACTCTTCCAATCAGGCATGCGTGTAGGACGTGAAATATTAGCCACTTCAGCGAATACGATTTATCTCGCATTACTCGGTGGCTCAATGACAATCGTCTTTTGGTTTTTCAATTTACACTATAGTTTCGGTCATCTGATTAATGCGAAATTATTTGCACAAGAACTAGTAACTATCGTATTAGGCGGTATTGCCATAGCCGTTTGTATTCCAATCACTTCTATTATTACTGCATGGTTAGTGAAGCAATATCACCACTAAATCATCCTTATACAATTTCAAAAGCGTAAAGCAACAGGTTCGAGGCTGGGACATCATTCCCGGTCTCGCCTTTTCTTGTTTGAGTATATATTGAGTTAAACCTTCTCCCTCTAAAAAAGCGCGTTTAGAATGCTACTTATGCCCAGGTTCATGCCTTTTAACCGCTCAATTATTAATCGAAGCGCGTTTCGGGTAAAACTTATGACGAGGTGAAAAATAATGACAACGATTCATATCCACGGTGCACGACAAAACAACCTAAAAGATATTCACGTCAACATACCTAAACATCAGTTGACGGTTGTCACAGGAAGATCTGGTTCTGGTAAGTCGTCACTCGTTTTTAATACAATAGCAGCAGAATCCGAACGCTTATTAAACGAAACTTATTCAAGTTATATCCAACATCAACTCACACAATATGAAAAACCAGCCGTCGATCAAATTGAAAACTTACCTGTCGCAATGGTTATTAACCAGAAAAGGCTCGGCGGCAATTCTCGCTCCACAGTGGGTACAATATCAGATATTTACGCTTCTGTACGCTTATTATGGTCCCGTATCGGTGAACCTTTTGTCGGATATTCTGATATTTTTTCTTTCAATCACCCAAACGGAATGTGTGAAACATGCCAAGGACTTGGCTATGTTGAAGATATTGATTTGAACGAATTGATTGATTTCAATCGTTCTTTAAATGAAGGTGCAATACGTTTTCCTTCTTTTAAGCCAGACAGTTGGCGAGGAAAGCGTTATCGCTATTCTGGATTGTTTGATAATGATAAAAAATTAAAAGATTATACACCTGAAGAGTTTGATACATTTCTATATACAGAACCAACACGTTTGAAAAATCCCCCTCCAGAATGGCCTAAAACTGCAAAATTTGAAGGATTAATTCATCGTTTTCGTCGTTCGTTTTTAATCAATGATAATTTTGAGAAAAAACGCTTTCTAAAAGATGTCCAGCGCGTCGTTCATCAACATACATGTCCTGATTGTCACGGCCAACGCCTCAATCCAAAAGTGCTCAGTTGTAAAATCAACGGCTTAAGTATTGCAGACTTTACTGCATTAACGATAGATGAAGCGCTCGCTTTTTTAGAACAGCTTCAAAGTGACAAAGCCGCCTACATTATTGCACCATTAAAAAATCAGCTTCAGGCCTTACATGACATTGGTCTCAATTATTTAACCTTGAACCGTGAAACGCCTACATTATCTGGCGGTGAATCACAACGTATTAAACTGATTCGTCACCTGAATACACCGTTGACAGATTTAGTTTATATTATCGATGAGCCCAGTGTTGGATTACATCCTGCAGATATTGAAAAAATCAATGAAATCATGCTGAATATACGTGACAAAGGCAATACAGTGATTATTGTCGAACACGATCCTGATGTCATTAAAATTGCGGATCATATTATCGATATCGGTCCGGGGGCAGGTAAAAACGGTGGACAAGTTACTTTTGAAGGGACCTATGAGCAACTCAAAAAATCAAACACAGATACAGGACGTGCATTGACGCGCACACATCAACTTAAGCCTGCAGTCGCTCATTACCAAGATTGGTTTCATCTCAATCATATCAGTCATAATAATTTACAAGATGTGTCTGTCTCTATCCCTCAAAACGCACAGACTGTTATTACCGGTGTGGCAGGTTCAGGAAAAAGCTCCTTAATTAAAAGTGGCTTTGTACAAAACCCGAATGCAATTTTCATCAATCAAAAAGGGGTTCACGCATCTAGCCGCTCCAATTTATTAACGTATATGGGCGTATTTGATGAAGTTCGTACCTTTTTCAGCCAAAACACAGGTTTGAAAAAGGCGATGTTTAGTTATAATTCTGATGGCGCTTGTCCAAATTGCAACGGTAAAGGGGTACTCAAAACAGAACTTGCCTTTATGCCGTCATTTTCTCAAACATGCGAAGTATGTCACGGTACGCGCTACCGTCCAGAGGTATTAGAAGCAAAAGTCGAGGGGTATTCTATTGCAGATGTATTAGCACTTACTGTCGAAGAAGCCATCTCACTTTTCAAAGATGAGACAACCATTTCAAAATCCTTGATTGCACTCCAAAAAACAGGACTAAGCTATATGACTTTAGGACAATCATTAGACACACTATCTGGCGGTGAAATCCAGCGATTAAAACTGAGTCGCTATATGACCGAACATGTTTCAGGAAAAATTTTTATTTTTGATGAGCCTACAACAGGCTTACATGAAGATGATATTCCTATTTTACAACAACGATTTGAACAACTTGTTCAAGATGGAAACACTGTGATTTTAATCGAACATAATTTAACAATGATGACCCAAGCAGATTGGTTAATTGATATTGGCCCGGGCGCTGGTACACAAGGCGGTCAGATTTTATTTAGTGGCCCGCCTCAACAATTGATTGAAACGACACATTCCGCAACAGCACAACATCTTGCCGACTATATCCATCGTCAGTCGTTTTAAAGCTTCATCTAATTTACGAGCATACGTATTATTTTCTAACATAAAAATATGGGTATGAGACTACGAAATCAAACTGATTTCTGGCTCACACCCATGTTTTTTTATAACATTATTATAAATAATTAGGCCATGCTACCTTTTGCTTTAATCACGATAGAATTACCTGGGTAAAACGCAACTTGTGTTGTTTTAGCATCAAAAATTTCTCCAGATTTTACATGATCGCGAATCGCTTTATCACTATGTTCTACTTTATCGACAAGTAATGTCAGATTAACTAATTTATTATGGTCATCAATGCCGATAATGACATCATTTTTTTCGTAATATGTGATGCCTTTTTTCGCATAATATTTTTTCAAGTCTTTTCCAAGTGCTTTTTCCACATCAGCACGTGTGGATTGACCTACTTTTAAACCTTCATATTTAAAGTTATCTGCTTTTAGTGCTTGATAAAAGTTTTTATCTTCTAAAGCATTGTTAGACTTATAATTAAATACACCTTTGTAAGTGTAGTATGGGGCTTTTTGCGCTGTTGCCGCATGCGCATCCGTAGGCAGTTGTGCTCCTACTGATGTTGCACCTAATAGTGTCCCCACAGATAAACTTGTTGCAATGACTACTTTTGTCATTTGATTCATTTTGTATCACTCCTCTATATTTCTCGACACAATCCAAACTGAATAAGGTGACTCAATCATTCTCATATTAATCAAGTTCAAAAATTTACTCAATTTGCCTACAATTCAATCATTGATATATTAAATTGTTTCTTGATTAAATGATAACAAATTCATGTCATACTTTCACTTACAACAGTTTACGCTATGCAATATCCCTTTTCATCAGCCCTGAGTTGGGTATTTTAACCATTTTAGTATATTAAATGATTATTGGAACACGAAAAATGATATCGCCCACACCCATTTTAAGTTTCCGAAAAGTCGTTTAACTCACACTATATAAAAGATACTAAAGGCGGATCGATTGATAAAGCGTAGCCCTCTACCTTTTGCTTAAAAATGGCGATAATTGGCAGTGTGTAGAGGTTATAAGCGTACAATGTATATATAAAGTTACCAAAAATGGTATACTATGTAGCATAATTCAATATAGATGGGGGTTATTATTCTATGGCAAAAAAACCTAAAAAAACGTTAAGTCTCTTATCAGGCGCATTGTCTGGCGCGAGCATCATTGTCGATGCTTACAACACTTATATCTATCGTTCAAAAAACAAAAAATTGAGCTATATTTCTATTGGCATCGGTGTAGCAGATGTACTGCTTGATTTTTACTTGTCATTCGGTGCCAAAAGCAAAGCTGGAAAAGCATGGTCTATGTTTTCAATAGGACGCCAAGTCTATAGCTCTGTGCAAAAACTTAAAGAAATTCAAGCGCGTTCATAATTTGTGAGAATGAGGCAGCTGACTTGGATTGGGCACAACTTGTGACTAACAACTGCGCAATCCAAATGTCGTCTGTCTCATGTTTTAGTTTTAATGATAAGCTTTATAAATAATCCGCCATGGCCCTTGATACATCAATTTATAAATATTTTCGACTTGTTCATCAATTGTACTCCGTGCCTCATCCATCACCCAAGCGCGCATTAACGACCACATACTCCCCAAAACAAAAGCATGGAAATATCGAAATGGAATCCCTGCTATCTCCTTGTCATTAGGTAAGAAACTTTTCAAATTAAGCGCAATCATTTCTCCAATCTTCTGTTCAATTTCATAATTGCGTCCCATGGTTAATAAAACACGATACCGATCAAGATCATCGTGCATGATTGTTAAAACTGCTCGTGGTATCTCTTTGAACACGATTGCTGCTTCCTCATCATTCTCAACTGCTTTAAGACGCACTATTTTCTCATTGAAATTGATTTGCATCTGCTCAATCATTTCTTGTTCAATTTGATCGAGTAAATCATACTTATCTAAAAAATGTTGATAAAATGTAGCACGATTGATATCTGCAACATCTGCAATTTGATTCACGGTAATTTTATCTAACTTTTCCGTTTTCAAAAGTGTAATCATCGCATTTTTTATTGCCGCTTTCGTTTTACGAACTCTTCTATCCATCAAAATAATCTCCTTTACACAACAATTTCATACTATATGTTGGTTAATCAGCAATTTGCCATCAATTGAACATTGTATCTATTTTAATATCTATTATAATAACATCACGAACAATAAACAACACAATGTTGCATAAAGGAGGTCATTTTATGAGTAATCGTAAATTATGGATTGTACCGCTCATTACGGTAACCATTTTATTAATTTTAGCTACTGCATTTTATCCTGCATATAACCCAAAACCTAACAACGTTCCTATGGCGATTGTTAATTTAGATAAAGGGACACACATACAAGATAAAGAAATCAATATTGGTAAAAAATTAACAGAAAAATTGAAAGACAACAAAAATGAAGAAATTCAATGGCATGAAGTCAAAGATGCCAAAAAAGCGCAAGATGAAGTACGCAAAGGCACTTACGCTGGCGCAATTATTTTAGAAGATCATTTTTCAGAACATGCTTTAAGCCCTGCTCAAACAACCATCATGAAATCTAAACAAAAAGAACTCCAACAACAAGTTGAAGAAGGTAAAATACCTCCTCAACAAATTCAAAAAATAAAAGCGCAAATGGAGAAAAAAGGACAAAAAGCTCCTTCAAAAATAGAACAAGCCCAAATCAGTACTTACATTGATGAAGGGGGTCAAGGTCAACTTGCAAACGTAACAAAACAAGTCTTGAAACAAATGAGCACGAATATTAATCAACAAGTCAGTCGTCAAAACGTTCAAGCACTTGCTCAAAGTAACGTCGATATCTCAGCTAAACAATTCGAACAGTTTTCTAACCCTGTCAACGTTGATCAGCATACATTCCATCCAATTGCATCACATCAAGCTAACGGTAATGCAGCTATGGTACTCTTTATGCCTGTATGGCTTGCATCAATGATTACAGCTGTCGTTTTATACTTTAATTTCAAAAACAGAAGTCAAATGTCATCTCGACATCGTCAAACTTTAACAGGTGCGTTGACTATAGGTATAGATCTCATCGCAAGTTTTGCTGGAAGCTTTGCATATGTCTATTTCCTAAGTTACGTTATGAATTTCAACTTTCAAAATCCATTCGTAACCGCAAGCTTTATTGGTTTAGCTATCTCTGGTTTCTCATTGCTTATATTAGGATTAATGGTTTGGATTGGTATACTTGCAGCACCTTTATTTTTAATACTGGTATTCTTTTCTATGCAAGCCATTTTATTACCTATTCATATGGTACCTAAATTTTATCAACAATATATTTTACCGTGGAATCCTTTCAAATTATACACAACAGAGATTAAAAATTTAGTTTACCTACACCAACCATTAGAATGGAATTCAACAATTATTGTATTAATCAGTTTTATCCTATTTGGCATTATCTCAGTGTTAATCAGTCACTACACTAAAAAACACATTCCTTATGTGAATACGATTTAAATTAAAATATTTAACATTTAAAGGATGCCCTCTAACACATCCAGATTGCTAGAGGGTATCCTTTTTATGACAATCACTTCACGTGGAACAAAAATACATTTAATTCATTGTCCCGAATAGCTGAAATCGTTCGGGATAATAAGTTAATTGACTGAAGTAAAATAAAGAGCCGGTTCTTTTGTATTAAAAATAGGACTGGTGATCCAATCAATCACCAGTCCTATTGAGTATAGAGCCAAAAAAGAGGATTTCACTCATCATACTGATGAATAAAATCCTTTTATATATTAATGGATATATTTAAAGTTCGCTACATTGTAACTTGGTACTGTACGATAAGTCAGCACACCTGGTCCAGCAGTAAAATTCATTTCAGAAACTAAAATACTACCATCTGGATTCACACGTTCAACGTATGAAACATGACCATAATAACCTAAATCTGATTGTAAAATTGAACCTACTGTTGGGGTGCGGTCAATTGTGTAACCGTCACGCGCTGCATTATCGTCCCATGCATTAGCATTCCACCAGTAAGTACTGATGCCTAAACCAGCTTCCTTACGTTTGTTGAATACATACCACGTACATTGACCCCAGTCATAGTAATTTTCATGATTAAAGATGGGTGTTTGGTATTGGCGGTTAGGTGCTGTTGTTGTACCTGTAGAAGCCGCCGAACCTGAAACCTTTAATTTCTGACCTGGGAAGATTAAAAATGAATTTAATCCATTTAACTGCATAATGTTTTGATACGTTGTGCCATATTTTGAAGCGATTAATGATAATGAATCGCCTGGCTGTACTGTATAATATGTTGTCGCACCATTTGCTGCGGGTCTTGAAGGTTTAGATGGTGTTGTATGGTTAGGTGTAGATGCTGTACCTTTAACTTTCAATTTTTGGCCTGGAAAAATTAAAAATGAATCCAAACCGTTTAAGTTCATGATATTTTGATAAGTAGTCCCATACTTTGAAGCAATAAGTGATAATGAATCGCCTGGTTGCACCGTATAATATGTAGTTGATCCAGAAGTTTTTGACGGTTTTTGACGACTTGGTGCAGAAACAGTTCCACTTACTTTCAGCTTTTGACCTGGATAAATCATAAAGCTATTTAACCCGTTCAATCGCATGATGTTTTGATATGTTGTTCCATAACGTGCAGCAATACTTGATAATGAGTCACCACTCACCACCGTATATGTTGATGAATTCCCCGAAGATGACACATGATTAGATCTACCTGCAGTACTTCCTGATACTTTTAATACTTGGTTCGGAAAGATTAAATTGGAACTCAAGTTATTATAAGATTTAAGTTGTGAAATCGTAATGTTGTATTTTGTTGCAATAGACCACAGCGAGTCACCTGCTTTAACACGGTATGTTGAAGCATTGGCATCCGCGGCTACCATTGCAGTAACAGCTGAAGTCCCTATCACTGCCGCAATGATTTTTTTATGCATTGATTTCCCTCCTTATTTAAGATAGTTATTATAAACACACCTATACATTGATAAAGTATACACCCAACACTATAAAAAATATATTTCCGTTATATGACATTATCATTACAAAAAAGAAGCCAAGGTAGAACATGACCTTAGCTTCCATAACCCCTTAAATATCAATTTATTGTATATGTCTTAAATATTCATGATTCGATTACCTATACGGTGAATACAGTCGCCTTTTAACAAACTGTATTTCAATCAAATGCCTACTTTACAGCTGATCTAATGCCTGTTTTAAATCTGCTACAATATCATTCGTATCTTCAATACCTAAAGATAATCTAACTAACCCATCAGCAATCCCCTCTTTAGCGCGCACATCTGCTGGTATAGATGCATGTGTCATAAGACTTGGTACAGAAATTAAACTTTCCACTGCACCTAAACTTTCCGCTAATGTGAAATATTGCGTTTGTTTAACCAAATATTTCGCCTTTTCTACATCAGACACTTCAAACGACACAATACCTGTCGTGCCGTCCGCTTGTGCTTGATGAATTTCATAATTTAAGTGTGTTGTTAGACTTGGATGATAAACAGCTTTAACATTCTGATGTTGATTCAGCATTTCTACGACAGCTAAGGCATTACGTTCAATTTGATCCATACGCAAACCTAAAGTTTTAATACCACGTACAAGAAGATAGCTGTCTTGTGGTCCAAGCACACCACCCGTAGAATTTTGAATAAAACCAATACGCTCTGCCAAGTCATCGTCATTAACTGCGACTAAACCTGCAACAACATCACTATGTCCCCCTAAATATTTAGTAGCTGAATGTACCACTATATCAGCGCCTAAAGTAAGTGGTGTTTGATAATAAGGTGTCATAAAGGTATTATCAACCACAGTCAATAATTGATACTGTTTTGCTAATTCGCTCACTGCTTGAATATCTGTCACTCTCAATAATGGGTTAGACGGTGTCTCAATAAAGAGCATTTTCGTTTGATCGTTAATTTTTGCTTCGATGTTTTTAACATCAGTTGTATTTACAAAATCAAATTCGATACCGTATCTTGTAAAGACTTTTGTCATGGCACGATATGTTCCTCCATAAACATCTGACCCGACAATAATATGATCGCCTTGATCTAAAAGCATTAAGACTGCACTGATAGCGGCCATACCTGAACCAAAGGCAAAACCATGTTGACCATGTTCTAAATCAGCAATCAACGACTCTAGAGCTGAACGCGTTGGATTTGCGGTACGTGAATATTCATAACCTTGTCTTAATGCGCCGATTGCATCTTGTTCGTAAGTACTTGTTTGATATATCGGTGTGGTTACTGCACCTGTATATAGATCTGTCGTATTTCCACCATGTACTAATAATGTTTTTTTATTCATTTAAATCTCCTCCATATTGAAATATTTTTTTCGACATATAACGGTCACTTCCATCCGGAAAAATGACGACAATCTTACCCTTTTGAATACGTTGCGCCACTTGAAGTGCGCCTTCTAACGCTGCACCCGACGAACTACCCGCTAATATCCCTTCATATTTGGCGAGTTGTTTCACATGCTCAAATGCCACTTCATCAGAAACCACTTCAACGGCATCAATCCATTCTTTTTTCAAAAATTGAGGCCATACCTCTACACCGATGCCCTCAGTATCGTGTCTTCCCTTTTCTTGTCCACTTAAAATAGATCCTTTTGGCTCAACAACAACGGATTTAACACCATAAGGTTGTAAAGATTCAGCGACACCAGAAAACGTGCCTCCTGAACCTGCCCCTGCCACAAAGTAATCCAAATTCGGTATCGCTTCAATAATTTCTACCGCAAGCGTTTCTCTGTAGGCGTCTGGATTATCTGATGTTTCGAATTGGTTTGTATAATACGCACCTGTACGCTTCGCAAAGTTTTCTGCTGCTTGGCGCGCACCTAACATCCCTTCCTCTTTCGGTGTACGATGAATACGTGCGCCTAATGCGCGCATAATATCAATTTTTTCCTCTGAAAACCCCTCTGGCGCAAAAATGACACATTGGATTTGATAATGGTTTGCGACGATTGCAAGTCCAATACCTGTATTACCTGCAGTGGCCTCAACAACCGTATCTCCAGATTGAATTCGTCCTTCTTCTATCGCATGTTCAATTAAATACTTTCCAAGTCGATCTTTTACACTGCCCCCTGGATTATACATCTCGAGTTTCGCATAAATTTGAACATCGTCATTACTATAATGTTCTAATTGCACAAGCGGTGTATGCCCAATTAAATCGAAATTCCTCAAAATTGCGCCTCCTCAATCCATTCACTAACTTAATTCTTAGTTATTCAATATGAATTATAGGTTAAATTATAATGAGATTCAATGTAAAGGCAATCAATTTTTATATTCATATTTTTCTGATAATTTAAATGAGGTTTTGCGTTATAATATATAATAAAGATAAAGGAGGCTAAAATTGTGGAAATCATCTCAAAAACAACGCTGACATCGGAAGACATTCAGCAACTTTATAAGCTATATCAAGATATTGGTTGGTTTGGCCATACGCCCGAAAATATTGGAGTCATTTACAATGCAAGCACACATATTTTTGTAGCTGTCCACCAACAAAAAATCGTTGGCTGTGCCCGTGCCCTTTCTGACGGTGTTTTCAATGCTGCTATATATGATGTGATTGTCCATCCACGCGATCAACGGCAAGGGATTGGTAAAAAGCTTTTACATCAACTTTGCGACACCTTTCGTTCAGTTTCCTGTATTCATCTCATTTCGACTATCGGGCATACTGATTTTTATGAATCTTGTGGGTTTAAATTATTAAAAACGGGCATGGGAATTTATCAAAAAGAAAATTTAGCTGAAACTTATTTGTACAAATGAAGGAGGGAGAGGAATGCGTATTGATACGAAATTAGGAACAATTTATGGCAAATCATATGCAGGTTTTGACGTTTTTAAAGGTATTCCTTACGCACAACCGCCAACAGGCGCTTTACGCTTTAAACATGCACAGCCCGTTACACATTACGAAAATGACCTCTATGCGACAGAATTTGGTCATACTCCGATACAACCCTTTAATTCACTTGAAGCTTTTTTCTCTCCTTTTCAAGAAACACCTCAACAAAGTGAAGATTGTCTCACATTAAATATTTGGCGTCCTCAATCTAAACGCGATCAACTTCTACCTGTCATTATTTTTATTTACGGTGGAAGCTTTGTGAATGGTCATAGTGCCCAAGATATATATCAACCCCAAGCGATTGTCCAACAAGAGGACGTCATCGTTGTCACATTCAATTACCGATTAGGTGCTTTAGGTTTTTTAGACTGGTCTGCAATTCATTCTGACTGGCAAGCAAACAATGGACTTTCTGATCAAATCTGTGCATTAAAGTGGGTCTATACGCATATTTCCAGCTTTGGTGGCGATCCGCAGCGTCTCACACTGATGGGACAATCCGCAGGCGCAATGAGTATTGAGGCACTGTTACGCATGCGAAGTGTCAGACCAATGATCCGACATGCGGTACTGTTAAGCGGCATATTACAACTCGATACGCCATACGCCGCACAACAAAAAGCGCAAATATTCAACACATCAAAGCATCGACACTTCCCCAATCAAACATGGCAAGCGTTAGATAGCGACGCTATTTTAACGTTGATGGATGCGCATCAGTCACATTATGGTCCTTCAAAAGGGCTAGAATTAATTTATCAACCTGTTGCGTCAAAGGAGATTGAACCCCATTATGACCTTGTCGATATACCTGTTTTATTAGGTATCACATCATCAGAAGGTGATATCTATATTAAAAATGAACAAAAAAAATTAGACCCTTTACAATTTCAAGCGATTTTGAATCGTGCTGGTTTACCAATACCGGACCTTCATGAGATGATGACAGCACAACAACAACGTCGACTTATCACAGATTTCTATTTTAAACAGCCGTTTCTCGACCTTTTTCACACACTTTCAAAAACAGCACCCACTTGGAAAGCTGAGTTTAATTGGTTTCGTCCTGATCACCCACGCTATGCTTCGGCTTATCATATCTTAGATTTAATTTTTTGGATGGGACGACTCGATATTTTAGAAGCAAATGGTTTAACCCTCACTTCACATGAAAAACAACTAAGCCACCGCATGATTCACGATTTATGCCATTTTGCAAAATATGGCGAACTGAGACAGCATCAATATTATATGTAAATTTCTTCTTGTCATTCATTTAAAAAGCGTGATTGCCTGCCTCTCATCATTGAGGCAAGTTCAACCACGCTTCTTTATATTGAACCTTATTAATCAGAAATGTGCTATAAGACAAAAATGTCGAAATTAATCTGTTCAAACGAATTGTAAAATAAATACTGCTAAAATAATACATGGCAATATCCATTTTACTAATATATACCATGGATAAAATAGTTTAAGACGGTAATCACCAAATGCCTCTCTTAATGTCTCTTTTTTAACCTTATGACCAATTGCTAATGTTGAAGCAAGTGCGCCAATAGGGAGCAAAATATTTGAAACAAGAAAATCCATATTATCAAAAAGTGTACCTGCACCAAATGTTAATCCGCTTAAGCTACTGAATGACAACATTGCCGGTATACTTATCATGACCACACCTGCACCTACAAGCGTCGTCATTTTGAGGCGTTTTCGATTATCATTGCGTGTCAAATTAGAGATATTTAACTCTAGCAATGAAATTGAAGAGGTCAGTGCTGCAAACAAAAAGAGGACAAGGAAAATAATATAAAATAACGTACCAAATTGAATTTTTTCAAAAACAAGGGGTAACACTTTGAATAATAAACCAGGACCCTCTTTAGGCTGATAGCCAAAAGCCTGTAATGCCGGAAATATAGCTAGCCCCGCTAAAATGGCGATAACAATATTCATAGCAACAATCGTAATTGCAGACCGCTTAATTGGCATTTCTTTAGGTGCGTAACTTGCATATGTCATCATACCCGTCGTACCTAATGATAGTGCGAAAAAGGATTGGCCTAACGCAAATAAAATAGAATCCATCGTTATATCTGTCACGCGTGGTTCAAATAAAAAGCGCACCCCTTCCATAGCACCTTTTAAAGAAAGCGATTGGGCAACAATGACAATTAAAAAGACAAACAGCAGCGGCATCATCACTTTAGATGCCTTTTCTAAACCTTTTTCAACGCCTAGCATCACGATTAAACAAGTCAGTCCTATAAATATAAGCTGTCCTATCAATGTATAAGCAGGTTGGCTAATGATTGATTCAAAACGTATATCGCTCAAATGCGCGGGGCCAAGATGGATCCATTGAAGTCCTACGATTCCAATATAGACTACAATCCAACCCCCAATTACACTGTAAAAACCGAACAACAAAAATACTGTTAGATTGCCAATCCAACCGATACTATTAAGCCATTTTTGGCCCGTTAACTTTCCAAATAATCGTGTTGTATAGGTTCTACCTAATTTACCCACCGCAAATTCCATAATCAGAAAAGGGAGACCTATTAAAATAGTGAATAAAACAAACATGAATAAAAAAGCGCCGCCGCCATACATCCCTGCCATATATGGAAACTTCCACAATGCGCCTAAACCAATTGCGGAGCCTGCACTCGCTAAAATAAATCCCGTCGACGATTTCCACTGTGACTTTTGTGACAATACCTTTCACCCTTTCACTTTAATGCGTTGAATCGTTTAAGCATACTTTGAAAATATAACATATTCATTGCTCAAGAACAATCTTCTGCGACTATTTATTGAAATGGTCAATGAAATTTCAAATAGCGATTGATTCATCACTTTAATTTGATATGATTAAAGTGAATAAAAGGGGTGAGAAATCATGTCAGAAAAATTGAAAGAACGCATTTATTTAATCGCGATTATTATTAGTACTTTATGTGTTATTTCTTCTGTGTTATTTAGCCTAAGTCCTGCCATTACTGCAGCAGTCACTTTTATTTCTATCATTATATTTGCAATATTGTATTTTGTTGTACCAACTAAAAATCAAAATACACGTAATTTAAAATAATTTAACCGCTATGCATGCAGAAGGACTGGGAGATAAGGTTTCAATTTCCTAAAAAACACCCCAAAATTCATTCAAACGATTTTGAGGTGTTTTTTTATTTTGGCTAGGTTACGTCCTAGACTTTGTTTTTTTATTTTTTGAGTATATTTAAAAAGAGGACTGTAAATATTTTTCGATATAGAATGCCGACTCTTCAATCGAGCGATATTCTGTGTTAATCACGGTTGCATTCAACTTTTTGAATACTTCTTCCGCATAAGCCAACTCAACTTTGATCCGTTTTAAATCGTTATAATTGGCTTGGCCGTCGATGCCTAATATTTTCATTCGCTCTGTTCGAATGTTCATAATATATTGTGGGCTCGCTGTTAAGCCAAATACTTTAATTTGTTTCTTTTTAATCGTCTCGTATGGGATTGTCACTTCTGGAACTAGTGGTATATTCGCAATTTTATAGCCTTTATTTGCTAAGTACATGCTTAATGGCGTCTTAGATGTACGTGAAACACCTACAATGAGTGCGTCCGCTTCACCTATATCCGTAAAATGCTTGCCATCATCATATTTAACCGAATATTCAATCGCATCAATACGCTTGAAGTAGTCATCATCTAATTTTCGAATCATCCCTGTTTCTTTCGTAGGAATATGACCCGTTTGCGCTTGAATATGGTGAAGGAGCGACGACATATAGTCAATATATGGAATTTGATATTGGTTTGCATACGCTTGTCCCATGACATTATATTCTTCTGTCACTAGCGTCGTAACGACAATCGCATCTCTTTCTTTTGCTAACTTTAACACATGAACTAACTCTTCCTCGCTTTTGATAAACGAAAACTTTTTAATTTCAATTTGCGTCAAATCTGGAAATTGACTGACACCGGCATGTACCATACGTTGTGCCGTTTCACCTAGTGAATCAGATACGATAAAAATCGTCAATTGCCTTTTCTCCATAGCCTTATCGCTCGCTCTCAACGACACTTTGTGCGGTAGCTAAAATGGCTCCTGGTACGCGGAAAGGTGAACATGATACATAATCAATCGCCATTTTGTTAAAGTGATGAATTGATTTAGGATCGCCTCCTAACTCTCCACATACGCCAATTTTGATTGATTCATTGACCTGTTTTGCTTGCTCAACAGCCATTTTAATCAATGCACCTACCCCATTAACATCTAAAGTTTGGAATGGATCAACTTCTAAAATTTGTTGATTTAAGTATTCATTGATGAATTTTCCAGCGTCATCACGAGAAAAACCATACGTTAACTGTGTTAAATCATTCGTACCAAAACTAAAGAAATCACACACTTCAGCAAGTTCATTTGCAATCATACATGCACGCGGTGTTTCAATCATTGTTCCCATTAAAAAGTGCAATGTCTGATCTGTTGTTGTTTCAATACGTTGGATGGCTTCCACAATTTGTGTCTGTAAAATTTTAAATTCTTCTACTGTAGATACAAGCGGAATCATAATTTCTGGTTGGCAATGGATTCCCTCTTGCTGTAATTGTGCCACACTATTCATAATCGCTTTTGCTTGCATCACATAAAGCTCTGGATAAGTGATAGCTAATCGACAACCGCGATGCCCCAACATAGGGTTCGTTTCATGTAACTCTAATATACGTTTGTTTAATTTTTCTACTGGAATCGCCAATTGTTGTGCTACATTTTGAATTTCATCTTCTGATTTTGGTAAAAACTCATGTAAAGGTGGATCCAATAAGCGAACAATCGTAGGACGCTCGCCTGATAAGCGGAAAATCTGTTCGAAATCTTCTGTTTGATAAGCACGTATTTTATTTAAAGCCGCCTTTCTTGTTGCATCATCTGAAGATAAAATAAAGCGACGCATTTCTACAAGACGCTCTGCACCAAAAAACATATGCTCAGTGCGAACTAAACCAATTCCTTTAGCATTAAATTGATAACCAGCTTCAATGTCTGGCGTTGTTTCAGCATTCATACGGACATTGAGGCGGGCCACGTCTTCTGCCCATTGCATAAATTGTTCAAAAGCTTCACTATGTTCAGCACTTGTTGTTTCAATTTCACCAACATAAAGGTCACCTTTTGCACCATCAACAGATACCATATCGCCTTCTTGCAGTGTTTTTCCCGCATACGATACGATTTTTTCTTTTGTATTGATTTCAAGATCTGAACAACCTGTCACACAACATTTCCCCATACCGCGCGCAACAACAGCGGCGTGAGATGTCATTCCTCCGTGTGTTGTAACAATGGCTTCACTTGCGATCATCCCTTCAATATCTTCAGGAGATGTTTCGGGACGCATTAAAATGACTTTTTCTCCTTGCTCCGCTTGCAATTGCGCTGCTTCGGCTGAGAAAACAATCTTACCTGTTGCAGCACCCGGGCTTGCAGGTAATCCCGCTTTAGATATCACTTCAGCGACTTCAAGTGCTTCATCTTTAAAAGTAGGATGTAACAATGTATCAATCGATTTCACATCTACTTTATGCATTGCTTCTTCTTTTGAGATGACGCCTTCTTCTACAAGATCCACTGCAATTTGAATTGCCGCTTTAGCTGTGCGCTTACCGTTACGCGTTTGTAAAATATACAGTTTTTCATTTTCTATTGTAAATTCAATATCTTGCATATCTTTATAATGGGCTTCAAGTTGTTCTGAAACTTCGACGAAAGCTTGATGTACGTGTGGCATTTGCGCTTGTAATGTTGCAATATCTTTCGGCGTCCGTATCCCCGCTACCACATCTTCTCCTTGCGCATTTAATAAGTATTCACCAAATAATTGCGCCTCTCCTGTCACAGGATTACGTGTAAACGCCACCCCTGTTCCACTTTTAGGACCACTATTACCAAAAACCATTTCTTGAACATTAACCGCCGTACCGATATCATGTGGAATCTCATTCAAATCACGATACACACGGGCACGATCGTTATCCCATGATTTAAATACAGCTTCAATTGCTTCTCGTAGTTGGTCTATAGGGGCTTGTGGGAATGGTTTGTAAACTTCTTCAATATAAACAGTTTTATAATGCTCACATATCTCTTTCAAACCTTCTGCTGGGATATCTGCATCATTTTCGTAGCCATGTGACTGTTTATACGCATTAAAATATGTATCGAAAGCAGACATCGGAATGTGATATACAACTTCACCAAACATTTGTAATAGACGTCTATAACAATCGTATGAAAAACGGGCATCTCCAGTTTTAGCTGCCAGTTTTTCAACATTTTCATCATTTAATCCTAAATTTAAAATTGTATCCATCATACCGGGCATTGAAATTTTCGCGCCACTCCGAACCGAAACAAGTAACAAATGATCATTTGATGAAAAAGCCTTGCCCGTTCTCTCTGAAAAAGCTGCGAGTTGGGTTTCTAATTGATTTTGAACCTCATCAGCAAGTTTTTCTCCATTTTTTAAGTATTCAATACAAGCTTCAGTTGTAATGGTAAAACCATCAGGAACAGGCAATCCTAAGCGCTTCATTTCAGATAAATTCGCACCTTTGCCACCTAATAAATCTTTCATATCTTTTTGCCCTTCATCAAAAGCATAGACGTATTTTGTCATACTTTACCACCTCATTAACGTTTAATATGTCATACTAATTAATAAAAGTATGTCATATTAAAACTAAAAACACAATCAAAAATATAAGAATCATTTGATATTTTTATTTTTTGTCATAAATTCGAGAAATAATTATTTTTACTAGACCTAATATTCACTATCAACTTTGTTTTAACGTTTCAAAACCAGCCATTTAATATAAATACGGATGATTAACAAATTAAAAAGGAACCATCATTAAATTTTTAACCTGATTCCATTTAATACAAAGGCGTAAAGAAATGAAAAAGATATTCGTCACAGGTGCAACTAGCCTTATGGGTATGAAGTTATACCAACACTTAATTTAAGAAGGGTATGAGGTTGCTGGTTTTACAACTTCGCAAAACGGTAAAGCACATTTGGAACAACTCGGCGCAAAAGCCTGGATAGGTAATAGTCTCGAGCCAAAAACAATAGAACCTGCATTGAGAGATTTCAAACCTGACGTTATCATGCATCAAATTACAGATTTAAAAAATGTCGATATGTCAGTAAATACAAAAGTTCGCATTGAAGGCACTCGAAATTTAGTGGATCTGACATTGAAATATAATATTCAGCATATCATTTCACAAAGTTTAGCCTCTATGTACGCACCTGGCACCTCATTAGCAGATGAGCAGACTACATTGGATACCGAATCTTCAGGAGATAGAAAAATAACCGTCGACGGTGTTATCGGTTTAGAAAGAGAAAGTCAGCGTTTATCACATGCGGTCATTCTTAGATACGGAATGATGTATGGTGAAGGGACTTGTTATGGAAAAGGCGGTATGATTTATAATCAATTTAAAGCAGGGAAAGCTCAGGTTTCAAAAGGTATTACCTCTTTTGTACATATTGAGGATACTGTAGAAGCAGCAGTTGCCGCACTTACGTTGGAGCCTGGTGTTTATAATATTACTGATGATGAACCCGTTGGCGGGGAAGAATGGGTAAAATGGTATGCCCAACAGCTTCAAGTTTCATCAGAAATTGAATTCTCCCCTGCTCAACCTTTCGAACGTGGTGCAAGCAATCAAAAATATAAAGCAAACCAAGGGGCACTTCGTTATCCTTCTTGTCGTGATGGCATGGTCATGGATGAAAACTAATTTTACTTGAAAGATGTTCGCTATTTGCAAATGTTGATTCACAAAGGCAATTACATCACGAAAAATATTCAAATTCAATCCAACACCTCTACGATTGTCTGCATTATGACAATCATAGAGGTGTTTGTGTTTTTTTATTAAAAACAATCTTTTATCTTCATGATTAGTTATACTTTCTTTGACCTTATACCTTAACGGTTTTAATTTTGAATTTTCTGATTTTTAAATATATGTTTATATTCAATATTTTGGATTTGCGGTAATAATCTATACGATTTTGACATAGAGAAAATTAAACTTGCTATAATAAACAATCCTCCACCTATTACTAATGTAAAATTAGTTCCTATACTCTTTATAAGTAAGCCGCCTATAAAACTACCGATTGGTAAAGATATTGCTGAAATACTTGTTATAATCGTAGTTAATCTAGCAAGCATATATTCAGGAATAACTTTTTGTTGAATAGAAGCTAGAGATATATTGCTTACGCTAATCGTTAAAAAGACTATTGGGAACAAGATGATAAAAGCGATATTAGGCATATAATTTATAATAACTAGCAATAAACCAGATATAACATTTAAAAGTATGAGCAACTTCCCATATCCAATATTCAATTTTTTTATAATTGGTGTAACTAAAGAACCTATAATTAAACCAATTGAAAATAATGCCATTAATAAACCGTAATAATATGATCCCCCTAAATAATTTGCTTTGAAAGGAATCCATGTATAGATAAGACCGAGTCCAAAATTGATAACACCACTCACTAACGCTACTATCAGTAATAAAGAGGACTTAATTTCTATGAGTCCTTCTTTCAAATTTTGTAAATATGTAAAATTGCTTTTCACTTCATTATTTAATTTAGGTATTTTTACATTAAACATAAAAAAACAAGCTACTAAAAATATAAACGCGTTAGTGAAGTATAATGGAACAAAAGCAACCATTGCCACAACGATACCACTTATCGAATTCATAATCACGTCTGTACCTTGATAAGCAACGCTCATAGCTGAATTAGCATTAATCAACTTTTCTTTTTTCACTAACAAAGGTATCGCTTTAGATTGCGCAGGATATCCTAGTTGTGTAAAAAACATTGCAATTGTTACTAAAGCCATCAAGCCATATACGTTCAAATAATCAATCAAGTATAAAAATGCAATTAATGATAATATTATACATTGTATAAACGGCGTGAACCTGAGCATTTTCTTTAAAGGCATCGCATCAACTAGAGGTCCAAATAAAAATGACATACATATAGGAATCATTAACAAAGTATTGGTTAAACCTACTAACAATGGGTTATGCGTCCATTGTAAGACCACCCATGTTGTAGCTACAAAATAAAGACTGTCGCCCGCATTTATCATAATTCTTCCCGCAATCAAATTAGAAAAAGACCTATTTTTATATAACCCTTCCAAAATCATTCACCCCCCTATTGATAATGATAATTGTAACACAATTCTGAAAACGGAGTGTTATTACTTTATAAATTACCGATTACAACTGTCGATTTTTTTCAAGTCACAAATAAAAATACACCTGTAAATCAAATGACTTTGTATAATTAAAATCATTTTTTATGAATACAACAATAATCATTGAATCATTTTTAAATATTCAAATTCAGTTCAATACTTCTATAATTATCTTCGCTCTGACAATCATAGAGTTATCTGTTTTTTTATTATCAAAAATTAAAAACGGTCAGTGAATGTTTCACCAACCGTTCATATTAACAACTTTTTCTATTGAAAACATCATGTTGTGCTAAGGAGAAAGTCCTTACATGACAATTGTATTTTCTTTTTCATGAATCATTTGCACGATTTCATTTTTTTCATTCATCACTGCAACTTTTGGTGCATGTGTTTGTAATTCCGTTTCGTTAAGTTGCGCATACGTCATAATAATGACCACATCATCTACTTCGACCAATCGAGATGCGGCACCATTCAAGCATATTTTGCCACTCCCACGTTCTCCTGCGATGACATATGTCTCAAAACGTGCACCATTATTATTATTTACAATCGCGACTTTTTCATTCGGTAAAATATCTACAGCATCAAGAATATCAGCATCAATTGTAATGCTACCGACATAGTTTAAATTTGATTCTGTAACACGTGCACGATGAATTTTTGCGTTCATCATAGTTCTAATCATTTCTCTTGTTCATCTCCAATAATGATATTATCGATTAGCCGTGCTTGTGTAAACTTCACAGCTAATGATATAAAAATACGTCCTTCTATCATAACCTGTTCACGCAATTCTGGGTAGCTATAAATTGCAACTTCTTCAACACGACCACTCGTATGCATCTGAAGATATTGTGTCACTTTATCTATAATAACGCTACTATTGCGCTCACCCGACTGATATAGCGATTTCGCGCGTTCTAAACTTTTGTGTAAATGAACCGCTTCTTCACGTTCTTCCAGTGTGAGATAAACATTTCTTGAACTTTTAGCCAATCCATCAGACTCTCGCACGATATCTACACCAACGATTCGAACATCATGGTTAAAATCTAATACCATTTGTTCTACGATCGCCAATTGTTGCGCATCTTTTTTACCAAAATAAGCTACATCAGGATGGACGATATTAAATAACTTGTTTACAACTGTCACAACGCCATCAAAATGGCCTGGACGTTGTGCCCCTTCTAGAACTTCTGCCAGTCTTCCCACTGTAACATGGATACCAATTTCTCCTGGATACATTTCTTCGACTGTTGGATAAAAGACATAGTCCACACCAATTGCTTCTACCATCGCCACATCTTGATCAATTTGGCGAGGATAGGCATCAAAATCTTCATTAGGTCCAAATTGTAAAGGGTTCACAAAAACACTGATTGCTGTCACATCATTTTCCGTTATGGATTGACGCATCATTGTTAAGTGTCCATCATGTAAAGCGCCCATTGTTGGTACAAAACCAATTTTCTGACCTTTTAATTGATGTTGTTTCATCAATTGTTGCATTTCTTTAACTGTTGTAATGACCTGTGTCATGCTTCTACCTCATCCATAATTTGTTTTTTATAAGTGTATGCTTCAGAAGGAAAGACACCTGTTTTCACTTCTTCATTATATTTTTCAAGCGCAGCCATACCAATCGAGAAATCTTCGTATTGTTTTACAAATTTCGCTTGTCTTTCTACGCCATAATTAAGCATATCGTGATAAACCAGCACTTGACCATCTGTATCTTTACCTGCACCTATACCAATAACTGGGATCGTAAGTTTTTCTGAAATCACTTTTGCAAGATCACTCGGAATCGCTTCTAATACGAGTGCGACTGCTCCTGCTTGTTCTACAGCTTGTGCATCTTCAATTAATTGCTGTGCTGCTTCTTTTGTTGTCCCTTGCATTTTGTAACCTAAAACACCGACACTTTGTGGTGTTAAGCCTAAATGTGCCACAATCGGAATACCCATTTGTGTCGCTTGTTTCATAAAAGGTGTTAGATGCGCACCCTCTACTTTCAAAGCATTTCCATGACTTTCTTGGTATAATCGAATGGCATTTTGAATATCTGTTGAAGCATCAATACCTACTGAACCAAAAGGCATATCTACTACAACAAATGTATTGGGTGCACCACGACGAACAGCACGACTATGGTGTAGCATATCTTCTAAAGTGACATCTACTGTACTTTCATATCCGAGGACTGTCATTCCTAATGAATCACCGACTAAAATCATATCGATTTGAGCAGCTTCCACTTGTTTGGCGCTCGGATAATCATAAGCAGTTACCATTGAAATTTTTTCACCGTCACGCTTCATTTGTTGGATATTATTTAAAGTTTTCAATTCATTCACCCTTTAATTTTTAATATATCAATCGTAAAACATATCGCCTTATTTTTCCATTTATATTTAATATATCACAAGAATGCAAACCACATTTTTGAAAAATATTTGAACAGACATATTTTCGAAAGTGATAAATCATTCGTTTATTATCAAAACGGCCTTTACAATGTATTTTAATCGTAATACATTAAAGCATATCAGTAAATCATCCTATATTTATAAAGAAAAGAGGGCAAACATGACTAAAATTGCAGTAATAGGGCCTGGCGCTGTGGGCGCATCTCTTACCTTTGCACTTTCGCACACATTTGATGTCACTTTAATAGGCCGTAAAAATCAAACCATTCATTTTCAAGAATCGAATGCGCAAGTCCAACAGGAACTGACTGTTCGTGCTATTGAAGCGGTACAAGAACCGTTTGATGTGATTTTTATTGCTGTGAAAACGCATCAATTATCCGCTGTCATTCCAGAACTCGTCCATTTGACACATGCAAACACATTGGTGATTTTGGCACAAAACGGCTATGGTCAACTCAAACAATTAGCAGATCATCATGCTTATCAAGCTGTTGTTTACATTAGTGGTCAAAAACAAGAGCAACGCGTGACACACTTTAGAGACTATAAACTTCATATCCAGGCAGATGCTCATACAAAACAACTTGCTCAACAACTAAAAGACGCCCCGTTAGAACTTGTACTCGAAGATCATATTGAAAATGCGATATGGTATAAACTCATCGTAAATTTAGGAATTAATACTATAACCGCACTAGGCCGTGATACCGCACGTGTATTACATGATGATGCGATGGTTCAACTTTGTCGACACTTATTAGAAGAAGGCACAGCCGTTGCGCAAGCTGAAGGCATTCAGTTGGATGACAATATCGTAGACGCCATTATGAAGATTTATGCCGGGTATCCTGATGAAATGGGAACAAGTATGTATTACGACATCATGCAAGGTCAACCTTTAGAAGTCGACGCCATTCAAGGTTATATTTATCAACGTGCTCAAGCACATCAAATAGCCGTTCCTCATCTTGAAACCGTTTATACACTACTTGCTTATCAAAACGCTAAGTAAGGATGAATTATTTCCTACTCTATTTATTATTGAGTAAAATTACTGCGCTGAAATCAAATGTAACAACCGTCGCATATTAATCACAAATATAATTAAGAAGATTGCGTTACAGCTTACTTGCAAGCCGAACTCAACCCTCTTTCATTTTTTATACTAATACAGGCCAATAATCTTTAAAGGTTTAAATATTCTCTAAGGATTTTTCTGTAATCTGGCTCATTTTAATATTTCTGCGTTAAGTTCTTATCAATCATCACTATTATCTCATCTACACTATAGAACTTAGGTTAGAATATATAAAAGAATTGGTTGTAATTTGTTGTATGTTGTTAACTTTCGTCAGCAACACTTTTTGACTTCGGTAACATTTAGTGATACTATAATGATAAGAAAAACACCTAGCCTAGGCTACCAACCGTGAACTAGGTGAAAAAACATAGCAACATATTAGTGAGCTTCCAGACTCAAATATGTTAATCATTACAGCCTATTATATAGGTGCTCTCGTTACCCCAATAACGAGAGCCTATTTTTTTGTAATTTTAAACAATAAGGTCACTGCATACAAAGTACCAATAATACTTATAGATATTGTTAAATAAATATCCAAGTTGATTATTATTGTCATCTGTTATCACCTCAAATCATTACATATTTAATAGCTGAGAATGATTAACACATGACTAATAGGCTTCTATGTTTTATAACCCTAATTATACCTATTCTATTATCAGATAAGTATGTCCTCTCTATTACTCGTTTTAGAAAATATATAATTTGTATCGATTGATTTCCGCATATACTTTGATTATCCATCTACCTCTATAAACTGCAATTCATAAACTGAACGGTCATCGTAACGATTAAAACTATCGATATTCCCTTTTAAATATAACGTTTGCGTTTTCCGACTCACATTATGTTGATATGTCATTTTAATTTGTAAATTTGATTCATACCCATTATTTTCAATAGTGCGATTTAACTCATCGAATACAGCTTTATTAATAGGTAATAAATAACTCTCTTTACTTGGCAAAATACTAACGTACTTTCTTTGTAAAACTTGGCCTTCGTCGATAAACACTTCTATTTTAATTTGTTTTGCTGCACCCGCACCAAGATTAAATAACTTCAAAAAATCGTCTCCTATATCTGTAGAAGTTGTTGAAGCCGTATTTTTTAATTTTAATCTCTCGCCATCTCGTGTCATCAAAATCTGATTGAATCCTAGTGCAGGTAAAAAACTCATTTTCATTTGATAGAGTTGGATACTTACAGATACAAAATAAAATAACGCCATAATAAACGTCCCAATGGAACCAATTGCAGAGATTAAATTGATCATCACATACTCCTTTCGACAAAAGTTTAAAATAGTGGTTCGTAATTTCCACATTTGAGACCACTTTAAACCTTACTACACCTTGCGGACAATATAATGGATGAATATATTAAAAATTATTGACGCTTTTCTATCCCCACCGTTCATTTTCTTTACGATGCCGTTTAACAAGAATCCACTACCATATAGCAAGAGCAGATAGTATTTTTGGGTTTTCTTTGGTTTACTTAATACAAGGAGGTTAGCGCCTATGAAAGTTAGCATTACGCTTGATCCAGCGATGGCAGAGGATCACATCCATATCACTACAAAGTCTATGACTCCTGATTTACAAAAAATAGTTACAGAAATTCAAGAAGATACGCCCTATTTGAGTGTAAAAACAGAAGATAACGCCATTTACTTTGTAGACACAACAGATATTATTGCTATTTATACGGAGCAACAAAAACTTAAAATCATAACAGTAATTAGGACATTTACAATGGTAGAACGACTCTACAAAATTAAAGTTAAATTGCCTGCATCATTTATTCAGATTTCTAAAAGTGAGTTGATTAATCTCAACTATTTAAATCACATTGAAATCACATCTAGTGGTAGTTTAAAACTGATTTTCAAGCACGACTATTTAACTTATTCCTCGCGCCGTTATGTGAAATCTATTAAAGAGAGGTTAGGTCTATGAAAACAATTAAAAATAGTTTTTGTATCGGAGTGACAATCGGTGTGTTAATTTCAATTTTCATTTCGATGATTTTTAGCAATCATGAATACCATCCTACAAATCCTATTTCTACAATTGGCGAGTGGTATTATCAAACTTTTACTGAAGCGCAAATCATGCTCATTATGATGATTCTATGGGGTATTATTGGCATCTTGTTTCAATGGGGTGCAAAAATATTCGAATACGACGATACTTCATTAAGAAAACGGACATTATGTCACTTTTCCTTTATGTTTTTACTTTTTCTTCCGCTCGCTTGCTTAGCAGGATGGTTCCCTTTGAAAATCACTGCCTTTGTATTTTTTGCCATTATTTATAGCTTTATATATTTCATCATTTGGGGTATCAACTACTTAATAATTAAGAAAGAAATTCAACAAATTAATCAATCGTTACAACAAAAAACTCATACGTCTAAAAAGTAACTCTTCTGTTCATCCTATTCAAGAACCACTGTGGCTGAGGTCAGGACATAGCCTATACTTCTATCAATTGTTCTAACTTAATGTTAGAAGCATCACTGTCCTACCCAACCACATGCTTTTTATATTTAAGATATGTTACTCGATGGTATAAGCTCTTTTTCTAACACTAGCATATCTCGGCATTGAATGCCTTCTTCATAAATAGGGGCATAACCTTGTCTGATAAAATAATCATGTTGTATAGCAACAATTCGGAATCCATTTTTTTGATAGATTTTCAATTGTCTTAAACTTGAATTTCCTGTACCTATGCTTAAGTAGTGATAACCTTCATCGGCGTATATTTTTGTCAAAGTATCGAGGATTTTACGCGCATAGCCTTGCCCTTCAAATTGTGAGGACACACTCAAATTCATAATCTCCGCTTTTGTGTCTCTTTCATGCACCACAGCAATACCTACCAACGTCTTCCTTTCAATCCATCCATAACATTTCCCCGCTTCAAATACTGCTTTCACTTTTTCAAGATTTGGATCAGCCGTAAGCATTAATGTTTGAATATCCTTTGTTAAATCTGTACATTGATGCAGCATTGTTTTATCTCCCCTTTATTATTCATTCTCTGTCTATTTAAATCTGTTAAAAACAACTTTAACGTTTCACTATTATAATGAGAATTTATAGTTTAATACAACAAAATTTATAGTTACAAAATTTAATTTATGCAATTAAAACTTGTAATAACGGGTATAAGTTATAAAGGATAAGGAGGAGGTATAAAAATGATACTCTCTCATAAAGATCACCTTTATCAGATTGAAGAAAATGATTTAGAAACCACGATTTATAAAAATAATGATGCAAAAACATATACGGCCATTGAAAACATTGGTATGCTTTCACCTGACCATTTCTGTGTGATGAATTATATTAAAGTTACTCGCTACAGTGAAGCTATTTTTGAGGAACGTTTTCTTAATCGAACGTCCTACTTAGATGAAACGCCGGGGTTCGTCGCTTTGAGAGTATTGAGACCCTATGACCCACAAAATCACTACATTATTTTATCCTTATGGGATGACCGCGACAGTTTTGAAGCGTGGCAAACGTCTTCACATTATGAAAGTATACACAAAGAACATCATCAACTTAAAGGTCTCGATCAAGAGGTTATAGATTTAAATGCTTCATACCTCATTAAATTCGACATTTATTAACGCCAGTATGCAAAAGGTGTCATTCTTACAACAACACACATATAACGCTATATATGGGTTTAGGATTAAATATATGCATATGATTGAATCACAAAAACGCTCCCTTATTAAGCAGTGTATATCAATCAGCTTAATGAAGGAAGCGTTACTCATTTTTTAACGTTCTATAAATTGTGGTCTACGGTCAATGCTCATCACAGTAATGATGGCCATTAAAATACCGCATATGAGATACATATTTGCATAACCTGTTAAATCGGCGATAGGTCCCATTAAGGCAGCACCTAATGATACGCCTAAATCTGCAGTTGCAATAAATAGTCCGAGAAGCATGTTACGCCCTTGCTTCGGTAACTTGAAACTCAAGAAAGACGTGAGCGTTGGATAAACCATCGCTTGTGTAATACCTATCATGATTGCACTCACATAAAGAATCAGTGCACCTAGATAAGGTCCCATCGCAATCAAGAATAAAGCAATCGTGAGCAATCCGAGTACTTTCAGCATAAATCCAACGTGCCATTTCCCGTCTGAAGGAATATACTTTCTTAAAAAGAATCTCGAAAATACGACTGTAATCGCTTGAATTGCTAAAAAGACACTGGCATGCCCAACTTGATATGTATTCACATACAATACAATAAATGTAGAAACTGCACCAAATCCAATAGAGGCAATGAGCATAATCATACCTGATTTGAATAAAAATGGGTTTTTAAACAGTTGTAAAAATACCGTTACAGGTCCATAAGGTGGTTTCTCAGGTTGTTCGGCTTGTGGTTCGTGATCTTGATTTAACGTTGCACTGAAGCCGACTACACCTGTTGTCACTGCAATGATAATCATCGCGAGTGCAAAGTAACTGAGGTTATCTAAATTCCAAATACCTACCGCTATGATGGGTCCAATAATTCCTGGTATGTAAGAGAATAGAGAATATAATGAAATCCCTTGTGAACGGTCTTCTTCAGGTAATGCATCAATAATACCAATTTGTAATGACATTGAGAAAAAGGCTGTACATACCCCTTGCATCACACGTGCTACGAAATAACCTTCAAGTCCTGTGAAGCCATACAGGATAAGTGCAAATCCATTGATCACTAAAATCCATCTCAATATTTTGATAGGTCCAATTTTAGCTATTACTTGTCCCGCCCATGGTCTAAAGAGCATCGCAGTGAGCATGTAAGCCCCCATCACGATACCAATTGTTGCGTTTGTTGCGCCTAAGTCATGACCGCGTAAAGGAATCATAACGTTAAGGATCGCATTCGCACTAAAGAAGAAGAGTGCGAGTATATATAATCTTAGAAAAGGCCATGCCAATGCACCTTTCATACAATTGCCTCCTAGTTCATAAATTGTTTTGCAAAAAGTTCGCGTGTATACGCGTGTTGCACATTGTTTAATGTATCACGATTCAATCGCTCTTGAATCTGTCCATCGTTAAAAATCACTAAATCTTCACATAAATATACAGCTGCTTGTATATCATGTGTGATAAAAATAAAACTCAATTGATGAACATCCCTTAAATGAATCAACAAATCTAAAATCTGTGATTGAATTGACATATCTAATGCACTGATGGCTTCGTCCAAAACAATATAATCGGGCTTTGTGCTAATCGCTCTCGCAATGGCAACGCGTTGTGCCTCTCCTCCAGACATCATTTGTGGGTATTTATCAAGATATTGCGCATCTAAACCAACACTTTTTAATAAATCAACCATATACGCCTCTTTATCGTTCACAGGTGATTCACATTGCCGTAACGCTTCTCTTAAAATTTGCCTCACATTGAAGTATGGGTGTAAAGAAGATTTATAATCTTGGAAAACGACACTCATTTTCCCCAATCTAACTTGGCGATGACAGACATCACGGCCATTGAGTAATACCTTTCCACTATCTGGTTTTTCAATGCCTAAAATCATACGTGCTAAAGTGGATTTCCCACTCCCACTTTCACCAATGATTGCAATACTTTGGCCTTTATCGCATTTAAGGCTAACAGATTTTACAATTTGACGCTTACGTCGTCTTTCACCACTGCGATATGATTTCGTTACATTTTGAACTTCTAACATGTCATATCACCTCTTAGCGCCTTAAAATGCTTTGAAACGCGATCACGTGCCGCAATTAAAAATTGCGTATATTCATGCTGCGGTTGATTAAAAATTTGTTCCGCTGGTCCAGACTCAACGACATCTCCATGACGCATAACGAGAACCGTATCGGCAATACTTTTAACCACTGCTAAGTCATGCGAAACAAAAAGCATGGCACAGCCAATTTTTTCTTTAATTTCACGTAGTTCTTCAATGACTTCATACTGCGTAATTGCATCTAAAGCTGTTGTAGGCTCATCAGCAATAATCATATCCGGTTTGAGTGCAAGGGCAAGAATAATCATCAACCGTTGCAACATCCCACCAGACAATTGATGGGGATAAGATTTTAAAATACGGTTAAAATCTCTTAACCCCAACATGTCAAAATAATGTTTTAACGTTGCTGTCTGCTCTTTTTTAGACATTTTTCGATGCTGTTGCAACATCATTTTCATTTGTGTCCCAACCGTGAAAGTCGGATTAAATGCCGTACCGCCCTGTTGCATAATCATCGCAATACGTCGCCCTCTTATTTTTCGAAGTTCCTGTTCTGAGGCTTGATGAAGATTTTGATCTTGGAAAGTGACTTGGCCGCTCATTCGTATATTTCGATCATTGATACCTAATAAGGCTTTACACGTAACCGATTTTCCACTCCCGCTTTCACCGATAATCGCGATGACCTCGCCGCGATGTAGCGTAAAATTACAGTGGTGGACTAAGACATCGTTTGTGTTGCCATCAATTAATGTTAAGTCTTCTACATGCATCACAGTATCTTGCATTATATCCACCCTTTCTTAATCCGTTGCTTCATTTGTTGTTTAGACAACTTAGGATCGATTGCAATTTGTAATGCATCAGATAAAAAGTTGACAGCTAATACGATAATAATAATCGTAATGCCTGGCGCAAACATAAGCTCTGGGTGACTGAACATGACTTTTCGTGCTTCATTCATCATCATGCCCCATTCTGCAGTAGGCGCCTTGACACCTAATCCTAAAAATGAAAATCCGGAAATTTGTAATATCATGGATACCATTGAACTTGTTGAAATAATCGCAATATCTGCTAAAGTTCGTGGCAAAATATGGGTCGCAATAATACGACTGTGTGATAAACCAATTGTTCGTGCAAACTTCACATCATCTGAGTCTCTATATTGCATGACACTCGTCCGAATGATACGGCAAAACCATGCCCAACGTGTGATAATGAGCGCTACGATAATACTTTTCAAACCGATGCCCAGTACGCCGATGAGTGCTAACGTCATGACATAAGTGGGAAACGATAACATGATGTCGCAAGCACGCATAATGATCGCATCAACCCACTTACCGAAGTAACCAGAAATGAAGCCTAAAACCGTGCCTATGAATACTGAACATATAAGCGCAAATAAAACTAAAATAAAGCTCGGTCGAATCGCAAAAATAATACGCGTTAAGATATCACGACCTAAATGATCTGTACCGAGCCAATGTGCGAATGACATTCCTGCAAATTTATGATCAATATCAACTTCATTCGGCTGATAAGGTGTGACAAAAGGTGCAAAAACGCCAAGCAATAAATACATAGCGATAATTGCCAATGCCCATTTTGCGCCTGTATCTTTTAATAACCTTTGAAAGACAATCATATTAGCCTTCCTCCCTTAACCTTGGATTCAGCCACATATTGATGACATCTGCAAGTGTATTAAAAAGTATAAATAAGACAGAAACAACAAGCACATAAGCTTGGATAATTGGAAAGTCTTGTTCAAGTACGGCTTTCACGCTTAACTGCCCCATACCCGGCCATGCAAAGACATTCTCTATCACGACCGAACCACCTAAAATCAATGGTATAGACATACAAAAGATAGAGACAACGACTTGCATCGCATTACGTGCAACATAAAGCAAAAGTTTAGACGTCGGGACACCCATTGCACGCATATATAAGACATAATCTTGATCCAATTGCTGAATAACAGCACTACGCACATTTCTAAAATATATCCCTGTATACCCTAACGTAATAACAAGTACGGGTAGGATATAACTTTCTGGTCCTGTCAATCCTGATGTTGGAAGCAGGTTCAGTTTGACCGAAACAAAAATAATTAAAATCGCTGCAAGCCAATATGAAGGGATTGCAGTTAAAACAAATGCTGTACTTCGTGTGACACGGTCAAACCATGTCCCACGAAATAAAGCAGTCACAATACCAAGTAACATAGACAATAAAATAATGACTACACTTGATACGAGTGTTAATTTAAGCGTGTTAAAAAATGCTGGCCATAATCTTAAACTCACATCTTCGCCAGTCACAAAACTATGACCAAACTTTAACTGTACTGCCGATTTGAACCACTCCCAGTATTGAACAATAAAGGGATCATTCAGTCCATATTTTTCACGTGTTTGTTCAATCAAACTTTGAGAAATATTTGGAACTTCTTGTGCATGTAAAATAACTACAGCTGGATCTTCATTCGACAAATGTGTTAAAGCAAATGTGAGAAAGCTAATCACAATTAACAATGGTACGGTCAGTAACAAACGTTTGATTACACTGTATACCATACGTTAGGCATCCTTATTTATATTCCATTTGCTCAAATGGTAATTCATATTGTGATTGTTTGAATGAGATATCTTTTAAATCTTTAGGTGCAACAACTGTCATACCACCATGAGAAATCGGAATGAAAATCGCTTCGTCATGAACAGTTGTTAAAATATCTTTATATTTTTCTTTTTGAGTTGTAGCATCTTGTGTTGATAATGCTGTATCAATATCATCGAATAATTTTGATTTTTCTTTAATACCAGAAACTGCTGATTTATATCCTGTATCTGCTTTAAATGCAGAAATTGTACTTTGTGGGTCATATTGTAAGCCCCAAGTTTGGTTGAATAATAAGTCATAATCACCTGAAGTACGGCGTTCAGCAACTTTATCAGAAGTTTCGCCTACAATTTTCAATTGCATACCGATATCTTTTGCTTTCGCTTGTATAAATTCAGCTTCTTGTTTTTGTGAATTTGAGTGGTTGTCATAATATAACTTCATTTCTAGTTTTTTACCATCTTTTTCACGAACTTCGCCTTTTTTAGATTGTTTCCAACCCGCATCGTCTAAAAGACTTTCAGCTTTTTTCAAATCAAATTCACGTTTTGGTAAATCGATATTCGCATGTGGCACGTTTTTTGAGAATAATTGTGATGCAGGTTTTTCAGTTTTATCTAAGATTTTTTCTGAAATTCGTTTTTGGTCTACACTATGCCATAATGCTTCACGAACCGCTTTGTCTTGCGCAGGACTATCTTTTTTACCAGAGTTCGCAACAATCATTTTAGTGTTCATTGGTTTACTACGCTTCAACTGGTAGTCGCCTTCGTCAACTAATTTTTTCATTGCTTCATTATCTACGTTGTCAGTTCCACGGTCATCTGTAAATGCAAAGTTAACTTCACCTTTTTGAAGGGCTAAGAATGATGTTTCACCTGCTGGTAATACTTTCGCAACGATTGATTTTAATTTAGGTTGTCCACCCCAATAATCATCATTACGTTCGAATTTAGCTTGTTCGTCTTTTTCATGTGATTTCAACTTATAAGGACCTGTACCTACATAAGATTTCAAACCATCTTTCGTACCGCCATCTTTAAAAGCTTTTGGTGACACAAATACAAATGGGCGTGTCATCGCTAATTCTTCTAAAGTTGCATTGTAAGGTTCTTTAAGTTTCAATACGAATGTATAATCATCTTTGACTTCTGTTTTATCAATTAAAGTAGAAACTTTAATCCATGAGTGTAACTTTTTATTGGCTTGAACAGCATCAAAATTCTTTTTAACGGCTTCTGCATCAAATTTTGTCCCATCATGGAATTTTACACCTTCACGTAAATGGAATGTATAAGTTTTACCATCTTTAGAGACATCCCATGATTTGGCTAATAAAGGTTCAATCCCCTTTTGTGTATGATCAACTAACGATTCATAAACCATACCTTGCGCGGACATAGAACCACCATAGACGTGTGGATTCATATCTCCAATGTCTTTAGATGTTGCATATGTAAGATTTTTCTCTTCTTTTTTCTCATCTAATGCCTTTGAACTCCCACAAGCTGATAAAACAAGTAACAAGGCCATACATAAAGTCAGCCACTTCAAAGTCTTTTTCATAATCTTTTTCCTCTCTTTTCTCCTTGACCCTTTTTTGGGGTATATGAAGTTTATATTTAGTCATATCATTAAACAGGCACGCAGTGATTCAATTTAGACATCTCTCTATGTGACCATTCGAGACGCATAATAAGAAAGCCTTTTTTAGTGCGACATTAATTGCGATTCAATGCATGCAATATCATGCGCAAAATCTTGCACTTTAAATTGTGATGAAAAACTATCATTCCGATGACTGGCTTGAAATGCTTCTAACTGTGCTTCATATCGATGCATAAAGGTGTCCATCATAGGTGTGTTAATTTTGAGCACACGTGCAATTCCGCGCATAATCTGTGTTCGATAGTAATCTTCACTCGGCATACGTGGAATTTGCCATTCCCCTGATTCATTTTGAAAGACATGCTTAAATGGAACGGCAGAAAAATCAAAATATTTACCCGTCGCATCTGGTTTTGAAAATGGATCAATCAGAATACCTGTATAACGTACATATAAAAGATACTCTTGCTCCACTGGCGATAATGTTTCAAATGCTTCGATTTTGGAAGCATCGATTGTTTCTTCACGGAGTGGGTAATTTTCTTTCACCATAAATTTCAATAAATTCAAAGTTTCAATATTCATTTCCTGCAAAATATGCATCACTTCTTGCCACATTAGGCGCATTTCCGTGATACATTTCATCGTTATTGGTCCTTCTGGGAACAATTTGTAAACAAAAAACGGCACATCGGTACCTTGAAACACCGCTTTAAGTGCGTGCATATTCATAAATAATGCTGGGTGGACATAGAGCGAGCTATTGCGTGACTCCGCTTGAAGTGGATGTTCCACCACTGTCACTGGCACGCCAATTTGAGTCATTAATGCAACCATTTCCTGGAAAGTTTGAGTATTTGATTGAGTCGAGCCGATATAAAGACGTTTCTTCACCCCTTTAGTGATTACACGGTGCGGTTGATCTACATCCATCACACCCGTATCTCCTAAATAAGTTGAAAATGAAATGACTTCTATATTCGGTTGGTACGCTTGCAATTGCTGTTTCACAATCATATGCGATCCAAATGTTGGTGAAATAAGCACAACGCTTTTCAATTGCGTTAAAACACGTTCCGAAATCTGAGATAACACTTCACTATACGCATCCGCTGTACAAGCAAGGACGAGCACATCATATTGCTTTTGAATGTCATGATAACTTTCATAGACCTCGGCTAACATTGCTTCTCCAGCTAATTGTTGATGTGCTTCATTTTGAACAGAAACTTCAACTTTTTGCGTTTGTTGATAAGCCTCAATAAATTTGCGTGATTTCTCTGATTGTAAACTTCGGCTTGCCATCGCAATCTGATTATCTGAGTATTGATCAAACAATACCGCCAGTTGAATGGCCACAGGGCCTGTTCCTGCTATCAATACTGACTTTGACATTACGATGCGCCCCTTTCATCTGCTTTTTGATAAAGTGCAATATCAAAAATCTGATCGGGTTGCGTAATATCAGCCACACATGTCCAATGATGTGGATATGTGTCCTGTTTTGGATAGTTAAAGATAGATTTTAAGTCATTTCCATAACGCATAGAAACAACAACGTCTCGATTTGTTAACTCATAGAGCTCTGCGAGAATATCATATTTCATTTTAACTGTAGAGCTGAAAATGATATGCGTCACATCTCGAATCGCCTCTAACTCATTCACATTTTTACGATGAATCTCAATGGTTTCATTCGGTGCTAAGATTTCAATCACTTTTTGGCCATAGTTTACGGCATCTTCATCAATATCAATACCAATCACATGAGCACCTGTTTCTTGTGCAATCTGAACGAGTGTCATGGGATACGCACCAGAACCTACGAGTAATACCGTATCTTCCGGTGTTATTTCAAACTGGCCAAATTCTTCCACAATGCAGTGCTCTATATTTTCAAAATAACCTGATGAACCTGCATTTCCTGATATTAATCGACGTGCACGTGTCGATTCCATTAATTTCACGCAACGTGAAGTAATCTCAGCTAATACGTGAATCAACTGTGTATTAGATACTGGATGTGTATACCACTGTTGGTATACTTGTGCTTGTTGCTCATCAAGAATATAAGCACTGTAATCATCTACCAATTGTTCTAAATCGCGTACTGCCTGTTCGCTTGCCTGTGCTTTTTCGTATAATTGCTCGAATTGTTGCGCATAGTTTTCTAACTGCGCTTCAAATTGTTTAATCTCTTGTCGCATGTCGATCATGGTTCTCTCCTTATTCTAAGTATGCTAATCCCGTTGCAACTGTAGAAACATGACCCTTTATGGAAATTTCATAGCCCTCATCTTGTCGACGAGTTGAAACAGATAATGCGCCACCTGGCTGCAAAATCTCCTCTTCAATATGTGAACTGTGTCGGCGATATGCTTCATAAACGCCCACTGAACCTGTTCCAGAACCACAGCTCTGCTCCCAAATGATACTGTCAACTTGAGGTATGTATATCAGTGGATGCAAACGTCGTTGATGTGCTTCATATAGCATGATACCAATCGCAGTGAAATGCTCCGGCCATTGATGTTGACGCACGAATTTTTCAACTGATATTGCCAAACGATCTGACCATACTGAAATCGGACAGACAAAATGTTGATATGTATCATATTGAATTTCTAAACCATCAAAAATAACATCATCAATTGTATATTGTTTCTCAAGTATTTCCGTCGGTCCAGGTAACGCAACTTCATATTCTCCTGTTTCTTCATAAAAAGCACACTGCGTCGGTTCGCTCAAACCTGAAACTTGAAGTTCAAATGAAGAAGAAGGTAATAGATCTCGCGTTTTCAAATAATGAATAAATGACAAAGTGCCATTACCACAAAATTCTTGTCCGCTCATAACAAGTTGATGTGGAATATCACCTTTGGCATCAACAATAAACCCAACTTGTTCACACCCCACGTGTGATGTTTGCATTAATTGCTGCGCTATACCCGCATATTCTGAAGGATCATGAGTAGAATCTACTAAGACTGTCATATTTCCAGATGGATTAAATTTCGAAAAATGAACGATTTCCAAATGTATTCAATCTCCTTTTTAAATAAATATGCTTTGTTACAAATCGTAATCATAACGATTTAAAAATATCCTACTCTCTTCTTTTTAAATTGTCAACAATGATAATCATTATCGATTTAAATGCTTATAAAAAAAGAACCATAAAATGACAATTGCTTGACATTTTATGATTTCCCTTAATAATATTTAATTTATTTTTTTAAAATTAAATTTAACTTATGCGTCATCGAATAAGATGAACTTATTATAATAAGGAAGTAAGGCGTCACATCATCGTGCAGACGTCTTGATTTTTAACGCAAAACGGCTCATCTAATCCCTCACTGGCTGATTGACATCTTTGCCGTAATGTTGTGTAAACGTGGGTCATTGTGATGCGCTTCATATAATGGAAGCAACGGCATTTCTTTACCTGAACTTAATAACATTTGATAATCAATCAGTGCACTTTGTGTGCCACCAATAAATAAAGTATTCGGACTCACACCAACAATCGTCACAAAATTCCCTTTAGGTGGCGACACCATATAAAACTGCATGCCTTCAGGTGCATTGGGAACTTGACTGGCAGACGTCACCTGTAAATGATTTACAGTTCTTGATTCTGTTCCAGCTGCTCCCACATATTCATACATTCCTTGATCGATTTCTGTTGCTGTGATTGTATAATGGGCCGCATCTTCCACAAAGAATGCGAGCGCAATTTTCTTTTTAAGATCAATCCGGTCTATGTCAGACGGGTTCGGCTCCGATTGGGGCTTCGTTTCACCTTTCTTTTCTTGTTGAACTTTTTCATGATGTTCCTTGTGACTTTCGCTTGATGATTGTGCTTCATCTTTCTTATCTTTTGGTGCTGCTTTCTTACTCGATTGTTGTTGATCTGTTGTCGTTTCTTTTTCTTGAGTAGCCGGTTCAGAAGTTTGAGGCTCGGCTTTGTTTACTTTTTCTTCCTTTTGATGATTGTCCTCACTGCATCCCGTTAAAATGACTAATAATGATATACATGTTGTAATTAATTTTTTCATTCTGATACCTCACTTTATAAGCGTTGCACTATACACTTATAAATATATCAAATAAAATTAAACATACAATATGCTGTTATCTTTTTTAACGCTTCTCCCCAAAAAACGACGAAAGCGAGACAGAAATCAATTTGATTCCATTGTCCCGCTTTCATACACAAAGCTTTAATAAAGACTTCTATCTTTCAATTAAATTGTTATTCTGTGATTAACGTGTTTGTTTTTGTTGCTTGCGTCGTTTGTATGCCAATAATGATACGCCTGAAACCATTAATAATAGAGACCATAACGTTGATGCCTTCTCTTGACCTGTCTCTGGTAATACAGATACAGATTTTGGCTCAGCCTTGGCTATATGTGGTTTAACTAAATAATCAACGGGTGTTGTTGGCATTGTAGATTGAAGTTGAAACCCGTTCACATGGCCTATACTTCCTTTTTCATGATGTACTAACTTTAATGTTGCTAAATGCTGTCTGTATGGAACCATGTCTTCCATATCTTGCGTAAAATCAGACTCTACAGATACCGATGCATCTGCCGCTTGTTCGTTCTCACCTTGACTTGGTACAGACGCAGGTGTCACGTGTTCAGGCATTGTTGTTTTTGTGACTGAAGTGGGTTGCGTCATTTTGGGTGTTTCAGCGCTTGCTTGATGATGTTCAGACGCATCACGCTTTTGCTCCGCTTTGACAGCTGGGCTTGCGTCATTTTTATCAGTTTCTTTTGCCGTTTCATGTTGCACTGCAGCTTGCGTATCTTGTTTCACTTCTTCTTGTTGTGCTTCGTCGTGCTGCTTTGTTGCTTCTTCTACTTTAGGTGCTACGACTTCGTTAGCAGGTTTAAAACTGCGTATTTCAAATAAATCGTCGTCTTCATCTGAATAGTCGTCAAATACTTCATCATCCATGATTTCATCAATATCAACAGGTTCAATATATTTTTGAATTTGCGCTAACGCTTTTTGAGTCGTCGGATCTACTACAGTTAACGTTAACGTTTCACCATTGTACATACGATAGCCAGCTTCTTTAATATTGAAAGTAAAGTTACCCTCTTGATCTGCTTGAAGCGTTGGGAAGTGTCTATACTCGCCTAAGTTTGAATCAATTCGAATAAGTGCATTTGCATATTTCGTACGACCTGTCATCTCTTTTGTACCTTCTAAGATTAACTTGTCTTCACCACGAATCGCTGTTTCAATAACATCTCCAAAAATGTCATTAATTTGAATCGCTTCATCTACATCTTTTAATTCTTTTACAGGTTCAATCGCATTATGATCAAATAATGTATGGGCTTTTTCAACCGCTTCAAATGGTTCTGTTAAAACATTAAATACAAATGAAGGCATTGTATCTTGTTCATTGTCTGATTTAAAAGAAAGTGACACGAGGTCCCCTTTTTTCAATGCATAAGATTTATCGAAAAGACGGTTGAATTCGAATTCAAAAAAGCCTTTAGGATCAATAAATTTCCAAACGCCATCATAACGTGTTTCATATGCTTCTTTACTCAATTGTTCAAGCGTTGAAGTTGAATCCCCTAAATTAATAAACTTACCGTTAATCGCAAGTGCAACCTTGCCTTTAACTGATGTATGACCTTTAACCACACCTGTACCTTCTAAAATAGGTTCAATCCATACTTGGTGTCGACCGTTAATTTGAGGAATACGTGTTTCTGGAATTTCGTATGCTTTTTCATATCTAGGCGTTGTATACGAAGCTTTAGGACCTTCGCCTTCAGCGTCTAGTAGTAATCCTTCTAACGATAAATCACTTTCTTCATGGTCTCCTGCTGTTACTTCTTCTTTTTCTTCTGAATCTACCGCATGCGTCGCAGTATCTTGCTCTACTTCATGTGGCGCCACTGTTGTTTCTTCATCAGAAGTTTCCAACGCTTTTTCATCATCTTCTAAAGCATCTAAGTCTAGAGGTTCCGTTGCTTCAACATCTACTTTTTGGTTATAAACGATTTTTCGCCCATTCAAATCATACGTAAATTTCCCGTTCTCATCAGACACCACTTCTTGAAAGTCATCTTCAAGATTAACGACATCTTTATTATCAATTTTAAGTGAAATAGCTTTGTTAGGCTGTGTGTAGCCTGAAACTTGTGTATCGCCTGGGCGCACTTCATCTAAATGTATAAAACTTTCATTTTCCGCTTGTTCTGATGCCGTATTGTCTTCCACTTGTTGATTTTCATTCACTTGTTTCTCATCAACAGACACGGCTGATGCTTCTTGAGCCGTTGTATCTTCTGAAGCTTCCGCTGTACCATTTGAAATCACAAAAATTGCTGCCGCTGCTGTAGAAACTAAACCGATCTTCATTTTTCTTAATTTATAATTTTCCTTTAACATCTTTAACCTCTCTACTAGAAAAAATCATTACTGCTTAACTTTAATATACTAAAGAGGTAAATCATATTAACTGAATATTAACTAGAACTTAAATATGTATAATAGCAATGGAAAACAATTTTATTCTTTAAATCAACTATTTAAAATAATGCATTATCTATTGCCATTTTATATTGTACGAGATAGTCATCTCTCAAATCTATTCACATTTTGTTGTATAATTACAATTAGATGATGAAACAATGAAAGTCAATAAATGGATTTCCGCTATACTCGCGATTGTTCTAGGGGGGAGGCGTTCACAAATTCTATTCGCATAAAATCGGACTCGGCATCTTATACGCTCTATTTTCTTGGACAGGCATACCCAGCCTAATTGGTTTTATTGAAGGTGTCCTCGTATTACTCAAAACACCATATGAAACAAACGAAATTATTGTATAACACTCGCCAAATATTCTAATGTACTCAAGAAGGGCTTCGGGAAGAATGTGTCTTGCTTTCTACCCGTGCCCATTCAACATTTCAAAGGGGAGATTCTCGTGACTGTTAAGATTGAACGTATCTATACAAAAGCGCAAGAAAATAATGTTGTTCGTGTGTTGGTCGACCGAGTGTGGCCAAGAGGCATTTCTAAAGCAGAGGCAAATTTAGATTATTGGTTAAAAGAGATCGGTCCGACCTCTCAATTAAGAAAATGGTTTCATCATGATCCTGAACGTTTTGCCGCATTTAAAAATCAATATTTAAAAGAACTACAAACACTGGATGAACAACGCGCCGCATTTGCAGAATTACAGGAAATTGTAGGTCAAAATGAACATGTAGTCTTACTTTATGCAGCCAAAGATACTGAGCATAATCATGCTATTCTTCTACAAAACTGGATCAATCATCCACCCCAAACTCTTAAAAATAAAAACCAATCTTAGAGATTATCCTCTACAAGATTGGTTTTTGTACTTATGACACAACTTTGAAGCGATACCATATTAATCCGATTAAAGCAGAAGCTGCGCAAGAGACAAACAATAAGAGAATAAGATGATGAGCTATTAATCCTCCGCCAAGCCATGACCCTATAGTAATCCCTACATACATCGCAGTCTGATTCCACGCCATAATACTCCCCGAAAAAGTAGCATTCCGTTTCGAAATGAAAGATTGATACGCTGAGAAAAATAAATAACCACTGAAAGCCCATAACGTGAGAGATGGAAATAATAATAAAGGATGTGTAACAGTCAATCCCACAACAATGAGTAGTACAGCTAAACCGGTCATACCTATTTTGATAACGCGATCATTACCCAGATGATCTGAAAACCATCCCCCAGAAACACTTCCAATTAGGGCACCCATTCCGTAAAAGGTAAATGCAACACTCGTCATGAGGCTAGATAAACCTGTCACACTTTTAAAAATTTCACCAAGAAATGTATAGACACCATAGACAGCTAAAGCCCATAACGTAGTAACAAGTACATCACGAATCATACCTTTAAATTTCTCGAAATCTGGTGACCGATGTGATTGCGAATGCATATGCTCTGGTAAAACAAAGCTATTTAAAGCACTTAATGCCAATGTCCCTATTGCTAAAATAATAAATACCGTTCGCCAGTTCGTAATGTTGCCAATTAAATTCCCTAAAGGTGCACCCACCCATATCGCTGTTAGAAAACCAGAAGTCGCTATAGAAAGGTATAAGCCATTTTTATTTTTAGGCGCTAAATCACCTGTAAGTGCAAAAACAGAAGAAGTAATCATGGCTGCAGCCCCACCTGCCCATACACGACTTAAAACGAGCACAAAATACGAGCTTGCGATAAAAGTAAGCCCATTCGCAAAAGAGAATAAAATAAGCCCGATAACAATATTTTTCTTTTTGCCCCATCGATCGGCTAAAACACCAAACAGCGGTGCCATAACCGCATACATGACTGCGAACGAGGTAACAATCCAACTTGCTTGTTGTGCAGATATATTAAATTCACGAATCATATTCGGGAGTAGCGGTGATACCACGAATAAATCTGTACCCACTAAAAAGAGCGTCAACCACGCGATACTTAAGCGTAATTGACTACGAACTTCATTGTACATATTCATACCTTCTTCAATTGTTTTTCTTTCATTACTTTAAGTCTATGACTAAAGCCATACGCCTTCAATATGAAAGCCACTTTACACACCCTATAAACACGCATGAGTCTCCCTATTTTTAATTGTATTCTTAAAATGTCACCACGTTATTCTATGTACATACTTCCTTTCCCCCCTACATACTTCTTATCACTTTATTGGACAATCGTATCGAGGGCATGTATCTTTAAAATAAATAAAATATCATCAATATATAAACCACTTTTATGTAAAAATTTCTCTGAAATAAGACAAATCGCACACACTCATTTCTTTTCTGTATGATGACAATAATGGATAAAGGAGACATGTTTATGTATTTATTAGAATTACATCAATTTAATACTAAGCAAGTAGTCGGATTGTTTGAAACTGAAGCGGATGTTAAATCGTGGCTTCATGCAGTAGAAGGTATCAAAGTGGATAAAGAAGTTTTAGATGATGTCACTTTTGAAAATTACTATTTAGACTACAATGACCTTCCTAAATATCAAGAAGTGTATTGGCAAGAAAGTCAATATGTTCTCAGTCGATATACTTTCACATCCGATGAGGGTGACATTGTAGCTGTGTGGAACCCAATAGAAGTCATATCAGATGTCCACGGTCGTGTATCAGGACAAACGAGAGTGGGTGCATATGTTATCGATAATGATGAGGTAGAGTCTTATATTAACGCATTTGAAGAAATGAAAGCTTATCTTATTGATTATTTTGAACAAGCCCATCATGATGTAGGTGTATATGGTCAAGAATCTGAAGATGGCGCTTACCTCGAGGTCGATGGTCAATTTTGTGGTCATTTAGAAGGCTATTTAGTCGATGAATGGCAAAATAAACTATCAAAAACAGCTTTTATCGAGACGCATTTTGAAGATTTAAATAACGCCTCATTTTAATCAAACAAACGAGATTGGAGGCGACCTCTATTGAAATAGAAATTCGCCTCCAAATTTTTGTCTTTTTTGTGTTACCCATAAATAAACAGCTCGCCTATCGTTACTCTTTAACTGTCCACTTTGACTTACATACTTTCATCGAGAAGTGAGACAACCTTCCCTCTTATAGAGATGTCAATTTCACACTGCATCTAATATTTAAGAAGACAATCTATAGGTATCCATCTGATTAACTTTGATACCTTTCCGATGCATGGGTCTCTAATGCTTCAACACCTAAAAGATGATTTACGATTCCCATATAGAAATTCGCCAATTCTGCACCCGTATGTTTTAAATCAGTCGCATCAATACCAATAAAGTCTACATGATCCCAGCCTTGCAAGATAGGCCTCACTTGCCAAATCCCTTTTCTTGTACCAGAATCTTCTGCTGTAATATCTATAAATGCCTGGTTAAATGGGTGCAAAGAAGAAATCACAGGTACAATACCATCATTTTTACGCCATGCGATATTAGCATCATGCCCAATAATTCTACTTGTTAAATCCATAAGTGGAAATTGACCAATGCTTGGGTTTTCATTACCTAGCGGACCAGTATGAGAAGCTAGTCCTGTATATGTTGTATACGTGATGTTTGGATTTAGACTGGTCATTTCATTCAACTTTGCCGCTCCTTCAAGGGTTAAATCATAAGCAGCATTATCCGTTGTTGTCCAAATGCGACTATTACTGACACGATTAATATATTCAAGACGTGTTTCACCCGGCTGTTGTTGAAACCCCCACTGCCTCAAACCAAAGTCTACTGTTGAATTTTTATTACCAGCTAACCTGTTTAAGGCATACATAATATTTCTTACGATATCTTTATTACCAATCTTATCAGCAGCTTGTGACCCATTATGTGGTGTTCCCAAAGTCGTAATAGAGGCAATCATATTATCCTGACCCCCAAGAAACAATGGTGAAATTTCTCCACCATGTTGCTTATGATAAGCAATTTCTTCTTGGTTCCCATTTCTCAAAAATTGCTCCATTAAACGAATCGTTTGACCTCCCATACTATGACCAATCAAGTGGATTTTTTTACCTGGTTGCCAATCGCGCATAATACCTTCATATGTTCTACCGTAGCGTTCATGACCATATTTTGCTGCATGGGCAGCACCGTAGTCCACACGTCCACCTTTAATATAATAATACAATTCTACTGCGCGATCATAATTACTAGCAAAAGCCCCTACACTCGCTTGATAGATATCATATCCCTTGTTTTTCAGTTCATCCACTACCTTGAACTTATTGCCACCCCAATAATTAGGATATAACGGAAAAGTATTCTGATCGACTAATCCTAGGAATCCATGAACTAAAACAATAGGGTACTTATTAATATGTTGGGCTTGCCGTAGTTTGTGACTATACGTTTTTTGTGTATCAGCCACTGTCGCCAACGTTGAAGTGCGTGCTACTGGCTGACTTTGAGGAACAGGCTTAGCTTTATTTTCATTTTTATTATCAATATGTGTCGCTGGTTGTTTGGCTTTTCCATTATGATGGTTAACATCGTTCGCTTTTGGCGCAACGCTTCCTGCAGTTTGTTGATCTTGATTTTGCGCTGTTATATCTGAATTGGTTTTATCTTTAACTTGCAAGAGCGCGCGTGGTGCTTGATTAGAAGATGTTGCATGTTGTGGGTCATTGTTCTTATTAGTGATCGTATTTGTTGCGTTGTCATCATTTCCTGGGTGATTTTCATTAACTTCTGTATTTTTTTCTGTCTCTTTTGCATCAGGTTTAATATTATTTGCTGGTTCAATCGATGTAAGGGGGATTTCTTTATTAGTTTGTCGATCTGTTAACGATGTTGCATGTGACGTGTCGGCAACCTTGTTGATATGATTTTGATTAGTGTTTGTGTGATTTTGTTGTTCAACCAGAGTTAGCTCAGGTGTCGATTGAACTTCTGGCTTAACCGCATTTAATCGCGTTAAGTCTGTTAGTTTAACATTTGCCTGTTGATCTAGTTGTTGATTTGTTGCTGGTTGTAACTTTTCTGCAGGAATTTCTTTTTTTGTTACGCCGTTAACATCATTAGGGGTTGATTGCTCACCTTTTTGAACCACTGCTGCAGGTGCATGATTTCCATTTGTGACTTGTTCAGCTGCTTGTGCCTCATGGGTACTCACAAAGAACGTCGTTGCAGCTAAAACAGAGACGACACCAATAGAATACTTTCTGATAATATAACGCTTATTTCCTTGATTATTTTCCACTTTACCACCTCAAATGTTTTTCATCCCACATTTAAGATTGAATAACTGATAACTATAATATAACATCATTCATCGTATTTTTTGTTTTTTGGTTATAAAATTGCTGTAAAGTTTCTTCTTTTTTACTTTTGATAAAAATATTTTAAAACATTCTAGTTAATGTTATTTTTTTGGATTACTGTTTGTTTTATTATGCAAATTTCTGATCTTCATTTAATGATATAATACTGATAAACCGCTGACTGTTATTTATTGATTAAGAAAGGAGAAAATCGCATGAAACAAACACAATATATTCACCACATTATCAATATCCTTTTGATGATAGCCCTCATTGTTACAAATATTTCAAACATACATATATTGCCACTTACTGTCGTCATCACTCTTATATTTATCGTAAATACAGTTTTATTGATTAAAAAAACTACAAAAACATAAAAAAAGATTGACTGTAAAAAAGATAGTCGCCCTTTTTTATTGGAATGAAAAGAACGAGCTTCACTCACATTTAATAAAATTGATGCATAAAACTTCTAATAAACTTGTCCTCTTAAATAAAAATCTGTATTTTACAATTTAACATGTGAGTGAACTTGCTTAGAAACCCCATCTGTTGAGACATCAATCATTAAAACAGAAGTAAAATTTATGGAAATATAAAGATATTTCGGGAAGTCGGAAAGACCAACAAAACAAGTTTATTTGTATTCAAATAATTACGGATGAAAATGAAAATATTTTTTGTTCTTCTAATTAAATTGTTAAAAATATGAAATAAAAGATAACAGTTTTTCATGCATTGTCTAATTATCCCTCCCTAACTTCTGTTCCTTGATGAAATCGTAATTTCCAATCATTATCTTCATATTTCCAAATCGAACTTCTATTAGTAACGATATGATTGTTTTCATTTAATAGTTTATATGTGCACAAAAAACAATCCTCTGCAAGTTTATATTGGTTAAAATTATAAATTTTAAAGTCAAAAGCATCTAATTCAACATTTAGAATATCTTCCTTATAATAAACCTTTCCTGATTTTCCAAATTCTTTAAAGTCAGAATGTAGATAATACGCAACTTTTTTATTAGCTCTATTCCGCTTATCTAAATGCATTAATTCATATTTAATCATCAACTTTTACCCTCCTCAAAAATTATATATTGAATCAATATTTATTCGTCACTTTCTGCGATTAACTCATTATCAATATTCAGTGCTTTATATAGATAAATGCTATCACCCTTTACTTCTATATCATATTAAAATAATATGACGTTAACATTTAAATCATGTAAAGCAATAGCTTCAAATCTACAAAGTAATCAGCAATCTATCTCAACTTGTTTGCTTGAGAGATTTTTACTAAGATTTAGGTAAAGAATGAATTTTAAATCGTTTAAAAAATTGAAAGTGAGGTAAAATCATGATATTAATAAGTGCCTGTTTAGCTGGTGAAAACGTGCGATACGATGGAGGAAACAAAGGGAACATAGCGCTCAAAAACTTAGTGGATAAAGGGTTCGCACGAACGATCTGCCCCGAAATTTTAGCAGGACTTTCCATACCAAGAGCAGCTGCGGAAATTGTCGATGGAGATGGGTATGATGTATTGCATCAAAAAGCTAAAATTATTGATTTATACGGGAATGACGTCACTGAAGATTATGTAAGAGGCGCAAAAATAGCATTGAATATATGTAAAGAATTAAATTGTAGCACTTTAATTTTAAAATCTGACAGCCCCACTTGCGGTTCAAATACCATTTATTCTGGCGCTTTTGATGGAACTAAAAAAAGCGGTGACGGTGTGTTTACAGCGCTTTTAAAAGTCAATGGAATAGAAGTTTATGACGAAACGTATGACGAACTCACTTAATTTGAAAGCAACTTTAAAACGCTGCGTTTCAAGATTTTGACCTCTAAAATAGACCTAAAAATAAAAAATGGCAAGAGATAACTGGATGACGCTTATTCTATAATAAACTAATTGCAATCCATGTTATTCTTGCCAAAATGAGACTATGATATTAAATCGATTTCTCTCCTACAACGCATGATTATTTTAATCATTAAAGCACTATTGGGATTCTCTAAGAGATAGAACAACTGCCGTCTGAACAGTGACCAGAATTGTCATCAGTAGACAAATCTTCAAATTTCTTTTGTGTATTGATTTCGCCCCACGCTGTATTAATTGCACCTTCAAATGTTTCTAATGGTTGCGCACCTTTTACGACATATTTATCGTTAATTACGAAATAAGGGACCGCTTGTATACCATACATACGTGCTTGACCTTTATCTTTGTTTACTTCATTCGCAAACATGTCATCATTGTCTAAGACCTCTTGTATCTCTCGTTCTTCTAAACCGACACTTTTAGCGATTTCCATCAATTCTGTGTTATCGCTTAAGTTTTTACCCTGTTCGAAATAAGCACTAAACAAAGCATTTACAATTTCTAATTCTTTGCCTTTTGATTTTCCTAATTTAGCTAAACGATGTGCTTTAAAACTGTTTGTCGGTTTCAATATATCCATTTGATAATTCAAGCCTACTTCTTTAGCGTGTTGCGTAATGTTTTCATTATTTTGTTTCGCTTGTTCTAAAGTCACTCCATATTTGCCCGTAATTAATTCAATAAAAGACATGCCTGACCATTCTTCCGCAGTTGGATCTAACTCGTAGCTTTTAAATTCGATATCAACGTCATCTTGAAGCCCTAAGTTTTTAATAGCTTTTTGCAATTTTGTATCACCAATATAGCAAAATGGGCACATAAAATCTGACCATACTTCAACTTTCATCGGATAACCTCCTCATCATTCTTTTCGTAACAAATAACTTAATACAATTGATTATATATCACAAATTAAATGCTTTATATATTAACGAGGTAAATCAATCATCAGATCTTCTATTTTAATTTTAAATATAAACTCCATTTTGATTATCCAATACAAACACTCGCGATTCCACCTATTGCAAAAAAACCAGATACCATATAACTGCTCTCTGCGGCCCATATTTTTGACCAAAATCAAATGAACGTATCCATATCGATCAACTTGTTGCCAACGTCAAAGAATGCTTTATCATGTGTAGCCATAATGATTGTCATGCCATTATTGTTTAATGCTTTAAATAGATTTATCGTATTTAAAGCATTATCTTCATCTAAATTTCCTGTCGGTTCATCAGCGATAATCAATGTTGGATTTTTTAAGATAGCTCTAGCTATAGCAATTCTTTGTTGCTCGCCACCACTACATGTGTACACTTTAGCTTTCATATCAAGATGTGATAATCCCACCATTTGAACAACTTCCTCTATCTTTGCAGTATCTTTTTTTGAAACATTCAACGGTAAGGTTAAGTTGTGAATGATACTTTGATTTTCTAAAAGGCCGTAATTCTGGTAGATATATGCAATATCATCTCTACGAAATTTCAATTTATCCTTTTCTTTACGAATCATTTTCCCTTTAAATGTAACATGACCTTCATCTGGATCTTCTAGTAACCCAATGATATTTAACAAACTCGATTTTCCTTTACCGCTTGCTCCTTTGATAATAATAAAATCACGTTGCTCTATGATATAATCAAAACTTTGTAAAATACGCTTTTTATCAAATGATTTATGAATATTTTTAAGTTCAATCATCTTTTTTTCCTTTCAAAACCTCGTTTAGATTTTCTTTGTTTAACTTAATAAATGAGTAAGAAGATACCCATGTTTCAATCAAAATGACACCGAAGAAAATGGAATAAGATATGATATTTTGCTGAGATAAAATTAAGATGCCCATTAATAAATTCAATAATAATAAAAATGTTAAAATAGGTTTGTGAATTTGAAAGTAGCTATATCCTAAAGTATGTTTTATAAAAATTTTATGTTGGTATGATGTGAAATATAGTCTGATAAAAGTAAAGGTCATGACAATAAACGTCAAAGTGGTCAATAAGGCTAATACAGCATATTGTGACGTTTTGACTTTCAGCCTATTAATTTCATCAAATTTGGCATCATATACAGATTCCACACTCGGTATATAACCATCAACATGAAATTTCTCTAAGCCTTTTTTTATCGTTGAATAAGGGTCATCAGACTTACTCTTAAAAACATATCTTGTTGAAAAATAGGTTTCAAAATTACGCAGCGCAGTATTACCCGTTTCAACAATAGCTATTGGCGCAATAAGCGTATTTTTTCGACCTCCAACTTCAAAATCATATGTAGGATAACCTACATTGTTGTCCACCCATATAATATTGATATTTAGATTTTCTTTCTGTTTATCATTACTAATATTCTCGTTTTTAAGAAACGCGAAATGATCTTTAAACTGAACCTCAATTTCTTTTTCGTACTGCTTATATTTTATTGGCACAATGATATTTTGTGTACGGCTATCTCTTTGTATATCATCTAAAACATTTTGACCTTGGATTGTATGCCTTTTGTGCGTTTTTAAATAATTAATATCAATCGTAATAGTTTTACCATCAGGCTCTATATTCGCATTTTCTTTTTCATTTAATTTATAGAGCGGTCTTCCATCCGTATTATAAAAATTCCCGACATCAATAATGAATCCTTTGTTATACGCACTGTTATAATAATCTTTTAAATGTTTCCCCAATTGCTCTGCTAATTTCTCATTTTTCAGTTGTCCTTGATCTGAAACTAGCGTTTTATATGCATTTTTAGAAACATCCCAGTATTTTATGCTACTTTGCTGGAATTTATAATTACGATAATTCTGAACTAAATTTTGACTTGATAAAGACAAAAATATCACTGCCATAACCGCTAATGCCATATAGGTATACATCATTAAAAAAGGAGCACTTTGCTTCATATTTTTGGCGTATTGCTTTGTATAAATCGCCAGTACGACAGACATCATAGCAATACATGTTACCATTAAAACGATTGACGTACATAACGCAATAAGTACGACTTTGGTGAGATGAACGTCTTTATAAATGAATATATATACCGAAGCGCTCAAAACGATATTGATGCCAACATAACCAAAAGCATAGTATTTAAAATCAGCTAATAAAAATTGAAGTTGATGCCACCAACTATATCCTAAATCGTACAACAATTTACCATCGCTTTTTCGATTCTGTAAACTATGTATTAGCACTGCCAAAAATATAAATAGAAACAAAGTTGAAAGGATGATACTGAACGCATCAATTTGAATATGCTGCGATACGGTATTTTCAACTTTTTCTGTTGAACCTACATTACGATTAATCAATTCGATTACTTTTTGTACACTTTCTGTATCGCCTTTAAAAAAATAAGTGCCTTCTTCCGATAAATTTGTATCTTTCAAATTATAGACTTTAATATGTAAGTGACGATCAAATAAATTCAGTGTGTGATTGTGCGTTGCTTTTTGTTTTAACTGCTGGTCTGTCGTATTAATTGCAACTTTATCATCACTTAAGTATGTCACTTTAGTAATAGCTACATTATATTTCTTTGATAAACTTTCAAAATACGTTGACGCATTTTTGCTATACGCTTTATCTTTATCAAAAGCAAATCGAACCTTTTCACTCTGCTTTTCAACTGCGTTATAGAATGATAATGATTTAACAGAGTCTATTACAACAAAATTTATTATAAGCGATATCGCTACTGCTAATATTAATATAATCCTTTTCATATATACCTCTCTAGTTTAAAAGAACCCATTAAGATTTATCGGTTG
>NZ_CP092966.1:2447388-2483061 GCF_022557135.1 Staphylococcus coagulans
AAACAACAAAATAACGTTACTTAATGCGTTATCGTCTCGCCAACCGACGTTGACAAAGAACCTCACTTTCTTATGATGTATCTTATCTTTTTTATCATATCTGCTATCAATCCTATTTAGCTTTTGTGTTTATTTCTTATTTCTTTTAAATTAGCGATACCGACAATAATAGGGAGAGAAGCAATAGTAAAGCTAGATAAATACCCTGCACCAATAGCAAAATAAAAGAACATAAAGGATAAAATTCCAATTACAATTAACATTCTATTATAGGCGGCGTTATGAGCTAGTTTAGTTTTTTTAGACATATTCAATATCTCCTCAAAGCCATTAATTTGTGTCCTCTCTATTTGACATATCTAAAATCATGTCCTTAAGGTTTATTGTGTCATATCCTCCAATCATTATTCGACCTTGATTGTTAAAATATGAACTAACATGAAAGCGGTAGACTTTTTTACCTTCACAACTATTTTAATAATTAATTATAATGATGATAGATGAACTTTCTGCGTCGCTAAAGCATTTCTGAAGTATTCATTATGATCGATAAAAATCATAGTGGGGCGCGCATTTGATAATGTTTCTATCAGTTGATCTACCACACAATAATCTAAATAATTCGTAATCTATAAATATAGAAAAATCACGTAATGGTAACACTTACTTTTCAACATTATCAATGAAGGATTGCTTTTCTTCAATTTTTCTTTCGTTTCTTATAATAACCGCCTTAGACCTTTTCATATGTTTAGCGGCTCTTGATTTGTCAAAAGCAACTTTATCGTTATTTTCAAGCGAATGCTCCAAAGCACTCATGTTTTTAGAAACTTAATAGAGCCGCTTAATTTCCTTTTTAGGAGATTCATTTTTCTTGAACAATTTTATCAGCGTTTTTTCTCATATTCCCATGTTTCAAGGTCACATTTACAAGCTCAATATTATTTTTTGTTAGTCACTAAAACATCATCAATGGTTTTATTTAAAAGTTTTTATTCTTACTTTCTAGCAAAATATAAAGATAACTGAATCTAACAATAACTACTGAGATTTAGACATGTTATGGTTTTTCTAATTATGAAGGGTTTCTTTTATAGATACATATACTTGCTATATTTACTTGTGTGAATGTATTGTTAAACTAAGAAAGTAAGCGTTTTTATGATTTGCCTATTTTGTGCGCAGATTCTATAAATTCAACATATTCGGTCTAATTCTCACGCGTGATTCATTCAATGATAATAAAAATATGACATAGTGGTAGGTGCTCATTATATGAACAACAAAAATTTATCTTTTACAACGAATCGATTAGAAATACGGCCTCTGAAGAACAGTGATTATGAAAGATGGTTATGATAGAAAGCCTTCAAAACATAAATATGATGACGGGCTTATAGACATGTCAGAATGTACAAAACCTTGGTTTAACGGACTTGTCAAAAAGCATCAAGAATTTATTGAAAATGACCAAATGTATATTTTTGCTATATTCGATAAGCATAATCAACAACATTTAGGTATGATTGATATCGCAACGATAAGACGTGAAAACTTTCAATGGGGCGAATGTGGTTACTTTGTACATAATCAGTTTTGGCGCAATGGCTATGCCTATGAAGCAATTAAAAAAATACTCTATATAGCGAGTAGTGTTCTTAAATTCCATAGACTTGAAGCTCACGTAAATATAGACAATATCCCTTCGATCAAGCTATTAGAAAAATCTGGTTTTGAATATGAATGTACTCGAAAGAATTTTATATATGAATTTGAAGGATGGACGGATAATCATATTTACTTTATCAACTTAGAGGCTGAAAATTAAAAAATCATTTAAAGAAAAGAAGGAAAGAATTAAGTCTTATTTTTTAGCAAATTAAGTAGTGAGTTGTTGTTGAAAAATAAATAGTGAGTAGGTAGTAAAAGGGGCCCAGCTCTAATAGGAGAAATAACTTAGTGAGTGATTTGGTTAAAACTCTGAAGCTTCCTATTATAACTGACTTAGGTTTATATCATTCTTCTTTCGATAAGAATGATAGTTTAATTGGTGATTTAATTGACTGCTTAAAAGGTCTTAGAAATGCTATAGCACATAATAGGGGTTTATTTGACTGTAGATTCAAAGAAAATAACGTTGGAAAACAACTTACAGAATATTTTAATATTAAAATGAATGTGAAAGATATCCATTTTAATAGAATTGTTGACTATTTAGCAGTAATTATCTTAATAAGCGCTTCCTTAGGTTATAATAAAACAGAACTAAGAAAAATAGTTAGATCTTTTGAAGCAAAATCTTAATGAATTAAGGCAAAGCCTTAATGTAAGTACTTATGATAAGGTTATAGGTACAGATGTACTCAATAAGTTAAGGCAAATTAATCATTATATAAATAATTTTTCTTGATATGTAGTTAATGAAAATGTATAATCATAAACAAATAGCGGTACACATCTGCGGAGTGTACTTGAGGTTAACTGTTGCGACGGTTGCCTCTTTTTTTATATAAAAATCTCTACTCACGCATATTTACGTTATCCCTATTGGTTTATATAAGTTCCACAACAAACAAATGAGACGGCATGGGAGTCGCTGAAAAACAAGTCAGAGTTTTCTACTCAAACACGTATTGCCACATATGAAGCTAATTTAAAAAGAATTGGAGATTAATCATGGAGATTAAACTTAAAAATCTAGTAGTTCAATTTGACTTAAACAGTGAAACTCCTTATTTTCAAGTTGAAGATAATTACAAAATAAGATGGGATATTGACTCGATTCAAAAGAGAGACCTTGCAGAAATAATAAGATTATCGTTTAAGTCAAAGATTAATAGTTCATTCCTATCAAAAATTATCTCACCTTATTGTAAAAGAGAGGTGACTCGACTTGGATGGTATATTAATATAAAAAATTGGCGTGAAAATATTCATTGCGGTTATGAAAAATATATCATTTCTAGTATATACAATATAGATGTTACAGAAGTGTTAAATTATTGCATGTATATCAAGAACAGTCAGATTCAACCTTTTATCATTTTTTATGATGATAAATCTTTATTAAAGATTGGTGTTGATACGATTGATGTCATTAGCGCTTCTGAAGAATTGATTAAAATGTTAAATACTAAGTTAAATTTTTAATTCATATATCATGGAAGCACGATACAATTTGTAATATCGTGTCAGACTGCCGACAAAGACTGCGGACTTGTCGGCATTTTTAGAGCGTCCGGGATGGGTAACAACTTGTCGATGAAAGTCCGTTACAGGCTTGATAATAGGAACTGTTAGCGAAAGACAAGGGTGTCCATTGTGAAGTGGAATCTGAAGGAAATCGGACGCAAACACTCGCACCGATGAACAGAAACATTATACTAAGGCTATGTAGAACAGTAGCTCAAAAGTTCGCAAATTTTATCAATTTTTAGCATTACGTATTCAACGCTAAACAAAAAAGGCTAGAAACCGCATCACAACGGTATCTCTAGCCTTTCATTTATACTATGTTATTATTCCCACTCGATGAAATGAGTGTTTTTCGCTAGTTTATATTAACTTATAACAATTGATATTACAGTGTTTTTACAGCTAAATACTTCTCATCAATTAACATCACTTCATAATTAACGTATTCAATTACGTATTCACTGCCTGCAACGTGTGAGATTATCTATGCTGTAATTGGAAGCAGAACCAAAGTGATTCTCAGCTTTTAACTTTTGTGTAAATATAATTATTATAGTTTTTGTAACTAATTAATTTAACTCATTAATTAACTTAAGGATTTCACCTTTGTCCATGTTTTTCAAGTCTCTTTTACATACTTTAACCAAATTATTAGACACAGATGCTGTAGCCATAGAAGTATTTTCAACGTTATTAGACAACTTTTTATCAACCGAAATATATACGTCGGCATCATCGTTAGAATTAAAAACAGATTTTGAACCATCCTTATTCAATACTCCAACCGATATAGTTTCATTATATGCAGCTGGAAATTCTTGACCTCCAAAAATATCGTTACCGTTAGCTGCTACAATAATAATACCTTTTTCATGAGCCTCTTTTATCTTTTTATGTAACTCAGGATAATTTTTAGTAAATCCATAACTCATATTTATAATGTCTACATCATGTTTAATTGCCCAATCAAGTGCTGAAATAGTATCCGCCACTCTTCCGTTGCCATAACGGTTCAAAACTTTAGCATCATAAATAACTATATCAGCTCTATACTCTATAATCTTTGAAATTTTATTAGCGTGTACGCTATTTCTATAGTTATCTAAAGTGAAATCACGAGATATTACATTGCTATTAATAGCTTTCTTTTCAATCCCTGTATCTAGAACTGCAATTTTAGTCTTTTCATTCTTGCAATTATAGTTCAAACATATGAATATAGATGATAAAATTAGTATTATTAATATTAAATAAATTTTAATCAATTTCATCGCTTACATCAAACAAGAGGTTGCTGTATTTTTGGGAGTAATTTATATATGACTGCTTATTTATAAAATATAGCCAAAGCCCCCTATCATCATACAAATGGTACAATATGCCTCTTTCACTATCCATTAAATATATATCTAAGTAATTATCTTTCTGATTAATCGTCGGGAATAAACCTTTAAAATCTTGATTGCAAATCGCTCTCGCTAACTTTTTATAATTTAAATCCTTCAAACTTTTATTTTTATAAGCAAACACAAAACACTGAATGCCTTCATTGTTAGTATATTCTCTAAAACTTGGTGTTTCGTCATTATTGAAATAACTAAACTTTTCTTTGAACCTAGTTTTTTTAAATGAATTCCCATATAAATAATATACTAGAACTATATCAATATTATTACTTTGATGAAATAAATCTTGTAAGATTTGAATTGAGTTTCTATGAACTATTGTAAAATAATTTTTGTTAAAGCTTTTTCCATCATCTGAAAAAGGATATTCACCTTCACTTAAATCTAAATGAATTGCATTTTCGGCTTCAGAAAAATTTAAATCACTTACTGACATACAATTAATAATATTATCCATTTTTATAAATCATCCTATTTACGAAGTATTTTTCCATCTTTAGTTAAAGTCGCTTTTCTTGTACCGCTTTTATCCAACAATTTCCAATACGATCCTCCATGAGACTGTCCTTTATTCCTTGAAATTGACCACCCAGTTTTAGGATCTCTATAAACTGGATTTTTCCCCTTTACTTTTTGTGTAAATTTTCCGATATCCACTCCTTTACTAGTTAGAAGTCTAGAGTTTATTCCTTTCGCTACTTTATGCGTATTTGATTTTATAGCGTTATTCACTGCTTTTTTACCATACTTTTTAATAGCCCATTGGATACCATATCTTGCAGCCATAACTGCCACTACTACTAAAGGTGCAGCAGAAGCCTCGGCCAATCTTGTATCAAATTCATGCTCCTCACCAGTTGAATTATCTATTAAAAATCCAGCTATATCTTCTTCATCCGCATAGGTTAAATCAACAGTATAATCTACTTGTTTAGATTCTTCTAAATTAGAGATTTTCCCAGATAAATTAATGTCTCCTGTATTGAAGTCATTAGTTAATACAGTATCTAAATTTATTTCATCATTATTTATTGATGCAGAAAGACGTGATACTTCGCCAGTTTTATTCTCACTGATTTTTGTGTTTTTAACGCTTTTATTTACATCTATATCTTCTTTGATAATTTTATTAGATGCATTCGTATTTGAACTCCCAATCCCAGATAAAATCAAGGACATTATTATTGTACATATAAACACTTTCGAAAAAATTTTCATATTGATCCCTCCTAGATATTTTAAAATATCATAATATACTTTCAATATTCTTTCATATCTATATACGAGTAAATATGCAATACGAAAATTTAAGTGCACAGTTGTTATACTTTAAAAGACTTTATGCCCTTGAAGAACGTTTCTATTTTATTGTGAAAGTGTTTCTCCCTATACAAACTTACTTTTTTAATACTCGGATGTATTTCGATTTTTCTCTTATATAGCTTTGTAAATCGTACAGCTAAATTTAAAATATTATACTTTTTACCACAAGAATTCTTGTAATAGTCAAATTTATACTTCAATTATGACTTTAAATATATTAATTACACTACAAACGTAACATTGTTCGTAAGCTGCTCCATAACCATTACTTCATCTACTATTAAACATGCTTATTTATCTAAAATTTTTCTCTCAATTACCCAATATTAATAACTAATAAACAATTTTTGAGACACTGGTTCTCTTAAATTACAGTAAGTTTAATTATATGAATATCGAACAAAAAACTATACGAAGCTGCGAAAAATTTAATTATCAAAAGGTATCCTAAAGCTGGGGTTGTTATAACTCCAGCAAGTTCTGCCAATTCTTTGTTCTCTAGCTCTTTCTTGAATATCTCCAATTAAATCTTTAGCGTTTAACATGATGTCATATTTAACGAAATTAACGAATCGTTCATACAGTCTTTTTAGTGTACTTATATTCATCACAAATAAAAAAAGACCCTTTTACAGGTCGCTTTAACGATGAGTGAGAATTTTATAAGTGGTTAGCCACAAGATACTTAATTTTACCCATTCACTGATTTCTAAAACATAAATAAAGAGCCGTATTAAATTACGACTCCGATATCAGTAAATATAACCCAACATGAGCTATGTTTATTTCAAAGGACAAAACACCCATCTTAAATTATGGGGGTTAATTTATTTCTTTTTGTTATTAGATGAAAACAAGAATGCTCCAAAAAACAGTAAAGGGAAAATAACAAACAAGCGAGCATCAAATGTATTCTCCCCAATAATAACAGGTAAAGATATATAAATAATAAAAGTTATTACTAAAAACGCCAAATAGATTTTTTTATTGGTGCTCATCACAAGTACACCTACAATACAATAGCAATGAATGCTCTAGCTACAATATAAGCAAATTGTTTATTGAAACCAAAATTATTAGTTAATCCTGTAGCTATACCATCAGCTAAATTACCTTCAAACCCCGTTAAAATGTCACAAAACTTATTAATACTTTGATAATGGAACATAACTAACTTTGTGCCAGTAGTATTTTCTATTTTAGCAACTAATTTATTCCAAGCTTTCTCTCCAATTTTATTAACAGTAGCTCTTATAGCTTTAGCTCCAGCTTTCGCCGTTATAGTAGCTTTACCTCTCTCTGCTACCCCATTTTTATAATCTCTAACTTGTCCTTTTAATTTTTCAGCCACACTCGGATCTTTAAAGTCTTGTTTACTATTATCTATTTCTTCTAATAAAGCATTTCCAATTTTTTCTCTTTGTTTCATTTCCTCATCAACTGCTTTAACAGTTTCAGCATTAGCTTTACCTGATTCTACCGTAAAATAAACAGGCCCAATCAAAAGAGAGGTCGCAATACTAGCAGTGGCAATTTTTCTTAAGTTTTTGTACATTGTAAAAACCCCTTTATTCAGGATTTAAACAATCCCTTAATAAACATCCCGATATTTAGCCTATCATATTATCGTTTTCTTTCAACTGTATTATTGATATCTAAACACTAATTCTTAATTACATAGTCCGCTTTAGCAAATTCACATCATATTTAACACAAAAAACCTTTATTAAAAACCACCCTAAATAATAAGGGTGTTCACATATTAAAAATAATTCTATTAATATATCAAAAACCTTTTCTTTTGATCTGCCTAGTAAGAAATACAACAATTAATATTCCATGTATAATCGTTAATCCTTTGAAAATAGGCGAACTAAATGAAATGAAAAAAGCTGTCAGTATGATTTCAAGTAAAAACACAAAAATTATTATAGCTAATAACGTTTGTTGCGATTTAGGCATGTTATGATCTTTTCCGCTCATAATAAACCTCCTTAACTGGATAAGTTTCATTAGATAATATACTATCATTTGAATTAACAAAGTCCAAACTTGGACTCTGCTAATCACTGTTGTTAATAACGCCAGCAAGCTCTTCCAATTCTTTTTTTCTCTAGTTCTTTCTTGAGTATCCCCGAATAAATTTTTAACATTTAACACTGTATTCAATTTTCCATAAAAAACCACCACCTAATAAAAGGCAGTGGTTCTGCATTAATCATCTACTGAATATCATCAACAAATTCTGGCGCTACAAGACTCACATCTAATTTATCTGTAAATAAGCTATGATACTTTGCTAACATTTCACGCGCTTTGTTACGATCACTTATTTTAGCTGGTACATCAATCGTTTCTACATGCTCGTTATAAATTACGTTCATTCTATTTGTATCTGGGTTACGGACATACTCACCACGTTTAACGACAACTTCTCTCGTTTCAGTTTCTTCTCCTATTGCAGTTCTACTCATTAAATACAATAACTCTTTGACTTCTAGTATACCCTCATCAAGTATCTTTTCTTTTTGACCCTTAATGTAATTTTGTATTTCAACATTCTTCAACAGTTTATTGACAACTGAAAATGTATCTTAGGGCTATACCTTACATTTATAGCGGATTGCGTAGCATTAAAAGTACAAACAAAAAGGCTAGAAACCGCATAACAACGTCGATTCTAGCCTCTCATTCATACTATTTAATTATTCCCACTCAATCGTACTTGGTGGCTTAGATGTGATGTCGTAAACAACGCGGTTAACGTGATTGACTTCATTTACGATACGTGTTGAGATTTTTTGTAAGACTTCCCAATCGATGCGTGCAAAGTCACTTGTCATCCCATCAATCGATGTGACTGCGCGGACACCCACTGTATAGTCATAAGTACGGTAGTCTCCCATGACCCCCACCGAGCGAATGTCTGGTAATACTGTAAAGTATTGCCAGATTTCACGTTCTAGACCTTCTTGGCGAATGACCTCACGTAAAATCGCGTCTGATTCACGTACGATTTCTAATTTGTCTTCAGTAATTTCACCAAGTACACGGATACCTAATCCTGGGCCTGGGAATGGTTGTCTCCATACTAAATGTTCTGGAATACCTAACTCAATTCCTAGAGCACGCACTTCATCTTTAAATAATGTATTAATCGGTTCAATTAATTCGAATTCCATGTCTTCTGGTAAACCACCTACATTGTGGTGAGATTTAATTGTTTGTGCTGTTTTTGTACCAGACTCAATAACGTCCGTATAAAGTGTCCCTTGTGCTAAGAAATCGACACCTTCTAATTTTGACGCTTCATCATCAAAAACATAAACAAATTCATTACCAATGATTTTACGTTTTTTCTCTGGATCAGAAACACCCGCAAGTTTCGACATGAATCGGTCTTTAGCATTTACACGAATGATGTTCATGTTAAAGCCTTCACCGAATTGTTCCATTACCATGTCGCCTTCACCTTTACGTAAAAGTCCATGGTCAACAAAGATACATGTCAATTGATCACCAATCGCTTTGTGTAATAATACCGCAACAACAGATGAATCAACACCGCCACTCATCGCACATAAAACTTTGCGATCTCCTACTTTGTCACGGATTTTTTGGACTTCAATATCAATGAAGTTTTCCATTGTCCACTCACCTGTACATCCACATACACGACGAATAAAGTTGCGTAGTAAGTCATTACCAAATTCTGTATGACGCACTTCTGGGTGGAATTGTACACCATAAATACGACGTTTTTTATCTTCAATCGCTGCATATTGTGTACTTGGACTGTCCGCAATCACTTCAAAACCTTCTGGAATTTCGATCACTTTATCAGAGTGACTCATCCAAACAGTTTGTTCCTCAGGTAAGCCAAAGAACAACTCGTCAGATTTTGCATTGATAATTGCTTTACCATATTCACGTTCATTGGCACGTTCAACTTTACCACCGAGTAATTTCGTTGTCAGTTGCATTCCATAACAAATACCTAAAACGGGTACGCCTAAATTATAGATTTCAGGATCAATCGTAAAAGCATCTTCAGCATAAACTGAGTTAGGACCCCCTGATAAAATAATACCTTTAGGGTTCATTTTTTTGATTTCTTCAATTGGCATTTCGTGATCGTGTAATTCACTATAAACGCCCATTTCACGAATACGACGCGTAATTAATTGGTTGTATTGACTACCAAAATCGAGGACAAGAATGAGTTCTTGTTCTTTTGCCATTTCCATACTATTTGTACTCCTTTACCAATTAGAATGAGTAGTTTGGTGATTCTTTTGTAATTTGAACATCGTGTGGATGACTTTCTGCTAAGCCTGCCGCACTCATTTTCGTAAATTGTGCTTCTTCACGTAATGCTTTGAGGTCACGTGAACCTGTGTAACCCATACCGCTCTTAACGCCACCAATTAATTGGTAGATTGTATCTTGTAATGGCCCTTTGTAGTCAATACGTCCTTCAACGCCTTCTGGTACGTATTTTTTAGGTGTTTTGTCTTCTTGGAAGTAACGATCGTTAGAACCACTTTCCATAGCGCCTAATGAGCCCATACCGCGGTAAACTTTGTATTGACGACCTTGGAAGACTTCCACCATACCTGGACTTTCTTCTGTACCTGCAAGCAAGCTACCTAACATAACAGCATGGCCACCTGCAGCTAACGCTTTAACGATATCGCCAGAGAATTTAATACCACCGTCAGCGATAATCGTTTTACCGTGTTTACGTGCTTCTGTTGCACAGTCATAAACAGCTGTAATTTGAGGAACGCCGACACCCGCTACGACACGTGTCGTACAAATTGAACCTGGTCCGATACCCACTTTCACAACATCTGCACCCGCTTCAAACAATGCTTTTGTTGCTGCAGCAGTCGCAACGTTACCTGCAATCACTGTAATTTCTGGGTATTTTTCTTTAATCTCTTTAACTTGATTAATAACACCACGTGAATGACCGTGTGCTGTATCAATAACTAATGCATCTACACCGGCTTCAACTAATTTTTCAGCACGAATGCTTGTATCTTTTGCGATACCGATAGCAGCGGCAACAAGGAGGCGACCGTGACTATCTTTTGCTGAATAAGGATATTCATGTACTTTTTCAATATCTTTAATTGTAATTAAACCTTGTAAAACACCATCTTCAACAAGAGGGAGTTTTTCAATTTTATGGTCTTGAAGAATTTCTTCCGCTTCTTCAAGTGTTGTACCAACTGGAGCTGTAATTAAATTTTCTTGCGTCATGACATCAGAGATTTTAATTGAAAAATCTTCTATAAATCTTAAGTCACGGTTTGTTAGGATACCAACAAGTTGACGTGATTCTTTATTATCTACAATAGGAACACCAGAAATACGATATTTGCCCATTAATGCTTCCGCTTCATAGACGCTTTCTTCAGGCGTTAAGAAAAATGGATCTGTAATGACACCATTTTCTGAGCGTTTCACTTTTTGTACTTCATCTGCTTGATGCTCAATGCTCATATTTTTATGAATAACACCTAAGCCACCTTGCCTTGCCATAGCAATCGCCATTTTAGACTCTGTTACCGTATCCATCCCTGCTGATACAATTGGAATATTTAATTTGATTTTTTCTGATAATTCAACACTTAAGTCTACTTCTTTTGGCAACACATTTGATTCTGCTGGAATTAAAAGTACATCATCAAAAGTGAGTGCTTCTTTTACGAACTTGTTTTCCCACATATTATTTACAGCCTCCATTCAAATTATTACTTATTATTATTTCACATTTTTATCGTTTTGTTGAGCGTTAATACCATTAAAAAATAAATTCAAGAGGATTGCTGATATTGTCCCTAAAACAATCCCATTTTGTGTAAACCATGCAAACTGATCTCCTAGTGCTTTAAATGCTTCAGGTACTGCTGTGATACCTGCACCTAGACCGACCGATATGGCAATAATCAACAAATTATTCTGATTTTTAAAATCAATATCATTGAGAATACGTACACCGTATGCCATGACCATACCGAACATTGCCAACATCGCACCGCCCAGTACAGAGAGTGGAATAATATTAGCCAATGCGCCCAGTTTAGGGATACAGCCACAAATGACTAATAAAATAACCATGCCGTAAATGACATCATTTTTCTTAACACCTGAAAGGGATACAAGACCCACGTTTTGAGAGTAAGCAGTGTACGGGAATGCATTGAAGATAGCACCTAAAGTAATCGCCATACCTTCTGCCATATAACCTTTTCTAAAGTCTTTACGTTCAAGTTTCTTACCAGTAATTTTACTTAAAGCATGGTAAACACCTGTTGATTCGATCAAACTCACTAATGCGACGATGAAAAAGACTAATGTTGCACCAAAGTCAAAAGCAAATCCTGTAAATCTGAACGGCTTAGGTAATTCAAACCAATGGGCTTGTCCTACTTGAGCTATATCAATTAACCCAAATACACTTGCTAAAATAGTACCTAAGATTAAACCTAACAAAATGGCAATGGATTTTAAGAAACCACGCGCAAAGCGTTGTAAAATCAAAATAATAATGAGTGTCGCAAAACCGAGTAAAATGTGTTTTGGATCACCATAATCTTTTGCACCTTGACCCCCTGCAATATAATTCATTGCAACAGGCATCAAAGTGATCCCAATAATTGTAACAACACTTCCAGTTACAACAGGTGGAAATAGTTTTACGAGTGAAGCAAAAAATGGTGCAATTAAAATAACTAATAAACCAGACAGAAAGAGTGACCCATATAAAACGTCAATACCTTTCGTTTGTCCGATTAAGATCATAGGTGCAACCGCAGTAAAGGTACATCCTAAAACAACAGGCAATCCTATACCGATACCACGATAGACTTGTAAAAATGTCGCTACACCGCACATAAAAATATCGACTGTGACAAGATACGCAATTTGTTCATTTGTAAAATGTAAGCTTGTCCCAACAATAATCGGAACAAGAATCGCCCCTGCATACATCGCTAATAAATGTTGTAAACTTAACAAAAATCGCTTCATCATTCTGTATCTCCTACTAGAGTTACTTTATTCCCCTTTAATGAAGCAACTTGGCATAACGATGATACAGTTAAGCCTGCCTCTTCTAATCGTGAACGTCCTTGTTGAAAACTCTTTTCTACTAGAATTCCCACACCCACTGTTGTCGCTCCTGCTTGCTCAACCAAACGATGTAAGCCTAACGCAGCTTCTCCATTGGCTAAAAAGTCATCAATAATCAATACTCTATCTTCTGGAGATAAAAACTCTTCAGAGATAATCACTGTATTCGTTTTGTTTTTAGTGAATGAATGTACATCTGTTTGATAGTACCCTGCGTTTAATGTGCTTGGTTTCGCTTTTTTGGCAAACAAACAAGGAACAGTAAAACGATGCGCTGCCATAATGGCCGGTGCAATCCCTGATGCTTCAATCGTCAAAATTTTAGTCACACCTTGGTCTGCGAACTGATTATGAAACGTTTGACCTATGTCATACATCAAGCCAGCATCGATTTGATGATTTAAGAATCCATCGACTTTGAGAATCTTTTCATCAATGACAACACCATCTTCAATGACCTTTTTTCTTAATGCGTCCACTCCTATTCCTCCTCGATTAAAATGATATCAAAAATACCCAAAACTAAAGAATGACGTTTTAGGTATACGAGTAATAGTCATACAGTTGTAAAGTGGCGCTATAACAGGTCTCCAACCCAAAATATTGTGTGACAATTCGAAAATATACGAACAACGGGATTGAAAGGATAAATTAAGCACGCTACATCGATGTACCATTACTCATAGTCATGTCGTTTAAGGCAACATGGTAGAAACTTCTAAAGCCGTATTCTTCAGATTATATGAGCTTGATAAATTATCTACTGATAATAGCAAATTTAACCCTCTTTCGCAATAGCATCGTCCTAAATCTATTGTATTCAGAAATTTATGGAAATTCGTTGCGTAAAGTGCTGTTTAAGCGCATAATAGCATTATAAAACCGTTTATACAACGGAGTATAAGGGTAGTGTAATTACAAAACACGATCGGGAGGCGTCACACGTATGGCACTATATAAAGTAGAAAAATATAAAGTTGCACGCACAGAAGATGATGCAATTCAATACGTTGATTTACTATTAAAAGAAGGTCTAAAAGAAAGCGAAATCGTGGTATTAAGCAGAGAAAAATTGAAAACAGATCGATTCAATGATTCACAAATTCAACACAAATCAACTAACGGAACAGTCAGTGATAAATTTATGCGCTTTTTTATCGGTGAAGATGCTGAAGAGGCCGCTTTGTCTAAATATAATTTCTCTGAAAATGAGCGAGAGGACCTTAAACAAGACATTATGAATAATAAAATTATAATCATCGCGCAAAGAGTTGATCACGAATGCAATGAAGTTCCAGAAAATAATGCTGCATATCAAACGCCAGATGATGACAAACATGCTCCTTCTGAACATAAAGGGGATATTGAATAAATCGATTGGGCGCTAGGTTCTATTGTTACTGCATGATTTCATAATCAATGATGGGGACGGGAATATGAGATAAATATGGAGATTTATAGAAACACTTAATTTCCATACACTCTCGCTCGTTCCCTTATTGTTTATCCTTTATTTTGACATCATGGTCAGTCATGAATAGTCCAACTTAGTCATCTATTTTATCAGAAAAAACAGTCACAAATGACTCCTCAACTATCTATATGTATTGCTACATCATTGCAATGACCCTATATACTTGCAAGAATAAACGAGAGTTAACTTAAAAGAGGTGACGTAACATGAACTTTGTACATATTAAATCTACGCATGATCGATGGTATGAGCCAGCAATAGCATTCTATAAAAATAAATTAGACCATCTTGTTACAGAAGATGCGTCTGTTTTTGCGCGATCACTTAAAACAGATAAAACCCAACATGACTTCGTATTTATTGTTGGTATTGAAGACGACGCGATTGTGAGCTTGGCGACAGCCCACTATGAAGCGACGACAAATGTCGGCTTTATTATTTATCTTCTTGCACAACACAGCCAAGATTGTGAAGCCTGCTTGAAAACGACTTTAGAACAGATTGAGCATGAGCTGAATCGTATATCTAACCAACTTCACGGTCGTGACGTTAATTTCTTTATGTTTGAATCTACATTTGAATCTAACGATGTTGATGAAGAAACAGCAAGAAAAATTAACTTCCGTCGTCACTTTTTAACAGAAAACGGCTACGAAAAGCAAACTGAAATTACATACTTACAACCTTCATTAGATCGTAACGGTAAGCCCATTCCTTTAGATTTATATGTGAAAGGCAATATTCCTTTAACTAAGGATATTTTTGGTACAAGTGTTAAATCCTGCTACATTTTAAAATATGTGTATGCGAATCAAATACCACGACGTATCATTTATCCATTACTTGTCAAAATGGGTTTACGCAAAGAACATCGTCCATAAGACCTTGAAATCAATGCTTAAAGCCGTTAAAATAATGAGAGAGGCAGACTGACGGGTCACTGAACGCACACTTCCGTACGTCTAAAAAGAATAGAAAGGATCTAATGATATATGCTGACAAAAGAATTTGCCCAAAGATCAGGCTTAAGTGAAAAGCAAGTACGTAAAATCGTACAGCATCTTGAAGAACGTGGTTACCATTTAAATAAAACAGAATACCGTGGTCGAGAAGCGACTGATTTTAAAGAAGAAGATATTGAATTATTCCAAGAGATAACAGAACGTGTTGCACGTACAAATAGTTATGATCTTGCTTTTGAAGAGTTAGAACAAGAAAAAGACTTTCTACAAGTTATCGTCAAAGAAGATAAACAACACTTGCCGAGCGATCAACAAGTGCCTCAACTTATCAATGAATTACGCAATGAAATCAATAAAATGCGTGAAGAACGTCAAATGTTAGGTCAGATGGTCAGCCAAGTTCATCAACAGCAAGAAGAATTAAAAGCGTTACATACCCAATTAAATCAACAACTTGAATCGAATAGTAAGTCCCTTGAATCACTGACAGCCGCACAAAAGGAACAAAGTGAACAATGGAGTCAAACACAACAAAGCATCGAGACTCAAACTAAAGAACAGCAGGCACTTGCGCAATCGATTCAAAGCAATGAAAAGAAAGGCTTCTTCCAACGTTTATTCGGTGGTTAAAGCGATTCAACCTTTGCGTAACTTGCATATTTCTAATATGAAAGTTACAATAATTAATGAAATCAAATAAAAATTTATATGCTAGGGGTGCTCGAGGCGAGCTGAGAAAGAATGTATCTTAACTCTTTGAACCTGAGGTGGTTAGAACCAACGAAGGAAAGCGTATGATGACAATGAACTTATTTCAACTCATTTTAATGATGACTCAATCATTTATTTCAATCATATACGTGTTCCTCCTGCATCCTTTCATGCAGGAGGCTTTTTTTATGAAACAAACAATTATTATTGGTGCCGGTGTTATGGGTTTATCCATTGCAAGACAGCTATCCTCTCAAAACCGACATATTCGGATTATCGATCGTTACACACCAAGAATGAATGCGTCGTACGCTGCGGGAGGCATGCTTGGTGCACAGAACGAGTTTTTCGAAGCCAATCCACTGTATCACCTCGCTATGGAAAGTCGTGCAATGATGCCTGAAGTTGCAGCCGACCTCGAGCGAGAAACTGGAATTAATATTGAATACCAAAAATACGGCCTAATTAAAGTTGCCTCTCAAAAACAAGATATCCAAGCAGTAGAAGCGCAATTCCAATTTTTACATAGCCAAGATCACACAATTAAACAACTCTCAAAATACGCTCTAAAACAACGTTTCCCAAAACTCAATCCTAACCAAAGTGCTGCTTTTAAAATCCAAGATGACGGGCAAATTAATGCAAACACCTATACGAAAGCCCTGATTGCTTCCGTTATAAAGCGCGACTATATCGAACTCATGACACAGACCGAAGTCTTAAAAGTCGAACGTCATCACAGCGGTTATACAGTCATCACATCTAAAGGCAACTTTTCAGCAGATGAATTGATTATTGCTGCAGGCGCTTGGTCTGGGACGTTACTCCAACAACTTCATATCCAATTACCTACTCAACCAGTTAAAGGTGACGTTAAACTGATTGCCTCTTGTTATAAAGGATTGAAGGAAACCATTTTTAATATGAATGGTTGTTACATCGTGCCCAAATTGCCTAATCGTTTCTTAATTGGTGCGACCTCAGACTTCGATAGTTGGAGCATTGAAAATAATGAGAACAACTTGTCATGGTTAGATCAAGAGAGCTTGTCTATGATTCCGCAACTCAAAAATCATCATGTGATTAAAACATGGACGGGCATTCGACCTATCACACCTAACCAAGAACCTATTATGGGAGAGGTTGAAGACCATCTTTATGTGTCCACAGGACATTATCGAAACGGTATTTTACTCTCACCTATAGCAGGTTCACTGATGGCAAAATTGATTGACGGCCATGCTAAAGCGAAAGAACAGCTTACGCCCTTTTCGCCCAAAATTGCTCAGATAAAAAATAAAGCTTGATTTTATACTTTTTTCCTATTATCCTATTGTATAAGTCGGAATTAAGAAGGAAGCGTATTTTGATATGTCTGTGTTTTTAACTATTATTAATCTAATTATTTTTATTTTCGCTCTTATTGGACTTTGGTTCATGACGAAAAAACATGTTAAATTCCCTAAACGTGTCTTTACTGCACTTGGTTTAGGGATCTTATTAGGCCTTCTACTCCACCTCATTTATGGTGTTGATAGCAAAGTCACATCAAAAACGACAGAGTGGGTTGGCTTAGTGGGAGATGGTTACATTGCACTCTTGCAAATGATTGTTATCCCATTAATCTTTGTTTCAATTGTTGCTGCTTTTACGAAAATTGATATTGGTGAAAAGTTTGCCAAAATGGGCGGATTGATTTTTGCTTTCCTTATTGGAACAGTAGCAATTGCAGCAATCATCGGTATTATTTATGCAGTTGTCTTTAATTTAGATGCCTCTAGCATTGACCTCGGTCACGCTGAGAATGCACGTAGCTCTGAAATTGCAAGTCAGGCAAAAGAATTAACGGCAACGACATTACCTGCTCAAATTTTAGAGTTAATTCCATCTAATCCATTTTTAGACTTTACGGGTCAACGTGCGACATCTACAATTGCTGTCGTGATCTTTGCGGCTTTTGTCGGCTTTGCCTTTTTACGCGTTTCACGTAAACAACCTGAAAATGGGCATACACTTAAACGTGGTATCGATGCGGTCTATTCACTTGTGATGGCTATCGTTACATTTGTTTTAAGACTTACACCGTATGGAATTTTAGCAATTATGATGAAAACTATTGCGACGAGTGACTTTGCTGCCATTTGGACGTTAGGAAAATTCGTTATTGCGTCTTATGCTGCACTCATCACAATGTATATCATTCATCTAATCATTCTTGCAATCATTGGTGTAAACCCAATTCAATATATGAAGAAAACAGCCGAAGTAATCTTATTCGCCTTTACTTCACGTTCAAGTGCCGGGACATTACCATTAAATGTTCAAGCACAAACGAACCGTTTAGGTGTGCCTCAAGCCATTGCAAACTTCTCTGGCTCATTTGGTCTTTCGATTGGACAAAACGGTTGTGCGGGTATCTATCCTGCCATGTTAGCAATTATGGTTGCACCTGTCGCTGGCGTAGAGGTTGATTTTAAATTCCTTGCAACTGTTGTTATCGTCGTCGTACTCAGCTCATTTGGTGTTGCTGGTGTCGGAGGCGGTGCAACATTTGCATCTATCCTTGTACTTTCAGCTTTAAATTTACCAGTCGGACTCGCTGGGGTGCTCATCTCTGTTGAACCTTTAATTGATATGGGACGTACAGCGCTAAATGTTAACGATTCAATGTTAGCAGGTACTGGAACAGCTAAATTAACAAAACAACTAAATGAAGATACGTTTAATTCAAATCATTATGATGAATTAACACCACAACATTAATAACATCACAACAAAACCCCTTTCAATCTTACGTGTGGAAAAGATTTGAAGGGGTTTTTGTTATTAAAACTTTATGATTTTAGATACTGTCAATTAATAGTTCGCTGATTTATTTTCTATTAAAACCTGCCATTTGCAACCATTCTTTCATTTCTGTGCGTTGCTTACTGCTCATAAATGCCGCTACTTGTTGTGACCACGTTTCACTTCGCTCACCGTTTGTACGCTGACTATAATATTGCGAAACTTCTCGATCATACTCCTCAAGCTGTTTTGATAACTGTTCATCATCTTGTGAATACGTATCAATATGAAAGACATGTTCACGTGGTAATCTTGGTTTTGGAGAACCATTTTCGTTATCTGCTGGTACGCCTAACGCCATTCCAAACACTGGAAAAACATGTTCAGGTAATTTTAATATTTCTCTCACACGCTGTACATCATTACGTAATGAACCTAAATAAACAATACCATAGCCCATATCTTCTGCAGTCAGTGCTATATTTTGTGCCGCCAACGCCGCATCTACAGTACCTACGAGTAATCCCTCAGCTGACTCAAAGCTATCTTCCATATTAGCTTCAAGCTTTTCACTAATTAACTGATGACGGTGATAGTCAATCACAAAAACAAGTAAATATCCATTTTCAACGACATAAGGCTGCCCAGATACCTCTTTTAAAGCTTCTTTCTTTTCAGCATCTTCTACACCAATAATCGATGTTGTCTGTAAATAGCTAGAAGTTGAAGCCATTTGTCCTGCCTCAATTAATTTTTCGACCGTGTCTCTACTGATTCGATCTGATTTAAATTTTCTAACTGAGTGATGTCGTTTTGCCAAATCATACACATATTCTGACATTTATAAACACTCCTTATCCTTTTTCTATATCCTATCAAAACACTCAAGAAAACGCATGTCCCTTGCATCTCATGCATACCCTTAAATCGTAGAAAAATAACAACAGAGGATACGATTTATATCGAATTGTATTCACTATTAATCGCACCAGGTGTGCTTATCTATGAATACATTTTAACCTAAGAAATAATGCCTCATTATTAAATAATCATTGCGGATTGAGCGGTTATATATTTTCATACTATATACTTGTAATTGAGAATCAGCATCCGTAAATGATATTAGCAGGCGTCTTATTAATCCCTCATTTGAATTGTTTAACACTTTTTAGAATAAAATTTATAACGCCTTTATTATCCAATTTCAAGCCTTTTTCATCATTAAGATGATACATTTATTAGAATTTAAGTCTCAATTTTTATCGCTTTAATCGCGCTAACTATGGCAAAAACGCTGATTCCACTGTCTTTCTTAGTGTATGTCCCTTTCAACAATGATATTTATTTGACGGAAAGCATGTTCCATGTCATAATAGCTATTGAGATTAGAATTATTATTAATAAGGAATTATAATTAAGACGAGACGTCTTTACATTCTAATCTAAAATAATAATGATTCATATAATAGGAGGATTTCGATTATGTCATTAATTGGTAAACAAATCGAGGAATTTTCAGCACAAGCTTACAACGCAAAAACAGATGAATTTGTTGAAATTTCACACGAAGACTTAAAAGGTAGCTGGAGTGTTGTTGTATTCTACCCAGCAGATTTCTCTTTCGTATGTCCAACTGAATTACAAGATGTTCAAGAACAATATGCGAAATTACAAGAACTTGGTACAAACGTATACTCTGTTTCTACAGATACACACTTCGTACACAAAGCTTGGCATGATCACTCAGACGCAATTAGCACATTAGAATACACAATGATTGGTGACCCATCTCAACAAATCACACGTTTATTTGATGTATTAGATGAAGAAAAAGGTCTTGCACAACGTGGTACTTTCATCGTTGACCCTGACGGTGTTGTACAAGCTGCAGAAATCAATGCAGACGGTATCGGCCGTGACGCAAGTACACTTGTTCACAAAATCAAAGCTGCACAATATGTGCGTGAAAATCCAGGTGAAGTTTGCCCAGCAAAATGGGAAGAAGGCGGCGAAACTTTAACTCCAGGATTAGACTTAGTCGGTAAAATTTAAGGAGGCTATGCTGCATGTTAAATCAAGAATTGAAGCAACAATTATCGCAACTTCTTGATTTGATGGAAGGTGACGTTGTACTTAAAGCAAGTACAGGTTCTGATGAAAATTCACAAAAAGTCGATAACCTTGTGAATGAAGTCGCAGAAATGTCATCTCGAATTACAGTAGAAAAAGCTGATTTAAAGCGTACACCTAGCTTTAGTATCAATAGACCTGGAGAGGACACTGGCATCACATTTGCTGGTGTCCCTCTTGGTCATGAATTCAACTCTTTCGTTCTTGCACTTTTACAAGTCAGTGGACGTGCTCCGAAAGAAGAACAATCTGTAATTGATCAAATCAAATCTATTGAACAACCACTTCACTTTGAAACTTATATCAGCTTAACTTGTCATAAATGTCCAGATGTTGTTCAAGCATTAAACTTAATGAGTGTATTGAACCCTAATATTACACACACTATGATTGATGGTGCTGTATTTAAAGAAGAAGCAGAAGACATCATGGCTGTACCTGCCATCTTCTTAAATGGTGAACAATTCGGTAATGGCCGTATGACTGTAACAGATATTTTGAGTACACTCGGTCAAGGTCCGGACGCATCTGCATTTGAAAACAAAGAAGTCTTTGATGTACTTGTTATTGGTGGCGGTCCTGCAAGTGCAAGTTCAGCAATCTATGCTGCACGTAAAGGGCTCACAACAGGTATTGTCGCTGATAGAATTGGTGGTCAAGTCAACGATACAGCAGATATCGAAAACTTAATCGGTGTTAAGAAAACAACGGGTCCATCATTATCAACTAACTTAGAAGAACATATTAAAGACTACAATATCGATGTTATGAAAGGTGTTCGTGCAGAACAACTTGAAAAAACAGACAAAACTGTATCAGTAACACTTGATAACGGTGCTGTTCTAGAAACACGTTCATTAATCATCGGTACAGGTGCACGCTGGAGAAAAATTGGGGTACCAGGTGAAGAAAAATACACGAACAAAGGTGTCGCATACTGCCCGCACTGTGACGGCCCTCTATTTGAAGGTAAAGATGTTGCAGTTATCGGTGGCGGAAACTCTGGTATTGAAGCTGCTATTGACTTAGCGGGAATTTGTAAAAATGTCACAGTATTAGAATTCTCTGACACGTTAAAAGCAGACTCTGTCTTACAAGAGCGTTTGAAATCATTACCAAACACACAAGTTATTACTAATGCAGCTACGAAAGAAATTACAGGTGATGATCGTGTAAACGGTCTGACTTATACAGATATGCAATCAAAAGAAGACAAACACATCGACTTAGATGGCGTTTTCGTTCAAATCGGTTTATCTCCTAATACAGAATGGTTAGGCGACTCTGTTCAACGTAACCGTATGGGCGAAATTGAAGTTGATCGTCTTGGTAATACAAATGTACCAGGTGTCTTCGCAGCTGGGGATTGCACAGACCAACGTTACAAACAAATTATTATTTCAATGGGATCAGGCGCAACAGCTGCATTGTCAGCATTTGACTATCTCATCAGAAACTAAAGTTTTAAATCATGTCAAAAAGCTGATTGATGCAATGTCAATCAGCTTTTTTGATGTCATATTCTGAATGGCATTACTTAATAGACTTTATACACTTTCCATCTCACTTTGTTTAGCACCGTAATCAATTTCATATCCCATATCGCGAATCATATCATAATCCAGTTGATTCGGTTGACCTCCAGTAATTAAATAATCACCAACGAAGATAGAGTTCGCAACCATTAAGGCTGTTGATTGTAAAGAACGAAGATTAACTTCCCTACCTCCTGCAATACGAATCTCTTTTGTTGGATTGATCAAACGGAATAACGCGAGTATTCTTAAGCAACGCATTGGCGTCAGTTGATCCATATCTCCAAATTTAGTCCCTTTGATTGGATGCAAAAAGTTCACCGGTATACTATCAGCATCAATATCTCTCAATGCAAAGGCCATGTCGACGATATCTTGGTTAGATTCTCCCATACCACAAATAACACCTGAGCAAGGCGAAATATGATTTTGTTTCATTATTTCAATCGTATCTACACGATCTTTATACGTGTGTGTGGTCACAACTTCATCATGATAATTTTCACTTGTATTCAAATTATGGTTATAGCGATCTACACCAGCAGCTTTTAAACGACCCGCTTGCTCCTCATTTGTTAAACCTAAACAAGCACATATTTTTAATTGCGGATGCTCAGCCTTAATCTGTTCGACTGAGGATGTAATATGATCAATCTCTTTATCACTTGGTCCTCTACCACTCATAACGATACAATATGTGCCAATTTCATTTTCAGCCGCGACTTTCGCACCTTCTGTAATCTGATTTTCAGGAATTAATGCATAACGCTGTTTTTCCTTCATTTCACGTGATTGGCCACAATAGCCGCAATCTTCAGGGCAAATTCCACTTTTAGCATTTAAAATCATATTTAATTTTACTTTGTGACCATAATAATGTTTACGTAATTGATAAGCTTCATGTACAAGGTCCATGGTGTCATAGGTTGGATTCGTAAATAAGTCAAATGCTTCCTCTGGTGTTAAAGCTGAACCTTTTAATATTTGCTCTGCAATTTTCATAACCATTCCTCCTCATATAAAAGCCAGTATACCATAATTGTAAATTAATTTATATTTTAAGTTTACAATAAACCCTTTCTTTTCTACATGACGTGTTACAATACGAGTGTAAGTCGTACACTCATCGTCTTAAATATTTAATGGGGGAATACAAATGGAAACTTTAGATGACTTTTTAGAAACCATCGATAAAGAGGCACATCGTGAAAAGCTTAAAAATGTGTTACAAACGATTTTAGAAAACTACCCTGAACTTACTATGGAGATAAAATGGAACCAACCCATGTTATTGTATAAGGACAATGGTTCTTTCATCTTGGGCTTTAGTAAAGCTAAACCCCATTTTGCAATTTCACCTGAGAAATATACTTTAGATACATTTGCAGATGACATTAAAGATGCTGGCTATCAAATGACAAAAATGTTTCTAAAAATCAAATGGACGGACGAAGTCAACTACGATTTGCTTTATCGTATCATTGATTTCAATATCAAAGACAAGAAAGACAGCTCCTCTTTTTGGCGTCGCTAAAATATGTCCACTTTAAAGGCTTAAATCAAACTTTGCTCGAGCAAAGTCAATTTAAGTCTTTTTTTATAGTTTTTCAGAAAATACTAAATATTGTGTTGACTATTTTTTGTACATCACATAAAATACAGACATTACTTATTATTTAAATCGGAATTAAGGAAGGTTGCCATGATCGAATTTAAAAATGTCAATAAAACATTTAAAAAGAAAAGTACGACTGTGCAAGCACTTAAAGATGTTAACTTTAAAATTAATAAAGGGGATATTTTTGGTGTTATTGGGTACAGTGGTGCCGGTAAAAGTACCCTCGTCCGCCTTGTTAATCAGTTAGAAAAACAAACGTCGGGAGATATTCTAGTTGACGGTCATCATTTAAATACATATTCAGCTGCCCAACTGCGTACGGTTAAAAAAGAGATTGGAATGATATTCCAGCACTTCAATTTACTCAACTCAAAAACGGTTTTTAAAAATGTGGCGATGCCTTTAATTTTAAGTAAAGTGCCTATGGAAGAGATTAAAGTACGTGTGGAAGAAATGTTGCGATTTGTAGATTTAGCTGGTAAAGCGAATCAGTTTCCGACAGAACTTTCTGGTGGACAAAAGCAACGTGTTGCGATTGCCCGCGCTTTAATTACGCGTCCTAAAATTTTGCTTTGTGATGAAGCCACAAGTGCTTTAGACCCAGCCACAACTGACTCAATACTCGATTTATTGAAAAAAACGAACGAAACTTTTGGTGTAACGATTATGGTCATTACACACGAAATGAGTGTTATCCAAAAAATATGTCATCGTGTTGCGGTTATGGAAAACGGACACGTCATTGAACTCGACACTGTTAAAAGTGTATTCAGCCAGCCACAGACATCTACAGCACAACGTTTTGTATCGACAGTCATCAATACGTTACCTTCCCCTTCTGTGATTAAAGATATACAGCTCCATGAAGATGACACAGTATACAAACTGTTTATTGAACCTTCGCAAATTAAACATACGATTCTCAACGATCTCATTCAAGAAATCAATGTGAAAGTGAACGTCATTCATGCGATTACAGCTAACATACAAAATGAAACTGTAGGATATCTCTGGCTCCAAGTAACAGGAACTCCTGCTCAACAACGCGATGCTCGTTCATACTTTGAAACACATCACATTCAATACGAGGAGGGATTACCATCATGTTAGGTTCATCAATCGAAACATCTCAGTTACTCGAAGCGCTGTATCAAACATTATATATGGTCACGTTTGCCCTTGTTCTCGGTGCTATTATTGGGATACCGCTAGGCATTCTACTCGTTGTTACGAGACAAAATGGAATATGGCCTAATGCCATTATTCATCATATTTTAAATCTAATGATTAATATATTGCGATCTATTCCGTTTATCATTTTGTTAATTGCGATTATTCCTTTTACAAAATTAATTGTAGGCACATCGATTGGCACAACGGCTGCCATTGTTCCTTTAACTGTCTATGTCGCCCCTTATATTGCGAGATTAGTTGAGAATTCACTGCTAGAGGTAGATGCAGGTATCATTGAAGCTGCACATGCGATGGGGGCTTCGCCAATGCAAATCATTCGGTACTTTCTTTTACCTGAAGCACTGGGATCACTTATCTTGTCTATTACTACGGCCATTATTGGTCTGATCGGGGCAACTGCTATGGCCGGTGCTGTTGGTGGTGGCGGTATCGGGGATATGGCCCTTGTCTATGGTTATCAACGCTTTGACACACTTGTCATTGTGATTACGGTCGTGGTTTTAGTCATTATTGTTCAATTAATACAATCTGTCGGCAACGTACTTGCGAAAAAAGTACGTCGACATTAATCGGGGGTTTTATGAGATGAAAAAATTACTGACACTCTTAGTTCTTGCTGTACTGGTACTTAGCGCCTGTGGTAAAAATGATACAAAAAAAGTGACGATTGGTGTTGCTTCAAATGATACAAAAGCATGGGAAAAAGTAAAGGAATTGGCAAAAAAAGACAATATCGATTTGGAAATCAAACAATTTTCAGATTACAACGTTCCAAACACTGCGCTCAACGATGGGGATATTGATATGAACGCATTCCAACATTTTGCATTTCTGAATGAATTTAAAAAAGCGAATAAAGGGACTCATATTACACCGATTCGTACTTCTGTTTTAGCACCTCTTGGGGTCTATTCGAAAAAAGTAAAAGACATTAAAGACGTGAAAGACGGCGCCAAAGTCGTGATTCCAAATGACGTTTCTAACCAAGCGCGTGCACTCAAACTTCTAGAAAAAGCAGGATTACTTAAACTGAAAAAAGATTTCGGCTTATCTAGTTCAATCAAAGATATTCAATCTAACCCTAAAAACTTAGATATCAAAGCCGTAGATGCACAACAAACAGCACGTGCCCTTTCTGATGTCGATATTTCAGTCATTAATAACGGGGTTGCAACAAAAGCAGGATTAGATGCAAAGAAAGATCCGATTTACTTAGAAGATGCGAAATCAGATGCAGTTAAACCATATATCAACATCATTGCTGTTAACTCTAAAGATAAAGATAACAAAACGTATAAAAAAATTGCAGAACTTTATCATTCTAAAGAAGCAAAATCTGCTTTAAAAGAGGATACAAAAGATGGTGAAGTTGTTGTTGACCTTAAAGAAAAAGAAATGAAAGAGATTGAAGACAGCTTAAAATAAAAAATAATATTTGAGGCATTTTAGAAGCGCATTTTTAGAAAGCGATTGAGTTAAGTTCATTTGTGATAAACAGTTAAAGACGAGACTGGGCACACTATCCCAATCTCGTCTTTTTGTATATGATTTAGTTCTCTTCAAAGTAGCGTTTTAACTTATCTTTCGTTGCCTGACATGCAAAGCTGTAATCAATTGCATCATAATTTATTTTTTGTATATCGGCCATATTCAGTAGACGGTGTTCCAACAATAATGCATATTCATCCATTAACGTTGTCTGCGTCACCGTTCGATTATCCGTATTAATCAAGAAGGCCACCTCTTGTTCCATGAGCTTTGGCAAATCTAAAGTCGCTAATGTATCTATGGCCTTTGTTTGTAAATTGCTATTCGGACAAAACTCTAATAGGACATCGTGTTCTTTCACCCAAGACAAAGCCTGTTCATCTTGAAAAATCGCCACACCATGACCAATTCGACGTGCGCCATATTGAATCGCATCGTACACATTCTTTACACAACCACACTCCCCGGCGTGTAATGTAATATTTAAATTTTTACTTTTTGCATATTGAATTAATGCTTCATGCGCTTCCGTTGGTGAACTCGCTTCATCTCCTGCTAAATCTACACCTACAATATACTTTGTAATCGATGCATTCGCACCTAAATGATCAAAAATCGCTTGATTAGTTGCCATTGAATGATGCTTCATCCCACATACGAGCAAACGTACATCCAAATCAAATTGGGCTTCAGCTTGCTGCGCACCTTCACAAACCGCATCTAAAATTTCAATCGTTTCCAAACCAAGTGACTGATGGAAAGCAGGCGCAAAGCGAACCTCAATATACTTCACCCCATCTTCATGCGATTGTCGTGCAACATCGATAACCGCTTCAATAAGACTCTCTTGTGTTTGCATGACCTTCAATATCTCATCAAATGACTGTAAATATTCTGCTAAACTTTGACAATTTTGATCCACTGTTACTTTATCAATATCTATGCGCACTTGTTGTTTCTCACTCTGTGTTTTTAAATAATCTACACTGACAGAGCCGTCTAAATGACAATGTAATTCTAATTTTGGTATCTGCTTCAAAACAGCTTTCATAAGAACCTCACTTCAACATCTTTTTAATTTCTAATTGTACGCGGATTATTATTATTGTCAATACAAATTAAAAAATAATGACATGTTTATATGTTTATTGCGAAAGTACTACTAATTTTTCATAAAATAACCTTTTTCACTTCACATTTCGTGCTATTTTTTGTAACATCGCAACATATGTGAATCTAGCAAAGGAGGGACAAACGATGCGTCAAAAAACACTCTTTCTATTTTTTATGATAGGAACTTTCACTGTAGGTATGGCCGAATACGTAGTGACAGGTCTATTGACTCAAATCTCAGCAGATATGAATGTTCGAATCTCTACTACTGGATTATTAATTAGCGTTTATGCGATAAGTGTCGCGTTAATCGGTCCTATTATGCGAATTTTAACATTAAAATTCCAAGCAAAAAGACTGCTACCTATATTAATTGCAATATTTATTGTCAGCAATATCATCGCTGCACTTGCACCTAACTTCAATATGTTGCTCATTTCAAGACTATTATCTGCATCTATGCACGCTCCATTTTTTGGTGTATGTATGAGTGTAGCTTCAGCCATTGTACCTCCTCAGAAAAAAACACACGCCATCGCTTTAGTTCAAGCAGGTCTCACAATTGCTGTGATGATTGGTGTCCCATTTGGTTCATTTTTTGGTGGCTTGTCAAATTGGAGAATTGTCTTTGTGATTATGATTGGATTAGCATTGATCACATTAATAGGTTTACTAAAATACACACCTGACATTACTTTGAGTTCTGAAGTGAATGTTAAAAACGAGTTGAAAATATTTAAAAATCCGCATGTGCTTATCATTATTTCTATTATTGTCTTTGGTTATTCTGGTGTCTTTACAACCTATACATTTATGGAGCCAATTCTTCATCAATATGCGCCTTACGGTACTACAGGACTAACAGTTTGCCTATTTATGTTCGGATTAGGTGGCGTGATTGGAAACTTAGCAACTGGAAGTGTGCCTGAACCACGTTTAACGCAATATCTTTATTACACATTTCTATTGCTATTAATCACGATTTTCTTTTTTGTTTTCGCTGTTCATAATGCTGTACTTGCATTAATCATTTGTTTTGCATTTGGTTTCGGTACATTTGGCACAACACCATTGTTGAACAGTAAAGTGATTTTAAGTGCAAAAGATGCACCTTTATTGTCTAGTACCGTCGCTGCATCCGTTTTTAATTTAGCCAATTTTTTAGGCGCCGTCATCGGTTCTTTACTATTAGAGTCTGGATTCGATTACAAGCGTCTCACATTGATTTCATCAGCAATTATTTTATTAGGCATTATATTAAATGGCGTTAATCACTTTTATGAAAAACGACGCTCTATTTCCTAATCCATTCGCTACTCAAATTAAAAACGCTTTCTAACGCGAATGCTTATAATAATGAAGAAACGGGACTCGGATTAAAAACTTGTCTTAGCAGACTTATGCAATCCAGTCCCCCCTGCATTTTATGTTTGATTCTCCTAACACTAGAGAGCTTCATCTGCCTCAAACACTGACCACATTTAATAATAAAATTCCCTCTACATAACAGACTTATACTCTAGACATAGTTGCGTAATCATTCACTTTTACCTTCTAAAATTTAAGTCATGCTTTGAAATTTAATTAAACTCAATTGATTCAAAAATAATAAGTTAAATACGAATAATTATAAGTTAATATTTTTTTAACTAAAATTAAAAACGAGTTCAACCTTTTTTACTTTTTATAACGCTATAATAATGTGCAAAGGAGTGATAAAAATGAAGAAATTACAAAAAACTAAAGCATTCACATCAATCATTTTAGCCCATCTCATTCTATTAGGTATTACTGCACACCCTACAGCACACGCTGCCAAAGCACCTAACAATAATGAATTAAAATTAGCAAGTCACAATGTCTATATGCTTCCAACATCATTGTATCCTAACTGGGGGCAATATATTCGCGCTGATTTAATTTCTCAATCTTTTTACATAAAAGGTAATGATGTTGTTATTTTAAATGAGGCATTTGATAACGGTGCATCAAACCAACTCTTAAATAATCTTAAAAATGAATACCCACATCAAACTGGCGTTCTAGGTCGCTCTAGATCTGGATGGGATAGCACAGAAGGAAGTTACTCTAGTACTGTCCTTGAAGATGGAGGGGTGGCAATTGTAAGTAAATATCCAATAAAAGAAAGAATACAGCATGTATTTCGACGCGGTTGTGGTTTTGATAATGATAGCAATAAAGGATTTGTATACACGAAAATTGAAAAAGAAGGTAAAAATGTTCATGTTATCGGTACTCATACACAAGCCGAGGATAGCAGATGTGGAACAGGCTATGACAGAGAGATTCGAGCTGAACAAATGAATGAAATCAGTACATTCGTAAAAAATAAAAACATACCAAAAGATGAAGTGGTCTACATTGGCGGGGATCTAAATGTTAATAAAGGTTCAAGTGAGTATCAAGACATGCTTAGAAATTTAAATGTTAATGATGTAAGCTTCACTGGACATACGAGCACATGGGACCCAGAGTCCAACTCAATTGCAAAATACAATTATCCAAATGCACAATCCGAGTATTTAGACTATATATTTGTAGATAAAGATCATCGGCAACCCGGCACACTCGTTAATAAAGCTGTAGATGAAAAAGCACAAAGCTGGCATGTCTATGCTTTCCCTTACACTTACTTTTATAATGATTACTCCGATCATTATCCAATTAAAGCGTATAGCAAATAATTATATAGGGATACCGGGGTATAAAATATTTGATAAACTAAACTATTTTGGAAATCTTGCCCCAAGAACTTCTTTTCTTACAGGCTGAAGGCACAAATCAATTTGACTTAATTGAAGTAGATACTTGATAGAAAACAAATATGAAAACACCTCAAAATTCATTTGAATGGATTTTGAGGTGTTTTCTTAGGAAGCCAAAACCCTATTATATGAAAATTTCAAAAGATGATATTAAATTAAAAAACTATCGCATTTATATCAGCATGAAATCATGATGTGTAAAAATAAACTTTAATACTTCTAAAAATAAAAGTGAGTGGCACAAGTCACCCAGTGCTACTCACTTTTATTATAGCTAAAAACCCCATCCTTTGAACAGGACAGGGTTCTTAGTCTATGCCACTTATGCTTCGTCTTTAACGAATGGTAGTAATGCCATATGACGTGCACGTTTAATAGCTGTAGTCAACATACGTTGATATTTAGCTGAAGTACCTGTCACACGACGTGGTAAAATTTTACCGCGTTCTGAGATAAAACGTTTTAATAACTCAGTATCTTTATAGTCGATATGTGTAATACCGTTTGCTGTGAAATAACAAACTTTTTTACGACGACGACCGCCTCTTCTTGGTCCACCTGCCATGATTTGTGCCTCCCTTACTATAAAATGATTCTATACGTTCGCTAATTCATTAAAATGGTAAATCATCATCACTAATATCGATAGGACCATTCGCATTCGCAAATGGATTATCGTTATGTGCGGGTTGATTGTTGTTTTGATATGACGAATTTTGACCTTGTTGTTGCCCACCGAAGCTCTGACCATAGCTTTGGAAATCATTGCCTTGATTAGAGTGACGTTGGTTTTGTGATTTTGGTTCAAGGAATTGAACACTGTCACATACCACTTCAGTGACGAACACACGTCGGCCTTCTTGGTTCTCATAACTGCGTGATTGTAAGCGACCATCAACGCCAGCTAAACTTCCTTTGAACAAAAAGTTGTTCACGTTTTCTGCTTGTTTACGAAAAACTACACAGTTAATGAAGTCCGCTTCACGTTCCCCTTGCGCATTCGTAAACGTACGATTAACCGCTAGAGTAAAAGTCGCTACACTTACGCCTGAGGGTGTCGTTCTGTATTCTGGATCTTTAGTTAATCGACCTACTAATACGACTCTGTTAAGCATTTTCACGCCCCCATTATTATTCTATTACTTATCTTCGTCTTCACGGACAACGATGTAACGAATGATATCGTCATTAATTTTAGCTAAACGTTGGAATTCGTCAGTTGCTACGTTATTGTCAGACTGAATACGTACGATGTTGTAGTAACCATCTTTAAAGTCTTCAATTTCGTAAGCTAAACGACGTTTACCCCAGTCCTTCGTTTCTAATACTTCAGAACCTTCAGAAGCTAAAATTCCGTTAAAACGTTCAACTACTGCTTTACGCGCATCTTCCTCGATGTTTGGACGCACGATGTACATAATTTCATATGTTCTCATTTTATATTTGCACCTCCTTGTGGTCTATACGGCCTATCAATGAAATGATAAGCAAGGAATAATTTTCATTACTCACATTCAAAAATTGTACCACATCACATTACTTATTACAACATTAAACAGAAGATGTTCTATATTTCTCTTTATAGATAATTAATGCTTTCCAAGTCATAAAAAATAAAAGATAAGATTTTGCATTACTTTTTAACACACTAGTAAAACCAAAATATATTAATTTGTTTTTATGAACAATTAAGAAATAGTTAATTTAAATCAATATAAAAGCATGCTATATTTTAAATGCTTACAACAAATAAAAACTGAATATGAAAGGGATTAATTATGAAAAACAAGTACATAGCTAAATTATTAATGGGTGTTGCTACAGTATCTATCGCAACAATCGTATCAAACGGACAAGCTGACGCGAGTGAACAAGAACCATCAAAATCAGGACTTGCACCTGCAGCGGATCAAACTTTTGAATCTGCAAAAGTATCACCAGAACAAAAAGCATTTTATCAAGTATTACATATGGATGGTATTACGGAAGAGCAACGCGATCAATACATCAAACAATTACATGAAGATAAAAACAGTGCACAAAACGTATTCTCTGAATCAATTAAAGATAGCCAACGTCCAGATCGTCGTGTGGCACAACAAAATGCATTCTATGAAATTTTAAATAATGAAGATATCACTGATGAACAACGTGATCGTTACATCTCAGAAATCAAAGAAAACCCAGATGCAGCTCAAAAAGTTTTTGTTGAATCTGTAAACCAGACTGAAACAAAACCAGCTGAGCCACAAATCGAGCCAGAAAATTGGGAAGAAAAATGGCAAGAGCAACCTCAACAAGAAGAACAAAAACCTGAAGTACCGAAAGTAGAAGAGAAAAAAGAAGAACAACCTCAAGCGCCTAAAGCTGACGAGCAAAAAGAGCAAAAGCCTGAAGTGAAAGAAGATCAAAAACAACCTCAAGCGCCTAAAGTAGAAAACAAAAAAGAAGAAAAGGCTCCTGAAGCGAAACAACCTGAAGTGAAAAAAGAAGAGCAAAAGCCTGAGGTACAAAAACCTGAAGTTCAAAATCAAGGTCAAAACCAAGCTACACCTTCTCAACCTTCAGTACCATCTACACCTCAAGTTGAAGCACCTTCAAAATCAACTTGGACAGACTTATGGAATGATTTCAAACGTCCATTTGAAGATGGTTACACTTACATCAAAGACAGTGCGAACAAAGCTTACAACTATGTAACTGAATCATACAATAGTCTTAAACAAAAATATAACAATGCAAAATATTACTCAAACTTATACTTTAACTATAAAGGTACAGTTGACAAAACAGTACTTGCACTATTTAATAAGAATGGAACTAGTGCTTACATCAAACCATTAACAATTGACAATGATTCTAGTGTATTTTATAAATCTTATGCAAAAACTAGAAACTTTGTAACGGAAACAGCTAATACTAGTAAAGTATTGTATACATTGTATGAAAACCCTACAGTCGTAAAAACAGCAATTGTTGCAGCAGAAGCAGCAAACAAAGTTAGAAACATCCTTGGTGGATTCCTTCCTTTCTTTAAATAAATAATACAAAAAGACTCGCTTATCCCTTGCGAGTCTTTTTATTTTTCATCAATTCATGTAGCCTATTAATAAGCTCTAAATGATTTTAATTAAAGGTGGTGACGTTTTGTCATGAGAAAAGCAATGTATAGTTTTCATATATTAAGTAACACTCTTCTCATATTGTTATTATTCATTCCTATTCCATTTTTAAATTATGAGGGTGGCGATATTCTTTCTTTTTATTTTCAAGTTTCATTAATAGTGTTCGTTCTTTCAGTCATTTTATGGGTTATGAACCAAAAAAATAGAAAAACGTGGATGATTAGCACAGTCTTGTCCAGCTTGAGTATCCTTATCGTTTTTCCAGTCGCATTTTTTTACTTATTTTTCGGAATACCCCCTGCGTAAAAACAATCCAAACTTCTTTAGTAACCAAGTTTGTTACCATTATTTTAAAACGGCAATCGAAAAATCATAAATGATGCATCGACTGTACTATATTTTAACCTAAAAAATAAACTGCGAAGTAGAGTCGGTGCACTCTACTTACACAGTTTAAATTGGATGAGGAATATCCTTTTTTCAGTTTATGTTTTAATCGATAACGACATTCTCTTTATATCGTCGTTATTGTTTTATATTTATATACTTTTTATGGGTTAAGGGGTAAATGTTTTTATACGAGATGGAAGGTTCTCTTATTTTATAAGTATCTCTTACGATTGAGTCTAAGTCGTAAATTCTAGGGTGATTATTAAAAACGATGAAACAACTTTATGTTTGCTTACTTTTGTATGTTTTCTTGGATGAATTTTTTAATTTCAGGTGTAAAGTAAACGCCATATCCTTTTCTTTCGGGTGAATCTTTAATATCTCCAGCGTAAAATACACCTACTGCTTCACCATTCTCATTTATAATTGCAGAACCAGAATTCCCTGGCTCCGGATAAGCGTCAATTATCATACCAGTTCCTTCTATAGATAATACTTTACCAAATGATTGTAATAAGTTATAACCATGTTTATCAGGTTTTGGATAGCCCATAATTGAAATTCTTTCATTGACACTGGCATGATTGGCTAATTTCAATGCCTGCGTTTTTTCATTAAAGTTCCATCCTTCTTCTGATCTTTCTCTAATATGCACAATTGCTAAATCTTCCTTACCTGGATATGGAGTAATTTTTAATATATCATAGTGTCCACCATTGCTACTATATCCAGTAGGATGCGCACCGATTCTCTTCACTGCATCTTTGCCTTGACCACTCACCACATGTTTATTTGTGACAACCGTATTCTTACCTACTACAAATCCTGTCCCATGACTAAATGAGACCACACCATTATATGGGCTGACCGTTGCATCATGAATTTCTATTACATTTTTTTCTGCTTTTGCGACTGAATGATATTGATCTGAAAGACTACTTCCTATGCCAAGAGAAGTTAAAATCGTTAAAGCTGCAAAGCTTTTAATTATAATATTCTTATTCATTTTAATTATCCTCTTATTTTAATGACATTTTGTATCTAGATACATCTCTATTGTATATATTTATTATAAATATATTAATTAACTACCAATTAACTATTTATTAACTTTTTATTAAATATATTATGATTATGATGTAGTATGTTTTAAAAGACACTATTAAAATAACAGAGGTTATGTATGAAACACTATGACATTGAAAAAATGTGTATAGTGCTTGAATATATGAAAACAACTTAGAATAACAAGTATTCAAGCGATAGTTGGTTGGAGAAGGTGCTATAAATAAA